>NZ_CP109999.1:0-1200000 GCF_025947145.1 Flavobacterium sp. N1994
TTAGTTGATACCAAATACATCTGCTAAATCATCACCTGGTTTAACTTCTTTTTGAGTTTTTTCAATTTCAATATTCAACTCAGTTTTACCATCCGTTTTACCTATAATTACTGGAGATTCTTTAGTAGTATAAGTTTCAAGTGAGTTCTTACATAAAATTTTGTACCACATTCCACTTCAGTGAATTGGTATTTTCCATCTTTATCAGAAGTAGTCCTCTTTAAGTTGTTTGAATTTTTCATCAAATAAAATCAACTTAGCATTTGGAAGAATCACTTTAGTTTAGCATCTGTAACCACTCCAAATAGAAGTTGTTCACACCAAATTGGTCTTGTTTCTAAAAACTTATAGATATCATCATTTCCTTGACCACCATCTCTATTAGAACTTAGGAATCCTTTTTTAGAATTTGAATTGATAATTAAAGCAAAATCATCTTTTGGACTATTGGCTTCTTCACCTACGTTTAATACTTGTTTGAAATTAAGGCTACCATCTTTAGGAAGTCTGTGATAAAAATATCCAAACCACCAAGTCCAGGTTGACCATCAGAAGCAAAGTATAATTCGTTTATCGTCATTTACAAAAGATAAGTTTCTCTACCCGCAGTATTTATGGCATCGCCAAGATTTTCTTGGTACCAAAACTACCATCCTCATTTAATTTTACTCTGTATAAATCGGATAAACCATGAGTTCCCGCATATCAGATGCAAAATATAAAGTTTTTTCATCTGGAAGATAATGCTGGATGCGCTGTTTGATAACTATCACTGTTAAAAGGAAGTGCAGTTATATTATTCCAATTACCATCTTTGTCTACTTTAGCAGAATAGATTTTCAAAAGGGTTACTATTGCTAGCATCAAATCAACCTCTTTCGTCAAGGTAATTGTTTCTTGTAAAGTAAACTGTTTTCCATCTTTTGTAAAGGCTGGAGTATCTTCGTGAAACTTGGTATTAATCTTTTTGCCAAATCGCTCAACAGCTCCTAATGAACCATCTTCTGACATAGTTGAACCGTAAAGATTGGTAAAATACTGTCCTGTCCAAGTATGGACCTTTTCGAGAAGTTTCCAGTATCACGGGCCGAAGAGAAAATTACTTTAGTGCCCATGTAGGCAGTCCCATAATCAGAATATTAGTATTTATTCCAGCGTTTTCAATTTTGTAACGACCAGAAATGTTTTTGATTTCGGCTAAATAATCTCTGTTATTTGAGAATAATTTTGCTCTAGTATCATTACCGCTTTTTTCACCAAACTTTGCCATCATGGCATCAGACTTGGTATAATCTTTGGTTGCTTTTAATGTTTAGAAAAACGATAAAAGAATTCCGCTTCTTGATCTGGAGCAGTTGCATAAAGTTCGTCATACCATTTGTTAGCTTTTTCTAATTCAGCATTGAAATAATACGCATTACCTATTTAAGTAACATGTCAGGAGATTTATATCCTTTACTGTAGATACGCTCATAGGTTTTAATAGCATCTATAAAAGCAAGTTTGTCATACTCCTTATTTCCTTTTACTACTTCTTTTTACTAGTTTGTGAATAACTATTAACACAAGTTAAAGTTATAGTACTAAGTATATAATTTTATTTTCATAATCGTCTTGTTATTAGAGATAAACTAGGTGATACCAATTTACTTACTTTATTGAACAACTCAAATCTTAAAAATATCTCATGTGAACCAGAGTTATAATTTCTCAAATGGTTGTTTCTGTATCATAGCTATAAACCAATAAATAAACCATCAGTTACTTGAAAACCTGCTAATCCACTTACTGCTGCATCCCAACGATAAGCACTCCAAGCATCAATTTATCAAAGAATAAGAAGTTACCTGAAACATCTACTTGTAATGGCGCACCAGTTACTACCTTAGTCAAGAAAGCGGGTTTGAACTTTATTGATTCAGATAAATCAAATACATAACCTCCAATAGCATAGAAGTTCATTCTTTCTTGAAAAACAGCTACATCATTGTCGTTGTATTTGGTTTCTTGTAAAAAGTTAGGAACAGAAAGTCCAAAATACAATTTTTCAGAGTGTAAATAAAGACCAGCACCAAAGTTTGTTTAAGTTTACTATTATAATTTTGAAGATTTGATCATTTAGGTGTTGTGGATCTAATTTATCTGCATCCAAAGTAAACATATTTCCAGAAGCTTTTATAACCAAACGAAATTTGTAATCTTCAGACATTGGAATGGTAATACGATACATCATCCGAAATAGTGTTGTCAGTTGTTGGTCCGATTCTATCGTTAACTAATGAAAGTCCATACCTAAATTACTATTGTTGATTGGTGTTTAGAGAGAAAGCATTGAAACTGGTGCACCATCTAAACCTACCCATTGGGTACGATGCAATCCAAAAATACTCATTACTCCTCTCGATCCTGCATAGGCGGGATTAATATTTATGGTGTTATACATGTATTGGGTAAACTGGCATCTTGTTGAGCAAAACCAGTGTAACACGTTAACATCAAAGCGAAATTAAAATTTTTGTTCTCAAATTTTCTATTTTTATCCTGAGGGTTTTTTCAACCCTCAGGATAATTAGTTATTTTTTATCTAGTAAGGTATAAGTATCCGTCTTTATTAACATTTGTCCATCCGATGTTGTCCACTGTACAATATAGAAATACGTCCAGTTGGCAATTCTTGAGATTTGCTTACAGTTGCTCTTCCTTCAGAGATACCAATGAATTTCTTAGAACTGTTATCATAGTTGTCTGCTTCATATACTAATACTCCCAACTTGTTAAATTTCAACCTTATTGGTTGGATAACACCCGAAATCTTCAATATGTTCAATATCAAAGAACTCATTCAGTCCATCACCATTTGGTGTAATTGCATTATGTATTTTTATGTTTTCACAAGGTAAAACAACACCACATTCTTTAATCGGTACAACTATATTTATTTTTTGAGGACAGTACCTGTTTGAATATTATATGAGAATGTATAAGTACCAACAGCTACACCTTCTGCATTAAGAACTGAACCGTTTAAAACTACCAACATTATTCTCGTTTACCCATGTTCCAGTTGTTGGAGTTCCAGTAGTAAATAAGTGGCTAAATCAGTTGTAACTCCAATTTGGTCATTACAATCTCATTAGTTACTTTAATATTCGTTACATCAGCTACTTGTGTTACGGTAACAAATCTAATAATTTGAGTTTCGTTTCCACAAGCATCACGCACTATCCATGTCCATGTAATAGTAAACACCATTTATTGGTTGAGATTGTGTTTGAGTGAACGTTGGTTGTTCAACCTGCTGAACAATTATCTGTAAAGTCTGAAGCAGTTAATACTGGAGCACTTGGATATTATTACAAGTTGCAGGTAATTTAACAGGAATTACAGGTATCAATTGCGGACCAGTTTTGTCAGTTACATCAATTTCTTGAGTTAAACGAATTGGATTCTCATTTCCACAAGCATCGGTAGCTACCCAAGTTCTTATTATTTTATAATTAGATGGACAACTTCCTTGTAATACAGTTTGAATCATATTCACAGTTGCCGTTCCACAATTATCACACGCTGTGTATAACTGCAGGAGCTGGAATGTTATCACAAGATGCAGCTACATTTGCTGGAGCACTTTGATCGAACGTTGGAGGAATAGTATCATTAACACTAATCGTTTGTGATGTTGAAGATGTGTTACCACAAGCATCAACAAAAGTCCATTTTCTAGTTACAGTGAATGAATTTGGACAAAGTCCAGGAACAGTAGTATCAACTCCTAGTACAGTTATAGCACCAGTACAATTATCCATAGCTGTAAGTGATATCATAGCAGGAACTTCACCACTACAAGTTGCAAATATTGGAGCTGGAGCTGCAGGAGCTACAGGCGCAATGTTATCTGTTACTGTGATCGTTTGAGTTTGAGGAGCCGCAGCATTACCACACGCATCCACAAGAGTCCAAGTACGAGTAATTATTTTAGAACCAGCACATTGACCGTTAGCCACACTATCATAAATGTAGCTTGTAAATCAGACGAACAGTTGTCAGCCTCATTAGTTACATCACCATTTAGAGCTACCGATGCATCGAAAGTACAATCAGCTGTTGTGAATATTTCAGTATTCGCAGGGGCAGTGAAAGTAGGAGCAATGTTATCTGTTACCGTGATCGTTTGAGTTTGAGGAGCCGCAGCATTACCACAAGCATCCACAAGAGTCCAAGTACGAGTAATTATTTTAGAACCAGCACATTGACCGTTAGCCACACTATCATTAAATGTAGCTTGTAAATCAGACGAACAGTTGTCGGCCTCATTAGTTACATCACCAGTTAGAGCTACCGATGCATCGAAAGTACAATCAGCCGTTGTGAATATTTCAGTATTCGCAGGGGCAGTGAAAGTAGGAGCAATGTTATCTGTTACCGTGATCGTTTGAGTTTGAGGAGCCCGCAGCATTACCACACGCATCCACAAGAGTCCAAGTACGAGTAATTATTTTAGAACCAGCACATTGACCGTTAGCCACACTATCAGTAAATGTAGCTTGTAAATCAGACGAACAGTTGTCGGCCTCATTAGTTACATCACCAGTTAGAGCTACCGATGCATCGAAAGTACAATCAGCCGTTGTGAATATTTCAGTATTCGCAGGGGCAGTGAAAGTAGGAGCAATGTTATCTGTTACTGTGATCGTTTGAGTTTGAGGAGCCGCAGCATTACCACAAGCATCCACAAGAGTCCAAGTACGAGTAATTATTTTTGAACCAGCACATTGACCGTTAGTCACACTATCAGTAAATATAGCTTGTAAATCAGACGAACAGTTGTCAGCCTCATTATTACATCACCATTTAGAGCTACAGACGCATCGAAAGTACAATCACCGTTTGAATATTTCAGTATTCGCAGGGCAGTGAAAGTAGGTGCTACAGTATCATGTATTGTAAATGTAGCTGAAGATGTAGATGAATTGTTGCAAGCATCAGTAGCAGTAAATATTACTGTTACAGCGGCTGAACAATTGTTGGAGATAGCATTGAAATTATTAGTCCAAGTTACATTTGAACAATTATCAGATGCAATAGCTCCACCATTTGAATTCAACCATGCTTGTAGCTCATCTGTATTACCAGAACCATTACATTGTACAACTATATTTGTAGCTGCAGTAGTGAAAGTAGGAGCAATGTTATCTGTTACTGTGATCGTTTGAGTTTGAGGAGCCGCAGCATTACCACAAGCATCCACAAGAGTCCAAGTACGAGTAATTATTTTAGAACCAGCACATTGACCGTTAGCCACACTATCAGTAAATGTAGCTTGTAAATCAGACGAACAGTTGTCGGCCTCATTAGTTACATCACCAGTTAGAGCTACCGATGCATCGAAAGTACAATCAGCCGTTGTGAATATTTATTCGCAGGGGCAGTGAAAGTAGGAGCAATGTTATCTGTACTGTGATCGTTTGAGTTTGAGGAGCCGCAGCATTACCACAAGCATCCACAAGAGTCCAAGTACGAGTAATTATTTTTGAACCAGCACATTGACCGTTAGCCACACTATCAGTAAATGTAGCTTGTAAATCAGACGAACAGTTGTCAGCCTCATTAGTTACATCACCAGTTAGAGCTACCGAAGCATCGAAAGTACAATCACCGTTGTGAATATTTCAGTATTCGCTGGCGCAGTGAAAGTAGAGCAATGTTATCGGTTACTGTGATCGTTTGAGTTTGAGGAGCCGCAGCATTACCACACGCATCCACAAGAGTCCAAGTACAGTAATTATTTTAGAACCAGCACATGACCGTTAGCCACACTATCATAAAATAGCTTGTAAATCAGACGAACAGTTTCAGCCTCATTATTACATCACCAGTTAGAGCTACCGATGCATCGAAAGTACAATCAGCTGTTGTGAATATTTCAGTATTCGCAGGGCAGTGAAAGTAGAGCAATGTTATCGGTTACCGTGATGGTTTGAGTTTGAGGAGCCGCAGCATTACCACACGCATCCACAAGAGTCCAAGTACGAGTAATTATTTCGAACCAGCACATTGACCGTTAGTCACACTATCAGTAAATGTAGCTTGTAAATCAGACGAACAGTTGTCAGCCTCATTAGTTACATCACCATTAGAGCTACAGACGCATCGAAAGTACAATCAGCCGTTGAATATTTCAGTATTCGCAGGGGCAGTGAAAGTAGGTGCAATGTTATCTGTTACTGTGATCGTTTGAGTTTAGAGGACCGCAGCATTACCACAAGCATCCACAAGATCCAAGTACGAGTAATTATTTTAGAACCAGCACATTGACCGTTAGCCACACTATCAGTAAATGTAGCTTGTAAATCAGACGAACAGTTGTCAGCCTCATTAGTTACATCACCAGTTAGAGCTACCGATGCATCGAAAGTACAATCAGCCGTTGTGAATATTTCATATTCGCAGGGGCAGTGAAAGTAGGTGCAATGTTATCTGTTACTGTGATCGTTTGAGTTTGAGGAGCCGCAGCATTACCACAAGCATCCACAAGAGTCCAAGTACGAGTAATTATTTTAGAACCAGCACATTGACCGTTAGCCACACTATCAGTAAATGTAGCTTGTAAATCAGACGAACAGATTGTCAGCCTCATTAGTTACATCACCAGTTAGAGCTACCGATGCATCGAAAGTACAATCAGCCGTTGTGAATATTTCAGTATTCGCAGGGCAGTGAAAGTAGGAGCAATGTTATCTGTTACTGTGATCGTTTGAGTTTGAGGAGCCGCAGCATTACCACAAGCATCCACAAGAGTCCAAGTACGAGTAATTATTTTTGAACCAGCACATTGACCGTTAGTCACACTATCAGTAAATATAGCTTGTAAATCAGACGAACAGTTGTCAGCCTCATTAGTTACATCACCAGTTAGAGCTACAGACGCATCGAAAGTACAATCAGCCGTTGTGAATATTTCAGTATTCGCAGGGGCAGTGAAAGTAGGTGCTACAGTATCATGTATTGTAAATGTAGCTGAAGATGTAGATGAATTGTTGCAAGCATCAGTAGCAGTAAATATTACTGTTACAGCGGCTGAACAATTGTTGGAGATAGCATTGAAATTATTAGTCCAAGTTACATTTGAACAATTATCAGATGCAATAGCTCCACCATTTGAATTCAACCATGCTTGTAGCTCATCTGTATTACCAGAACCATTACATTGTACAACTATATTTGTAGCTGCAGCATTAGTGAAAGTAGGAGCAATGTTATCTGTTACTGTGATCGTTTGAGTTTGAGGAGCCGCAGCATTACCACAAGCATCCACAAGAGTCCAATACGAGTAATTATTTTAGAACCAGCACATTGACCGTTAGCCACACTATCAGTAAATGTAGCTTGTAAATCAGACGAACAGTTGTCGGCCTCATTAGTTACATCACCAGTTAGAGCTACCGATGCATCGAAAGTACAATCAGCCGTTGTGAATATTTCAGTATTCGCAGGGGCAGTGAAAGTAGGAGCAATGTTATCTGTTACTGTGATCGTTTGAGTTTGAGGAGCCGCAGCATTACCACAAGCATCCACAAGAGTCCAAGTACGAGTAATTATTTTTGAACCAGCACATTGACCGTTAGCCACACTATCAGTAAATGTAGCTTGTAAATCAGACGAACAGTTGTCAGCCTCATTAGTTACATCACCAGTTAGAGCTACCGAAGCATCGAAAGTACAATCAGCCGTTGTGAATATTTCAGTATTCGCTGGCGCAGTGAAAGTAGGAGCAATGTTATCTGTTACTGTGATCGTTTGAGTTTGAGGAGCCGCAGCATACCACACGCATCCACAAGAGTCCAAGTACGAGTAAATTTTAGAACCAGCACATTGACCGTTAGCCACACTATCAGTAAATGTAGCTTGTAAATCAGACGAACAGTTGTCAGCCTCATTAGTTACATCACCAGTTAGAGCTACCGATGCATCGAAAGTACAATCAGCTGTTGTGAATATTTCAGTATTCGCAGGGGCAGTGAAAGTAGGAGCAATGTTATCTGTTACCGTGATCGTTTGAGTTTGAGGAGCCGCAGCATTACCACAAGCATCCACAAGAGTCCAAGTACGAGTAATTATTTTAGAACCAGCACATTGACCGTTAGCCACACTATCAGTAAATGTAGCTTGTAAATCAGACGAACAGTTTGTCGCCTCATTAGTTACATCACCAGTTAGAGCTACCGATGCATCGAAAGTACAATCAGCCGTTGTGAATATTTCAGTATTCGCAGGGGCAGTGAAAGTAGGAGCAATGTTATCTGTTACTGTGATCGTTTGAGTTTGAGGAGCCGCAGCATTACCACAAGCATCCACAAGAGTCCAAGTACGAGTAATTATTTTCGAACCAGCACATTGACCGTTAGCCACACTATCAGTAAATGTAGCTTGTAAATCAGACGAACAGTTGTCAGCCTCATTAGTTACATCACCAGTTAGAGCTACCGATGCATCGAAAGTACAATCAGCCGTTGTGAATATTTCAGTATTCGCAGGGGCAGTGAAAGTAGGTGCAATGTTATCTGTTACTGTGATCGTTTGAGTTTGAGGAGCCGCAGCATTACCACAAGCATCCACAAGAGTCCAAGTACGAGTAATTATTTTAGAACCAGCACATTGACCGTTAGCCACACTATCAGTAAATGTAGCTTGTAAATCAGACGAACAGTTGTCAGCCTCATTAGTTACATTACCAGTTAAGAGCTACCGATGCATCGAAAGTACAATCAGCCGTTGTAAAATTTCAGTATTCGCAGGGCAGTGAAAGTAGGAGCAATGTTATCTGTTACTGTGATCGTTTGAGTTTGAGGAGCCGCAGCATTACCACAAGCATCCACAAGAGTCCAAGTACGAGTAATTATTTTGAACCACACATTGACCGTTAGTCACACTATCAGTAAATATAGCTTGTAAATCAGACGAACAGTTGTCAGCCTCATTAGTTACATCACCAGTTAGAGCTACAGACGCATCGAAAGTACAATCAGCCGTTGTGAATATTTCATTCATATTCGCAGGGGCAGTGAAAGTAGGTGCTACAGTATCATGTATTGTAAATGTAGCTGAAGATGTAGATGAATTGTTGCAAGCATCAGTAGCAGTAAATATTACTGTTACAGCGGCTGAACAATTGTTGGAGATAGCATTGAAATTATTAGTCCAATTAAATTACATTGAACAATTATCAGATGCAATAGCTCCACCATTTGAATTCAACCATGCTTGTAGCTCATCTGTATTACCAGAACCATTACATTGTACAACTATATTTGTAGCTGCAGTAGTGAAAGTAGGAGCAATGTTATCTGTTACTGTGATCGTTTGAGTTTGAGGAGCCGCAGCATTACCACAAGCATCCACAAGAGTCCAAGTACGAGTAATTATTTTAGAACCAGCACATTGACCGTTAGCCACACTATCAGTAAATGTAGCTTGTAAATCAGACGAACAGTTGTCAGCCTCATTAGTTACATCACCAGTTAGAGCTACCGATGCATCGAAAGTACAATCAGCTGTTGTGAATATTTCATATTCGCAGGGGCAGTGAAAGTAGGAGCAATTAAATCTTGAATAACAACAGTTACAGTAGCTTCATCACAATTATTTGGATTTAAGATCTCACATATTCTATAAGTAAAAGTATACGATCCACAACTTCCCAATACTAGTTAAATTTACATTTCCATAGTATCAATATTCAAATTATTGTAACTTCCACTTAGTACAGTCAGATTTACTTCATTGGTTGATAAACCAACAGTACTGTTTAAAAGTATCATTTGTTAAGATATTTCCAATTAAACCAACGCTAGAACATTGAACAGTTAGATAGTTGTCATCTATAGCTTCAATTGCAGCAGCACCAACAGCAACAGAAACAGTAGCTGTATCACAATTCGTTGGATTTAAGATTTCACAGATTTGGTAAACCAAAGTATAAGAAACCAGCAGTGTTCCAGGAGCTACAAGTACATCAGTACCAGAAAGCGTAATTCCAGGATTAGTAGAAGATACGAAAGTAGTATTTACTTGCGAAGCTAAAACCGGCACACCGTTAAGAGTATCGTTAACCAACACGTTAGTGAAAGCCGTACCACCAGTTAAACCATTTACAGGAGTACCCGCATCATCATTAGCGATGATTTGAGCAGCTGAAACAGAAACAGAAACAGTAGCTGTATCACAATTCGTTGGATTTAAGATTTCACAGATTTGGTAAACCAAAGTATAAGAACCAGCAGGTGTTCCAGGAGCTACTAGTACATCAGTACCAGAAAGCGTAATTCCAGGATTAGTAGAAGACACGAAAGTAGTATTTACTTGCGAAGCTAAAACCGGCACACCGTTAAGAGTATCGTTAACCAACACGTTAGTGAAAGCCGTACCACCAGTTAAACCATTTACAGGAGTACCCGCATCATCATTAGCGATGATTTGAGCATGTGTTACCGTAACAGTAACTGTAGCTGTATCACAATTCGTTGGATTTAAGATTTCACAGATTTGGTAAACCAAAGTATAAGAACCAGCAGGTGTTCCAGGAGCTACTAGTACATCAGTACCAGAAAGCGTAATTCCAGGATTAGTAGAAGACACGAAAGTAGTATTTACTTGCGAAGCTAAAACCGGCACACCGTTAAGAGTATCGTTAACCAACACGTTAGTGAAAGCCGTACCACCAGTTAAACCATTTACAGGAGTACCCGCATCATCATTAGCGATGATTTGAGCATGTGTTACCGTAACAGTAACTGTAGCTGTATCACAATTCGTTGGATTTAAGATTTCACAGATTTGGTAAACCAAAGTATAAGAACCAGCAGGTGTTCCAGGAGCTACAAGTACATCAGTACCAGAAAGCGTAATTCCAGGATTAGTAGAAGATACGAAAGTAGTATTTACTTGCGAAGCTAAAACCGGCACACCGTTAAGAGCATCGTTAACCAACACGTTAGTGAAAGCAGTACCACCAGTTAAACCATTTACAGGAGTACCCGCATCATCATTAGCGATGATTTGAGCAGCTGAAACAGAAACAGAAACAGTAGCCGTATCACAATTCGTTGGATTTAAGATTTCACAGATTTGGTAAACTAAAGTATAAGAACCAGCAGGTGTTCCAGGCGCAACTAGCACGTTAGTACCAGAAAGCGTAATTCCAGGATTAGTAGAAGACACGAAAGTAGTATTTACTTGCGAAGCTAAAACAGGCACACCGTTAAGAGTATCGTTAACCAATACGTTAGTGAAAGCAGTACCACCAGTTAAACCATTTACAGGAGTACCCGCATCATCATTAGCGATGATTTGAGCAGCTGAAACAGAAACAGAAACAGTAGCCGTATCACAATTCGTTGGATTTAAGATTTCACAGATTTGGTAAACTAAAGTATAAGAACCAGCAGGTGTTCCAAGCGCAACTAGCACGTTAGTACCAGAAAGCGTAATTCCAGGATTAGTAGAAGACACGAAAGTAGTATTTACTTGCGAAGCTAAAACCGGCACACCGTTAAGAGTATCGTTAACCAACACGTTAGTGAAAGCCGTACCACCAGTTAAACCATTTATAGGAGTACCCGCATCATCATTAGCGATGATTTGAGCAGCTGAAACAGAAACAGAAACAGTAGCTGTATCACAATTCGTTGGATTTAAGATTTCACAGATTTGGTAAACCAAAGTATAAGAACCAGCAGGTGTTCCAGGAGCTACAAGTACGTTAGTACCTGAAAGCGTAATTCCAGGATTAGTAGAAGATACGAAAGTAGTATTTACTTGCGAAGCTAAAACCGGCACACCGTTAAGAGTATCGTTAACCAACACGTTAGTGAAAGCCGTACCACCAGTTAAACCATTTACAGGAGTACCCGCATCATCATTAGCGATGATTTGAGCAGCTGAAACAGAAACAGAAACAGTAGCTGTATCACAATTCGTTGGATTTAATTTTTCACAAATTTGATAGGTAACTGTGTATGAACCAGCTGGAGTTCCGGGAGTTACATTCACAGAACCATTTACTGGATTAAGAGTAACACCAGAGTTAGTTGTAGAAACTTGAGTTAAGTTAATAGTTGCTAAAGTTGCAGGGTTACCATTAAGAGTATCATTAACTAATACATTAGCTAAAGACTGACCACCAGTTAAACCATTTATTGGTGAACCATTGTCATTCACAGCATCTATTACAGCATTAGTTACTAAAACAGTTACAGTAGCTGTATCACAATTCGTTGGATTTAATTTTTCACAAATTTGATAAGTAAGGATATAAGAACCAGAAGGAGTTCCTGGAGCTACGTTTACTGAACCAATAGCAGGATTAAGGGTTACTCCAGGATTAGTTGTTGCAACCTGAGTAAGATTGATATTACCTAGATTAGCAGGACCACCATTTAGAGTGTCATTAACCAATACATATGGAAATGATTGACCACCAGTAGCACCAACAATAGAAGTACCTATATCATTTACAGCATCAATTACAGCGTTAGTAACAGAAACAGTAACAGTAGCTGTATCACAATTGGTTGTATTTAATTTTTCACAAATTTGATAAGTAAGAATATACGAACCAGAAGGAGTTCCTGGAGCTACATTTACTGAGCCGTTAGCAGTGTTAAGGGTAACGCCACTATTTGTAGTTGAAACTTGTGTTAAGTTCACTAAAGCTAAAGTAGCAGGTGCGCCATTAAGGGTATCGTTAACTAATACATTAGATAATGATTGACCACCTGAAGCACCAACGATAGAAGTACCAGCATCATTTACAGCATCAATTACAGCATTTGTAACAGAAACGGTAACCGTTGCCGTATCACAATTAGTTGGATTTATTTTTTCACATATTTGATATGTAACTGTGTATGAACCAGATGGAGTACCAGGAGCCACATTCACCGAACCGTTAGCAGGGTTAAGAGTAACACCAGCATTTGTAGTTGAAACTTGTGTTAAATTTACAGAAGCTAAACTAGCAGGAGCACCATTAAGGGTATCGTTAACTAATACATTAGCTAATGATTGACCACCTGAAGCACCAACAATAGGAGCACCAGCATCATTCACTGCATCAATAATAGGTTTAGTTACTGTTATTGTTACAGTAGCAGGGTCACAATTTGTAGTTGGATTTAATTTTTCACATAAGTTATATACTATAGTATAAGTTCCAGCAGGAGTTCCAGGAGGTACAGAAATTTGACCTGTATTTGTATCAATAACAGGAACTGGATTTCCGCCAATTGGAGTTGCAGGAGTGGTAACTGTAATATTAACTTGTGAAATAGTTGCTTGAACACCATTCAAGGTATCTGAACCATTACCGTTATTGTTTAAAACGTTTCCAGCATTTGGATTTCCTGTAGTTCCATTACCACCAGCAATAGTATCGTTTTGTGCAACAATTACTGGACATTTAGTAATAGTAAAAGGGAAGTTACATCCATTTCCGCCACCAGAAGGAACTGCATAATAAGTAACAGTTGAACCAGCTACCAGTGGAATAGGATTAGCATCTGTATATTGAATAGAATTTACAGTTACTGGGAAAGAATTATAAAATAATGATCCTACTGGAAAATTTGAAGCAATTTCAGAAGTTCCTACACTAGTACTAGTACTACAGTATGAAAAATGTCTTGTATAATCAGTATTTGGACAGTTTTGTTGTACATAACTTGTACCATTAATAGCTGTATTAATTGGAGTTGCAATTGGTTCGCCAGCACAACTACCATTTACAGTATACCCTTGAATCAAATTGGAATTATTCAAAGCTACATTTGTAGTATTACCAATACCTGTAGAATTTCCAACAACACCCATATTACTTCCACAAGTAGCGTTGCTTAAAATAGCACAATCTGTTGTAGATTTTAATTTGAATGTTAATCTAGCTAATAAAGAGCTAGGATTTGCTGGTAAAACTAAAGTTCCAAAATCCCAAACAATGGATCCAGTTGCTCCTAAACTAGGATTAAATGAAATATTATTTGGTGTTGGAGTTGTTTGTGGACTAAATATTGTACCTGCAGCACTTCCTGCAACATAAGTTGCATTAAACGGAATAGGAATAATTAATTTATAATTATTTATTGCCTCTGTACCAATGTTTTTTATATCTACACTATAACCAGCTTCTTGACCTGGTAATATTGTGTAAGGTTGAACCGCTGGTGAACCATTGATAGTTGTGGCAGTGATTACACCTTCAACTTCTGGGATATAGGCATCAACAGACATTGCAATTGTATAAATAGAATAGGTATCCCCATTTGTACCATACAAGAATTTTGTTGCCGTTTGACTATTCCCAATAATACTATTGTTTGTATTAGGTATATTAACAATACCAATATCAATACCTGTATTATTTACCAAGTTAGGATTTCTCGTGCCTGGGGCAGTTATAGATGAATTGAAAAAATTATCTGGACTTGGTACCACACCATTTGCATTTCTACTTAATGTGGTGTAAGTGTTGCTAGCAAGTTTTTGTATTTTGAAGTAATCTCCTGTATACCCAACATCACCTTCACTGGCCATAAATCCAATTTTCATACCTACGTTACCAGATTGTACAGTATTAAAACCTGAAACAGGTAACTCTAAACCTGCAGATGAGTTTCCAGCATCAACATAATAATAACCATCAAAAATAGTTACATCTCTCCATTTCATTTTTGAGTTTTGATAAATAACTATCATTCCCCATCCACCAGAGAAACCAGTTCCACTAGTTTGACCTCCTTCTAAAAGAGCCATATCAGCAACAGTATATTTACCTATACCATTCTGTCTTACATAATCAGTAACTTCTGCATAGGCAGCGTAAATATTATCTTCAGTCCCTGAAGGATAATAAATATCACCAGCAGCAGCTGTAATGTCAGTGTATGAACTAGCAGTTGGCCCTTTAAGTTTAACTACTCTTTTATTAAAAGTTTTAGTTACACTATTTTTAGTTACATTAAAAGTTTGGTTTGGAGAACCAGCTCCGGTCCAATATAACCCTGCAAACACTATGGTTGAACATGAGGGAACAGATCCATTTTCAGAAGCAATTTCTAATGTTGAAGATGATGAATTAAAAGTGCTAGAGTCACCATCTGTGTCAACATAAACCATAGATTGGTTATTATTGTTTTGAGTTGCAGAGTAATTCTGTGGAGTCAAACAAGTATTCCCAAACATGGTGAAATCACCTTTCACATTGTAAATCTTTTTAGTTGGACTAAACTGTGAGGTTCTTTGGGTAAATACTTTTTTAGCTTGAGCATTAATTGTTGTTGAAAACCCAAAAAGGATAGCAAACAATACAACTAATTGCTTAAGTTTTTTTACGATTGAGTTGAAGTATAAATTTTTCATATATTCTCTTTTTATCAATTTCTTATTGATTTCTATCACCTTTATCTACTTTATAAAATATACTAAATCTACTATCATAATTTCCAATATGACTAGAAATAACATTACTAGTAGTATTGATGTTTGATATAAAATAGATGTATTTCAAATTAGGAAAATTTGAAAAGGCAGCTAAATCAATAACTGAATTTAATTCACTTGTGGTATTGATTAAAATAGTTACAATTTCAATATTCTGTTTTTCAGTAATTGAATTGTTTACTTGACCTAACGAACTTGCATCCGTGTAGAGATTAGTAGGAGCATCTCCATAAGTCTTCACAACACCTTGATAAAAATAGGTAGAGGATTGAACTTGAGTTACCAGATCGTTCAGACGCTGAATATTAACGGCACTAGTACCAGAACTTGCAATACGAGCTGTACCCGAAGTTCTTGCTGATGCTAGTAATGAATTCAACTCTGTTACAACGACGGTTCCATCTTGACTAGCTCTCAAACCCTGTTGGGCAAAGACTCCAGAACAAAATGAAACTAACATTAACAGTAATAATAGTTTTTGTTTCATGACTTGACTTGTTTTTTCAAACGGTAGATTTGTTTGATGGTTAAATAATACATTTGGGCTATTTGTTTTCATACAATTAGTTTTTGAAAATAATTTTACAAAAAAATTACGAAATAATTTCGGGCGTGAAGTTGTTTAGAAGTAGGCATAAAGGTTAATAGTTATTTTGGGTCATACTATTCGTGTGCTAAATTATATACTAAACTATCAATGCACCCAAATTTTTCTACAAACAACACAAAAACTCGTTTAAAAGACATTTTTCTTTGTTTTTAAAGCCTCAGTTCTAGGTTTACTCTTGTTTTTTCTTTGATTTTTGACATTTCATTTGGGGTTTTAAGGGTTCTATTTTATAATTTTATATTGTTTTACAGTTCGAAAGTAGATAGTTTTATTTTAATCACCAAAAAAAACATCGATAAAATGCGTTATTTTATAGATAAAGTGCATTTTTTAACATATTTAAATAGAAAAAGACTACAAAAATAATTAACAACATTGTGTTTATAACATTTTTGATTTTTTAACTTTTTTTATAGAAAAATCATTATTCATTATTTTTGTTAATGTAAGATTTTTGATAAGCTAATTACTTTCTTGTTTTGCGATTAAGTATAGAATGAATCAAAAACCTAAACTTATCTTATCGATATTATTTCATAATAAACATTAATACCTTAAATTTATACACTCAAAACTAAGGAGTCTTATTCATGAAACAATTAATACTGGTTCGTCATGCCAAATCAAGTTGGGAAACGTCGCTTCGCGATTATGATAGACCGTTAACCAGTAATGGTATTCAAGATGCTCATTTGGTTTCTTCGCACGTTAGTAATCTTGTACCAAAAACTTTTTTAGTTTGGAGTAGTGCTTCAAAAAGAGCCTCAGAAACGGCAATAATTTTTGCCCAAAACATATCCTTTCCTGTTGAAAGCATACAATTTAAAGAAGACTTATATACTTTCGATGAAAGAAAATTGGAGCAAATTATCAAATCATGTTCTGATGAATACGATCATTTAATCGTTTTTGGTCATAACGAAGCGATTACCAATTTTGTC
Organism: Flavobacterium sp. N1994; assembly: GCF_025947145.1. Taxonomy (NCBI): domain Bacteria; kingdom Pseudomonadati; phylum Bacteroidota; class Flavobacteriia; order Flavobacteriales; family Flavobacteriaceae; genus Flavobacterium; species Flavobacterium sp. N1994. Next base: position 17,044 of record NZ_CP109999.1, read on the forward strand.
AATAAATTTGGAAATATTTTTACTGATAATGTTTCAACTTCTGGGTTTGTAAACATTATATTTGAGCAGGATAGATGGAAAGAAATTAGTAACGGAATTACCAAAAAAATTATTTTTCCAAGAGATTTAAAATAAGTATGAATACAGAAATAGGTTTTCGATATATAGATAGAGAAAAAAGTTGGTTAGCATTTAATGATAGAGTATTACAAGAGGCTGCCGATGAGACAGTTCCATTACTAGAGAGACTTCGTTTCATAGGTATTTTTTCAAATAATTTGGATGAATTTTTTAGGGTTAGATTTGCCGCTATTCGCCGTTTGAGTTTGACAGGGGTTTCCGGAGAGAAAATACTTGGTGGAATTTCTGCGCAACAATTGGTTAAAGATATTACTGAAATTGTGATTAAGCAACAATCAGAAAGTTTGCAAGTACTCAATAAGATTGAAAAAGAGTTGGTTAAACAAAATATCATTATCATAAACGAAAAGGAAGTCTCAACGGAACATGAGCATTTTATTAAAAATTTCTTCATCCAAAAAATCAGCCCAGAATTAGTTACCATCATTCTTAATGATTTAGCCGAATTCCCATTACTTAAAGACACTTCAGGATATTTGGCCATTAAGTTAGTAATGAGAACTGAGCAAAAACCTAAGATGTTAGGCTTGGTTAAAACCAAATCTGAAGTACGTTATGCCATTATCGAAATCCCAAAAAACACCAATAGAGTAGTGGAGCTTCCAGCTAAAGATGGGAAACAATATTTAATGTTGTTAGACGATGTTATTCGATACAATCTAAGTAGCATTTTTAATATTTTTGATTACGAAAGTATTTCGGCGCATATGATAAAAATTACTCGTGATGCCCAGCTAGATATTGATAGTGACATGAGTAAAAGCATGCTGGAAAAAATTGCTACTTCTGTAAAAGATAGAAGAATTGGAGAGCCTGTGCGTTTTGTTTACGATCAATCTATTGATAAAGACACGTTAAAATTTTTCCTTTCCAAAATGGGAATCGATGCTTCAGATGGTGTTATTCCTGGAGGACGTTACCATAATCGTCGTGATTATATGAACTTTCCTAACCTAGGAAGATATGATTTGTTGTATCCACCAAGAGTACCATTGCCTGTCGAAGGCTTATCTCTAGATGGTAGTATTTTAAATCGGATTGCTCAAAAAGATTACTTAGTTAATGCTCCATTTCAGTCATTTTCTTATCTAATAAAATTCTTGAGAGAAGCGGCTTTAGACCCAACAGTAACTTCAATAAAAATTACGTTATATCGTTTAGCCAAAAACTCTCAAATAGTTAGTTCGCTTATCAATGCTGCCAAAAACGGAAAGAAAGTTACTGTGCAAATCGAACTCCAAGCCCGCTTTGATGAAGCGAGTAATATTTCCTATGCAGAGCAAATGCAACAAGAAGGAATTGAACTTATTTTCGGTATCAAAGGCCTAAAAGTGCACAGTAAAATATGCTTGATTGATAGAATAGAACAAGGAAAAGTTAAGCGATATGGTTTTATTTCTACTGGGAATTTCAATGAAAGTACCGCCAAAATATACACAGATTTAACCTTATTTACCAGCCATCAACAAATATTAAAAGACATTGGTAAAGTCTTTGATTTCTTCGATGTTAACTATAGAATTCATCGTTTTAAACATCTAATAGTTTCTCCGCATTACACTCGATCTAGATTCTATAAACTTATCGATAGAGAAATTAACAACGCCACTATTGGACGCCCAGCCTACATTAATTTAAAAATGAATAGCCTTTCGGATTATCCAATGATTGATAAATTATACGAAGCGAGCAATGCAGGTGTCAAGATTAAATTGCAAATTAGAGGGATTTGTTCTTTAATTCCGGGTGTTAAAGGAATGAGCGAAAATATTGAAGCGGTTAGTATTGTTGACTACTTTTTAGAGCACACCCGTTCCTATATTTTTTGCAATAATGACGACCCTGAGGTGTACATTTCCTCAGCCGATTTTATGACTAGAAATTTGGATGGTAGAGTAGAAGTGACCTGTCCAATTTATGATGAAGAAATAAAAAAACAAATTATAGATACTTTCAACATCGGTTGGAAAGGAAATGTAAAAGCCCGTTTTCATTCGGAGAAATTCGAGAATAAATACCGAGTTCGTGCCGAAAATGAGCCTGTTTTCCGAGCCCAACATGAAATGTATAATTACTATCGGGATCGTCTAGAAGTGTTGCAAGACGATATATTACATTAATTACGGTTACCTAAATTTATTTGCCTCAAGATATGATTTCTATTAAAAAATATGCAGCAATTGATATTGGTTCCAATGCCATGCGATTGCTCATTACCAATATTGTTGAACAAAAAGATGCTCCAGCACAATTCAATAAAAGTGCCTTGATTCGGGTGCCTATTCGTTTAGGGCAAGATGCTTTTACTGTTGGTGAAATCTCTAATGACAATATTGATAGAATGATTGATGCCATGAAAGCTTTCAAGTTATTAATGAAAGTGTATAAAGTAGAAAAGTACAAAGCCTGTGCTACATCTGCGATGCGTGAGGCCTACAATGGTAAGGAAGTCGCCAAAATCATCTGCGAAAAATGTGATATTGATATTGATATCATCGACGGAAAAATTGAAGCTACAATCATTGCTTCTTCCGATTTACACGATTTCTTGAAAACCGACAAAACTTATTTGTATGTGGATGTAGGCGGTGGTAGCACTGAGTTCTCCTTATTTACCGATGGTCACATGATAGCTTCCAAATCCTTCAAAATAGGAACGGTTCGTTTGCTGAACAATATGGTAAGCGATATCGTTTGGGAAGAAATAGAAAAATGGATAAAAACCCACACCGAAGAATTTGACGAAGTGATACTTATCGGCTCAGGAGGGAACATCAATAAGTTATTCAAACTCTCGGGTAAATTGCAAGACAAACCGCTATCTTATTTATATTTAAACTCACAATACCAATATTTAAACTCACTAACCTACGAGCAACGTATCGCCGAATTAGCCTTAAACACTGACCGTGCCGACGTTATCATTCCAGCTACCAGAGTATACCTAAATGCTATGAAATGGAGTGGTGCCCGACAATTGTTTGTGCCCAAAATAGGGCTAGCCGACGGTATCGTGAAAGCTTTATATCAGGGAACAATTTAATTATGAAAACATTCAGAATCATTTGCTTTATTGCCAGTATCGCCCTTATTGGAATACATTTTTATGAAATCGATTATAACAATTTAAGTTCCTCAGAGAACAAGAATCATTACCTTGGAATTGCCTCGATGACTATGATAGGATTTCTTTTCTTGACGCAAATAATTAAGGAAAGGAAAAAAGAATAAACTAAACATCCAAATCAAACATTTTTTTCAAGAGTTCCAAGTTTGGATTGATTTCTACCAATCGGTTGTATTTGTCTTGATTAGTAAAAGCTTTTTTAACTACTAAAGTTTCATTCACTTTAACATGGATAGTGATTTCGTGATTATGCAGTTTTCCACGAAGATAGCCCAGTAGTTCCGGTCTTTCTTTTTCAAAATCTATTTTCGAACTCTCATTAGGTAACTCATGAATGATAGTGGTTCCTTCAAGTGTTGGATCATTAATGGTTAATAAGGAGGCAATAATGCGATACCCTTTATCTTCCATTCGCTGTGCATACTTGAGCCATTGCTCTAGCATTTCGGTTTCTGTAAAAGGCTCGTTGGGTAAATGAATATCTTCTTTAACCGTAGCTTTAAAATTTTCAGCCATCTCTTTTTTAGCACGAATACTAGCCAAAGACATCGCTGATACTTTAGGGGCTGGAGGTTGTGGGTTGTGGGTTGTGGGTTGTACGTTTTCTGTTGTCTGCTCTTTAGTTACTGTTGGTGGTTCTACAACTTTTACAGCAACTGTTTCCTCCGGCTTTATATCTTCTGGAGCATCACTTTGTACTGCTAACTTCGTATTGGGTACTTCTTTTATAGAATAGCTATTGTTACGATAATAAGTAGCTGGAATTATGAAGTCAGCTTTTTTTTTTCTCCATCAAAGGTGATGGAGGCCAATTGCATCAAAGCAAGTTCAACTAAAAGACGCTGGTTTTGAGAAACCTTATATTTTAAATCGCATTCATTTGCAATCTCTATCCCTTTTAATAAAAAGTCCTGATTGGTTTTTTGAGCTTGTTGTCCGTAGAGTTTTATGGCTGCTTCTCCCATTTCTAATAAGGAAAGTGTCGCTGGGTTTTTAGCTACTAATAAGTCTCTAAAATGCGATGCCAATCCAGCAATGAAGTGATGTCCGTCAAAACCTTTAGATAAAATATCATTGTAAGCCAACAATAGTTCCGGAATCTTATTCTCCAAAATCAAGTCGGTTATAGTAATATACGTCTCATAATCTAGCAAGTTCAAATTCTCAGTTACCGCTTGTCTTGTTAAGTTGTTGCCACAATAAGAAACGACTCTATCAAATATAGATAAAGCATCACGCATAGCACCATCCGCTTTTTGAGCAATGATATGTAAAGCATCATCTTCAAATTCGACTCCTTGACTTTTAGCCACTTCAGCCAAATGTTCTTTAGCATCTTTAACCGTAATTCGTTTAAAGTCAAAAATTTGACAACGAGATAATATGGTTGGAATGATTTTGTGTTTTTCGGTCGTAGCCAATATGAATATGGCGTGCTTTGGCGGTTCTTCTAATGTTTTCAAGAAAGCATTAAAAGCAGCCGAAGACAACATGTGTACCTCGTCAATGATATACACTTTGTATTGTCCTGTTTGTGGTGGGATTCTAACTTGGTCAATCAAACTTCGAATATCGTCAACCGAATTGTTTGAAGCAGCATCCAGTTCAAATACATTGAAAGCAAAATCCTCAAACGGATCGTCATAACCAGGCTGATTAATTTTACGAGCCAAAATTCGAGCACAAGTTGTTTTTCCTACACCTCTTGGTCCAGTAAATAATAGGGCAGAAGCCAAGTGGTTACTTTCTATGGCATTGAGCAAAGTATTAGTAATAGCTTGCTGTCCCACAACGTCTTTAAACGTTTGCGGACGATACTTACGAGCTGATACTACAAATTGTTCCATAGAATTTTACTGGATTACAAATATAGAATTTTTGTTGGTTTAGTAATTTGGTAATTCGAGAATTTGAAGAAAACTTTTCCACAATTTATTAATAGGTTTTCCAGCTCCTAATTTCCTATCTTTGCGCTGCAGACCGCCTTATCGTCGCCGATTTATCGGGGGAGGAAAGTCCGGACACCAAAGAGTAGCATAGCGGGTAACACCCGTCCGTCGAGAGGCGAGGACAAGTGCAACAGAAAGCAAGTACAGTTCGGCTGTAGTGAAACCAGGTAAACTCTATGCGGTGAAATTCCAAGTATATCGGCATTTAAGGATTACTCGTCCGTTGTCGAAGGGTAGGAAGCTTGAACCAATGAGCAATTGTTGGTCTAGATAAATGATAAGGGTTCACCACACCGGTGAATACAGAATCCGGCTTATAGGTCTGCTTTTTTTATTTTACTTTAAATTCCAATCCAATATTTCGAACACTTTCAATAGAAATGGAGGAGTCTTCAGAAAAATATTTTCTTAGTTTACTGATGAAGACATCCATACTTCTTCCAGAAAAATAATCATCGTTCTTCCAGACGGCTTTTAAAATTTGATCCCGTTTCAGTAATTGATTTTTATTTGTAAAAAGAAAAGTAATCAATGCGGCTTCTCTTTCTGTAAGTTGTTGGATTTGAGTTCCCAGTTTTAATTCCAATCTATAAGTGTGAAAAAGGTACTTCCCGATAGGAATTTCGTTGCTATTAGTTGCAATAGCTGGAGTTTTGGTAGTTCGTTTTAAAATATTGGTAATTCTCAAAACCAATTCATCGGCTTCAAAAGGTTTTACAATATAATCATCGGCTCCAAGTTTTAGTCCTTTTATTTTGTCTTCGTTTTGATTTCTAGCCGTTAGAAACAAAAATGGAATTTCTGGATTGCTATTGATACACAGTTCAGCTAAAGTAAATCCATCCATTTTGGGCATCATCACATCAAAAATACAGATATGGAAGGTTACTTTTTGAAACACTTTCCAAGCTTCGTCGCCATCTTTTGCCCAATGAACTTCAAAGTGATGAAGCTCTAAATACTGTTTCAAAACATTGGCAAAATCGATATCGTCTTCGGCTAATAATATTTTTTTCATGAGTTTAAAGAGACGGAATACTTATGGTAAATGAAGCTCCTTTTCCAAGTTCACTGACAACATTTACAGTTCCTTTGTGTGCTTTAATGATTTGGTCAACATAATAAAGACCTAGCCCGAGTCCTTTGGTATTATGAATATTTCCTGCTTCAACCCTGTAGAATTTTTCAAAAAGCAATGGTTGTTTAGTTTTGGCTATTCCAATTCCATCATCTTGAATACTAATGTGAAACATTTCATTTTCAAGCAATGTTTTTAGCGTAATATTTTGACAACCATATTTTACGGCATTTTCAAGTACGTTGTTGATGGCTGTTGTCAAATGAAATTTGTCTAGGGATAAGCTAGTTTCTGTTGCTTTACAATCATATAAAATTTTCACATTGGGATAGGCCAGATTGAAATCAGCAATTATCGTTTGTAAAAATGCATTCATTTTTAGCTTTTCTTTCTGAAGTGCAATTTCTTCAAAGCCCAAAGAATTACTCATGACCTGATCGATGATGTTTTGTAATCGAACGTTTTGTCGGTTAACAGTATTCAATACGGTATTAAAAACTGCCTCATTGTCTTTCACTTCTTGACGCGCTAACATTTTGGTTGAAACACTCAAAGTCGTTAATGGCGTTTTCAATTCATGAGTGATGTTATTGATAAAATCAGTTTTGACATCACTTACTTTTTTTTGTTTGATTAAGGCTTTAATGGTAATGACGAAAAGAGTAACCAAAACCAGCATTGAAAGGATAGACAAAATCAATATAGTGGTCATTCGTCTCAAAATAATTTGTTCCCAGTTTTTTACTGAAACAAACAAACTGTCTTCAGTCAATAATTTATAGTTATCATTGATAAAACCATTCGTGGTTCCAACATAATTTCTAACTAGAAAAGCATCATTTAAAGAAGCCAAGTCACCATAAATGGCATTTCCTATAACAGGTTTTTCAGAAAAAAGAGTATCAGTTTTAGTGGCATTATTAAATACTACAAACTTGTTGGCTACAACAGCAAAACTAATTTCTTCTTCTGGAAAGGCGCGATTTAATTTTTTTCTGAGTCGTCTAGTTAAAACATCGCGGTATTCATTGGCAATCAAATCTGCTTTGACTTGATTTCTGTAGTTTTTATCGGCAATGAATTTTTCTGCTAATCTTTTATAAAGGATTTCTTTTCTAAAGAAAATACTCGAATCAAGTTCGGTAAAATTACTAGTTATATTGCCAATTTTATCTTTGACTTCGGTATGAAATTGCTCTACTTTATAATCATAGGTCGTTTTCACAAGATACACTTGGATGGCACAAAGCAAAAGCAATATGACAGTAGAAAACCCTATTAGAAAATTTATTCGTTGTTTCATAAAGTGTGAAATGACTTTTCAAAAATAAGCGAATTCTAGCAAACTAAATCTTTTAACCCTGCATTAACCTTCGATTAACTTTCGGACCCAGAAAATAGGAACATTTTTGTACCAAATATAAATCGATAAAAATGTACAAAACACTTTTGGTAGTAGCATTACTAGTGTCTCAATTAGGATTAGCTCAGGAACAGCCTAAAAATCAAGAACAACCCAAAGATCAAGAGCAAGGTAAAGAACAGGAAAAGCCAAAAGAGTTAAAAGAAGTAGTGGTTAAAAATGAAACAAAAACCTTTACTAATAAAAACGGCACCATTAAAGTAGATGTAGCCAATTCTATTTACAACACTATTCCTAATGTTATTGACTTGTTAGAAAAATTGCCAAAAGTACAAGTAACTCCTGACAAGCAAGGCATCTCAATAGTTGGAAAAGGAAGCCCGCTGTTATATATCGATAATCAAAAGGCTGATATGAATGATTTAAATTCTTTATCTGTAGAAGATATCAAAACTATTGAAATCATCAACAATCCATCAGCGAAATATGAAGCGGAGGGAAGAGCGGTAATTCTGATTACCCGAAAGTTTAGTAAAAGAGAAGGGTATAAAGTTGCTTTTGCTGAAAATGCGATGTTTAAAAAATACTTCAATAATTATTCATCTGTTAATGCTAGTTTCAAAACAGGTGCACTCGAATTCAAAATCAATTTCAATTACAATCAGATGAAAGTATGGGAAAGCAACGGTAATGATTTTACGATTCCTAATTATCAAATACAATCTAATTATTTGGTTACGGCTGTGACAAATAGACCCCAATTTATTTATGGAGGTGGTGTTTTTTACAAAATCAATGAAGATGATTATCTATCGTTAAATGTTAATAGAAGAACTCAAAAAGATGTTTTTAATATCATCACTACTACTTTTAACCAAGATCAAAATGTAATAAATGATATTAACACTTTAAATGTCAACGAAGAGAAAAGAGATTTTACCAGTGGTTTTTTAAACTACAATCATAAAAGTAAGAGACTAGGTATTGAGCTTTTTTCGGGTTTTCAGTACTCGACTTTTAATCAAAAAATGGCAAGCGAAATCTCTAATAATTATAATGATAATGGTTTTGAATTAGCACAATATCGTAATCAGATGTTCGGAATAGATGTAGGTTCGGGTAGAATTGATTTAGAAAAAAAGTTTAAAAATAAAATGAAAATTGAGCTCGGAGGACTCTATCTTCAAGCGGATGCTAAAACTAATTTTGAAGTGGCAACTCTAAATCCAGCAACTGAAAATCAAACGCTTTATCAGTATAAAGAAAAGAATATTGCTACTTATACTCAATTTTCGGGAAGCTACAAGAAATGGAACTATAGCTTAGGACTAAGAGCTGAAAACACCAATGTAAAAGGAAAGTACGACACTCAGAGCACTTGGAATGTAGATAAAAACTTCATTAATCTTTTTCCAAAGGCGCAACTCGAAATGGTAATTGATAGTACTAATACTTTAAGTATGGATTATGCCAAGAGTATTTCAAGACCTGATTATTCTTCTACAAGTCAGACATCAACTTACATTAATCCTTATTTTGTTTGGGCCAATAATATCAATTTGAATCCAACGCTAACTGACGAAATAGCATTGAGCTATCAATATAAAGACAAGGTGATAAGAGTTTCGTATAGTAAAACATCTAATCCAATTTATTATGGTGCCAATTATAACGATGCCGAAAAGTTGTTAACCTTTACTACGATGAACTTTGATAAAGAAACCAATTTAACTATTGAGTTGACATTACCTTTCAAATATAAATTTTGGAACACTTTGAACATATTGAGTTTGAGTCAAAATAAAGTATCAGATGAACAAGCTTTAGTGAAAGAGGCTAAACCTAATTTATACTATTATTCGAATCATATCTTTACGCTACCTAAAAAATACGAACTCTATATCACTGGATGGGGACTGACAAAACAGCAAATGGGTGTTTTTGAAAGAAATGCTCTTTTTACCATGAACGCAGCAATTTCTAAAACTTTCTTCAAGCACTTGAGCTGTTCGATAAGTTGGAATGACATTCTCAGAAAAATGAATATTAGAGAAGACTTTACCATTAATTCTGTAACTGCGCAAGGAAAGTATTATACTGATTCGCACTCCATTTCGTTTTCTGTAAAATACTTTTTTGGAGAAATCAAAAAGTCGGAATACAAAGAGAAAGATATTGATGAAAATTCAAAACGGATTAAATAATTTAATCTTCGTTTTCCTCATCTTCCATATCTTCGGCTTCTTCTTCATTATTTTCAAATTCAAAGAAAGTGAAGACCGAACCACCATAGTTTTTTTGGAACGAATAATTGGCCATGTGGTCCAACTTGGTGTATTTGGAATGTTCTACTACTAGCATGCCTTCTTCATCAAGTAATTCGCTTTCGAATATCATTTCGATAATTTTTTCGAATTCTTTTTGGGCTAAACCATAAGGAGGATCAGCAAAGATGATGTCATAGTTGCCCGTATGTTTTTCGAGAAATTTGAACACATCACTTTTAATCGCAGTAATATCAAAGTCAAATTCTTTCGCTGTTTTTTTAATGAAGTTCACACATCCGATATCGCCATCTATACATAAAATAGGAGTACATCCTCTTGAGGCAAATTCATAACTGATACTTCCAGTTCCTGCAAAAAGCTCTAGCACTTTTAACTCCGAAAAATTGAAATGATTGTTCAATACATTAAATAAGGCTTCCTTACTCATGTCAGTCGTAGGACGAACGGGAAGGTTTTTGGGAGGAGCAATTCTTCGGCCTTTATATTTACCTGATATTATTCTCATGAGTTTAGGAGAATAAAGTGTTCTCTGTTTTGGGCATCTGTAAAAGAATTAAAAACCGAAGTAAAATCCATTAAAGCAACATTTCTAACATATTTGTAGGCTATGGTGTAAAGCGGACTTTCAATATCAATCTTTCCTAAAAGTTCTAATTTGAAACTTTCGGGATTCAGATGCAATTGTTCTGCAGTAAATAAAATATAGTAAATGAAGTCTTCGGGTGTTTTGTATTCAAAAGAATTGTAAAGTTCTAGTTTCTGATTTTGAATCACCACAATTTCAAAATGGGTGTCGCTTATGTGAACAAACATTTTACGTTCTTCATTGTTTTTAGAAAGGTCTAATAATTTTTCAATCAGAATACTATTAGCATGTTTGTAATCAAAAGTGCCAAATTGATCAATGAAATAATTGTTCATGTTCACATATGGAATATAAACATTATTCATTTCATATTTTTCTAAGAGATCAAAAGCAAAAAAGTCGGTTTCAAAAACTTTCGTGTTGAACTGTAAATAGCTCCCCAAATAGTCTTCGTCAAACAAAGCCGTAGGCACAAACGTAGAAAGATTATTACTGTGAATAATCACCACTTCATCATAATCTGCTTGGAGTTCAGGATGATTTTGAAAAGCTTCAGCAAATAAATCTTCAATTTTGGCAGTGACATTTACTTTCCCAATTGGAATATTTTCTAACACTAAAGGCTTATTCATCAACGTATCAAAAACAACAAAAGACAAACCATTCAAAGAAACTTGAATAGCTAATTTTTTATACATTTTTTCAATAACATTGTTATTTTGCCACATAGTATTTCCTTCTATATTAGGAACGGCAAACTTACGAATTTGTGCAAAACTTATAGCATATATTGATAATTAGTTGCAATATATGTTACACTAACACTTATCTTTGAATTCCAATTATTCAGTATAATTTCAAATGACTTCCAGCCAGTTTTACAGCGTGTTACAAAAACAATTTCCGTTTCAACCGACCGTAAAGCAGGATATTTTTTTTCAAATGATTGCTGATTTTTTGACGAATTCCAACTCCAATGAAATTTTTGTTTTAAAAGGTTATGCGGGAACCGGAAAAACTACGGTGATTTCAACCATAGTAAATAATCTGATAGACATCAATAAAAAGTATGTTTTGCTAGCACCAACAGGAAGAGCTGCCAAAGTAATTGCTAATTATTCCAACAAACCGGCGTTTACGATTCACAAGAAAATCTACTTTCCTAAAAAAGGAAAAACGGGAGGTGTTTCGTTTACGATGCAAACCAATAAATTTAAGAATACCATATTTATTGTAGATGAATCTTCGATGATATCGGATGTCAATACGGAAGCCAAACTTTATGAAAATGGTTCCTTGCTGGATGATTTGATTTCTTATGTCTACAATGGCGATAATTGCAAAATGATTCTATTGGGCGATACGGCTCAGTTGCCACCGGTACAATTGGATGTCAGTCCAGCATTGGATACCGATAAATTGGCCATGAATTATAACAAAGAAATCTTCTCCATTGAATTAGATGAAGTCATGCGTCAGGAAGAAAAATCGGGAATTTTATATAATGCTACTCAATTAAGAGAATTGCTCAAAAGCAGTTTTGTTGATACCTTTCAATTTGTCTTAAAAGGCTACAAAGACATTGTCCGATTGACCGACGGCTTCGATATTCAAGATGCTATACAAAGTGCCTATAGTAATTATAGTATTGAAGATACTTGTTTTATAGTCCGCTCTAACAAACGAGCCAATCAATACAACCAACAAATTCGAACAAGGATTCTTGACAAAGAAAGTGACTTGTCTGTTGGCGATTATTTAATGGTAGTCAAGAACAATTATTTTTGGTTAAAAGAAACCGATGAAGCAGGCTTTATTGCCAATGGTGATATTGTAGAAGTGTTAGAGATATTTAGTTTCAAAGAATTATACGGATTCAAATTTGCTAAAGTCAAAGTAAGAATGGTTGATTATCCCAATCAAAAACCTTTTGAGACTATATTATTATTGGACACCATTACGAGTGAATCTCCCTCATTAACTTTTGATGAAAGCAATCGATTGTATCAAGAAGTAATGAAAGATTATGAAGGGGAACCTCAATATAGAAAGTTTCTCAAAGTTAAAAACAACGAATACTTCAATGCCTTGCAGGTAAAATTCTCCTACGCCATCACATGTCACAAATCACAAGGTGGACAATGGAATACAGTATTTATAGAACAACCCTATTTGCCAAATGGTATCGATGTAGATTACGTGCGTTGGCTTTATACTGCAGTCACTCGTGCTAAAGATAAATTGTATTTGATTGGTTTTAAGGATGAGAGTTTTGAAGAGTAATATTTAAAAATACTAAGTAACTTAGCTACTCAAAAACTAAGTCACTTTAAAAATGAAAAACTGGATAGTATATTCTTTAATCTCAATGTTCTTTGCTGGATTGACTTCGGTCATTGCCAAAATGGGCTTGCGAAATGTAAGCTCTGATACTGGATTGGCAGTGAGAACGATAGTCGTTTTCTTGATAGTTTGGCTTAATGTATTTGTATTTCAATCGGTCAAAGATTTTAGAAATCTCACCAAAATGGATATAGTGTTTCTCGCTATTTCAGGTGTAACAACTTCACTTTCATGGATATTTTACTATAAAGCCATTAAAATAGGTAACGTTTCACAAGTGGCATTAATAGACAAAGGAAGTATTTTAATTACGCTATTATTATCTTTTATAGTATTAAACGAACAATTTTCATGGAAGATTGCTGTTGGAGGAGGTTTTATAATCGTTGGTCTTTTGATATTAACCCTTAAATAATTGGATTAAAAAATAGTTTTCTTCCTTCTATTACTGTGCTTTCTGCTATTTTCAATGACTCGTAGTTTATTGGTTAATATTCCTCCTTCGTTTCGCATAAGCCCATATCGAAAATAAAGGCCAAAAAAACTTTTATTGGCATCGTTATGGTCTCCCACAAAATCAATATTACCAAAAACAAATCCCAATCCCCAATGTTCTTCCAATTGCGCAAAAAGAGTGGAAGATATTTCCATCATTACGGGTGTTTTTGAATTAAAAAGACAGCCCGCCCCAACCGATATTTCATTACTAAAAATACCAAATTGACAGGCATCCATAGTTACTCTTAGTTCAGAAAAACCAACACTACTACTGTCAGCAACCATCCTCCTAAATTGTCCTAAAGCAATGCCAACATCTACTGAACCAAACGATCGTCCAAATTCAGCGTTTTGACAAATTCGCTGAGACAATGTTTCTCCTTTAGTATCACTTCCTGTAGTTAATGATAGGAACATTGATCTTCCATACCACGAACTTTTTACATCAATGATAGTATCTTTTACTACATCAGTTTTTACCAAAAGGCTATCTTTAATTATTTGGGAATTTCCATTAAAGGCAATTAGTAACAAAAGGATAAAAAAATGTTTCATGTATAAAGACTAAAAATTTTTTCTTATTTTTAATGCTAATATATTTAAAATTATGGTAAGCAAATTTTAATTAGTTCCTAAAATAAAAACTACTTTGTACCTTAGCCACTCACAAGTTTAGTTTATGAAAATCATCGCCGTCATTCCAGCCCGTTATGCCTCAACCCGTTTTCCTGCCAAACTCATGCAAGATTTAGGCGGAAAGACTGTAATTCAACGAACTTATGAAGCTGCAGTCAATACCCATTTATTTAGTGATGTTTTTGTGGTTACCGATAGTATTTTGATTTACGATGAAATCATCAATAATGGAGGCAAAGCTATCATGAGTATCAAAGAACATGAAAGTGGTAGTGACCGAATTGCTGAAGCTGTCGAAAAGTTAGAGGTAGATATTGTAGTGAATGTACAAGGAGATGAACCCTTTATCAACAAAGAACCTTTAGCAAAAGTTTTGGATGTTTTTCGAAATGATTTTGAACATAAAATCGATTTAGCTTCGTTGATGTTTGAAATCAAAGACAAATTGGAAATTGAAAACCCAAATAATGTAAAAGTGGTAACCGACCAAAATGGTTTTGCATTATACTTTTCTCGTTCTGTAATTCCGTATCCTCGTGACCCTGATGCTGGAGTTCGTTATATGAAACACATCGGAATTTATGCCTTCCGTAAAAAAGCCTTGCTAGATTTTTATCGTTTACCAATGAAATCACTCGAAGCTTCTGAGAAACTAGAACAACTCCGCTACTTAGAATTTGGAAAAAGAATTAGAATGGTCGAAACCAATCAAGGAAGTATTGGAATAGATACACCAGAAGATTTAGAACAAGCTAGGAAGCTAATTTAAAGATCATTATTCTCATTGTCAAAATAGCCTTTTGATTTTACTTTTGTAGAAAAGAAATTCAAAAACAAAATCACAAACGACAAGAAGAACATCGCCTGAATGCAAGCTAAAAATTTCCCATAGGTGGTTATCGGATAATAATCTCCGTAACCAATGGTGTTTGTAGTCATTAAACTAAAATAGATGGCATCTGACCAATGAGCAAAAGGAATATTGGTATTGTTACCCAATGTATAAAAGACTCCAAACGATATTACGATTTCTAAATAGTTAAAAAATAACAACAACATCGAACGCTTATAGGAACGCGGACGCGAAAATAAATCGGAAGCAAAAATCAGTGTTGGAATATAAAGAATGGTTTCTAAAATTAGATAAACCAACAGCCAAATTAAAACTTTGTATTCTTGCCAATGATTCACAAGTATCAAGAATGGAAACAATGTTTTCATTACTATATAACAATCCATTGCCAAATCCTTGTAAGCATAATTTATTTTAGAGGCTATAGTTTTTACATAAATACCAGGAAATAATAATTGAGAAACAGACAGGAACAAACGAAATATTTTTTCAATACCATTATCATCTTGATGGTCGTTATTCCAAATAGAACGGATGTTTAAAATTCTCCTCTCTATTGGATTGTATTTTGGTTTATAGTTTTCATTTACTTTACCAATCAATAATTTTTTGAAAAATCCCATCAGCTTAGTTTTTTTATGGTAAACAATTCGTTGTGCGTTTCTACTTTAGGATACATCCGTAAAGAATAATTACCATTAAATTTTGATTTGTAATGGGCGTTGCGCTCTTCCTGTTTTTGGTTAATTACCATCGTATTGAACAAGATAAATCCATTAAGATTTAAAAGCGAATTAATTCTATTGATAAAAAAATCCTGAAACAAAAAGTTGGGCATGGTACTATCTTCAAAAATATCAATAATGATTAAGTCATACGTTTTCTTAGTTTTCAAAACGTATTCAAATGCATCATCAATCACAATTTCCAAATTTGGAATTTTATCCAATTCAAAATACTGATTAGCTATAGCAATCACAGTTTCGTCAATTTCAACACCAGTAATTTTTCCTTTAAATTTTACTTCGTCTACCAAGGTTTTAATGACACTGCCACCAGCAACTCCAAGAACCAAAATACTTTCAAAATTCCGTATGCGGTCAAAACCTATATATTTCAATCCTTTTCGAAGAATGCGTTGTAAACTTCCATAGGAGTAATTAGTACTTTTACTATCTAAAACCAATTCACCGTTATTCCAAGTTACTTCAAGCGATTTGCTTACAGAAGAATTTTTCTTGTAAATAGTAATTGGAATAAAATAGCTGAACAGTTTTCGAATCATCAATAAATATTTTCTCAAAAGTAACACAGAAATACTAAATTTACGCAAATTAATACACATGACATCGCCAAAAAAATACAAGTTTGCAAAGCAAACTCCACTCAAAGAAAGGCGATTGCATGTGACAATTGAAAAATAATAATAACGACAGATGAAAAAACGACTTTACAAATTTATTTTCTATCGATTACTCGGCTGGAAATTGATTGGTACTATGGATGATTCCATCAAAAAGTGTGTTGTCATTGTTATCCCACATACTGCGAATGTTGATTTTTTCATTGCCTTATTGGTTCGCGGAATTATGAAAGTCGAAATTAATTTTGTTGGCAAAAAAGAGCTGTTTGCTTTTCCATTTGGCTATTATTTTAGAAGCGTTGGTGGTGCGCCATTGGATAGAAGTGGAGGCAAAAACAATGTGGATGCCACTGCGGAAGTATTTAACAAACACGAAACATTCCGATTAGCATTATCACCCGAAGGCACCAGAAAAAAAGTAACCGAGCTCCGAACAGGTTTTTATTACATCGCTCTCAAAGCCAATGTGCCCATAATTCCAGTAGCTTTTGATTATGGTAAAAAAGAGGTCAGAGTTGGAAATCCTTTTACCGTTACAGGAAATTATGAAGAAGATATGAAATTCATTTTGCCTCATTTTAAAGACGCCATCGGGAAAATTCCAGAAAGAAGTTTTCAAGTTTAAAAACAAACTATGAATTATTTACAATTACATCAAGATAATAAAGAAGAATCACTCTTTGGAAGATATATCACCTTAGAGCATATTGAACCCTTATTGGAAAAATATTCTACAGAAATTGTTGGTCAATCGGTTTTAGGAAAGCCTATATATAAAATAGAGCTTGGAACGGGTAACACTCGAATTCTACTGTGGTCGCAAATGCATGGCAATGAAAGTACCACTACCAAAGCCTTGTTTGATTTTTTAAAGCTATTGCACACTAAATCCGAATTAAGTAACAAGTTGTTAAGCGAATTCACTTTTTGCATGCTTCCAATGCTTAATCCAGACGGAGCCGAATTATACACCCGTGAAAATGCAAACACAATCGACTTAAATCGTGATGCACAAAACTTGTCCCAACCCGAAAGTATCATTTTACGAAAAACATTTGAAGCATTTCAACCTAATTATTGCTACAATCTTCACGATCAAAGAACCATTTTCGGAGCTGGCACAACGGGAAATCCAGCAACCGTTTCTTTTTTAGCACCAGCTTATAATGAAAATCGAGATATCAATGAAGTGCGAACAAAAGCTATGAATATCATTGTTGCCATGAATGAAACACTGCAACAATTCATTCCCAACCAAGTGGGTCGCTTTGATGATTCGTTTAATTTGAATTGTGTGGGTGATACCTTTCAGTATTTAAATGTTCCCACTATTCTTTTTGAAGCAGGTCATTTTCCTAACGATTATGAAAGAGAAATAACAAGAAAATATATTTTTATAGCCTTGATTTCTGGTCTAAGCTATTTCCGCGAAAACGATATAGTTCTCAACAAAAATGAGGATTACGTGAAAATTCCGCAAAATAAAGTCGTTTTTTATGATTTTGTTTATAAAAATGTTAAAATAAATTATGATGATAACGAAAAAATTATCAATTTTGCAGCTAAGTTCAAAGAAGTTCTAAATAATAAGAAAATAACTTTTGAAGCAGTAATTGCTCAAATTGATTCTTTAGAAAATTATTTTGGTCATGTCGAGTTTGACGCTAAAGGCGAAATTTATCATGATACTGAAAATAATAGTCCAACAATCAACTCAAAAGCTACTTTTAGTTTAGGAAAACAAATTAGAGTAGTTAACGGAAACATTGAATAGTTAACTTTTTTTGAACTTGAAATTTGAAGATTGATTTTAACAAAACAAAGTTGTATGAGCAAGTTTAAACTAGACGAAGTAGACCACCAAATCTTAGACATGTTGATTGATAACACCAGAATTCCATTTACGGATATTGCAAAAAAATTGCTTATCTCTGCTGGAACGGTTCACGTCAGAGTAAAGAAAATGGAAGATCAAGGAATCATCATGGGTTCTTCATTATCTTTAGATTATGAAAAATTAGGGTATTCTTTCATCGCCTATGTAGGTGTGTTTTTGAACAATACTTCTCAAACCAAATTTGTATTAGAAAGAATCAACGAAATTCCATATGTAACCGTTGCTCATGTAACTACTGGTAAATTTAATATCTTCTGCAAAATCAGAGCTAAAGATACGAAACACGCCAAAGACGTAATCTTCATGATTGATGATATCGAAGGGGTTTACAGAACAGAAACTATGATTTCATTAGAAGAAAGCATTAACGACAAAAAACGTTTAATGCACACGATCTTTCAAGAATTAGACTAGTCAAATCAAAAAATATATGTAAAACCTCAAGCAAAACCTTGAGGTTTTTTTGTACTTTTAAAATTCAATTTCACTACCATGTACACTTTACCTAAAATTGAACGTTTCAACCAAAATGTCCGATCGAAATACAATATCTATAACAGTGTTTTCATAACACTTCCTTTTGACGCTATTGATAATACTGGCGTTTTATTGCCTTTATTTAGTGAAGTGTGTGATGCGGGGTTTAAAAAGAATTGGTCACCCAAACAAATCGTCGATTTCTTTTCCGAGAAGTATTTAGACAATATGTCTGAAGAGCATAAAATCGATTTACTATTCCGCTTTATCCAATATGTCGAACGTCAAATTGTACTCTTTGATGCTATAGAAGATGCTGCTTTCCCAATAGTAAACAATCTAGAAGGAAGAGGTTCGTTGCGTGATGTAAAAGAAAAGTCAGACGCTAAAGATAAACGTGAGGAACTAAAGAACTTCCTCGAAAACTTCAATGTACGAACTGTTCTCACAGCCCATCCAACACAATTTTATCCTGGGTCTGTTTTAGGAATCATAACCGATTTGACTGAAGCCATTCGGAAAAATGATTTGATAGCCATTAAACAATTATTGGCACAATTAGGAAAAACGCCATTCATTAAAAAAGTAAAACCAACGCCTTTCGATGAAGCGGTAAGTCTAATTTGGTATCTTGAAAATGTGTTTTACCAAACCATAGGGGAGATGATGCAGTATTTACAGAAGAACTTCTTTGAGGGTAATAGTATCGAAAATCCAGTGATCAATTTGGGCTTTTGGCCCGGTGGCGATAGAGATGGAAACCCTTTTGTAACTCCAGAGATTACCGAAAAAGTAGCTGACAGACTCCGAACTTCCATTCTCAAATGCTATTACTTTGATATCAGAAATCTGAAAAGAAAACTAACCTTCAACGAAGTCGATACTATTATCGCTAGCATTGAATACAAATTATACCGCTCTGTTTTTTATTCGCAAGGCGAAGTATTAATATCATTGCAGGAACTAATCAACGATTTAAATATTGTCAAACAAATCATCATCGATAATCACCAATCGTTGTACTTAGATGAAATCAATTTGTTGTTGCAAAAGATCAATCAGTTTGGGTTTCACTTTGCCTCCTTAGATATTAGACAAAATAGTAAGATACACAATCAGGTTTTTGACGATATCATTGCCTTTTTGAAAAGAGAGAAAGCCGTGTATTTCAACGAAGACTACAACACGCTTTCGGAAGAGGAGAAGATAGAAGTCATCTCAAACCTCCATTACAATGTAACACACCATACTTTTGAAAATGAAATGACACGTTCCACTTTGGATACCATCAAATTGATGAGAGAAATTCAAAGTAAGAATGGAGAAACCAGTTGCAATCGGTACATCATCAGTAATAATGAAAGCGCGCTGAATGTCATTGAAACTTTTGCCTTATTCCGCTTAGTGGGTTGGGAAAATCCAACGGTAGATATTGTACCGCTTTTCGAATCCGTTGATGATTTGCAAAATGCCCATGAAATTATGGAGCAGTTGTATAAAAATGAAGCCTATCGTTTTCATTTACAACAACGAAAAGACAAGCAAACTGTAATGCTAGGCTTCTCAGACGGTACTAAAGATGGCGGTTACTTAATGGCCAACTGGGGTATTTTCAAAGCCAAAGAAATGATAACCAAAATCTCTCGCGAGTACGGCATCAAAGTAATCTTCTTTGACGGTCGAGGTGGACCTCCAGCTCGTGGCGGCGGAAAAACCCATAAGTTTTATGCTTCCTTAGGTTCTACTATTGAAAATCAAGAAATTCAAGTTACCGTGCAGGGACAAACCATCAGCTCCAACTTTGGAACGCTTGATTCTTGTCGTTATAATCTCGAAAACTTATTGAGTGCCGGAGTCGCGAATCAAATCTTTAACAAAGAAGAAAACAATTTATCGGAAAGTGATAAAATCATCATTGATACTTTGGCCGAATTAGGCTATGAAAAATACTTAAGCTTTAAAAACCATCCTAAATTCATTCCGTATTTAGAGCAGATCAGCACGCTTAAATACTACGCAAAAACCAATATCGGTAGCCGACCTTCTAAAAGAAATGCCACAGATAAATTAAACTTCGCCGACCTGCGTGCCATTCCTTTTGTGGGATCATGGAGTCAACTAAAACAAAACGTTCCTGGGTTTTTCGGAGTAGGAACCGCTTTGAAACATTTTGAAGATACTAATCAATGGGATAAAGTTCAAAGCTTATATGACGATTCTTTATTCTTCCGAACCTTATTAGAGAATACTGCGATGTCATTAGCCAAATGCTTCTTCCCACTCACAGCTTACATGAAAGACGATGAAGAGTTTGGCGCCTTCTGGCAAATCATTTACGATGAATTCTTAGAAACCAAAAGACTATTACTAAAAATAGCAGGACACAAAGAACTCATGGAAAACTATCCCGACGGGAAAGCCTCTATCGCCATGAGAGAACAAATCGTAATGCCTTTATTAGCCATCCAACAATACGCTTCCTCCCAAATCAATGCGATGAAAAAGAATAATATCATGGATGAAAAGCTAGTTAGCGTTTATGAAAAGTTAGTAATCCGTTCACTGTTTGGAAATACGAATGCTAGTAGGAATTCGGCGTAGTAGATATTTTTAAACTTAATAAACAATCATCCATCATGAAAGTAGCACAAGTACAACCCAATGAATACGCCTCCTATTACGCAAACTACGTTAACCAAGTATCTGATGAGTATTCTTTAACCGAAGAACTCGAAATATCAGTACATCGCCTAGTCAAATTTGTACAAAATATCCCCTTAGACAAATTCGATTACCGCTACGCCGAAGGCAAATGGACCATCAAAGACATTATTCTCCATCTTATAGATGCCGAGAGAATCTTTGCCTACAGAGCTTTACGCTTTGCCCGTAATGACAAAACCGCTTTAGCTAGCTTTGATGAAAATATGTACGTTGAGGAAGCTCATGCCAACCAAAGAAGCATCCAAGATCTATTATCAGAACTTTTAGTAGTTAGACAAGCTACATTAGCGTTATTCAAATCCTTCAACGAAGAACAACTACTAAGAATTGGAACTGCTTCAAACAACCCAATGTCAGTAAGAGCCTTAGGTTTCGTAATCATAGGCCATCAAAACCACCATCAAAGAGTTTTTGAAGAACGCTATCTATAGTAACCGTCACTTCGAGTGTTTTGAGCTATGCTCAAAATGTATCGAGAAGCAAAAAAAATCCCAAACACTATTTAGTATTTGGGATTCTATATTTATAAACAAAAATTCAAATCGTAATTCGTAATTTCTAATTCGTAATTAACTACTCTTCATCATCGTCATCATCAAAGTTGTCTGAAACTTCAAAATCATCATCGTCATCGTCGTCGTCACCATCATCAGAACCTCCTTTATCTTTCAATAAATCTTCTTCTTCATCTTCATCGGCATCAGATGGGATATCATCATCGTCATCTAAACCTTTGATTGGTTCGATTGGTTCTACTACAGAGTCGATGTCTTCTTCTTCATCAAATTTCTCCATACGGCTGGCGAGTTTAGTACTCACTTTGACCAAGTAAATAGTGTCTTCCGTTCTTACCTCAACGGCTTCAATTAGCTCGTTTTGAGCATTTCTAAAACGAATGATGTCAGAGTCGTCATAACCTTCAGGAAATTTCTCTACTAATAAATTTAGTATGTCTCCAGTTAGTTTAGCATAGTCTACGATAATTCTTCTCATAAAAAAACTTTTTATAAATCTAGTAAGTAAGCAAATATTAAAGGTACAACAATTGTTGCATCCGATTCTACAATAAATTTGGGTGTATGTATGTCAAGTTTGCCCCATGTGATTTTCTCATTAGGGACAGCTCCTGAATAGGAACCATAACTTGTCGTTGAATCTGAAATTTGGCAAAAGTAACTCCAAAACGGAATGTCATGCATTTCCATATCTTGGTATAACATCGGCACTACACAAATAGGGAAGTCCCCAGCAATACCTCCTCCAATCTGAAAGAAACCAACGCCTCTTCCGCCAGAGTTTTTTGGAAACCAATCCGCTAACCACATCATGTATTCAATACCACTTTTCATCGTTTGTGGACTGAATTCTCCTTTAATACAATACGAAGCAAAGATATTTCCCATGGTACTGTCTTCCCATCCTGGTACTACAATCGGTAAGTTTTTCTCCGCGGCAGCAATCATCCAAGAATCTTTTGGGTCAATCTCATAATATTGTTCTAACACACCAGAGTTAAGCATCTGGTACATAAATTCATGCGGAAAGTAACGTTCTCCTTTAGCGTTAGCGTTATTCCAAATATCATATAGGTGCGATTGTAATCTTCTAAAAGCTTCCTCTTCAGGAATACAAGTATCGGTAACTCGGTTGTAATGGTTTTCTAGTAAATCCCATTCTTCTTGTGGACTTAAATCACGATAGTTAGGCACTCTTTTATACGAATTGTGCGCTACCAAGTTCATGATGTCTTCTTCTAAATTGGCTCCAGTACAAGAAATGATATGTACTTTATCCTGACGAATCATTTCCGCCAATGATTTTCCTAATTCTGCCGTACTCATAGCACCGGCAAGGGAAATCAACATTTTACCATTGTCAAGCAAATGTTCTTCATAGCCTTTAGCTGCGTCAACTAGTGCTGCCGCATTGAAATGAAGATAGTGTTTTTCTATAAATTGACTTATTGGTCCTTTGCTCATTTTGGTTTGCATTTTATGCTTGTAGTTGGTGGTTCAAAGAAAAACTTTTTTTCTAAAACTACAAACAGTTTTTAAATTTTAATTCTGTTAAAAATAATTGTTTTTAAGTATTATATTTTGTCGTAACCCAATATTTTCAATACATCATCAGCACTTTGTTGTTCAGAGAACACTTCGGTAGCTAGGATGCCGTTTTCATCACGATCAATCAAAATATGTTTCGGTTGTGGAATCAAACAGTGATGCAATCCTCCAAAGCCACCAATCGTTTCTTGGTAAGCACCCGTATTAAAGAAGCCTATATATAAAGGTTTCTCTTTATTGTATTTAGGCAAATACACCGCATTCATATGTTGCTCCGAATTGTAATAATCATCACTATCGCAAGTCAATCCACCTAATAAAACTCTTTCATAAGTATCATTCCAACGATTCACAGCTAACATTACAAAACGTTTGTTAATCGCCCAAGTATCAGGCAAAGTAGTAATGAATGAACTATCAATCATGTTCCAGTTCTCTCTGTCATTTTGTTTCTTTTGATACAACACTTGATAAATTGCCCCTCCAGATTCACCAACGGTAAACGAACCAAACTCGGTGTAGATGTGTGGTACATCAATTTCGGCTTCGTCACAAGAGATTTTAATTTGGTTTAAGATTTCATCAATCATGTATTGGTAATCGTACTCAAATCCTAAGGAGTTTTTAATCGGGAATCCCCCACCAATGTTCAAACTATCTAAAGTTGGGCATTCCTTTTTAAGAGCTACATATACTTTAATACATTTCACTAATTCATTCCAATAATATGCGGTATCCATAATACCTGTATTGATAAAGAAGTGAAGCATTTTTAATTCCACTTGTTTATTTTCCTGAATTTGTTTTCTGTAAAACGGAACGATGTCTTTGTATCCAATACCTAAACGTGAAGTATAAAACTCAAATTTAGGCTCTTCCTCTGCAGCAATACGAATTCCGATTTTAAACTTACCGTTAATAGATTCTTGTAACAAATCTAACTCTTCGTAGTTATCAATGATAGGCACTGTTTTAGTGTAACCACCATTAATCAAACGAGCAATGTTTTCAATGTATTGTTCTCTTTTGAATCCGTTGCAAATGATGTAGGTGCTTTTATTGATTTTGCCTTGTGCGATTAAATTCTCTACAATATTAATATCATAAGCCGATGAGGTTTCGATATGAACATTGTTCTTGAATACTTCATTCATGATGAAGCTAAAATGAGAACTCTTAGTACAATAGCAATAGTAGTATTTGGCTTCGTACTTATTTTTTTCCATAGCTTTTCTAAACCAACCTTTGGCTTTGTTGATGTTATTAGAAATCTGCGGTAAATAAGTAAATTTTAAAGGCGTACCATATTGTTCTACCAATTTCATCAAATCAATATTGTGAAACTGTAAATGGTCTTTGTTTAAAGTAAATTCTTCTTGTGGAAAGTAAAAAGTTTGGTTTATTAAATCGTAATATTTAGTGTTCATTGAGGATTTAGAATTATAGTTTAATTTAGTTTATAAAAACAAAGTAAAAGCTATAATTCAAACTCTAATATTAGCGTATATAATAGGTAGTTTTTCCTGAAATAAAAAGGTAATTGGAGAACACATAGCTATAAAATCACTTTTTAAACTAAAAAAACGATTAGACAAAGCAAAAAAAGTAAGATAGTTTTCTTGACTATAGTTACTGTGAATAGTAGTGTTGGCACTTTTTTTCATTAGGGCAAATGTAAAAAATAATATATTCGAAATGCAACTATTTGTATGAAAAAAATGTTAATACTTATAATCGTCAAAAGATTTTATAATTAGCTTGTTTTCAACCTCTTGATTAATTTTAATGGTGCCAATACCCTCCAGTAAAGCGAATTGTATTTTCCCGTATTCATTTTTCTTATCATGAATCAATAAATCTAGAATAGGTTGGATATCTTCTTCTTCAAAAACGATGGTGTCAAATATGGCATTAATGGTATTTTTAATTTCCAGATATTCTGCCGCTGAAAGGAGTTTCATTTGCCAGGAGATATAACTTTCTAAAATCATTCCCACAGCAATAGCTTCACCATGTAACAAGGTTTTCTTGTTGTCATTTTCTAGAAAATAACTTTCGATAGCATGCCCTAAAGTGTGACCAAAATTCAACGCTTTCCGAATCCCGTTTTCAGTTGGATCTTGCATTACAATATCATTTTTGATGGCAATAGAACGATGTATTAAAGCATCAGAATCAGCAAAGTCAATTTGGGTTAAATTCTTGAATTGGGACCAATAAGAAGCATCGGCAATCAAACCATGCTTTAGCATTTCTGCTAAACCCGAACGCATTTGATCTTGCGGTAAAGTGGTCAAATATTCGGTATCAATAAGGACCATTTTCGGAACATTGATAACACCAATTTGGTTTTTTAAATTTCCTAAGTCTACTCCGTTTTTGCCTCCAACAGAAGCATCAACCATGGCTAAAAGAGTAGTAGGGATATGAATAAAATCAATACCTCTTTTAAAAGTAGAAGCTACAAATCCACCAATATCGGTAATAACTCCGCCGCCTACATTTATAAGTACTGTTTTTCTATCGGCTCCAAGTTCCGTTAGGATATTCCAAATCTCAACACAAGTAGTGATGTTTTTTTCGCTTTCTCCAGCTTCAATTTCAATGATTTCAATGGTTTTATCCGTTGCTAAGAAAGGTAACAAGCGGGTTAAGCAGTATTCATTAGAATTGGTATCTGCTAAAATGAAGATATTGGAATACTTGCTTTCTTGAATAAAGGTATTGAGAAAGTCATATCCGTTTTCGCTGAATACTATTGGGTAACCATTGGCCGCTATAGGTTGCATCATGAGTAAAATGTATTCAGCAAAATAAGGGATTTTTTTTCTAATAACGCAATAAGATTTATTAATAGCCATTTGTTTTTGTATCAGAAATAAAGTTTACTTTTGTTTAAAGTTTTATTTAAAAGAATGAACAAAAAACCAATTGCCGTAAATCCCAATTTAGATGATATTGCCATTGATAGAATCATAGAGATGGCTTGGGAAGACAGAACTCCGTTTGATGCCATCAAATTTCAGTTTGGTTTGGTAGAAGCCGATGTCAAAGCTTTAATGAAAAGAGAACTCAAGTTTAGTAGTTACAAACTTTGGCGTGAGCGTGTTGAAAACTGTAAAACCAAACATGCAGCAAAAAGAGTAGAGGGAATAGATAGATTCAAATGTAATCTCCAACGTGCTATTTCAAACAATAAAATTTCTAAAAGATAACATGGAAAAAGATAAACCAGACAATATAGTATACTCGGATGAAAAAGGATATCACGCGAGTATATTGCCTTATGCCACAAATGTAGGAGCTCCTGCCATTAAAATAGATGATTTAGTCTCCTGGAAAAGTAGAGGGATTAGCAACGTTAACAAAGAGTTTGAAAACAAATTCAACGAACTCAAATTGCAATACCAAAAATTAATGATGGAATACGAATGGAACGAATTAGTATACAACGCTAAGTTCTCGTTTGAGCCAGTTATTGGAGAAATTTATCATATGTATCGTGGAGATGATGGCGTAAATTTTCTTTCACTTATTGGACCTTATGAATGGAACAAAGAACACATCGGTACCTTCAAACTCAACAGCGATAAGAAGTGGGTAGTTCTTAACCAAAGGGATGATTATTTTTCATAAAACCAAACAAAGCATGCAAAAGTATATTTCTTCCGAAGACATAGTAGCTATGGAAAAACAGACCCGAGTACATTTTATTAATAGTATTGGGGGATTTAAGAGCGTTACACTTGTTGGGACAGCTGATAGCGATGGAAATACGAATTTGGCTGTTTTCAGTTCGTTAATTCACATAGGAGCCCATCCGCCATTAATGGCTTTAATCTTTAGACCAAGTCCGCCAGAACGCAATACTTTAAATAATTTATTGGAAACAGGCTTTTATACTATTAATCATATTAACGAAACCATTTATAAAAAAGCACATCAAACTTCAGCTCGTTATGAAAAGGAAGTTTCAGAATTTGTAGCAACGGGTTTGACACCTATTTATAAAAATGATTTTCAAGCCCCCTTTGTAAAGGAAAGCGCTGTGCAAATCGGATTGGCATTCAGAGAGAAAATCGATATTAACATCAATAATACTATTATGGTGATTGGTGAAATCGTTCAAGTGCATTTTCCAGAAAACTGTCTTAGTAAAGATGGATTTTTAGATATTGAAAAAGCCAATACTATTACTTGTTCCGGTCTTGATAGTTATCATATAACTAAGAAATTAGACCGATTGAGTTATGCCAAACCTGATAAAGAAATCACTAGTATAATTTCAGATTACTTTGAGTAAAAAAGCTATCAATATTGTTTGGTTCAAAAGAGATTTGCGACTCACAGATCATGAACCGCTTTTTGAGGCACAACAATCCGGTTTACCTATTTTATTGCTTTATTTCTTCGAACCTTCGGTAATGCATTATGATGATTCCGATGTTCGTCATTCGCGTTTTGTCTATCAATCTATTCAAGGATTGCAAACGCAATTAGATGCAATTGAAGCCCAACTTTATTATTTTCATAACGAAGTCGAAACTGTTATTACT
The DNA here is from genome assembly GCF_025947145.1 of Flavobacterium sp. N1994. Taxonomy (NCBI): domain Bacteria; kingdom Pseudomonadati; phylum Bacteroidota; class Flavobacteriia; order Flavobacteriales; family Flavobacteriaceae; genus Flavobacterium; species Flavobacterium sp. N1994. Next base: position 44,986 of record NZ_CP109999.1, read on the forward strand.
GAAATTTTAAAAAACTACGAGATCAAAAATGTGTTCTCTCATCAAGAAATTGGGAACAAAATTACATTCGATAGAGACATTCAAATGCAACACTTCTTTTCTAAAAATAACATCCATTGGAAAGAATTCCAAATGCATGGCGTGATTCGGAAATTAAAATCGAGAAAAGAGTGGGACAAACGTTGGGAACACGTCATGCAACAAACGCCCAAAATAATAGACTTAAATTCGTTGTTAATTGAAAATTTGGATTCTGATTTTTACAATGAATTGAAGGGAGAAAGTCTTGATAAAGCAATCACAACATCCAACAATAATTTCCAACATGGAGGTGAATATTGGGCTTGGAGATATTTAGATAGTTTTGTCAAAGAGCGCTATGTGAATTACAGCAAACACATTTCTAAACCTAGTTTGAGCCGAAAGGGATGCAGCCGTTTATCACCTTATCTGACTTACGGAAACATCAGTATGCGGATGGTGTATCAGTATACGATGCAGCATTATCCAACGTCAGCTAATAAAAGAGCTCTGTCTAATTTCATTTCTCGTTTGCATTGGCATTGCCATTTTATACAAAAATTTGAAGACGAATGCCGAATGGAATTCCACAATATCAACAGCGCTTTTGATATTGTAATTAAACCTAAAAATGATATTTACATCAAGGCGTGGCAAGAAGGAAAAACTGGAGTGCCTATTGTTGATGCTTGTATGCGATGTGTTGTCGCCACTGGGTATCTTAATTTCAGAATGCGAGCTATGGTGGTTTCATTTTTTGTGTTTAATCTGTGGCAGGATTGGCGCGAATTGCATTTTTTGGCTCGACAGTTTTTAGATTACGAACCCGGAATTCATTATCCACAGTTGCAAATGCAATCAGGTGTAACCGGAATCAATACGGTCCGAATTTACAATCCGATTAAGAATTCTGAAGAACACGATAGTGATGGTGTTTTTATTAAAAAATGGATTCCGGAATTAGCTAATGTTCCTTCCAGTTTGATTCACGAACCTTGGAAACTTAGCTTAATCGAACAACAATTATATCAGTGTGAAATCGGCAATGACTACCCAGCACCAATTGTAGATATTGAAGCCACACGAAAATTTGCCAGCGATGTGATCTGGAGTTTCCGCAAAACCGATGAAGTCAAAGAAGAAGGAAAAAGAATTCTGAAAAAGCACGTTAGTAATCCACGAAGAAATTCAAAAACAAACACAAAAAAATGAGCATCTTTTTAAAAGCCAATTGGGAAAACATCATCATGGTCAATTACGAAATAGATCCTGAAATTTTATTCCCTTATTTGCCGCAAGGTGTGGAACTCGATTTATATGAAGGTAAAGCTTATGTCAGTTTGGTTGGATTTATGTTTAAGGACACCAAATTATTCAACATAACCATTCCAAGATTAGGGACTTTTGAAGAAATCAATTTACGCTTTTATGTCAAACGAAAGGAGGAAGGTGTAACTAAGCGAGGTGTAGTGTTTGTCAATGAAACTATTCCATATAAAATTGTAGCATGGATGGCCAATACATTGTATAAAGAACATTACACAGTTGTTCCAACAAAACATAGTATTTCTAAAGATGATGTCAATCAAAAAATACAATTCGATTGGCAGTTGAATAAAAAATGGAATAGCATTTATGTAGAAAATAGGTTGCCATCACAACCAATGCAACAAGATACACTCGAAAAATTCATCTACGAACACTATTATGGCTACACCAAAGTTAGTAATGGTAAAACAGAGGAATATCGGTTGCATCACCCCAGTTGGGAAATTCATGAGGTAGTTGATTATAAAGTCGATTGTGATTTTAAAGCGATGTATGGCGAGTCTTTTTCAGTGTTAAATGATACAAAACCATCTGCTGTTTTTATAGCCAAAGGTTCTTCTGTAGCGATTGAATGGAAACGGACTAAACTGGATTTTGAAAATGCATAACGTAAAAAAACAAAACCTGCCTAGTAAAGTTTGCATCGTTTGTAACAGACCTTTTACCTGGCGCAAAAAATGGGAGAAAGTTTGGGAGGAAGTAAAATATTGTAGCGATAAATGCAGAGCCAATAAAAATGAAAAATAAAAAAACACTTCGGTTAATTTTGGGAGACCAACTCAATAGCAATCACTCTTGGTTCAAATCCATTGATGATTCGGTTACCTATGTGCTGATGGAAGTCCGAACCGAAACCGATTATGCTCAACATCATATTCAAAAAGTAGTGGGTTTTTTCAGTGCGATGCGAACGTTTGCAGTCGATTTGCAATCCGAAAAGCATAAGGTTATATACATACATTTGAATGATAGCGCCAATTTGCAGTCTTTTGAAATGAATTTGAATACTTTAATAAATCAAAATAATTTCACGCATTTCGAATACCAATTGCCCGATGAATACCGATTGGATGTGTTGTTGAAAAACTATTGTAACCAACTTTCAATCGAACATTCGGTTGTGGATACCGAACATTTTTTTAGCACAAGAGAGGAATTAAGCACTTTTTTCGAAGGGAAAAAGATGTTGTTGATGGAAAGTTTTTATCGCGCTATGCGAAAGAAACACAACGTTTTAATGGATGGCGATAACCCCAAAACAGGCCAATGGAACTATGATAGTGATAACCGCAAAAAGCTTCCAAAAGAGCATAAACCAACTCCGCCGTTAGTATTTGACAATGATGTTTCGCAAATTGTATCGGAGTTAAAAGTTACAGATGTTTCGACCATCGGAAGTATTGAGGAGAAGCATTTTGTTTGGCCTATTAATAGAACTCAATCGTTAGCGTTACTCGATTTTTTTGTTGTAGAATGTTTGCCATTGTTTGGTTCCTATCAAGATGCGATGACGCCGAATGAATGGTCGTTGTATCACTCACGTCTTTCTTTTTCAATGAACCTGAAAATGATTTCTCCCAAAGAAGTTATTGATAGAGCCATTCAGGAATGGGAAGACCGTCAGCAGGAAATAGAGTATAACCAACTAGAAGGTTTTGTTAGGCAAATTATTGGCTGGCGCGAATACATGCGAGGTATCTATTGGATGAAAATGCCAGATTACGCGTCTCTGAATTTCTTCGAGAACACTGAAAAATTACCCGACTGGTTTTGGACAGGCAACACTAAAATGAATTGCCTCAAAGATGCGATTTCGCAATCCTTAAAGTATGCTTATGCCCATCACATCCAACGGTTGATGATTACTGGCAACTTTGCTTTGTTGGCCGGAGTGCATCCAGATGAAGTCGATGCTTGGTATCTCGGAATTTATATCGATGCGATTGAATGGGTTGAAATCACCAACACCCGTGGTATGAGTCAGTTTGCCGATGGGGGAATCGTGGGAACAAAACCTTATGTGAGTTCAGCAACCTACATTGATAAAATGAGTCATTATTGTGGTTCGTGTTATTATGACAAGAAGAAAAAAACGGGTGAAAGAGCTTGTCCTTTCAATAGTTTGTATTGGAATTTTTATGATAAAAACGAAGCAAAACTCGCCAAAAATCCTCGCATCGGAATGATGTATAATGTTTGGAGAAAAATGAATTCCGAAGACAAAATCAGTTTGTTAGAGCAAGCCGATTATTATTTGAAAAATATAAATAACCTATGAAAAGAGTTGTAGTTTGGTTTAAAACCGATTTGCGTTTGCACGATAATGAAACTTTGGTAAAAGCCATTGCCAAGAGTGACGAAATTATTCCGGTGTATTGTTTTGATGAAGCTCAGTTCAAAGAAACGGAGTTTGGTTTTCAAAAGACAGGAAGTTTTAGAGCACAATTTTTACTAGAATCTGTTGCCGATTTGGATAAGAATCTAAGAGCATTAGGTTCTGGATTGATTGTTGTAAAAGGAAAGCCCGAAATCGAAATCCCGAAAATGGTTCAGGAATACAAAGCTTATAAAGTCTTTGCCAAACGAGAAGTTACTTATGAAGAAAACGAAACTGAAAACTTAGTAAAATCAGAACTGTTTAAGCTTCGATGCGAATTTGAAACCTATAGCACCAGCACTTTATACCACGCCGAAGATTTACCTTTTTCTATCAAAGATATTCCGGATGTGTTTACTAATTTCAGGAAGAAAACTGAAAAAGATGCCAAAATCAGAAGCGTTTTTGAAATGCCTTTGTCCATTAAATCTCCTGAAATTCCAGAAATTGTTTTACCTACTTTAGAAGAATTAGGATTAGAAAAAAGCACCATCGATTCCAGAGCCGTACTTCAGTTTAAAGGTGGAGAAACAGAGGCTTTACATCGAATGAATCATTATTTTTTTGACACAAAATCAATATCAAAATACAAAGATACTCGCAACGGAATGATTGGTGCGGAGTATTCTTCGAAATTCTCAGCATGGTTAGCATTAGGTTGTTTGTCGCCAAGAGAAATTTATTATGAACTCAAAAAATACGAAGCGCAATACGGAGCCAATGAATCGACTTATTGGTTGGTTTTCGAATTGTTATGGCGCGATTATTTTAGGTTTATGATGAAGAAATACCACACTAAATTTTTTCAACAGAACGGAATCCAAAACAAAGCCATTGAGACCAACAAGCACAATAGTAGGCAACTCCAAAATTGGATAGATGGGAAAACAGGAGTCGATTTTGTGGATGCCAATATGCTAGAACTTAAATTAACCGGATTCATGAGTAACAGAGGCAGACAAAATGTGGCCAGTTATTTGTGCAACGATTTAAAACTCGATTGGCGATATGGCGCGGCCTATTTTGAACAGCAATTAATCGATTATGATGTTTGCAGCAATTGGGGGAATTGGGCGTATTTGGCTGGAGTAGGGAATGACCCTAGAGGAAATCGTTATTTTAATATTGAAAAGCAAGCGCAGGATTATGATAAAAATGCGGAGTACAGAAAGCTTTGGCTGACAGATTTTTTAAAATAACCTAACACTAAATGCAATTCTCTTTTTTATTTGTAATAGAATAACAAATGCTTACTTCAAACTAGTTTTTAAATAGAATAAATCCTAAAACTCTTTTTATATTTGTTGCATTATAACAACAAAATGGAAAAGATTTTCAACAATACCCAAATTGCCTTTGCGCTAAAAACCGACACCGAATTAGATAGAGCCTACTTTTTATTCAAAATGATTGATAATGAACCGTTAGTTCGAATAGGAACTGCGGTTACAAACTTTGCACTCAAAGCTCATTTACCTGTTGAAGGCTTAATCAGAGCCACTGTTTTCGATCATTTTTGTGGCGGAACAACAGAAGAGGATTGTCTGTCTGTTGTAGACAAAATGTTTACCAAAGGTGTTTCATCAGTATTAGATTATTCAGTAGAAGGAAAAGAAGAAGAAGCACAGTTTGATGCCGCTTTAGCAATGACTTTAAAGACTGTTGAATTTGCCAAAGAAAGAAAAGCAATTCCGTTTGCCGTTTTTAAACCTACTGGATTAGGTCGATTTTATCTTTATGAAAAAATTGGAGAAAAACAACCCTTAACTATAGAAGAACAAAAAGAATGGAACCGAGTGGTTTCAAGATTTGACTTGATTTGTAAAACCGCTTACGAGAAAGATGTTGCACTTTTAATTGATGGAGAAGAAAGTTGGATGCAGGATGCCGCTGACGATATTGTCACCGAAATGATGCGCAAATACAACAAGGAAAAAGCTATTGTTTTTAATACGTTGCAACTATACCGTTGGGACCGTTTAGATTATCTGAAAAAATTACACGAGCAAGCCAAATCTGAAGGTTTTTTCATCGGTATGAAGTTAGTTCGTGGTGCCTATATGGAAAAAGAGAACAATCGGGCTGAAGAGAAAGGATATCCGACACCAATCTGCGAAAGCAAAGAAGCTACTGATGCTAATTACGATACCACTATGGCATACATGATGGATAATTTGGATATGATGTCGATTTTTGCCGGAACTCACAATGAATTAAGTTCTTACAAGGTAATCGAACTGATGACAGAAAAAGGTATCGCTAAAAATGATAACCGAATTTGGTTTGGGCAATTATATGGCATGAGTGATAACATTAGTTATAATTTAGCAGAACATGGTTACAATGTTGCCAAATATTTACCTTTTGGACCCGTTAGAGATGTGATGCCCTACTTAATCAGAAGGGCTGAAGAAAATACATCTGTAGCCGGACAAACTAGTAGAGAGTTGAATTTATTGAAGACAGAAAGAGAGAGAAGAAAAAATTGTTAAATGATGGTAAAAACCTCTTTTGTTGAGGTTTTATATACAGCTTTGTTTTTGGAGTTATATTAAAATCGGTATCTTTGGGACTTGCTTTTTTTTCAAAACTCCAACAATTAAGTTAAATATCTACTATAAAAATATTTTAAATGAAACATATTACTTTTTTATATAAAAAAATAATAACGCTTTTATTGTTACTAATTTCGTTTCAAAGTTTCTCTCAAAACCTACTTGTGAATGGTAATTTTGAAACTGGGAGCGTGGTTGGTTTCTTTTCAAATGGAGCTGGTTACGTAAGGATTAATCCTCCATTTTCAGGGACAACTACTTCTGGTAATTGGGCTTTTACTACAGACCCTCAAACTATGAATACCGCTTCGTTTATAAGTTGTGTAGATCACACTACTGGAACAGGCTATATGTTAGTCTTTGATGGAAATACAACTGGTGGTCAACAAAATTTTTGGGAAGCTGGTAATGGAGGTGGAGGTGTTTGTTCATTGACAATTGGTGCCACATATACCTTTAGTTATTGGATCAGATCAGTTTATGGTCCAGTGGCTGGTAGTCCAACTCCTGCAGATATTGGAGTTAATATTTTAAATGCTAGTTCAGTAACTTTAGTCTCAGGAAATCCAACGGCTCCACCAACAGCAAATGGGTGGCAACAAGTGGTATATACTTTTGTCCCTACAAGTGCCTGTGTCAATATAAAATTATTCAACAATAATACTAATGCGGTTGGAAATGATTTTGCCATTGATGATATGTCAGTAACAGCAGCACCACAACCATTAGCTATTACCTACTCATCAACAAATTCAACATGTCCAAATGCTAATAATGGATCAATTGTTATTAATGGAGTTCATGGAATAACACCTTATGTTTCCTATTCTATCTCAGGAACTGCTTCACAAACCAATACCACCGGTATTTTTACAGGGCTTGGACCTGGTACTTATTCAATTTCTGTAACCGATAGTAATATCCCTCCTGTTACCGCTTCTTTATCCAATATTATTATTACTGAACCCGCCAATTTAAATGTTAGCGCTTCGCCAACAACCATGTGTTCTGGTAGTTCAACAAGTTTGTCTGCAAGCGGAAGTACAGGTACTTATAATTGGACATCGTTACCAGTTGATGCCAGTTTATCTGCCACTGGAAGTTCTCAAAATGTTAGTCCAACACAAACAACAACTTACACCGTAACTTCAGCATCAAATTCAACAGCAGAACTGATTTTTAACGGAGACTTTACTCAAGGGAATACTGGATTTACAACGGATTATCAGTATTTAACGGTAACTGTTCCGTCCGGTACTCAAAAGACATATGGAATTGTTACTAATTCAAACGCATGGTTTGCAGGATTTTCTTCATGTACTGCTCATGGAGGAGCGGGAAATATGATGGCAATAGATGGTTCAAATTTGAATGCAGGAAATGATAGAGTTTGGTGTCAGACTGTTCCTGTTGTTCCTGGACAAAATTATAATTTTAGTTATTGGATTCAAACAGTTGCTACTCCAAATTCAGCAAATATTGATGTCCTAATTAATGGTATTTCAATTGGTTCAGCCATTGCTCCTGCTGCAACTTGTGGTTGGGTTCAAAGAACTTATGTATGGAATTCTGGAGCAAGTACAACTGCACAAATTTGTCTTTATGATAGAGTGATAACTGCTTCTGGGAATGATTTTGCTTTAGATGATATCTCTTTTACTGGAGCTATAACTTGTAATCTATCAAATTCTGTTACAGTAACAGTAAATCAACCAGCATCTCCTTCAATTTCATGTGGAACTTCAACCTCTAATTCAGTTGTTTTTAATTGGGGAGCAGTATCAGGTGCCACGGGATATACTATTTCTTATACTATCAATGGTGGTAGTTCTGTTAGTGGTGGAAGTACAACTAATACATCTTACCCAGTTACTGGTTTAAATCCTAATGATTCAGTTGCCATATCGGTAACGCCAACAGGTGTAGGAGGATGTTTTGCTGTTGGTAATGCTACTTGTATAGCTTCTTTACCTTGTCCAGTTCCAACAGTAACGGTAACACAACCTACATGTTTAGTTTCTACAGGAAGTATTGTTTTTACAGGTCCTATTAACCCAGCACCTTTACCAGCTCCAACAGATTTATTTATTTCTGAAGTTTCTGATGAAGACGTAGGATCTTTAACTTATGTAGAAATCTTTAACGGGACAGGAACCACTAAGAACTTAGCTAATTATAGATTAAAAGTATACAATAATGGAAGCGGTACTGCATCATGTGATTTGTTGCTTTCGGGTTCTTTGGCTAGTAATGCTGTTGCAGTTGTTGCTATAGGAAGTGCTACAAATCAGGGTGGCGTTCTTCCCAATTTAGTTTTTGCTGGTTGTGGAGGTGTAAATACGGATGATAATATTAGATTAACTACTAGTGGAAATGTCGAAATTGATTTATGGGGAAGGACTGATGGTATTGCTTTTACTCCAGCAAATTCAGCTGGTTATTCGTTTAGAAGATTAGTTACAGTTCCACATCCTAGCTTAACTTGGAATCCTGCTGATTGGACAGCTTTAGATCCACAAGATTATACTAACATTGGGACATTTATATATCAAACAGCTAATTATCAATATAGTGTTAATGGAGGAACAACTTATCAAGTGGGAACTTCATTTACAGGTTTGACTCCAGGTAATTATAATGCACAAATCAAAGATTTAGTTTCGGGTTGTATTTCAAATCCAATTCCAATAACTTTAAATGCACTTCCTGCACTTCCTGCACCTACTGTTAGTCCAATTACTTATTGTCAAAACGCTACTGCGGCCGCTTTAACAGCTACTCCAAGTGCTGGGGGAACATTAAATTGGTATGGTACCAATGCTACTGGTGGTGTTGCTTCTGCAACTGCTCCAACCCCTTTAACAACAGGAGCTCTTGGATCAGTTGTTCATTATTTTGTAAGCCAAACCATAGGAGGATGTGAAAGTCCAAGAGCTGATATTGCTGTTACAATTGGTAATAATGCTCCAACTGCAACACCATTTTTGTTTTGTGATGCTGCTAATACAACAACTACACAGGTAGCTTTTGATTTTAATAATGTTGGACAAACTAGTTTTAGTTATAGTTATTCCATTAATGGAGGTCCTCCTGTTACAGGTACACAAACAGCACCTTCACATTTTAATGTTCCAGTTACAGGACCAGGACAAGGGGTTGCTTTTACTTTGACTTGGAATGGTGTATGTACCCCAAGCCAAACAAATACTTGTTATTCTACTTGTGCTATTACACCAGTATTAAGTATCCACAATCCTGCAGCAGTTTGTTCACCCAATACTGTTGATATCACTTTACCAGCTGTTACAGCAGGAAGTACAGGAGGTGGTGGAATTAGTTATTGGACTGATGCAACAGCTACAACAGCACTAACAAATCCATCGGCAATAACAACTAGTGGTACTTATTATATAAAAAGTGCTCTTGGTGGTTGTTATGATATTAAACCAGTTGTCGTTACGATTAACCCATCACCATCATTAACTATTACTAATCCAGCTGCAGTTTGTTCACCTAATACAGTTGATATTACTTTACCAGCCGTTACAGCAGGAAGTACAGGTGCAGGTACATTAACTTATTGGACCAATGTAACAGCTACAACTTCATTTGCCAATCCAACATCCGTTAGTGCAAGCGGGACTTATTATATTAAGAGTACCGTTGGAAGTTGTTTTGATATTAAACCGGTTACAGTTACAATAAGTACTACTCCAGTACTAACTATTACAAATCCAGTAACAGTTTGTTCACCAAATACGATTGATATTACTTTACCAGCCGTTACAGCCGGAAGTACAGGAGGAGGAACATTAACTTATTGGACTAATGCTACTGCAACAACTGCTTTAGCCAATCCAACTTCAGTTACAAGTGGCACTTATTATATTAAGAGTACATTGGGTTCTTGTTTTGATATTAAACCAGTTGTAGTTACTATTACAACTACACCTGTATTAAGTATTCATAATCCAGCAGCAGTTTGTTCACCCAACACGGTTGATATTACTTTACCAGCCGTTACAACAGGAAGTACGGGGGGAGGTACATTAACTTATTGGACCAATGTAACAGCTACAACTTCATTAGCCAATCCAACATCCGTTAGTTCAAGCGGGACTTATTATATTAAGAGTACCGTTGGAAGTTGTTTTGATATTAAACCAGTAACGGTTACAATAAGTACTACTCCAGTACTAACCATTACAAATCCATCAACGGTTTGTTCACCTAATACGGTTGATATTACTTTACCTGCCGTTACAGCAGGAAGTACAGGAGGAGGAACATTAACTTATTGGACTAATGCTACTGCAACAACTGCTTTAGCCAATCCAACTTCAGTTACAAGTGGCACTTATTATATTAAGAGTACATTGGGTTCTTGTTTTGATATTAAACCAGTTGTAGTTACTATTACAACTACACCTGTATTAAGTATTAATAATCCAGCAGCAGTTTGCTTACCTAATACGGTTGATATTACTTTACCAGCCGTTACAGCCGGAAGTACGGGTGTAGGTACATTAACTTATTGGACCAATGCTACAGCTACAACTTCATTAACTAATCCAACATCCGTTAGTGCAAGCGGGACTTATTATATTAAGAGTACCGTTGGAAGTTGTTTTGATATTAAACCAGTTACAGTTACTATAAACACAACACCTGTATTAATCATTACTAATCCAGCAACAGTTTGTTCGCCTAATACGGTAGATATTACTTTACCTGCCGTTACTGTAGGAAGTACAGTAGGAGGAACATTAACTTATTGGGCTGATGCTACTGCTACAACTGCATTATTGAATCCAACAACAGTTTCAGTAAGCGGGACGTATTATATTAAGAGTACCGTTGGAAGTTGTTTTGATATTAAACCGGTTACAGTTACAATAAGTAATCCTAATTTACAAATTACAAATCCAGCTACAGTATGTTTGCCAGGTACTGTAAATATTACTTTGCCAGCTGTTACTGTAGGTAGTACAGGTGGTGGTATATTGAGCTATTGGATTGATGCAGCAGCTACAATACCACTACCAAATCCGACTGCTATCGCTATCAGTGGAATTTATTATATTAAGAGTACTGTTGGAAGTTGTTTTGATATCAAACCAGTTACTGTAAGTATTAATGCTAATTTTACGGTAAATACACCTCTTCCATTACAGGATTGTGATCCTAATAATGATGGTTTTGTAACTTTTGATTTAACACAGGTTATCAATAGTATTACTGGTGGAAATCCAATTTATACCGTTAGTTTTCATGAAACAGTAGATGATGCCTTTGTTAATGGTACAACTATACCAACTCCTTCAAATTATGATAATATTTATCCTTTTTTACAAACCATTTATATTAGAGTAAACTCTAGTAGTTCATCATGTTATCAAATTATTCCTTTCCAATTAATAGTCAACAAGACTCCAGTTGCGACCCAACCAACTCCTTATGCTTTATGTGATTACACAGGAGCAGTTGGATTTGAGACTTTTGATTTAACCACAAAAATTAATGAGATATTGGGCAGTATCAACCCAGCATTAACAAGCGTAAGTTTCTACACAAGTCAATCGGATGCAGATGCAGGAACCAATGCTATCACTAGTATTTCTAGTTATGTGAATGCTAGTCCAAACACCCAAACGCTTTATGTTCGAGTGGAGACAATCGCTACGGGATGCTATGATGTAGTAACCTTGCAATTAGTAGTGAATCCGATACCGAATTCACTTCAGCCGAACTACCCACAGTATTCTCTTTGTGATGTTGACCAAAGTAATATCGGCTTTGAGACCTTTGATTTAGGTAGTAAGATCAATGATATTTTATTGGGACAAACGGGAATGACGGTTAGGTTTTATATCAGTTTAGGGGATGCTCAGAATGGGACTAATGAAATCACCAACTTATTATACCAAAACCAGATACAGTATGTTCAAACCTTAGGGATAAGCATTACCAATAATGCCACAGGATGTTCTGTTATCTCTACGATGGATATTAGAGTAGAGCCTTTACCAAGTTTAATTCCACCTACACAACCTTACACACTTTGTGATGATGATCAAGATGGCTTTACTACTTTTGATTTAACGAGTTTGTTACCAGGATTGTTAAACTCGATTACCACTTATACGGTAAGTTTCCATGAAACGCCACAAGATGCCGCTAGTAATGGTACTACGATTCCTAATCCGGCACAGTATATTAACATTAATCCGTTTGTACAGATTATTTATGCCAGAGCGGAAGATAATTTAACCCACTGCGTTAGTGTTATTCCCATAGAGTTGGATGTTAATCCGAGTCCAAAACCGCCAGTATCTTTAGTTGATATTACAGTATGTGATACGGATAACAATCCACAAGATGCAAGTACAAGAGTTGATTTAACCCAATTAACCGCTAGTGTTCTATCACAACAACCTTTGCCAGCTACAGCCTATAGTGTAACGTATTACACCAGCTTAGCTTTAGCCCAAGTAGGAACCGCACCGATTATACCAGACACGAACTATGTTGGCAGTAATGGTCAGACAATATGGGTTAGAGTAGAGAACAATGTGACCCATTGTTATAATATAGGCACCTTCTTGTTGCATATTAACACTCCACTGTTGCTTACTACACCCACTCCGCTTAGTTTGTGTGATGATGATGCGAATCCAAACAATCAATACCATACTTTTGATTTAACGGTAAAAAATGCGCAAATCACCCAAGGATTATTAGGATATACCGTAACGTATTATCCAAGTTTACTAGAAGCACAAACCCATACTAATCCAATTACTACACCAACAGCGTATCAAAACGACCTATTACATCCAGCGGTACAAACCTTGGGAGTAGTAGTGAGTAGTCCAGCACCGGCGAATTGTGAAAGTATCACGACCTTGGATATTAGAGTCTTACCAATTCCAACTCCAAATACCAATCCACCAGCTTTGGCACCAAAATGTGATGATAACAATCCAGGAGATATGTTGGAGTATTTTGATTTAACGGTTAATGAAAGCTACATTAGAAATAATGACCCGAACTTAAGTTTCCATTACTTCCCAACACAAGCAGATGCAGAAAATAATATTGTAGCCAACGAAATACTAACCCCAACCAACGCTTTAGTGGGGACTAATGTTTGGATACGAGTAGAGAACACCAGAGTGGACTATCAAGGGAATCACTGTTATGTACTGGTTGAACAAGCTTTGAAAGTGAATCCACTGCCAACGGTAGTACAACCATTAGCTCCTTATAGAGTATGTGATAATGATACCGATGGATTAGCCCCATTTGATTTGACTAACCCATTGTTAGCCCCACAGATACTAGGAGCAGCACAAGCTACTACAGACTTTACGATAAGCTACTACTTAACAGCAGCAGGCGCTAATCCACTGACTAATACAGGACAACTACCGCTAGTATCTCCGTATACTAATGTTACTGCCAATTCACAAAACATCTACATTAGAGTAGTAAACAATACCACAGGATGTACTAATACAGGAGTACTTACTTTAGCCGTAGAACAATATGCTACCGCTACAGGGCCACAAACTTTTGCAGAATGTGATAATTATAATGACCCTTATGATGGTATCCACCAAATTGACTTGACTCAATATGCTACGGCTATCCTTAATGGACAAAGCCCAACGGTATTCTTAGTAAGTTATTATACTAGTTTGGCAGACGCTACAGCAGGGACAAATGCCTTAACACTAGCCCAAGCTCAAGCCTATCAAACCGATCCAGATACCGATACAATATGGGTTAAGGTAGAGAACAGCAGTAATACCATTACACCGTTATGTTATGCTATTACCACTATTGATATCACCGTGGAGCGTTATCCTAATCCTATTATCGTAACGAATAATGGTGTGAATACGATTTGTGTTAACTTTGATACCAACGCAGTAGTAAGACCATTAACACTAGATAGTGGTATTGCTAATCCCGGGAATTATACTTTTGAATGGTTTGAGGATGCAGCCACTACTCCGATAGCAGGGGCAACAGGACCAACGTATACGGTGAACACTTCATCGGCAACGGGAGCTACTAGAAACTATACGGTGCATGTTACTAGTAATAGTGCATTGGCTTGTGATAGTACCTCGGCTTCGTTTGCAGTGATACAATCAGGGCAAGCTTCTATTCCGACTGGAACTATTGGGTATACAGTAACTAATGCCTTTACTGAGCAACAAATTATTACGGTACTTATTCAAGGATATGGAACGTATGAATACAGTTTAGATGATGGACCAAGACAGGCGAGCACTATTTTTGACAGTGTTTCGTTAGGAACCCATGTGATCCATGTTTGGGACACTGAAGGCGGCATCGCTTATAGTTGTGAGGAGCTTATAATAGAAGATGTACAAATCATTGATTACCCACATTACTTCACCCCGAATGGCGATGGCATACATGATACCTGGAATATTGTTGGATTAGGTGGACAGCCTGATGCAAGGATTTACATCTTTGACCGTTATGGCAAACTGTTGAAACAAATTAGTTCTACAGGCGATGGTTGGGATGGAACGTTTAACGGACATCTCTTACCTTCAGACGATTACTGGTTTAGTGTAGATTATATAGAAAACGCCACAGCTAAACAATTTAAAGCGCACTTTACGCTTAAACGATAAACAAAAATCCCCTTCAGAGATGAAGGGGATTTTTTTTAATTGTGAATTGTGAATTATGAATTGTGAATTGGAAATTGGGGTTTTATAAATTACAATAGCTACTTTATAAATTACAAGTGAAGTTTTATAAATTACAAGAGGAGTTTTATAAATTACAACTGGACTTTTATAAATTACAAGTGGAGTTTTATAAATTACGTTGACCACTTTATAAATAACAACACGAATAGTAACATAGTTTAAGAATTACTGTAGTAGTTTATAGCCCCGATGGGAGCAAACTACCGTGTAGTGCAGACAGCGGGAGGGGGAGTTTAAAGATAAAGGGGAGCTATGCTACTAAAATAAAAAATCCCGCCGATGGCAGGATTTCTGTGGAAAAGAGGGAGTTATCTCGAACTTTTTTCAATCGGATTTACAGCTTTTAAATAAAATGCTGCTTAGTAAATGCTTTACAGGAATGACACTAGCGCGAACTTCGGAATATTTGTAAACAAAAAACTATTAATTGATTTAATAATTTCTATAATCAATCAATAGTTTTTTTATTAAATTTGCAATTATTATTTTTGTTTTAAAAATCCAAAACCCTGAATATTAGTATCTTAAAAAACACGATTTAAATATACTACACTGCATACAATAACCCAAAAGAGGTAAGTTTAGTTTTGTATATTCTTACTAATAATATTAAATATGATTACCATAAAAAAGATTGCTGAACTAGCAAATGTATCTCCAGGAACAGTCGATAGAATAATTCATAACAGAGGCCAAGTAACACAAGAAAATATTGATATCGTTAATGCCTTAATAGAAAAACACGGTTACAAACGAAATATATTTGCTAGTAATTTAGCATTTAATAAAAAATTTAGAATTGCTGTATTTCTTCCAAAACACAATGAACTAGAATATTGGAAATTACCTATTTACGGTATAGAAAAAGCGGAAAAAGAATATGGCAACTTTGGTTTTTTTATTGATTATTATTATTATAAATATGACTCTAATTCTTTTAAAAAAAATGCCGAAAAATTGTTAAAGTTAGACTATGACGGCTTGCTTTTCGCTCCAATATTTCATAATGAATCCCTCAGTTTTCTTAACGAGTATACAAAAAAAAATGTTCCAATTATAATGATTGATTCCAATATTGTAGAAAATTACAATCAATATTATATTGGACAAGATGCTTATCAAACAGGGCTTCTATCTGCAAAACTGATTAGTTATGGTATCAAAAAAAACAGTTCTATACTTATTGCAAAAATTGCAAAAGAAAATGATATCACTTCTATTTTTAATCAAAGAGTTAAAGGGTTTTATTCCTATTTTGAAAACAAGAATGAATTAAATATTAATTTTAAAGAAATTAATATTATTAAGAACGGTAAAGTTTATTTGACAAAAGAAATGTTTAATGATATAGATGCTGTCTATATTCCTAATTCAAGATCCTATATTGTTGCTAAGTTTATTAAAAATAATAATTTACCAAATATTAGAATTATAGGATATGACTTATTGCAACAAAACATTGAATATTTAAAATTAGGATATATTGATTTTTTAATAAATCAAAAACCTGAAGAGCAGGGTTACATAGGTATTACTAAACTATATAAAAAATTAGTTTTAAAAGAAGAAAGTAATAAGAATATATACATGCCAATTGAGATTATTACAAAAGAAAATTGGATAGAATAGTACTAAATATATACCCCATTATGTATAATTAAATTAGTTTTGTATTGCTATTATTTATTGGTTTCTCAAAAATAAATTTATTGATGAATTGCTGAAAATTTTTGGATGTTTTTTTGATAAAATTCTTGTTTTAAGGCCTTGAAATGATTTTCCATAACTACTTCTAAATTAGAAAAAGGTCACATAATAGAAAGAATTATCCTTCTTTATCTCTATATTTAATGTGATGGTTTATAGTTTTTTCATTCATCTTTTTTGGTTTTTCTAATTTGACTTTTACCTTTTTAAACAAATCTAATAGTATACTTTCATGCAAATAGCCTTTATCTCCAAGTAATACATAATTATACATTTTTTTGTTTTATACCAATATCTGTCTTGAATTCTAGGTGCTTAATTTCATTATCTTAAATAATATTTAATCATTTTTTTACTTCATAATTTCAGAAAAAACGTAATTTGTTCTCCAAATTAATTTGACAGTGCTTGTAATTCTTTATATGAATTTAGTCAACCACTTCACTTTTTAGTTAGAAATTAAAAGTTTTTTTAATACAATTGTTTTTTATTTATAAATAAAAAACAATTTTTTTGTTAAATGTGCAATTTAAATATTGATTAATTCCACAGAATGAAATTATTTACCATTATAATTATAAAATTATTTAATTTAAATAGTTGCTTATTAAAATTTTATTTAAATTTGGACTTTCAACGTGTGCGAACACGAAATTAAAAATAAAACCTTTTTTATAAACAAAAAACAATAACCTTTTATTATGAAAAAAAAAATACATTTTTTTTTAAACATTAAACCCTTTGCTTTAATGTTATTATTTGGATTACTATTTGTAAGTAATTTGATCAATGCACAAGTCACCACTGTATTTAGCGATGATTTTAATAGAGCAGTAGTGAGTCCAGGTGGTACACCATCCATGACTTATACTCTTACACCTTCTGCAACAGGAGTTATTGCAACAACATCTCAAGGGGTAAATGATTTTGCAGGCAATCCAGATTATAGAGTAAAAATTTCTGGTGGTACTACAGCTGGAACAGAATTGGTAATGGGAACTATGACGGGTGTTAGTGGTTATAATGCCGTTTTGCAATCTAATTCTCAATTATTAACGTGGTCTTTTAATATAAAACATAATAGATCAACTACAACAATGTCTGGTTTTGATACCACTCCTGCATACCAATATGGAGTTGGAGCTATTTTGGCTTGTGATAAATTGAGTCCCTTAGATCCTGCTGCAAAAGGTTATGCAGTAGTTATGGGTGGTGTAGGGACTAAAAACACTTATGACTTGGTTAGTTTTCAAAACGGAATGGGGGCTACAGCCAATTTGACAACTATTATACAAGGTATAACTTTGGTGAGTATAAGAGAAGTTGTTTCGGTTAACGTTACCTATAATAAAACAACTAATAAGTGGAATATGTTTCAACGTGATGAGACTGCAGCGACAACAGCAGCTCCATTTCCAAATCCTTATGGGTTGAGCGCTCCAGGAAGTGGAGTAACAGGTATAGGTGAAGTAACAGATGTTGCTGGATTTGTAGGTGTTTCTCTTCCTTATTTTGGTACGATTTTTAATCATAGCACCACTGCTGTGAATTTTTATTTTGATAATTATAAAGTTACGTTAGGACAGTTAGGTACTACTAATTTTTATGTTGCATCTGGATCGGATTGTTCTGACAAAAATAATTGGTGGTCAAATCCTGATGGTGCAACTGGAACACATCCAGCTAATTTTACAACTGATGGTCAGATTTTTAATATCTTCAACACGGGAACTACTATAGGTTCAGATTGGACAGTTAGTGGAGGAGGAAGTAAAGTAGTATTGGGCGATGGAACAGTTTCAAATTCTTTAGTTGTTTCAGCTACAGCATTTTTGTCTGGTACAGTTAAATTGAATGCAAATGCTACATTAAGAATTAGTCACTTGACTGTTTTTCCAACTTTCGAAAGCGGTGGAGTTGACCCATCTTCAACTGTAATATTTGATGGCGTTGATGCTCAGAGTGTGCCAGCAAGTGTATATGGAAATTTATCTATTTTGACACAAGGCCTATTGGGTGCCAAAGCAGCTGGTAATATCTCTGTTGCTGGAAATTTAAATATTGATGCTAATTCTATTTTATTAATGGATACCTACAAACTAGGATCTATAAACACTTTATCAGGAACAGGAATTTTAAAAACTAAGTATGCTTTCTCAACAGCATTACCATCAGGTATTACTTGGCCTTATTCTGTTTATTACAACTATACTAGTACTAATACTACACAAACCATTTCTCAAGGATCATTTGTTAACTTAGATACTACTGGTGGACCTCGTAATTTTCCTAATGATATTACTATTTCAGGAGCATTTGTTCCAGGTGCTGGTGTCATGACAGCTTTAAATAGAATAACGTTTAATGGAACGGGAGCACAATCTTTAGAGGCTAATTTTCCTCCAGCTACAGCATTGATTATTGCAAATACTAGTACAGCAGGAGTTTCTTTATCAGCTTCAGAAGTTATACCAGACATTACTAATTTAGAACTTTCAGGTAACTTGAACGCAGATTACGATGAAAATTTTGGAACTATATCTTTGTTAGATAACTCTATTTTGACTTTGGGAGCTACTCCACATGCCTTGGTTTTTACAAATAGTAGTACTAGTAATCCTGGTCCTGCTGATTTTTGGATTGCAGGTAAGACATTAACTGTTAAAGGATGGACAGGAACACCAGGTGGTTCTGGGACTAATGGAAAACTTTTTGTTGGTTTAGATGCAAATGGATTAACTGCTACACAATTAAGTCAAATAACATTTGAAGGATATTCAGGAGCTTTAATGTTATCAACAGGAGAAGTTGTTCCAGCATCTTTAGGAATTAAAAATCAAGAACTTGTTGATTTTAAATATTATCCAAACCCTGTAGCAGATAAAATTACATTGTCAAATTCAAAAGAAATTTCAGAAGTGACTATTTTCAATAGTATTGGACAAAAAGTTTATGAAACATCACCTAATAGTACAAGTTTGCAAATAGATTTATCTACTTTAAATGCTTCAACTTATTTTGTTCAAGTGGTTTCAGAAGGTAAGAAAGCCACTGTTAAGGTTGTAAAAAATTAATTTAAACCATTTTTTTCGAGTTTAGTTTTGAATTTCTATCATAAAAAATAGGGGTTTAAAACTAAACTCGAAAAATATTAATAAAATTTCATATTATGAATAATGCTATTTTTCAGACAGGATATTGTAATAGAAAAATCTTTTATGGTTTTTTTATATTGTTATTTTTATTTAATACTAACAGTGTCAGTGCTTTGAATTATTACATAGATTCAGTAAATGGAAATGACAATAATAATGGTACTTCCATAACAACGCCATGGAAAAATATTAGTAAAGTAAATACACTTACTTTGATTTCAGGTTCCCAGATTTTATTAAAATGTAATAGTGTTTGGAATGGGCAACAATTAAAATTCTTAGGTTCTGGAAACAGTCTTTCTCCAATTATTATAGATCAATATGGAACAGGAGCTAAACCAGTTATAAATGGAAACGGTTTGACAACTGTCAATCAAGGGGTTGTTTATTTATACAACCAAGATTATATTGAGATTAATAATATTGAAATTACAAATTATCCAACGCTTTTGGCATATGCTATCAAAACGGCCTATAGTTTAAATCAAATTGTTTACTACGGTACTAATGCTTACCTTGTTACTGTAGCTGGAACCAGTGCAACAACTGGAGGCTATCCAAAAGTTACTTCAGGGTCAACTACAAGTGGAGGCGTAACGTTTACTTTTTATTGTAAACTAACCAGTTCATCTTATCCCAATAATCTTTTCTTTACCGGAATTTCAGATGGAACCTTAAATAATAATCCATTAGGAGCTGATAGAAGAGGAGTAATGGTAGCTGTAAAAGACAAAGGACTTTGTAGCCATGTTTATTTAAAAAATCTCAATATACATCATGTAAAAGGACAATTAGGAAGTGGTTCATCAACTATTAATGGAGCTATTCCAAAACGCACAGGAGGAATATATTTTACAGTATTAAATGAAAGTTCAACCAGTAATTCCAGATTTGATGATGTTTTGATTAACAATTGTAGTATTTCTTACAGTGAGAATATAGGAATTGCTTTTGATAATGAAGACAATGTTTATTATCCTGGTGGCCAAAACTCTTCAATTACTGCGGATGTTACCGAATATAATAATTGGTATGCAAGACGTTTTAGTAATGTACATATTAGTAATAATGCGATTCATCATATTGGAAAAAATGCTTTAATACTAAGATGTACTGATGAAACCGGTTTAGTTGATCATAATGTTTGTTATGAAACTGCTTTAGGAACAACAGGGAACACCATGTTCACAGCGCGAGCAAAAGGAACTATTTTTCAGTATAACGAAGGATATTATAACAGAGCCACTACTCAAAGTGTTGATCCAGGATCAATAGATGGAAGTATGTATGATGCTGATTTTGGTAGTGTTGGTATTATTTTCCAATACAGCTATAGTCATGATAATTCTCAAGGTATATATTGGGGCTGTAATACAAGAGGGTCTGATAATAACACTACAGGAATTCCTGATCCAGGAGATGTAGGTTGTACATTGCGTTATAGTATTAGTCAAAATGATAAAGGAAAGTTGGTGTTTTTTAACTATTCGTCTGCTGGAAATGAAATTTATAACAATGTTTTCTATATTAAATCTGGTTTATCACCTACTATAATATCTGAGAATTCTGGAAATAATCACACTTATAATTATAATAATAATATTATATATAATTCAGGTTCTGGGAGCTATAATTTTGCAACAGTTGGTCAAACGAGGTCAATATTAAACAATGTTTATTATGGTAATCATCCTTCTAGCGAACCTTCTTCAGCAATTGATACTTTTAAGATTACTTCTAATCCATTATTTGTAAGTGCAGGAACCGGTACCAATGGTTTAACATCTTTAAATGGTTATAAATTGAAGTCCACTTCACCAGTAATTTCTAATGGTAAGGTAATTTCAACTAATGGAGGTTTTGATTTTTATGGTTATACTGTATCCAATTCTTTGCCTCCAAATAGAGGTGCTTATGAAGGAACAGGTGTTATAAAAAGAGAAAGTAGTAATACTATAGTTAATCCTAATCCGGTTGATGATGCAATTAAAGTTATTTGTTATCCAAATCCGGTTGAAGGCATATTGACAATTTCTAATATAAACGCTGTTTCTGATATTGTTATATACAATGTAATGGGGCAAATCGTTTATGAAAATAAGACTAGCGATGAAAGTTTACAGATAGATATGTCTAAACTTGAAAGATCAACTTATTTAGTTCAAATAATTTCCGAAGGAAAAAAAGAAATAGTTAAAATTATTAAGAAATAATTTATCATTTAAAAATAAATATTTTTAGTAACTAAAGTCTTGAGTCTCTACAATTCATTAAATGTGGACTTAAAACTAAACTTTTTAATAATAGTAATAAAGTACATACTTATCATGTTGATTAAGCAATTTTTGGGGATAGATTATAATATAAGGAAAGTTAATTTTTCTTTACTTTTTTTGTTGTTATTTTTATTTATTGATTCTAGTGCTAGTGCTGCTACTTATTATTTAGATTCCGTAGCAGGAATTGATTCTAATAATGGGACTTCAATATCAACTCCATGGAAAAACATAACCAAACTAAACACCATGACTTTACAGCCAAATGATAAAGTTTATTTAAAATGTGGAAGTGTTTGGTATGGTCAACAATTAAAATTTTCAGGTTCAGGACTTGCTACTTTTCCTATTGTAATTGATCAATATGGAACAGGAGCTAAACCTATATTAAATGGTAGTGGTCCTACTAGGACTAATGGAATAACCACTGCTGACCAAGGGGTTGTTTATTTATATAATCAGGATTATATTGAAATTAACAATTTAGAAATCACAAATTATCCTTTAACTACTGAATCAACAGCTAATCCTAATAGTATTTTTTTTATAGGAATTTCAGGAGTAAATAATAATGGAGTTACAGTAAATAATAATCCATTAGGAGCCGATAGGAGAGGGGTTATGATTGCTATAAAAGACAAGGTGTTAACTACATCAAACACTGCTGTTTGCAGCCATATTTATTTAAAAAATCTTTATATTCATAATATAAAAGGACAACTAGGTAATGGCGAAGTTGCTGTAAATGGAGCTATTCCTAAAAGAACAGGTGGAATTTATTTTGCAGTGCTCAATGAGAATTCTGCGAGTAATTCAAGATTTAATGATGTGCTAATTGATGGATGTGAAGTGGCTTATAGCGAAAATATAGGATTAGCATTTGACAATGAAGATAATGTCTATTATCCAGGAGGTACCGAATTGGCTCAATGGACCTCTAGAAAATTTACCAATATTAAAGTTAGTAATAATTCTATTCACCATATTGGAAAAAATGCCATGATAATTCGTTGCACGGATGAAACAGGTTTAGTTGAGCGCAATGTTTGTTATGAAACTGCATTAGGCACAACGGGTAATACTATGTTCACAGCTAGAGCAAAAGGTACTGTTTTTCAATATAATGAAGGATATTATAATAGAGCAAAAACGCAACAAGTAGATCCTGGTAATATAGATGGAAGTATGTATGACCCTGATTTTGGAAGTGTGGGTATTATTTTCCAGTATAGCTATAGCCATGATAATTCTCATGGAATTTATTGGGGATGTAATGCAAGAGGATCTAATAATAATAATACTGGAATCCCGGATCCAGAAGATGTTGGTTGTACTTTAAGATATTGTATTAGTCAAAATGATCGTGGTTCCATTGTATATTTTAATTACGCCTCTGCAGGAAATGAAATATATAATAATGTTTTTTATATAAAGTCAGGCATTAGTCCATCAATTATTAAGGAAAATTCTGGAAACAATCATACTTATAATTTTTTTAATAACATTATTTATAATATGAGCAGCACGGGTTCTGGAGCATCTTATGATTTTGGAACAACTGGACAGGTTCGAAATTTTAAAAACAATATATTTTATGGTAACCACCCTTCTGGAGAACCACAAGATAGTGCAAAGTTAATATCAGATCCATTATTTTTAAATCCTGGTGCTGGAGGAATTGGTATAAACGCTGCACTTGATGGTTATAAACTCAATCCAAATTCTCCAGCGATTTCAAGTGGGAGACTTATAACGACTAATGGAGGATTCGATTTTTATGGTGCAACTATATCCACATCAGCAGTGCCTAATAGAGGTGTTTATGAAGGTACAGGTGTTTTAGATAACGAGGCTTGGAGTCAGAATACCATGAGTATTTATCCTAATCCATTCTATAACAATCAATTTAATATAGCAATAAATGATGACTTAATTGGAAAACTTGAAATTGAAATTTTTAATATGTTAGGACAATTATTATATAAAGAAGTCGACAATGTTGTTGAAAACACAATAATTGTTAAGCCTGATGTTATTCTAGAAAAAGGAATGTACATAGTTACTTTAAGAAGTCAAAACAAATATTATACTTTTAAAATAACATCTAAATAATTATCTTTTTTTTATTTTATATAGTAAAAAAATTTATATTTGCTTATTCGTGTGCGAACACGAGAGTATTTAAAGTAATGAGTAAGAATTCCTATTTATCGGTAACAAGAAGAATAAAAGGGGTTAACAGAAAAAGTTGTTTTGTTAGCTTTCTATTTCTTTTTGGTATTTCTGGAGCTTTTGGACAAGCCTTTACAGCTTCATGGCCATTGAGTACAAATTTGACTGCCACATCTACTGGCGCTGTTACCCCAGTAACGGCAGTAATTAGTAGTCCACTTTTTTCTACAAGCACTTCTTTTTCAGGATCGGGTCTATTAGGTACTGGCACAGGCGGTAAAGCAGCATCTTCTTGTTCTGCCGCATTCAACAGTGTTGGAGGAACTCCTATAAACCCATTTATAGAATTTAAGGTTTCCCCTTCGATTGGAAATTATTTGACTATTGCGCCATTTTCATTTACAGCAAGTTCATCTGCTGCCCTTTCAACAGGAATGTCAATAAACGCAGGTTATTCTATTGATGGAGGGACAACATTTACGGCATTAACTCTTACAACTGCTTCAACTGGAGCTACGGCTAACTCATTATTGGTTGGCTCACTTTTTTCAACTTCTAATGCTACTACTTTTACCATATCATCTTCTTCAACATTCACTTTAGCTACAAATACAGATTTTATAGTTCGTGTAATTTATTGGAGAAATAACGCAAGTTCTACTGCTGCAAATCCAATAACAATAAGTAGTTTAAACCTTTCTGGTTTTTCTTGCACAGGTAGTTTAGTAGCTACCCCAACATCATTATCTAATTTTAATGCGTTGCCTACTGCTGCTTCTTCTTCACAATCATTTAGTGTTAGCGGTTCAACTTTATCAGGAAATGTCACTGTTACTTCACCTTCGGGTTATGAAATTAATAATCCAGCTATAGACGGTAATTATTATTCAAGTATAACTTTAACGCCTTCTAGCGGAACTTTGGCAAGCACACCATTAAATATTAGATTAAAAACTGGCCAACCAACGGGTGTTTATAACGGAAATGTTACAATTACAAATACTAATGCACCCACTCAAACAATAGCTCTTACTGGAGCTTCTTATACCAATTATTATTATAATGGAGTAGGGGCATTAGATTCTTTAACAAGCTGGGGGACAAACACAAATGGAACTGGTGCTAATCCTCCCGATTTTGGTGCTGCTACTTATGCGCAAGCCTTTTATATTGTTAATACCACAAATGTTTCTACTACAGCTCCATGGAATATCGGAAGTAATTCAATCTCGACCTCGAATAGATTAATTGTTGGTAATGGAACTTCACCTTCCATTACATTTACTATGACTGCTTCAAATCCATTAAAGGTATTGTCAAATTCGAAATTTAATGTTTTAGCACCTTTATCTGGAAGTAATGAATTAATATTTCAAGACAGTAATATTCCTACTGTAAATTCACCAGATCCATCTACTAATTTAACTTATGCTAATGGTCAGACAGGTGTTAGTGTTTCAGCATCAACCTATAATCAATTAAAAATAACAAATAATACTTCGGTAGCTTTAACAGGAACACAAACGCCAGTAGTTAAATATTTAATTATAGACTCAGGTTCTTCATTATCAGCGACATCTTCGAATTTTATTACTTTATCTCTTGGAGGTAATGCTGTAATTAATGGCTCTATATCAGGATCAAGAAGCCAAGGTATTTTTACAATAGACCCTACTTCTGCTACAAAGGGAACAGTTTTTAGTACAGACACCAGCGCGACATTGACTCTAGGTTGTAGTTCAACTGTTATTTATAATAGAGGAAGTGCTTCTGCTCAAACTTTATCTCCATTAAATTATGCTAATTTAACGATTACCAATAATGCAGCATCAACATCAACGACTGTCAATTTAGCTGGAACAGCAAGAATCAATGGGCTATTGAGTTTTACAGGAAGTGTTGCCAATACATTTAATATTACAACAGGAACTTTAACTTTTGGTTTAAATGCTACACTTTCGAACTCAAATAGTTCAACAGTTAATTTTGGTGGTCAGTTAGTAACTTTAGAATCCAATTCAACTTTAATTTCTGGAGTAAATTTAACTGGAGTTACAAATACAACTGGAGTTACTACTTCCAATGTAGTAGGTACAGCTTCTTCTGTTAGCTCAATAATCTGTAAAGGAAGAAATGCAACAATAACTTTGGCTAGTTCAACTGGAACTCTTCAATGGCAACAATCATCTGATAATAGTAGCTGGGCAAATATTTCTTCAGCTACATCAAGCAGTTACAGCAGTTCAAATTTATCTTCAACAACTTTTTATAGAGCAAATGTGACTAATTCTACTTGTTCTACAGGATCTAGTAATGTGGTAACTATAACGATTAATAATAATCTATGGTCGTCTGGTTCGTGGAGTGGTAACAACCCTCCGATAGCTGCTGACTCAATAGAATTTCAAGGAGACTTTACCTCAAGTAGTAATATAACTGGATGTAGTTGTACTGTAACAAGTGGTAACGTGATAATAAGTTCAGGAAACTCCCTAAATTTGACAGATGCACTTTATGTAAATGGTGGCTCAATAGTTTTTAATGATACAGCAAGTCTCATACAAACTAATAGTGTAGCCACTAATACTTGTTATGACCCTACTAAGGTCTCATTTTTACGTAAAACAGCATTAATTAGAAAATATGATTTCACTTACTGGTCTTCACCCGTAAATAATCAACAATTGATTAATGTTTCTCCTTTAAGTTCTTTAGACAAGTTTTTTTCTTTTAATGCGTCGTCAAATAATTGGGCAAACGAAAGTTCAACAAATACCATGGTATTAGGGAAAGGATATATTATTAGAGGTCCAGATACTTTTGATGCTGTTACTCCTTCTCAATATACTGCAACTTTTAATGGTATTCCTAATAATGGTAATACCACTATAGCTATAGATGGTGCTTCAGGAATTTTTAATTTGTTAGGGAATCCGTATCCAAGTGCTATAGATGCAGTAGCTTTATATCAAGATAACAACACAGCTATAAAGCCAAATTTTTATTTTTGGACACACAAAACAGCTTTAACCGCTAATAATTATTCTACTAATGATTATGCTATTTACAATGCTGCCATACCAGCTGGAATAGGAACAGGTTCACCTTCATTTTCAGGAGGTGTTGCGCCAGATCGATATATAGATGCTGAGCAAGGTTTTTTTGTAGAAGGATTAGGCAGTGGAAATCTCGTCTTTAAAAACACTCACAGAATATCTGGCTTTAATAATGCTTTTTATAAACAGCAAAATACTTCTTCAAATTCAGCAACAAACAATGAAGAAAGTGATAAGTTTTGGTTAAATTTAACCAATGATTTAGGTTTGTTTAAACAACAACTTATTTGTTATGTTGTAGGAGCCACTAATGGATTTGATGATTTATATGACGCAAAAGATTTACAGTCAAATGAATTTGTACAATTCTATAGCCTATCTTCTACAAATGATAAATGTGCTATTCAATCTAGAGTTAGTCCTTTTGTTAATCAAGATAGTGTTACATTAGGTTTTAGCACAAATATAGCGGGGAATTTCACTATTTCATTGGATCATTTTGATGGATTATTTATAAATCAAGATATTTATTTAGTAGACAATTATCTTGGATTATATACAAATCTGCAACTACAATCCTATCAGTTTTCATCCATTACAGGAAATTTTAATGATCGCTTTACTATACAATATGTTTTACCAAATTTGTTAGTTCCATCAAATGCAATTACAAACACTGTTTTGGTCTATTCTAATAATAATGAACTATTCATAAAATCATTATTAGATAACATTTCGAAAGTAAAGATTATTGATGTTTTGGGAAGGGTTATTGTCAATGAAGAACATATAGACAATACAACTAAAGTTATGACTATTTATAATAAAAAAGGGGTGGTTTTTGTTGAGATAACTTTAGCTTCTGGAGTAACCGTTGTAAAGAAAGTTTTTTTTTAGTTTTATATTAAGTTAGAGTTAAAGCTGTCATTTTTGACAGCTTTTTTTACGTCCAAACTATAAATTTCTTAATAATACTACCTTTTTTTTGGAGTCTGCATATTTTTTTTATCAAATTTTTATAAAAAAATATTTTTTTTTACAATTTTTAGAATTGGTATTGCTTTTTTTATATTTTTGTTTATTCGTGTTCGTACACGCATTTTTATTTTATTCAACAAAATACTTTTTAATACATTTTTAATCAAATAAATTATGAATTCAATTTTACCTTTCTGTAAAAAATACTCGGAGATTTTTTATTGCTTATGTTTTCTGTTATTTGGGATTAACTTTGGTTGGTCTCAAACAACAACTGTTTTTAGTGAGAGTTTTGATAGAGGTTCTGTAGTTCAGCCATTAACAAATGGAGGCACCCCTAGCATGACTTATACAACGGCAACAACAGCTACAGGTTCGGCTTCTGCTTCAGGAGCCACTTCAAGAACGAATTTGAATACTGGAACAGATTATGCTTTGCAAATTCTTCCTGGAAATTCTAGTGCAACACCCACTGCGCAAACGGCTGGACAAACCTATGTAACGGGTTCTTTGTCAACTTATTCAAGTCCATTTAACGCTACTCTTAGTAGTAATTCTGGACCTATTACATGGACATTTAATATGAAAACCAATCGTAGTACGGCTTTATCGGGTTTTGCTGCTGGTTCATATGGGTCTGCGGTTGTATTAGCTGCCACTAGTTCTACCTTACACACTGTTGGGAATGGATATGCAGTAATTGAAGTTAAAGGGACCACAACGAATACACTTAAGTTAATAAAATACACAAACGGGTTAGGGGGAACACAGACTGTAATTGTCGCTCCTGCAAGTGATTTTTTAGCAGCGAATGCTTCTTGGGCTAGTGTTAGAGTAGTTTATACACCTAGCAATAACAATTGGCAGTTGTTTTTAAGAGATGATACTACGGCGCCAGTTTCTCCTTTGTCGGGCGTAACTACGCAAGCTGGTTCTACCGTTTCTGACAACACTTATACTGGCACAGCGTCAAGTATCTTTGGTTTTTATTTTAATCATTCAACTATTGGTACACCAACATCGAATACTGCTTTATTTGACAATTTCAGTATTAAGATAGATGCTCCTAGTTTAACAACTTCGTCATCAAGTTTGTCGTCGTTCAATTATTTGCTTGGTAGTGGTCCATCCACTTTTCAATCATTTACAGTTTCGGGGGCAAATTTGAGCGGTAATGCCGTTATAACAGCGCCAACCAATAACTACGAAGTTTGTTTGACTTCAGGAGGAACGTACACAAACACAGTTAGTATTACTCCTTCTTCAGGAACGATTTCAGCAGTTTCTGTTTTTGTAAGATTAAAAGCTGGTTTAGCTGTTAACTCCTATAGTGAATCCCTAACAGTGGTTTCAGGTTCAACATCAGCAACAAGTGTTGCGTGTTCAGGTTCTGTAAGCCCACTGACACCAAACATAGTAACAGGTAGTTTAGCAGCTTTTGCGAATAGATGTATTAATACAACATCATCAAGCAATACATTTACCATTTCTGGAACCAATTTAACAACGGATCCAATTACCGTTGGACCTTTATCGGGCTTTACTTTTTCAACCGATGGGACTAATTTTTCTAGTTCATTATCCCTAACGCAATCTGGAGGAACTTATGGACCTACCACCATATCGGTGCAATTTACCCCAACAGCAGCCAGTTCTTATAATGGAAATATTTCAGTAGGTGGCGGAGGAACAGCATCAGCTGTTTCAGTAGCTGCAACAGGTTCTGGTATCAATACAGCGGCAACCACAGCAAATGGTAGTGCAAGTGCTATCACCTCTGCCTCTGCAACAGTTGCAGGAACCTCTACGGCAGGATGTAGTTCGGTGACAGTTGTTGGAATTGAATATAGTACAACAAATGGTTTTACAAATGGAACAGGTACAAAAGTTCCAGGAACAGGGAGCGCATCTTTTTCTTCAAGTTTAACAAGCTTGTCAGCAAACACAACCTATTACTATAAATCTTATGTAATTGATGGAACAGGAACTATTTATGCTGCTTCACAATCAAGTTTTACGACACTCAATATTGATGCTCCAGTAGCAACTGCAGCAACTAGTATTACTTCGAATAGTTTTGTGGCTAATTGGGGCACCGTTTCGGCAGCAAGCAGTTACCTTTTTGATGTTTTAAAATCAGAAAAAATTGCTGAATGGACTTTCCCTGCATCTGGGACCACGCTTACTGCAGATAATACTTCTAATGCAAATAACACGGCAAGTGCTTTAACATTGAGTAGTGGAACAGTAACTGATGTTACCGGACTAACTACACGTGCTGCAAGTGGAACCGCTTGGACAACCTTAGGGAAATATTGGGAAATTTCAGTAAATACTACAGGCTCTTATAATTTGACCATTTCATCAGTACAAAATTCTTCTGGTTCAGGGCCTCGTGATTTTAAATTACAATACAAAATTGGCGTAGGAGGTACTTATACTGATGTACCAAGTGGTGCTATAACGGTTGCCAATGATTATCTTAGTGGACTTGTCACTAATTTAGCGCTGCCATCAGCATGTGACAATCAAGCTTCAGTATACATCCGTTGGATCACAACTTCTACAACAAATACAGGTGGTACTGCAATCACTTCTGGTGGTACCAGTAGAATCGATAATATTTTGGTGAAAGGAATAACGCCACTCACAGGATATAACAATCTTTCCGTTCCTACCAATTCAAAATCAGTTTCCGGATTGAGTCCTTTATCTGATTATTTTTATAGAGTTAGAGCTACTAACGCGTCTTCCACTTCTGTTAATTCTAATTTAATTGCAGTGACTACAAGAGCAGATGAAACCGTTGCCGATTATAGATCTAAAGCCACTGGTAATTTTTCAGATGCAAGTACTTGGGAGTACTTTGATAATGTTGCATGGTCCTCTGCTTCTGTGCCACCAACGAGTGCTAATAATATAACCATAGTGTCACCAAACGAAGTGGCATTAACGGCTGATATTACTGTTGGAACAGGAAAAACACTAACGGTTAATGGTATTTTGAATGCTGCTGGAAAAGTAGTTTCTGGATTAGGTAGTTTCTCTTTGGCATCAGGTGCTACGGTTAAATTAGGAGATAACGTATCGTTAGGAACAGCAGTTACAACAACAACAAAAACATTTGATGCTGGTGCAAATTATATTTATAATGGGACAGTTGCACAAACAACGGCTTCTCTTCCGGGAACAGTAACGGGTAATATAACTATTGCTAATGCTGCTGGTGTAACTTTTACTGCTAATAAGGCAGTAAATTCTCCCGGAACATTTGCTGTTACTAATAATGGAAATGTCGTTTTTGGAAACGGAGCTAATACTGTATATTACGTTAGTGGTACTGGAGCATTTTCTGCAAATTCAGGTAGTACATTTGTATTAACTAATTCAAATGGTATTACAAGTGATGGACTTACAGGTAACATTAGACTTACAGGAACACGTACATTTGCGGCGGGAATTAATTATAATTTTACCAAAAATGATGCGACTACCTTTTTAGCTTCAAATATGGGTAGCTCATTTGGAACTGAAATTACAAGTATTAATAACTTAACGGTTAATAATCCAAATGGTGTTATTTTACCAACAACAGTTGCTCCAATAAATACTAGTGGAACTCCTGACAGAGATATTACTATTGATGGAGTTTTAACTTTCACTTCAGGTAATATTGTTACAGGAACTAATAAAGTTATAATAAGCAGTAGTGGTTCTGTAGTAAGAACCAGTGGTCATGTAGTGGGTAATTTACAACGTGCAGTTGCTGCAGATATTTCTACTGTTGCTTTTCCAATAGGAGATGCTAGTAATTATACTCCAGTATCACTTGCTTTTGAATCAGGTAATTCTGCAGGTAATGTTACTGTCAGTACAGCAATATCTGCTAGTGCACCAGCAGTGGTATCTACAATCAGTCAATACAATTATATTAAACGCAACTGGACACTATCTTTTAGTGCTACACCAAAATATTCAGCAACTTTTACTTATATTAATTCTAGTGATATAGCTGGAACACCTTTGTTAACGTCTTTAAAAGTAGGTAAGTTAACTAGTGGTTCATGGACTAATCCTACAGGAAGTAGCGCTTCTCCTTCAGCAACTACTAGTACAGGTCTAATATCTGGAGGTACTTTTTCTTTGGGAGGTGATCTAATTCCACCGGTAATCAATAATAGTACTTTAAGTGCAAGTTCTACTTATGGTTCGGCTGGTTCTTTTCAAATTTCGGCAACCAATTCGCCAACAAGTTACAATGCTACTGCTATAGGAGGTGGAGCCTTACCAACAGGATTTACTGTTGATACTGCAACTGGATTAATTTCAGTAGCTGCCTCAACTGCGGCAAATTCCTATACTATTATTATTTCTGCTACTAATGCAGATGGAACAGGAAGTAGTGCTACATTAACATATACAGTAAATCGAGCCACTGTAACTATTACACCAATTTCAGGACAAAGCAAAACTTACGGAGCAGCAAATCCAACTTATGGTTATGCAGCCAGTCCTATACCGGATGTTTCCATTACAGGAGCATTGGGAAGAGTAGTTGGAGAGAATGTGAATACATATGCCTATTCTTTAGGTGATCTTAGTGCAGGTAGTAACTATGCATTAGTTCTTGGAGGTAGCGCTACTTTTGCGATTACGCAAGCCACTGTAACTATTACACCAACATCAGGTCAAAGCAAAACTTATGGTGCGGCTGATCCTACTTATACTTATACAGCCAGCCCTACACCGGATGTTTCCATTACAGGAGCATTGGGTAGAGTAGCCGGAGAAAATGTAAATGCGTATGCTTATACTTTAGGAGATCTTAGTGCTGGTAGTAACTATTCATTAGTTCTTGGAGGTAGTAATACTTTTTCTATTACTTCTGCATTATTAACTATTACACCAACTTCAGCTCAAAGCAAAACTTATGGTGCTAATGATCCTTCTTACACTTATACAGCCAGTCCTACACCGGATGTTTCCATTACTGGAGCATTGGGAAGAGTAGCTGGAGAGAATGTGAATACATATGCCTATTCTTTAGGTGATCTTAGCGCAGGTAGTAATTATTCGTTAGTTCTTGGAGGTAGTACTGCTTTTGCTATTACACCTGCATTATTAACTATTACAGCTACTAATCAAAGTAAATGTCAAGGTCAAACTTTTATTTTCGATGGAGCAACTATGTTCACTATTACTCCTTCTACTTTGCCTAATGGCGAAACAGTTGGATCTGTAACATTGACTAGTTCTGGGTCTTCTTCGGGAGCATTAGCTGGATCATACAGTATTATACCATCTGCTGCTATAGGTGGAACTTTTACGGCTAGTAATTATACTATTACTTATGCAACTACTGGAGTTTTAACTGTGAATCCTTCACCAACTTCAACGATTTCAGCAGGAGGTTCAACCACTTTCTGTTCAGGAGGAAGCGTTGTATTAACTTCAAGTACTGGTAACAGTTATTTATGGTCAAATGGAGCAACTACACAAAGTATTACAGTATCTACATCAGGAAGTTTTACGGTACAAGTCACCAATTCTTTTGGATGTCTAAGTGCTGCCTCAGCAGCTACAACTGTAACTGTTACATCTCAACCTCAATGGTATTTAGATGCTGATGGTGATGGTTATTATACAGGAGTTCCAATAGCGTCATGTACTTCACCAGGAACTGGATACACTACTAGCGTAACAGGAGGAGGCGATTGTAATGATGCTGTGGCCACTATTAATCCAGGAGTAACAGAGATTTGTTATAACAATATTGATGACAACTGTAATGGAACTTTATCAGAAGGATGTGCGCCAGTGGTTGTTAATATGACCCCATCGTACAACAATACTACTTTGGTATCCTTATCTATAGCCATTCCAGCGGTAGGGTATTCTTATTCAGGAACTTCAAATATTAAATATCGTTTTTCTATCACTAATGTAACAACTAATGTTACTTCAGCCGATATTATTCAAACATCACGCTATGTAACTATTCCAGCATCACTTCATGTATATGGTGCTACCTATACTATTAAAGTATCTGCAGTGATTAATGATGAAGTTGTTCCGTTCTACGGAAATACTATAACAGTAACTGGACCAACAGTTCAATTGATTACTTTGAGTTCGGCAAGTTGTGGCGCTACTTTAGCTAGTTTGTCTTCAACGATTTCAGCTAATGACGGATTGAATGCTACTGGTTATACTTTCCGTATCCGATTGACAAGTGATAGTGGACCAACACCAACGTATGGTTACTCTTCATCAGCCACTCGTTTTGTGGGAGCTAACACATTTGCTGGTTTCCCATTACAGTATAACACAAGTTATAAAGTAGCTGTAAAATATACTTACAATGATCCAGTAACTAGTTTGCCAGTAGAAGCGCCTTATGGAGCTGAATGTACAGTTTCAACGCCATCGATTCCACTGATTGGTTTGGCGGCACCAACTTGTGGTTCACAAGTAGCTACAATAAATGCAGGTATTACAGCGAGTCCAGCAGCTTATGCTACAGGATATCGTTTCCGTATTCGAATGACTACTGATAATGGGCCAACGCCAACGTATTACTATTCCTTACCAAATGCTAGTAGATTCTCATCTTTAGTAGCATTCCAAGGCATTACGTTAGCCTACAATACGCAATATTCTATCGCGGTAGAGTATAGTATTTTGACTAACAGTGTAACGCAATGGTCAGGATTTGGTTCAGAATGTATCGTTCAAACACCATTCTTCCCAACTACATCGTTAGTACCATCACAATGTGGATTGGCCACTCCAACGTCGTTAACACAACAGTTGAATATTACACCTTACCCAGGTTTCCCTAACTATAAAGTTAAGTTAGATGAAATTAGTGGAGAGTCGATTACCAACTCACAAGAGATTGTAATTTCTTATTCTAATTTTAGATTGAATCAATTCTCGATTGCACAGTTAGGTAAGAACTATAACGTGTCGGTAGCTATTAAATTAAATGGTGTGTTTGGAGATTATTCAACAGCATGTGATTTATTCACAGCTGCTCCATCAAGAACGGTTGAATTACCATTTAAAGCTTCGGCCTATCCAAATCCATTTGCTAATAACTTTATGTTAGATGTTACCACTTCAAGTAAATCAGTTGTAGGCGTAAAAGTGTATGATATGGTTGGAAGATTGATAGAGCAGCGTGAGGTTAATGTATCTGATATGGAGAACACCACCATCGGAGACAGATATCCTTCAGGTGTTTACAACGTAGTTGTATCGCAAGAGGGTAGTGTGGAAATCGTTAGGGTTGTGAAGCGTTAACAAGTTTAATTTATGAGTTATTTTAGGATTTAACCTTTTATGATTTTATATATGTAAAAACTTGATAAAAATTAATAATATTAATATAAACAAATAAAAATGAGTAAAAAAGTTATCACTCTTGGTGAAATAATGTTGAGATTATCAACTCCAGATTTTAAAAGATTTGTTCAAACTGACACATTTGATATTACTTATGGTGGAGGGGAAGCTAATGTTGCAGCCGCTCTGTGTAATTATGGATTAAACGGGACTTTTGTTTCAAAAGTACCAAATAATCCAATTGGTCAGTCGGCAATCAATCATTTAAGAAGGTATGGCGTAGATACGCAATTTATGGTACGAGGTGGAGATCGCTTAGGTATTTATTTTTTGGAAACAGGTGCTTCCATGCGTGCATCGCAAGTTATTTATGATAGGGCAGGTGCTTCAATTGCGGAGTTGGATGCTAATGAATTAGATTTTGATGCTATTTTTAAAGATGCGGTATGGTTCCATACCACAGGAATAACCCCTGCATTAAGTGATCAAGCCGCAGCTTTAACTTTAGCAGCTTTGAAAGCGGCAAAAGAAAGAGGTGTTACTACAAGTATTGATTTGAATTTCCGTAAAAAATTATGGACTAAAGAAAAAGCTCGTGAAGTAATGACTGAATTATGTCATTTCGTTGATGTTTGTATCGGAAATGAGGAAGATGCTGATTTATGTTTAGGTTTTAAAGCTACCGATACAGATGTAACTAAAGGTGAATTAAACTTGAATGGTTTTAAAGATGTATTTCAACAAATGAAAGCAAAATTTGGATTTAAATTCATAGCTTCTTCTTTACGTGAAAGTTACAGTGCCAGTGATAATGGATGGAGTGCTTTGGTTTATGACGGTATCGATTTTTATCATACAAAAAAATATAACGTCAGAATTGTAGATCGTGTAGGAAGTGGAGATTCATTTGCCAGTGGCTTGATTTATGGTTTGGTTACTGGAATGCCAATGAACGAAGCAGCTGAGTTTGGTGTTGCGGCAAGCGCATTAAAGCACACTATACCCGGAGATTTAAATCACGCATCATTATCAGAGGTAAAAGACCTAATGATGGGAGATGGAAGCGGAAGAGTACAAAGATAAATTATAGATAAAATGATAATCGATAGTATAGAAAACGCAACTAAGTATTACAATATTCACCCATCATTTGCTGAGGTTTTTAAATATTTAGCAGAAAATAACTTAAGTCAGATGGATGATGGAACAGTCAATATGCCATCCTCCACAAGAGCTTTTCTAACCACTGGAATAGGAAAGACCAAAGAAACTAGTTTAGAAAAATTTGAATGTCATGATGAATATATCGATATTCAATTATGCATAAAAGGGGAAGAAACTTTTGGTTGGAAACCAAGGAATAAATGCCTTACTCAAAAAGGAGCTTATAATCCTGAAAAAGATGTTCGCTTTTTTGCCGATCAACCAGATATGTATTTTCAACTCACACAAAACCAATTTGCAGTTTTTTTCCCTGAAGATGTACACGCACCAATGATAGGAAATAAAGAAATAAAAAAAATGGTAGTTAAAATTAAAATTTAAAAAAATGAGCAAAGCACAATATGTGTCAGAAGCAATAATAAAGCAAGGTGTTTTACCTCTGTATTTCAATCAGGACGAAGAGGTAAGTGTCGAAATACTCAAGTCTATTTATGCCGCAGGTATTAAAGCCGTTGAATACACTAATAGGGGTGAAGCCGCATTACATAATTTCAAAAAATTAATTGAAATCCGTAACAATGAAATGCCCGGATTGCTTATAGGTATTGGAACAGTTAAGAATTTAGAACAATCTTTGGATTTTATAAATATTGGAGCTGATTTTTTGGTAAGCCCTGGTTTTGTTAAAGAAATAGCAGATTATGCAGTAAATAATGATATTTTTTATGCTCCTGGTTGCATGACGCCTACAGATATAATTGCCGCAGAAAATGCAGGTGTTCGTTTCATAAAATTATTCCCTGGAAATATTCTTGGAGTTGAATTTATGTCAACAATTAAAGATGTTTTTCCAAAGTTAAAGTTTATGCCAACTGGGGGAGTTGATACTACTAAAGAAAGTATTCAAAGTTGGTTTAATGCTGGCGTTTCTGCTGTCGGAATGGGAAGTAAATTAATCAGTAAAAAGGCCATGGAGTTAAAAGATTATGATGCAATAAAAACTGACACAAAAAAAGTTTTAGAATTAATACAAGCTGTAAAAAATAATTAGATGAAAACAGTAGTTATAACCGGAGCAGGAGGAGTTTTGTGTAGTTCATTAGCAAAAGCATTGGGTAAACAGGGATACCAAATAGCAGTTTTAGACAAAAAAAAAGAAGCTGCAGATCAAATTGCTAACCAAATTAATGAAGCTGGAGGAAAAGCAATTGGAGTTGCAGCAAATGTATTGGAAAAAGAATCATTAGAAGCTGCCAAAAAAGAAGTAAATGAAAAATTGGGAAGCTGTGATATTTTGATAAATGGCGCAGGAGGAAATCATCCATTGGGAACCACATCAAATCCATATCTGTTGGAGGAGGACTTGCTAAATACAACCGAAGGTTTTAAAACTTTTTTTGATTTGGATGCCGAAGGAATAAAGTTTGTTTTTAATTTAAATTTTATTGGGACTTTATTGCCAACGCAAGTTTTTTCAAAAGACATGATAGGTAAAAAAGGCTGTAGCATTTTGAATATTTCATCAATGAATGCTTATACACCTTTAACTAAAATACCAGCATATAGTGGTGCAAAAGCCGCAGTATCTAATTTTACGCAATGGTTGGCGGTACATTTTTCAAAAGTAGGAATTCGTGTCAACGCCATTGCTCCAGGATTTTTCTTGACTAATCAAAACCGTACTTTATTAACAACTGAAAACGGTGAATTGACTCCAAGAGGGAATACTATTATTGGGCAAACTCCAATGGGAAGATTTGGAGAGCCTGATGATTTAATTAGCACCACCCTTTATTTATGCGATGATGCATCTTCTTTTGTAACAGGTATAGTTATTCCTATTGATGGCGGTTTTAGTGCGTTTAGCGGAGTTTAAAATAAAGTATTTAAAAATATAGATTACAAGTTATGGAACAAACATGGAGATGGTATGGACCAAATGATCCAGTAAAATTATCAGATGCAAGACAAGCCGGCGCAACAGGAATTGTAACGGCATTACATCATATTAAAAATGGTGAAGTATGGGAAGTAGACGAAATCATGAAAAGGAAAAATGAAGTAGAGGCTGCTGGACTAACATTTTCTGTAGTAGAAAGTATCCCTGTACACGAAGATATCAAAAAACAATCCGGAGATTATTTAAAGTATATTGAAAATTATAAGCAAAGCATAAGAAATTTAGCGGCTTGTGGAATCAATATTGTTTGCTACAATTTTATGCCAGTTTTAGATTGGTCCAGAACCGATTTGTCATATGAAATGCCCGATGGTTCCAAAGCTTTACGATTTGATATTAATGAATTTGCAGCTTTTGAATTGTATATTTTAAAAAGACCAGGTGCAGAAAATACATATACTGAAGTACAAAAAGTTAAAGCAAAAGCAACTTTTGAAAAGCTAACTGTTGATGATAAAATTAAATTACAACAAAATATTATTGCCGGTTTGCCGGGAGCAGAAGAATCTTATACAGTTGAAGATTTCTTAAAAGTCCTTCAAGCCTATGATGGAATAAATGCTGCTAGATTAAAAGAAAATCTATATTATTTTTTAAGAGAAATAATACCAGTTGCCGAAAGTGTTGGCGTTTTAATGGCAATTCATCCTGACGATCCACCTTACCCTATTTTAGGATTACCAAGAGTGGTAAGTACTGAAGCCGATTTGATTCAATTACTAACCGCTATTGATTCTCCGTCTAACGGATTTACAATGTGTACGGGATCTTATGGTGTTATAGCAGGAAATGATTTACCGGGCATTGTAGATCGTCATGGAGATAAAATGAATTTTATCCATTTGAGAAGTACTCAAAGAGACGAAGAAGGAAATTTCTATGAAGCCAACCATCTTGAAGGTGATGTTGATATGTATGAAGTCGTAAAATCGATATTAAAGAAACAAAAAGAAACAAAAAGAATAATTCCTATGCGTCCGGATCATGGTCACCAAATGTTAGATGATTTACATAAAAAAACTAATCCAGGATATTCTGCTATTGGTAGATTAAGAGGATTGGCCGAGCTGAGAGGATTAGAAATGGGAATAGAAAAAAGTCTATTTTAATACTAAAATTATGTCTAATAAAACATTTTTGACAGATGATTTTTTATTGTATAGTCCAACGGCTAAACAGTTGTATAATGATTATGCAAAATACCAACCAATTATTGATTATCACTGTCATTTATCTCCAAAAGATATTGCCGAAGATAGACAGTTTGAAAACATAACTCAAATTTGGATTGAAGGTGATCATTATAAATGGAGAGCTATGAGAGCTTATGGTATTGAAGAAAAATATATTACAGGAAATGCTTCTGATTATGAAAAATTTCAAAAATGGGCGGAAACTGTACCAAATGCTTTAAGAAATCCTTTGTATCATTGGACTCATTTAGAGCTTAAAAATTATTTTGGAATCGATAAATTATTAAATCCAGATACAGCTGAAGAAATTTATATTGAAGCATCTGCGTTACTCCAAAAACCAGAATTTAGCGTAAAGAATTTGCTCCGAAAAATGAATGTTCAAATGATAGGTACTACTGACGATCCTATCGATGATTTGGACTATCATAGAGAAATTCAAAATCAAGAATTTGACATACTTGTTTTGCCTTCTTTTAGGCCTGATAAAGCTGTAAATATCGAAAAAAAGAAAGAATTTAATAGTTGGGTTGTAGATTTAGAAAAAGCATCTAAAATTAAAATTAATGATTATCATGATTTTATAAATGCAGTAAAAAAAAGGCATGATTTTTTTCATGAAATGGGTTGCCGAATTTCAGATCATGGAATGGAGACTTTTTATGCTGAGGAATATTCAGATGAAGAAATTGTTGCTATTTTTAATAAAACCAGAAATAATATTGATTTATTATTACCAGAAATAGCCAAATTTAAATCGGCTTTATTATTTGAATTAGCGTTAATGGATAACGAAAAAGGATGGACACAACAATTTCATGTAGGAGCAATTAGAAATAATAATTCTAAAATGCTTGAAAAAATAGGGACTGACCAAGGTTATGATTCTATAGGAGATTTAAATAATGCTGAAAAAATGTCAAAGTTTTTTGACAAACTAAATTCTTGTAACGGATTAACTAAAACTATTGTTTACAATTTAAATCCAAGTGATAATGAAATGTTTGCAGCAATGATTGCCAATTTCAATGAAGGCCCCATTAAAGGCAAAATGCAATATGGTGCAGCTTGGTGGTTTTTAGATCAAAAAGATGGTATCCAAAAGCAATTAGATGTCTTATCTAATTTTGGTTTATTACCGCTTTTTATTGGAATGTTAACTGACTCAAGAAGCTTTTTATCTTTTCCTAGACATGATTATTTCAGAAGGATTTTGTGTAATATTTTAGGAGAAGAAATGGAAAAAGGAGAACTCCCAAATGATATAAATTTTATCGGAAATACTATATCTAATATATGTTATAAGAATGCATTAACTTATTTTACTCTACCAAATTATGTCAATAAAATATAATAATTATCGTTGGACAATTTGTGGATTATTATTTTTTGCAACTACTGTAAATTATTTAGACCGACAAGTACTAAGTTTATTAGCACCAAGCCTGTCAGAAGAGTTTCATTGGTCAAATAGTGATTATGCTAATATAACGGCTGTATTTCAATTTGTATATGCGCTTTCGATGCTTTTTGCTGGGAGGATAATTGATAAATTAGGAACAAAAATAGGATATGCTTTATCTATTTTTGTTTGGTCTTTAGGAGCAATAATGCATGCTTATTCAATTACTGTTGGAACTGTTTTTTCAAATACCTTGGCATGGATAGGAATAGGAGCTGTACCAGTCTCAATTGCAGGTTTCATGCTTTCTCGAGCTGTATTAGGCTTTGGTGAAGCTGGAAATTTTCCTTCGGCAATTAAAGCCACTGCAGAATACTTTCCAAAAAAAGAAAGAGCTTTTGCTACAGGGATATTCAATTCAGGGTCAAACGTAGGTGCCATTCTAGCTCCATTAACAGTGCCAATTATAGCCTTAAAATGGGGCTGGGAAGTTGCTTTTATTTTAGTAGGAGCTATTGGTTTTATTTGGATGTTTTTTTGGTTACTATTTTATGATAAACCAAGTAATCAAAAGCGATTAACAAAAGCAGAATTAGACCATATAACAAGTGAAGATGAGCTAACCGAGAATATTAGTAATGAAAGTTTTTCTTGGACAAAATTATTAAAATACAAACAGACTTGGGCTTTCGCATTTGGTAAATTCATGACAGATGGTATATGGTGGTTTTTTTTATTTTGGTTGCCAAAATATTTAGAATCACAATTTAACATGAAAAGCACTGATATTGTTTTGCCTTTGGCAGTACTTTACAGCATGACAATGGTGGGTAGTATTTGTGGTGGATGGTTTCCAATTTATTTTATAAAAAAAGGATATAATTCCTATGAGGCAAGAATTAAAGCTATGTTTTTTATTGCAATAATTCCATTAGTAGTGCTGTTGGCACAACCACTAGGACATATTAGTTTTTGGCTTCCAGTTATATTAATAGGACTTGGTGCTTCTGCTCATCAAGCATGGTCAGCCAATATTTTTACAACAGTTTCAGACATGTTTCCAAAAAAAGCGATTGGTTCCATTATTGGTATTGGTGGAATGGCAGGTGGAATTGGGGGTGTATTAGTAACAAAAATTGGTGGTGCATTATTTGATTATTATGAAAGTTTAGGACACATAGAAACAGGATATACAATTATGTTTGTGATTTGTTCTTTAGCTTATTTAGTTGCTTGGTCGGTAATTAAATACTTAGTACCTAAATATAAATTAATAGAAGACCTATAATTAATTATAAATTTAAAAAAATGAAAAAGGGAATACTTTTTTTTCTAATCTTATTATCAACGTCATTGTTATATTCTCAAACAGGAAAAATTAAAATTTCTGGAATAGTCTCTGGATCAAAAGGAGAACTATTAGTGGGAGTTACAGTGAGTTCGGATAAAAAAAATATGGTTTTAACTGATATTGATGGTAAATTTTCAATAGAAGTTTCTAATTCAAAATCTTCACTAACTTTCAGTTATGTAGGATATGTTAATCAAACTAAAATCGTTGGTTCAGAAACAATTTTTAATATTACGCTACTAGAGGATAAGCAACAGCTCGATGAAGTTGTAGTAGTTGGATATGGATCTCAAAGGAAAAAAGATGTAACTGGGGCAATTTCCTCTGTTAATACAAAAGAAATGCTTACCGTTCCAACTACTAATGTAAATGAAATGTTAAGAGGAAGAATAGCAGGTGTTAGCGTGTCAGTTAATTCATCAAGACCCGGTGGAACTTCATCAATTTTAATACGTGGTCAAAGATCATTATCAGGAGATAATTCCCCTTTGTATGTAGTTGATGGATCACCTGTGTCGGATATTAATGACTTAAATGCAAATGATATAAAAAGTATTGAAGTATTGAAAGATGCATCTTCTCAGGCAATATATGGGGCTAGAGCTTCTGCTGGAGTTATTTTAGTTACCACCAAAAGAGGAACTTCGGCTAAACTTCAAATTGATTTTAGTAGTAGTACGTCTGTGCAAACATTAAAGCAAAATTTCGAATTAATGAATGGTGCAGATTGGATACAAAAACTGTTGGCACAAACCAATGAATTTAGACCTGTTAGTGAATTAGAAAACTCACCAGATCCTGTTGATCAAGCTAAAATTCTTAATGCAGTTGGAGATAACGCACTAATTGCAAACTATCAAAATGGTAAATCAACCAATTGGTTGAAAACGTTAATCAAACCATCAGTTATAAATACGACTAGTATTAGCATGCGAGGAGGTAATGAAACCACAAAAATAGGCTCAAGTTTTAGCTATTTTAATCAAGAAGGGATGATAACAAATTCTGATTTTGTCAGGGTTACAGGTAGAGTAAATCTTGATCAAAAGATTTCAAGAACTGTAAAATTTGGAACCAATATTTCTTACACCAACTCGACAACTAATAGCGAAGATGGAACGAATAACTCTACTACTTCTAATGATATGTTTCAAAAAGCAATAACATTTTCTCCATACTCATCTCCATATGATGACAATGGTAATCTTAATAGATATGTTACATCAGATTTGAAATATAACCCTTTATGGAACAGTGCTGAATATTCTAATATAACTAAAACTAATCGGTTTTTAGTCAATTTATTTTTGGATATTGAAATAGTAAAAGGGTTAAAATATCGATTTAATAGTAAATATGATACTAGAAATGAAAATCAGGAAACGTACCAAACTAGGCTTCACGAATATGGAGCCGCTACAAATGGTTGGGGTGAATTGAGTTTTAAGAATAATAAAGAATGGTTAGTTGAAAATATTTTAACCTATGACAAAGAAATAAATGACCATAACCGATTTGATGTTACATTAGTTCAAAGTGCAAATGAAATAAGAGACGAATCATATTCACAATCGGCTACAGGCTTTTTGAGCGATTATTTTGGTGTAAATGGGATAAGTAATGCAACCAATTTAAACAAGCCATCAAGAAATATTATCAACAGACATTTAATGTCTTATCTAGGAAGGTTAAGATATACACTTTATGATAGATATATTTTTTCAGCTTCATTACGCAGAGATGGTTCATCTGTTTTTGGAGAAAACAATAAATGGGGATTATTTCCTTCGGCCTCTTTTGCTTGGAGAATAAAAGAAGAATCTT
This sequence comes from Flavobacterium sp. N1994, assembly GCF_025947145.1. Lineage (NCBI taxonomy): Bacteria > Pseudomonadati > Bacteroidota > Flavobacteriia > Flavobacteriales > Flavobacteriaceae > Flavobacterium > Flavobacterium sp. N1994. Next base: position 89,609 of record NZ_CP109999.1, read on the forward strand.
TCTTGAGAAATGTTAATGCAATTTCAAATCTTAAACTCAGGTTAAGTTATGGTGTTGTCGGTAATCAAGGTATTAGTCCTTATCAATCTTCTTCAACTGTAAATGAATATGATATGCTTTTTGGAGGAACTAGTTCTTATTCAGTTGGTCTATTACCTGGAAACTCTTTGCCAAATCCTTATTTAAAATGGGAGCAAACAGCTTCAACCAATGTAGGGTTAGATTTTGGGATTTTAAAGGATAGAATAACAGGAAGTTTTGAATGGTATGACACTCGAACTACAGATTTATTAATTTATAAAAAACTACCATCAAATTCAGGATATAGCAATCAATTAACAAATATTGGGGAAGTTCAAAATACTGGTATAGAATTTCAAACCAATGCTTTGATTATAAAAAAGAAAAACTTCTCGTGGAGCATGAATTTAACATATAGTCAAAACAAAAACAGGATTTTAAAAATTGATGGACAGACAGATGCTAACGGAAATCCTATAGATCAGCCTAATAATGGCTGGTTTATTGGACACTCAATTAATGCCTATTATCAATATGTATTTGATGGAATATTTAACACCGCTGATGAAATTGCAAATTCAGCTCAACCATCAGCAACCATTGGTTCTATTAGAGTTAAAGATCTTAATGGAGATGGTGTTATAACCGTTGATGATAAACAAGTAATTGATGCTGCACCAAAATGGATAGGCTCTTTAAGTACAACATTCAATTATAAAGGATTTGAATTGTTTTTAGATTTCTATACAGTGCAAGGTGTTATTAAAAACAACTCCTATTTATACGATTATAATAATGGAGGGTCCAATTATGGAAGAAATAATGGTATAAAAGTCGATTATTGGACTCCAACTGGTTTAGGACAAGAAGCACCATTGCCAAGTGGAACAGCAGACACTTATTTAAAATCACTTGGTTTACAAGACGCCTCTTATTTTAGGCTTAGAACTATTTCTTTGGGATATACTTTCCAAAAAGCGGAATGGTTAGAAAAAGCAAATATTTCTAGGCTTAATATATATGTATCAGCGACAAATTATTTTACATGGACAAAATATAAATCATTTGGACCTGAAACTAGCCCGTCAAGTTATCCAGAAGCTAAAATTATAAACATGGGTATTAATATGTCATTTTAATTAAAAAATATGAAGATGAAAGTAAATTTATTTATAGGAACATTGGTAACCTTTTTATTTTTTGGTTGCACAAACTTTTTAGACGAAAAAAATGAAACTGATTTAAACACTGATTTTATTTATAAAACTCCAGAAGGTATTGGCTTTGCAGTTACTGCTCTTTATAGTATAGAAAGAGATTTAGCAAATTATGGAAATTCTGAACAGAGTTTACCAGCCTCATCACTTCTAGGAGGAGACGATATTACATTTACTAGAGCAGGTGAAAGTTCAGGTGAATGGCAAGGACCAGCGTGGTATGATCAAACAAAACTTAATTCAGCAAATAAAGATATTGAAGGTTTTTGGAATTATAATTACAAAATAATTGGAAAAGCTAATGAGATTATATATTATGCTTTACAGTTGGATCAATCTAATCCATTAGTAATTCAAGCATTGTCTGAATTATATTGCTTTAGAGCCCATGCTTATTTTAATTTATTAAGAAGATATGACAATATTTATTTTACTACAACAGCAATAACTCCCTATAATGTAAATGATCCTATTGATTATCAAGTAGCAGACCAAGCTGTAGTTATGGCTCAAATAAAACAGGATTTAGACTTTGCTATCAATAATCTTTCTTGGACAACGCAACAAATAGGAAGATTTACAAAAGGTTTTGCAAGACACGTTAAAGCATTATCAGATATGTGGCCAATAAATGGGGATAGTTCATCAATGGATTTAAATGATGCTATTGTTCAGATAGAAGCTATAACAAATTCAGGAACCTATGCTTTAATGCCAGAACCAAAAGATGTATTTGCACCCACTTCTTTTTCTGGGACTAGTGCAAAAATAAACAATAGCGAATCTATTTTTGTTCATCAATGGAGCAATGCAATTGGAGGAGCAGGATTAAACTTTCAAGGAACTTTATCAGGGCATCGTTTTGCTGCAGCAACACTTACAAGATATGATAAATCAACAGTTTTAAATGGAGCAACAAGTCCTGCACTAACTACTGATATGGAACAAGGAGGAGTCAGTTGGGGAAGAGTTTATCCAAATGATTACTTGTTAAGTTTATACGATAAAGTTAATGATAAACGCTATAACCAATATTACAGACACTTTTTTACATTTAATAATATACCTTCTTCAACGCCACTTGTTAGAAAATTAATTATTCAAGCGCAGGATATTAAGTATCTTTTTATCAACGGACAACCTAATCAAAATTTAGGACTACCTGCAAATATTATTTCAGTATTACAAGGTTTTGGACCCGTTAATGCTTTAAATAAAACGCTTACTTTTAATTTTGTTAATGGAGATAAAGTACCAAAGTTTATGGTTACAAACTATGCTTTCCTTTTACGCCCTTCGTCAACTAAATATCTTGACAAATGGACAAGAGATATTACTCAAAACCCTTCGTTTAAAGATATTACAATATATCGTTATGCAGAAACTTGTTTACTTGGGGCAGAAGCTTATTTACGAAATGGAAATGTTGGTAAAGCATTAGAATTTTTTAATAAAACATATACAAGAGCAGGGAATACTGCAAAGACTGGTGGGCTAACTCTACAAGATATTTTAGATGAGGACGCTAGGGAGTTTGGACAAGAAGCTTATGGACATAGATGGTACACGTTAAAAAGATTTGGTCCAACAACGATGGAAGCACAAATAAAAGCTAACTCAGGATGTCAATATAAAACCAATATCAACGATTATATATACACAAATGATAGCGATTTTAACAGTTATTTAAATAGGATAAATTATAATCCATTAACTGGGAGAACCGATATTACAACTAATATCTCAACGGCTACCAATTACTCAACAGTACGAACAAATTTCGACAAGTCAAGAAATGTTAGATGGCCAATTCCTCAAAGCCAGATTAACGCCATGGGAGGTAATTTCCCACAAAACACTGGATACAATTAATATATAAAACAAGGATGAAAAATCTATTTTTCGGTATAATTATATTTTCTCAATTAATTAATAGTCAATCACAAGCTAACTCAAAAATAAAACTTAATGGGTTAGCTGGAATTTATTATAAATCACTTATAATAGAATCAAAACCATGGGAAAAAGGGAAAGATTTACCATGGGCAAGCTATGAAACCTGTATAGTTAAAAACCTAGAGGGATTTAAAATAAAAACTAAAAATAATAAAACGGTTTACGGTAGTGATACCTCATCAAAATTTAAATCAACTGGTTTTTTTCGTGTTGAAAAACAAGGAAAAAGATGGTGGATTATTGACCCTTTTGGTTACAGAAACCTACAAGTTGCTGTCAATTCTCTGAGACCAGGAAAGTCTGAAAAAAATAATGAAGAATTAAAAAAACAATTTGGTGAACCCAAAAAATGGTTAAAAGCTACTATAGATTCTTTAAATGATATTGGCATATATGGTGCTGGTTCTTGGAGTGAAGATGAATTAGTCAAACAATATAATAAAGATTCAAAAACCCCATTTACTTATTCCCCAAATTTGAACTTTATGAGTTCTTATGGGAAAAAGCACGGAGGAACTTATCAATTGGCTGGAAATACAGGATATCCCAACCAATGTATTTTTGTTTTCGACCCAGAGTTTGAACAATTTTGTGATGAACGTGCAAAAGAATTAGTCCAAAATAGCAATGACCCTAACCTTTTTGGCTATTTTTCTGATAACGAATTACCATTAGGAATTGAAAATTTAGAAGGTTATTTAAAACTCGAAAACAAATCCGATGCTGGTTATATAGCAGCTACTAAATGGCTTGAAAATAAAGGTGTTTCTACTGAAAAGATTACAGATAAACTTCGTGAAGAGTTTGCTGGATTTGTTGCTGATAAATATTATTCTATAGTTTCAAAAGCTATAAAAAAGTACGATCCAAATCATTTGTATTTAGGCAGTAGATTACACGGTAACGCAAAAAAAACAGAGTCAATTATTGTTGCTGCTGGCAAATATTGTGATATTTTATCTATCAACTATTATGGTGATTGGTCACCAGATCCGACATTAATAGATATCTGGGATCGTTCTGCAAAAAAACCATTTATAGTTACAGAGTTTTACACCAAAGCAATGGACGCTGGATTAGCAAACACTACAGGTGCAGGTTTTACAGTACATACACAAACAGACAAAGGATATGCATACCAACATTTTTGTTTGAATTTGTTAAATAGTAAATCTTGTGTTGGTTGGCATTATTTTAAATACCAAGATAACGATCCAACGGCTAAAAATGTAGATCCTTCTAATACGGATTCAAATAAAGGTTTAGTCAATAATTCATTTCAATATTACAAATCATTTGTAACATTAATGAAAGAGTTCAACGAAAATAAATACAACTTAATTCAATATTTAGAAACCGAATCACCCACGGTAAAGGCTAAAGAACCAATGGACATCATTCTCGCAATAGGCCAATCAAATATGTCAGGAAGAGGAGAAATTCCTGTTGAAGATTCTAGTAAAATGACTGATGTTTTTCTATTGAATAAAGACGGAAATTTTGAACCTGCGGCACAACCTTTAAATAAATATTCCGATATTGAAATGGCAATTAAAGAATTGAAATTACAAGGTGTAAGTCCTTCCTACTCTTGTATGCTTAATTTGCAGAAAACACTAAAAAAACCACTTGGTTTGGTAATGAATTCTCAAGGAGGATCTTCTATAAAACTTTGGTTTAAACCCGGGAAACCAAATTATGACTCTTCGCTTATTAGAGCAAAAGAGGCTCAAAAGCATGGGAAATTAGTTGCAATTATTTGGAATCAAGGTTCTACAGACAATAAAGAAGCTCAAGGTGACAATTTTGAAACGTATAAAGCTAATTTAAAAGAAATGGTTCAAAATTTGAGAAAAGATTTAAACGAACCTAATTTGCCTTTCATTGTTGGTGAACTTTCAGAACGAGTTGACTTCATCGATTTTAATACTAAAGTTGTTCGGACGGTTAAAGATTACATTCCAAATAGTGATTTTGTTACTGCAGAAGGAACTAAATTATTAGAAGATAATATTCATTTTGATGCCAAAAGTGCTACTATTTTAGGAGAAAGATATGCCTTGAAGGTTTTAGGATTTTTGCAAAATAAAAAATAAATCGCAACCTTTTTAAACAATCATTTTAATTGAAAATTCTATTCAAAATAGTTTTTTTTCTGCTCTGTAATTACATCTATGGTGCAGTTCAATTGCCTTTGCTTTTTTCAGACAATATGGTATTGCAGCAAAATTCAAAAGTCAATTTTTGGGGAAAGGCATTATCTAATGAAAAAATCAGGATCAACGTTGATTGGCAAAAAAACGAGTATACGACCAATGCTGATAGTCAAGGAAATTGGCAAATTTCAATTGTAACGACCAAGGCTAGTTTTAAAGAACATACCATTTCAATTAAAGGCACTAACGAAATTGTACTTCATAACGTTTTGTTAGGTGAAGTTTGGTTTTCATGTGGGCAATCCAATATGGAATTGGTTATGCGTAAAGTAAAAGATGCTGATCAAGAAATGAAGGAAGCGGATTATCCCAATATTCGGCTCTTTAATGTTAAGAAAAAAAAGGCTGATGACCCTCAAACTGATATTCCTGAAGGATCAAAATGGGAGCCATGTTCGCCTCAAAGTGTCAAAGAATTTTCAGCTATGAGTTACTATTTTGCTCGAAAAATGCAACAGGAACTAGATGTTCCCATAGGGATTATTACAGCCAATTGGGGAGGAACAGGTGCAGAGTGTTGGACACCTTCCGAAAAAATGAAAGGCAATCCGGTTTTGAAAAACATATATTCCCGTTGGAATCAATGGGAAATAGACAAAGTCAAAGATAGTATTGCATTTGTTGAAGTCAAAGGGCTTAACCCTAAACAAGAAGAACCACGTTCCGTTTATATGACTAAAAGACAACACAGGAGACCAGCTGTTTTGTATAACGCTATGGTAGCACCGCTTATGCCCTTCACCATAAAAGGAGTTATTTGGTATCAAGGAACTTCCAATCGGGAATGGGCAAATGAATATTTAGAGCAAATGAAAGCCTTAATTTATGGTTGGAGAGAAAATTGGAAAGTAGGCGATTTTCCATTCTATTTTTTGCAATTAACTGCCTATAAATACAGCGATAGTAATTTGGCAGCAATCATAAGAGAAAATCAATTAAAAACACTCGAAGTTCCTAATACTGCTATGTGTCCAACCATGGACATTGGCGATTTAAATGAATTGCATGTTACTTATAAATTACCTTACGGAGTTAGATTAGCCAATATCGCTTTAGCTAATTCCTATCACAAGAAAATTGATTTTTGCGGCCCTTTGTTTCAACAATTTCAGATAAAAGGGGATAAAATTGAAATCACTTTTTCGTTCAATAAAAATTTACATTTCACAGGAGAAAAGCTAAATGATATTTTTATAGCGGGTAAGGATAAAAAATTTGTTAAAGCAGTAGCCTCAATAGAAAATAACAAGCTGATTGTTTTTTCACCGGATGTTAGAGAACCCGTTGCCGTTCGCTACGCATGGAATAATACAAGAGAAGCAAATCTACTGAATGAAGCCAATTTACCTGCATCACCATTTAGAACGGATTCTTGGGAAAATATAATTATTGAATAATAATCATGAAGAAAAGAGTAATAAAGTATTTCTTTTTTGTTTGCGCTTTACTTTTTGGTATCGCTAAAAGTAGTACTTTATATTCTCAAAATAGTAAACAAGAAGCCACTATAAATTACACTATCAATGAATCTTGGAAATTTTCACAAGTAGATTCAAAAGACAACAGTAAAAACAATATCGATACAAAAGCATGGTCTGAAGTTTCAATGCCTCACACTTGGAACGCGAAAGATGCCATTGACGATGTTCCTGGTTTTTTTCAAGGGCCATGTTGGTATCGAAAAGATTTGTTTATCGGAAATGAATCCCTAAATAAACGTGTTGTACTACATTTTGATGGTGCTAATCAGGTTACCGAACTTTATGTTAACGAAAATTATGTAGGTAAACATAATGGAGGCTATAGTGCATTTGAATTTGATATAACTTCATTAGTTATTTCGGGTAGTAAAAACACTATTGCCATTAGAGTCGATAATTCCATCAATCCTTCAATACCACCATTATCAGCAGATTTTACTTTTTTTGGGGGAATTTACAGAGGAATATCATTACTAATTTCCAATAAGAGTTGCATCTCCTACACTGAATTTGCTTCATCTGGAGTTTTAATTTCAACACCTATAGTTTCAGATAAAGAAGCATCGGTTGAAGTAAAAACTAATGTAAATAATTTTTCTGCCGAAAAGAGAAAATATATAATTAAGCACGAGCTAATTTCACCAGATGGCATTATTTTGTCTGTGGTTTCAAAAAGTATTGAGATTGTTGCAAATGCGAATACTATCATTGTAACCAGCCCATTTAAGATCGAAAAACCAAAATTGTGGTCTCCTGATGCTCCTTTTTTGTACAGCGTTAAAACAACTTTGTCTGATGCTAAAACAAAGATAATTCTTGACCAAAAAGACACGTCATTTGGGGTTCGCTGGTATGAATTTACGGCAGATAAAGGTTTTTTTCTAAATGGTAAACCGCTTAAATTAATTGGAACCAACAGACACCAATGTTATAAAGGCATTGGCAATGCTTTGCCTGATGAAATACATGTACGAGATATAATGTTAATTAAAAATATGGGAGCTAATTTTTTAAGAGTTTCTCATTATCCTCAAGACCCTTTGGTTCTCTCTCTTTGCGACAAATTAGGAATAGTTACTATGGTAGAAATACCAATTGTAAATGCCATCACAACATCGGATGCCTTTTTAAACAATTCATTAAAAATGATAGATGAGATGGTTTACCAAAACTATAATCATCCTTCCGTAGTTTGTTGGGGATATATGAATGAAGTATTGCTAAGATTGCCATTCAAAGATATTCCTGAAAAAAATATAGCCTATTGTAAAGAAGTTAATCGTCAGGCAACTGTAATAGAAAAAAGACTAAGAGAATTAGACCCAAAACGTTATACCATTATTCCGTGTCATGGAGCTCTTAAATTGTATAAAGAGGCTGGATTGTTAGGAATACCAAAAATCATTGGCTGGAATTTGTACCAGGGTTGGTATAGCCCAAAATTGGAAGGCTTTGAAGAATTTGTAGATGATTTCCATAAAGAATATCCAAAAACGCCTTTTTTAATTACCGAATATGGGGCAGATGTAGACGAAAGATTACATTCCTATACTCCGGAACGCTTTGATTATACCGTTGAATATGGTGCTGTCTATCAGGAACATTATTTGAAAACCATACTGGACAGAGATTTTATTTCCGGTGCAACGCTATGGAATTTAAATGATTTTCACTCTGAATACCGAGGTGCAGCTGTTCCGCACGTCAACAAAAAAGGGATTGTCAGCCAAACAAGAGAATTAAAAGATACTTATTTACTGTATCAAGCACATTTGCTGAAGTCACCATTTATAGCTTTTGGATCAAAATCATGGATAATCAGAGCCGGTGTTTCCAATGATACTTTACTCAAACAGCCAATAACTGTGTATACTAATTTGCCAAAAATAACTTTGACTTGTAACGGAAAAGAACTTGGAGATTTTACTGCAGAAAACGGCATAGTTCGAACGAATGTTTTTTGTAAATCAGGTGAAAATAAACTATGGGCTTTTGACAAAAATAATAATCAAACTCAGGATTTTTACAGCTTCGACTGTCAAGTTGTTCCGGCATATTATACAGATAAGAATGTTACTGATCTCAATATTATGTTGGGTTCTAACCGTTATTTTGAAGACAAAGATGCTGCTGTTTGTTGGATTCCGGAACAAGAATATACCAAAGCAGGAAGCTGGGGTTATGTTGGTGGAGAAGCCTTAAAAGTTAAAACTAAAAACGGTACTGTTCCTGCTTCTGATTTAAACATTTTAAACACAGAAAATGATCCGATTTTTCAAACACAACGAATAAATATCAAAGAATTTAAAGCCGATTTGCCCGATGGCAATTATTATGTGTATTTATATTTTACCCATCTTTTTCCAATAAATGAAAAACAAACTTTAGCCAATAATTTAGATAACGTTAAAGTCGCACAAAACAGTCAAAATTTTGTTTTTGATATTCTTATAAATGGGCAACTCTGGATTAAAGATTTTGACATTTTAAATCAAATTGGAAGCGAACGTTCAGTAATTAAGAAAAGCATTGTAAGTATTTCAGAAGGCAAAGGACTTACAGTGAGTTTTAATACAAAAGGAGAGAATAAATCTATTTTAAATGCAATACGAATTGAAAAGGTAAATTAAACAAATTATAATTATGGAAAACAATCAATCATTGACAAGTAAAGAACAAAAGCTGGCACTTTATTGTGCTTGTTTAGTAGGCTTTTCATTTTCGGCAAACTATACCAATCATGCACCACTTAAAGATTGGCTAATGAAAAGCTTCGATACCCCCGAACTGCCATTCACCAAAGCAATGTTTGGATTTTTAACTACAGCAATTTTTTTAACCCATGCTTTTATGCAAATTCCGGCTGGTCATTTTGCAGATAAATTTGGACCCAAAAAGGTGTTGTTTTTTGCTTTGAGTATAGTATCTATAGGTAATTTAGGAATGTCCTTTGCCACTAGTTACGATCAATTATTGTTATGGAAATTTTTAATCGGATTTGGAACAGGCTCTAGTTTTGTTTCAGGAGCGCGTTATATCTACCAAACTGCTTCAACTGAAAAATTAGCACTATATCAAGGTTATTATGGTGCAAGTGTTTTGTTGGGTTCTGGTTTTGTAATTTTTGCAGTTCCTCAAATTGCAAATTTATTCAATGGTTGGTCTCAGGCTTTTATATCTACTGCTATTATTGCATACATTGCTTTTATGGTAGTTTTATTTATAGCACCAACACCATTTGTTAAAGAACATCCCCATAGTTCATTACTGAAAATGCTTTCTAATAGTCAATTGTATTTATTAGGAATTGTTCAAATGGCATCTTTTGGTTTGGTAATTGTTATTGGCTCATGGATAACCGAAATGTTAAAGGAAAACTTTGAATTTGAAAATAAATTGGTAATCCCTTTTATAGCATCATTGATACTTCTTTTGGGCATTTTCACAAGACCTATGGGAGGGAAGTTAGTCTTGAAAATAGGCGTTAGAAAACTTTTGCTTTTTAGCTTAATATTAAATGCGACTGCCTGTTTTATCCTTGCTTATTTCAGCAAAGTATTAGCATTAGATTGCATTGCTATTTTAATGTTAGGGGTTGGCTGTGGATTGCCTTATGCCGGTTTATTTAACAGAGCCGCTGCTATGTTTCCGGGAAGAGCAGGAGCTGCTATGGGATTGGTAAATATGTTAGGAATAATTTTTATTTTAATTGGCGCGCCATTAGTAGGTAAAATAGCTGATTTGAGCGGAAGTTTTTCTGCTGCTTTTCTAACGCTAGGTTTATTTGCTTTTGTAGCTTGTCTAATTTCAGTTAGAATTAAAAACGAATATTAAAAAAAACAAAATCTTATTTAAATGAATTTAATTAATCTATTCGATTTGTCTTTAAAAGGAAGAAAAGACAAAGTAGCTATAGAATTTAATAGCAAAACTTTCACTTTTGGCGATATTGATTGTCGTAGTAATCAAATGGCAAATTTTCTAGTTAGTAAGGAACTAGAAGTTGGTGATCGTATCTGTGTTTATCTCGAAAATTGTGTCGAAATGATAGATTTGTTTTTAGCAGCAGCCAAAACAGGAGTCATTTTTATTCCAATTAATATTTTATATAAAGAAAGAGAGGTTTCCCATATCATAGCTGATGCAGAACCAAAATTAGTGATTAGTGACGGAGAATTACCTGGTGGTTTCGATTCTATCAAATTAACTGATTTAATTGCTCAAGTGAGTTCTTTTACTACCGATTTTGTTCCGGTCTTAACCAATGGAGATACTCCAGCTGCTTTGGTTTATACCAGTGGTACAACAGGTTTGTCCAAAGGGGCTATATTAACACATAATAACTTTATTTCTAATGGAATTAATTTGGTTACTTGCTGGAAAATTACGGAAGAGGATCGTTTTTTATTATCACTACCATTATTTCATGTTCATGCTTTAGCCAACGGCATTAATTGTTGGTTAATAAGCGGTTGCACTATGAAATTGCTAACACGATTTGAACATCAAAAAGCAGAAAATGAGTTTATGACATTCCAACCGTCCTTATTTTTTGGAGTACCAACAATGTATATTAGATTACTTGATTTACCTTCAGATTCAGCCTATAAAATAGGTCAATTTATGCGCCTTTTTGTTTGTGGATCTGCACCTTTATCATCTCAAACCATGACGGATTTTAAAGAAAAATTTGGTCACGATATTTTAGAACGATATGGTATGACCGAAACTTTAATGAATATTAGTAATCCATACATAGGAGAACGAAGACCAGGGACCATTGGTTTTGCTTTACCCGGAATTTCAGTAAAAATCATGTTGCCCGACGGGACACCGGCAGGTATTGATGAAGAAGGTGAAGTTTATATTAAAGGACCCAATGTATGTGCCGGTTATTGGAAAAGAGAACAGGCAACGATAGATTCATTTGTAGATGGCTATTTCAAAACAGGTGATATGGGTATTTCATCTGTTGATGGTTACATTACGCTTAAAGGACGTAAAAGTGATTTAATTATTAGCGGTGGGTTTAATATCTATCCTAGAGAAATTGAGGAGTTTCTATTAGAACAACCCGGAATAGTTGAAGTGGCTGTAATTGGAATTCCCCACGAAACTAGGGGGGAAATGCCTGTAGCTTATATCGTTGCAAATGAAAATTATGATGCAAAATACATAGAAGAAATTTGTAAAAAAACATTTGCTTCTTTCAAGATTCCTAGAGACTTCATCTTAGTTGATCATCTACCAAGAACTGCTTTGGGAAAAATACAAAAACATTTATTACTTAAATCTTAACTTCTTAATAATATAAAAAATGATACTTCAGCATGGGCAGGAAGGTTTTGACAACCATTGGTTAGAACTTGTAAAGTATGATCCCGTACACCCTTTAATTCCTTTTGAAAAGAGAATTACTGGAAATAGGACTATTTTCGTTTTTACTGATAACAATATCCCACAATTTATGGTTTGTGCTAGAATAGGAAATAAGTTAACCCATAACATGAAAGACGTATTATCTGATGATGGATATTCAAGTAAATTTGATGTCACTTATGCTATTTTTTATTCCATTTTCAGATTGCCAAATGCTACCCTAAAGGGGGCAGGCAAAATGGCTATTACAGAAATATTAGAAATATGTAGAAAAAAAGAGGTAAACCGTTTCTTTACGTTAAGTCCGATACCCTCTTTGAAAAATTCTTTCAAAGAAATCCCAAACGAATCTCAGATAAGAGCCTATTTAGAATCATTTGAAGGACCCGTTTCAAAATTTCATTTAAGTAATGGAGCCAAAATTCAAAGTGTCAATTTTAATGCTGATTCTAGCGAGATTCGATTAAATGAAAGTTGGGGAATTATGGTTAATTACGACTATAATTTTTTATAAACAGTTTAAAATAAAACTATAGAAATGAAAGCACAATTTACATTGAAGCAAATTGCTAAAGCATTAGACGTTTCTGTAGCTACAGTTTCAAAATCACTAAATAACAGTCCCGAAATAAGTGGTAGCACTAGAATAAGAGTCCAAGAATATGCTAAAAGCATTAATTATAAACCAAACTTTTTTGGGTTAAATCTTAAAACCAAAAGCACAAAAACAATTGGATTAATAATACCGAGTGTAAAAAACTCTTTTTTTGTTAAAGTATTTAGCGGTATTGAAAAAATAGCAGATGAAAAAGGATATAGCATTATTACTTGTATATCCAATGAATCATTAACTAAAGAAAAGCAGATATTGCATATGCTAAGCAATGGAATTGTAGATGGAATTATTTTATCAATATCAGCAGAAGCTCAAAAACAAAATGAGTTTAATCATATTAGTGATGTCGTAGAGCAAGGAATACCATTGGTAATGTATGATAGAGTGGCCAATGAAGTAGCTTGTGACAAAGTAATTGTTGACGATATGGAGTCTGTAATTTTTGCGGTGCAAAATCTCATAGATGCTGGACGAAAAGAAATAGCATTATTCTCTACCATTAATAATTTAAGCGTGGGTAAATTAAGATTGAAAGGGTATATTGAAGCACTAAACAATAATGGAATTATTTTTAAAGAGGAGTTAGTAGTTTTAAATGATAGTAAAACAGAATTTGACCTCAATATCGAGAAGTTTTTCAAAACGAATAAAGTGGATGGTATAGTAGCAATAGATGAATACTCTTCCTTTAAGGCTTTAAAATTATCATTGAAAAAAGGGTATAATATTCCCTTAGATATAGAAATTATTGGTTTTGCAGATGGTATTTGGTCTAACCGTATGAATCCAAGTTTATCAACAATGAGCCAACATGGAGAAGAAATGGGACAAGTTGTGGCACAATTATTAATTGAAAAATTAGAATCCAAAGAAGAAAAATTATTCAAAACTATTGTAATCAATACCGAATTAAGAAAACGAGAAACAACAAAAAAATGATTTTGTTTTGAATATAAATAATAGTAATTAAAGAGTTTTCAAAAGCTTTTTAAATTAAGAATATCAGCAGAAAATACAAGAGAAGTTACAAATGATGATGTAACAGAACTCAAGAAAGAAAATCAGTTTTAAAAAGGTGATTATTGCGTCCAACTTATTATTCCATTCGGTACTCATAATGCTGGTTTTTGTCAAGCTATAAATACCAATGATTTTATTGGTTATTGGAGATGTTTGGATGAAGAAGCTAGAAAATTATTCTTCTGGAATGATGTAAATGGTAAATTACTGTTGCATGAAGTGTCAAGCACATCAGGAAAATCATCAGACATTACAGCCTTTAGAATAGATAACGATTCAATTTTCATGAGAACTTTTTAACCTACAAATTATGCTTCTAAATTGTTTATACAGCTATTGACAAAAAAATATTAATGTGTGAATTAATATGGGAAGTTGAAGGTACGTTAGTTTACACAAAAGTAAAATGACATTTCAGAGGGCACTTTCTTTAAAGTGCCTTTTTTTATAATTAGTTTATTGTTATGATTTAACTACTTAATCACAATTATCCACATATCAGATTATGGTCTGAGATTTTCTGAGCTTCTTTAGAGAGATAAATTGGATATAGAAACTTTCAACTATAGCTTTTTCAATGTTTGCCTAGAAAAGGTTTAGTTTTTCTTGTAGTTTTAAAAAGATACCCATAGTAGTTTCCAATAAAAAAAAGTGGACAATTATCGAAAAAAATCGAGTTGTCCACTTTAGTGGAGTCGCCGAGAATCGAACTCGGGTCCAAACAAGCAACTAAAGAGTTTTCTACACGCTTATTTCCTGATTGAATTTTCGATATCGTGATAGGCCAGGAACAGCCACACGATACTTATCTTCTTTGTTTTTCGTAACAGCCCCGAAGCTTCACTGTTCTTAGGTTTATTTTTACGATTCACCTGTGCCGACCGCCACAAACCAAAGCTATCGAGGTGAATCCTGCTTTCCTACCTTGTAGGACGAGGCTAATCTTACTTTAATTCAGATTATGCAGCAAGAGCGTAGTTTCCTTCGCCGTTTATGTTTTTGTGAATTTGGATTTACGAGCAAAAAACACAATGCTCGACGTGCTTACAATTCAATTCGACTTGCTGTCAAAACCAGTCGACCCCAAATTTGTTTTTTGAGTTATCAAAAATTGTACCGCAAAAGTAGTCTATTAGATTAAAATTTACCAAGTAACCAATAAATAATTATAAAAATTATAATGGTTGATAGGCAACCACCGCCAAGTTTTTTGGCAGTAATTCCAGCTATTAGCGTTTTAAAGATTCCGTTCATACTAATGAAGTTTTAGGGTTAATGTAGTTACAAAATTCTAAAAACTATTATTATTTATTTTATGAAATCTTTTTATAATATTATATAATTGCTAGATTTAATACTTCCCATTTAGTAACTCTCCGCCGATGATGGACATAGGTTTTATGCCTAATTTCTTCATCATTTCATAGGTTGTACAGACAGCTGCTGATGTTACTGGAATACCACATTCAGCCTGAATTAAATCGATGGCTTCTAAGGAAGGCATTTGGACACAAGCTGATACTACTAAAACATCTACATCGGTTAAGTCTAATTGTTTGTAGATTTCCAATAAGTTCATTGGGTTTTGCGCGGCAACTTCTAAGTTATCAGGGATTTCGAGTGCGATACTTTCTTTTACTTTGATGCCTTGATTTTCGATATAATCCACCACCATATCAGTTAACGGTCGCATGTAAGGGGTTATAATGGAAACTTGCTTAGCTCCTAAGACTTTTAAGCCATTTATCAAAGCACCAGCTGAAGTTACAATAGGCGTTGGGAAATCATTGGCAATAGTTTCTTGATGTAAATTGACTTCGGAAACACAGTGATAGCCTCTTCCCATACTCATGATGGCTACTAGGCAAGCGTATCCCATTACATCTACATGAGCATCGGATAATTCTTGAGCGCATTTTAAACTCATGGCATCCATCGCTTCTAGTTCTTCTTTGGTTACTTTTTTCATACGCATACGGCTGCTGTGAAAAGTAAAGCGTTCTGGTAATATACTTTCTCTTGCTCTGAAAATAGCAGGAATTTCGGTTTCCATGGTAACGTTTGAGGAAGGGACGATTTGGCCTATTCTGTATTTACTCACAATCTTATATTTTTTAGTGTTCGTGAACCTTGCGGTTTCATTTGGTTGCAATTATAATTAAATCAGTGGTGTCTTGTTGGTTGTGTAAATAGTTTTTACGCTGCAATTCGATAATTTTAAAACCGGTATTTTCTAGTGCTTCTGTTAGGTAATCTTCTTGGTGGTAATTCATAAAAATTTCATCGCCTGAACTTCCTTTTTTAAAACCGGACTTACTATTGTCATCTTCCATAGTACTAATGTAAAGCACTCCGTTTGCATTTAAAACTTGACTGGAATCAGTGATAAATTGAATGGCTTCCTTTTTTGAAAGATAGGGTAATCCGAATCCGCACATTATGGCATCAAATTTTTTATTTAGATTTTTTATTTTCTTGACATCGAGCAACTCAAAATTGGCACTTGGATTATTTTTTTTCGCTAAGCTAATCATATTTGGAGCTAAATCTGTTCCAAGGATTTTAATATCGGGGCGTTTTTCTAGTAGATATTTGGTAATATTTCCTGGTCCACAAGCCAATTCTAAAACAGTAGCTTTTTCACCTACAATGTTATTGCAAAAGATATCAAATGAATCATGATATAATGATACATCCATAAACTTGTCTTGATAGGCATTGGCAAGTTTATTGAATACTTCTACTGCAATTTTGGTTTGATCCATTCTTATTTTAAATCTTTAACAGTATTTACAATGGTTCCAATTCCTTCTACAGTGGCTTCAATAACATCGCCATCGTAAAGCCATTCTTGAGGATCTCTACCCGCACCAACACCAGCTGGAGTTCCAGTTGCTATGATATCGCCAGGTTCCAAAGTAAAAACGATACTCAAATCCTCGATTAACTCATTAATATTGAACAATAGAAATTTGGTATTGGAGTTTTGCTTTTCAACTCCATTTACTTTTAGCGATAAGTTTAGGTTGTGTGGATTTTCGATTTCGTCTTTGGTAACCAAAATGGGTCCCATGGGAGCAAAAGTATCCTGACCTTTAGACACTATCCATTGGCCTTCACGACGGCAATCTCTTGCTGAAACATCATTGATTACGGTATAACCAAAAACATATTCCATAGCATCGGCTTTGGGAACATATTTTCCTTTTTTGCCAATAACTACTGCTAATTCTACTTCCCAATCTAATTGTGACGTTAGTTTGGTATTTTTAATGATATCAGTGTTTGTAGCTGTAACGGTTGTTGGTGGTTTTGAAAAGATAATGGGTTTTTGAGGCAGTTTCCCAGTTGTATCTAATGTACGGGCACTTTCTGAAACATGTTCTGTGTAATTTAATCCAATGCCTATGATATTTTTTCTTGGTTTTGGAATAGGAGCAAGGAAGGTAATTTCATCCATTTGATATCCAATTTCATCAAAATAAACTTGTTCCGTATCGGCCACCATATCATTTAATTCTTCCACTAATTCAAACCCCATATCGATTAATTCCAGCATCGATGAAGGTAATGGGAAGTTGGATATCTCGCCAAAATCTTCCATGTCAATGACCTGATTATTATGGATAAACCCTAGACGTGGTTCGAAGTTTTCCTTTAAAGTATAGGTAAGTAGTTTCATTGTTTTTTTATTACTTTTTTATAAATTGTAAATAGGAGTAATGCCGACCAAAAGAAAATATTGGCAAAACCTATTATGGTAGCAATTTTGTCTTCTTTTTTGATTAAGTTGAATCCGAGAAGAATTAAACTTATTGGAGTTACAAAAGCAGCAAAGAGATTTAATTTGTCCTTCATTCCTTTTAACCGATAGTTTGGTGTCCGTTATTCTCTGTATATTCTCTTCCTTGAAATAAGCCTAAACCTTCAATTACTGGCAAGTCATTGAAGTTAAATAAGCAAGCATCTTCTGTTTCAGAAGCATTGTGATGTTCGTGCCAAGCCCAAGATGGAACGCAGAAAATATCACGTTCTTTCCAATCAAAACGTTTTCCGTTGATTATAGAATAGCCTTTTCCTTTGGCACATTGATACACAAAAGAACCAGTGTGTTTATGCGCTTTTCCTTTGAATCCGGCTGGTAGTAATTGTATTGAGGCGCCCATGGTTTGCATTACGTGGCCTCCAGTCATTGGGTTGGTGTACTTCATCAAAATTCCGTCAAATGGGTTAGGTTGATTGACTTTGGCCGACTCTAACAAAGCAGGATAGACTTTTTTCCACGAGTATTTAAATAAAGGAGAATACGGTTTATCCCAAACTATATCGGCTGGAACTAAACCGTTTCCGTCAAAGGATAAAGGTAAATGATTGATTGGAGCGATAAGAGGTTGCTTGCCATCATAAACCGCATAATCATTGGCTTCTAAAGCATTGACCAAGGGAATGTCTAATCCGTCTTGCCAAATACAGTTTTTTCCGCCTTCTTCTACACCGTGTTCGTGCCAAGTAGAATTTGGAGTGATTACAAAGTCATTGACTTCGAGCATAATTTTATTACCGTCTACAACAGTATAACCTTTGTCTCCTTCCATGATGAAACGTAATGCCGAAGCTCTATGACGGTGGGCAGAAGTGCTTTCTCCAGGACGTGTAACTTGAATTCCGGTATATAACCAACCCACAGCCGCAGAAACGTCTTTTCGTTTATCGTTTACCAAATACACTACTCTTCTTCCGGCTTGTTCTGGTGTTACTAATTCGGATGATTTTAAGACCAATTTACGCAAGTCATCATATTTCCATAACATCGGAACAGAATTACTTCTGGGTTCCCATGGTTCGATGTCATTGGCTACTGTCCATAATGCACCAGCACCAAGTACTTCTAGTTCTTTATAATATGCCTCTAGTTCCGGTGTGTCCTGAACTCTTGCTCTTCCAATTTGGTCGTCAGAATGATTTTCGTTCATTTTATTTTTTATTAAATTCTTCGTGATTGTCTATAAAAGTAATCTTTCTAGTTGGAGCAGTATTTACTCTCAAATCAAAAATATCAAAACGGTTGTAATGTCCAAGGATGTCGTGCATTTGTTTGGGTTGGATGCATTTTTCTAAATCGATATCAGCATAAACAATTCCTTCGTCGTCAATTAGGGGTTTACCCACTACAGCACCATTAGGGCCAATAATTCCAGAGAAAGCAGAGTTTTTTCGAGTAAGCAATTCTTCTACATTAGGAACATCTGGTTTTAAAGCTTCCATTATTTCTTTGGATATTGTTGAGCACGAAACGATGGTAAACAGTTTTCCTTCAAAGGAATGTGCGGCTGCTCTGATTTTTATTGCTTCGGCCATATCATAATCTGGTGGAGCGACAGGTAACGAAATATAATTGGCAATATGAATTAATTCGCCTTGAGATAATAATGTAAAACGAGCTAAAGTATTAGTGTTTTCGCCACAAGCTAAAGTTCCGATTGGACCAATTTCTGTGTTGTACACTTTTAACGAAGAACCATCACCTGAAGTCCATGTGAGTTTTTCAGCCCAAGTTGGCACCAATTTTCGGTGTTTGCCGATTAGTTTTCCGTTATTGTCAATGATTAGATTAGTGTTGTAAATTTCGCCATAACTATCACCGCGTTCGTTGATTCCGATAACAATATGGCAATTGTAGTTCTTCGCTGCCTGAAAAAGAGGTTGCATCACTTCGTCATCTACTTTTACGGATGATTTGTATAATTGCTCATACCATTTACTTCCTTGAACTGGCGTCATAATCCAGTTCCAATAAGGATAACCTGCTACAAATACTTCTGGAAAAGCTACTAAACGGGCTCCGTTAGCAGTGGCTTCTTTTACAAAAGAAATGGCTTTTTCTATTGTCTTTTCTACATTTAGAAAAACAGGAGAAGTTTGGACTGCCGCAGCTTTGAATTTTTTGAATTCCATAAATAATTATGAATTATGAATTACGAATTTTGCTATTTTTTCTTTCATATCCTCATTGAAAGCTTGAGATTTAATAGTATTTCTGTCTTCAGCAATAGCAACGTTAACCAAGGTTACTTCCCCTTCTAAACAGGTTTTTCCTTGTTCATCTTCAAAGCGAAAACCACAAGTTACAGAAGCTCCGCCAAGAGTGATAACCCAAAGTTTTTTGGTTAAAACTTCTCCTAAACGCGCTGCTTTTTTGAATTGCACTTTCAAATCTACTGTTGGAATTCCGTTGGTTTCATGGATTTTTGAGAAAGGTCTGTCTAAGGCTTCTTCAAACCAATCTTCGACCAAATCGTTTAGCATTTCCAGAAAACGCGGATAGAACACTATACCAGCGTAATCAATATGTTTAAAACGGATTTTTTCTTGTTTTGTGAAAGGTTGGTTCATATTATTCTTTTATGAATTTACAATGGTATGTTGTTTCGCTTGAAAATACTTGAATGATATAGGTTCCCGAAGATAGACTGTCAATGTTGAGATTTGTCATATTTCCAAATTGTTCTAAGACTTTCTTTCCTAAAACGTCGGTAACGCTTATTTTAATAATTTCTACCTCCTCTGGTAACTGTAATTGAATATGGCTTGAAGTAGGGTTTGGATATACTGTCAAGTTTCTTTTTTCGAAATTTATTGTGTTTAGTGGATCAGGATTTAGTTTCACAATCCAAAAATCACCTCCTCCATTTACGCTGGTTACATCGCCGGTTGCTGTTGATGTTCGTCCTGCGATGATAAAACCACCATCTAGGGTTTGATGTATTTCACGTCCTTCATCATTAGAAGTGCCGCCCAACGATTTTTGCCACAAGATAGCACCTGTTGGATTTAGTTTTACTATCCAATAATCATCGTAACCGTGATTTCCTAACACATCATAATCAGTTGATTCTGAACGCCCAGAGACTATATAGCCACCATCGGAAGTTTGATCAATACCGTAGGCAATATCCCTGTAGGTGCCACCAAGCGATTTTTGCCATTGTAAAGTTCCAGCTGCTGAAAGTTTTACAACCCAATAGTCATCATTGCCATAACTTACCGTGACAGCACCACCAACACCGGAAGAATCACCTGCAATAATAAATCCGTCATCTATAGTTTGTTTGATACAATATGATGAAATACTGCTGTAGCTTCCTACTGCTTTTTGCCATTGTAAAGTGCCAGCCCCGTTTGTTTTTACAATCCAGAAAGCACAATTAAGATTTCCTGTTACATCGCCATTCATTGAATAGGTATAGCCGGTAATGGCATAACCACCGTCTTTGGTTTGTACGAGACTAAAGGCATTATCACTGTTTGTGCCTCCATAGGTTTTTTCCCATTGAATGTTTCCGTCCGTATTTAATTTTAGCAACCAAAAGTCATCAGAGCCATGATTAAAAGAAACATTTCCATTAGAAGAGGTGGTTGTGCCGCAGACTATAAATCCTCCGTCGGTACATTGTTGAATGCCGGTACCTTCATCCCAACCCGAACCACCATAGGTTTTCATCCAAAGTAAACTTCCGGTTGCAGAAAGCCGAGCTACAAAAAGATCTTCATATCCCTGATTAAGTGTAATGTCACCATTGTTTGAAGAGCTATATCCCGTGGCAATATAACCACCGTCTGTGGTTTGCCAAATACTATTAACTTCATCCATGTTTGTTCCTCCAATGGCTTTTTGCCATTCGATTGCACCGACATTATTTACCTTTACAATCCAACCTTCACCATTTCCGTGCAAACTGACAACATCACCATCAATTGAAGAGGTGACTCCTGCGGCAATGTAGCCCCCGTCAAAAGTTGGCTTAATTGTATAGGCCATGTCATATTCACTGCCACCATAGGTTTTTTGCCATTGAATAGTAGGAGCTTGAGAAAAGCAATTTATTGCAAAAAATAAGAATATTAGTTTTTTCATAAATCGATTATTAAAATTTCTCTGCAGAGGCATTCCTCCAAAAGTACAAAAAATCCAAAGGAACTGTTCCTTCATTTAACAAACATCCATTGTCTAATTCTGGATATATTTCGTAGAACGTTTTTACTTGCGTTCTATCGATTCGCGTGCTGACCACGGTTCTGTCTACATCGTCGGGATGTTCTATTCCTGCTGAGGCCATTAAATCCATAGCGCTTTTCACAGTTTCTTTTTGGAAACGGGCTACTCGAATACTTTTTTCTTCGGGAACTAATCCTTTCATTAGTTTTTCATCTTGTGTGGCTACTCCCGTTGGGCAAGTATTGGCGTGACATTCTAGGGCTTGTATGCAACCTAAAGCGAACATCATTCCGCGAGCAGAGTTACATAAATCGGCACCAATCGAAAGATTTTTTATGATGTCAAAACCAGTAATTACTTTTCCGCTACAGATAATTTTGATTTGATCTTTGATTCCGAAACCATTTAAGGCATCGTAAACAAAAGCGAGTGCTTCACGTAAAGGCATTCCAACATGATCTGAATATTCTTGTGGAGCCGCGCCAGTTCCTCCTTCGCCACCGTCTACTGTAATGAAATCAAGATAGGTTTGAGTTTCAACCATCGCTTTGCAAATAGATAGGAATTCTGATTTGTTTCCGATACAAATTTTCATTCCGATAGGTTTTCCGCCTGAGCCTTTTCGCAATAATTGGATGAAATCCATTAATTCCAATGGAGTAGTGAAAGCGGAATGAGTTGGTGGAGAAACAATGTCGTGACCTTTTGAAACTAGACGGATATTGGCAATTTCATCGGTAACTTTTTCTTTGGGAAGAATTCCACCATGACCGGGTTTGGCTCCTTGTGAAAATTTGATTTCAATCATTTTGACACTGCTCAATGTTGCTCTTTTTACATATTCATCATAAGAGAACTTGCCATCATCAGTTCGACAACTGAAATATCCGGTTCCTATGTTCCAAACGACATCACCACCTTGTAAATGATAAGGAGACAAGCCACCTTCACCTGTATTGTGATAAAAACCACCTTGTTTGGCACCATTATTTAAGGCTAAAATGGCATTTTTACTTAATGCTCCAAAACTCATTGCACTAATATTAAACAAACTCGCTTCATATGGTCTTTCACATTGAGTTGACCCAATTCTGACACGAGGATTTTCGTTTACATTTGAAAATGAAATGGCTCTAATGCTGTGATTTATCCATTCGTAGCCTTCGTCATAAACATTGAGTTGGGTTCCAAATGGTTGTGAATCGATAGCTTTTTTGCTACGTTCGTATACTAAATTTCGTTGTAAACGGTTGAATGGTTTTCCTTCCAAATCTGTTTCTATGAAATATTGACGCATTTCAGGTCCAAGTGATTCTAACAAATAACGCATTCTTCCTAGTAGCGGAAAGTTACGGCGAATGGTATGAATGGATTGGTACATATCGTATAATCCCATTAAAATAAGCGGGATAAATATCAATAATAAGAAACTGAATTTCCAATTGATATAAGTCAATAGACCAATTATGGATAGCGATGTTATAGCAAATAGTATAAATACTTTTCTCATGATTTTAATTTAAATCGTTGGATTTTTCCAGTTTCAGTTTTGGGTAAAGCTTCGGTAAAATAAATTACTCTTGGATACTTATAAGGCGCTGCTACTTCTTTGAACCAGCGTTGAATATGGTTTTTCATGTTGTCGGTAGCTTTGTGTTTTTCTTTTAAAACAATGTGGGCACAAACTAGCATACCACGTTCTTCATCTTGCAAACCCACTACGGCGCATTCTAAGATATCCTCGTGCGTCAGAAGTACACTTTCCACTTCAATGGCAGCAATGTTATACCCTGAAGATATAATCATATCATCGCCTCGAGCCACAAACCAAAAATAACCGTCTTCCTCTTGGCGGAAAATATCTCCGGTGATATTCCAACCATTTTCTACGTATTCTTTTTGTTTATCGATTCTATTTAAATATTTACAGCCTGTGATGCCTCGAACTGCTAATCTTCCGGGTTCGTTGGTATCAACTTTATTTCCGTTTTTGTCAATGATTTTGGCTTCGTAACCTGTAATGGCAACACCAGTCGCGCCAGGTTTCATATTCTCTTCATTTGAGGAAATAAAAATATGCAGCATTTCAGTAGAGCCAATTCCGTCTATGATTTTCAATCCAGTAGCATCATACCAATCTTGCCAAACTTTTAACGGAAGGGTTTCTCCAGCTGAAACACATTTGCGTAAGCTGGAAACATCAAACTCCTTTACTTTAGAAGTGATGACTCGCCAAGCTGTGGGAGCTGTGAAGCAAATGGTTATTTTATGTTCCTGAATAGCTTGTAACAGCATATCGGGTGTTGGTTTTTCTATCAAAAATGTTGATGCACCAAAATACAATGGGAACAAAACCAATCCGCCTAAACCAAAGGTGAATCCTAGTGGCGGGCTACCAGTAAAAATATCGTTGATGGTGGGTTGCAGTGAATAGTTTGGAAACGCTTCGCAAATATTGAGAATATCTTTGTGATAATGCGATGTCATTTTGGGAAGACCAGTAGTTCCTGAGGTGAATCCGATAAGGGCTATTGCATCTGATTTTGAATGATAATTGGTAAATGTTTTAGGTTTGGATGACATCATTATTTCTAACTCATCGTAGAAACAAGTTCTCTTGAGAAAATTCGATTTGACCAAATTCATTTCGTCATGTAAACTCTTTTCACATAAAGCATGTGAGATTTCGGCACAATCTATAATGGTAGTTAATTCTTTAGCACGAAGCAATGGCATTGTGGCAACAACAATTCCCCCCGCTTTTATAATCGCAAACCAACACGCCACCATCATTGGGTTATTGGAGGAGCGAATCAACACACGATTTCCCGATTCTAATCCTAATTCATCCACTAAAACATGCGCAATTTGATTGGCTTTTTCGAATAAATCCTGGTAAGTCCAAGTAGTTTCAAAAGTTCGGATACAAGGATTATTTCCTCGACCCTCTTTGATATGATGGTCTAATAATTTGTCCACACAATTCAACATTTCCGGATGTTGGAACTGAAGTAAATCAGTAAAAATATAATCCGGCTGCAAGTCTAAACCAGGTAAATGTTCGTGGGAGAAATTGTCAGCGTAATGTTTCATCCTAAAATTTCGAATTATTTCTTATTGCTTTTTGGTTTTAATGCCTTTTTCATGCCTTCTATTTGCTTTCTTTCAGTTCCTTTCAACGGATACAAATGAGAACTTCCCGCTTTGTAGGGATTTGGAATCTCATTCGTTTCAAACTGTTCGTAAGCTTGAGCATTTCTAACAAAGTTAGCATCGGCTAATAAAGGTCTTCCCAAAGCTACTAAATCGGCTCTTCCGTTTAAAATGATAGTGTTGATTTGGTCTATGTCTTGGATGTAACCTGCAGTAATAGTTGGAATATGAACAGTGTTCCGAAGCAAGTCTGAAAACGGCGTTTGCCACATTCTTCCCGTTTGGGGATTTTGATTCGCCACAGTATTTCCGGTAGAAACGTTGATGATATCGGCTCCTGCATTTTTGAATGCGGTTGCAATGGTTAGAACATCTTCTTCTGAAATTCCGTTATCAGCCCAGTCGGTTGCTGAGATTCTGACAGACATTGGTTTTTGTTTTGGGAATACATTTCGCATTTCTGTAAAAACCCTCAGAGGAAATTTCAATCGGTTTTCAATGCTTCCGCCAAATTCATCTGTTCTGATGTTCGTCAATGGCGATAGGAAAGAGGCTAATAGGAATCCGTGATGCGCTTGCAATTCGATTAAGTCAAATCCGGCTTCGTCTGCATTTTTGGTAGCCTGAACAAATTGAGTAGTGACCAAATCCATATCAGCTAGAGTCATTTCTTTTGGTGTAGAGAAATTTTCATTAAAAGCTATTGGGGATGCTGAAATTAGTTCCCACGGATTTTGTAATGGTTCTGTTTCCCAAGGTCTTTTTGATGCGCCTTTTCGACCTGAATGTCCTAACTGAATTCCGATTTTAGTTTGCGTATTTTTATGAATAAAATCGGTAATCGATTTCCATTTAACTAGTTGTTCTTCAGAATATATTCCAGCACAACCTAAAGTGATGCGACCTGTTTCTGCAACAGCGGTCATTTCGGCAATAATCAATCCGACACCGCCAGTGGCTCGGCTTCCATAATGTACCAAATGCCAATCGTTAACCAATCCGTTTTCGGCGGAATATTGTCCCATTGAGGACATCACGATTCGGTTTGGCAATTCTAAATCTCGTAATTTGAATTTGGTAAATGCGGCTGGGGAATTATTATTATTGAATTCGTTTAGCACTTTATCGGTAAACGATTTATCGCGTAAACGAAGGTTTTCGTAGGTAACTTTTTTGGATCTTGTCATGCAACCAAAAGCAAACTGATAAAAAAGATGTTGGCTGTTTCTATCCATATTTTCAAACCAATCTAACGAAACTAAAGCCGCATATTGAATCATCTCAACGGTGTTTCTTCGTGTTTTGTCATATTGTTCAAATGCCGCCTGTACATTGTTTGGATTTGCAATTACGGCGTCTGATAAACCGATCGCAGAATCCATAGCCAATTTGGTTCCGGAACCAATAGAGTAGTGGGCTGTAGCTTTGGCATCACCTAAAAGAACGATGTTATTATGTGACCATTTTTCGTTAGTCACATGTGGGAATTGACGCCAATGTGATTTGTTTGAAATCAAAGGATGACCATCTAATTCTTCTTTAAAAATTTCGGATATTTTGGCAATCGTATCTTCTTCATTGGTTATTTCAAAGCCAAGTTTTTGCCAAGTTGCATCGCTACATTCGAAAATCCAAGTACTCATTCCAGGTTCGTATTGATAGGTATGCGCGACTATAAGTCCGTGTGGTGTAGTTCTGAAAAAATAAGTAAAAGCGTCCAAAGGTTTTGTTGAGCCTAACCAAACAAAGCGGTTCTTTTTCAAGACTATTTTGGTTCCGAATTCGGTTTCGTATTTTGTTCTGATGGCACTTCCAATTCCGTCAGAAGCTAAGATGATATCCGAATCTTTGAATTGATTAAAATCATCAATATTTTGTTCAAAATGAAGATTTACGCCTTCTTCGAGACATCGTTGTTGCAGTAATTGCAAAAGCGTTTTTCGGGAACAGCCACAAAATCCGTTTCCTGCGATGTTTACGGTTTGTCCGTCACGAGCAATAATTATATCATCCCAATAAGCAAAATTACTTCTGATTAATTCATAGGACTTTAAATCTCTGGAGAGAAATTCGGCCAAAGTTTCATCTGAAAACACTACACCAAATCCGAAACTGTCATCAGGTTTGTTGCGTTCGTAGACATCAATTTGGCAATCGGGCATTGCTTTTTTGGTTAGTATTGAAAAGTATAATCCGCCAGGGCCACCGCCAATTACTGTTATTTTCATTTTTGATTGATAATTTTAATTCCTTTTAACAGAGAAAAGTTCTCCTATTTTAGCATAATTGGAACCTGCTAATCTTGCAACAGGCTTGTAGTTTTCAAGATTGATTTTATAATTGTCCAATAAAACGGCATCATCAAAATGCATCATTATTATTCGTCCAATTACTATGCAGGCGCCACCTTGTTTGTGGTCTTCCAAAAAATAATGATGAACTAATTCACACTCAAAAGAGATGGGACTTTCTTTGACGCGCATTGGTTTTACTTTTTGGGATGGAATTGGAGTTACCGAAGCTAATTCAAATTCATCAACATCATAAGGAACAGCTTTTGCCGTGATATTCATTTGTTCAACCAATTCTTCAGTAACCATGTTAACTACAAATTGTTTGGTAGCTAAGACATTAGTAAGGGTGTCTTTGTGGATGTTATTGCTAATTCCTGTTGAAAACATCACATGAGGTGGATCATCTCCAACGGCATTGAAATAGGAAAAAGGAGCTAGGTTGTTGATTCCCTCTTCATTTACAGTTGAAATCCATCCGATAGGTCTTGGAATGATAGCACCAGTGAGTAGTTTATAGACAGCTGAGTAATCAAGCTCGTTAGGATCTAATAGCATAGTGTTGTTTGTTTACTACAAATTAAAGCTATTTTTTGCTCCTTTTTTAGAGAATTATTAATTTTTAAAGACATAAAATGAAGATAATTTACATCATAACTTGAAAATGCTAGTATAAGTAAAGAAGAAACTAATATGATAATTATATAACAACTTATCGGTTCAATTTCATAAATTTACTTGCTATGAAAAATTTTGATGTGATTATTATAGGTGGCGGTTTGGCTGGGTTAACAGCTGCGCTTGATCTTTTAATTAAAGGGTATTCCGTTATTATTTTTGAAAAAAATGACTTCCCTAAACATAAAGTTTGTGGGGAATACATTTCTAATGAAGTATTGCCATATTTAAAATCATTGGATTTAGATATTGAAAAACTACAACCCAAACACATTGATAAACTCACTTTTACATTAAGTTCAGGAAAAGCGATTACTACAAAGTTGCCTTTGGGTGGATTTGGGATTAGTCGGTATACTTTGGATCATTATTTATATGAAGAAGTAAAAAAACGAGGCGGTAAAGTTCTTCGAGAAAAAGTAATCGATGTATTTTTTAGAGACAACATTTTTACTATTACCACTCAGAAATCAGTGCATGATTGTAAAATTGTTTTGGGTGCTTTTGGTAAACGTTCTAATCTAGATGTCAAACTAAATCGTAAATTCATTTCAAAACCATCAAATTGGCTGGGTGTAAAAGCCCATTATGAGGTTGATTTTCCAGATGATTTGGTTGGATTATATCATTTTAAAGGAGGTTATTGTGGTGTTTCTAAAGTTGAAAATAATTTAGTTAATATTTGTTATTTGGGTAATTACGATACCTTTAAAAAACACAAAGAACTTCAAGAATACCAAGAAAAAGTGGTTAGCCAAAACCCAAATTTGAAAGCTATTTTTGATAAAGCAACTATTCAATTTGATAAACCGCTAACGATTAGTCAGATTTCTTTTGAATCGAAAACCGCTATTGAAAATAACATGCTGATGATTGGTGATACTGCAGGTTTGATTCATCCCTTATGTGGCAATGGAATGGCGATGGCAATACACAGTGCTAAATTAGCTTGTGAGGCTGTAATTCCTTTTTTAGAAAATAATTTATCAAGGGATGAAATGGAAAAAGGATATGAAAAAAAATGGAATTATAATTTCAGGTCTCGATTGAGAACGGGAAAATGGCTTGGGGCTTTATTGCAGAAAGAACTATTAGCTTCGTTTGTTATGCAGCTGCTTTTTATTTTTCCGAGTTTGTTACCAATGATTATTAAAAAAACCCACGGAAAACCGATATGATTTTGATTAATACAAAATACAGGACGAAACAATCCGAAATCATGGATGACTTTTCTATGGAAGGGGAAATGCTTCGTGAGGCTTTAGATAAAATTGCCAAAATAAATCAACTACTGGGAGGAAACCAACTAACATTGCAAGGTGTAAAACAGCTTATTAAAGGAATTGCTATTTCCAAAGAAATTACCATTGTTGATGTGGGTTGTGGTAATGGAGATATGTTGAGAATACTTGCAGATTACGGAAAAGAAAATGATTTAAAATTTAAACTTATTGGAATTGACGCAAACAATTTTACTGTAAATCATGCTCGAAAATTATCATCAGAATATGCTAACATCAGTTATCGATGTGAAGATATATTTGGACAATCATTCCAACAGTTTCAGTATGACATAGTTTTATGCACTTTGACTTTACATCATTTTAAGGACGACGAAATTGTAACGCTATTAAAAGTATTTCAGCAAAAAGCCAAACTAGGAATTGTTATTAATGATTTGCAGCGAAGTGCCATTTCTTATCGCTTGTTTCAGGCATTGTGTTTTGTGTTTCGATTGAATGAGATGTCGAGAGAAGATGGATTAGTTTCAATTTTGAGAGGATTTAAAAAGAAGGAATTGGTAGCATTTTCAAAGCTATTGCAATTTAAAAAATACACCATTCAATGGAAATGGGCTTTCCGTTACCAATGGATTATCAAAACTAATTTGGACAACTAAAAAATATGAGCGTAAAAATAATATCAGTAGCTAAAGAGTTGCCAAAATATTGCCGAACTACCGCTGAGATTCTTCCTTTTTTGGATACTTGGTTGTTGGGTCAAGAAGAGCGTTTCATCCGTAAAGTGAAGAAAATTTTTGAAGGTGCGATGGTAGATAAACGCTATTCCATAATGGACCCTGTGGAGGTTTTTACCAAAACTTCTTTTGAAGAACGCAACACTATCTACGTTCGTGAAGTAATCGCTTTAGGAGAAAAAGTGTTAGCCAAAACATTAAAAAAAGCCAATTGGAACCCCGAAGATTTAGATTATATCATCACAGTAAGTTGTACGGGCATTATGATTCCGTCGCTTGATGCCTATTTGATTAATTCCTTGAAACTGCGTCAAGATATTGTTCGTTTGCCAGTGACCGAAATGGGTTGTGCTGCTGGGATTTCGGGGATTATGTATGCTAAAAATTTCTTGCAAGCCAATCCAGGAAAACGGGCTGCTGTTATTGCGGTTGAAAGTCCAACAGCTACTTTTCAACTCGATGATTATTCGATGGCGAATATTGTGAGTGCGGCTATTTTTGGAGATGGTGCGGCTTGTGTCTTGCTTTCTTCTCATGAAGAGGATGAAGGGCCGAAAATTTTAGCTGATGAAATGTATCATTTTTATGATGCTATTCACATGATGGGATTTCAGTTGACCAATTCTGGTTTACAAATGGTATTAGATATTGAAGTTCCAGATACAATTGCTTCACACTTTCCAGATATTATTCATCCTTTTTTGGCCAAAAATAAATTAAAAATAGAGGATATTGATCATCTGATTTTTCATCCAGGCGGAAAAAAAATTGTACAAACGGTGGAAGATTTGTTTTCTGATTTAGGTAAAAATATCAACGATACGAAAGAAGTGTTACGCTTATACGGAAACATGTCAAGTGCCACGGTTTTGTATGTTTTAGAAAGAGTATTGGATAGCCAACCCCAAAAAGGAGAAAAAGGATTGTTACTTAGTTTTGGTCCGGGTTTTTCGGCACAGCGAATTTTAATTGAGTTTTAAATGTTTAAAGATATTCTCGACAAATTGCCTTATTCAAAACCATTCCTTTTCGTGGATGAGCTTTTGTTTGTAGATGAAAATGGAGTAAAAGGAAGTTATACTTATTCTCCAAATTCCGATTTTTATAAAGGACATTTTAAAGACAATCCAGTTACACCAGGGGTTATTTTGACCGAAACTATGGCACAGATTGGAGTAGTCTGTTTGGGTATTTTTTTATTAGGAAATGAATTTAACAGTAAAAGTAAAATAGCATTGACTTCCTCGGAAATAGAATATTTAAAACCGATATTTCCCAATGAAAAAGTAATCGTAATTTCAGAAAAAATATATTTCCGATTTGGAAAATTAAAATGTAAAGTGAAAATGTTGAATTCAAATAATGAAGAAGTTTGTAACGGAACTATAGCAGGAATGATAGTATGAGTAGAAGAGTAGTTATAACAGGTTTAGGTGTGGTTGCTCCAAACGGAGTGGGTCTTGATGCGTTTACTGATGCTATAAAAAATGGTATTTCAGGAATTAAGCATGATGCCGAATTAGAAAGATTACAGTTTTCTTGTCAAATATCGGGAACACCTGAGATTTCGGAAGAATTGAAACGCAATTATTTTACCGAATTAGAATTGCGTAATTTCAATTCCACCGGAATTTTATACGGAGTTATTGCGGGAATCGATGCATGGAAAGATGCAGGATTGTCAATAGAAGATAACGATAATCCTGATTGGGATTCTGGAACTATTTTTGGAACGGGCACTTCAGGAATTGAAAAATTTCGGGAAAGCATTTATAAAATTGATGATTTTCAAACTAGAAAATTAGGAAGTACTGCTGTGGCACAAACTATGAATAGTGGGGTGAGTGCATATCTTGGCGGAAAATTAGGTTTAGGAAATCAAGTAACAACCAATTCCTCAGCTTGTACAACAGGAACGGAAAGTATTTTGATGGCCTACGAAAGAATCAAATTGGGGCAAGCTAAAAGAATATTGTCGGGAAGTACTAGCGATAGTGGACCTTATATTTGGGGTGGATTTGATGCGATGAAAGTCTGTACTTTTAAACACAATGATGCTCCAGAAAAGGGTTCTCGACCAATGTCAGCAACTGCTTCTGGATTTGTACCAGGAAGTGGAGCAGGAGCCTTAGTATTGGAAGATTTAGAAACAGCTTTGAAACGGGGAGCTCGAATTTATGCTGAAGTTTTGGGAGGTAACATTAACTCAGGCGGGCAGCGTGGTTCAGGAACAATGACAGCTCCGAATGGAGTTGCAGTTCAAAAATGTATTACAGACGCATTAAAAAATGCAGGAGTTGCACCAAATGAACTAGATGTCATCAACGGACACTTAACAGCAACAAGTAAAGATACTTTTGAAATTGCTAATTGGAGCCAAGCATTAAACAGAAAAGGTAATGAGTTTCCATTAATCAATTCATTGAAATCAATGGTAGGACATTGTTTGTCGGCTGCGGGTAGTATTGAAGCTGTAGCTTCGGTGTTGCAAGTTTATAATGGATTTGTTTTTCCGAATACTAATTGTGAAGATTTAAATCCCGATATTACAGAGATAATTCATAATTCCTGCATACCACAGCAACTTATTCAAAAAGAGATTACCATTTTGGCTAAAGCTAGCTTCGGATTTGGTGATGTAAATGGCTGTGTGATTTTAAAAAAATACAAATAAAACTATGGATAGAACAACCACAATAGAACAGTTAAAAGCAATCGTAAAACCGTTTGTTAAAAATGAGGAAGCTTTTGAAAACATCAATGAAAGTACTGACTTTATCAATGATTTAAATATTAATTCTGCCAATTTGGTAGATATTGTTTTGGATGTCGAGGATGCTTTTAAAATAGATATCGATAACGAGTCGATGGAAAAAATGCTTACGATTAAAGCAGCATTGGATATCATTGAAACTAAATTGGCTCAAAAGTGATTGGTAATGACATCATCGATTTAGCACTAGCCAAAAAGGAAAGCAATTGGCAACGAAAAGGATTTATTGAAAAAATCTTTACCTCAAGCGAACAATTGCTGATTTTCAATGCTGACGAACCTGAAATTATGGTTTGGTATCTATGGAGTCAGAAAGAAGCAGCTTATAAAATTTATAACAGACAAACTCAGATTAGAGCTTATATTCCTTTGCAATTAGAATGTTTTGACTTGAAAATAATTGATAGCATTCACTATGGGAAAGTGCGTTGTTATGATCAAATTTATTTCACTAAGACCCAAATCACTTTAGATTATATTTCTACGGATGCAGTAATAAATCCAACTGATTTTGAAAGAATTGAATTTTTAGATGCTACCACAAGCATTAAAAAAAGCAATGGTATTCCTAATTATTATTCTTTTCAAAACAATAACCTTATACCAGTTTCCAAAAGCCATCATGGAAGGTTTGAGCGAATAGTTGCTTTGTATGATTAATAATCCTATATGAAATCCTTTTTAAATTGTAATAAAATAGTAATTTTATAAAAAAATTGACTAAACAGTTATGAGCTACTACAAAATACTCAACCTAGAACATTACTTCAAAATGTATAAGAAGTCTATTCGTGAGCCCAGAAAGTTTTGGGACAGAATAGCAGATGAGAACTTTACTTGGTATCAAAAATGGGACAAAGTTTTTGAATTTAATTTTCAGGAAGCACAATTCAAATGGTTTGTTGATGCCAAAGTGAACATCACTAAAAATTGCATTGACAGACATTTAGCAAGAAGAGGCGATAAAACGGCTATCATCTTTGAACCTAATAATCCAGGTGAAGAAGCACTTCATATTACTTACAACGAACTTTATGATAAAGTTGCCCGAATGGCCAATGTACTTCGAGAACAAGGAGTTCAAAAAGGAGATAGGGTTTGTATTTATTTACCAATGATTCCTGAATTGGCGGTTGCAACTTTAGCTTGTGCCCGAATTGGTGCGGTACATTCAGTAGTTTTTGCTGGGTTTTCGGCTTCGGCTGTTGCGGCTCGTATTAATGATTGTGAGTGTAAAATGGTCATCACTTCTGACGGAAGTTATCGCGGTGATAAAACTATTGATTTAAAGGGGATTGTTGATGAAGCTTTGCAAAAAACACCTTGTGTAGAAAAAGTTTTGGTAGCCAAAAGAACAAACACTTCAGTTACTATGAAAGAAGGCCGTGATTTATGGTTGCAACCTTTATTAGATGCTGCGATTCCGAACAATGTGGCTGAAATCATGGATGCTGAAGATCCGTTATTTATTTTATATACTTCGGGTTCTACAGGAAAACCAAAAGGAATGGTGCATACAACTGCTGGATATATGGTGTATACGGCTTATACTTTTAAAAACGTTTTTGCTTATGAAGAAAGCGATGTATTTTGGTGTACCGCTGATATAGGCTGGATAACCGGACATTCCTATATTCTTTACGGACCATTATTAAATGGAGCCACTACTGTAATTTTTGAAGGAGTTC
Organism: Flavobacterium sp. N1994; assembly: GCF_025947145.1. NCBI lineage: Bacteria > Pseudomonadati > Bacteroidota > Flavobacteriia > Flavobacteriales > Flavobacteriaceae > Flavobacterium > Flavobacterium sp. N1994. The sequence continues at coordinate 124,072 of NZ_CP109999.1, forward strand.
CATCTTATCCAAATTTTAGTCGTTTTTGGGAAGTAATCGAAAAACATAAAATAACCCAATTCTATACTGCTCCAACCGCTATTCGTGCATTGGCTAAAGAAAGTTTAGATTACGTTCAAAAATATCCACTAAGTTCTTTAAAAGTAATCGGTTCCGTTGGAGAACCTATCAACGAAGAAGCTTGGCACTGGTATAACGACCACGTAGGCGGAAAGCGTTGTCCATTAGTAGATACTTGGTGGCAAACCGAAACAGGAGGAATTATGATTTCACCAGTTCCTTTTGTTACTCCAACAAAACCAACGTATGCATCCTTACCATTACCTGGAATTCAACCTGTTTTAATGGACGAATTGCGTAATGAAATTGAAGGTAATCAGGTTACGGGAAGTTTATGTATTAAATTCCCTTGGCCGTCAATAGCTAGGACCATTTGGGGAGATCATCAGCGTTACAAAGAAACCTATTTTACAGCCTTTCCAGGTAAATATTTTACGGGAGATGGAGCTTTGCGTGATGAGGTTGGGTATTACAGAATTACAGGTAGAGTGGATGATGTTATCATCGTTTCAGGTCATAATCTTGGAACGGCACCTATTGAAGATGCTATCAATGAACACCCAGCAATTGCGGAAAGTGCAATAGTTGGTTTCCCTCATGATATTAAAGGAAATGCTTTGTATGGCTTTATTATTCTTAAAGAAATTGGAGAAAGTAGAGATAGAGATAACCTAGCTAAGGAAATCAATCAATTAATTTCTGATCAAATAGGTCCAATTGCCAAATTAGATAAAATTCAATTTGTATCTAATTTACCTAAAACACGTTCAGGTAAGATTATGCGTAGAATATTGCGAAAGATTGCTGAAGGAGACTTTAGTAACTTCGGAGACACTTCTACTTTATTAAATCCTGAGATAGTAGATGAAATACGAGACGGAAAAGTTTAAACCAAAAGTCAAGTAGTAAGATTAAATAAAAAACCCGAACCATTGGTTCGGGTTTTTTGCAGCACTAAAAAACTAAGTTTATAGGTTTATCGCAAACGATCCACAGATTTTACGAGATCTTCATCCTTTTTGATGGCTTTGTTGGCCAAAACCAAAAATACGATAGAAAAAATAGGTAAGAACATCCCAATACCTTTCTCAGAAACAGTAGCTGTTCCTCCAGATAAATTTAGTGTTCGATACACAAATAATCCTAATAAAATTAAATTCAATATCATATTCAATCTGCCCATGACAAATTGTTGTTGTCTTTTTTTGTGAGATAATATACTTAGTAAAGTTAATGTTGTACTTAAACCAAATAGGCTAACATAAACAATGTCCATCATAAAATAAAAAGACTTACCACTAGCGTCTGTCCAAAGTGGAAATACGAATGGTAAAACCCCAGTAATAATGAAGCAAACAATCAAATAATAACTTTGTGGTCTAAACATTTCTTTTTTTGAATAATCAGTTGCAAAAATAAAGTTTCTTTTTAAAAAAATACTATTGTATGATAAAATATTATTTGTATTATTGCAGTGTAAATCTGCACGAACTTCATCAATCAGATTTTCCCAATCATTGAAATCTACCTTCATTTTTCTACATCCCCGATAAAATAATTTACGATATAAATACTATTTATGTTTGATATTTCTGCCCTTAAAGAAATGAAGCTTGCTGAGCTTCAAGAGATAGCTAAATTAGCTAAAACCATAAAAGTTACCGGTGCCAAAAAAGACACACTTATTGAGCAAATCTTAACGCATCAGAATGCAACAACAGCATCAGCAAAACCCGAGGCTAAAGAAGAGAAAGTTGTTGATAATAAATCAAAAAGAGCACGTATTTTGCCAGAAGCCAAAAAAGCTCCCGAAACAAAACAAAATGATTTATTTGCTGATGAAACTCCGATAGCAGCAGTTGCTGAAGAAAGACCAGCTTTCCAAAGTAAAAACCCGAAGTTCAAAAAACCACCTTTTGATAAAAAGAAAAATAATACTTCTCAATTGACTTCACAAGAGCCTGTTGAAAATCAAGTAGAAGCTGTAGAGCAGCCCTCAGTTGAAGAAACAGAAGCTAATCCAAATCCCAATAATAATGATGCTAATCGTGAACCAAAACACAAACATCAAAATAATAATGGAAATGGAAACGGAAATGGAAACGGAAATGGAAACAACGGAAACAATAATCCTAACTTCAAAGGAAAAAAGCACAATAATTTCCGTGATTCAGATTATGAATTTGACGGAATTATAGAAAGCGAAGGCGTACTTGAAATGATGCCTGATGGTTATGGTTTCTTACGTTCTTCTGATTATAATTATTTAGCATCTCCTGATGATATATATTTATCAACCTCACAAATAAGATTATTTGGACTGAAAACTGGAGATACGGTTAAAGGTGTTGTACGTCCGCCAAAAGAGGGAGAAAAGTTTTTCCCATTAGTAAAAGTATTGAAAATTAATGGGCATGACCCACAAGTGGTTCGTGACAGAGTTTCTTTCGAGCATTTAACGCCTATTTTTCCACAAGAGAAATTCAACCTTGCGGATAAACAATCTACTATCTCTACAAGAATTATCGATTTGTTTTCTCCAATTGGAAAAGGACAAAGAGGTATGATTGTGGCACAACCCAAAACGGGTAAAACGATGCTATTAAAAGACATTGCCAACAGTATTGCAGCCAATCATCCTGAAGTTTACTTATTAGTGTTACTAATTGACGAAAGACCTGAAGAGGTTACAGATATGCAACGTAACGTAAGAGGTGAAGTGATTGCTTCTACCTTTGATGAGCCAGCTGACCGTCACGTTAAAGTAGCTAATATTGTTTTAGAAAAAGCAAAACGTTTGGTAGAATGTGGTCATGATGTAGTGATTTTGTTAGATTCGATTACGCGTTTGGCAAGAGCTTATAATACAGTACAACCAGCCTCAGGAAAAGTGCTTTCGGGTGGAGTAGATGCCAATGCATTACAAAAACCAAAACGTTTCTTCGGAGCGGCTCGTAATATTGAAAATGGAGGTTCATTGAGTATCATTGCTACAGCCTTAACAGAAACGGGTTCTAAAATGGATGAAGTAATCTTCGAAGAATTTAAAGGAACGGGTAACATGGAATTACAATTGGATAGAAAAATTGCCAACAAACGTATTTTTCCTGCTATCGATTTAACTTCATCAAGTACGCGTCGCGATGATTTATTATTGGATGAAAAAACTATTCAACGTATGTGGATTATGCGTAAATACTTAGCGGATATGAATCCAGTTGAAGCTATGGACTTTATCAATGACAGGTTCAAAAAGACTAGAAACAATGAAGAGTTCCTCATTTCGATGAACGATTAAATAAAGAATCCCAACTTTTTGAGTTGGGATTTTTTATATGAATAAATGTCACTTTGTCAGCCTCTTTTTGTTTAAAACTGACAATTTATTACTATTTATCACTTGGCATAATAGTTGACAAATACGGAAACGTACAACACAAAGTACTATTCACTCGTAGAGGAATAATCAAAACAAAATTAAAAGGAGAAAATAAAAATGGGAAAAATTATTGGTATCGATTTAGGTACAACCAATTCTTGCGTGGCAGTTATGGAAGGTGGAGAACCTGTTGTAATTGCTAATGCAGAAGGAAAGAGAACTACACCATCTGTAATTGCATTTGTAGAAGGTGGCGAAATTAAAGTAGGTGATCCTGCCAAAAGACAGGCAGTGACCAACCCAACCAAAACCATTGCATCTGTAAAAAGATTCATGGGTAACAAGTATTCAGAAAGTGCCAAAGAAGCATCAACTGTAGCTTACAAAGTGGTAAAAGGAGATAACGACACACCACGTGTTGATATTGACGGAAGATTATACACACCACAAGAATTGTCAGCCATGACACTTCAAAAAATGAAAAAAACAGCAGAAGATTATTTAGGTCAAACCGTTACAGAAGCTGTTATTACAGTTCCAGCTTACTTCAACGATGCACAACGTCAAGCTACTAAAGAAGCTGGTGAAATTGCAGGACTTAAAGTAATGCGTATCATCAATGAGCCAACTGCAGCTGCATTAGCTTATGGATTAGACAAAAAAGGAATTGATCAAAAAATCGCAGTTTATGATTTAGGTGGTGGAACTTTCGATATTTCTGTACTTGAATTAGGAGACGGAGTATTCGAAGTATTATCAACAAACGGAGACACTCATTTAGGTGGAGATGATTTTGACCAAGTAATAATTGATTGGATGGCCAATGAATTCAATACTGAAGAAGGTATTGATTTACGTAAAGATCCAATGGCCTTACAACGTTTAAAAGAAGCGGCTGAAAAAGCAAAAATTGAGTTATCATCTTCTACTCAAACAGAAATTAACTTGCCTTATGTTACAGCTACAGCTTCAGGACCAAAGCACTTAGTAAAAACATTAACTCGTGCAAAATTCGAGCAATTGGCAGAAACTTTAGTAAAACGTTCCATGGATCCAGTAGCAAAAGCATTGAAAGATGCAGGTTTGTCTACTTCTGATATCGACGAAGTTATTTTAGTGGGTGGTTCTACTCGTATTCCTGTAATACAGGAACAAGTAGAAAAATTCTTTGGGAAAAAACCATCAAAAGGAGTAAATCCAGATGAGGTAGTAGCGATTGGTGCTGCCATTCAAGGTGGAGTTTTATCTGGAGATGTGAAAGATGTATTGTTACTTGACGTGACACCTTTATCATTAGGAATTGAAACTATGGGTAATGTAATGACTAAATTAATAGAGTCAAATACAACGATTCCAACCAAAAAATCACAAGTGTTCTCAACTGCTGCAGATAACCAACCTAGTGTTGAAATCCATGTAATTCAAGGAGAAAGAACTATGGCTGCTGATAATAAAACAATTGGGCGTTTTCACTTAGACGGTATTCCACCAGCACCAAGAGGAGTTCCTCAAATTGAAGTTACTTTTGATATTGATGCTAACGGTATCATCAAAGTATCGGCTACTGATAAAGGAACTGGTAAATCGCATGACATTCGTATCGAAGCTTCTTCTGGTTTAACAGCTGAAGAAATCGAAAGAATGAAAAAAGATGCTGAAATGAATGCTGAAGCTGATAGACAAGCTAAAGAAAAAGTAGATAAATTGAACGAAGCGGACAGTATGATTTTCCAAACAGAAAGTCAATTGAAGGAAATTGGAGAAAAATTATCTGACGATCATAAAGTAGCTATCGAATTAGCTTTAACAGAATTGAGAATGGCTCACCAAAATCAAGATTTAGAAGCTATTCAAAAAGGTCTTGACAATGTAAATGCAGCTTGGAAAACCGCTACTGAAGCAATGTATGCTCAAGGTGAAGCTGGTCAAGCTCAAGAAGCACAGCCGCAAGCAGATGCTCAAGGAGATAACACTCAGGATGTAGAGTTCGAAGAGGTTAAATAATAATTAAATTGGATTAAAATTAAAAACCGAGTAAGCAATTACTCGGTTTTTTTATTTTCAGAATACATTCTTTTTATCACAATTACATGTGGGAAAGTTATTGCTGCTAAAAAAGAGAAAAAAATGGCGTCAAATATTTTAGTATCCTTCAATAATAAATATAATACACCAATTCCAAACATTGAAATTATCCAATATAAAAAAGCTGATTTGAAGTAGGTAATACTATTTCTTAGGGTAACATCTTTATATAAATATTTAATTTGATCACTTAACGAAGGTATGCTATGCCAAAATATAAAATAGATTGTAAATCCCCATATCAAGTTAGCTACTTTAAAAATGATACCAAAAACAATTAGATATAATAGTTCTTTAATAACTTCATTTTTAAATATTTCAGATTTATAACTATTGTAAAGTCCTAGGCAAATTAAAATAAACCCATTAATTTTTAATAATAAAGGAATATTAATAAATCTCATTTGAATATCAGTTATAGAAAAGAGAATATCCAGAACTTCTTTTTGATGAAAATAAAATAATAGTAACAGTATAAATCCACCATAATTTATTTCAAATAAAACTTTTATTATTTCATTTGATTTTATTATGCGGTTTTCCCAATGCTGTTCACCAAAATGATAACTACTAAAAATAATAAATAGAAACATTGCTAACCATGGAACAAAACCAAACAACAAAACAGCAACAAAAACCAAGACAATATACTTGAACAATAGCCTCAAAATTGAGATTGATTTAGGATTTATTTTTTTTATAATCAATAAATCATTTGCTCCATGCACAATACCAAACGATAATACTAATATAAAACCTACAATAACTTGATATTCATTTTTTAGAAATGACGTTAGCCATAATCCTAGAAAGCTAAGCAGTACTGAAATTTTGGCAATTTTACTCACGGTGTTTTATTTTTTGTTTAATCAAATGTAACTAATATTAAACAAAATACATTTTTATTGTTTAACTTTTTTTACATTTGATTAAACAAATATTAATCTAAATCAATTTAAATTATGTTAAACACTATTTTATCTACAGCATTAATTGCTAAAATGTTACCTACAGACTATGTAGGATTCACTTTCTTTGTTGGATGTATGGCTATGATGGCAGCATCTGCATTTTTCTTTTTATCATTAAATCAATTTGATAAAAAGTGGCGTACTTCTGTATTAGTTTCAGGTTTAATAACCTTTATTGCAGCAGTACATTATTTTTACATGAGAGATTATTGGGCTTCATTCCAAGAATCTCCAACATTTTTCAGATACGTTGACTGGATTCTTACTGTTCCATTAATGTGTCTTGAGTTTTATTTAATACTTAAAATTGCTGGTGCAAAAAAGAGCTTATTATCTAAAATGATTTTCTATTCCGTTGTTATGTTAGTAACTGGTTACTTTGGAGAAGCTGTTTATCCAGAAAGTGCTCAAATTTGGGGATTAATTTCGGGAATAGCTTATTTTGCTATTGTGTATGAAATTTGGTTAGGTGAAGCAGCAAAATTAGCTAAAGAAGCTGGAGGAAACATTTTAGCGGCTCACAAAATTTTGTGTTGGTTCGTTTTAGTTGGTTGGGCAATTTATCCTCTAGGATATATGTTGGGTACAAATGGATGGTATACAAGTATCCTAGGTAAAGGAAATGTAGATGTGGCCTATAACATTGCAGATGCAATTAACAAAATTGGTTTTGGTCTAGTTATTTATTCGTTAGCATTGAAATCACAAAAAGAGTAAATTTTAGTTTTTTTATTAGCAGGCCGTCATGTTTAATTACATGACGGCTTTTTATTTAACATCCCTCGAATAGATAATTTTGTATATTGGCTTTCTATTTAAAACCAAATTAGCTACTATGAAAAAAATATTTTTATTTGTTTGTGTAGGCTTACTAACTCTTAATGGGTTCAGCCAAAAAAAGAAAGGAAGTTCTAAAAAAGCTAAAGCAACTGTAACTTTGCCCAAAGTTGATAATCTGCAAGTTGAAGTTAAAAGCGGAAACTTTCAGGTGTCAATAATTGAAAAAGGGAAAACTAATGACGCTTTAGTAGTGAAAGCAGTTGATGCCAGTTTTACACCAAAAGATTGTAAACTAAGTTCATTCATGGCCAATGGTGTTAAACTCTATTTACTTACCTGGACAGAAAATAACTTATTGAGCACTCCAAATAAAACAGAAGATAAGACCACAATCTATAATATTATTTATGAACTAACCTCTAAAAAACAAGTCTATTCCAATTACCAGTTGACAAATCATATTACTGAAAAAGTATCTTTAGGTGGTACAGCTGCTTCTGAAACACAGGAAAAAGTAAGACGAGAAGGTTTTGAATTTGTTTTAAATCCTGACGGTACCGTCACTCAAAAAGGAAAGAACCAACAAATTTCTTTTGCTTACGACAAGGACAAAATGGAATTTAGAAAGAAATAAAAAAAGCGAGATTCAAGGCTTGCTTTTTTTATTTTATATAGGTTTTAAGTTTACTCAGTCACTTTGATTTCAAAAGTTTTATCCCAGCATTTTCCAGTAACAAATAGGGTATTCGTTTTTTTGTTATAGGCTATCCCATTTAAAACATCAGCTTTTGGATTCTTTATTTGAGCTTTTAAAGCTGTTAAATCCAATACACCTTCAACAGCACCCGTTTGTGGATTGATAACAGCAATGGCGTCTTTTTGCCAGATGTTACCATATATTTTTCCGTTAATCCATTCCAATTCATTGACTGCTTTAATTTTACTGTCGTTAGTATACACATTAATAAAATCAATCATTTTTTGAGTTTCCGGATTCATGGTCCATATTTTTTCTGTTCCGTCTGATTGGTAAATGTTTTTACCGTCATTTGTCATTCCCCAGCCTTCAATTTTTTTGTCAAAATCAAATGTTTTTAGCTTTTTCAACGTATTAATATCGTAGATAAATCCTGTTGCATTTTGCCATGTCAATTGGTATATTTTATTATTCACTACTGTGATTCCTTCACCAAAATATTTAGCATCTAAATCGACTCTTTTATAAGTCTTACCAGTTTTATAATCAATTTTAGCAAAGTACCCTTTATAACCTTCTGGAGTTCCTGTACTTTCTACCAAAGTATCTCTGAAAAATTCGAATCCTTCTGTAAACGCATTGATGTCATGTGGATAAGTATTAACAATAGTATACTTCAATAATTTCGGAACAATTCCCGAAGCCACTTCAACTCGGGTTTTTGTAGAAACGGTATCGCCTTCAAAATAAACTAAGGCTTTTATATTTTGATATCCCAGTTTTTTGCCATTCAAATCCAAAGTGAACTTACCATTACCTTTTACAGATGATATTCTTTTATCGTTTACAAAATAGGCGATGCTATCTATGTTTTTATTTTTGGAGTTAACTAAATTTAAATCTACTTTCTCAGTAGCTTGATACATCGATTTTAAGTTGCTTTCATCAAAACTAAAAAAGGATTCTTTATCTTTTTGATTAGGACCACAACCTATTAGATTTAAGCCTAATAAAATGGTAATTAATGGGTTATAAATTTTCATTTGGTATAATTAATTTTTCACTCACAAATATATTTATATTGGTCTTAAATTCTTGCAAAAAAATAAAAAGATTGTATATTTGCACCGGCAAGTCCTACACGACCAGCTCCTGCAAAATCCTCCAGGATGGGAACATAGCAAAGGTATGTGGTTGTAGCGGTGCGATGTAGGTCGCTTGCCATTTTTAATCCGAACTTGTTTCGGATTCTTTTTTTTTAATCCAATCCTTTTCCATGAAATTACATTGGCAAATAGTAAAATTCAACCTCAAAGAAACCTTTGCTATTGCTTATGGAAAGTACACTTTTAGAGAAGCACTAATCATCACTTTAGAGCAAAATGGAGAGAGAGGATATGGTGAATGTACTTCCATAGATTATTACCAAATCAATCTTACTGATTTCAATCATACTTTAGAGAAAATAAAAGCTCAAATTGAAACTCAAAAAATAATTCATCCTACTGATTATTATACTTTCCTAGTAACATTAAACCTGCCAAGTTTTCTTCGTTCCGCATTAGATTGTGCCTATTGGGATTTGTTTGGAAAACTCGAAAAGAAGTCTTTTTTAGCATTGAATGATATCAATTATAATCAGCTTCCTGATTCTTCAATAACCATTAGTATTGATACCGTTGAAAATCAAATCAAAAAAATCAAACAATCTACATGGACAAAATTTAAAGTTAAATGCAATCATTTTGACAATGATGCTATTAACCAATTAGTTCAATTAGATAAAAATGTAGCTTTAGATTCAAATGGAAGTTTTTCCCAAGAGGAATGTTCTTGGCTTGAAAATAATGAGTTGATTTCAAAATTCACCTATTTGGAACAACCTATGAAAACGGGAATTGAAAATTATAAGACGTTACACTCCGATACCTTTGCCAATTGGATGGCTGATGAGGATTGTCAAAATAATCTAGCATTAAAGGATTTAGTCCCGCATTATAGAAGCATCAATATTAAATTAGTTAAATGTGGTGGATTAACTCCAGCTTTGGGAATGATTACTGAGGCAAGAGCTTTAGGTTTCCAAATTATGATAGGCTGCATGACTGAATCTTCTGTTGGTATTTCAGCTGGAGCTGTTTTAGCGCCATTATGTGATTATGCTGATTTGGATGGAGCCAATTTAATTGCCAATGACATTGCTAATGGAAGTCAGATTATTAATGGACGAATTCAGCTAAGTGAAAAGAATGGATTGGGAATAAAAATGCACTAAAGAATCAATCGAGTTTTTTATCTTTATGCATTAATTTTTTTGACTATGAAATTCCAACCCATAGTTCCAATGATTTGGACAGAACAACTCTCAGAAACTATTGATTTTTATTGTACAATTCTTGGATTTACATGTAGTGAAAAGAATGAAGAATGGGGATGGGCATCATTATTTAAAGACGATTGTCAATTAATGTTTGCTAAACCAAATCAACATACTTCATTTGAAAAACCTACATTCACGGGAACGTTTTATATAAATGTGGATGATGTAGAAACACTTTGGAAACTATTAAAAGAAAAAGTAAATGTAGTATATCAATTAGAAACCTTTGATTGGGGAATGAAGGAGTTTGCTATTTGTGATAACAATGGTTATAGGATACAATTTGGACAAGACATAACAACATAATATGAATAAAGTAGTAGTAATTACAGGAGGATCTTCAGGTATTGGAAAAGCCATTGGAGAGTTTTTATTTCATAAAGGATTCACCGTTTATGGAACCAGTCGAAATCCTGAAAAAGTCACCAATTCAATATTTCCCTTAATAGCTTTAGATGTTAGAAACACAGATAGTATCCAACAAGCCATTGAAAAAGTAATAGCTCTCTCAAAACGAATTGATATCGTTATAAACAATGCTGGTGTTGGGATTACAGGACCAATAGAAGAAACGCCAACCGATGAAATGCGAAATAATTTCGAAACTAATTTCTTTGGTCCAATTGAAGTTATCAAAGCGGTTTTGCCACAAATGCGGAAACAAAATTCTGGTTTGATAATTAATATTACTTCCATAGCGGGATATATGGGATTGCCTTACAGAGGAATTTATTCGGCGTCAAAAGGCGCACTAGAATTGGTTTCAGAAGCCATAAGTATCGAAGTAAAACCTTTCGGAATTTCAGTGGTAAATATTGCTCCAGGAGAGTTTGCTACAGATATTGCCTCGCATCGTTATCATGCGCCAATACACGAAAAATCAGTATATAAAACTGCTTATGAAAACACATTAGGTATGATGAATTCTCATATGCATAGTGGAGACAATCCCGAAGATTTAGCTAAAGTAGTATTTCAAATCATCAATGATAAAAACCCAAAGTTGCATTACAAAGAGGGCGCTTTTATGCAAAAATTCTCTATCGTTTTAAAGCGAATATTACCTGACAGAATCTACGAAAGTATGTTGATGAACCATTATAAATTGTAACTTTGCAACCAAATTTAGAACACAACTTTTTTAAACATATAACAACAAGCGTATGAAATTTTTTATTGACACAGCCAACTTAAACGAAATCAAAGAAGCTCAAAGCCTTGGGGTACTTGATGGTGTTACCACTAATCCTTCGTTGATGGCCAAAGAAGGAATCACCGGAAAAAATAATATCTTAAAACACTATGTAGACATTTGCAATATCGTTGATGGTGACGTAAGTGCCGAAGTGATTGCAACCGATTATGAAGGTATGATTAGAGAAGGTGAGGAGTTAGCTGATTTGCATGAGCAAATCGTGGTAAAATTGCCAATGACCAAAGACGGCGTAAGAGCTTGTAAATATTTTTCAGATAAAGGAGTTAAAACGAATGTTACTTTGGTATTCTCAGCAGGTCAAGCTTTACTAGCTGCTAAAGCTGGAGCTACTTATGTTTCTCCGTTCTTAGGAAGATTAGATGATATTTCTACTGATGGTTTGGCTTTAATTCAAGAAATTCGTGATATCTACGATAACTATGCTTTTGAAACGCAAATTTTAGCGGCTTCGATTCGTCATACAATGCACGTAGTTAACTGTGCTAAAATTGGTGCCGATGTAATGACTGGACCATTATCGTCAATATTAGGATTACTAAAACACCCATTGACTGATATTGGTTTAGCTCAGTTTTTAGCAGATTATGCTAAAGGAAATCAATAATAATTTGTAATTAAAGATTAATAATAAAAAAAACGCTTTTCATTGAAAAGCGTTTTTTTTATTGCTATAAACAAACTAACATAGCTATTTCAATTCGTCTTCAAAATTAAGTTCAAAGACATTGGTAAAGGCGTTTTTAATTAATCCTTTATCGCCAAGAATAATAGTTCTGTGTACTTTGGTAATGACCCATTTGTCTTTTAAATCTTCAAAATCGGCACAACGAAGTTCAGTAATTCCATTAAAATTATAATTGGAAAGCTTATTTTCCCATGCTTCTTGTGAATCATTTAAGTTGATGCCAATAAACTGATATTCGGGATGGTTCTTGTGAAAGGCTAAAATCTTTTTATGTACCGCTTCAAAGTGCGATAATGCATTTTCTGACCAAAAGAAAATTACAGTTTTCTTGTTTGCAAAATTTGAGGATTGAATGGTATCTCCATCACGATTTGTCAGAGCAACATTAGGTAATGAATTACCCACAGTAAGTAATTGTATGGCATCACCAATTTTTAAGATTTCATTTTTCTGACTTTTATCGGTTGAATATTTATGATAGGTATCTAAGAACTTTTTATTGTTGACCATATTCTGATCTTCCAATAAATAGGTAAAAGCTATATTATTTAGAATGGTGTTTTTAACCTTTTCATTTTTAATTAGTGTATCCGCAATATTCAATTTATTAATATTGGTTTTTAGAGCCAAATCCATTTCAGAAAAATGATTATGGTAATTGATAGCGCCCATATTATTCAACATATTGGATAAATACATCACAAAAGGGGAGTAGTTAGAAAGGGCTACATTATTACAATTAATATTCTTTCTGAAATCATAAAAATCTTTTGGAATTTTTTCATAAACATCTTCACCCGTTCTTATTTTGTGAATTATAGGATATACTTCTTTTCTTGAATAGTAGGGATAGTCAACAGCAGCTTTAGCATAGACATCAAAATCATCGCTCCATTTAATCTCCTCTTTTTTAGTAGCATAAAATTTCTTCGATATTTTATATAAAGAATCTACAGTGTGACTGAATTTATCAATATCATAATCAAAAGTCTCAAACATATTGTTCTTCTCTTTTTCATTTCTTAAATATTGTTCTATCAGATAATTATTTTTTTGATCCCCGCGACCGCAAAAAACAATAGAACCATCAAAGTCTTTGGAGTTAACACGCACCATGATACTATCGTTCTTATCAAAGTACACATACTGGTATTCAGGTTCATGTTTGAAAGAATACAAACCTGGAGCCAATGAATCAAACTGAATGAAAAAGCGATTGTTTTTGTCCAACTTTAAAGTGTCTATCACTTCATTGTCTTTACAGAAAAGCACATAAGGAGTATTAGGGTTTACGACTTCACCACCAAAATAAGCCACATATTCACACCCTTTAAATTCGTTTTTACACGAACAAAAAAGAGCGAATATTGGAAAAAGAAAACCTAAAAATTTTATATTATTGAACTTGTGCATTTTTCAAAACTAGTAAACAAAATTAATGGGATACTTTGAATATTACTGTTAACCTATCGTTAAAGTTAAAAGGTTGTAAATATGCCTTTTTCTAGTCAATTACACAACATTTTTTTGTAGAAGATACATGCTAAAATTATCCACATATTTCACTACTTTTGCACCAAATTTAATAAAATATATTTCATGCTTACAGTTTCTAATTTATCGGTTCAATTTGGTAAAAGAATATTATTTGACGAAGTAAATACCACTTTTACTCAAGGCAATTGCTACGGTGTGATTGGTGCCAACGGTGCAGGAAAATCTACTTTCCTTAAAATATTGGCAGGTGATATTGATCCAACTTCTGGTAGAGTAATCTTAGAGCCAGGAAAGCGTATGTCAGTATTGAACCAAAATCACAACATGTTCGATGCTCATACTGTTTTAGAAACGGTAATGATGGGTAACAAAGTTTTGTTTGCAGTAAAATCGGAAATGGATGCTTTGTATGCTGATTATGATGATAAAAATGCGGATAGAATAGGTGAGTTGCAAGTACAGTTTGAAGAAATGAACGGGTGGAATGCTGAGTCTGATGCTGGTGCTATGCTTTCTAACCTTGGAATTTCAGCCGACATGCACTACAACTTAATGAGTGAGATGGAAGGAAAAATGAAAGTACGTGTCCTTTTGGCACAAGCACTTTTTGGAAATCCTGACGTATTAGTGATGGATGAGCCTACGAATGACCTAGATTTTGAAACTATCACTTGGCTAGAAAACTTCTTAGCTAATTATGAAAATACCGTAATTGTGGTTTCGCACGACCGTCACTTTTTAGATTCGGTTTGTACTCATATTTCGGACATCGATTTTTCTAAAATTAACCACTATTCAGGAAACTATACTTTTTGGTATGAGTCTAGTCAATTAGCAGCAAAACAAAAAGCACAACAAAATAAGAAAGCAGAAGAAAAGAAAGCTGAATTGGAAGAATTTATTCGTCGTTTTAGTGCGAATGTGGCCAAATCTAAGCAAGCCACTTCTCGTAAAAAAATGATTGAAAAATTAAATTTGGATGAAATCAGACCCTCAAGTCGTAGGTATCCTGCGATTATATTTGATGTAGAAAGAGAAGCTGGAGACCAAATATTGCACGTTCAAAACTTGGCCGCATCAGTTGATGGTGAAGTATTGTTTAAGAATGTCGATTTGAACATGGCCAAAGGCGACAAAGTAGTTGTCTTTTCAAAAGACTCACGTGCTACTACAGCTTTTTATGAAATCTTAAACGGAAACCAAAAAGCAGATGCTGGAACTTTTGATTGGGGAATTACAACAAATCAATCGTATTTACCAAATGATAACAGCCAATTTTTCACAGACGGAAGTCTGAATCTGGTAGATTGGTTACGTCAATTTGTAAAAACGGAAGAAGAGCGTGATGAAGTATACGTTCGTGGATTCCTTGGGAAAATGATTTTCTCAGGAGAAGAAGCTTTAAAAAAATGTACTGTATTATCAGGAGGAGAAAAAGTACGTTGTATGTTATCTCGAATGATGATGATTCGTGCCAATGTCTTAATGCTTGATGAACCAACGAATCACTTAGATTTGGAATCGATTACAGCATTCAATAATTCTCTTAAAAACTTTAAAGGCTCTGTATTATTTACCACACATGACCACGAGTTTGCGCAAACCGTTGCCAATAGGGTTTTAGAAATCACACCAAACGGCGTAATAGACAGGTATATGACTTTCGATGAATACCTTGATGATGAGAAGATTCAAGAAATGAGAAAGAAAATGTATCCTTAATAAATAAAAAACTCCCGCTATAAGTGGGAGTTTTTCTTTTTATGAAGCATCAATCAATACTTCGAAGTCACCTTCTTTTAAAATCTCAAAATAAAAATAACAGTCTCTATCAACACCACCTTTCCTAACTGTAAAATAAATTTCGCAATTAACAGGAAGGACATAATTACTTATTTTTAAAATTTTACCTTGTGGAAAGGTTTGACCGGTTGTGATATTGACATGAAAATTATTAGGGATATATTTCATTGAACCAGCAGTTACTGAAAATTGTATTGTATTTTGGTTGTCATCTAGTTTTTTAATAGAATAACTATTAATGCCAATCATATTTGAAACATCATAGAATTCTTCAGGATTATTAGTACCAACATAATCTCCATTTACCCAATATCCTTTTTGTGTATAGGATGTTCCGTTAATTGAATAATTAAAGACTCCTTTTCCATTTTTTATTCCTTTGCTAAAAAAACCACTAAAAGTATTTCCGTTTTTATAAATATATTTTCCTTTACCATCTGGCAATCCATTTTTAAATTCACCTGAATAAGTATCTTCTCCTTTTGCGGTGCCTTTACCATTAGCAAGTCCATCTTTAGTATCCCCTTTATAGCTTTTAGCAATTTCACTCATCAACACTTTTGTAGAGTCTATTTGTTGGGAATAGATAGTAGTTATGCCAAAGAATGCAAAACAGATTAAAAAACTATATTTTTTTAACATGATACTTAAGTTAGTTTGATTCCAAAAATAAGCTATTAGATCATAAGATAGTCTATTTTATTCTTACAAAATTTAATAAAGTTTTATAATCCTAATAATGCTTTTTTATATTCGGGAGTGCCAGTAAATAAAGGCACTGAAAAAGTATCGTATAAATGAATCAGTTTATAGGCATGAATTAATTGGTTTATCAGTATTAATTGAAATGTTTATAAGCATCATTTTTAAGGAATTGTGCATTGTGTTGTTTTTTGTAGGAATAAAATAAAGTGTTTAGGATTAGTGAGAAATAGGAAAATAACAAAATAGCATATCTCATAACTAATTTGACACACTCAATAAAAAATACTACTTTTACACTCCAAACAACACTATCATGAGTCAAAAAGTATTGCTCACTTCCAAAGAAGTCAATATCATACTCCATCGTTTGGCTTGTCAGTTAATCGAAAATCATCTTGATTTTTCCAACTCTGTACTTATCGGAATTCAACCACGTGGCGTCTCATTGGCACAGCGACTGAAAACTATTTTAGAAACCGATTATAACATCAAAAACATACCTCTAGGATTTTTAGACATTACTTTTTTTCGAGATGATTTCCGTCGTGGCGAAAAACAATTAGAGGCCAACAAAACTCAAATTGATTTCTTAGTAGAAGATAAAAAAGTAGTTTTTATTGATGATGTACTATTCACAGGAAGAAGCATTAGAGCTGCTTTAACGGCTATTCAATCTTTTGGCAGACCTTCTGAAATTGAACTTTTAGTGCTAATTGACAGAAGATTTAGTCGTCATTTACCCATACAGCCCGATTATAGAGGTCGTCAGGTAGACGCCATCAACGATGAAAAGGTAATTGTTTGCTGGAAGGAAAAAGAGGGAGAAGATGCAGTGTATTTGATTTAGGATTTTAAAAGGAACATACAACACAACTTACAACATAGAACCAAAATGTCCGAACTATCAGTCAACCATTTACTAGGTGTAAAATATCTCAAAAAAGAAGATATCGATTTGATTTTTGAAACAGCTGATCATTTCAAAGAAGTTATCAATCGGCCTATTAAAAAAGTTCCGTCATTGCGCGACATTACCATTGCCAACATCTTTTTTGAAAACAGTACCCGAACCAAATTATCTTTTGAATTAGCCCAAAAAAGACTTTCTGCCGATGTGATTAGTTTTTCGGCAGCACAATCTTCGGTAAAAAAAGGGGAAACTTTGATTGATACCGTGAACAATATTCTCTCCATGAAAGTAGATATGGTGGTGATGCGTCATGCTAATCCTGGAGCAGCTTACTTCTTATCTCAAAATGTAAAAGCTAGTATTATCAATGCTGGAGATGGTGCTCACGAACACCCAACCCAAGCCCTATTAGATAGTTATTCCATCAAAGAACGACTGGGGGAAGTAGGAGGGAAAAAGGTGGTGATTGTGGGAGATATTTTGCACTCTAGAGTTGCTTTGTCTAATATTTATGCCCTTCAAATGCAAGGCGCTGAAGTAAAAGTATGCGGACCAAAAACTTTGATTCCGAAACACATTGAAAGTCTTGGAGTAACAGTAGAATCGAATCTTAGAAAGGCTTTAGAATGGTGTGATGTGGCAAACATGCTTCGTGTTCAGAATGAACGTATGGATGTGAATTATTTTCCATCAACACGTGAATATGCACAACAATATGGGGTTGATAAACAACTCTTAGATTCTTTGAGCAAAGAAATTGTCATTATGCATCCAGGACCTATCAACCGTGGTGTTGAAATTACTTCAGATGTTGCCGACTCCAAGCAATCGGTCATTCTGGATCAAGTTGAAAATGGAGTTGCTATTAGAATGGCAGTGATTTATCTTTTGGCTTCTAAAATACAGCAATAAAAAAGCCCCGAAGTATCGAGGCTTAATTTTTTATTCTGATTTAATATTTCTAATTTGTTTTAGCTTTTCTTTCCATGTAGCTAATTCTTCTTTTTGTTTTTCAATATTGTCCATGACTTCTTTCACCATTGGATTATCAGCTTTTACTCTACCAAAAAACTGAATGTTATTCTCTAATTGGAAAAGATTGCTTTGTACTTCATCAATCTTACGCATGATGAATACTTTTTCGTTATCCAATTTTCTAGAGTTTTCTGCTCCTGAAAGATTGTCTAATCTATTAGCAAAACGAGCCATTTCATTGTCCTTTTTACTAGAACTTAATTTTTCGAATAAAGCATCTAGTATTTTATTGAATTTACCTTCAATATGTCGGCGAGCAAAAGGAACTTTACCAAAACTTTTCCACGTTTCTATATGGGCTTTGATAGCATCTAAATCGGCTTTATGTTCACCAATAAGCTCAAACGATTTAATAGTTTCAATATAAACTTTCTTCTTTTCAAAAGCTTCTACTTCTTCTGCATTCGCTTCTGATTTTTGCTCTTTTAACTTTTCAAAGTATTCGTTACAAGCGGCTCTAAAATCAGCCCAAAGTTTATCTGAATATTTTCTTGGTACATGACCTATTTGTTTCCACTCTTCTTGAAGTTGTTTGAAAAGAGGCGTAGTGGCAGCAAAGTCGGTACTTTCTTTTAATTCATTGGCTTTAGCAACTAAGGCTTGTTTTTTAGAAAGATTATCGTTTTGATCTTTCTTAATGTCTTTATAGAAAGAGTTTTTCAAAACATTGAAACTTCTCACGGCATTTTTAAAGTCGGTCCAAGTTTGATCAGTTACTTCTGATGGTACTTTACCAGTACTAAAAAAGGCATTTCGTAAAGCATCCACTTTTTCGATTTGCGCTAACCATGCATTATGAGAGTTTACTTTTTCTTGCGCTAACACTTCAATTTTGGCGATGATTTCTTTTTTCTTCTCCAAATTAGCGGTTTCAACTTCACGAAGTTTTTCAAAAAGACCTTCTCGTTTATCGTGCATTTGTTTGGTCAATTCACTAAATCTGTTCCAAATTTCTTCACGGTTATCTCTTGAAACGGGTCCGATATCCTCTTTCCAGATTCGGTGTAAATCTTGCAATTCACGGAAAGCTTTGTTGATGTCTTCTTCTTTTACTAATTCTTCAACACGCTCAATAATTTTAAGCTTTTGAACTAAATTATGTTTGAAATCTAGATCTCTGATTTCTCTGTCTAAATGAAGAACATCATAAAAATTCTCTAAATGAAAATGATAGTTATTCCAAACGTGATTGTATTTGTCTTTCGGAATTGGTCCAGCTACTTTCCAACGGTCTCTGATATCATTAAATTTCTTTAAAGTAACAGGAATGCTGTCTTGACTGTGTATTAGGTTTTTCAATTCTTCAACAATAGCTAATCTATTTTCTAGGTTTGCTTTTAAATTGTTTTGTAAGCTTTGAAAATGGTTGTTTTTTTTGTCTCTATATTGGCTATATAATTGATCAAATTTTGCTTTTAAAGGAAAGTGATAATGAAAATCTTCTGTTGTATCTGGATTTTCAGCATGGAACTCTTCTTTCTTTTCATCAATAAAATGATGGTATTTAGATAGGAATGATTTTTTTAATTCTTCAACATGGTCTTTAACAGACATTAGTTTTTCTACGGCAACCAAAGTTTCTAATTCATCCACTAATTGCTCCATTGACAAAGTGTCGTAATCCAACATTGGAATATCATGACGCTCTTTTAAAGTCTCATCTTCCCCTTCTTCTGCATTTACTTCTTCTATGGCATTTATTGCTGATTGGCTATCGCTTTCAACTACTGGAGTTTCATCAGCTACTTGATTATCGGTCAATTCGATAGTATTTTCTTCTGTTTCTGAAGTAGATTCTTCAATTACTTCGTCCGGACTTTGCGGAACTTCTTCTGCAACTGCTTCGACAGTCTCTTCTACAAGTGCTTCTTTTTCAGCAGCTACTTCAATTTCGTCTTCAGTAAGAGGTTCTGTTAAAATGGCCACTTCAGCTTCAGGCGATTCTACTTCAGTTTCTGTAGTAGTTTCTTCCTCTACTTCATTAGAAGTTTCAGGTTCAGTTGCAGTTACAACTTCTTCCATTTCCTCTAAAGGAGTTTCAACTTCTTGAACCGTCTCAGTTTCCTCTTGATTTTCAGCCATGGTCACATCTTGTGATTCATTGGTTACACTTCCATCTGCATCAAGCAGGTTATCATTCTTTTCTTCTAACATTTTGTAAAATGTTTTAAGGGTTACACAATTTGAGGGCGAAAGATACTAAAGTACCACTAAAATTCAAAGGAAATCAATGTTTTCTACAGTATTATGATGGCTATTTAGACCTATTTTCGATTAAAAACAAAAAACGCTGTTGAATCCCAACAGCGTTTCGTTATTATTTGGAATCACTAAATCTAGTTTACCAATACTTTTTTAGTAACAGAACTACTAGCTGAAGATAATTTTAAGAAGTAGAATCCTTTTGGCAAATTGCTAATAGAGTAGGTGTTATTTTCTAAAATTGGATTTTTTATTTGTTGTAAAACTTGTCCATTGATTGTTATAATATCAATTTTGTCCAATGATACTGAGCTAGTGATATTGACTAAATCAGAAGACGGATTTGGATATACAGAAACATCTGCTAAAGAGTCAGATGCAGAAATTGACAAAGGTAATCCCCAAATTGCAGTAGCATATTCTGGATGATCAATAAATGGGTTTCTGTTATTTTGACGCGCATAAATAGCATCGTTTCTTTCAATTTCTCGTGCACTAACAGGATCTTGTGTATTCCAAGTTAATAAAATATTTAAAAATGTTTGTGAAAAAGTGTGATCTGAGCTACCATCAAAAATTACTTTAGCTTCTGATACTGATGTTGTGTAGAAGTTTACCAATTGGTCCTCATATCGGGATGCAAAATATAATAAGCATCTTGCAATATCTCCTTTAAAAGCATCTAATGGTTCAAAAACTGTCCCAGAATAACCCGCTGAATAACCTGAGTTAACATTGCTACCTAATTTTGAACCATTAAGAGTATTGCAAGGAGTATTAGTGGCTCCAACATTACAAGGATTAGTTGTTGCTCCAACAACGCCATAAGGATGATCGTCTCTCCATCCATTTACTTTACCATCCGTTGGAAGTACAAAATGTGCATCAGAATACATTGGTTGCACTTGACTTCCAAAATAACTTTGTGGAACCGTATGCTCTCTATTATAACATCCACCTTCAGAGGTGTAAGCTCCACATTGATTAGTATTATAGATGAAAGTGTATGGGTCTGTTCCAGTTGGGTTTTCAGAATAAAGATCTACAACGGTATCATCATTTTCGTATTGATGGTCTCTGTCAGATGTTCCATAAGTAGTCCATAGGCCTGAATAACCTCTATCATTATGGTTTTTGATTATGTTGAATAATTGTGTTTTTAGCGCATAACCTGTTCCAGTTGCTGAATTATAATATCCAGCAGGGATAGACATAGTTGTATTATCGTTTTTAGCACTTTGTTGAGCATTACTAAAAATGGTAAAACTTAAGAGTGATAAGATGATGATTCTTTTCATTGTTTTTTTATATTTCTTTTTTTCTTTCTAATAGTGCCATGTAGAAACCATCAAACCCAGTTTCTTGTGCTAGAATTTTAGTTTCTTTGACAAAGGTAAATGATTTTCCAGTTTCGGTAGACAAGAAGTGTTTTATTTGTTCCTGATTCTCAGAGGGTAAGATAGAACAAGTGGCATAAACCAATTTCCCACCAGGTTTTACAATTTTAGAATAATTCTCTAAAACTTCGGCTTGTACTTTTTTGATGTTATCTATAAATTCAGGTTGTAATTTCCATTTGGCATCTGGATTTCTTTTTAAAACCCCTAAACCGCTACAAGGTGCATCAATCAATACTCTATCTGCTTTTTCGTGAAGTTTTTTAATGACTTTGGTAGTGTCAATTATTCTGTATTCTATATTGAAAGCGCCATTTCTTTTGGCTCTTAATTTTAATTGTTTGAGTTTGCTTTCATACAAATCCATAGCAATCAATTGTCCTTTGTTTTGCATTAAAGAAGCCATGTGCAACGTTTTTCCACCAGCACCAGCACAAGTATCAACAACTCTCATTCCGGGTTGCACATCTAGAAAAGCAGCAACTAATTGAGAAGAAGCATCTTGAACTTCAAACATTCCTTCTTTAAAAGCATCGGTTAAAAATACATTAGCTCTTTCTTTTAAAACTAAAGCATCGGGTTGGTCATTCAAAAATTCGGTTTCGATGTTTAAATCCATCAAAAGGGCATGAAGTTTTTCTTTGGTAGTTTTCAAAGTATTTACACGAAGAATAACTTGAGCTTGCTTGTTTTGTGCAGCAATTTCTTTAGTCCAAACTTCTTCTCCTAATTCTTTCACCCCTAATTCATCCATCCAATCTGGAATAGACTCACGCATTTTTCTGATTTTGGATAACTCGTCAAAGCGACCTTTAATTTTACGTTCTGGAGTTCCTTCTAATTGTTTCCAATCGGGAATTGGATAACCACGTAAAACAGCCCATACGGCAAACATTCTCCACAATTGATCTCGGTCAAAAGGTTCTTTTACACTGGCAATTTCCATGTACAACCTTTTCCAACGTACGATTTCATAGATGGTTTCGGCAACAAATTTTCGGTCAGAGCTTCCCCAACGTTTATCTTTTTTCAAAGCACGAGCTACCACTTTATCGGCATATTCTCCTTCGTTGAAAATAGCGTTTAAAGAGTCGATGGTGGTGTAAACTAAATTTCGATGTAATCGCATAGTGTAAAAAAATCAGCCCGCAAAGATATTGCTTTTTTGTTATCCTATTTGTTAATTTTTACTGATTTATATAGCTTGATGTTTTAAAGCTAAAATTAGTAAAGAATAGGAGAGTGCTTTTAAAACGATCTCTTTGTTTTTAACGAATACGGTGCATGTCAAATTTCTCGGGAGCATGAAGAACCATTGGGAATTGTTCTATTTTTACCGAACTACTATCCAAACCAAATCCTTTTTCTTCAGACAAACTGAGTTTTTTAAGAATGAAGTAGCTGTTCATAATGATTTTTTCGAAGAAAGTTAAATCACTATCATTGGATAAGAACTTTTCAGAAAGTACAAATTTAAAATCGCCAATGATGTTATTTTTATTCAAAGATTCATAGCGACTGGTAACATCCACTTCGCCATTTTGTACCATGTCTCGAATCACTTCTTTAAACATTAAGTTGATTTTAGTAGGTTCTCTAAAACCTAAATTGAAATCTATTCGATACAAATCATCTTTGATTATTTCAGTAACTCTGTATTCTCTTTTATAAGGTTCGCTCAGAATATTCACATGTACAAACCAATACATGTCGGCACGTTTGGGTCTTTTTTGAAGTATGGAGTACATTACTTTCTCTTCAATCTCGTCAGTTCGAGTTGAGTTAGTCATATAAATCAAATGCGTAGCATATTTTGGTATAGACAAATCAACACTTAACTCGGCGAGTACTTTTTTATAAGTGTCAATCTTAACAATTTTAGTGTAGGCTTTACTAATTTTTTTAGCCAAAAACCATACTGTCATGATTCCTATCAACAAACAGGCAATCAAAACGGTTACATAACCTCCATGTGGGAACTTATCTAGATTAGCAATCAAAAAGCTAAACTCAATACACAAATAAAGCGCAATGATTGGAATTATAATAAACATAGATACCCTTTTCATTATCATATAATAATTTAAGAGTATGGTTGTCATAATCATACAAAGAACGATGGCCAAACCATAAGCAGCCTCCATATTCCCCGATTCTTGAAAATGCAGTACGATTCCAACACAGCCAATAAATAATAACCAGTTGATAGAGGGGATGTACAACTGACCTTTTAAATCCGTTGGGTATTTGATTTTAACCTTTGGCCAAAAATTCAATCTCATGGCTTCATTAATAAGCGTAAACGAACCACTAATCAAAGCCTGAGAAGCAATTACTGCAGCCATAGTAGCTATAACAATTCCTATAGGTTGGAACCAATTTTCCATAATCAAATAAAACGGGTTGGCATTTTTCCCACCCAAACTCATTAAGGTTTCACCTTCATGTTTTATAAGGTAGGCTCCTTGACCGAAATAGTTCAACACCAAAGTAGTTTTTACAAAAACCCAACTAATCCGGATATTTTTTCTGCCACAATGTCCCATGTCTGAATACAATGCTTCAGCTCCAGTAGTACATAAGAATACAAAACCTAATACATAGAATCCATCAGGGTGTATTTTTAATAAATGATAAGCATAATAAGGGTTTAAGGCTTTAAATACTTCAAGATTAGAACTAATTTGGATGATACCTAAAATACCAAGCATACTAAACCAAACTAGCATCATAGGTGCAAAAAACTTACCTACTAACTTAGTTCCAAACTGTTGAATTGTAAATAATATAAAGAGAATTCCAATTACAATAGGAACTGTATTGATACTTGGATAAAAAGTTCGTATCCCTTCTACAGCAGAAGCTACTGAAATAGGAGGGGTAATAATACCATCCGCCAAAAGTGCACTTCCTCCTACAATAGCAGGAACTATTAACCATTGAATTTTAGTTCGCTTCACTAAGGCATAGAGCGCAAAAATTCCTCCCTCACCATGGTTGTCGGCACTTAATGTTATAATTACATACTTTAAAGTAGTTTGTAATGTTAATGTCCAAAAGATACAGGACAATCCACCTAAAATTATATCTTCGTTAATAATGTGGTGTAATCCTATTATGGCCTTCATTACATATAATGGAGAAGTTCCAATATCGCCATAAATAATTCCTAAAGTAATAAGCAATCCTGCAACAGTAAGTTTACTGTGAAGATGATGATTATGAGCACTCATAAAAAGTTGTTAAAAAACGGATACAAATGTAGTATATTTTTAAATCAATTAGTTTTTTAAGGATTTAATTTTGGTGTATAAATAAAAAAGCACCACATCCCTGCAGTGCTCTTTCAACAACCTAAATTATGAACTTCAACCTAATTTCTTCTGTTACCTCTTGAATTTCCTTCGCTTCTTCCGGCATTACCACCTTGTGAAGAATACTCTCTTGGACTTGAGCTTCTTGGAGCTTCATTACTTTGATTTCCATTTCTTGGAGAACTTTCATTTCTAACATTTCCAAAACCTCTTGGTGATTCTGTGCTTCTTGTGCTTCCATAACTTCTAGGAGTGGATTCAGTATTCATATCTCTAGAACCATTTTGTATTGTTACGCTTCTTGGTGATTCTATACTTCTTGTATTTCCATAACTTCTTGGAGTAGATTCAGCACTCATGTCTCTAGAACCATTTTGCATTGTTACGCTTCTTGGTGATTCTGTATTTCTTGTGCTTCCATAACTTCTCGGAGTGGATTCAGCATTCATATCTCTAGAACCGTTTTGTGTTCTTACAGGTCTTGGCGAATTAGTATCAAATGAATTACTTCTTGTACCATTGTTTGCCAAGTTACCTCTTGTGTTGGTTCTGTTGTTGTCTAATTCATATCGGTTAGTATAACCAGTATTTCTATGAGAAAAAGATCGATTTGGATGTTCAATTTCATAGGCATTTCCCCTTCTTCCATTATAGTAATTGTTGTAAGCATACTCACATCTTCTATAATTTACATAGTGATAATAATTATGATTGCTTATACAAAGACCAATGTGATTTTGGTAAGTAAAAATTGGGAATGGAGACCAAGCAATATAAAAGCTAGGATAGAATCCCCAATTCCAAGAAGAATAATAAGGACGATAATTAGTTACCCAAAACGTATTATAAATTACGGGAGTATAAGCATAAACAGGCTCATAGATATAGTTATTTCCATACATGTAAACATCACCAACCACTTGAATCTGTACTCTATTTTGTCTATCTCTTTCTACTTCTACGGTAGCAATATCTTGAAAGGTATCACGCCCAAGAACAGATTGAATGATAATCAAATGGGCATTCCCTTCAACACTTTCGATGACACGCAAATAATCAACTTGGTTATCCCCGTTTAAATCCAAATTCGAGATTCTAGCTTTTGGATCATTTAATCGTCTTTCAAAATCATCTAAGTTTTGAGAGTCTCCAAATATAGAAGCTACGGCTCTCAAATCCAGGTTATCACTAATATCAGAGTTGGTTGCTGTAACTGTTGTTCTGTCTTGGGCAAAAATCCCTGAAATGCTCAATACTGATAGTATTGATAAGAATAAAGTTTTAGTTTTCATAATATAGCTTTTTAGTTTATAAATAGTTTTTAACCTTACTTACCAATTACTATGCCATAACTATTTTTTTATTAGATTTTAACCAAATCTTAACTTATTTCAAATTTGTATATTCGCTTATAATTCAATTTTTTTTAATGAAAAATACAGTTATAGGTCTTGCTTTTTTGGTGATATGCATTAGTTGTAAATCAGGCTCTTCAACTACTAATAGTGCTTTTAAGTCTGTTGTAGTGGATACTATTTTGAATGATAACATCAGTATCAGGGCTTTACTTGTTGATAAGGATAAGGTTTGGTATGCTGCGGATAAAAGTAGAATCGGATATTATGATTTTAAAACCTTAATTCATTTACAAAAAACAATAGCCAATACAAACGAGAAATTAGAATTTAGATCAATTGCTCAAAACTCGGAAGCTATTTTTATAGCTAATGTTGGAAGTCCTACCAGTATTTTTAGGGCAAATAAATCCGATATGACTTTTCAAAAAGTCTACGCAGAAAGCCATGAAAAAGCTTTTTACGATAGCATGAAGTTTTGGAATGATAATGAGGGTATAGCTATTGGTGACCCAACGGAAGATTGTCTTTCGATATTGATTACAAGAGACGGAGGTAAGACTTGGAAGAAAATGAGTTGCAACGATTTACCCAAAGTTGGAGATGGTGAAGCGGCTTTTGCTGCTAGCAATACTAACATTTGCATAAATGGAAATAACGCATGGATAGTTTCAGGTGGAAAAAAAGCAAGAGTTTTTCATACGGCAGATAAAGGAAACTCTTGGGAGGTTTTTGAGACTCCAATTATTCAAGGACAAAAGATGGCAGGTATTTTTACAGCAGATTTTTATAATGAAAAAATAGGTGTAATAGCAGGCGGAAATTATGAACTCCCTAATCAAAACTTTCAAAACAAAGCCATTACTTTTGATGGGGGAAAGACATGGAAGTTACTAGCAGATAATTCAGGATTTGGTTATGCCTCTTGTATTCAGTTTATACCAAAATCTGATGGAAGGGAATTGGTTTCTGTTGGGCTTACAGGATTATATTATTCTAGTGATGGAGGAAATAATTGGAGACAATTCTTGAGTGACAAATCACTTTATACGATTCGTTTCCTTGATGATAAGACAGCGATTGCTGCTGGTAAGGACAAAATCATCCGTATTGTATTCAAAAAATAAAGAGAGCTGTTAGCTCTCTTTATTTTTATTTACCTAATTTTTTATCACGGTATTGTTGTAGTAACTTTCTATTGAAGTTTTCTTCGGCTTTTTTGAGTTTAAGAATTTTTATCGGTGAAATAACTCCTTTCAAACTGGCTACAAATTTCTTTTTGGCTTGATATAATTCATCTTCACTACTCTCCATTTGAGCCAACATAGCAGCAGCGTCCTTTTCAGATAATTTGTCAAATGATTCATCATCCATTCGGTCCAAATAACCTTTTAGTTTTTGCTTTCTTATTTCTTGTTGTTTGTCTTCAAAGGCATTGAATAAAGGCCAAAATTTAGAGGCTTCGTCTGGTGACAATGCCAACTCATCCGTTATAAAAGCTACTTTTAAAGCTTTAATCTGATCTTTCTTTTTTCGAATAAAAGGGCCGTCCTGAGCTATAGCATTCATAGAAATGATAACTATAAGTAATGATAGTATATTTTTGATTTTCATATAATTAGTCTATTATATATTGTTCTAAATTTGAGTTTGAGTTTAGTGCTTCTTCAATGTCTTTGTCTTCTACATTGAATTCTATTTTCATCTTATCCAAATCTTTTTGTTCCAGCAAATTTACAATTTCCTCTTCGGAAATAGTAGATTGGCAAGCAAGATAATTTTCTAGGGTTGCAGAGTCTACTTCTTCAGAACGAGTAGTTACTTTATTATAAATGGGGATGGATAGCATTAAAACAAGAATGGCAGCTGCAACATAATACCAAGTTTTCTTGGTGCTAAAAATTGAAATTACCTTGGGTTCTTGCTTTGGTAATTGGGATAAAAGTCTGTCTGAGAATGCATCAAAATAACCTTCTGGAGTTGTAAATCCTGAGGTGATTTTAGGTTCATTATCTAATTTAAAATCTTTCATGTTCATTTGACAAAAGGTATAGTAAATGGTTTAATTGGTCTTTACAAAATCTTCAATTTTTTTAACGGCATGGTGATAAGATGCTTTTAATGCTCCAACGGATGTGCCTAAAATCTCCGACATCTCTTCATATTTTAATTCTTCGTAATATTTCATTTTAAAAACTAATTGCTGTTTTTCAGGTAATAAAGCCACTGCTTTTTGCAATTTGAGCTGGATTTCATTCCCATCAAAATAAATATCAGCTTTCAGATTATCTACAATTCTGCTTTGTAAAGCTTCACTAGTAGTGCCATTTCGCTTGGCTTTCTGATTAATAAAGGTAATAGCTTCATTGGTCGCAATACGATACATCCAAGAAAACAATTTACTATCCCCTTTAAAATCTTTTAAATACCGAAAGACTTTTACAAAGGTATTTTGCAACACATCATCGGCATCATCGTGGTTTAGCACAATATTCCGAATATGATGATACAAAGGTCTTTGATAATCTCGCAAGAGTTTTTGAAACGCAACATTCTGCGTTTTCGGATTTAATAATTCCTGTATAAAATCCTTTTCTTCTTGCAATGTGAAAATTTAACGGGTTAGAATATAGACTGCAGAAAAGGTTTAATTTACTTATTAAATTAAGGATTTTCTGTTGGAGTAGTAGTGGCTTCTGGTGTTTCTGGTGCTACTGTTATTGGAGTTACAACAGGTTGAACAGCCGCTGCTTTAGGAAAAACAGGAATGTAAATTTCAGTCACCCATTTTGAAGGTTGCTTAATATCATCAATGGTTTTTACATATACTTCAGTATATTTCCCAGCAAAGTTTTCTTTCAATCCATTGTCAGTGATATATTTTTTTGCTTTTATCCAAGCTTCTTGACTGTGAGAATAATCTCCGGTCAAGGTTGTTTTTAGTGAGGTGAAAGCAATAATCTCTCCAGAAGAAACATCACTTCCTGGCGAAATAAAAACCTGTTGGTTTACAGGTATGCATACCGATATAGTAGCAATATCATTAGCAATATCATATCGGTCATATTTTACATAGGCTTTTCCTGCCATGCCTAATTTATTCTTTTTGAAAAAATGAAGCATACTGGACATCATAATTTTGATGTTTTTTGATACACTTTTAATATGACAGGAAACCGTTTGTTTCAAACAAAATCCTGAACCACGTTGCACTATTCCGTTTACTTTTATGGTGTATGTTTTCATTTCATACTTCAACGTCTTATCTAGGTTCCGTAAACTTTTTTCACATACATCAGTTACAATTGAACTTATGCCTCCTTTAAAAAAACTGATAACCTTAGTAATAACATCCATTTTACCTTTACTATGAATCGTTACTTTGGTACCACCAATGGTATCCTTAAAGGTCCAAGCTAAAGTGGCTGTGGCGCCATTGAAATTTACTTTTTGAGCGATACTATCATTTTCCTTTACAAAAACGGTAGTAATATCACCATCATCAGAACCCTCTTCCCAAGAACATTTGGCACCTTTCCCCATTGTTTTAGAAGCATAATTGAATTTAATAGCGCTATTTTTCTGCATCCAAGAACCAAAAGTCTCCCAGTTTTTATAATCATTTACATAATCAAAAACAGTACTTCGTTGTGTTTTGATAACGCTACTTTTAGAAACTTCAAAATCTCCTTTTTGTGTGGTTACGTAGACAGTAATGCCTATTAAAGCTAGCAGTAACAGTAGGAATATATATTTAAGAATTCTCATCGGTCGATTATTAGGTGAAACAAAGTTAAGATAAAACATTGAACTTGATAGGCACATATTAAGTATATTTGTCAGTATTTGAAAAACTAATTATGAAACCAAAAAACGAACTTAGAGGTATTTTATTCAGACATTTAGATGGAATAGTAACCGTTCCCGTTGCTTATTCCCTTCACCAAAAAGGAGTTTTAGATTTTATTTTACAGCACCAAAAAGTATCCTTACAAGAACTAACCGAAAAGTTTAAAGCTAACGAAGGCTACCTTAATGTGGCACTTCGAGTAATAGCATCACAAGGTTGGCTACATCAGAATCTCGATAATCAAAAAGACGAAATCACTTTTGCAGTAACCGATAAAAGTAAAACCGCTTTTTCTTTAGTACCACTATATCAAGATGTTTTTCATTTGATGCAATTTACGGAACACTTTCACCCACGCAAATTTGAAGTAGAACCTTTTGAAAGGCTCAATACGTTATTCAAAAAATACAAAACTATCTTTGGCATTACCCTTTCAGAGGATAATGATATTAGGGCTATTCAGGAACAAGTGTTATATCATATCGAAGGAGTATTAGTAGGGCCTACAATAGTGATGCTCGGAATGACAGGTATGTTTCACAAATATTTCATGGAAACCTCCTTTCGTCCCGAAGAGTTTCACAAAAAACCAGAATGTTTTAAAGAAATACTAGACTTTCTAACACATCTAAATTGGTTTACCAAGAAAAATGATCATTACCAATTTACAGAAACGGGTTTATTCTATGCCAAAAGAGCTGCCGCTTATGGGGTTACCGTTTCCTATATTCCAACACTAAGAAAAATGGACGACCTCCTTTTTGGCAATCCTGCTATCCTTAGAAATGTTGGGGAACATGAAGCCGAATTACACGTAGATCGTGAAATGAATGTATGGGGTAGTGGTGGAGCTCATGCTGAATATTTCAAGATTGTAGACGAAATCATCATCGAGTTATTCAATCGCCCTATTACTGAGCAGCCTATCGGAATTTTGGATATGGGTTGTGGCAATGGTGCTTTTCTAGAACACATGTTTGATGTAATCGAACGCCAAACCCAACGTGGTAAAATGCTAGACGAACATCCTTTGTTTTTAGTGGGCGTCGATTATAACGAAGCCGCTATAAAAGTAACACGCGCCAATCTAATCAAAGCAGACATTTGGGCAAAAGTAATCTGGGGTGATATTGGAAGACCACAATTATTAGCAGAGACTTTAAAAGACGATTACAACATCAATTTAAAAGAACTCCTCAACGTTAGAACCTTCCTCGACCATAACAGAATATGGGAAACTCCGACAGTGAAAACTCCTAATCGAATAAGTGCTTCTTCAGGTGCTTTTGCTCATCGTGGCAAAAGGATCAGTAACAATGAAGTAGAAGATAATTTATTGGAACATTTAAAAAAATGGTCTCCATTTGTTGAAAAGTTTGGACTACTCTTAATAGAGCTGCATACCATCGCACCCGACTTAACGGCCAACAATCTAGGAAGAACTGCCGCCACTGCCTATGATGCTACACATGGCTTTTCTGATCAATACATTGTAGAAATTGATGTACTTCATAAAATAGCCGCAGAAGCTGGACTCTTTTCCGATGAAAACGTATTTACTAAGTTTCCGAATTCCGATATAGCAACAGTGAGTGTTAATCTCTTAAAAGGGAAGTAATTACTATGTCATTCACACGATGGAGAGAATACTAACCTAATGCTTAGTCACCACCTTTATCACAAACAACAAAGCAATAAAAAGCAAAAACGCGATTAGTACCTTATAACTCCCTTTATATACCTTTTGGTGAAGTGCCTTGTCTTTTCCGTAGGCAAAATAAGCAGCGATTACAAACGCCACAAAAAACAGTGCGGCAAAAGTCCATTGACCAGTTGTGAACATTTATTTCAAATTTTCAACAAATTTACTCAAATGTATCCGAAAGTTGTAATTTGCAGCAACAATAAATTTCGATTCCAAATGCAAAAACAACTCAACGCAGTAAAAGAATTTCATACTTCCTTCGGATTAGGAGTAAGCCACGAAATGAGAGCCGATTTAGGAGAGCAAAAGAATATGTTGCGCTTCAACCTAATGAAAGAAGAAAATGAAGAATACCTAGAAGCGGTTCAGAATAACGACCTAATAGAAATTGCCGATGCGCTAGGAGATATGCTGTACATTTTATGCGGAACCATATTAGAACACGGACTACAACACAAGATAGAAGAAGTCTTTGACGAAATCCAACGCAGCAACATGAGCAAACTAGGAGAGGACGGAAACCCAATCTATCGTGAAGATGGTAAGGTAATGAAAGGACCCAACTACTTCAAACCAAGCTTTGAGGACATACTACGATAGTTGCCTTTACTTCCATATAGTCGAATTGCTCTTAAAATAAGGAGCAAACGCTTTTATTAGTGCCCAAAAGATAGGAAGAAAAAGTGCCAAACAAAGCGCAAACAAATAATTAGGGGTTATATAAGTAGCCTGTATTTTGACTTGAATCACATTGTGGAAAATATAAAAAAAGCAATTCCCAGCCCAATGCATGCCACCGGTCAACCATAACCTTTTAGTATAAATAACAGGGATAATATAGATAACACCCAACAGAAACAAATACATCCAAGTTTCTATGCCATCTTGATACCGATAAATGTGATTCAATACATAGATAGTAGCAGAAAATAAGATCAACAATTTAGGCTTTATCGCTTTTTTAAAGTGTTTATAGATAAGCCCTCGGGTCAAAATATCTTCCGAAAATGAAGAAAACAGCACCCCAAAAACAAAAGGCAAACTCATAGCAAAAATCCCAGTCAAGTTAGGAACAATTTCTATCGACTCTATTCCCAAAGCCAGAGAGATGAAATAAGGAATAGCATACATCACCACTCCCATAAAAATTCCAAAAAACAAGGAACCCATTAGTTTTCCTTTAAAGGACAACCCCCAAGCCGCCAGTCCATTATCGGAATACCAATTCCCTAAAAAATAAGCCGCCACAAAAAATAAGAGTTGAAAAAACAAAAAGCCCACCACACTGTTATGAAAGAGGAGCATATACTCGGCAGCATGATAAAGTAAAAAGAGAATCACAAAAGTTATTCCCGCTATCCCAGATGGTGAAATGTTGAACTTCGTTATTTTAGACCCTTGCGTACTCATAATCAGCAAATGAATAAAGAATAGGAAACTAAAAGTACAAAAAAATAGTTATAAACTACTCTCCCTTCGAATCCTCATTATACCGCAGAATATGTCTTCTCAAAAGACCTCCATTGGCTAAAAGTAATATTCCAATTACCATGCGATTGCGAAAAGGATAAAAAGAAGAAGAAGGATCGGTAAACGCTATAACAAGCAATACCAAATTAGCCAAAGTTAACACAGACAATACAATCAAAACAAGTTTTCTCATGAGATGGGTATAGATATAATAGTAGGAAAGATAAGCTTTATACAGTTACTAATCAAAAAATATTAATCCTTAACACAACGAACGGAAATGCCCAACATCTTATCATTAGTCCCACTACCTAAATAGGTGGTTTGAGAGAATAAAGCAGTGTTCCAACAACGTTGAGGATTGTCTGCATTTGGAGTAGTACTCCAATAAAAACTATAGAAACCTAAATTAGCAAAGGTGTCATTGCGATACCCGCCAGGGACTCCTGTAAAACCAGTACTATTAGTAGCCCCTGCATTAGGTGCTAACCAATGCGTAGTTCCTGTTTCTTTTAAAGCGGCTCCTGCCACTGGAGCTCCTCCTAAATAATCTGCTAAAGTAGTCCATTCTTCTTTTGAGGGAACATGCCAACCCTCTGGTGCCAATCCTCTTGGGTCATTTACAGCATACCAGTTATAAAGTTTACCATATACCTTATCGTTGTTGGCATCATTATTATAATAACACCAAGCACCTGTAGTTAAAGTAAGCCATTGGTTAGGGTCAGTCACTTGTGGAATAGCATCACCATTTCTATATTTTTCTACAGCTAAGTTTTTCTTCATCCAAGTTTGCTGTCCAATTTTTACGGTTTCAATAGTATCCGTATCATCAGGACAAGCGGTTAGTAGTAACAAAAGCGAAAAAGCAGCAAGGGTAGAAATAACTTTCATAGTATTGGTTTTGGTTTGACAAGAGTAAAAGTAAAACTAATGTAGTAATTAATTTATTAGAAATCAATATTTTATTCTTGAGCAGCAATACTCAATGAAAACTCGCACACGAGCGTAGCGACTGCTGAAGGAAACGACTGTTAGCTGCTGAGTTTTTATTATACAAAAGTTGCTGTTCTCAATTTCTCTTTTTCAATGCAAGCATTTTCGGCAAACCAATCCGTAATTACTTTTTTCAATTCGGATTTATTTACAGTATTTTTTTGCGTCCTGATTTCTAAATAATTTTCTGAAGTAATTTTTTCAACTAAGTCTTTTAAAGTTTTAATTTTTAATTCTTTTCCAAACCAAGCACACGAATAGAAACCAAATATAGAAATTGCTCCTCCCAAAATTCCATATTTAAATTTTATAAAAAGCAATATAAATGAAACTGCTGAAAGTAAAACTAAAGTATAAAATACATAAGCTGGCGGAGTCAATATATTTAATTTAAAGCCAATATTCTTCTCGACTTTTTTTACAAGTTCAATTCTGTTTTTTCTTGGAAACAAATCTTCAAGTTTATTTTCAAGCTTTATTTCATCTTTTACAGCGACTTTCTCTTCAACTAGTGAATTTCGCAATTTATAAAATGCTTGCTGTGAAGTACAACTTTCAACATTTTCTAACTCTATTTTCGATATAATTAAGTTGCAGAATTCATCGAAATTTTTCACGCTTTCAGTTTCTCCATCTTCAAATTTGAACTTGTACATATTCTCTATTGAAGGAATACAATCTTCAATGTTTTCAATTTCGTATTTGTCTAACTTATACGTATTCATCTTTGTTTATGTTTTATAACATTGCTGTAAACGGCGGTTAGCAGTAGTACTTTTTTCTAAAAATCGATTTTATACATTGTTGGAAATTCTTTGTTATAAACTAGTTTAAGCGTATCTCCAACTTTATATTTATTTTCCTCGTCTGTATGATAATAAGTAATCAATTCGCTATTATTCACTTCATATTTACAGTTTATGAGCCAAACATTTTTTGATTTCTTTTTGTCAACAACTATACATACAGTTTCTTTCCCATGTTTCTTTAATTCCTTATCTTTTCGATATTCTTGAAAAAATCCAAATGTTGGTCCTACAATTAATATTGATGAAATAGATAATCCAAGTATTTTAATTGGACTAAAATTTTGATCTATACTTTTGATTATTTTGTAAATAAAAAAGGGGGAGTACACCAGCAATTAATACAAATTCGAGCCAATTAAGAGACTTATATTTTGAATACGCAATTTCTTTTGGGATGAAATAAATAAATACTAAAAGAAGTGTAGTGAGTAATAACCAAAGTGTCTTATTTTTTTTTCTTTCCATTTAGTTCTATTTTCAAGAGATTTGGTGAAGTATTACTGGTAACGTTCCGCCGTATGCAGACAGTGGTGTCATTCATTAGCGGAACATTCAAATTTAGAAAAATTTCCCTTAGCCGAGAACTTTCCATAACAAACCCAAACTAGCCATTGCTGCAAACGGCTGTTATCCTCATTTTATTTCTGCCAGTTCTCAAATGCACTTAAAGTGCCGTATTTATTGATTTTGTAAAAATAACAAGCTCAAAATAACGCAATAAAAAGCAAGAAAAACCTTGTTTTGTTGTACCTAATGTTGTACCTTAGTATCACGTTGCACCCGATTGAAATGCCAATATTTACAAGGCTTTCACTTGTTTGCATCGCTTTACAAATATAGTATAACTTTTCAAATTTTTAAAAACTATGGCATCGATTAGACTAATTTTAAGAACTACACAAGCAGACCAATCCGGGCACAGCCCTTTGTACATCCGACTTATAAAAGACAGAAGAACGAAATTTATCAGTGCCGGAGTCAAACTCAAAGAGAACGAATGGGATGGAGCAAAGCAGAAAGTAAAAAAGAACCATCCAAACAGTGCTAGGATGAATGCCTCGTTATCACAAAAGATTGCTGATGCTGAAGGTCAGATTGCCGACATGGAGCGCAAAATAAAAACCGTTTCCATCAATAAACTAAAAGAAGCCATCAAGGGAAAAGAAGTGCCAAACTTTTTTGAATATGCCTATTCTCGTTGTGAGAAAATCAAAGGCAGCGTTTCGTTTGGCACCTACAAAAACTATAAGATTTACACCAAGAAATTTGAAACTTATATAGGGACTAAAGATGTTTACTTTGATGATATGACGGTTTCAGTTTTGAAAGACTACATGGCACACATGGGTAATGTTTTGAAAAACGGAGCAACCACACAACGTTATTCGATTATGATCTTGGCTATAATGTTTAAAGAAGCAATGAAGGAAGATATTATCCCGGAGTACATGTACCCATTCAATAAACTGACACTCAAAAAAGACTCACAGAAGCGCGTTTTTCTCAACAAAGACCAAATCGAAGCCTTAACGAAATTAGAGCTTAAAGAAGGCAAGAAAGCAGATTTATGGCGCGACCTATTCCTTTTCTCCATCTATGCCGGAGGATTGCGATTTAGTGATGTTATCGAACTCCAATACAGCAACTACAATCAAGAAGAGCAAAGGATTAAAAAAGTAATTCGCAAAACAGGAAGATTGCACCAGTTTAAGATTGGCAAAGTGGCAATAGATATTTTAAACAAATACAGCAAAGCCGATGCGCAGCCAGATGATTATATTTTCCCGATTATCACCGACAAGAAAATATACAACAAAAACGAAGAAGCACGTTTTGTCGTTTCCTCAAAGGAAAATCACTCCGCTAATTTCCAATTGAACCGAATGGGAAAAGTTTTAAAACTAGCATTCCCACTTTCATTCCATTTAAGCCGCCACAGTTTTGCTACTAATGCTTTGAATAACGGAATGCGAATAGAACACGTTTCTAAACTAATGGACCACACAGACATCAGCACCACCCAGATATACGCAAAAATCATCAGCGAAGAATTAGACAAAGCGGTTGATAATTATATCTACTAATAAATGATAAAAAACGAACGAAGGTAATTTTTACCCTCGAAATTGTAACGAAGGTAAATTTTTACTATTTTTACCCTCGAAAACAATACAGAGGTAAATGTTACCCTCGTTCAAAAACGACACTATGAGTACCGATAAACAATATAACCCGGAAGTTCCATACAACGAATTGCCTTTGCTACCACCAAAAGCCGATTTAGAAACTAAGGTAATTCTAAGAAAGCTAATTACTGCCAGTAGAGCGTTATCGGAGTTGAAAGGTGCCATTACCAACCTTCCAAACCCAACGCTTTTTATTGACACTATCAATTTACAAGAAGCGCAAGCCAGTTCCGCTATTGAAAACATCATCACTACGCAAGATGAATTGTTCAAAGCTTCGGTTGCCGAAAAGAAATATGAAAACCACGCTACCAAAGAAGTGATGCATTACAAAGATGCTTTGTGGTTTGGTGTGCAACAAATTGAAGCGCGTCCGGTATTGACCACCAATCTGTTCATTCATCTGATGCAAATCATTAAAGAAAATCAATCCGGAATCAGAAACGCACCTGGAACACAATTAAAAAACCCAGCTTCAGGCAAAGTAATTTACACACCACCGGAAGGGGAAAATGTTATCCGTGAGAAATTAAAAAATTTAGAAGATTTCATTCATGCCGAAGACCATATTGATCCTTTGGTTAAAATGGCAATTATACATTACCAGTTTGAGGCGATTCACCCATTTTTTGATGGTAACGGTAGAACCGGAAGAATCATTTTGTTACTGTATTTAAAAATGACCGAATTGTTAAGTCTACCAGCTTTGTATTTGAGTGACTATATCATTCAAAATAAAGACCAGTATTACACCAATCTACGCAAAGTAACAGAAGACAGCAATTGGGAAGATTGGATTCTTTACATGTTAGATATGGTGGAGAAAACCGCTTTAAAAGGCAGAAACCAAATAGCAGCCATTGAAGAACTAATGAACGAAATGAGCAAAGACATTCAAAACAAGCTCCCAAAAATATATTCCAAAGACTTAGTAGAAATACTATTTCGTTTGCCATACACCAAAAGAAGCCAATTAGAAGCCGCAGGTATTGGAACCATCAAAACGGTAGGCGTTTATTTGAAAGAATTGGAAACTGCTGGATTTTTAAAAAGCGAAACAGTTGGAAAAGAAAAACTCTATTTAAACTTCCGATTGTTAGAAGTGTTGCAAAACAGATAATTTTTCGGATTATACGAAATACACGAAAATCATCAGTCAAGAATCACATTTAGCGGCTGATGATTTTTTTTATTAAAAAAATTAACACTTAACATAATAAATCCTCAAATTTTACGTTATTTGCTATCTAGTGCTTTAGTAAGTATATACTTATGCAAGTGTTAACAAATTATACTGAAATCCTTTAACCGAGGATTTTTTTTTATAACTATTTTAGAAAGAACAGAGTGGAGAAATTTTAGAGCATTTTAATTGATGAATATGAGAGAGGGAGTCGAAAGCCATTAGTATGAATACACACCAACACAACCAAATATCTTTTTTTATTTATTAATCAAACCCTAACTCTAACTAACCCTTGAATTCCAACCTAACTACAACACAAACTGCTCCGTTTTCAGAGCTGCATTCGGTTATTAGTTCCAAACCGGATAAAAGTATTTTCGACATCATTATTGATGAAGAAGTCAACTTAGACAGTTACTGCAAAGCTTTAATCAACAAAGTTTTCGAGCTTAATCCTTCCAAGTTTTCCGGCTTCATAAACTACCAAGTCAATCTTGTCAGTGGGAAAAACAAATGGCTAAACAAGTTTGAAAACTTGCTGGCCAACAATGAAATCTTGTTTGCTTCCAAGACAGCACTCAGTCGATATAACAAACTCTTCAATCTGATTGAACAAAAACGAATCGAATTGAAATCTTTGAGCGTATCAGAACCGCTTAACAAAACCCCGAAACGTTTTATCAATGCCGAAAGCGAGGATCGACATTTCTCTTTCTACGAAGTCAAAAACCACGTCAATAGTTTAAGTTGCTATTCCGAAAAAGTAATCTATCTAACCGATGAAATTTGTCAATATAGAGAAGCGGATATTTTATTTACCAATACCAAACTAGCTGATTTCAAAAAGCAATGTAAAACCTTGCTTCGTGGAATTCAAGAAGATAAAATACTGAAGACCCAATTAGTAAGAGAACAAGAAGAAGAATACAACAAATCAAACGCAGCAGCAAAAACAGGTTTAAAACTTCAAATCAACGGTCCGATTAATATCATTACCCATGCTTTCAAACAAATGATGGTCAATGTAAAGCCAAACGGAACACCTTACATCCAATATAAAATCAAAGATGTGGCTCAGTTTATTTGCGATAATTTCACAGATGAAAACGGACAACCACTTTCAAACGCTACTATCCAAACCTATCTTTCACCCAATCGCACCGACAAAGACCCAAACACAGACACAACAGTCAAGTTTTAGTCCGATGAAATAAAACAAGTTACTTTTTACTTTTCTTCATTCACAATAGCTAACAAACTATTTAGTCCGATAAGACAAAATCGAACCTATCGGACTTTTTTCTATTTCTTCCATTTGCACCATAACTTTTAATTTTTTTAAAAAATGGACGCAATTATCATCAGCAAAGACCAGTTCAACGAACTAATGACAAAATTGGACACCATCCAAAGTCAAATCAGCATCAAGGCAGATGCTAAAAAAGAAACCTTCCTTGACAATCAAGAGTTTCTGTTACACATGAAAATCTCAAAACGCACCGCACAAACCTGGAGAGACGAAGGCAAAATTTCCTTCAGCCAAGTCGGAAACAAAATCTATTACAAACTTTCCGATGTAGAAAAACTCCTCAACGAGCATTACAACAAATCTTTCAAAGGAAGATAGTATGGAAGAGTGCAACGGAACCTGTGAAGTATGTGACTGCAAACCAAAGGTCGGCAGCACAAAACTCAAATCACTCATAACTTATAACTCATAATCCAGAACTCAATTATGGTAACAATATTCAAAAACTTCAACGAAGTAGTAGAACACAAATCAATACCGATAATTTTGGAAGAGATTAAAACAGGAAAGTACAAACACGCCATAGTGTACCTCCGAAAATCGTTGTCCGAAAAGAAACTCGAAGCCTACGAAAAAGCAAAGAAATCACTTCCGGCATTTACACCTTCAGGCAAATTTGTGGGCGGTAGAAAAATGGAATTCTTAGCTGAATATTCCAACACCATCATTTTAGACATCGATAAACTAAACCCGGTACAACTAACAAAAACCAGTCATTTAGCCAACCAATGCGAATTCACTTTTGCCAGTTTTATCAGTCCCTCCGGCAACGGATTAAAGATTCTGGTCAACGTAAAAACCACCAAAGCTGAACACAAAGAAACATTCCTATCAGTCCAGGATCATTATGAAAAACTACTAAACCTCCAAATCGACAAATCCGGTAAAGACATAACCAGACTTTGCTTTTATTCCTGGGATGAAAAACTCTATCACAATCCCGAAGCTTCAACATTTGTCACATCCAACGAAGTCTTGATGCCTTTAGCGGTAGAACCGCCAAAACTGAAAACTGAGACTGCGACTGCGACTGAAAACAGCGAAGCTGTTTACGCTCACTGCATAAAATTCACCGAAAAAAAAGTGCAATATGTGAATGGTAGCCGCAACGTATTTGTACATCAGTTAGCGTGCAACCTAAACCGAAAAGGAGTTTCGCTTCAGGAAGCTTTGGGATATATTTTAAATGATTTTGGCTATGACGAAAAAGAAGTAACACAAACAGTAAACAGCGCTTATGGAAATATTCACGAATTTGGTAATTCCGATAAAAAGAATACCACTAAAAAAACTAAGGAGAATAGTAATTATTCAATTGAAGAAAGTCTAGACGAAGACGACGAAGACAAACCTAAACCAACACAAATAGACCGTTTAGAGTTGTTCCTGTCAAATAAATATGTCTTTCGGCACAACATCGTTTCGGGCAAATTAGAGTTTCAGTATTTCAGTAAAAAGAAATGGAATGTGATGAACGATTTTATCGAAAACTCAATGCTGCGTGAGTGTTTAAAAGGAAGGTTGAAAACAAACCTTTCCTCATTACGAAACCTTTTGTATTCTGATTTTTGTCCGCTCTACAATCCTTTCGAAGATTACTTTGAAAATCTACCAAAGTATGACGAAAAAGAAGACTACATCACACAATTAGCCGACACCATTTCCACAACCAAACAAGAACTTTGGCAGCAGTGTTTTAAAAAGTGGTTGGTCGCTATGCTAGGTTGTGTTTTAGATGATAAAGTAATCAATCACACCGTAATTGTGTTCAGCGGCAAACAGGGATTAGGGAAAACCACTTGGGTTGAAAAACTAATTCCGAAACCTTTAAAAGAACATTTATTTTCCGGAACCATAAACCCAAACAACAAAGACACGTTGGTACAGCTTTCAGAATGTATGTTAATCAACTTGGACGAATTAGAAAACCTAAACCGTTCCGAGATTGGCAGCTTAAAAGAAATCATCACCAAGACACAAATCCGAATGCGGAAAGCCTACGGACAAAACAACGAAACCATGCCAAGACGCGCATCCTTCGCCGGAAGTGTCAACACAGCCCAGTTCTTAAACGACAGTACAGGGAGCCGAAGATTCCTTTGCTTTGAAGTCGAGCACATTCAGTACCAACACGAAGTAGATATAAATTTAGTCTACGCCCAAGCAATGAGCTTATTCAAAAGCGGCTTCCGGTTCTGGTTCGACCAAGAAGAAATCAAATCCATCACCGCCAATAACGAACAATACCAATTACACAGCCCCGAAGAAGAATTGTTGTTAACCTGGTTTGAACCTTGTGAAAGAGAAGTGGCAACAGCTTTTCTAAATGCTTCAC
Source organism: Flavobacterium sp. N1994 (assembly GCF_025947145.1). Classification (NCBI taxonomy): domain Bacteria; kingdom Pseudomonadati; phylum Bacteroidota; class Flavobacteriia; order Flavobacteriales; family Flavobacteriaceae; genus Flavobacterium; species Flavobacterium sp. N1994. The sequence continues at coordinate 166,389 of NZ_CP109999.1, forward strand.
AAATAGCGGCAAAACTGGCAGAAAGAACAAAGCTAAATCTAAACGACAGTACCATTAACAAACTAGGGAAAGCATTAAAAAAACACAACTTCATCCGATTGAAAAAGGAAGGTATCTATGTATATGCAATGCTCGAAAAGACGTATGAGGAAGTGGATAATAACAATAAAGTTATTTAGGCATTTTAATTTATTATCTATATTTACTAATCAATATTTATTTATGGAAACTATGTCAATTGATGGATTCTTTATATTACTTGAAAAATACTTAAATGATTTTCAAAATAAACCTTATAATTCAGATTATGAAGGAAAGATTTATGTTGGAATAAATGAAACGTTTAGTGGTTTTGCAGATGAAAAAGAAAGAAAATATTTTGTAAATTATTTATGTATGATTGTTTCTTTAGATTTAAAAATATATGAAGTAAAAAAAGAGCAGTATTCTAATTTAAAAAAAATATTTAATGCACCTAAATTTGAATATGGCTTATCAAACATTTACTATTATCCGGGTGCTATATTTTCAAGGTTCAATGTTGGCTTAGATACTTCAATTACTGAAAATTGCTTTAATAATTTTTTCAAATTCTTCTCTGATAAAATTGAAAAGCATGATTTAGAAATTGATTTCAATAGCATATTGAATTTAATCGTTCAGGATAAAGATATAAATACCGGTAATTGGGGTAATGATTTTTGTCACTGTATTTTAAAGAGAAAATTATAGTAAACAAGATGGGGTAACTTGGGTAACCAAAAAACATCGAAACTTTTTTCATTTTTTTCTAAAAATAAAAATCAGGATACATTAGAACAAAACAAAGCATATTGACACAACGTTAGTTTCAATTTGCTTTGTTTTTAGCGGGTAAGTCCAAATGTTTTAAAATACCTAAAATTTATTTTCTTTCAGTCAAAAAATGCTTACCCATCTTACCCTATTTTGGATTGTTAATATCGGTTAAAAAATTGTTTACAATTTGTTCAATATATTGCACTATATTAAATTGTTTTTATTATATTTGTTTTTGAATATAAGAAATAGTCTACTTAAAAATGATTAATTATGAAGTCAATTAAAAAAGGAAATGTTGTAAAATTCCATACACCATTACCAGACGAAAATCCAAACCAATTATATGTGGTTTTAGAGGTGATTGAAGATGGCGAAAGACCTAAAGCAGATATTCAGGCGTTAAATACGGGACTTTCTTTTCCGCCAATCAATACTGTGCGTCTTAGTGATTTAGAAGAGGTAGAAGTTGATACTAATGACTTAATGGGACATAAAGTAACAATCAATAAATCCGATTATTCGCAAGTGGAAGGAAGAGTGACAAAAGTAAGTGAACAAAAAATAGAAGTTAATCTTTCTAATGGTGTTCATGGGGTAGAAACTAATGTTTGGCTTACTGTTGTTGATAATAATGGTAAGGAACACTTAGGAACCTTATTTGTTAATCCAGAGTAAATAATGTAAAGATTGCCCAAATAAAATTCAATTATCATGAGTATATACATAAGTGACGAAGAAAAGCTAAAGCATCCATATTATAAATTGATGGAATTGAGAGGTGATGCATTGGAAACGGAATTAACTTCATGGTCCAGATTAGAACTAATAGAATGGCTTAGTTGGAATGACCGAAATGGGGTTTACAAAGATGAAGAGTCGTTGCGGGAGTTTGGTAATACAGTTAGTAAAGAAGAAGCGATTGAAATAATAACAAGGCAAATTACAGAAGCATAATAAATGAGTAATGTTAAATCTCAAGTAGTAGATAGTACAATGGAAAATCACCTCCATGATTACCGCTTAAGGATGGGTGAAACCATACGAGGAATTCGAGAAAAAAGAGGGTACAGTCAAGAGCAGTTGGCAGAAATTATGCAAATAAGCAGAACTACCATTTCTAAAATTGAAAACGGAAAGTTCGCAATTTCAATTGATTACCTAGTTAAGTTTGGATGGTATCTTAATTTCGATATAGATTTTGTAGACAAACTTATTTAATCAAAAAATTATATTAAACATCAAAACAACAACTGAAAAAAACACAATGAATTATATTGATTTGTTTGCCGGAGCAGGTGGTTTATCCGAAGGTTTTAAAAGAGCCGGATTTAATCCAATAGCTCATGTTGAAATGAATAGTCATGCTTGTAATACAATAAAAACAAGAATGGCTTATTACCACTTAAAAGATAATAATCAAGAAAATATTTACTTAGAATATTTAAAGCAAAAAATTGACCAAAAAACACTTTGGGACAGTGTTCCAAATGAAGTTTTAGATACAGTTATAAATACTGAAATATCAGATAAAACTATTAAAGATATTTTTAGTAAAATTGATAATCATAAGCAAAGCAAAAATGTTGACTTAATAATTGGCGGACCACCTTGCCAAGCATATTCTATTGTTGGAAGAGCAAGAGACCCTAAAGGGATGGCTGATGATCCAAGAAACCATTTATACCTTCACTATGTTCAATTCCTGAAAAAATACAAACCTAAAATGTTTGTTTTTGAAAATGTTCCAGGAATATTGTCAGCTAAAAACGGTGAGTTTTTAGAGAAAATCAAATATGCAATTGATAAGGCTGGTTATAAAGTGGAACATAAAACGTTGACTTCAAAAGATTTTGGGGTACTTCAAAATCGAAGAAGAGTAATTCTGATTGGTTGGAAAAAAAATATGAAATTAGAATATCCAACATTCGACAAATTTCCAATACAAGCAGAAATCATGAAAGACTTATTTTATGATTTACCAAAATTAAAACCAGGTGAAGAAAAAGCTCCTGCAAAATATACTAAACCAATAAATGACTATTTAAATCTTTCTAAAATTAGAAATGGGATAGATTTTACAACACAACACGTTTCAAGATTTAATAATGAAAGAGATTTAGAGATTTATAAGATAGCAATTGATTTATGGATTAATAAAGGAAAGAGATTAAGTTATGCTAATTTACCGGATGAATTAAAAACACATAAAAATGAGACCGCTTTCCTAAACAGATTTCAGGTTGTTGACCCAAAAGGAGTTTGTCATACAGTGGTAGCTCATATATGTGCAGACGGTCATTATTACATTTATCCATCTTTAAAACAAGTTCGTTCAATATCTGTTAGAGAAGCTGCAAGAGTACAATCATTTCCTGATGATTTCTTTTTCGAAGGTGGGAGAACAGCTGCGTTCAAACAAATTGGAAATGCAGTTCCGCCTTTAATGGCAGAGGGTATTGCTAATAAAATAAAAGAGATGATTCTATGATTAATTGGCAGTATTATCCTAAAAGAAAAGAAATACCAACTCATTTGAAAGATGTAGTTGATATTTTTGGTTTAAATCAAAGTTTAATTTCTTCGGATGATTTTACTTTAAATAGTAATGAAGTCTTAGAAAAAGTCTCATTAAATCTTTTAGAATTAAATTATCAAGTTGAAGTTTCAAAAAAAGCAATTGACAAAATTAAGGTACCTGTTCTTTTTGGAATGAATGGAAAGCTTGAAAAATATTTTGATGCGGATGCCTATAATGAAGACCTAAAAACAGTTATTGAAGTTGAAGCAGGCAGAGCAGTAACAAACTATCAATTTCTAAAAGATTTATTTCAGGCTTGTATGATGCACGAGGTAGATTTTTTAGTTATTGCTGTCAGAAATACATATAGAACAAATAAAGATTTTCAAAGCGTTATAACCTTTTTTGATACATTACAAGCGTCAGGTAGATTAACTCTACCATTAAAAGGGATATTAATAATTGGTTATTAAAATAAAGAAAATGAGTAAAACACCAATTCAAAATGGAGAATCATCATTAAGGCCTAAAGCAAGATTAATAAAAACTATAGGTGAAGATTTAATTAGCAACAATGTAGTTGCTATAATTGAATTAGTAAAGAATAGTTATGATGCTAACAGTCCCATTGTTGTGGTCGAATTTCAAGGAGAAGTTGATAGAATTGTCGAAGGGAAAAAAGAAAAAAGAGTTATCAAGAAGGAATTATCTAAACTAATTATCCTTGATGAAGGAGACGGCATGGATCTAAACATAATTGAAAATGTATGGATGGAGCCGGCTACTAATTTTAAGAAAAAATCTGAAAATGAAAATAAGCAAAGAAGGTTTACCGGTGAGAAGGGGATTGGAAGGTTTGCCTCAGCAAAACTAGCTAGTAAATTAGATATTTACACAAGAAAGAAAGACGACAATGAGATAGTTGTAAATTTTAATTGGGATGATTTCTCAGATGAAGAAAAATATTTAGAAGAGATTAAAACTAAGTGGTTTGTCAGAGAGCCAGAAACTATTTCAACTAATGGAACTATTCTCGAATTAAGCGAGTTAAGCAATTCTTGGGATGAACATCAAATTAGAGAATTAAGAGTTTCATTATCAAGATTATTAAGCCCAATATCACCAACAGAGGACTTTTTGATAGAATTGAGATTACCTGATGGTTTAGAAGACTTAAGTGGTTTGATTGAAAGACCAGAGACTCTAAATAGACCTGATTATTATATAAAAGGTTCCATTTCTGATGAAGGAATACCTGAAATAGTTTACTTCAGTAAAAAAAATAATGAAACAATTCCATTAAGCTTGTCAATTGAAGAGTTTAGTTTAAGAAATCCTAATAGACTTCCTATTTCTGGTCCATTTCAGTTTGAATTTAAAGTATGGAACAGAGATAGTGATTCTATAAAAAGTTTAGCAAATGATATTGAGTCAACAGTAAAGAACGTCAAAGGGGATCTAGATGATTTAGCAGGAATTAGTATTTATAGAGATAATTTTAGGGTTATACCATATGGAAATAAAAATAATGATTGGTTAAACTTAAATATTAGAAGAGTTAATAATCCGACAATGAGATTAAGTAATAATCAAATTGTTGGATATGTTTCTATTGGGCTCGATACTAATCCAGAATTAAAAGATCAAAGTAATAGAGAAGGTATTGTTGATAGTCAATCATTTGTTGACCTGAAAGAATTTATTATTTTAATTTTAAATGAGGTTGAAATTAGGAGATATAGTGAGAGACCTAGAGAAAATGACGATGTTATTAAGGGTAAAGAAAGTCTTTTTGATAGATTCTCTTTAAAAGAAGTTTTGGTTTATTTAAATGAAAAATTGCCTGAAAATAAGGAGGTCCTAGAATTAATTCAACAAAAAGAAATTGAAATTAATGAAGGTGTAAAAAAAGTTCAAGAAATAATATCTAGGTATAGGAGACTTACAACTTTAGGACAGTTAATAGATGTAATACTTCATGATGGTGGAAATTATTTAGGAAAAATTGATATTCAAGCAAACCTTATTAAACGCCAACTTAAAAATTCAACGATTAATTTTGACAGTATTGAATCAAATGCAGATAAAATAATAAAAATCAGAGAGGATTTTGCGCAATTATTCAAACGAATAGAACCTTTTGGTGGAAGAAAAAGAGGAAGACCAAAACAAATAATTGTTGAAGAAATTATTTATAATCAATTTTCTCTCGCTCATAGAGATTTGGAGAAACTTAATATTGATTATGAATTACCAAGCTCTAAAAATATCGTTACCATTGATGAAGCTGAATTAGGTATAATTTTAATGAATTTGATTCAAAATTCAATTTATTGGCTGGAGTCAGTAAATCATGAAAGAAAGATTTTTGTCAATGTAGAAAGAGATTTAGATTCGCTTTCTATAATTTTTAGTGATAACGGCCCAGGAATAAAAGATGGAACTGAGCTATCTGTTTTTGACCCTTATTTTAGCACAAAACCTGATGGGATTGGTCTCGGTTTGACGATAGTTGGAGAATTAGTTTCTGAATATAATGGTGATTTTTATTTATTAAATAATGGCCCACTCGATGGAGCAAATTTTAAAATAACTTTTAAACATAGAATATAAATGAATTTAAGAATATTATTTGTAGATGATGAAAAAATAGGTGAAGAATTAGCTGAGCTTTTTAATGGTACAAAAATAGGTGATTATACATTAGAGGCGTTCTCTGAGAATTCATTTGAAAGCGGATTAGAAAAAATTAAGGAAGAAGTTTTTGATTTGGTAGTATTAGATTTATGCAAGGGAAAAGCCTCTGATGAAGCGAAACAAGAAGGATTGAGTATATTAAAAGATATACAAGAAAGAACTTTTATACCCATTATATTTCATACAGCTGTTTCGCATAAAATTGAAGATTTAAAATCGCATGTAGTTGGGGTTACAGATAAAAAAGACGGGGTTGAAAATTTGAAAAATGAAATAGAGAGATTAATCAACTCAAATATTGTTAGTTTGAAAGATAAAGTTCATATTCTCATTGAAGAAGAATTTAAAAAATATTTTTGGGATACTATTCACAATGAAAGAGATAAATTTAAAATTGATGAAGAAGAAAAATCTTTAGCTTATTTAATTTTAAGAAGGTTATCTGCTTCTTTATCAAAAGATAATATAAAGGAATTGGTAGGTGATGAAAGGCAAAATCATGATGTGCTTCCTATGGAATTTTACATATATCCAGTTGAAAAGGTAAAAGAGTTTGAGGCCGGTGATTTAATTAATTTTAACGGGAAGGTTTATATATTATTAACTCCTGATTGTGATTATGTAGAGAGATTTAAAAAAGAAGTTAGTCAGGGTAGAAAAGCTGAAAGAGTACTATTAGCTGAAGTGAAAACAATTGAGAGTAATCAAATTTATCTTGATTACATTGGGAACAAAAAACCTGAGAATTTAGAAAAATTAAAAAGATTACTGTCTAATAATTATTCGGAAAGATATTTTTATTTACCAAAGACTCCTTTTATTGGCAATTCATTAATTGATTTTCAAGAAAAAATAATGGTAAATTATGAAGAGCTTGAAAAATCTTTCAGATTTACAAAATTAGATACACCATTTGCACAATCAATGATTACAAATTTTATTAGATATTATAATCGAATAGGATTCCCAGATATTGATAAAGAATATGTAATATCACAGCTTTAATGTGTAATTAACTTTTAAACACTATTAGAAACTGTTCTTAAATTAATGATGATAATTTGATGCAACAATACAAAGCAGAAAATGCTAAACCAAATCCAAAATCAACAATAAACTCATATCGTAGTTTTGGTTATAATCTTTCAACTGCAATAGCGGATATTATTGATAATAGTATTTCTGCTAACGCTGATACTATTGAAATTGATTTTATTTGGAAAGGAAAGGACTCTGTTATTTCAATCTTGGATAATGGAAAAGGGATGAATTTAGAAGAATTGATTGTTGCAATGACACCAGGAAGTAAAGACCCCGAAGATTTGAGAGACGAAAAAGATTTAGGAAGATTTGGAATGGGTTTAAAAACAGCTTCGTTTTCACAATGCAAAAGACTTACAGTTGCCACAAAAAAGGAAGGGTTTGCAACTATTAAACGTTGTTGGGATATTGATTTTATCAATAGTGAAGAAGAATGGACACTTTTAAATTATATATCAGACGAATCATATCTAGAAAAAATTGACAATTTAAAGAGCGGTACTTTAATTATATGGGAACTGTTAGACAGAATTGTTGGTGATGCTAAAGAAGAAAATGAAGCAGTTAAAAATGCTTTTTATCAGGAAATGGCAACGGTTAATGAGCATTTAAGCCTTGTTTTTCATAGGTTTATTGAAAGTAAAAAAATTAAACTTTTTTCAAATACTTATGAGATTGAAGCATGGAATCCTTTCTTGTTAAATCTTAATCCTAAACCGGAAATGGGACAATTAGAGGTCTTACATAAGAATGTGGAAGTCACCTATTTCATATTGCCTCACATGTCAAAAATCAGTAATGAAGATTATGAAAAATCTGGTGGACCATTAGGTTGGTACCAACAACAAGGATTTTATATTTACAGAGGTGACAGATTACTTGTTTCGGGAGATTGGTTAGGGATTGAAAAGAAGCGAGAGTACTCAAAGTTAGCTAGGATTGCTATTAATTTCCCAAATGCAAATGATTTTGATTGGAATCTTGATATAAAAAAATCTACTGCAACACCTCCAATTGAGATTAGAAAAGAATTAGCAAGAATAGCTAAAATAGCAGTAATGAAATCTGCTAAAATATATAATTGGAGAGGTCAAAAAACGATGTCTTCTGAATTCGCCGGTCAATCTGTAGAAAGCTTATGGAAAGATGAAACGAATAGAGAAGGTATAAAAAAGTATAAAATAAATAAAAGCCATCCAATTATAAAGCGTTTACTAGAATCTGACAAAGAGAATAAGTTATTTCAAAAAGCTTTAAAACTTATTGAAGAAAATATTCCGTTAGAGTTAATTTTATACAATCAAAATGAGAATCCTTCTTTTCATGAGTTAGAGAGCATTCCGGAAACACCAAGTGACGATTTAATTAAGTTGGCTGTAGAATTATTTAATATCTATATTGCTCAAGGTGTTCCAGCTAATTTAGCCAAACAACAAATAATGAATGCTACACCATTTAATTTATTTCCACTAATTAACGACTATTTAAAATGAGCGATATAAAAAACTCAGCTAGACTAATAGCGCATACTCTTTTATCTCATGCTAAAGAAAACGGTGATATAACAGATGAAATCATTTTAAGTGTAATAGACAGAGTTGAAACCACAATGGCTTCAATTAATCAAGTAATTGATAAAAGAGAATTATTTGAAATTTTGGTGGCTGACTTTAGTATTGGTAAAGGTTCAATCACATTAATGTCAGATGATTTAACACCATGGCTATATTCTAAAAAAGCAGAAATAAATTGGGAATTATGGAATAGATATGAATCATATATGTATGAAAAAGATCCTTCTTTTCCAATTAATGATTTAGATGATTTTACAGATAAAATTTTGGATAAATGCGTTAATCCAAAAGAGCAAGGTTCATGGGACAGAAGAGGAATGGTTGTTGGGCATGTTCAATCTGGTAAAACCTCTAATTATGTAGGTTTAATTAATAAAGCTACGGATGCTGGATATAAAGTAATCATAGTAATAGCAGGTACAATTAGTTCGTTGAGAAGACAAACTCAAGAAAGGATTGATGAAGGTTATATAGGTAAAAGTAGCTCAGCATACATTAACAATTATGGTGAAAATAAAATAATTGGTGTTGGTAAATATAAAGTTGATACCGATATTTATTCCTTAACATCTTCATTTTATAGAACCGGGGATGAAGGAGATTTTAATCAAGGAATTGCCAATAGACTAAACATCCCAATTGGTAAAAATCCAGTTGTATTTGTAATTAAGAAAAACAAAAGTATCCTTGAAAATTTAATTGATTGGTTTTCTAAAGATTCTAATATTAAAATGATTGATGGTCAACCTAAATTATTTGATGTACCAGCATTAATAATAGACGATGAAGCAGATGCAGCGTCTGTTAATGCAACAAAAGACATTAATGAAATTAAAACAATTAATAAATTAATACGAACTCTATTAAATGTATTCGACCAGAATACTTTTATAGGTTATACTGCAACACCTTATGCTAATTTATTTATTCCTCAAGATTTTAACGATGAGCTAACTACAGATGTAAAAGGTAAAAAATACTTTATTGGTCAAGATTTATTTCCAAAAGATTTTATAATAAATATTGTTGCTCCAAAAAATTATATTGGTGCTGCAAAAATATTTGGTTTAGAAAACCCTATAACTGGGGAAAGCCATGAACCGCTTGATGTATTCAGAGTTATTGATGATTATGATCCACCATTTTTTAAAACAATAAATAAAAATAACAAAGACGATTTACCGGAGTACCTACCTGAAAGTCTTGAAACTGCATTGAAATCTTTTATTCTTACTTGTGCTATTAGAAGATTAAGAGGACACGAAAAAAAGCATAATTCAATGTTAATTCATGTTGCATTATATGTAAAATGGATTGATAGAGTTGCTCTTTTGGTTAATGAAAGAATGAAAGATTTTAAAAACTATATTAGTGGTACTGATTCTAAATTTTTAAAAGAATTAGAAGAACTATATATTAATGATTTCATGCCTACAACTGAAAATGTACTTGAAAATATTGATTATACAGATAGTAGAATTGAGTTACATGATTGGGAAAAGGTTAAGTCTGAACTAAAAAAGGCAGCTTCTAAAATAGATATTAGAGCTGTGCATGGTACTCGTTCAACTACAAATTTGGAATATAAGAATATTGATGAAATTGACTATTCTAGATATGAAGATGGTTTGTCTGTAATAGCTGTTGGTGGTGGCAGATTGGCTAGAGGTATAACATTGGAGGGTTTGTCAATAAGTTATTATTTGAGAACTACCAGAATGTATGATTCATTAATGCAAATGGGTAGATGGTTTGGTTACAGACCTGGTTATGTTGATTTGTGTAGATTATATACAACAGCACAAATTTACGAGTGGTTTAATCATATTACTATGGCAACTGAAGAAATGAGATATGACTTTGATGAAATGACAACCAGAAATTTAAAACCAAAAGATTTTAGGTTAAAAGTACGTAATCATCATGGTTTATTAGCTATTACAAGCGTCGCAAAACTTTTTTGGGCTCAAGATATAACGATGTCTTTTTCTGGTTCAAATCCTCAAACCTATTTATTATTTAAGGATGAAAAATCAATCCTTAATAATTTTAATATCCTAAAAACATTATTTGAAAGACTAGGATTTCCAAGCTATTTAAATATTAAAACGAAAAGAAATAAAACAAGGTATTTGTTATATAGAAATGTTGATTTAGATGTTTTAACTGATTTTATTGAAAATTATAAAATCAATATCCCATCTATTAATAATCAGGTTATCTCGGACTACATTAAACTTCAACAAACCAAAAATAATATCAAGGAATGGAATGTTTGTATTGTTTCAAATACGAGTGATAAAGTATTGTTATATGATGAAGGTGTTGTTAGAAAACCAGAAAACAGACGGGAGTATGAACCTCAAAAATACAACCTTGCTGCCAATGGTAAAACTATAGAATTAGTATGCAGTGTGAGAAATCAAACTGAACAATCTGATTTATATAAAATCACAAAAAACCAAATTGATGATATTGTAGATCGTCAAGTTGACCTCTTAGAAGGAGGAAGCGGAAGTATAAAAGAACGAAGAGCAAGAGAAGGTAAAGGATTACTTCTAATTTATGCTTTAGATGCTAGAGGAACAACCAATGTTGGAAATGAAATTCCAATTATCGGTTACAGCTTACATTTTCCAAGAATAGAGGATGAAGTTCAAGTTTCCTATTCGGCTACAATTTATGATGAACTTGACAAGGAACCAATGGAGGATGATGATAATTTAGAAAACGAATAATTATGGTTAGTATCAAATCTATATGGGAAAGTCATGTTCCTACTGATGAAATAATTATAAAAACTCAAATTGAGGATGTAAAGCCATTCAAATGTTTTGCAGCTACAAATCATATAACAGGTAATCATTTATTCATATTTGAGACTTCTTTAAATGCAAAATACCCCGAGTTTAAAAATTTTAAATTCAAAGGGTTATTTATTGAAGTTTATGATTTTACTGAAACTAAAGAATTACACATTTATTTGTTAGACAATCAGCTTAAAGATATTTTTAGCTTATTTATTGAAAATATTATTGAAGATATTTCAAAATGTGTGACTGAAAATGAAGCATTAGTTGAAACTTCTAATGTTGTTTTAAAATGGAAAAAGCTTTTCGATAAAATAAATTTTCAAGGTCTAACAATTGAAAGGCAAAAGGGGTTAATTGGCGAATTACTACTTTTTAATTCCTTGTTAGACGAAGAGTATTCAATTGATAAGTTACTTGAAAGTTGGACTGGACCGGATTATGAAGATAAAGATTTTTTATTTGGTTCATTTGGTGTTGAAGTTAAGTTGACTTCATCTAAAGTTCCGAAAATTAAAATATCAAGTGAGAGGCAGTTAGATAGCGAAAACTTAACCAAATTATATTTGGTTTTATATGTTGTGGAAGAAATAAAAGACAAAGGGTTTTCTTTAAATTCTATAGTTGAACAAATTAGGGCTAAAATTAATTATAATCAGAATGCTTTAAAATTTTTCAACGAAAGGCTTTTGTTGGTAGGCTATTTTGATGAAGATTTTGAGAATTATAATAGACAATATGCTTTCAGAAAAAGAAATTTTTATGAAGTCACATCTGCCTTTCCAAAACTAGTAGCTTCTCATTTACCAATTGGGTTATTTGATACAAAATACAATATTGAATTATCTGCTGTTGAACAATTTATAATAAACAATGAATCAATTCTTGAATTAATAAAATAATGGAGAGAGGATTAAAAAATTATATTGAAGCAATTCAATCAGATGTTGCAGCGTTAGTCTATTCAGATGGTGAAGGTGCCAGCTTTGAAGATAAATTCACGGAACATTGCATCGAGATATTAGATAGTATTGGCAAATCAGAAGGAGCAAGAGTTTTATCTTATATCAACCCAGATTCACAAGGACGGGTTGATTGGAAAATAAATGGATATTGTTTGAAAGATGAGTTTAAAGATGATTCTAACAAAGTTTATTTTGAAACGCTTGACTTATTCATTACAAATTTTAATCAAACAACCTATGATTATAATATAACAAAAGATGATTTTAATAAAAGTATAAATCAAATTAAAAAGTTTTTAAATGCAGCACTTAAAGGTCATATCGATTATGTTGACCCAGCGCAAGCAGAATTGAATCAACTTTTAAAAATTATTATCAAACAAAAAGCAAATTTTGATAGAATAAATATATTTTTCTTAATCAATGGTAATTCAAACCATGATTTGGAAAAGGTAGTCATTAAAGGTTTCGACGATTTAGATGTTTTCGTTCATGTATGGGATGTTCCGCGGTTTTATAAGCTAAGTGAGTCATCAAGTAATAGAGAACCTATAGAAATTGATTTTAAAACCTTAATTTCAAATAGTAGTCATGGTATTCAATGTTTGAAAATGCCAAATTTGAACGAACTTTATGAATGTTATTTAGCGATATTACCTGGTGAAGTTCTCTCAAAACTTTATAAAGAGTACTCAAACGAATTACTTGAAAGTAATGTTAGAGCATTTTTAGGACAAACGGGTAAGTTTAACAAAGGTATTAGAGATACCATAAGGGAAAAACCTCAAATGTTTTTACCATATAATAATGGAATTACAGCAACAGCAGAAAATGTAGAAACGATAATTAGTGACAATCAATTGTATTTAACAAAACTATTAGATTTTCAAATTGTTAATGGTGGTCAAACTACGGCATCACTATTCCACACTCAAAAAAAATTCAAAGACGCTGATTTGAGTAATGTGTTTGTGCAGATGAAATTAACGGTTATTAAGGATGTAGAACAGAAAAACATTGAGGTTCCAAACATTGCTCGTTACGCAAATAGCCAAAATAAAGTATCAGAATTAGATTTGTCTTCTAATAACCCGTTTTTTGTTCAAATTGAATCAATATCAAGAAAGAAATACGTTGTAAATCCAGAGAATCGAAATTTATCTACTCTTTGGTATTTTGAGCGTGTAAATGGTCAGTATAAAGAATCCTTAAATAAATTGACTACACTAGTTCAGCAAAGAAAATTCAAGGAGCAAAATCCAACAAATCAAAAGTTTATTAAGTCAGATGTCGCAAAATTTATTAATATATGGGAGCTAGAGCCACATTTTGTTTCTCAAGGTGCTCAGAAAAATTTTATTCATTACACTAAAAAAATAAATGAATTAGTTAAAAAAAACAAACTGCCTGGTGAAAATTTTTATAAAAAGTTAATAGCAAATGCCATCCTTTTTAAAGCTGTCGATAAACTATTTGGAAGAAAGAATATTGACGCAATTGGTGATACTAACTTAAAATCATTCACAGTAGCATATACACTTTCGTATTTTTATTATCTAACCGATAATAGAATTGATTTATGGAAAATTTACGAGGAACAGCGCGTTGATATCAGAATTATTAATGAATTACAAAAATTGATTGTTTTTGTATACAATCAGTTGGTTAAATCTTCAAATAACTCTTTGATTTCAGAATATGCAAAAAGAGACTCTAGTTGGAAACTATTAAAAGAAGAGAACTATAAAATTAATATCGAAAACTATTCTGATTGTTTTGTTACAAAAGAAGTAGTTCTATCAAGAGAAGTTGAAACTGAGGAGATTGATAATAAATCTGAAAATAATTTAATGAATATTACCAAAATACTAAGTTTTGGTAATAAGTTTTGGGATGGGATGTCAAAATTTTCTATGAATATTGATGAATTAAAAGATGCATCCACTGATTTATGGGAGATTGCAAATAAAATAAAAAGATCAAAAAATCTAAATAGTAGAGATATTAATATTAGTAATAGGTGTATTTTATATATTGAAGAAAATAAGATTAATATAGATGATGTAAAATCTTTATCTAATGAAATAGAAGTAGAGGTTGTTGATATTAAAGCAATTTATGACAGGTTAAAATTAATATCAAAAAACGACTGGGCTAAAATTTTCGGTTTAGGTGAACAAACTAAAATATTTGATAATCTAGAATTGTTTAATCTAAAATCAGTTCAAAAATCAATTTCAAAAAACGAAAGTATAAAAGAAATTAACATTATAAATGCCTTAAAATCAATTAAAAAGCTAAAGAAATTTGGTTTAATTTATTAGATAGTATTATTATTCATCGCAAAGACATAAAAATACATACCATAATGACTTGGCAAGAAATAAAATCAAAGTATAAAACTAGTGAAATATACAATTTACAAATTGTAAAAATTTTGCATGGTCCTCAATTAGTGTTATTCAAAATTGAAGGATATGATTGTAGATTACATGTTTCTAATATTGCGAATGAACCAGAGCTATCTAATAAATTATTTTCAGTTATTAACGTGGGTGATATTATTTCCGTAGTTATTATTGGTTATAATGATGAAAGACAAAATATAAATCTAAGCACAAATGTATTTAGAACTCATTTAGACAATATTTTATCCTTTACAAAAAGCAAAAAAATTATTGAAGGGAATTTGAAAACGCATCTTTCATTACCTTCAAAGTTTTTAAAACAAAATAGGAATATTTTAGATAGATTAAGAGGTGATTTATCTTCAAATGAATTAACTTTTTTATATGAACTAATTCAAAATGCTGTTGACCATCCAAATAAAAATTTCAATAACGTTTCAGTAACATTTGAAATTTTTGATAAATATTTATTAGTTAAACACAATGGTTCATTATTTACAGAAAATAATTTTGAATCAATTACGGGTATTTTAGCTGGAGAAGAAATTAATGAAAATGATAGGGAGAGAATTGGATATAAAGGAATTGGTTTTAAATCAGTTTTTAGATATTCTCATAATGTATATATTCGCTCAGGAAATTTCAGTTTTTCATTTAATAAGGCTATTTCAGGTGCAGAAACGCCTTGGGAAGTACTACCAGTTTTTCAACTTGAAAAAGACAAAGTAGAAGAAATCCAACAATTCGATTTTTTTAATGTACCAGTTGCTTTTGCTATTGAGTTAATAAACGAAGAACTCAAGAATGATGTAATCAAGTATTTAAAACAATTATCTCAAAATCCATATTTATTAATTTTTTTAGAAAATTTAATTCGTATAGAAATTAAAGTTCCTGATAATTATTACTGTTTGCAAAAAGAAATTGAGAATCAAAATAACTTCGATATTTTAACTTTAAAATCAAACGAAGTAGTTCAAGGTAAATTTTTAACCTATTCAAATGAGTATAAAATTACTAACCCGGAAGTAATTGCCGAATTATTAGATGAAAATAATACAGCTATTCCATCTAAAATGAGAAATTTTAGAAAACCTAAAGTTAGTATAGCATTACCACTAGATGAAAATTTAGAACTTATTAATTTGTTCACTTATTTACCATTGTCAAATACTAAACATGGCATTCCGTATATTATAAATGCGGATTTTATCCCTGATCTTGATAGGACAGATTTAGTTCGTAATTTAAAATACAATTCCGAAGTTTTAAAATTTGCTTCAGAAGCATTAATATCTTTTTCACAGCTTCTAATTAATGAAGGTAGGTATTCAGATTTTCTAAAATTGATACCTGATTTTGAAAATAGTAATATTAATGCTTTGGCAATTATCAATGATAACTATATCGAAAATAGTGTTGTTTTAGAATTGCCTTGTAACGATAATTCTAAAATAAAAAAGGAAAATCTAATAATTGATAAAACCGGTATATTTAAAATTATTGATGAAAAGCACTTAAATGAAATTGAAAAATATAGAGATAAAAAAATTCTCTCTTCAATTATTAATGATGAAGAAAACAAACTTCAATATTTCTTAGATATTGAAATATTTGATGATGTTGATTTATTAGAATTACTAAGTCTTCAATCAATCCAACAAATATACTTTACTGATTTAAAGAGTTTAATCAGCTTTTTATTCAAAATTAGACATTTAGAGTCTTCAAAAAAGATTCACAGTTTACTTAAAACAAAAGTAAAACCATTCAAATTAAATGAAGAATATTATCACTTATCAGACATTACTTTAAATATTGAAGAAGTTTATAAAGAAACATTCAAATATCTTGATTTATATATACCTTCTCCAAAAGAATTAGAAGAAGTTTTGGTAAAACATTCTAGAATAAAATCTTTATTTGATATTTTATCAGTTGACGAATACGATACGGAATATACCATAGATTTAATAGTTAAAAATATTAAACCCATAATAAGTAAGCTTTCAATTATTGAAAGTGATGAAATAGAAACAATTGAATTTAAAAAGTCTACTCTTTCTAATTTATGGTTTTTTCTTTTCATTAATAAAAACCTTGCGGATTATAGAAACAATCTTTTAGTTAATAATCAATTTTCTGAACTTCTAATTGAATGTAATGACGGGCAATTGATTGTATTGAAGGATGCTATAATGATGAAAGTGGATAATAGTAAGGAAGATTACTCATTCTTAAATGAAAGATATGGTGACAAAGAAATGAATTATGTTAACATTGATAAAATATGTATTGAATACAAAATTCAAAAAAATGAATTTATTAAATTTATAAAACAAATTGCTGATATCGAAATTACAGAAAACAGACTATTTAATAGAACATTAAGAAAATTATCTAAAAATGATTTTAAAGAAGTTCATAGCAGTAATCAAAATGATATTTTAAACTCATTAATATCCATTTTTAACTTTCTCAGCACAATTAAAGATCTTGATGTAAATCGCGACAATTTATTTAATTTCCCAATATTATGTTCTGATAATTCAATTGTCAGCCCAGCAAAATTGAATTTATTTATTGACAATTCATTTTCAAAATATATTGACGAAGTGGATTTTTATTCTAAAGAATTATTTCAAAACATTGATGATGTAAAATATATTTCATCTGAATACATGGAATTGTTAGATAAAAAAAATCATATTGATTTTTATAATTTTTTATTGAAATTTAATATCACTCCTGGCATTAAAATTAATCAATTAAATGAAAAAAAGGAATTTAAAACATATCCATTTCCAATTGGTAATTATACTGTTAGAGACAATTTTTTTTACATCGCTTTTTTTAAACTTATTAATAATAAATATGACAACTTAAATATATTTTGGAATAAGTTAATTAATATTAGTGACTATCATTTAATTATAAAAAAAGTAAACACAGGCCTTACTCATCCAAAAATTAATGAAAGTCTTTTTATATTATTTTTAAATTATCCAGACAATAAATATTTCCCTATTAAAAGCGGTATTTGTGTTTCAGCTCAAGAGGTGTATTCTCCATATTTAGAAATTTATTTAAAGGATAATGATAATTGTTTAACTTTTGATATTAAGAAATTTAACGGTCTTGCTGAATGTTTAAATTTTAAAGACAAACTAGATAATCAAGATATTATAAAAGCATTGCTGTCAAATAAAGAATATGAAAATAACGATTATAAGAATTTAATTTTTGACCATCTAAACAATGCTGATTTTACGAATGAACAAAAAGGTATTATTTGTGAATCTATTGAATTTCGATGTTCAGATAATGAATATAGAAAAATAACTGATACCATCTATCTAGATAAATCTTTAGAATCATTACCAATTTCTATAATATCAAAATCTAACGACTTATATAAAATTTCCATTGACAGTCTTGATTATAATGAAGAATTTAAAAATAAACTGACTGAACTTGGAATTACAGTTGTTAGAGATGTTAATTTAACTGTAAATCATACAAAAGAAGAAATTGAAAGCGTAATAATAATTAAAGAAATTCAAAATGTTGTTAATGAATGCTTTAACGACAAAATAATAGCTCACGATATTTCTGAAATTGAATATTTTTTTAATACCTATGATTTTGTTCAATGCTCAAATATTGAAATAACGTTCGATAATCATCCTACTTATTCTGAGCCCGTTATGTTCTATAATGATCAAAATAATAAGAAATTATTTTTTGCCGATGAAATAATTCTATTAGATGTCTTATGTGAAGAATTTGGAATAAATAATGTAGATAAAATAGTCATTAGAAAAAACCTTAACAAGCTTAAAGTAATTAAAAATGAGGAAAATATAGATTATTTAAATAAAACTCTAGAAACAAAATACACCAATCCAAACGATTTTTCATTAAGTGAAATAGAAACTCTTAAACAAATTATCGGTGGAGAACTTACCGAGGAATTAACATCTCAATTAGAAGCAAACTTTTCGGCTTCACTTAAAGGAATATTAAATTTGGATAATATTGGCTTCTCTCCAAGTAACCCAGAAGAATTTCGGGAAACAAATGTCAAATCTTTCAAAAATGATAAAGGGGAAATACGAAACATTATTTTTCGCTCCTCAGTAAAAGGATTATTGTATTTGGATCCTTACAGCTGGAAAAAATTAGAAGGTGATAATATAGAGCTTTGGATTTACTTAGGTAATGAAGATTTCAAAATAATATATTCAAAAGACGATTTAATAAACTTACCCTATAATCCATATACATTAATCCGTGTTGATAATAGTGCTAAAGATATTGAATTAGTAAATAAATTAATGGGAAACGCTGCAGTCAGTTCTACTAAATTATTATTCATTACAAATCAAGAAATGGCTGAAAAATTAAATACCGATATTTTTAATAATGAAAATAATCAGATTACAAAGAATAGTAATATTGGTGACGAAAATTATTTATAAGTATGGGTTCATTAACTAGAGACAAACAGATTAAATTTTATGAAAGAGAAATAGAATCTCTTCTAAATGAATATGAACTTTATTTTAAATCCAATATTGATGACTTAAAAAACTCTAAAGAATTATTTTTAGGTATTTATTTGGGTACACATAGCATAAGAGGTAATTGTATTGTAAAATTTAGAAAAACAACAGCGCCAGCTTTAAAAGTACCTCTTTTAGCATTAAAGTTTCCTGATTCTGTTTTTGATTTCTCAACTTGGAAAAATATCTCATATGAAAACCTAAGAAGTAATGCTGAAATTACTTCAGATGTACTTCCAATCTTTATTCAAAAAAACGAAAAGGAAGAATTTATTGAAGTTGGTTTTAGCCAGGCAGAAATTACTTTTTTAGAATCATTAGTAATTGGTCAATATATTGTTTTTGGAAGAAAAGAACCTCCAATAAAATATTATACTAACTTAATTGAAGCAACAAAAAAAATTAACTCAGATTCAATGCCAGGAAGAATTCTTGATAATGAATACAATGATAATAATTTTGAGGTTTCCAAAGAAGATAAAAATACAGATGTTTTAGTAGAAATAAATGATAATTTTGATAGTTCTGATGTTGCTATTATTCAAGGACCACCTGGTACTGGTAAAACAACAATTTTAGCTAAAATTTGCAATTATTTATTAGAACACAACAAATCAGTTTTAGTGACCGCTTTAACAAATCGTGCTTTAATTGAATTAGTCTCGAAGGATGGTTTATCAAATCATTTAAATGCTGGTAAAATTTCAAAAACTAATTTAAATTCAGAAGAGCAAAAACATTGTAAAGGGCTAAAAAATTGTGAAACAGTCTTACCAGCTAAAGGAGAGTTAGTATTGACTACATATTATAAAATGACGGGCATTGCTAATGAAACAGATTTTCAAACTATTTTTGATTATGTAATATTAGAAGAAGCCAGTCAATCTTTTTTAGGTACAATTGCTTGTGCTAAAGCTCTTGGTCGTAAATTATTAATAGTTGGTGATCATATGCAGTTACCTCCTGTTGTTTCACAGAGAAATCCTTCTATTATTGATAAAAAAATAAATTGGCTTATATATGGGCTAAAGCATTTTGCTTCAAAAGAAGAATGTCTAAAAATAAGATTGACAGGTTCATATAGATTACTTCCTGAAGCGGTTAACCAAACTGGTATTTTCTATGATAACTCTTTAATCTCATTATCTGAGTTAGAAACACCTTCTATCCAATTTGAAAAATTAAATAATCTATTTAATCCTAAAGGAGGAACTTCAATATATTTTTCAGATATAAAACATGAAGGCAAGTTTACAATTTCAATTGCATCATTACTGATTAGAATAATAAAGGAATTACAAAGTGAAAAACCAGATTTAGAAATAGCCATATTGACAGCGTTCAGAAAATCACGTAATTTTCTACAAGACAACATTTATTCTGAAATATCTAATAATGAAAACATTGTAATTGAAACAATTGATAGAATTCAAGGTTTAACATGTGATTTTACTTTTTTTATTATACCATATGACAATCCTAGTTTTAGTTTTAATATAAATCGTTTTAATGTAGCTACGAGTAGAGCAAGATATTGTACACTAATTATAACTGATTCAATTTTTGAGAATATTAACCCAGCTAATGGATTAGTAGCTGAGTTTTGGAATAAAATAATAACCAATTCATAAATTCATATTTTATATTTTAAAAATAAATGGGAAACATAATAGCATCAAAATGTAAATCTTGTGGTTTTTCAAACGAGTTCAGATACGGTGGAGGTAGATTTAGTTATCAAACCAATTGTCCGGTTCCAGCAATTAATAAGGAAACCTTAGAATTTGAAAATATAAATTATTTAGAACACAAGAATTCAGATAAGTATCTATTTTACTCTGATGATGTTTTAAAAGGGAATAATTACGATAACAACACAATCAATAATTTTGATTTAAAATTAAATTCGGTCAATAATTATTGTCCAAATTGTAAAGAAAAAGCATTAGCCTTCCAGATAACTATGTTTGTTGATTAAGTAAAGTAATTATCTCATTCAACTTCATAAAAATCGCTTCTAGTCCAAGTATTCCTAGCATCAATTATTTGTTTGCTTCATTTCGCTAATTTAGTTTTTCAAGTAACATATATTATCTTTAATTGTAATTTTTAAAGAGTTATTTTATATGGAAACAATTGAACTATCAAGAAAGCAATTATATGATTTGGTTTGGTCTACACCAATTTCAAAATTGACACAGCAGTATGCGATTTCAAATGAAGGGTTTAAAAAAATCTGTAAAAAATTTGAAATTCCTATGCCACCAAATGGTTTTTGGCTAAAACTCAAATTCAATAAAAAAGTTAAAATAGAGAAACTAAATCCTATTTTCGGAGGTATTGATAAAATTGTTATGACATTAAGAGAAGAGGGAAACACTATCAATGTTGACCAAACTCCATTAACAATAAGAACCAAAGAAATTGAGAATGATCCCAATGCTCCTTTGATAGTTCCGGAAACTATAACAAAGCCAGATATACTTACTATTCAAACAAAGGATTATTGGAAAGGTAAAATAAAATTCAATTCTTATCGTGAGGATAATAGAATTGTCTATCCTATAAGAGTTGGGGAGGATTGTGAAAAAAGAGCATTACTTTTCATGGATACTTTTACAAAATTATTACGATATAGAGGACATACTTGGAGTAAAGAATATAGCTATACTGGTGTTTTAATCGATACTGTTTTCATTGAAATCGATTTAAGAGAAGCTTCAAAGAGAATTCCTCCAACAACAAAATATGGCTCTTCTCAATACATTCCAACGGGAGAGTTCATTATTAAAATGGGGAAATACTCTGGTGAAAGAGAATGGCGTGATGGCAAAGCCAAAGTTGAAGAAATGTTAGCGAAAATAATGGCTAAGCTTGAAATCTATGCAGCTGAAGAAAAAATCCAGAAAGAAAGAAATCGTATTTGGCACTTAAACTATGAAGCAGAATTAAAAAGGAAGGAAGAAATAAAACAACGAAGAAACGAAGAGGTCGAAAAATTCAATAAACTCGTAAAATTATCGGAACAATACAATAAATCACTTTTAATTAGGAAATACATTGAAGCAAAAAAAGAGAAAGCGCAAAACGAAAATACTCTAGACCAAGAAACACAAGAATGGATAAAGTGGGCAAATGACAAAGCAGATTGGTTAGATCCATTAATCAACAAACATGATGATATATTGGACAATTAACTAAATTATCTAAGCCAGACGTTTTACATTTCAGTTGCCACTCCTTTGCCAACGCTCCCAAAAAAATTACTGGCACAGTTTTTAAAAAAAAAACACGTACGCTTCGCAACTTGCGCCAGTAATTTTTTTTCCCAAAGCTTCTTTACATAATGTGGCGTTATAGCTCATAAAGAAACTCCCTGCATCTAAACAAGCAATGTCATGAGCCATAACAACATTATGTAAAAAAGCCGCCATACCCAACGCTCGTGCCAGTGGCTCCAGGGCAACATTTTTTGCAGCTCCCGCCGCATCACCCAGCTACAAAAAATACCACCCTTCGCCACTGTCTTCAAGAACGTTCACTATTTCAGCAGAAATTTTACGGTCATACTTGCTTTTAAGAACGATTACGGTAATTGTTTTTAGCAACTATCTGGTTAAATCGGTAGTATTTTCATTGCTTTTGTAAGTTCAAAAAATGGCTTAGTCATTTAGTTTTTTGCCTATGGTTAAAGCCATTTTTAGAACACACAAAACCAAAAAAGCCAGTAAGAGTATCATTTTTTATTTGCCACAACGCAAAGCAGTAATTGCTTTCACAATAGCCGATGCCATACCGTTACTAAGCATAATTCTTCTGTAAACTGCCAATGCGTCTGTCAACTCATTCTGTGGCATCAGCTATTAATAAAAGCAATCAGAAACATCCCAATAAGCAAATAAAAAAATGATACCCTTACACGCGCTACTGCACCGTCGCACTCGGTAAGTTAATGCATTGTTTTTTGAAGATGCTTCCCATTTCCACAACAAAACCCCCTGTCAACAAAACACTGCAACTGCCAACTGACTTCAGGCATCCTCAAAAAAACAAAACCACAAGAAAGAGTATCAAATTTCAGCGCCGGATGAAAAGCATTCTTATTGTTTGATTCGGATTTTTCATCCGTCCCCAAAATTTGATACCCTTTCCCAAGACGCCCTTCTCCCGATTCAACTCCCAATCTTTCTATCACCTCCCGTTTATACGATGGCGATTGATAAATGAAATCAAAACAAAAAAATAAAAAAAAGCTAGCAAAGGTAAGTTCCGGGTATTCAAAAAAGCAAGTTCAAGCCCTGCGGGTTTTTAAAAAAATCTCCACCTTATCAGGTAGTATTTTTTAAAAAAAACTTGCTTTTTTGAAACCCTCCACTTGGACGAACGGCTTTCTTTTTTTCTTTTTTTTCTTTTGAAAAATTTTATGGGCGGAGCGTAGCGAGGCAACCCTTCATTTCAACAGAAAACCTGCGGAAAATAGAAAATCTAACCAATTTTCAAAGCCAAATGTTATGCTGAATTTTATCATTAAAACCCACAAAAAAGGCACTATCTACGCCAAACCGCATTTATTCATTCTTAACAAAGGGATGAACAGCGGAAAGCCCCAAAACGAGCCATTTACTAACAGCTTCGTTGTCATTTTTCAAAACCCGGAAGATTGCGAAAGCATTTTCTTTGTTGCATATAGCTTATGGCAAACAAAATTCTGGCATCAGTATTTAGTAGGTTCGGTAATTCCATTTTTACGCCTTCAAAACTTCAAATCCGAATTCAGCCCCAAAGCCAATGTTTTGATGCACGAACACGAGCAGCACCAAAAAAATGTTGCAGCTCTCAAACTTCTCGAACAAAAGGAAAAACAATTTCACGAAAACCTAAACCTCATAAATGACTTGCGAAGAGTCATTTTACACCGCTACTGCAACCGATAACAAAAAATGATAACATTATAATTATGTATATTTGAACATGGGAAAAATGGCATTAGGTTATGGTAGTGAATTTCATCTATTAAGATGGATAGGTCGTCACAGAAATGAATTTGACAAACGAATTAAACAATTATTAGCTATTGATAATGTCACTTGGTTAGACTTTGATTTTACCGAAGATAAAGCAGAGCCTGACAGAGAATTGGTAGGTTTGTCTTTTTTAGAAAACGAAAAAAATAGCCAAGCTTTATTTTCCCAATGGAAAGAAGAATGGCCCCAAAAGGGAAATTCAATGAATTGGGATTTGGTTGGTTATACTGTTCAAAATGACATTAAAACTTGGATTTTAATTGAAGCTAAAGCACATATTGGAGAACTTAAACAAAGTTGTGGTGCTTCAGGGGAAGGCTTAAAAAAAATTGAAAAGGCGTTGACAAAAGCTGCTTATAACATCGGAACTATTATAGCGGATAAAAATCCTTGGACCAAAAAGTATTATCAACTTGCCAATCGTATTTACGTTTTAGATTTATTAAAACGTAATGAGATTAATGCAAAGTTGATTAATATTTATTTTACTGGAGATAAGAATTTTAAAAGTAGAATATCGCCAAAAGATGAAAAATTATGGAAAGTAGAAATTGACAAAATGAAAGAATATCTAAATATTGAAAAATTGAATTCAATCGATATGAAGGAATTGTTTTTAGAAACAAATAAATAAAAAATCAGCAGTCAGAAGTGATCAAATTGAATTCTAAATTTGTAAAAAAGTAAACAGCTTGAAAATTGCAACACTCAATATTGACTGGTTTAAAAAGTCGAAAGATTTACAAAAGACAATTCAGGACGAAATCAAAAAACAAGATTTGGATTTTTTGGTTGTGAATGAGAATATTGAAAGCTTCAGTTTTCACGACAACTATTTTAAGTACCATTCCAAACCAATCCCGACAAAAGAAGAATTCCAACATCTGGATTATGAAATTTACCTAAAAGGAGCAACACCAGTGCGAACCACTATTTATTCAAGGCACCATTCCATTCAGGAGATAAAAACCATTGATAATTATACTTCTGTTTGTCATAAATTCACAATAGACCAAAAGCAAATTTCAATTTACGGAACCATCATTGGAACCTGGGGAATAAAATACCAAGAAGAAATCGCAAGGGCAGAACTTCAAAATTTCAAAGCTGACATTCAAAACATCTTAAAGGAAAACAAGAACGTTATCATTGCCGGAGACTTCAACACCTCATTTTTCGAAAACGAAAAACGACAGTTATCAACCATCAACAGCAGAACTGAATTACTAAATTTTACAGATAACTTAAATATCTTCCGCGCCACCGAAAAAATAGAAAACTGTATAGACCACATTTTTGTCTCCGAAAATTTAAAGCAGCTTTCAACTTTTAAAACATCAACTTTTTTAGATGGTGATATTTTAAAAGACAATCCACACAAAGGAATTATTTTAGAATTGCACTTTTGAGATTGTTTGCACCATAAGGACTACTTATCCGCAACATAAAAGCAATATATACGCTCCACTTAAACAAATCAGTGAAAAGCAAAGCAGTTTTATCTTTATCTGCTAAATTGTCAATTCAATTATAATTAATGAGTTTTATTAATATCCTGCTGATTAAAAGGATATATGAATTAATAATTTTTAAAGCAATTTAATGCTTTTTAATAAATAATTTATCTAAGTTTGAGTTTCCAAGAATTATTACATTCATAGGTGCTCAAAATACCACATAGGACACTAAAAAGAATTTTATTAATTAATTATTTATTTATATGCCAGACTGTTTTTGCGAATACTGCGGCACAAAAAATTCAAGTATAGCCGGCTTAGTAGCCAATCCTTGTTTTCGACATCCTAATGGAAGCAACAAGGGAAAACATAAGTTATACGAAGGTAGTACCAAATCTCAATACTATTGTAAATATTGTGGTACCTCAGATCCAAACATTTCTGGATTAACCAATAACCCTTGTTACCGACACCCGAATGGTGCCAACAAAGGAAAACATGCTCCTGCACTTTAAATAGATTAATTTAAATTATGAAATCTATTAACCCTAACAGACCTTACAGTAGATTGGAGATAGATAAGGTTTTTACGAAAGTAAAAGCAGTTATGCACATAGAAGCTTGTAAAATAGGTAACGGTATTGCTTTATACCGAGATATATATACAGGAATTACATTGCGTGGTGGTGAACCGTATGATTACGAACATATCAGATCGTCAGAAGAAATCTTCACCAAATATAGAGACCGTTTGACCGATGGAGAAATTGCTATTGTGGTAAACTGTATAGAAAATGTTGGTGTGACATTAACTTCCATTAACAAATCCAAAGGGAAACACAGAATGGAAGATTGGATGAAAAACCATGCTAACATTATCAAATTTGGTATTGATAAAGAACTTACTTTAGTTAATTTAAATAATGCAGATAATGGAATTGAGAGAATGGCAAAGAAGTTTTTGTAAATACTTAACAAAGTAAATGCTTTGATGATAATATGTTTATATAGTTTATTATATTAATTTTAAAATAATAATAATTTAAATAATCACACAACCATGGATTATAAAAGAATTAGTAAAATTTTAGGTGGTGCAGCAATTGGTGTAGTCGCTGTTGCTGCTGTACCATTCACAGGTGGCGGCTCTTTATTAGCTGGTGCAGCCGCACTTGGATTGGGAACTACAACTGCTTTAGTTAGTGCGGGTGTAGCAGGAGTAATTGGAGGTGCCATTGCTGGAGGATCTTTTAAGAATAATAAAAGGATAGGCCTTGGTATTTTTGGGATGCAAAATTCAGGAAAGACAACTATTTTTAATTTTCTGAGAAATGAAAATGAAGGTCCAGGAACAAGCATAAGAGATTTGAGTGAAATTGAATTTAAGTTAGAAAATGGAAAAAGACTTTATATAAAAAAGGGTGTAGATATTGGTGGAGGTGAAGAATTTATAAAAAAAAATTACGGTCCAATGCTTCTAGATAATAATTATGATGTGTATTTTTTTGTTTTTAACTCTTTTGAATATCTAAATAAAACTAACGAACAAAGGGATGTTGATGCTAGAATTGATTTTATTAAAAAGAAAAATAATAATAAAATGAAAATCATTTTAATAGGCAGTCATTTTGATAAATTCAAAATAAATGAATCCATAGTAAGAAATGAAATCAAAGAAAAAGTTAAGGATAAGGTTTATAGTGACTTATTCAACGAAAACTTAGTTTTAATTGATTTAACAAATAACGTTGATTTACAGGATTTTATTAATACTAAAGCCTTTAAATAATTTTTATTATGAAGAAAATATTATGGGCTCAAAACGAAAACTCTTCAATACCAAATACAATTATTAACACTGAGGGTAAAATAATTTCAATTGATGATTTGAACGATGGTGGTTTTGAATTATTTGATGAATTATTGGATTTTCAAAAATCTTCTATTGAAATATTTAAGGAAAATAATTTAATAGTGAAAAGCAGTAATCAAAAAGGGTTAATTTCAAAATCGAAAGGATATTTTATTTCTTCTGTTTTCGATAATAAAGATGATTTTGGAAGATTAATGCCATTTATGTTTTATATTGAAAGTAAAGATGTTGAAGAAATTATTAAAGTTTTAGAAGAATCAAGCACCAAAATTAA
This sequence comes from Flavobacterium sp. N1994, assembly GCF_025947145.1. NCBI lineage: Bacteria > Pseudomonadati > Bacteroidota > Flavobacteriia > Flavobacteriales > Flavobacteriaceae > Flavobacterium > Flavobacterium sp. N1994. The sequence continues at coordinate 194,396 of NZ_CP109999.1, forward strand.
TAGGGCTATTTTTAGATCTGATATAAAAAACATCAAGGATAGTATTAATAGAAAAAATATAAAAAAAAAAGCTAAAATAATAATAGGAGTAATTTTGATAATAATCATCTTGTATAGTTTATGGATAAATATATAATTAAGAGTAATGTTGTTTTGGTAACTTCTGATGAAAAATCTAAAAGTTTCAAATGGGAGGAGAATAGCGAGAAAATAAAAGCGATTGATGTTATTTCATCAGATTATGGTTGGGATGAAAATGATTTTTTTCAGGGTAACAAATTTATTGGACTCATACCAAATACAGAACAAGTGTTTCTAAAAAGTCCTTTTGAACAAAATAAATTTGTTGAAATCGAAAAGGCTGAAGAATATTTTTTAACAAAGAAGATTAGCATATATAAAAATATAATTTTTGCATTAGGTGCAAAAGATTTTTCTGCAAAAGCAGAATTTATAGAGGAAAAAGAATTCACAAAAGATGCGGATTTTAATGTTTCGTATATGCCTATAGGCGGGTTAAGTGCCGAATATAAAGAAGAAACTATAAAAAAGATAGAGTCAGAATATAAGCTTAGTAATATATTTGAAGACAATGAAAATAATGATTCTTTTGATAGAACTAGGGCATATAATGAAGCTATGGAAATAGTTCACAGATATAATTTAACCAATGAAGATCAATTGTTGGATTTAGTGGAATTTAGAAATCCCAAAGCTCAAAAAAAATTAAGTACAGAAACTGTTCAACTTAAATTAACAAGTGAGCTAAATACTTTACTTGAACTATCTGCCAAAATCAATGTTATGGATGGTGTTTTTGGATTAGAAGCTGGATTCAAAACAAAAACAAAATCTTTAAAAAAAATCATACTTACCACAGTTGTTAATTTTTAAAATATTAATAAAAAAAACACCATTCTTTTTAAGAACCTTTTTATTTCGAGTTGACCTTAATGACGCGATTTATTTTTATTAAGATAAGGTACAAATCGAAAAATGTATTAATGTTAAATGGAAAAGCAAATGAAGATTCTTTTTTTTTATGGTAAAACTGGTATTTATAGTAAACTTGGACCACCATCATCAGGAAGAAAAGGTAAAACGTTGTATTACAATTCATATTAAGAAAACCGTATATCTAGTAAACCCCTTTAATTTAAAATTTAAAGGGGTTTGGTTTTTTTATATACTACATTTCTTCTTCCGTTTTTACAGCAGTTTGAGAAACTACACTTATGACACTTCCTCCAAGTACCAAATATCCAGCTGCTGAAACCAAGCCAACAGGCAAGGCAACTGGAGAAGCTATGATAGCTCCGCCAACAGAAGCCAAAGCAATGCCAACACTGCGAAGAATTTTAAACCATTTTGGAGTTGGAGCCAAAGCTCTATCCAAGACATTCATATTTTTATTTTTCATTGTCGTGATTTTTTAGAATTATTAATTCGATGTTACTTACTCTTTTTTCTAGATATTCCACTTTCTGGTTTAGCAAATCATTACCGCTTTTGAATTCGGTTTTAATGATTAAAGCCATTGTTTTCACTTCCACCAAATCTTTCTCCATCCGTTTAAAATCAGTGTGTAATTGCTTGATAAAATAAGCCACAACCGATAGCAAGACACTAATTAAAGAGCCAAAAAGCACTGTTATATTATTGATGTTTTCCATTGCGTTCTGATTTTAAAATTGAAAATTGTTTTCTATGATGATTTTATTTGAAGTGCTTTTGGCCAACGAAAGCAATTTTGGATAAATCATTTTGTAAGCTGCAATACTTTGAGCAACTTGAAACTCGCCTTCAGTAAACTGAAACCCGAAACCGCAAAGCGGACATCCGGCAGTTTCTTTAATAGTGTTTCCAGTGTGGATATACACAAAATTGAAATTTGGTAAACCAATAATTTCAATCATTCCTTCATGAAGCTTTCCAAAAGCTTTTTTGTAATCCACATTTTTAGCACCCCAGGTGTTTAACCTTAATTGAAAAGTTCCGGTAGGGATGGCAGTTTCATTCGCCAATTTCACTTCTCTGATTTTATCCTCTAACAGATAACAATGAAAAACCCCATTGATATACAATTGGCTCAAAGTGCTATTCTTTCCTTGTGCGACTCTTATTATTTTGCTTTCCATTGGATTAATAGATTTGATGTTAAATAAAAAATCCCTCACTTTTGATGAGGGATTTTTTGGATTTTTTTCTAAAAAGCGTCCTCAACTTTCAAGCAGTTGCCACTTGCAAACAAGTAGTAATTAACTCCAACTTGTTGGTAGAACTCAATTCCGATACATTGCAAAACTGTTGTGTTAACAGTTGGAAGAGCTCCACCTGGTAATGTTGCAGTAATGGTTGTCAAAGGAATCGGAGCGAACAAGTCTAAGAACCCGCTGTATTGAATATCGTTTACCTCATTCAAGTCAGCATCCATAGGATCATAACTGTTTGTGGTAGCGTTGTATTCAAAATCACTCACAACTGAAAGTGAAGTAATCAAGCGGAAGTGAGTAGCACCTGAAGGAGCATTTACTAAATTCGCTGGATTGAAAGCAGCAACAGTGAAATCACCGCTTGCTCTATCAACCGCATGTTCCAATGTGTAAGGAGCATTGAAAATGCCATTGAAAGAAGTGTTTTTGTCAAACTCGAAACCTTTCAAGTAACTACGTTGGGTAGTGATTTCGATTTTTCTGTAACCTCTCGCTTCGGTTTGGTCTTCAAGGTTGATTTTCTTCATAATAGAAGTTAATCTTCCAGTTACTTGGCTGTCCGCCATTTGTTTCATTACTTGAGATAAACCAGTTCGAACAGACTTCCCGGCTTTGGCACAAGCGCCAAATTCGTTCATGTTCTCACGTGTTCTCTCAAATTCTGGTGCAGTTAAAACTTGGTCACCAGTTGGTCCGCCTACCATACCTGCAAAGTAGCCTTCTTGTCCTTTAATTTTAAAGTGTCGAACATCGCCTAGAGTTCCAACATACTTTAAATTGCCTTTCTGTCTTGCCATTTTTTTAAGATTTAATGGATTAATAAATAGATAAAATTCATAAGACAAATTTCAATCATTATCTTTGATTATCAACAACTTAAAACATTGAAAATCAATGCAATACAATGCAAAAGCACCGTTTATAGTGGAAACCCATTGGCAAATTGAAGAAGTCCTTGATGGTGATAGCATCATCATTAGCAATCGTTTCTCTCAATTGCAAAAAGAAATCCGACTTTATGGCTTAGATGCACCAGAAGTAAAACTAAATAGGAAGATGATAGAAGATGAAGAGAAAAGCCATTTACCGGCTCAATTACTGCTTCAATTTGGTTTGCAATCCTTGCACTTCGTTTTGTCTGTTGCACCGCCTAAAACGACTGTAACTATCATTACAGAACAGGATAACTATTATGACTATTGGAACAGGCAATTAGGATATGTGATTTTGCCTAATGGTGAATGTTTGAATGATTTACTTTTGATCAATGGGTATGCAAAAGCAACCCATCAATATTACTGCGGAAGATTAGCAGAATACCAAGCAATGAACCGCCAAGCGCAGCTTGATGGAGTAGGGCTTTACAGTAGTGTAGAAAAGTTCTGATTTGTTGTACTTATGTTGTACTAATGGATTTTAAAATCTTGTGAGTGTCAATAAAATAAGTACTTTACAAGCGTATTAAGACTAAACGGCTGTTATAAGCAATTTTTTTATTTATTATATCTACTTTCTCTGTAAAACTCTCTTAGGATTTCTATATTATTTTCAAAATGATTGTATCTAAATATTACCTCTTTATTTTCACCATTTTCTTGATAATAGATTCTTCCATCATCAATCATTATAATTTTTTTTAAAGAAATAATTTTCCCGTCAAAATATATATTTTCTGAATCGAATTCGATGCTTTTGTATTTTAAAACCTTTCTAAAAGCACCCAGATAAAGTAATGTCAAAACTAAAAACCACATTACAATTCCAAAAATATATTTTATGTATATAGTATATACAAAACACATGAAAATAATAAATGTGATTATGTAAAGATTAAAAGTATTAAAACTACTAAGTTCTGTATTTAGGCTGTATTTTTTCATTGACAAATGTTTCTTTTGTACATGTAAAAAGGCTGGCAACGTTCCGCCACTTCTCTCAGTTGCGAACTTCGGAAACGTTTATTTCCTGTTAAAGATTAAAATTCTTCCGAAACGTAAACGTGAAGCTACCACAAAATTCTCACACGAGGGAAGCGACTGCCGAAGGAATTGAGAGAAACGACTACTGGCATTTTTATTTGATAACTTCATAAAATAATTCTTTGAATTTAACTTGTAAAACAGAATCAGGATTTTTTTTTCTAACCCAATCTCCAGATTTGTCGGTAGTTAAAATTGGATCAAAATCAATGACATAAAATTCGTTTTCTTTTCCTATGAACAAACTTGTTACCATGTCATCACGCTTAATATATCTAAAATCTTCAACGTCTATGAATCTTATTCTAATTGTGTCTTTTTCAAAATTCGCAAAAGACCTATAACAACTGAGCTCTAAAATTACTTGCTGTATCCTTGATTCATAAACATTATCAGCCTCAATATCAGTTTTATGCTCAAAGTTGAGAATAATTGCATCGTGAAAATGAGCATAATCTTTAATTAGTTGTTCAACCATATTTAATTTTCTAAGCGTTTCTTGTTTATGCTTGCTGGTAACATTCTGCCGCTACTAAACTAGTGCGAACTTCGGAACTTTTTATTTTCTGTTAAAGATAAAAATTCTTGCGAAACGCAAACGTAAGGGGGGAAAAACCAAAAGTAACAAACAACAATTATAAAAAGGTCTAAAAAGGTCAATAAATTCAACACTTTAGACTAAAAAGGTCTAAAATAAATACTATAACGAAAAGTACATTAACTTCCATTTTACCTACATTAGAACAAAGCTTTTAAAGGCTTTAAATAGTATTACCTACATTGAAAGGTAGCTAATGAGTAAAAACATCCATTATATTAGTAAAATAAGGCTTTAAATAGATATTATGAACCGTTTAATTAATGTTTAAACGGTTTTTTTATGCCTTTTTTAGAATCATTTTTATTCTAAGTAATAAAATGATATTTACTATTTGCAGTTACAGTTGGGGTTACAGTTGGGGTTACTAAATTTTATATAAATATTATTGAATGTATTATGATAATACATTAAAATGTAGATAAAAAGCAAAATAATTGATTATAATGTAGGGGATAATTCCAAAAAAAACTTTATGAAAAGTAAATATAAGTTTTTGAAAATCAGAAAGTTTACCTTAAAATGAGCGTTTTATAACGTGAAATATTTGAGTAATATCATTTAAAGGGTAGCTAAAAGGCTTTGTTAATGGATTTCTGGAAGTAAGAATTAGACATCCATTATTATCTATTTTGTTTATGTCTTTGTGAAACATTCCAGTTTTACTAATAATCACAAATCCGTACTTTGTTTTATGAAATCCATCCTTCCAGTTGGCTTTTGAAATTTCACGACCTAATAGATCTGCTCCAGATGGAGTATCATATCCTCCTTCATTCCACATTGAATCACCAACGCTTTCAAATGCTAGATAGTTCCCTCTACCAATATGATCAACCCTAAAAGTAATCGTGGAAAAGTCCTCCTTTAACTTGACTTCATCAAAATAGTTTTCTACATAAGAGGCATAAGCCTTAAAAGGAACCTTTAATACCTCAATCTTAATTACACCATCCGGATAGATTAAAAATTTGTTGCCATGTGAATTTATCAGTACTTCAGGTTCCTGATCATTATCAAAAATTTTTATTTCATCATTAATTATTGAATATGTAGTAGTTGTTTCATTAGCCACACTTACTGTAACGTTATTCTCTTTCAAGAAATCACCATCTCCAGTTTTTACCCAAACTTTGTTTATATTATTGTCAAGACCACATAGTTTATCAATAAATCTATCTGATAAAGGAACTTTTTCATTTAAAATTTGGGAGAATGAAGACTTAGAATACCCAAGCAACTCAGCTAATTCTCTATCATTATCAGCATGCTCACTAAAAATAAGCCACTTGCATACTTTCTTAATTCTATGAATAACAGTCTCTTGCATTTTAATCGAAAAAAAGTTTATATTTTTTATCGTTATATAAAAAAAGTTTATATTTTTGTGATAACATTTAAACAAAGTTAAAAAAAAAATTCAGTTGTTATGACATTTGAACAAATAAAAAAGAATATTCAGTACGGAGATTACAATTTATTACAGAAAATATTGGGCGCTCCTACAATAGCTGCTGCAAGAATGAGATTTCTCAGAGAGGATCAAGATGCTTTGGATGCAATGATAGCAATTCAGGAAAATAGACAGGACTTTATCGATAAGTATAAATCTGAAAATAAAACTGAGGCGTAATGTTTACCTATCAGCAAAATATACTATGTATAGCTTCGAGCTGGCTTTGGGAAAATGATATCCTGAGCGAAGGCAATTATAAAAAGCTTTGCTCAACTGGTCAAATCAGAAAATTGACTATTGGAGGTAATGGAAGAAAAGCGTTAGTAGCTTTTGAGTCAATTCCAGATCGTTTTAAAAAGTTGATCTGTGATAAAGTTGGTGATCCTTACGCATCAGCAAAAAAGATAATTTTTGCAGACTATATGACATGGGACCATGAAGCTGAAACCTATTTCAAAACATACCTTCTTGAAAATAGAGAGCCCCTGCCAGAAGAAAAACAGCAAGAGTACACTCATCAAGCTATAATGTTCAATACTGTAAATCACATTGCAGTAAATGTAGTTGTTCAAAAGAGATTTGGCGGTAAAAAAGAAATGTGGAGTCGAATGCTAACAGCTATTCAAAATCTACCAGAGACCTGGATGCATACTCGCTACAAAAATGTAGTTTCTTTTAAACGTGCTTTCAAAAAATATCAAGAGGAAGGTTACTCCTCAATCGTTTCAGGCAAATGGTTAAATACAAATTCAACTAAGATAGTTGATGATGTTGCCGATTTCATTTTATCACAATACTGCTTACCAATCAAGTACACAATTTCCGAAGTACATCGCCTTTATGAGTCAGTTCGTGAAGCTAAAGGATGGAAATCATTAACGGAAAGAGGTATAGGAGAATGGCTTGATAAAACAGAGCAAAAACGTATTTGGGTTTTAGCTCGTGATGGCAAGGATGAATATATGAAAACATTTGGTCATACAGTAACACGTAAACGCTCTGAATGGTTCCCTAATGCATGGTGGGCAATTGATGGAACCAAGTTAGACCTAGTTCACTATGCAAACAATAAATTAAAAATGGCTGCAGAATTAAAAATCAATGTTGTTTTTGACGTTTACAGTGAAAAAATCATTGGATGGGATATTGCATACACAGAAAACCATGCATCGCACTTTAGAGCTATTAAAAGAGCCGTTAGTGAAGCTGGTTGCAGACCTTTCTTATTTACTTATGATAAACAATCAGGTCATACATCAGGTAAAATGCAAAATCTGTACGATAGATTGCCTGCTAAAGGTGGAGCGCACTACAGTCATAAGGTTGGCCGTAAATCATCGCCAGCTGAGCAGATATTTAACAGACTACAACAACAGGTAATTTCTAAAATGTGGTTTTCTGATAAGCAAGGTATCAAAGTAAGAAAAGCAACTAACCGTCCTAACACCGATTTCATAGTTGAGTACAAAGAAGCTCTTCCAACGGTTGATGAATTCAATAATATATTCCAGGCTTTAGTTAATCAGTGGAATAGTCGTTCAACTGAAAGCATGGAATTCAGTAGAAATGAAATGTTTGAGCAAGAAACTGAGCATCGTGAAGAGATCGATATCATGGACCAACTTTCATTGTTCTGGATTGACGAAACTAAGGAAAAGAAATACTATGCTCACGGATTACCGTTGACTGTTGAAGGTAAAGACTACTTGTATGAAGTATACAATGAAAATGGTCAGGTTGATTTAGACTTCCGTAGAAAATGGGTAAATGAAAAACTAATAGTTCGTTATGATCCAGAATACTTAAATGAGTATGTAGCACTTTATGAGCTTAGACCTTCTGGAGAAAAAAGATTTATAGCATACGCTCAGAAAAAACGTGCTCATGAGTCAATTCCAATACTTATGGTTGAAAATTCTAAAGTAAATCTACTCCAAGATATAGCAGTTAGAGATGCAGAACTTAAACGTGATCAAGAAGCTTACGAAAGATTGATTGAGCGTTCAGGAATAAGTAGAGAAAGCTTAATAGAAGAGCAGGAAATAATGATAAAACTGCAAGGACATTTACCAAAAGAAGGACAAATGCAAACCGATTCAAATTCATTATATAACCGATTTTAAAAACTGATTAAAAACCATTTAAACCCCTTTTAAATATGGCACTTTCACACCAAAACAAAATCCAAATCGTAGAAGCCTTAGAGCGCATGATCACAATCAAAGGATCACAAAACAAATTAGCTGCAGAAATGCCTGGCGTATCTCCTGCAACACTTTCACAAATGAGAAACCACAACTGGGATAACATCGCAGAGGAAATGTGGAGAAAAGTTGGAGCATATACCGGAGCTGGTTCCAGTGATTGGAACTTTGCTACAACTAGAAACTCAAATGATTTATTAAAATTCTTTACAGAGGGTCAACAGCATTCACTTGTAATGGCAATTACTGGAAAATCTGGTAGCGGTAAATCAGAAGCCACTAAAAAATACGAAAGTGAAAACAAAAACGTCTTCTTTCTATCCTGCAATGAATATTGGGATAAGCGTTGGTTTCTTCGTGAGCTTCTTTCAAAAATGGGTAAGGACCATGCAGGCTTAACCCTTCCAGAAATGATGTACAAAACAGTTCAGCTTTTAAAATCAATTGAAAACCCATTAATCATAATGGATGAAGTTGATAAACTAGCAGATAATGTTCTTTTATTCTTTATCACACTGTACAATGAGCTTGAAAATCATTGTGGAATTATACTAATGGCAACGCATTTTCTTGAAAAAAGAATAAGAAGAGGTGTTGCAGCTGAGAAAAAAGGATACAGAGAGATTTACAGCCGCGTAGGTCTTCGTTTCATAGAATTAGAAGAAACAAGCTACTTAGATATAGAAAACGTTTGTAAAGCCAACGGAATTGATGAAACGGCTACAATAAGAGCTATTGCTAAAGACTCAGATGGTGACTTAAGAAGAGTTCGTAGGTTGATTTTTGCTAATAAAAGAGCAGCATAATGGAATTTAGATATCACCCCATACTTGAAGGACTAAAAGTCAACGAAGATGGAACAGAGATTATTTATTTAGGTAAAAAGCTGGAGCCTAAAATCTATGAAAGAGAAGGAAAGTCCATTCCGATGCAAGTAGTCAATATAAAGTACAAAAATATCACAGTAATGCGCTTGGTAAACGAATGTTGGAATAGTGTAAGTGAAAATTTAGACTACATCACTAAAAGAATTGATCCTGAAAAAGGAAACCATTATTCTAACCTATGCTGGTCTAAACAAGGAGTTGGTTTATCACATAACAATAGCCCAAACTTTGGTGCAAAACCAAAGTTTAGTGAACAGGAATTCAAAAACTTAAAAGCCGAAATCAAACCAGGCGAAACTATAACTGTTTTTTTAAAGCGAAAAAAAGTAAGTACAAAAGCCTATTACACAGCCAAAAAGAAGTATGAAAAAAAGCAATAGAGCATATTCAGTATCAAACGTTGTAACAAAGAAATTTAAGCCTTTAAGTTTTGAAGGAGCTTGGAAAGACACTTTAGGAACTCCAGACAAAGCTTTCTCAGCAATACTTTTTGGAGGTACAAGTAACGGAAAGACTGAAGCAGCTATGAAGCTTGCAAAGTATTTAACAAATTTTGGAAAAGTTGATTATGACTCGCTTGAGCAGGGAGTTTCAGCAACTATAAGAGATGCCTTGATTAGAAATAATATGGAAAGTTGCGAGAATACTTTTCGACTGTTAGATAGGGTGCCTTTTGAAGAATTGATTAACCGAATGAGCAAACCAAAATCAGCTGATTTCCTTTTTGTTGACTCCGTACAATATACCAGGATAAACAAAGCTCAGTATTATCAATTAAAAGAGTTAATGCTAGCAAAAGGAAAAGGGATTATTTGGATTAGTCAAGCAAAAGGAAAACTACCCAAAGGAAGTCTAGCTGATGATATCATGTTTGATGTCGATTTAAAGCTTTGGGTTGAAGGATTCAAACTCTTCCCAGATGGAAGGTTAAACGGTGGCGGTGAACCGTTGGTGATATGGCCAGAAAGAGCTGCTAAATATTGGAATGAAATTTATTAAAAATCAAAATCATGACTACACTAAAAAATCAAATACTAGATACTTTACAAATGAGTTCTGAGGACTATGACCTTATGATATTTCTACAATTTTGGAACTATTGTTACAAGTATGCTGCCAAGTCTCCTAAAAAAACGCAACAGTTTGTCGCTAATGCCAATATAAACAAATGGTATATGAAAGAATTAGCCAGTAGAGAAAGAACCTTTTTAGATATGGTTCCTGGTTTAATCAAAACTAAATCAGATCTGAATTATCATTATAAAGGTTGTGTTGCCGGAATAATAAACCTATTTCCAAAAGCACTTTTCGAAATGATAAAAGAAGACCCACAATCCCCTGAATTTACTAAAGACTTAATCACAAATACACCGCTTGTTTATGCAAATTGATGCCTCAATAACAGTAGAAAAAGTATTAAATGAACGCCAAAAGCTTTATACAGTATTACAATTTGATAGTAGCCATACAAAAATTTTCAAGATTGGTGAGCGCATCTGTATTAATCAGGCAAGAGGAGTTTTGTTTGACATCATCAACTACTTCAATGATGTAATCGAAGTAGAGCAAGTTAGGGTTTATAAAATTCCTGAACGTGTCCAGGAGAAAATAGATTGGGCTTGTGAATTGATTGAAAGAACAAAGTTTCAAAGTTATCCAGACAACTGGTATTTAGAAATAAATGAAAATAGTTACGAAAGCAGAATTAATAAATTATAGATAAAAAATGAAAAACTTAAAAATTACACAAACAGGAAAAGACCCAATTTGGTATGATGAATCAGGTACCGCAATACCATACAATCGTATCAATAAAGTTGAAAGATTACATGAAAAAAAATCAGCTCAACTTTTAAAAGAAGCATTATCGATTAGTTCCAGATTAAGAGATTTCAAAGTTCTTATTCAAGATACTTGTGCTGAAGCTTATGAAGCATTTATGCAGTCAAAAGATGTGAAAAAATCAAATAAAGGAAATTACACCTGGTTCAACTTCAACCGTACTATTAAAATTGAGGTTAATGTTTCAGAGCCTATCAAATTTGATGACTTAACAATAACTGCAGCAAAAGCAAAATTAGATGAGTTCTTAACGGACAATATAGATGCTAAAAACGGATTTATAAAAGAGATGATTATCAAATCATTTGAAACTCAACGCTCCGGGCAATTAGACGTAAAAGATGTTCTAAAACTTACTCAATTCAAAGAACGTGTTAACAATCCTCTTTTCTCAGAAGCTATTGATTTGATTACATCAGCAATCCGTCGTCCAGCTTCAAAAACATACTTCCGTATTTGGATGAAAGATGGAACAGGTGAGTATCAAAACATCGATTTGAATTTATCAAGTATCTAATGAGACCGCTTGACTATTATTTGTCAATTCTACTATTGACAATGGCTTTGCATCATAGGCAATTTTTAAAAGAAACCTTCAGGTTTATGTATTTCAGAGTAAAAATATTAATCAAACAATATCAAAATGAGCATAAAAATAAACACAGTAAACGAAGAAAGTATAGAAGTGAATGGCAAGCTCATTTACAAGGATCACAACGAAAACTGGGTAGCAACAGTAGAGTTAACAATACAGGAACGGAATGCATTCAACCTGCATTTAGTGGCATTGAATAGTAAGGAAGAGAATAAAGATTAGTTAAGGTTGATTTGGATTTCCAGGAAACGAATAGAGGAGTAACCGATTGGGGCGGTGCAGGTTCAATTCCTGCTCCTGGAACGAATTAGAAATAAACAAAAAATGAGTACAAAAACAATCCAACCAAGAAAACCAGTTGTATGCTCAACAGGTTCTGCTACTGATAACTACTTTTCGCCAAAGCCTAAAGATGATAGCGAAGCAAAAAGATGGCAAGCTTTTGATAGTAAAAGTGATCAGCACAAGTATATCCTTTCAATGCTTCATACAATGGGATGGACCAAACTTGTAAACGGTAAAACAGTGGGAAATATGGAAACTTTTGCCCATTGGTTAAAAACAAAATCACCAGTAACAAAACCATTGATGGAAATGTCAGCTGCTGAAACATCAAAAGTAATCTACGCCTTTGAAAATGTAGTTAGATATCAGTTTAAGTAATGGATTTAACTAAAGATTTACAGGAGTTAGAAAAAGGAATTGACAAAATGGTTATTATCTTTTTAATTATGATGGTGATAACATTTATTGCAGGTTTATACATTGGAAACAATTCGAAAAAACCAAAGAAAAAAAAGAAAAATAAGAATCCTTGTGATTGTAAAGATGTTAATGAGTGTGAAAAATGGTGTTGCGCTAAAATTGCTTACACTAAAGCTCAAAATTACTCAATAACTGAGGAATGTAAACATCCAAACCGTTCTACGGTTGTTTTAGATGCAACCGCTACTTGTGAGATTACTATCGAGGAATGTCTTGATTGCAGAATGCCATTAACAGAACCAAAAACTGACTGCAGATGAAAATTAAAAGAAATTACATTGACGTAGCCCAATACAGATCGCTAATTACCCAACAAATCAATCGCCTGTTAGATTATTTACTTCAAAATGATGACTATGAGCAAGATTTAAAATTGAAGGCAGAAATCAAAGAATTAAGGCAAAAACACAAATTATGTGGAGAATTAGGCTATGCTAGAATAACATGCCAGATTGAAATGGATGAAGTTGTCTTAGAAAGCAAAATGAATGAAACTCAAACTATCCTAAAACTGCAATTAACATGAAAAAAGTACAGTTACAACTAACGGCAAGGCAATTGAATAGTCTGGTTTATTGTTTCAATTTCATTAATCAGGTTTATGCAAAATCAAGAGAGGAAAAAACAACTAAATCAATATTAGATGAAGTGATACTCAAGGTTAAAAAGAAACATTTGGAGGTTGAAAGTAGCATAAATACAATATTCTCAAAACCAAAAGTTTCAAAGTTCTCTTTCAAGTATTATGAAGCAGATGCCTTAGAAAAGTATGTTTTATTCGCTGAGGAACAAAGCCTAAATGAATACGATAGAAATGTAGTTCTTTTTATTAAAAGCAAATTAAATCAACAGTTAGCATGAGTAAAATATACATCGCAGGAAAAGTTACAGGATTAGATCCAAAAGAGTGCGCAGCCAAATTTGAAAAAATGGAGCTACAGTTACAAGCTAAAGGTTGGGAAGTAGTCAATCCGGTTAAGCTTATTAATAATCCAGGGGAACGATGGGCAAGCGCCATGAGAACCTGCCTATTAGAACTTACTTTTTGCGATGCTATTTTTATGTTGCCATGCTCTACTGATAGCAGAGGTGCAAAAATTGAATTACAACACGCAATTGAATGTAATATCGATATCTATACTGAAATAAAAGACTTAGAAATATGCAAACAACCCTAATAACATATACAGTAAAGAGCAAACAAAACGGCTTTATTTGGGTATTTAAATACCATTTAAATGGCAAATTAGCAAGTTTTGAGCTTATGGATAGTGAATTAACTGAAAAGCAAGAAGATTGGTTAAATGGCCGATTCCCATTTCAAGAAAAACATATCATTGTTTGGCAACAAAAGCTAAAACAAAACTTTGAAATTGTAAAAGCAGAACCAATCCTTGATTTTGACTCATTATGGGAGCTTTACGGACTAAAAGTGAAGAGACAGTCATCGGAAGCAGCATTCAAAAAATTATCACCTGCAGAAAAAGTAAAATGCTTCTTAGCACTACCAGCTTACTTCAAACATTTAACTAAAAGTAGAGAAGCAAAAGCCCACTTAGTGACCTGGATTAATCAAAAACGATTTAATGATGAGTATTAAAAAAGCAAAAAAAATTAATGGCTGTAGTTGGTAAATATGGAAAAATTGATTTTTCAGATGATGATATCAAATTCATCGAAGATAACTTTAAAATCATGACAAATAAAAAAATTGCGGATAATCTTGGTTTAAAGCCTACAAGAGTCAGAATAAAAGCGTATGAACTTGGGCTAAAAAAAATTGAATTAGAGTTTTGGCCAGTTGAAGCTATACAGTATTTAAAAAGTAATTTCAAAAGTATAGGCAATAAAGAAATAGTTAAATATTTCAATAGTAAATATCCAAAAAAAAAGGGATGGACTACAAAACATATTGATAAAAAACTAAGTCAATTAAAATTAAAAAGAACACTACAAGACTTATATAATATAAGGGAAAGAAATAGACAAAACGGAAGTTATGGTCCTCCAAATCCAAATAAAAAAGCAAAATTATTAAAAGGTTTTGTGATGTTTAAAAATGAAAAATATATCATTGAACCAGGACAAACTAAAGAGGAGATTTTTGAATTAATTATAACTAATAAAATACAACCAATAAAACAAATACCTATGAAAATAGAACAAACAGAAGCTTTTAAATCAATGTCATCTTTATCTCAAGAATTAGTATTAAAGAGAATAAATAGAATTAATATAGAAGATCAAATAATTATAGCTAGAACAATTGGATTAGAAAAATGGAAGCTACAAACAGGTCTTCAAGAAAGATGGCAAAAAATAGTAATTGAAATTATAGAAAATGAATAATATGACACCAGAACAGAGAGCAGCACAGGAATTAATGAAAGCAACCTTTTGGGAAGCTTTTGCAAGAGGTATAATGGTAGGCTTTTTGGTCTCATTATTAATTATAACAACTATTTATTACTTCTCAATAGATATTGTTGAAGCAATAAATTAAATACTTATTTTTAACAACTTTAAAACAATAAATTATGAAAAAATTACTATTCATTTTAGTAGCAGTAACTGTTATTAGTTGCTCAAAAAGCGACAGTGTTCCTGCAGAACCATGCGCCATTACAGTTTTTAGTTATGTGACTGGAGTAAATCCAGACGGCTCAACACAATATTCATTATCTTATGGCCCTAGTACAAGTAACAATCAAAATCACATTGTTACTCAATCGACTTACATGTACTATTATAACTTGTCTAATCATGCAAGCATAAAAGTATGTTGGGATGGAGATAAGTAATAATTAATTCAATGTTTATTATAAAAAACCCACTCTAAAAAGTGGGTTTTTTTATTCAATAATCTTTTCTACTTTTGCTAATATGGGTAGAGATGCTGAACTTCACGAGAGAAAAATCAGAGAAGTAACTGCTTACTTCAATAAACTCAATTCTGTTTTAGAATTTGGAGTTAAAAAATACACTATCGCATATTGTACAGCTGCTACAGCTGATAAGTTTTTAATGCGTCCTAAAACAGTTGAAAACTATATTTACCGTTAGGTATTAATTTCATCAAAAAGCTTTGCCTTATTTTCTCCTGGAGCAATGACTGCTTTTTCAACTGCTACTTCCATGTTTTCAAACTTCAAGTTTTTATATAAAATTTGAGCGCTATCATCAAGCATAGTGAATTGAAATCTTTGTACATAAAGCATACCAGCTCCACCAGTTTCTACAGGATCAAAACCAGTTCTACTCATTTCGCTAAAATACTTTCCATTTGAGCAATGAAAACAAGCATTTATAGTAGCTAAGTCATCAAGAAAATTAAGTGCTTTTTGTTGGTTTTTGGCTTTTCTATTGGTATCAGCAAAGGTTTCATAAAATAAATAGATATCACATTGCATTCGCAACTGCTGCAGCTTTTCTGAAAGGTTTTCAGCACTAAGAACTCTATAAGCAAAGAAAACTGCAGGAGATGAAAAAGGATGCTCTTCAGCCATAAATGAAACTTGCTCACTCCAAAGGTCAACTGTTTTAATATTTGACATATTTACTGTAATTCTTTGCTCGTGTTCTAGGTAAACGTTTTTTAAATTTTTCATATTTAATCAGTGTTTAAACAGCCTTAAAACGGCTTTCAATCATTTTTATAAACTTGTTTTGAATAGTTGCCCGGAATGTGGCGGAGTCTCCCATAAATTGCCGTTTTGGCATCTTAATTTCGAAGTAACTTTTTTTAGTTAGTGCCATGGCTCTATATTGAGATTGCCCGGTCTTTTTGAACATATACCAAAAGTACTTTTTCATTTTAGCAGTAACTGGTATTTTCAGTATTCCACCTTCATTATGAATTTTAGCATGTTTCGCTGTTGCTGTCGCAACTACTCTTTTAGAACTGCTAGAGCTAATAGAAATACTATCGCGCAAAGCTGAGCTTTTTGTTAAAATAGCCCTTCCAGAATCAGTGTTGCCTTTACGAGCTTGCCATGGTTGCAAAGAACCATCCATAAAACCCTGTTTTTCAAAGTTACCCATAATAAAATTAATCATTTCTACCTCTGCTATTGTCTGGGCATCTTTGATTAACTTTTTGGCAACTCCATTAAAATCAGGAATTTTGGTTATCATATTATTTTATTTGTATATTTGCAATGTTATACATGAGGGCGAGGACGGGAAACTGTTTGAGCCCTCTACCTTTTTATAAAATTCCAGAAAGTTTCTTAAAGTCTTTTTTTAGTATCATTTCACGCGTTAATTCAATAGCTTTTCCACCTTTGATAAAGAATACACTTTTAATATTTTTTCCTCTTGTGGGGTTGAATTTATTGGCTAATTGTTTAGTAATATCCTCAAGCTTTATTTTTTTTAGTTGATCCAATGAAAAAACAACAGAATAGTTACTTTTTGTCATCCCCATTTGTTTTTTAGCAGATGCGAATCCATTAGTTATTCCTTTAACAGAATCAATGTTTTTTAAGTCGGCCGTACTTCCATTAATTTCAAGCTCTGGATTTGTTATACCAGGAATATCAGTATGGTTTCTAATTTTAACATCAATTCCAAGTTTTTCAACCAGTATTTTAGCATATTTATAGTTCAATTCGATATCGTTTGGATCAGCCCAGGTTGAAACTTCAAGCTTAGCTTTTTTAGTTTGATAAACAATGTTATAATCTGGACTTGATAACTTGATGTTCTCAAAGCTCTCTTTAATCTTTTTTGCATCTGCAGCAGGAAATACAAAATATGGATGATCACCTTCATCAAAAACCATATTAGAAAGTGCTACATTATTATTAAATCCAGCATCTGGTTTTATGGTAGGAGTTCCCTTTGTTGGTTCTGCATCGGTTTGCGTTACATAGCAGCGACATCTAAAACCATTAGGAGGATACCAGGACATCCAGAACGGATCATTTATAGGTTTAATAATATCTTGCAAATCAGCATGCTCTTGACGTACTCTTGAGTCATTAGCCGTTTTGTACTGAAGGTTTGGATAAAGGTCTTTTTGTCCTTCATATTTGCTCCATTTGTCCACCATAACTCCACTTCTGTTTGCAGTATCAAACTCAGCTTGTAAAAATGATTTGTTGTACTGATCATTTATTTTTAAAGCTTCTTTTTGAAAATCTTGAAAAGAACCTTTATCTTTAAGAAATAAGTTCATTTTTGCAAGCTCTTGATAGGTTTTAGCACCACTAAATCGATAAAGATTTTGATTAAGGCTCAAGTTTCGAACAGCATTGTTTTCATAATTCAAAAAGGAATCACCTAAACCGCTAGATAAACCAGAACGTATGTCTCCAAGTGTTTTTTCAAGCAAATCACTATTCAAATCAGAAGGTAGAAGTTTACCATCGTAGAGCTGTTTAGCTAATTGGTTTATTAGCTTTGAATAGTCAGACAAATTAACCGCATTTATAGTACCGTGATCATGTCCACAATGATTATCATAAAATGCTATAATTTCGTCCGATAAAAAGCTACTGGCTGCAATTTTATTGACTTTTTTTTTTGACCTGTTTTATCAACTGGAGGTACTGCAGCATTATCACTCTTCATTCCGGTAACTGGAATACCTGTTTTTTCACTAACGAAATTTAAATCTACTATAAAACCTGAGTCAGCTAATTCTTTTATCATAGTAACAAGTTCCGATGATGTCATTTCCTGACTATCGTCCCACTCAAAACGGCAGTCTTTCAATTTTGAATAAGCAGGACTAATTAACTGCAAACGCCAAAGCAGCTCTTTATTAATCAAAGTCATGGCATCGTTTTTATCGCTATCATGACGATCATCTGACACGCCTTGCATAACTTTCAGGCTGCCATAGGTTCCATTGGCTCCAGCATCGGTAGTTCCGTCCTGTCCAAGTATCCTTTTACTCATTTCTGAGTTCATACGATCAATAAGTTTATCGAAGATATCGTAGCTGCTTGTACCAGTCGAGTTCATTACTTCGATTTTCTCATTGCCTTTTAATACTGCCCAATGGTTAGAAACCATGTTGGCCATCATATCGGCAAGCTCATTCTCACGAGTTTCACTATAACTGTCAGTTACAACCCAACGTGGTGGAATTCCATATTTTTCGACAAATTCAGACCAAGAAGCTCTTGCAAACTTTTTAGTAAGCGCATCAGGAGCCACATCTTTTAAAATTCCTAAGTCGTTGTTTTTACCGATTTGGATATAGTATGTTTTCAAAGGATCTTCTTTGTATGGATATCCTTTTTCATCACCAACTTCTTTTACTATCAAACCTTTTCCAGTAAGAACATTTTCTGAAGGTATGTAGTTAACGCTATCCAGTTCTAAGGTTTCTGGTACCAAATCCCAAAGCTCTACAACTGTAGCACCTTTGAACTTTGCCATTACTGAATGATATATAAATGAGTTAAACCAGGGCTGTTGAAATAACTTAGTAAGCTCTTCATCTTTTTCTCCTGCTTTATTTACGATTTTGAATTTTGATTGCAGTACTTTTAATGTACGACCCTCAATCAATGAAGCTAGATGGC
The DNA here is from genome assembly GCF_025947145.1 of Flavobacterium sp. N1994. Lineage (NCBI taxonomy): Bacteria > Pseudomonadati > Bacteroidota > Flavobacteriia > Flavobacteriales > Flavobacteriaceae > Flavobacterium > Flavobacterium sp. N1994. Next base: position 213,471 of record NZ_CP109999.1, read on the forward strand.
TATCTAATAAAATACTATCGTAAAGCTCTAGCAGTGGAGCTCTGTTTGCATTTTCAGCTAATTGAGCTAAAGCTAAAGCATCACGCCATTTCTTTATAGTTTGAACACTTAATGACTTACTTCTTGGTAATATTATATTTGACGGTCTATTATCGTAGGTTCTACCAACCCTTGCATTTTGTGCCATGATTATAAATATAAATCGTTGTTTTTATTGTTTCCCCATTGTACCTCTTTTCTTGGAGTTTCTAATGCTGGTAAAATAGGATTTTCAGCACCTTCTTTTACATCTTTCAACCAAGACATTGCCCATTTAAACTCATCGCTAAATGTGGTAGGTATTTTTCGAGCTTTGTTTCTTTTTACAATGCTATAATTAACCAGGGCAATTAATACTTTTTTGATAAGCGGTTTGTCTTCGTAATTTAAAGATTTATCAAAAACCTTTGATACATCATAACGTTCACGAAGTTTTCCTTTCATTAATGAAATATTTTCTAATTCAGTCTGATCTAAAATTGCTAAATCATCCTCAATACTTTCATCAATGTATTCTTCAAAAATCTGTCCTGTAAGCTCTTGTTTTGTTATAAATGATAGTGCCATTAATATACGTGTTTACGTTCAACTCTGCCTGTCATAGGCTTTCCACCTTTAGACGTTTCATAAATATGTTTACTTAAAAAAGTGATACACTGTTCGTCACCATCAGGAGCATCATCATGTCCATTATATCCTGGTTCAATTCCGAAAAGCTGTGCCATTCCTATTTGAGTATCAGCATGGCTTTTCATTTTTATGTTATACCAAATTCTACCATTTTGATAGTATGGATGTATTGAAACAATTCGGTCATACTTTTTAATTCTTGGATTATCAACTTTTGTAATCCTCAAATCAACACCAAAAGCTTCTTCAACTTCTCTTATGGTTCTTTCAACTTCATCATTCCAAAACTGAGCTTCAAATCTCCAATGGATACGAACTTTTTCAGGAAGGTTCTTTTCAAAGTCTGCCATAAATTCAACAGCAGCTTTCATTTTACATTTTTTTACAAATGAAGTGATATAATAAAATTGTTTGTCTTTAAGTCCCCAAAGTCTAACAGCATTATAGTCACCAGTAACAGAACCAGAATAGGCAACATCCCAATGCCCTACAATACAATCAAAAGTATCTAATCTAGGAAGCTTACACCATTGTATTAGTTCATTTGTGAATATTTTACCTCTAACATGTGGCTCATTATTGTATTCTGCACGAACAGGAAGAATTCCAAGCTCTTCCTCAAGGATTTTATAATAGTTGTCTTTATATTTTGAGAACCATCTTGGTTTATATGTTTGTGGATCGTAGGCCTTAACATGATGGACTTTCCATTTTGGATTAAGCTGCTGAAGTTTCTTTTGAATCATTACAGGAAATGCTGCATTATTAGCCATCAAAAAACGTCTATAATCACCATCCATTGTTGGGATTAAATCTTGAAGCATCCATTCTACTATTTCATCTTGACGTCTTTCATTTTTGATAGTGTCTTTTGTCTCAGTATCATCTGGAATAATCATCGTAGGACGTAAATTCTTCACACGAAGCCCTCTAACTGATTGTCCAAGGCCTAAAGCTTGACCAATAAATCCACCTTTAGTGATAAAGAATCCTTCATCCCAACTTCCGTATGATTTTTGTTCTCCAAAATCCGCAATAATTCGAGGGTTACCCTCAAATTCAGCTCGAATATCTGCAAGAAGCTGTATGGCTTTCTTTTCATTATTTCCTATAATAACCAGGTACATTGGGTCTCCACGCATCCAAAGCCAAAATGGCAAAATGATATCACAAATAACAGATTTAGCTAAACCACGACCCCATTCCGCAAAACCTTTGAATAGTGGATTTTTACCAACCATATTGGCTAATTCAATATGAAAATCGGGAGTTTCATAAGTAGCGTAATGAGGAAAGTAGTATCTAACACAATATGCAAAATCTTTAGAAATTTTGTCAAGACGAAGTTTCTTTTGCTGTTTCGTTTCGTTTGGATCAACAGAACCTCCAGAAGCTCGAATAAGAGCAATTTTTTCAATAAACCTCTTTTGTGCTATTTTATCTACTGACTTCATTATTTATAGCCTTTAAAGCTTTTTTCTTCTGTTAATGAGGTTATTTTATTAGTTTTGAAATTGTAAGCTACACCAACAATTTCCTTCTTTTTATATGATTTATGTCCCATTTTTTTAATGGAAACAACATCTCCTATTTGTGTCTGCTCAAATAGTGCAGATTTTAAAAGATGAGCAGCTATTTGAATTTTCCATTCGTAAGTAGAAGCTTTATTGAATATTAATGATAATAAGAGTTTAAACATAGTTTAATCAGTATTTAAGTGCTAATTCGTTTGTATGGTTTTCAAAAAATTCAAGTATGGCTAAATGGTGTTTAGGTTCAATTTTACTAATCATATCACTCATGATTAACTCCATAACATTGATATAAGTGTTATAGGGTATCCTATGCTCTTTTTCAAATCCATCTTTTGTTTTGTTGAGTTTGGCAATAGCATCAACCAGTTTTACTTTGGCGCTGTCAGAAGCATCTTTATCAGTTTCCATACTGATAAGCTTTTCTGCATAAATATCAATTAGGTTATTTATGTTTTGAAGTCCATTGTTAGTAGAACCAAGTAAAGCATTACGTCGTTCCTTCCACTTGAATTTTTCAACCCATGTACCAATAGTATGTTCAGAGACATTAATCAAGCTTGAAATTTCCTTTGCTGTTTTTTTGCCTTTGATGTATAAATCCTCTGCCAGTTTTTGCTCCCTAACTTTTGCCATGTATTTGTTTTATAACATCACAAAATTGCATTAATAAGTAGATTTTTTTAGTTGTTCAATTCTTTAATAAGTATTGATTTCCTTAGGCATAGGACTCTATTCCTTATTAAGGAACTGCCATTTTTTTAAACTTCATAATAATTCAAATTTTGTCATCACTATTCGAAAGAACATAAGAAAACAATGAAAAAACATCATGTAACTAATTTATTAATTGTTGGCGGGGTTAGCCTCACAAGCGCGTTGATAAATGCGGCCATCGCAGAAAAGTTTCCTTTAGTTATTACGGCTGATAAAAACGGCAATAAAGCTGACATTCGTATTACGGGTGCACTTTATAACTGGAATAACAGCTCTGAGGAAATAACAGCCAAAATAGATCAGTTTCTAGCAGATGGTGTTCAAGATGTAGATGTATATATAAATTCTCCTGGTGGGGATGTATTTACAGCTGCTGAAATAGAAAATCAAATACAAAGGTTCCCTGGTGCCAAAAATGGTATTGGAGGAGCTATTGTTGCATCTGCTGCTACTAAAATAGCTATAAGCTTAGATAGCTTTCAAATGGCTGAAAATGGTTCTTTTATGTACCATAAACCATCTGGTTATTTTAGTGGAAATGAAGATGCAGTTCAAAGCTCACTTGAGCTATTAAAAAACCTTACTGCTCAATACAAAGAGCAATATGCTGCTAAAACAGGATTGAGCGTTGAAGACATTGAATCTAAATGGGCAAAAGGCGATGTTTGGTTAACTGCTAAAGATGCCGCAAAGCAAAAATTCATAACTGGAGTAATTAAAAAAACTACGATTACACCAGATACAAAAGCAATGTTCGAAGCATTTGGAGCGCCGAACATTCCTGAAGTTACAAGTAAAATTAATAATCAAAACAATCTCATGGACAAAAAAATCATTGCCCTGTTATTAGGGCTTTCAGAAGATGCTTCAGAAGAGCAAATCAAAGCTGCAATTACAGCTAACAAAGAAGCAGCAACAAAAGTGACTGCATTGACTGCAGAAAAAAAACAAGCTGAAACTGCTGCATTAGAGACTAAGGTAGATGCCTTGTTAAATGGTGCTGTTACAGCTAAAAAAATCTTAGCAACTCAAGTTGAAAGCTTGAAAAGTTGGGCTAAAAATGATTTTGATGCTTGCGAAGCACACATCAATTCTTTACAGCCACTTGGAAAAGTTAGTGCTGCTGTAACTCCTTCCGCAGGTGGAGCTGCAAATGTGAAAGCATTTAAAGATATGTCTGAAAAAGAAAGAGACGAATTAGCTAACGAAGATCCAGAAGCTTTTAAAGCGGCTTATTTAGCTGACTTAGAAGGCAAGTAAAACCAAATTTTAAATTAAATCTAAAACAAACATGAAAAAAATCGGAATTGTATTGACGTGCTTACTTTTAACAGTAGCCTCATTCGCGAACATTACCAAGTGGAGTATTTCCCAGGAAGAAAAGGTTGAGCTTAAAACTTGTGCCATTGTAGATGGTGACCTTTTGAACGAATTGAACGAAAAGTTCATTATTTCCAAATTCAAGCATTTAGGAACCTGGATACAAGAGGTAACCAGTAAAGATAATTGGGTTGGAAATGATGCTATTAAGATACCTAAACGAAAAGGGGATAGTGCACCATCAGTATTAATTAATAATGCCGTTTATCCACTTGTATCTTCTGGTCGTGATGATGAAAAAGTAGTTGTTTCCTTGAATAAATATTCAACTGTGAATAAAGAGGTAACTGCTGATGAACTTTACTCTGTTGCTTACGATAAAGAGGGAGATATCAACCTTGAATTGAAAGAGGAATTAGAAATGAAATCAACTGATCATGCGTTGTATTCAATTTCTCCTGCTTCAAATTCAGCTGATACACCTGTTCTTGAAACAACAGGAGCTAATGATGGAACAGGAAGGTTACGTTGTACCAAAGCTGATATCATTAAATTAAAAGGTAAACTAGATAATTTATCGGTACCAAAAGATGGAAGAGTTTTAGTATTGAGTTCTACTCATGCTAATGATCTATTATTGGAAGATAGCGTATTTGAAAAAGGATACATGAATAGAGTTGACGGTAAAATCGCAATGAACTATTATGGATTTATCATTTACGAAGAAGTATATACTCCCACTTATCATGCTACAACAAAAGTTAAATTGGCTTTTGATAGTGTTACAGCTGGTAGAACTTCAACTATTTGTTTCCACAAAAAATCAACAGTTAAAGCTAAAGGTACAGTTACTCGTTATGCCAGAGCTGCTAAAGATGATCCAGAATACAGAAAGAATGTTGTGGGGTACGATTTGTACTTCGGTTGTTTCGCAATTATGGACCAAGGTCAAGGAGCTATCATTGACGGTAAAGCAGTCTAATTAATACAAAGTCATAGCCGGATATTGTAACGTCAAAGCCTTATAGGCAAATCAAAAAAAGTGACGTGAACATGAAAATGCACAATGCCCGGCTATTACTTTAAAATAAAAAGAAGCTATGAAATTAAGTATTGCAGGTTATAATTTGATAAAGTCTTTTGAGAAATGTAGTCTCAAGCCTTATTTATGTTCTGCAGGAGTTCCAACAATTGGATGGGGTAACACGATTTACCCAAATGGTAGAAAAGTCACCATGAAAGACCCTCCAATTACTCAAGCTTATGCTGATGAGATATTCTACTTTATAGCTGATTTATTTGCAAAAGACGTTTCAAGCTTGGTTAAATCAAGCTTAAAACAAAACCAATTTAATACAGTAGTCTCTTTTGCCTACAATGTCGGTAGTGATATCGATGCAGACAATATTCCAGAAGGATTAGGTGACAGCACACTCTTAAAGTTGATTAATGCCAATCCGAATGATCCTAATATCGCTAAGGAGTTTCTAAAGTGGAACAAAGCAAATGGAGTACCAAGTAATGGGTTAACCAATCGCAGAAAAAAAGAAGCACAAATTTACTTCTCATGAAAAAAGCATTAATAATCTGGTATTCATTTTTAGCAATATTATTGCTAATGACTTCTTGTAAATCAGTCAAAAATGTACCTATAAAAGAAATTACTAAAGATTCTATAACAGTAGTTTCAAAGGATACATTATTAACCGTTGCAAAAGATAGTAGTCAGACTGTTGCTGATTTAGGTATTGAGGATGGTAAAATAGTGATTAAAAAAATTAACAATTCCAGAACTGGACATAAACTTAAAGCTCCTAAAGTTACTGTTAAGGATAACGTTCTTACGGTTGACTGTGAAAAAGAAGCTGAAGAGTTGTTTTTCTCCTGGAAAGAAAAGTTTATAAAAAGCTATTCACAAAAAGAAATACCCATTACCACAAACATTTTAACCTGGTGGCAATGGACCCAAATTTACATAGGTAGAATTGCATTAGGCGCATTCTTTTTATGGCTCCTACTTTTATTTTTCAATTATAAAAAAATATAACATGACAAAAGCTCAACAATCCGCGAAAGAGGTATTCGAAAGATATCCAAACGCAAAAGAGGTCTTTGTTACTCCTGATGAGCAGGCGTTCTTAGACAAGAATAGAGCCGCTATGCATAATAGCGACTTTGAAACTGTAAAAAGGTCTGAGGTTATGACCGACGAACCATCAGCTGAAGATACTGCTAATGTATTTTTAGTTAAAAAATTAGCTGCAGACAAAATTGCTCAAGCTGAGGAAGCAACTACAATTGCACAATTGGACGCAATTGAAAAAGACGAAACCAGAACTACTGTTTTGAATGCTGTTGCGGCTCGCAGAGCTCAACTAGCGTCAGGAATGGAAGTTGATAAATCTGAAGAGGATTTAATTACTGAAATATCAACCGTTAAGACAGTTGAAGAGTTGGATGCTTACGCGAAAGACGAAACGAGACAAATCATATTGGATACAATTGATGCTCGTAGAACTGAATTAACCGAAAATCAAGATTAATAATGAGTTTTACAGGTGTAACAATTAATCCAGGACAGGGAGGTTTAAACCGTTCAAATCCGTCAACTGATGGCATCATGTCATTAGTTGCTTTTGTACCTGATGCAGCCGGTAACGATTTTCAGACAGTCTATGTTTTGAATAGCGTTAAAGCTGCAGAGGAGTTAGGTATAGACGCTGCCTTTGATGCGAATAATGCGGTTTTACTTCATTATCACATCTCCGAGTTTTTCAGGTTAGCTCCTGATGGAACTCTGAAACTTGTACTAACGGATCAAGCTACAGCTGCAGCATTTTTCGCAATGGATGCAGTTAAGGCCTTATTCCGTCAAAATACTGACGTAAAAAGAATTGGCTTTGTTTATAATTCCGACGATGTGGTAGTATTGGCAACAGAAATAGCAGCGTGTCAAACGTTCATAAACGGTTTGTTTGCGGATAAAATCTACTTAAATGGTATTTACCTTGAAGGTAGAAACGTCAGCAAAGCAGCGGTTACAAGACGTACATTGGATTGCGGTAAGGTTAGTTTAGTAATTGCTCAAGACCCTGCAATCGCAGTAATTGATCCTGCATATGCTAAATATGCTGCAGTCGGTACCGTTTTAGGAAGCCGCGCTGTTAGAAAGGTTAACGAGAACTTAGGTTCCGTTGATATTATCAAGAAGCCAAGCTCTAAAAAAGGTAACGAAACTTATCCTTTAACGGATACGCTTTTGGGCTTATGGCTTACTGCGTGCCTAAGTGATGGAACTCCGGTTTCAACACTTTCACAAGTAGAGCAGAATCAGCTTACAGCGTTTGGTTATACTTATGCCGGAACCTTCCAGGGATTTGCAGGAGTATATTTCAACGGTGAGCCAACTTGTATCGCTTTAAGTTCTGACTACTCAACTGGTGAGAACAATGGAGTTTGGGACAAAGCAGCTCTTGGAATCAGAAACGCTCTTTTACCAAAAGTTCGCGGATGGTTTCAGCGTGATGCAGGCACCGGTAAATTAAGAAGCACTGCTATTACCGATCTTCAAAACGTTGGTAAAAAGCCACTACAAAAAATGCTAGTAGCTGAAGAAATAAGCGGTTATGATTTGTTGATTCCAGCAGATCAGAACCCGAACGATCAAACTCCTTTAATTGTTAAAGCGAGTGTCACATTAGGAGCAATTATTCACACCTTCGAGGTAGATTTATCTTTAGTATAAAATGGCAAGAGCAAACACTTTAGTAAATGCATTCGGTAAAATGGCCGGATGGAATTCAGTAACTCTCAATTTTTTCGGAAGAGATATTGAAGGTATAATGGAAATTGGTTACGACGATACCGTAGAAAAGGAATTGATTTACGGAGCCGGTAAGATGCCAATTGGTCACGGTGAAGGTAAATACGAAGCAAAGGTTAAAATCGTGTTAGTGAAAGAGGAAGTTACGGCTTTATTGGATGCCATTCCTCCAGGAATGAGATTGCAGGATGCTATACCTGCTGACATGATTGTACAATATGACTATGACCTTCGTATTTATAAAGATATTTTGCGAAATGTCATGATTACAAAACTCGGTCGTAGTGTTAAGCAAGGCGACAAAGTTGTAGGCCAGGAACTGGAATGTATTGTAACTCACATTGACTGGAACCAATAAGATGAATATAGATGTTACTAAAGTAGTTGGGTATCTTGATGATACCCAATTACAGGCTTTGAAAACAAAGCACAAAATCAAATACATCCATGAGGTTATTACTGAAGATGAGGAGGGCGCCAAACACGCTACCTACTTCAAAAAACCAACAATGCAGCATTTGGAAGTTCTGGCAGATTATACCAAGAAGGACCAGGCGATAAAAGGACTTGAAACTCTTTTTAATACCTGCAGACTTTCCGGATCAGAAGAGGTACTGATTGATGACGAAATGAAAAGCGCAGCATATCAGGAGCTCAGTAAAATTTTCAAGAAAAGGGAGGCGATTGTAAAAAAGCGCTAGAGGAAGGTGTTATATCTTCCGATAACTCGTTTGACTTTTACAAACGTGGCAATGCCTTAATCCGAAGTTATTTTCATAGAGAGCCTGAACGGCTCTCTATTAGAAAATGGATGAAGCTATATCACGAAGCTAACTATCTTAAACAGCTTGATGCCGAATCAATGGCAACTGTATTAACTCATTTATTTGGAACCAAAGAAGAATAATGTCAGATCAAAAAACCGATTGGATACTTGAATTAGTCGATAAGATAACACAGCCTGTTAAAGAGGTCACGTCTTCTATTGACAAAATGGAAGTTGCAATTCATGGGGTTGACGACAAAGTTCTTAAAATGGGTAATAACTCTGCGCAGGCTTTTGAGAAAACTAATAACTCATTAAAATTGGTTGCTGCTAATGCTGCATCACAGGCTATAACAAATTTTGGTCAGCCTTTTCTTGATGGAGCTGATGGAGCTTACAAATTCGATTCCTCATTACATGAGTTGAAAGCCATTACTGGGGTTTCGGATGAAGCTATTCAACAAATAGGACAAAGCGCAAAAGATACTGCAGCACAGTTTGGAAGTAAAGCTCAAGATGATGTAAGAGCCTATACTGTTTTACTTTCAAAACTAGCTCCTGAAATAGCTGATAATCCTGTTGCTCTTGCACAAATGGGAACTAGTGTAGCAAAGCTTGCCGAAACGATGCATAATAACTTAGAAGGTGCTACTAATGCAGCTTCAAGTGCAATGAATCAATTTGGCGTTGATTTAAGTAATCCAGAAGAGGCAGCTAACAAAATGGATGAAATGCTTAATCAGATGGTTGCCTCAGCTAAAGTAGGTAGTCAAGAAGTTGACCAGGTTGCTGCGGGTCTTGATCAGTCTGGAGCAAAAGCAAAAGCTGCTAATGTCAGTTTTGCTGAAACAAATGCTGCATTACAAGTAATGGGGAAATATGGAAAGGAAGGAGCTGAAGGCGGTATTGCATTAAGAAATGTGCTTTCTATCCTGGATAAAAAAGAGTTTCTCCCAAAAGAAGTATTAGAGCAACTACAAAAGGCAGGCATCAACGTTGACAAACTTGCAGATAAAACTAAACCTTTAGCAGTTAGACTTGAGGAGCTTCAAAAGCTTAAAGGTAAAGATAATGTTCTTGGAGCCATGTTTGGGATGGAAAATACAATTGCTATTACCGGACTTCTTGGAAACTTAGATTTACTTAAAAAGTATACAAAAGATATTGAAAGCGATCAGACAGCGCTTAATGATATGGCTCAAGAAATGGGTAAAAGTTATCAGGAGCAAAAGGATCGTATTGTTTCTTATTTTGATAATATCAAGCTTTCGATTTACGGCGCTACTGGAAGTATGCTACCATTTATTGATGTAGGATTACAGGGTATTATGGGAGTTATCAATCTGGCACCTGGATTAGTTGCCATGTCACAATTGTACACCATGTTAAAGGCGTCAACAATAGGTCAAACTATTGCACAATGGAACCTTAATGCGGCCATGGATGCCAATCCTATAGGTGCTATTATTTTAATCGTTATGGCTTTAGTAGCTGCAGTAACTGTAATAATAGCGAAATGGGATGAATGGGGTGCAGCGCTGAGTATTTTCATGGGACCACTTGGTTTAGTTATATCATTGGTTCAGAGTTTTAGAAAACACTGGGATAGCATAACAGATGCTTTTACTAAAGGCGGAATTGTTGCAGGAATTAAACGTATTGGATTGGTTTTACTTGATGCTTTATTATATCCAGTTCAACAGTTATTAGAGCTTTTATCTAAAGTACCTGGTCTTGGAGGTTTAGCTGGTGGAGGAGCAAAATGGATTAAGGATATGCGCCATAATCTTGCTCTTGATGAGAATGATAAAAAGGCTGAAAAGACAAAATCTGAAGTAAAAAAGCCAGAGGATATCAAAAAGCCTTCAAGCCCTCCTACAGCCAAACCTGACCCAACGAAAGATGTAACAGGCAACACAAGTCAGGGAGCAGCAAAGATTATTAACATGACTTTATCAGTAAACAATGTTTATCATGTTGCTAAATCACAGCTCCATGATATGGAAAAATTTGCAGATCATGTGGTCGGCAAAATCAACGATACAATGAAAGACGCTTTAATTGCTTCAGGATCATAATGGCAGTAAATTTAACTATAGGTAATTTATTTGTTGAGGCTTTTGGCCTGCAGTTCCTTGATCGTTACAAAGTAGGTATTGAAGGAATGCCAAATGCTCCGCAGCAGTCTTTTAAAGGGATACAAATCGTAGAAGATGCTAACGAGTCTTTTGAAAGCAGTTCTTACGGTACTCCGATTTTGTTTCCGATCACTTTTTTAGAAGGTACCTACAAAAAGTACAATGACAAAGGAGAAATCGTTGAGAAGAAAATGGGAACCATGCGCCTTCCGATTGCTACAATTATGGATTTTGACAGACAGAAGATAATTGGCGACACTAAAGTAAACGGAGGACGTGGCAGCGTAAAAGAGATTTATGGATTTGATAACTGGAAGATTACCATCAATGGAATTCTTATACCGGACAAATCACAGCCTCAAAATCTGGTTGACATTAAAGACCAGGAAAGAGAGCTTACAAAATGGGATAACCTGGCAAGTGCTATCGAAGTGGGTTGCGAGCTTTTCACCGACAAAAGAATTAAGTACATAACAATATTGGGAATTAAGTTTTCGCCATTACGTGGGCAGCCTAATATCAGAACGTTTACGATTGACGCGCTTTCGGACGAGCCAATTGAATTGAATATAAAAACAAAAGTATGACAGTTGCAATGGTTTCTAAAATAGTATTTCCTGCTAGAGATGGTAGAGAAGAAATCATTATTAGAAAATGTAATTCTGTCGTTATTGAAAGCTCTTGGGAGATGTTGACATCAACAGCAACTATAAAGCTTCCAAGAAATGTTAAGGACTTTGACAAGCTGAATGTTAAAACGATTTTCAAAAAAGGAGATCCAGTCCAAATTTATTTGGGATATGATGAAAACCTTATTTTGGAATTTGATGGATTTGTAAATGAGGTTTATGCTGATGTTCCAGTAGTCATTAAATGTGATGACTATATGTATTTATTAAAGAAGTATCCGGCTAATGTATCAATGAGAAGCACGAAGCTTGAGGACTTAATTAAAAAAATAGTACCAGAGGGAATTGAGTATGATGTTGCGGATATTAACATAGGAACTAAGCGCTGGGCAAATACAACGGCCGCTAAAATTCTGGAAGAGTTACAGGAAAATAACATTTATAGTTATTTCAAAGGAAGAAAGTTAATTGTAGGTAAGATTTATACTGATGATGCTGTAGAACCAGTCATTTTCAATTTCAATCAAAACGTTGTTGATCATAACCTGCAGTACAAAAATAAAGAAGACGTTCTTATAAAGATTAAGGGTATTTCAACTTTGCCAAATGGTCGTAAAATAACGGCTGAGTATGGAGATGATGGAGGAACCTTGCAAACTTTAAGTTATTACAATATAACTGTCAAAGCTGAAGTTGAAAAGCTAATCAAGGCAGATTATGAAAAGTTTAAAGTTGAAGGTTTTCAGGGTCATGTAGAAATATTTGGAGTACCAAGCGTGACACATGGAATGAAAGCTGATATCATTAGCAATCAATACCCAGACAGAAGAGGTTTATATTTTATTAAAAAAGTGGTTAAGACCTATGATGACAGTCCGAAGTATCACCAGGAATGTTATTTGGATAAAAAAGCGGAATAATGAGCAAACATCTACAGGAATTTAAAAAGCTTTTGACAGAAAAGATAAAAGCTAGAATACCAATTCAAACGGAATGGGTGAAAGTTTCTGAAGTTGATTGGGAAGCTAAGACAATGACCTGCATTGGTGAAAATAATGGTCTTGAATATTTTGATGTTTTGCTTGGTCTTGGTTCCATAGTTATCAAGCCAAAAGTTGACAGCCTAGCATTAGTTGGATCTATACACAATGGAGAAGCAGCTTTTTTGATTTCATGCGAGGAAATGGAGGGATTTGAACTGATAGATCAATCAGGGTTTAAATTGTCTTTAAACAATGGTCAAATGATGATTAATGGAGATGATTTTGGAGGAATAGTTAATGCTGTTGAATTAAAAAATCAGGTTGATAAAAACACATTAATCCTCCAAAAGATACAAGAAGTATTTACTAATTGGAATGTGGTTCCAAACGATGGAGGAGCAGCATTAAAAATATTGTCATCCCAATTTAGAAATTTAGATAGAGCAAATCTATCAAACATACAAAATACAAAGATTAAACATGGCTAAGGACCTTTTATTAGATGCAGACTTAGATATCCTAATTGAAGCAGGTGATTTTGTTATAGGCGAAAGTACTGTTCAAGAGGTTGCTCTTATTTTATGTTCTAACCAGGGCGATTGGAAAAATGAGCCATTAATCGGAGCTAACTTAATAAAATACATTCGTACTGGTGCAAAACCTGCAGATATCAAAAGAGTAGTTACTTTTCAAATGGAGCAAGATGCCAAAGATTACGACGATATAAAAGATTTATTAAAAATAAACACTTAACGCCATGAATGAAATCTTTGTTCAATTTGTTGCACCATTATTAACTACCGGAATAGGAGCTTGGATAGGTTGGTTTTTTACTAGAAGAAAGTATAATGCCGATGCAACTACAACTGAAATTGATAACGGTTCAAAGTTAGTTGACCTATATAAAAATGCTTTGGATGATTTACCAGCTAGATATGAGGAAAAGTTTAAGCATGTTCAAGAAATGGGACAAAATCTTGAAAAGCTTTTTGAACAAAAGGAAGCCATATTGATGCAAGAGATTGAATATCATAAAAAGCAGGCTGCTCTTTATAAGAAGATGTATGATGATAAGGTAAAGGAGTTTAATAAATACAAAAAAGAACATCCATGATAACAGTAATTGAAAGTCAATCGCTATTAGATATTGCATTACAAGAAAACGGTAATGTTTTGAGTGCTTTTGATTTTGCTATTGCAAATAAAATCGATGTTATGGATGTTTTGGTACCAGGACAAAAACTTATTGAAGTAAAATCGGATGTGGATTTAAAAGAGGTTTCTGATTATTTCAAAGGTAAAGGTCAATTGATAGCAACATGTCCTGCAGAATTACCGGAAGAGATTTTTAATTATGGTTTTCCTGAAGGAGAATTTCCATTTAGCTTTTAAAAAATGAGACAATTTAACGACATACAACAGCAAATAATAGATCAGATAGCAATTAGTTCTGATATCAATGCTCTGGAAGTTTTAACAACTTCTGAGCAGACGTTAACATCTGCAACTAGTACAAGTAAAGTTTCTACTTGGAGGATTTTTGTTTGGGTTGTGGCTTTTGCTATTTGGTTGCATGAGAAAATAGTTTCAGCAAATGCTGCTAATTCACGTCCTCAAAATCTACCAAATTTTATTGCAACAGTATTAAACTTTCATGATGGTTTACCATTAGTTTGGAAAGATGGGCAATTTCAGTATGACCTAGTGGGTATTAGCAATCCTGATAGTTATAAAATTATAAATCGGTGTGCAGTTCTGGAAAGTGTGGATGGTGAACTGGTTGTAAAAGTTGCACATGATAATAGTGGAGACCTTGAACCTATATCAGCTCCTCAAGCAGTAAGATTAGGATTTTATCTTAATCAAATGAAAGTACCTGGTGTTGCTATTAGATTGATAAATGAGACGGCCGATTTATTGAAAGCAACTTTAGATGTTTATGTAGATCCGCAAATGATTGATTTAGACACTGGCCGATTATTAAATACCACTGAGGTTGTTATGCCTGCAGAGGTTGCCATAAAAGAATATCTCAACAATTTAGAATTTAACGGTGCTTTTGTAACTGATTTTTTAAAAAGTAAAATGGTTGCAAAAGATGGAATAAAATTAGTAAGAGTTAATGTTTTGCAATGGAAGTATGCTGCTTTCCCTTTCACTGACTTTGAAGATTTTAAGATACCACAAAGCGGTTATTTTAAGTTTGATCCTGCTGACTTAACCATTAACTATTTGCCTTATGCGTTGGTCAACAATTGATTTTACTAAGCTAATTAAGATATCGCTGCCGATTAAATTACGCACGATACGAACATTGGCTTTTTTCAAAGCAATGGTAGCTCCATTGCAAACTATACAGCAAGAGACGTTGTATAAAATGCAGCATAATGGTACCAAGATTTATCTTGAGAAGATGTTGAATGAAACCTTTAATGTTAGTGGTTATGATAACCAGAACCACGAAGCAACAAAGTTAATTTATATTGAAGATCTACCCGGCATTGATAAATTATACGTTTGGCAAAATTTAGAAGCTGATAGCTCATTTTTTGAAGATGATGGTGATGATAATGATGACGATTTATTCTTAGATGGCGATACAGAGGGTGCATTACAATATAGTTGGACCATATTCATGCCAAACACCATCACTTTTAATGAAAATAGCTTGAGAGCATTAGTTGATAGTTACAGATACATAGGTAAAAAATACACAATTCAAACTTACATACCATGAATTTATTAGATTTCACTCGTAACGGAGGATACCGTTTAAAACAATACACTTTGCGATTAATGCAGGAGGCCTACTTCATGATATTAAAAGCAATGGTTTCTTTTATGGACATATCTGAAACTGGTAATTACATTATTAGTGGATGTAAAATTGTAGGTCCTAATATTACTGATGGCTATCTTTACATTGATGGTGAACTTTGTAAGTTTACTGCAAGCCCTGGAACATTATCTACTAAAATTAGAAAAGTTGTTGTTACTGAAAATATTGCTTTTAAAAATGGGAATAATGAGGATGTTATTAGAAAAGTAACTGCAGAGACCCATAGTACTATTGGAGTAGCACTTTCAGCCTTTATCAGAATTTCTCCTGTTTTTGATGCTGCCTATGTTCATACAGATAACAACTTTACTACAGCTGATGCTAATAAATTAGATAGTATTGAACCAGGCGCACAGGTCAATGTAAAACCAAGTTGGATAGCACCTGCCGGAGCAGTAAATGAGGTTTTGGATAAACCGGATGGCCTTTTACTTACTTACTTGAAGCAATTTACCTATATCCATGGTGATTTGATTGGTGATAGAGCATTGGTTACTTTATCATTTCCAGATATAGGAACTTCTGACTATAAAGTTATTATTAATCAACTTGGTTCTGGTAGTGATTATGCAGCTGACGGATTGATTAATTATCATACTAGAGAACACACTTCAACATCTTTTAAATTAGCCCTTGTAGATAGATTTAATTCTAATAATCAAAGTGTAAAATTTCAAATAATACTAACTCCAGATATAACAAATTAAGTTATGAAACAGACCTATTTTAATGCAATAGCATTAGCAGATAAACCCTTTATTTCTTGGATATCAGTTGGAAGTTTTACTCCTGAAGAATTTGCTGCTTCTGAGTATGCAGATGATCCTTTGATTATACCAGAAGATGAAGTTCCTTTTCCTTACAATGTTTTTGGCGTTTGTCCTAAAAAGATTGTTTCAGGTGTTTTAGAGGATAGAAGTCCAGCAGAAATGGCAGTTTTTGAAGCTGAGTGGATTATAGAGGATAGTTTGAAATTAGAACGAAGAAAAAAACAAGGAATTGATGATAATAAATTCTCTTATGATGGTCAATACTTCCCAATGGATGAAGTTAGCCGGTTGTTTTATTTAGCCATTGAAAAGAATCGTTGTAATACTAAAATCAAAACAATGAGTAATACACTTTACTCTTTGCTTGATGCTGATATTGATGACTTTTTAGCAGCTTATTACTCAAGATTATTAACTATATCTCAACATACAATCTAATGTTACAGAACGGAAACCCACCACAAAAAATTGATACTCCTGAGCGATTAGCCTGGGCAGTTGGTAAAGACCCGAAAACGTATGAGTCTGCTGCTGACTATAATTTTTTATTGGATAGGATAACTGTACTTTGGGCTATAGCTAATCCAAGTAGTGCTAATTTCCATCCAAGTAAAAAAGTTGATTTAGGGACTATTACTGGGTCATTTATAACTTACATAAACACGCATACTGCAAGAGTATTTCCAGAACCTTGTTTTTTAGTTTATAAAATAGGCGTGGTTGAATATATATATGCATTTGTTGGTATTGGTGGAACTTATGGAACTGGTCAAGGTCAAGTGAATGAAAGTCAGTTTATATTATTGACCTCAAGTGATATTCAGGAGGCAGTTCTGCCTTTGCGTAAAATAGCTGTAGGTACTCTTACTGGAACTGTCTACGCTGCCGGTAAAAATTCTCTAGGTTATGATATTGAAGTAACTCAAGTTGCTGATTATTGGTTGACTAATGTGCCCTATTTTCCTACTACTGTTGTGCGAATTCAAGAGCCTTTAACTATAAATGTTGAAGCAGGAGGTTTTGTTAAGGCATCTTGGTTTAATCAGGGAGGATTTGTGGCGTTAAAAAATGTTTACTGGCCACTTGATGGAGCAACTTCTGATGGAGGTGAGTTTTCGCATGCGTATATTGAATTTGAACAATTATAGTTATGAAACAACAGGTAACCATTGACCCAAGTATAGCAGCTGTTGTGAATATTGCCTCAGTTGGTAAAAAAGAAATTGTACCCATCTATTTTACTGCACCAGAAAATTGGAGTGGAGACTACACGTTTAAGCTTTGGAATTCTGATGTAAAAAATACAGAAATACTAGTTACAGGAACTCCTATTGGAATAGCAACAAACGTGATGACTTTGACTATTGATCCAACGGCTCAAGCAATTCCTAAAGGACTATACTATTACGAAATAATGCACACTCAAACTTCAAGAGTATTATTTAAAGGCACTTTAAACATAGTTGAATAATGGATGTAATCATTACATCGGCTGAGCCAATTCAAGTTACTATTACTTGCGACAAACCAAATATCCTGGAGGTGGTTGGTGCGGAACCAATTAATGTTACCGTTGCTTTTATTCGTGGTGAAAAGGGAGAAAAAGGCGATGCAGGAGATGTAGGTCCACAAGGATTGAAAGGCGACAAAGGTGATACTGGCACAACCGGAGCGACTGGTGCAACAGGACCACAAGGACCAACAGGATTAACCGGAGCGACTGGTGCAACAGGACCACAAGGATTGAAAGGCGACAAAGGTGATACTGGTGATGCAGGTCCACAAGGATTGAAAGGTGACAAAGGTGATACTGGTGCAACAGGACCACAAGGATTGAAAGGCGACAAAGGCGATACTGGAGATACAGGCCCACAAGGATTGAAAGGCGACAAAGGAGATACTGGTGCAGCAGGAGCGCAAGGTCCACAAGGACCACAAGGACCAACAGGAGCTACTGGTGCAACAGGACCACAAGGGCCAACAGGATTAACCGGAGCTACAGGTGCAACTGGACCACAAGGACCACAAGGACCAACAGGATTAACAGGAGCTACTGGTGCAACAGGACCACAAGGGCCAACAGGATTAACCGGAGCTACAGGTGCAACTGGACCACAAGGACCAACAGGAGCTACTGGTGCAACTGGGGCTCCGGGTAGTGACGCTACAGTTCCTACTGCAGATGCAACTACTGCAGGTAAAATGAAGCTTTATACATCTACTGGTTCTAGTACTGATGGAACTATGACCCGTAAGGCTATTACTGATGAATTAGCTGCTAGAACAAAAATATTAATTAAAGATACTACTACAAGTACGGCTCCTAGTACCACAAGTGAAAGTTTATTAAAATCATACACTTTTACTCCAGGCACTTTACCAACAAGTGGTTTTCTTGATGTATTTGTTTATGCTTCAAGAAGTGGAGGTAGTGCCGCATATACAATCAATATTAAAATAAATTCCACTAATAATTTTGCTACAGCGGCTTTAATAGCATCACCAACAACAGGAGGTAACTTTAATCCTCAAATGCAAATTAATAGAAAATTTACTTTAAAAGGAGGAAATATTTTAACAGCAGCCCTTACATCTGCTGGTAATAATAATTATACTGACATAGGAGCTTTTAGTAGTGGAGTATCTGCAGCTTGCGATAACACTGTAAATAGTGTTTATTTATACGTATCAATAACTCCTACTAGTTCAGCATCATCATGCCAAATTGAAGCAGTTGAAATTAAAACGATATGAAAACAGTAATTGATAAAAATTCAGGAAAAGTGCTTTTTGTAACTGCAATTGAGGTAGAACTTAGTAGTGACCAAATCTTAATTGATGATTATCCTACTGGAGATTTTAATAATCCTTACTATAGCACTTCCAAAAAAGAATTTTACGAAGGTATTCCAGTTATTGAAGTGGTTCCAGTTCCTGTAGAAGTTGCTCTTTGGCGAATAAGAACCATTTTGAAACTTAATGATAAAGAAAGTATTATTGAAGATACTTTAAATAGTTTCGAGGATCCAATAAAAACTGCTGCACTCAATATTTGGCAATTTGGCACAACAATAGAAAGGCAAAGTCAAACGGTTTTTTTATTGCAAAGCATATTGGAAATGACAAATGAACAGGTTGATGAAATATTTATACAAGCAAACAATATACAATTATGAAAAAGTACTTAAGTCTTAGAACGCTATACCACATCTTAATTGGAATAGCAATTGGCTATGATTTCTTTTTAGTGTGTGGACTGAACACAAAAAACTTTCCATTGACTGTTGAGTATTGGAATAACTATTTTACTCCTTTGATTGGATTATTACCGGCAGGTTTCATTTGCTTTAAATGGGATCAATGGCAGCAGGAAAAGTTTAAAGTCAATCAAGACATTGTTAAAGTATATATAACTGCTGTATCGGGAGTATTTGGCGGTCTTTTTGATATGTTATATCCTAATTGGATTTTTGCAGTAGTCTTTTCTGTAGTTTCTGTTGTGTTGATTTTGAGGCACTACAAGGAATAAGGTAGAAAGTGTAGTTCTCTGGAGGAGAGAATAAAAAAAGCCCTCCGACATTTAAAAACTTCTCACGGTTATTTAAACTGACACACTCAAGGTCGTCGGAGGACAAAAGTCTTCTGAGCCTTGAGTGTTTTCGTTTATATAATAGCCGTGAGAGGCGCAAAGATAGAATAATAATCATCAATCAACAATCAAAAAAATGAACAAGTACCATGAAATTTTGACAAAAATTGTCAAGAAAGGCAAACGCCAGGAGAACAAAAAAGGAGCAATTACTTATTTGCTAAATCAATCACTTGAACTAAAGCCAATTGACTTATTGGAGCTGTTTGAGGGGCATCCATTGGTAAAAAAGAAGCTTAAAGATGAGCTAAACTTATTTATGAGTGGTGAGCGATCAACAGAAGCTTACAGGAGTATTGGAGTGAATTGGTGGGATTACTGTGGCCCGATATTAGTCAACAGTTATCCAACTTACTTTGAACAGCTGCCAAAACTTATTGATAAAATTAACCGTGAAAAGCGGCCGTCTAAGAATTATGTTTTGTTTCTGGGTTCTACCAACACAGAGAGCAACCAACAGCCATGTTTAAGCCTGGTGCAATTTCAAATAGAAAACAATAAGTTGGTTGTGACTGCGTATCAAAGAAGCTCTGATGCTTCTCTTGGATTACCTTGTGATATCTATCACTTGTATCTGATTAGCAAACAAATTAATGTACAGCTTAAGAGCATAACATTATACTTGGGCAATGTACACATATATGAAAACAACCTCGAAGCAACTAATCAATTGCTCGATGGAAAACCTGCCACATTTACACTAAATGTAGGTGCATAAATAATCTTTAAACACACTATAAATATAGTGAACATCAATCAATAAAACAAATAATTAATCAAAAAAATGAACAAAAAAACAAAGAATTTTAACACTGCGCCATTACCGTTTATGGAGCAAAAACGCAACTTTTTGAAAGATTTTAGCAAAGCTTTAGAGAACTATCCAGAAAACGCAATTTATGTGGATTTATTTGGAGGTTCTGGGTTACTATCGCACACAGTAAAACAGCTTTATCCAAAAGCTAGAGTAATTTACAATGATTATGATAATTTTTCAGAAAGGCTAAAAAATATCGCTAAAACTAACGATTTGTTAGGAGATATCAGAGATATTTTAGAAGGATATCCTAAAGATAAAAAGATAGATGACCCTTATAAAAGTGCAATAATTCAACGACTAGAGAAAGAGGATAAGACTGGATTTGTTGATTGGATTACTGTTAGTAGTTCTATCTTGTTTAGTGGTAAGTATCATTTAAACCTGGAGGAGTTCCAGAAGGCAACATTATACAATACTGTTAGAATGAGTGACTATAATGCTGATGGATATCTTGAAGGTGTAGAGCGTGTGGCGGATGACTATAAGAAGATATTCCAGGCGTTTAAAGATAATGAGTGTGTTGTCTTTTTGGTAGACCCACCATACTTATCTACTGATGTTAAAGCCTACAAGAGTTATTGGAAGCTTGCCGACTACTTGGATGTTCTAACAGTGCTTGATGGTACCAGATACTTCTACTTTACCAGTAATAAGTCATCTATAATTGAATTGTGTGAGTGGATTGAGAATAGTACTGTAGGTAATCCTTTTAAGGATGCCAATAGGTCTTATGTTACGAATGCAGTAAACTTTAATGCAACCTATACGGATATTATGGTGTTTAAATAGTATTAAAAAGGCGTTTAAATTGTATTTGAGCGCCTTTTACAATTTTTATGCATTCTGGTATAGAATGATACTTTTTGATTTGAAATAACGTACTTTTTGATTTTCCGATTATAAACGTGAACTTACCATAAATTCGGAATTGCGAGAAACGGCTGTTAGCAATAGTTTGTTTATTTCTAATTTGTATCTGTTTTAAATAAATATGATGAAAAACAAATTAATGTAATATAACTAGCAGGAAATAGAAAACCAATATAGGAAAACAAAATTGAAAAATCAAGTAATGCAAATGTGCATATAACTCCAATTGATCCAATTATTGATGTCATTCTTTTAATGTTTATTTCTCTATAATTTTTCTCCTTCATCTTGCCTAAACATAAGTAAAGTATAAGAAATGTTGGCATTGATAAAATAGAAGCTACTAACATTGTTGCAAAAACTACTGGTCCAATTTCACTTAAGTTAAAAAGGGAGTGATCATTTAGATAAATATTGACTGGCCAATAAATGAAAGGCGTTACTAAGATTGTCATTAACCAAATTTTAGAAATATAATTCATAAACATATTGCAAGCTAGTTTTACGTGGTTTTTTGCAAATTATGACTAACTTCCACATACAAGCTACTCATTAGCAGTCATACCCCAAATATAATATTTTTAAAATAAACACCCCCAAAACCAAAAACCCCCACCATATAGGCAGGGGTTTTCTCGTCATGAAAACAAACTCAGAAATCAAGGCAATTTCTTATCATTAGTAGTTACCCTAATGGCACGCATCCTACCAATATTCTTCGCAATGCTATACTCATCATAAGTAACCGTTTCTTTAAAAATCAACTTGCCTTTAGCAGCAATTTTACTAATAAAACCATACAATTCATCGTAGTGTGAACCGTTAGTCTCCGTAAGCTTCTTCAAACTATTCATATAGTCATTTTGCAAACTATTCTTCGCAGCAAGCTTCGTAATATAGTCATCAAGGACAGTTACAAATCCAGCCAACATACCCTCTTCCTCAAGAGCCGCTTGGTTACTCGTCACAAACTGTAATACGCCTTCCGTTTTCAAAACGGCACCTTCAATATTACCATTGTACAAATCATTTTTCAAAGCGGTGATCACCTGGGTATTCAACCCAGCATCAGCAACATAACTATTCAAAACCGTTAACTCTGCATTCAAGGCAGCAGCCGTTTGATACAAGTCAGCCGTAACTTTCTTTTTTTTCTTCAGCTTTTACCACTCGGTTCTCCAATTTTTTTACAAAATTTAACTTGGTAGTAAAAGCAGTCAAAAACGCATTATTAAATTTAGGAAACTTAGCTACAATAGTAGGTTGGTCTCTCACAAAGCTTGGTAGTATAAAATCACCCAAAGCAGTGTATTCCTCTTTTTTAACTCTAGTAGACATAACAATAAAAATTAAAAAGTAAAACAATAATTTAAAACTCAGTACACGTGTATTTTTCTCTTAACAAATAACGTGCCAAAATTCCTACGCTAACAAAAATTTAACATTCTGTAAGCGAGGAACATGGCATAATAAAGGAAGAAAAATAACTACTAATGGCGGCGCAAGCTTTACTAATACTGGCGCAAATGATTCCAAGGTCGGCGCAAACGATTTCCAGTATGGCGCAACGAATTCCCAGTACGGCGCAAATGATTTCCAGTTGGGCGCAAACAATATCCAGTTAGGCGCAAATGATTTCCAGGTCGGCGCAAATAGTTTCCAGGCTGGCGCAAACAATATCCAGTATGGCGCAGATGATTCCCAGTACGGCGCAAAGACTTTCTAGGACGGCGCAAAGACTTTCTAGGTCGGCACAATACCCATCAGCATAGGCACAAAAAAAACTCCGAGTCTCCCCGAAGTCTTATAATTCACAATTCACAATTTACAATTCACAATTACACTTTAACCGTCCACCCAAAAGTATCCTCAGCCAGTTTGTATTGTATTTTAGTCAATGTATCTTTTAATTGTAATGCAATAGAGTTCTCTAGTTTAGGCAACTCATAATAATGCTCTTGATATTGAAATCCTACAATAGGACTCACCACCGCAGCCGTACCTGCACCAAATATTTCTTTCAAGCTACCATCCTTAGCACCAGCCACAATTTCGTCAACTAGTACAGAACGTTCCTCTACTTTAATGCCATCACGGTGCGCAATGTCAATCAAACTCTTACGAGTAACACCATCCAAGATTCTTTCACTGGTAGGAGCAGTATAAATAGTATCGTTAATTCTAAAGAAAACATTCATCGTTCCGGCTTCTTCCAGTTTTGTATGAGTAGCATCGTCAGTCCAAATGATTTGTTGAAATCCTTGTTCTTGTGCCAACTTCTGTGGATAAAATTGAGAAGAATAATTCCCAGCCGCTTTCGCAGCACCTATACCACCATTAGCAGCACGACTATAATGCTCAGCAATAATCACCTTCACTTCACCCGAATAATAAGAACGAGCAGGAGAGAGGATAATCATAAAACGATATTGTGTAGAAGGTTGGGCAATCACTCCCGAACCAATAGCAATCATAAACGGACGGATATACAACGTATTTCCCAAGCCTTTCTTTACCCAATTGCGTTCCAAATCTACAATGGTTTTTACACCACCAATAAAGATTTCTTCCGGAATTTCAGGCATCGCCATACGCACAGCCGACTTATTGAAACGGTCTAAGTTTTGGTCAGGTCTAAAAAGCCATACATCATCATGCTCATCTTTGTAAGCTTTCATTCCTTCAAAGATAGCTTGCCCATAATGGAACACTTTAGCCGAAGGATCAATCAAGAAAGGTTCGTAAGGTTTGATGATAGGTTTTTGCCATTGTCCTTCTTTAAAATCGCAAACCAACATATGGTCGGTAAATACATTTCCGAAGGCAAGATTTTCGAAATCAACTTCGTTAATTTTAGAGGTCTTAGCGCTAACTATATCGATTTCGTGAGTAGTTTTTAGCATAATTAAGGTAAAGATTTAATTTAGAAAACAATTCAAAACACTGATAATTAATAGGTTGTAATTTGTTTTCTAAAAATTAGAGTTGTGTTGTTAGTTTTTGTAAAACTAATAAAAATAGGTTTACATTTTGCATCCGTTCAAAAAATTGAATACTTTTTTTGAAATACCCATTTTAGCCTTGTTTTATAGGGCATCTTCGCAATAAAAAACAAAAATAATTGTCATTTTAACACGCTTTTTTGCTATTCTTTTTACATTTGCAATACATTTAAAAAACACTCTCATGAAAAATATAAATTGTATTCTAATACTGTTAGCACTATTGGTTGGAACTTCCGTAATGGCGCAAAAAAAAGCAAAAGCATTCAATGCTAATGATTATGCTTTGTTTGGCGATAAATTCAAAGTAACCAAGATCCTTACCAAAGATGAAATGCTTAAGAAATACAAAAACCTTAAAAAAGGAGATACTATAGTAGTACAGTTTCAATCTAATATTAAATCGGTTTGCAAAAAGAAAGGCTGCTGGATGAAAATGGAACTAGCAGGCGATGACGATTCTTTTGTACGTTTCAAAGATTACGGCTTCTTCGTTCCCTTAAATGCTGATAATAGCACGGCCATAGTAAATGGTAAAGCTTTCGTAGATGTAGTATCGGTAGAAGAACTAAAACACTATGCCAAAGACGGAGGAAAATCAGCTGCCGAAATAGCTAAGATTACCAAACCAGAAGTAACTTATGCCTTTACTGCCGATGGCGTGTACATCAAAAAGTAAGTAAGGATGAAAAAAACAATCCTATTGGTTCTTGTACTCAGTTTCTTCGCTTGCCAAAAGAAAGAAACACCCAAAGAAGTCAAAGCACCACAACCTAAGTGTAAGTCGGGCAAAAAACTAGAAATGTATCAGATGTCAGAAATGGCCGCCCTGATGGAACAAATGTATGTAGACAACCAAAGGGTAAAAGAGCATATTAAAACGGGAGATACCATAGGAAGCTTTCCAAAACATTATTTAAATATCTACACCGCCAAATTCACAGATCCTACGGATAATGATTTGTTCTTCAAAGTCAAAGCCAAAGAATACATTGCGGCGCAACAGTTACTTTATAGCGATACCAAAAAAAGAAAAGAACATTTCAATGCAGGAGTTGATGCTTGTATAGCTTGTCACGAAGGAAAATGTGGTGGACCTATAGCCCGCATCAAGAAACTCTACATCAAAGACTAAGTTGAAACGCGAAATTATTCAAACCAACGACGGTTCGACTACCATCCATTTACCCGAATGGAATGAAAGTTATCACTCTAAACACGGCGCTATTCAAGAAGCCTATCATGTATTTATAAAAAACGGATTGTCTCTCTTTGAAGGAAAACCTGTTGCTATCTTAGAAATTGGCTTTGGCACCGGATTAAATGCTTTCATCACTTTCGTGGAAGCCCAAAAGAACAATCAAACTATTGATTACGTTGGAGTAGAAGCCTATCCGGTTTCTTTAGAAGAAGCCAACCAAATGAACTATGCCATTGAAATTGATGAAAATCAATCTGCTATATTCCAACAACTACATCAAGTTAGTTGGGAAGAAAAGAACGCTCTTTCCAATATCTTTACTTTAACCAAACGCAAACAATTCTTTCAGGATATAAAAGACGAAGCAACATTTGACCTTATCTACTTTGACGCTTTTGGTTTCCGAGTGCAGCCTGAGCTTTGGTCAGAGGCCATCTTTGCAGCCATGTTTAAAGCTTTAAAACCAAACGGAGTATTAGTGACTTATGCTTGCCGTACATCAATTAAGAATGCTATGGTATCGGCAGGATTTTCTGTAAAAAAATTACCAGGCGCTCCAGGCAAAAGAGAGATGTTGCGCGCCACAAAAGAGGTTTAAAAAAATTAACTTTTTGTGAAGTTATATTTAACATTGAAATAGGATATCGAAAAAAAATATATTTTACTTTTGAGATATTAAAAAACGTTCTTACCTAATTGTCTTACCTAATTTTAATCACATTCTATGTCAAAATCAATGTTAGACTACACTAAGTCGGTATTGAAAAGAGTAAGTTTTGATGCATCACTTTTTACCAAAGAACTTGAAAAAGCATGGAAAGTTCTTTTGCCCTACGAATTGGAAGAATTGGTATCATGGCTTACTACATTTATAAAAGAAAAACCAGAGCTACAGCACTGTCTGTTACTAATTAATAATAAATAAAACTAAAGGAACTTAAACGGTTCCTTTTTTTTTGCAAAAATAATTAGGGAAACTTCTTAGTTAATTGTTATACCAGTAAGAGTTTAATTTCAAAAAATTATAGGTATGAGACTAGTAGTATTAAACAACATCAAAACGGCTATTATTAGAGTAAGTAATAATAAAGATCATTTTGTAAAAGAAGTAGTTAAAGCATCCAAAGTTTTATTACCACATGAAAAAGAGAAATTAATCAATTGGTTATTCTTTTTCACAGCAGATAAACCGGAAGCACAAAAATGGTTATATGAAGTGCTAGATAAAGAAATATTAGTAAGTTAAAACTTTAAAAACATCTTAAAAAGTGCATTTCATCGAATAAAATAGAGTTTAAACGATGTTTTTTGACAAAAAAGTTTGCTCGAAATTATTTTTTGCTTTACATTTACTAAACGTTCTTACCAAAAGATAACCCCAAATCTTTATTACTATGCCTAGAATGATTTATGATTACACCAAATCAGTACTCGAAAGAGTTAGCTTCGATCCTATTCTTTTTGCCAAAGAATTGAAAAAGGCAATAAAAAACCTATTGCCTTACGAGGTAGAACAATTAAAAAAATGGTTGCAATTCTTCACGAGTGAGCATCCCGAATTAAAAGAATGTTTATCTGTAGTTAGTTAACAGAGAAAATAAGGAGTTGGTGCAACAGCTCCTTATTTTTTTTGTTGTAATGGACTAATAATCTGAACATTTTGAAATACTATAGCACCTTTTATCACTCCAGCAATAGTATTACGCAACGCATCAATAATATGTATTTTCAATTCATTTTTAGGAAAAATCAAACTCACTTCACGTGCTGGTTTAGGCTCCTTGAAATGACGTAGTTTAAGTTGATCTTTTTCTTTTAAATCTAAGGTATGTAAATAAGGAAGGAGTGTCGTTCCCAATCCCTCATCGGCTAATTTAATCAGGGTTTCAAAGCTTCCACTTTCAATTTGAAAATGCGCCTTTTCATTAGTTGTTACATTTTTACACAAATTCAGAATTCCATCCCTAAAACAATGACCATCTTGAAGCAATAAGATTTCATCAATATTCAAATCCTCGATTTCAATTTCTTGTTTTTGAAACGATTTGTGTCCCTCTGGAATATAAGCCACAAAAGGCTCAAAGTACAATACAATTTCTTTTATCTTTTCCTCTTTCAATGGAGTGGCAGCAATAGCAGCATCTAAATGACCATTGTTGAGTTTCACAATGATTTCGTCAGTATTTAGCTCTTCAATAATCAACTTGACCTTTGGGTATTTCTTGATAAAGTTATTGAGAAACATCGGTAGCAGTGTTGGCATAATGGTTGGTATTATTCCCAAACGGAACTCGCCACCAATAAAGCCTTTTTGTTGGTCAACAATATCCTGAATTCTATCAGCTTCATTGACAATATTTTTAGATTGATTGACAATCTTTTGCCCAATTTCTGTTAGTTGTATTGGTTTTTTGGTTCTGTCAAAAATTTGAATACCAAGTTCTTCCTCTATTTTTTGTATTTGCATACTCAAGGTAGGTTGGGTAACAAAACATTTTTCGGCAGCTAGTGTGAAATTCTTGTGTTCCGCAACAGCAAGAACATATTTAAGTTGTGTGATAGTCATAATATAGTAAAATTTGATACAAATATAAAAACTATAAGATTAACTTATAGTATAATGGAATTATTATTTGTAATGATTAAAATAAATAATAAACCTAAGTTGTAATTACTTACTTTTATGGAGTGTTTTTACAATGGACAAATCAATAAACTATGAGTACCGATTTTTACAAAAAAATATTAGAGAACAATAAAGAATGGGTGGAGAAAACCTTAGAAAAAGATCCTAATTATTTTAAAGATTTAGCAAAAGGACAAACACCACCGTTACTATGGATAGGTTGTTCGGACAGTCGGGTTCCTGCGAATGAGATTATTGGTGCTAAACCAGGTGAAGTATTTGTACATAGAAATATTGCCAATATGGTGGTACATTCCGATATGAATATGTTGAGTGTTTTGGATTATGCTGTCAATGTCTTGAAAGTAAAACACGTTATCGTTTGTGGGCATTATGGTTGTGGTGGTGTGAAAGCAGCTATGGGAAATGACTCCATTGGAATTATTGACAACTGGATTCGTCACATTAAAGATGTTTATCGTTTACACGATACTTATTTAGATTCTATTCACAATGAAGATGCTCGTTTCAATGCTTTTGTTGAAATAAACGTAAAAGAGCAAGTGTTTGACTTAGCTAAAACATCAATTGTACAGTCGGCGTGGAGAGATGGACAAGAGTTAACCTTACATGGTTGGGTTTATGGTTTAAACTCAGGATTTGTAACCGATTTGGATGTGAACATCAGCTCCAATAAAGATTTGGATGAAGTGTATCAATTGAAATTTTAAAGAAATAGGAATCGCCTTATGGCGATTTTTTTATTCTCTATCTTCGTTTTCGTTGAAAGAAGAGGGCAGTAGTTGCGGAATGAATTTGATTAGGATAGGTAACAATAAGCTTCCACCTGGCAATAAGAAAATGGTTAATGAGGGTACCGTTTTACAAATGTCAAGCAATTGTGTTTTGATTTTTTTCTTCTCTTCTTTATCTAATTCTCTTCGAGTAGACTTAGCTAAAAGTTGCATTAATTCTTTGCTTTCGGATAGTTCCTTAACCAATCTGTTTTTGTTTCTACGGATTAATATTTGTACACTTTCCGTTGTGTGGTCATAGAAGTTTTTTACGGGATTGGAATTATTAAAATAAGGAATTTCGTTTTTGTATTTTACAATGAAATCATTAATAAAATCAATACTTCCTTTGATAAAGGTTTCTGGGATATTTAGTTTTTCTCCGAGTTTAAAAAGAAAATAACGTTCTTCATTTTCTACTTTTTCATCGCTCCATAAACTGATTCCGGCTAAATCAATCAGATAGAATTTTTCTAAATCATTACTCAAATAACTCAAGTCTAAATCATCAATTGTCACTATTCCTTTATCCGAAAACTTATTATAACGCACAGACGATTCGAAGAGTTTTTGTAATAAATCATCATGAACAGAGATTCCTGTTTTAGACTTTAATGAAAGGGAAACGACACTGGTCACTATGGCTTCTATTCTATTGAAATATTTATCAGGAAGTGATCCTTTTTCTAAGTGTTTTTTGAAGGCCAAAACATCTACAAAAAGGAGGGCGTTAGTGATAACATGAGAAAAGTTTTTACTAAACAAATCCTCATTAGTTTGTACCCTATCGTGAATAATCTTCTCTAGTTTACTAGAATCAGAACTAGTGGGAAGCATTTTTTGTAAAGGGTTGAAACCTTTAGGGGTAAGCAAATTATAAAAGGCAACGGCTTCTTTGATAAAGTTGGTTTCGTTTGTATCTTGTTTGGTTAAGCAATACATTTGGTATAATGTATTGAGCATACCTATTTTTGAGATTTCTTCAGGAAGCCTGTTGGCAATGGGAATAGCAGGGATAGTATTAAAACTAACTATGTGTCCGAATATAAAACCTGTGGCACGGGTTTGAAGGTAAAAAGATTCCTCATTGGTCAAGACCGGTTGGTCAGCGGGTTGCTGTTCAATAAAAAACTTGTCTATCCAACCGTAAGCTGAGGGGTTTATCATATTGAAATACTTTTACCTTGCAAAGCTAAATCTTTTTTAGGAGTTAAAAACAAATTTAAAAAGTACCTCTTGATTTGATGTTTTGCTCACAAAGTTTTACAATCTCTGTGATACGGACTTTTCTTGTTTCTTCTCTTTTGGCTTGATTGAGCCAATAGAGGTAGCTTTTTCTATAGGAAGGACTAAAGCTGTTGTAGTTATGTAATGCAGTTTTATTTTTGGAAAAAGCAGCTTCTAAATCTTTTGGCATTTCTAGATTTTCCACTCCATCCAAAGTTTCCCAAGAGCCGTTTTGTTTGGCTATTTCAACCTTCTTTAATCCACTTTTGTGCATTAGGTTTTCGGAAATCAGCTTTTCGATATAAGTTTTATTGAGTTTGCTCCAAACACTTTTGTCTTTGCGAGGGGTAAACATTTGGCGGCGGCGTTCGTCATCTAATTTCTTTACAGTAGAATCTATCCAACCATAGCATATAGCTACTTGAACTGCTTCTTCCCAGCGCATACTTTCCATTTCGCTATTTACTTTGTAAAAAATTAGATGAACACCTTTTGACGAATGATGATTTTCATGCAACCATTCGCGCCATTCTTGAGCATTTTTGAAGTATAAATGTTCTTTTTCTTCCAAGGCAATCTATTGTATGATAGCAGAACAAGCCACTCTTGCCCCAGCATTTCCAGAAGGTTGTGTTACAAAATCATCGGCTTTATCATGCACAATTAACCCTTTTCCTAAAATATCTTTGGTAGCATCGCCACAGCCAATACACCATTCATTTGTTTTGAAAGTGATTGTAGCCTTTCCAGAAGCATCTGCCTCGAAGTTACCAATATCGCCTTTGTGATGTTCGGCATCGGTCCATTTACCGTGTTTTTTGAAAGTAGGATTCCAGTGTCCACCAGCCGAAGCAGCATCAGCAGCGGAACAATCTGCTTTTTCATGAATATGAATGCCGTGAGTGCCAGGTTTTAATCCCGTTAATTTAGCGGTTAAGGTTACTTCTCCATTTTTTTCAACAAAATCGGCAGTACCTGTAACACCACTATTGCTTTTAGTTTCAAGGGTAAGATTTATGGTTTTGGCTTTGTCTGCTGTAGAAGAACTTTTACAACTGAAAATCAATAATCCAACAACGGTTAATCCTAAAAATACTTTTTTCATGACTTTTATTTTTTGAAGTATAAAAGTAATCAATTAATAGATTTATAGCAGGTAAATAAAGGTAAAAATTTATTTAGTTTTTTCACCAACAAAATAATCGTTTTGTGATTTGAATAAAACGTTAAAAGTAGTCAGTGTGCCATAGATACGAGTGATGTATTGTTGTAATTCTACTTTCTCTATTTCTTCAATACTACTACCGTTTATTTTTTGTTCCATTACTCTTAGACGATCACGAAGCATAACAATTTTGTGAAAGAACACATCGATAGGCACATCTTTGTGAGCTAAACCAGCTTGTCCAGGTACTAATTTCATGTTGCCGCCTTTCCATTTGTCACCAATGGCTACCGGTTCTCCCAAGCCATTCCATTTTTTTAGAATCGAAAGTAACCCTTGTTCTACATCATAGAAACTGATGGTGTCTACTTCATTTTCTGCGGCTTCGATTACTTCAAATTCGCTATCAATTGCAATGGTTTCAAGACCACCTTCTATAAAGGTTACCCAATATTCTTTAGACGATACGTTAGTTACTACACCTTTGCCATATTCGGCATGGTTAATTCTGGAGCCAATTCCCAATAGTTTCATAGTTGCAAATATTTAAGCGACTAAAATAGGAATTTGGTTGGAATAATCAAATTTTGACTTAGAGGTTGACAGAAAGTAGAAAGTCATTCTGCTTACTTGTATTGGTTCTCAATAGCTTTATCTTGTGCTTTACTGCAAAAAACCAGCATGCAAATGGCACCAATAGTGGCACAAAGCATGTCAGATTGTGTGTCCCAAACATAACCTTGTGTCCCGAGAAAAGCATCACCACCGTCTCCTGTACAAAGGGAAACCCACCATTCTATCCATTCGTAAGCAGCACTTATGGCCAGACAAATGGCTACTATGACAAAATTGAAAAATGATTGGTTGGCAATAACCGCTTTTCTAATAAACAATTCTCGAACTATCATTGCAGGCACAAAACCTTGCGCAAAATGTCCCAGTTTGTCATAGTTGTTTCTTGATTGATGGAATACCTCTTTAACCCAATCAAATAGTGGGACTTCGGCATAAGTGTAATGACCTCCAATAAATAAAATGATGCAATGTAGTAGTATAAAGAAATAGGTGAAATTTGAAAAAACAAAGCGTTTGTATGTTAATGCCAACACTACAAAACCAATTAAAGCTGGAATGACTTCCAAAAACCAAGTAAAGTAATCTTTAGGCTGCACTGCTGAAATCAAAAGACTAATGAAGAACAGGACACAATACAGTTGGATGTTTCGCATGGATTTTGGTTTTTATATACATTAATGCCGTATAGTTTATTGAGTCAAAAATAGAAATTTAAATTGTAATTAAATATAAAGCCCTGATTGTATTTCGACTATCAGGGCTTAGAGAATTTATTTATAAAATTTTTACGATACTAGCTCGCTTTGATTTCTGAAGACCAATTGACCGTCGAAAGCATCAAGTAGAATAATACTATCTGTAGTTACTTTACCTGCTAATATCTCTTTAGACAATTGGTTCAATACATCTCTTTGAATTACTCGTTTAACTGGTCGGGCGCCATATTGAGGATCGAAACCTTTTTGTGCTAAGTAGTCAACAGCTTCTGGAGTAGCATCCATAGTGATGTTTTGATGTGCTAACATTTTGGTTACACTTTTCAATTGTAAGCCTACAATTTGTTTGATGTTGGCACTAGTTAATGGCGTAAACATTACAATTTCGTCAATTCGGTTAATAAACTCTGGACGAACTGTTTGTTTTAGCAAACCTAATACTTCTAGTTTAGCAGCTTCAGTGGCAGCTTCAAGACCGCCTTTTAGGTTGTCAAATTTCTCTTGTATAATAGCACTTCCTATGTTAGAAGTCATAATGATAATGGTATTCTTAAAATCAGCTACACGGCCTTTGTTATCGGTTAATCTGCCTTCATCTAATACTTGTAACAAGATGTTAAAGGTATCTGGATGTGCTTTTTCGATTTCGTCTAATAAGATTACAGAATACGGTTTTCTTCGCACAGCTTCTGTCAATTGACCTCCTTCATCATAACCAACATATCCTGGAGGCGCGCCTACTAAACGACTCACACTATGACGTTCTTGGTATTCACTCATGTCAATACGGGTCATAGCGTTTTCATCATCAAATAGATATTCCGCTAAGGCTTTGGCCAATTCAGTTTTACCTACCCCTGTAGTTCCTAAAAATAGGAAGGAGCCAATTGGTTTTTTCATGTCCTGTAATCCGGCACGACTTCTACGTACAGCATCACTCACGGCTTCAATAGCTTCTTCTTGTCCGACAACACGGTGGTATAATTCTTCTTCCAGTTTCAACAATTTTTCTCTTTCTCCTTGTAGCATTTTCATTACTGGAATCCCTGTCCATTTTGCTACTACTTCCGCAATATCTTCTCGAGTTACTTCTTCTTTGATTAAAGAGCTTCCCGCTTGGTTTTCGGCTAATTGAATTTGGAGTGTATCTAGACGTTCTTGAGCTTCTTTTATTTTTCCATAACGAATTTCGGCTACTTTTCCGTAGTCGCCATTGCGTTCGGCTTGTTCGGCTTCCGTTTTGAAGTCTTCAATTTCTTGTTTTACGTTTTGGATGTTATCCACGACATCTTTCTCCGATTTCCATTTGGTAAAAATCTCGTTGCGTTCTTCTTTTAGGTTGGCTAAATCCATTCCGAGACCTTTTAGTTTAGCTTCATCATTCTCGCGTTTAATGGCTTCCATTTCGATTTCCAACTGCATAATCTTTCTGTCTAAAACATCTAGTTCTTCAGGTTTAGAGTTGATTTCCATACGCAATTTAGAGGCAGCTTCGTCCATTAAGTCGATGGCTTTATCGGGTAGGAAACGATTAGTAATATAGCGTTGCGATAATTCTACTGCTGCTATAATAGCATCGTCTTTGATACGCACTTTATGGTGTGTTTCGTATTTTTCTTTGATACCCCGTAAGATGGAAATGGCACTTTCAGTATCAGGTTCATCGACCATTACTTTTTGGAAACGTCTTTCCAAGGCTTTGTCTTTCTCAAAGTATTTTTGGTACTCGTCTAAAGTTGTAGCTCCAATAGCACGCAGTTCACCACGAGCTAAAGCAGGTTTTAAAATATTGGCAGCATCCATAGCGCCTTCGCCACCACCAGCTCCTACAAGTGTGTGAATTTCGTCAATAAAAAGTACGATATCGCCTTCTGCTGAAGTTACTTCTTTTACTACGGATTTTAATCGTTCTTCGAATTCTCCTTTGTATTTAGCCCCTGCAATTAGTGCACCCATATCTAGAGAGTAAACGATTTTGTCTTTTAGATTTTCGGGTACATCGCCGTCAACGATTCTGTGAGCAAGACCTTCGGCAATGGCTGTTTTACCTACACCAGGTTCTCCAACCAACATGGGATTGTTTTTAGTACGTCTTGTTAGAATTTGTAATACTCGTCTAATCTCTTCATCACGTCCAATTACAGGGTCGAGTTTACCGTTTTTGGCTAGCTCGTTGAGGTTTTTAGCATATTTATTTAAAGCATTATACGTTTCTTCGGCAGAAGCAGAAGTAACACGTTCCCCTTTTCTGATTTCGTCAATGGCGGCTTGTACTCCTTTTTCGGTTACGCCTTGGTCTTTTAGGATTTGAGCTACCTTGCTTTTGGATTTAAAGATGGCTAAGAGTAAATGCTCGATGGAAACATATTCATCGTTCATTTTCTTGGCAATGATGCTAGCTTCGTTTAGCATAGTGTTAGCTTCACGAGATAGCATAATTTCACCTCCTGATACTTTTGGAAAACTTTGAATGGTGCTATCTAATATCTTTTTGAATAGTTCTACATTCACATTGAGTTTTTTCAAAATGAAGGGTGTTACGTTTTCGTCTACTTCTAGAATACCTTTAAAGATGTGTTCGTTTTCTAGTTGTTGTTGACCAAAACTTTGTGCTATTTGCTGTGCTTGTTGCAGCGCTTCTTGCGATTTGATGGTTAAATTATTTAGATTCATGGTTGTATGTTTTACTTGTTTAAAGTTGACAGGTTCTCTTCAAATTATGTTCCAATGTAAAATTAAAGACAAAATGTCTTTTATAATATGATTTTAATCACTTATGCAAGACAAAATGTCTTAAAATAAGACAGTTAGGCTTACTTTTAGAAAGTAGATGCTATTAGAGTAACTAGGAAGAATTAGGTAACGATTATTTCTGTTCCTGATATATTTTCAGGAGTGCCAATGCTAAATTGGGTTCTACATGGTTTATTTTTCCGGTATTGAAGCTTATCCCAATGCCATTATATCCTGGAGAGTAAGTCGTACCACCGCCATTAATACCAAAACCAGAAAAAGTCAGGTAGGAACTATAGCCATTTTCTTTGCGCTTGTACCATAAAGTCATACCAGTAAAGCCGCCTTTTGTAATATCAATTTCTTCTTTTTCACCTATAGTAAATACCTTGAATTGTCCGCCACTGATTTGGTACTTTTCGCCTTTGACTTTATATCCCTGCGTTTTTTGTTCGGTCATATCATCGTTTCCAAAAATGAATATTTTATTTTTTGGGATGTGTTCAAAGTTGGCCTCAAAAAGAGAATCTTCGCAAAAGTAGGCAGACAATATTAACTCACCATTGATGTCATTATCCGTCTTGGTAAAACTTTCAAATCGATATGCATTGGCACCAAAACGCTGTGCTTCATTGCGAATGAAATAGTATAAGTTAGTAGTGTGTTTTAAACTGCCACGGGCTTTTATTTTGGCCACAAACTTGGCGCTCGAAATATCCGTACTATCACTTAGGTAGATGAATTGTTGGTAATTAGGTTTGCGTATTGTATCCCCTTTTTCAAGAAAAGTAACGGTTTGCGCATAGAAACTATTGGCAAGAAAAAGAAGTACGAGTAATAGATTTTTTTTCATCTGATAAGGCTAGTTACACCGTAAAAATAATTAAATAATCTATATGTTCTTTACCTTGAAATTTAAATATTTCTACATCGGTTTCACAGGGATTTCTTGAGTAGCAATGGCTGATACTTTATTCTCAGCATTGATAGTTACTTTTAGTTCTTTTTTAAAGTATTTCTTTTCATAATCAATACTGTAGCGAAAAATATAGTCGTTCGTTGTTTTGTTCAGAGTAACATCAACAAGGGTAAGCCCTTTGTATCTTCCGTAGCGTTGGTTTATTTTTTTGCAAGTGTTTGATATCTTTTCTCTGGTAGCGTTTTGTCTCACTTTGTCTGTAGCTTCATTACTGCTGAAGTTTTTAAAGCGAGAAGTGTTACAAGCTTCGAGTAGTCTTGTTCCCAATTCGTAGGCTCTGTCTTTTTTTATCGTTTCTACTTCATCGGGTTTTACTAGCACTATTGTTTTTTCGGCAACCCCATTTTTACTTTTACAAGAAAGTAGCATTGTTAGGCAACAAAGTATTATTAGTTGTTTCATAGATAGGAAGTTTACTAGTTGTGAATCACTATTTTATACTAAAGGTGTGCCAAATTTATTGTCTTTTGTTTGTTAGACTGTTACAGCATTTTTTATACTATTTATATAATTCATAGCATCAAAACAATTTATTTTCCCGTATATGGTTTTCAGTATTGAATTTGTATTTTTGAACCACTAATTGTAATAAAATGAAAATCGTTATATCGCCAGCCAAATCATTGAATTTTGAAAGCACTGTTCCTACTAGTGTTTTTACGGAACCTCAGTTTTTAAAGGAGGCCATTACCATTCAAAAAACACTTAAAAAGAAAAAGCCAAAGGTTTTATCTGAGCTTATGGATATTTCGGAGAAGTTAGCTGAATTGAATTGGCAACGCAATCAGGAGTGGCAAACCCCTTTTACTTTGGAAAATGCGCGTCAGGCGGTTTATGCTTTTGATGGTGATGTTTATACTGGTTTGGATGCTTATAGTTTGACTTTGGATAAGTTAGAAGTTTTGCAAGATAAATTGAGAATCCTTTCGGGGTTGTATGGTTTGTTGAAACCCTTGGATTTAATGCAAGCTTATCGTTTAGAAATGGGAACTTCATTACCTATTGGGAAAAACAAAAACTTGTATGAGTTTTGGAAAAAGACGATTACTAAAACATTGAACAGTGAATTACAGCAAGGGGAGTTGTTTATCAATTTGGCTAGTAATGAATATTTTAGTGCTGTGGATGCTAAAGCTTTGAAAGTACCGGTGATTACTCCTGAGTTTAAAGATTACAAAGATGGGAACTTGAAGATGATTAGTTTTTTTGCTAAGAAGGCGAGGGGGATGATGGTGCGTTATATTATTGATACGAATGCCGAAACGATTGATGACTTGAAAGGATTTAATTATGAAGGGTATGGTTTTGATGCTACTTTGAGCAAAGGAAATACATTGGTTTTTACTAGATAAAAAAATCCTCGATTTATCGAGGATTTTTTATTTCATATAGAAGTATTCTTCATACTCCATTATAGTTTCTCTTGTAACTTTTCGTTGGTCTCGAGCTAATTCTCTCATAGCTTCGACTCCTTTTTTGGCACATCGTTTTACTTTACTTAACCGTTTCGAAAAGTCTAAGAGTTTATTAGCATCTTCTGGACTCAGTTTTGTTTTTAGCTCGTCTACAAAAGAAGAAAACTCATTTACTACCTCACGATTTTGATCGTATTCAGATTTTAATTCATCTAACAACTCATCGATTTCTTTAGTGATTTCTTTGCAATGATCTTCGCTTTTCTTATGAAATTCCTCGATGATTTTCTTTTCTTTATTACCAAAAAGTCCCATGATGATTTGATTTAAAGTTGTTTTGTTGTGACAGTGTTAAATCAAATTTAGGGAATTGTTTTTAGAAATAAGACAAATTGTTAATAACTTGTAAATTAGTTAATTAATGCATGGCTTCACTCATGTCAACTTTGTTTTTTCCTTTCTTAATTAATAGAATAAACGGAATACAAAATAGGAAAAGCAACCCTAAATAAAGGAAAATATCCATGTATGACAAGACTGTGCTTTGTTTGGTCACATTGAAGTCTAAGACTTTATAAGCTTTATGTAAAGCTACTTCGGGACTAAATCCTTTTGACATGAAACCTCTTTGCAAAGCATTCAATCTGTTTTGTACATCCACTCTTGTAATGTCTAAATGAGCAATTAAATTAACTCTGTGTTCTTGACCAAAACGAGCTATAAAGGTTGTGATAATCGCAATTCCGAATGAACCGCCTAATTGACGCATCATTCCTGTAAATGCAGCTCCTTCACCAATACTTTTTCCTTTTAAGGAAGAAAGAGAAAGGGTAGTAATGGGGACAAACAATAATCCCAAACCTAATCCACGAACAATTAGAGGCCAAAACATATGCTCTTCTCCGGTATCTGGAGTCATTACATCGTGCATCCAATAGGTAAAGACAAAAAAGGCTAAGAAACCCATTGCTACCAAATAGGTTTGTGGCACTCCACGCTGAATCATTTTACCAATCATTGGCATCATAAACGCAACCGTTATTGAACTTGGCACTAATAATAATCCGGCATCAGTAGCTGTCCATCCTAGAATAGATTGGGTGTAAATGGGAACGATAAATGTGGTTCCGTATAAACCAAATCCCATGATGAAACTCATGACAACACCTACTTTAAGATTACTGTCTTTGAGTACATTTAAGTTTACAATTGGAAATTTATAAGTGAGTTCACGCCAAATGAAAAAGAATAACCCTAAAAAGCTAATTACTGCCAAAGTGCAAATGGTTGTATCATTAAACCAATCGTCTTGTTGGCCATGCTCTAAGATGTATTGTAACGAACCAATAAAGGCGGCTAATAATCCTATTCCTAACCAATCGACTTGGTTGGCTTTTAATTTTTCTCCGTATTTTGGACTTCTAACAAAAGTTAAGGTTAGTAGTGTGGCTACAATTCCGATAGGTAAATTGATGTAGAAGATATAAGGCCAAGAGAAATTATCGACCAAATAGCCTCCTAAAGGGGGGCCTAGAGTAGGTCCTACAATTACTCCCATACCATAAATAGCTTGGGCCATTCCTCTTTTTTCAATTGGGTAACTTTCGGTAATAATGGTTTGAGCTGTTACTAAAAGAGCACCTCCACCAAGTCCTTGTATGAATCTAAAAGCCACTAATTCCCATATATTATCGGCATTACCACACATGAATGAAGCTACGGTAAAGATGATAATTGAAGCAGCAAAATAGTTTCTACGACCAAATTGTTGTGATAACCAACTCGTCATTGGGATTACAATTACATTAGCAATGGCATAGGCTGTGATAACCCAGGCCACATCGGTTAGCGATGCTCCTAAACTACCACGCATGTTGTTTAATGCCACGTTAACAATGGTAGTATCTACAATTTCGAGCAAAGCACAAAGCACTGCCGTAATGGTGATAATGGTTCGTCGGAACCCATATTCTACTAAATCATCTTGAACTACTGGTGCTGCTGCCATTTTTTAATTGTGAATTATGAATGGTAAATTGTGAATTTTACTTTAAGATTACATCTACGTCAACATTCATTCCGGAACGTAGTAATTTTATTTTTTCTTTATCGTTGTTATCTGTAAAATTAATTCTAACGGGTAGTCTTTGAACCGTTTTTACAAAGTTTCCGCTGGCATTATCAGGAGGCAAAAGAGAAAATTTAGAGCCGGTAGCAGGTGAAAACGAACTAACTTCGCCTTCGAAATCGATACCTGGGAAAGCATCAATTTTCAGCTTTACCTTTTGACCTTGGCGCATTTTGTCTAATTGAGTTTCTTTGAAATTAGCGATCACCCAAGTTTCATTATTATTAACAATATAAAACAATGACTGTCCTGGTTGTACTAATTGGCCAGGTTGAATGTCAACAGTAGAAACTTGCCCATCAATAGAGGCGGTAACCACAGTATAACTTAAATTTAAATTGGCGGCATCTAAAGCAGCTTGGGCCTTTTTAACATTGGCAGCAGCTACTAAAACTTGTTTGCTACTCACATTGGATTTTGATGCGGCCACTGATTTTTGAAAAGAGGATGCCTTTTGTTGGTCTTGTATGATTTGCAACTGACTTTGAGCTTCTTGTTTAGTGGCTTCCGCTTGTTCAAATTGTTGTTTGGTAATTGAATGATTTTTGTATAGGTTGCTGTAGCGTTCAAAGTCGGCAGACGCTCTTCTTAGACGAATTTTAGCAGTTTCGATGCTTCCATTAGCCGATTGTACGTTGGCATTCGAGACAGAAACATTAGCTTCGGCAGAACCAATGTCGGCTTTGGCTACTTCTAAACTGTTTTCGGCTGCAGCCAAATTAGCTTTAGCTTCTTCTAATTTCACTATGTACTCACTATTGTCAATTATAAAAAGCGTATCTCCTTTTTTGACCACATCATTGTCTTTTACCAAAACTTTTGTGATGTACCCGCCAACTCTTGGAATGATGGGGTTCATTTTTTTGGCTAATTGCGCATCATCAGTCGTTTCGTGCGAAAGAGAGTGAATGTATTTGTAACCTCCATATGATACTCCAATAACGAGAAGAACAATGAATATTAGCGTGAATTTTTTATTGGTATTTGCCATGGTTTCTATTTTTAGTTTTGAGTGATGTTTAATGAATTGATTAATTTTCCGGAAGCGAATTGTAATTCGTAATATTTCTGTGCTATATCGGCTTTAGAAAGTGCTTGGTTGATTTTGGCTTGTAATTGTTGGTAATCGGCTTCTAATAAATCGTTAGTATCCGAAAGATTGTTATCGTATTTGTCTTTTACAATGCGATAGTTTTCAATAGCTTGTTCCACTGCTTTTTCGTAAACTAAACTTTGTTTCAACGATAGGTTATAGTTTTGTTGCGATTGAAAAATTTCTTCTTTGATTTCGTTACTTAACGTTGTAACCGCTATCTCTGTTTCTTTAGCTTTACTTTGTGCTAATTTTACTTGTTTGCCATTTTTGAAGATGTTTGATAAATCATAAGAAACACCAACTCCAACATTCATAGCATTGGTAACTGTTAACACATTATTTAAATCAAATGCAATATATCCACCGGTTAAAGAAAGAGAAGGGTAGTAATTTCCTTTGGCGATTTTGATGCCGTTTTCTGCTGCAGCTTTTTTCAGTTCCAACGATTTTAAATCATTTCTTTCTCCATTTGACATATTGTCTTTGTTACTAGCCATATCTCTTTTTACAGCTTCGATATCAATTTCAACTTCGGTATTTTCTGGAAGTTTTAAAAGTGTTATCAATCTATAATTGGCAATGGCTGAGTTTTTCTTAGCATTATCCAAAGACAATTGCACATTGGATTGTTGTAACTGGGCTTTAAGCAAATCGTTTCGTGCAATCAAACCGTTTTCTTCCATAGCCGTAAAGTCTTTTACCCTTTGCTCTGCCGTTTTTAGATTGTCTTCAATTAAAGCAGTCATTTGTTGCGCTTTGTATAGTGTAGAAAATAAATTCACTACTTCTAATCCGATTTGCTCTTTAGAGTGCTTCTCAGAGAAGGTTTCGGCCTTATACATGTTATCGGACTCGTTGATACTATTTTTTAATTTAAAGCCATTAAAAACAGGCATAGCGACATTGACTTGTCCTAACATGAGTTGATCAATTTTCAAAGGAGCCGAAGAACCTGAACTGCTTCCGCTATTTGATTGAATGTTAGAAACTACATTTGCACTTGATAGGCGTAGGTATTGTCCAGAAGCTTTTACACTTGGATAACGGTTGTTTTTTGCAATGTCTAACTCTAGTTTTGAAGTGGCTACTTTGGTTTTGGCAAGTGCAGCATCATCACTGTTGGTGACAGCCAATTCAACTGCTTCTTTTAGCGTAAGTAGTTTTTTTTCTTGTGCCTGATTTTTAGTCATAGTCAAAAGAAGAAAGGCGAGGAGAACCATTGGATTAATTTTCATATACTAAAAGTGCTTTTATGGTTTTTTGAATGTGTTGTGTTAATGTAGTTGCAACAAAATTGTTGTAATCTTCTTCTGTTTTCAAATTGAAAATCTCATCGTAAAAATGTTTGTTCATATGAAAATGAAAATAGGTCCCCATGATTGTAGGAGAGAGCAGGGCAACATTGATATTTTTCTGAAACATACCTAAATCTTGCCCTTCCTTGATAATTCTTTCTAAAGCTTTTAGATTGTTGATCTTCATTTCGGTAAATTTTTCAAAGTTTAATTCTCTTTTTTTAGTGGAGAATTCGAAATGAATAATTTGATACATGCAACGGTTTTTGTTGATTCTACTGATATAAAGTTCAATCAGTTTATCAATCTTTTCCAAAGGGGTGATGTTTTCATTATACAAGCTTTCCAATTGCAAGCGCATATCAGCAATTCTGTATATGATAAGAGATTCCAACATCTTTTCTTTAGATCCAAAATAATAGGATATCATGGCGATATTAATGTTGGCTTTTTTGGCAATATCCCTAATCGAAGTACCGTCAAATCCTTCTTCGGCAAATAACTGCTCGGCTACTTGAAGAATCTCTAATTGTTTTTCGTTTAAGTCGGTCATGGTTTTATGATTTGTAAATCGATGACAAAATTAAACACTTGTTTAAATTAAACGTTTGTTTAATTTTCTTTTAACATTAATTTAACTAAAATAAACATCATAGATAAATTCTATATTGAATATTTATAAAATTAATTATCAATTATATAGTATATTCTATCTAAATTATATTTTGGATAAAATTAGAAATAGAAGAAACGGGGTTGTTAGTAATGAATTGAATAAAACTACTGCCAATAATGGCTCCTTTTTGATGTTTTATTGCTTGTTGAAACGTAGTTTTGTTGCTAATTCCGAAGCCAATTATTTGTGGGTTTTTTAATTTCATTGCTGCAATTCTTTCGAAATAAGCTAATTGATTATCGTCAAAACTATCTCTACTCCCCGTTACACTTGCACTACTTACCATATAAATAAAAGCATTCGAATTGGCATCAATTAACCTAATTCTTTCTTCAGAAGTTTGAGATGTGATTAAGAAAATCATTGAAATGTTATGGCTTTCAAAGAGTTGTTTGTATTCGGAAAGATAAATTTCAAGTGGTAAATCGGGTATTATTAAGCCGTCAATGCCTGTTTCTTTGCACTTTTTTAGAAAATCTTCAATGCCAAATTGCAAAATCGGATTGAAATAGCCCATGATTATGAGTGGAATACTAACTGTATTTCTAATGTCTTTTAACTGCTCAAAAAGAATTTCAGAAGTCATTCCGTTTTTTAAGGCTTGCGTTGAACTAGCTTGAATGGTTGGTCCATCGGCTAAAGGGTCGCTAAAAGGAAGCCCAATTTCTATCATATCAACTCCATTTTCGGCTAATTTTTCTATTAAACTTTTGGTGTCATTTAAATTAGGAAAACCTGCTGAAAAATAGATAGATAGTATTTTTTTATTTTCAGATAATTTATGTTGAATTCGCTTCATTATTATAGTTTAAAATAATTGATATAAGTATTCAAATCCTTATCGCCACGACCTGATAAATTGATTACTACAATATCATTTGGCTGGAA
Source organism: Flavobacterium sp. N1994 (assembly GCF_025947145.1). Taxonomy (NCBI): domain Bacteria; kingdom Pseudomonadati; phylum Bacteroidota; class Flavobacteriia; order Flavobacteriales; family Flavobacteriaceae; genus Flavobacterium; species Flavobacterium sp. N1994. The sequence continues at coordinate 257,513 of NZ_CP109999.1, forward strand.
CTTTTTGTACTTCAAAACGGCAAAGGCATGGGCGCTTTCTATAGCTGGAATGATGCCTTCTGTTTTAGCTAATTCAATTCCGGCTTGCATGGCGTCATCATCTGTAATAGCTATAAATTCGGCTCTTTGGGTCTGGTATAAATTAGCATGCATGGGGCCAACACCAGGATAGTCTAATCCTGCTGAAATCGAATAAGGTTCGGTGATTTGTCCATCATTTGTTTGCATTAGTAATGTTTTGCTTCCATGAATAACACCAATTTTACCTAAAACAGAAGTGGCGGCACTTTCTCCTGAATCAATTCCTTTTCCTGCCGCTTCTACAGCTATTAATTTTACATTTTCATTCTCTAAAAAATGATAAAATGCTCCGGCAGCATTACTTCCGCCACCAACACATGCAATCACATAATCAGGATTTTCTCGATTTTCTTTTTCAAGTAACTGACTTTTAATTTCTTCTGAAATTACACTTTGAAATCGGGCCACCATATCAGGGTAAGGATGAGGTCCGACCACTGAACCAATAATGTAAAAAGTATCTAAAGGATTGCTAATCCAATCACGAATCGCTTCATTAGTAGCATCTTTAAGCGTTTTAGATCCAGAGCTTGCCGGGCGAACTTCGGCTCCAAGCATTTTCATTCGGGCTACATTTGGCGCCTGACGTTCAATATCAATTTCTCCCATATAGACAATACATTGCAATCCCATTAAAGCACAAACCGTGGCGGTTGCTACTCCATGTTGTCCTGCGCCCGTTTCGGCTATTATGCGGGTTTTGTTTAAACGTTTGGCTAAAAGTATCTGTCCGATAGTGTTGTTGATTTTATGCGCTCCTGTATGGCATAAATCTTCTCTTTTTAAATAGATTTTAGCCTTAAATTGTTCCGATAATCGTTTAGCAAAATATAAAGGGGTTGGCCGACCAACATATTCTTTGAGAAGCGAATGAAATTCCTCTTGAAAGCTATTCTCTGCTGTGATAGAGAGATATTGTTGGCGTAACTCCTCTACATTTGGATAAAGCATTTCCGGAATGAAAGCACCTCCAAAGTCGCCATAGAAACCTTTTTCATTTACATTGTATCTTGTGCTCATAGTTTTTGTTTTAGTTGTTCTATAAATTCGCTTACTATTTCAAGATTTTTCAATCCAGGCTCGATTTCAAACTTACTGTTGAGGTCGATGGCGAGACAATATTTGGCTTGTTTTTTTTTAAAGAATAATTCGATGTCATTTGTGTTTTCTAATCCAATTCCGCCACTTAAGAAATAAGCTTTTTCAAAAGGATAGTTTTCTAAAACTGACCAATCAAATGCAAATCCGTTACCGCCGTATTTAGGACCTTTAGTGTCAAAAAGATAGTAAGAACAATGGTTTGTGTATTTTTTTAAACTATTGAAATTAAAATTATTATCTATGCTAAAAGCTTTTATAACTTTAACTAAATTATTTTCTATTAAAGCACAAAATTCAGGGTTTTCATCACCGTGTAATTGCACCAAATCCAAATCATATAACTTTACTTTTTCTTCAATTTCGTTATAGGAAGCATTTACAAAAACGCCGACTTTTTTTATTGATTTGTCTATGTTTGGAATTGTATTTTCAAAATATCTGGGTGATTTTTCATAGAAAATAAAGCCCAAATAGTCTGGTTGTAAAGCTGCTATTTCCGTGATGTTCTTTGGAAATTTCATGCCACATATTTTTATTTTAATTGCCATTATCCTCTTAGTTGATTGATAAATTGTTCTAAACTTTTCCCTGGATTATCCGTTTTCATAAAGTTTTCCCCTATTAGAAATCCCTGAAATCCATGATTTTTTAAAAGTTTGATATCATTGGATGAACTTAAACCACTTTCAGATATTTTGATAAAGTCATTCGGAATTTGGGTGGCCAAATCAATACTGTTTTGCAAACTCACTTCAAACGTTTTGAGATTTCGGTTGTTTATACCAATGATATCAAGACTTGGCATGATGCTTTTTTCAAGTTCTTCTTGATTGTGTACTTCTAATAAAACTTCTAGGGCAATTGATTGAGCAAACTCTGATAGTGTTTTGATTTCATTCCTAGTTAAAACTCCAGCAATCAATAGAATAGCATCGGCACCAAAAGCTTTTGCTTCTAGCAATTGATATTCATCTATAATAAATTCTTTCCGAAGTAATGGTGTATTTACTGTTGCTTTTGCGAATAGTAAATCCTCTAATGAACCGCCAAAATACTGACTGTCTGTTAAAACAGAAATTCCGCTAGCACCAGCATTTTCATATCCTTTGACAATTTCTTCCACGGATAAGTCATGATTTATAGTTGCTTTAGAAGGGGAGCGACGTTTGTGTTCTGCAATAATTCCGAAAGGTGAATTGAGGATTGATTTACTTAATGAGTTAGTTTTGGAATTAAACAAATTAGTGTTTTCCAATTGTTGCAAAGAGACAATTGTTTTCTTTAGGGCAACTTCTCGTTTTTTACTGGCTATTATTTGATCTAAAATGGTCATTAGGCTTTACTAATTTGTTGAAGTCTTTGCAATTTTTCTAGTGCTTTTCCTGATTGTAGGCTTTCTTTTGCTTTCTCGAATGCATTTAAAACGGTACAATTTTCTACTGTTGCAATCGCTAAAGCAGCATTGGCACAAACCACATTTTGTTGTGCTTCAGTACCCTTTCCAGAGATGATATTCATAAAAATAGTAGCAGATTCTTCAATGGTTTCTCCTCCTTTAATAGCTTCAAATTGCAATTTTGAAAGCTGAAAATCATATGGGTTAATTATGGTTTCAGTATTTCTACTAATCAGTTTGGCATCACCAGTTAATGATATTTCATCATACCCATCCAAGGCATGTAGAATGGAATAATTTACTTCGGTATTTTGATATAAATACGCATACATTCGAGCCAACTCTAAACTAAAAACACCCACTAATTGATTTTTTGGAAACGATGGATTTACCATTGGTCCAAGCATATTGAAGAAAGTTTTAACGCCTAATTCCTTTCGAATTGGCCCCACATTTTTCATAGCAGGATGGAAGAGTGGTGCATGAAGAATTGCAATATTAGCTTCTTCAATGCACTGGGTTAAAAAATTCGAATCATTGCTGAATTTCACTCCCAAGGTTTCCATGACATTACTAGATCCAGAAATAGAAGACACCCCATAATTTCCATGCTTAGCCACTTGGATTCCAGCTCCAGCAGTTACAAATGATGCTAAAGTTGAAATATTAAAAGTGTCTTTGCCATCACCGCCTGTCCCGCATAAATCAATCGTGTTGTATGCCGAAAAATCTATTGGAATGCAAAGTTCTAACAAGGCTTCTCTAAATCCGGAAAGCTCCTCAATAGTTATATTTCGCATCATATAAACCGTTAGAAAAGAAGCAATCTGACTTTGATTATATAGCCCTGAGGAAATGTTGACCAAAACGGATTTGGCCTCTTCTTTCGATAAGCTTTCGTGATTAATTAATCGGTTTAAAATGGTTTTCATGAGTTAATCCAGTTTTCTAAAATTTGTTTTCCAAAAGGAGTTAGAACGCTTTCAGGGTGAAATTGTACTCCTTTCACATCTAATGTTTTGTGACGCAATGACATAATTTCTCCATTTTGATCCGTTGAAGTGATTTCTAAAACCGTTGGAAAATCGGTATTAGCCACTACCCATGAATGATAACGTCCAACTTCAAATTCATTGGGCAAACCGTTAAATAATGTTTCATCCGTTACAGATTGAGTTACTTTTGTAGCTACCCCGTGATATACTTTTTCCAAATTAATTAGGCTTCCGCCAAATACTTCTCCGATGGCTTGTTGCCCCAAACATACTCCCAGAATACTTTTAGTCTCAGCATATTTTGAAATTACAGCTTTCAGTAAACCAGCTTCATCAGGTATTCCGGGACCTGGAGATAACAAAATTTTATCAAACATTTCTAATTCATCTAATTCAAATTCATCGTTTCTGAACACAGTAACTTTAGTATTTAAATCTTCTAAATAATGAACCAAATTATACGTGAAACTGTCGTAATTATCAATAACGGCTATTGTTTTCATGGTGTTATTTTATATTGTTTCTGCTAATTCTAGTGCCTTGTTGAGCGCTCCTAGTTTATTGTATACCTCTTGCATTTCATTTTCTTCAGTTGAACTTTCTACGATTCCCGCACCTGCTTGGTAATGTAATTGATGATTTTTTGATAGGAAAGTTCGAATCATAATGGCATGATTAAAATTCCCTTCAAAGTCCATAAAGCCTATGGCTCCTCCATAAAAAGTTCGATTTCTGTTTTCAATACTTTCTATCAATTGCATGGCTTTGTGTTTTGGAGTACCACTTAATGTGCCAGCAGGGAAAGTGTTGGCTACTAATTTCATGGAACTTCCTTTTAATTTTCCGGTAACTTTTGACACCAAATGAATTACATGAGAAAAGAATTGGACTTCTTTGTATTTCTCGACTTTGACATCGCTACAATTTCGACTCAAATCATTTCGAGCTAAATCTACAAGCATCACATGTTCGCTATTTTCTTTAGCATCCTCTGAAAGCTTTTTGGCTAATTCGGCATCTTGTTCGTCGTTTCCAGTTCGTTTGAAAGTCCCTGCTATTGGATGAATTTCAGCATGTTTGTTTTTGATAATCAATTGTGCTTCGGGAGATGAGCCAAATATTTTGAAATTGCCATAATCAAAAAAGAATAAATAGGGCGAAGGGTTAATATTGCGTAACGCTCTGTAAACATTGAACTCATCTCCTTTAAAAGCTTGTGAAAATCGTCGAGACAAAACTAGTTGAAAAACATCGCCACGATGACAGTGTTTTTTGGCTAAAGCCACATTGTTTTTAAATTCTTCATCCGTTAAATTGGAAATGGTATCGCCTTCTTTAGTAAAACTATAACTAGCAAAAGTTTTAGTTTGTAGTAATTGTTCAATTTCTTTTATGTTATTATCGGTGTCAATATTATGGCAAAAGATATAGGCTTCATTTTTGAAATGATTGATGGCAATAATATTTTTATAAACCGCATAGTAGAGTTCTGGAATAGCTATGTCTTGTTCTTTTTTAGTAATCTCTATTTTTTCAAAATAGTGAACGGCATCATAACTTGTATAGCCAAAAAGACCGTTGTTTATAAATTTGAAATTATTTTTCTCTAGTTTGAATTGCTCTGCAAATTCTTCAATTATACTAGGAACATTTGTATTCGACAAAATAGTTACTAGTTCTGAAGTTCCGTTTGGAAAAGTCTTTACAATGGTATTATTTTCTATTTTGATGGAAGCTATTGGATTGCAACAGATATAAGAAAAGCTATTGTCGGCGGTGTGATAGTCACTGCTTTCCAATAAAATACTATTGGGAAATTTGTCTCTAATTTTCAAATAAATGCTCACTGGCGTTATGGTGTCGGCCAGGATTTGCTTGTAACTAGTATATAAATTAAATTGTTGCATGTTAAAAGTTGTTTAAATAAAAAAAGACTTGTCGTGAATGACAAGTCTTTTTATTATTTGGGTTAATGATACCAATAATGGACTACTTCACGACGACTGACGTAAATTATTCCACCACCAAGTATTATTTAAAATTGTGCTCATAATGCTATTGATTGAAACAAATGTAGTGATGTGTTTTTAATTTTCAAACAAAAAATAAAAAAACCTCGAAAATTTCTTCCCGAGGTTTTTCATAGCAATCATTCCCTAATTAGAACTGTAGGTTAACAGTTAGAGTAAAATCATCGTAGATAGCTTTGTCTCCAATGCTTTCAAAGAAATTTTTCGAATTGTATTTGATACCGTATTTTGTTCTGTCGATAGTTACTACAGTAGTTGCAGTATTTCCTTTAACTGTCAAATCAAAAGTTACAGGATTTGTTATTCCTTTGATTGTTAAATCAGCAGTTACAGTATAAACTCCGTTTGGTTTAGTAGCAATTTTTTTGAATACTAAAGTGGATGTTGGGTTTTTTTCAGTTCCAAAGAAATCTTCTGATTTCAAGTGACCTTCTAATTTTACTTTCCAGTCGCCTGATAAATCAGTAGCCACTAAAGAAGTCATATCTACAGTAAAATTTCCACCAGCTAGTTTTCCACTTTTAAAGATTAAATTTCCTTCTTTAAAATTAACAGTTCCACTGTGTTCACCCGTTACTTTTTTGGCATTCCATGTAATAGTGCTTTTTTGAGTGTCAACTTTTTTAGTTTGTGCAGTAGCTAAAGTCGTTCCGAATGCTACTAATAATGCAATTGCAATAGTTTTTAAATTTTTCATTTTTAAATTGTTTTTGAGTTATTGATTATAATTTGATGAATAATTCTTCATTTGATTTACGCACTTTTGCGTAATGTTGCGTATCATCTTCAGCATGACGATAACCAACAGTTGCTACTAATGAAGCATTTAATCCTAATTGGTCTAAACCAAGAATTTCATTAAATTGAGCAGCGTCAAATCCTTCCATCGGGGTAACATCAATATTTAATTCCGCAGCAGCATTTAATAAATTCCCTAATGCCAAATACGTTTGTTTTGATGTCCAAGTATTTCTAACTTCTAGAGGAAGAGTAGTAATTTTTGATTTCATGAAATCACTATACCCTTGAACGGCTTCCATTGGAATCCCTCTTGTTTCTATTAGGTTTTTGAAATAAGCGTCAATTTCATTTTCTCCTATGTTTGTGATGTTTGCAAAAACAATTAGTTGTGAAGCATCAACAATTTGACCTTGTCCCCAAGCGGCTGGTTGTAATTGAGCTCTCAAATCTGGATTTTCAACAAAAATCACTTTGTAGGGTTGCAAACCATAAGAGGAAGCCGATAAACGGATAGCTTCTTTAAGTGTTGTTAAATCTTCTTCAGATACTTTTTTGGAAGCATCAAATTTTTTGGTGGCATAACGCCAGTTGGCATTTTTAATAAAATTACTCATAGCTAGTTTTTAATTAATTGTTTCTGTATTTTTCTAATAAATGATTTAATGTAACTAATTCTTCTGATGATAAATTGGCAGCAAAAACTTGTTCATGATTGTTTACTTTTGGATCTAAAGCAGTTAAAACATCCAATCCTTTTTGGGTAATCAATACTTCTATTTTTCTGCGATTTTCAGGACAAACTTCCCGGGTAACAAAATCTTTTAATAATAGTTTGTCAATCAGTCGGGTAGTGTTACTATTTTTGGCTAACATCCGTTCCTGAATGATACACATATTAGCAGGGCATCCTTTTTGTCCTCTTAAAATTCTCAAAACGTTGTATTGTTCACCAGACAAATCATAAGGCTTTAGTATTTCACTAAACTTATCATTTATCACATTTTGTGTGTACATAATATTCAGAATGACTTTTTTAGCATCATCCATAGCCACTGTCGATTTTATGATTTCTTCTATTTTCATAATTACCCGTACAATATTTGTAGCTACAAATGTAAAATAATTATTAGTTGTATATACAAATGTTGTGTTATTTTTTTGTTAATTTTTTTTAACCAAGTAAAACCTAGTGTTACTCTAACTTTTATCTTTCATCTTTCCAGTAAAAGAAATATATTTGTTTTGAAAAATTATAAACCATGGATTTATCACAAAAAGATTGGCAATCACAATTAGAAGAGGACAGCAATGCGGTTATTTTAGATGTAAGAACTGCTGATGAATGGAGCGAAGGAATTATTCCCAATGCAGTATTAAACGATATCTACAAAGGTCAGGCATTTATCTATAGATTGGAAGAGTTAGATCCTAGCAAAAATTATTATGTCTATTGTAAAGCCGGAGGGAGAAGTGCGCAAGCTTGCGCTATCATGAATCAAATGGGTTTTGAAAACACTTATAATCTTGAAGGAGGTTTTATGAATTGGAAAGGACCTGTTGTTTTTCCAGAAGAATAAACCTGTTTATGAAGTAATGCTTCGTAACTTTGTTATTCACTCAGTTGAATTTCTAAAATGAATATTCCTAATAGTTCTCTGAAAAGAGTAGTCATCATAGGTGGTGGATTTGCAGGCATCGCTTTAGCCAAAAAACTTAAAAATAAAAACCTTCAAGTAGTTTTACTTGACAAACACAACTATCATACTTTTCAACCCTTATTGTACCAAGTGGCTACAGGAGGGTTAGAAGCAGGATCGATTGCTTATCCTATTCGAAAAGTCATTCAGGAATATCCTAATTTTTATTTTAGATTAACTTCTGTCAAAGAAATTGACACACACAATCAAAAAATCATTTCTGAAATTGGCGATTTAAATTATGATTACTTGGTCATTGCTACAGGTTCTAAAACCAATTATTTTGGCAATAAAGAAATAGAACGCAATGCCATGTCAATGAAGACCATTCCACAGTCACTAAATATCCGTAGTTTGATTTTAGAAAACTTCGAACAGGCTGTTTTGATTAAAGATGAGGCTGAACGAAATGCTTTAATGAATTTTGTTCTTGTAGGTGCTGGTCCAACTGGAGTAGAATTAGCTGGGGCTTTGGCCGAAATGAAAAAAGCCATTCTTCAAAAAGATTATCCTGATTTGGATATCTCCAAAATGCAAATCAATTTAATTCAAAGCAACGATAGAGTTTTGAACACAATGAGTGAGAAATCCTCAAAAGCGGCTGAAGAATTTTTATTACAATTAGGAGTGAAAATTTGGAAAAACATTCGCGTTACTAATTACGATGGAAGAATAATAACTACCAATACCGAATTGACATTTGATTCTGCCACCGTTATTTGGACAGCTGGAGTTCAAGGCGCTAAAGTGAATGGTTTGGATGCTAAATCATTGGTAGAAAAAGTTGAGAGAATAAGAGTAAATCAATACAATCAAGTGATAGGATACGACAATATCTTTGCTGTAGGTGATATCGCTTCAATGGAAACAGAAAAATATCCTCAAGGTCATCCCATGATGGCACAACCTGCAATACAACAAGGGGAGTTATTGGGAGAAAATTTAATTCGATTACTGCGTATGCAAAAGATGGTAGCGTTTGAATACAATGATAAAGGTTCTATGGCTACAATTGGTAGAAACTTAGCTGTGGTTGATTTGCCTCATTATCATTTTAGTGGTGTTTTTGCCTGGTTTGTGTGGATGTTTGTTCATTTGTTTTCTCTTATAGGTTTCAAAAATAAAGCAGTAGTTTTCTTGAATTGGGTTTACAATTACATTTGGTTTGACCGTGAAGGAAGATTAATTATTAGACCATACAAAAAGAAAAGTTTCACTACTTTTACTAATGATGAAGTTTAGTTTATGAAACGAATAATTTATTTGACCCTAATAACAATGCTATTGTTCTCCTGCAAATCAAATTACCTTGATTCTAGGAAATCTCCAGTTTTACTTGATATAACTAAAGAAGTGGATAGTAATGCTTTTGTCAATTTAAGAAATTACAGTCGCGACTTTATTTTTGACATGAAATATGCCACTGCTGATAATTTTCTTAAAGATAAAGTATATCCTTGTGATGAATGTTTCCTCCGTGTAAAAACAGTAAAAGCATTATTGGCCGCTAATAAATCGTTTTTAAACAAAGGTTTCAGAATAAAATTGTATGACTGTTATCGCCCCAAATCGATTCAAAAGAAAATGTGGAAAATAGTACCTGATGCTAATTTTGTGGCTAATCCTAAAAAGGGATCAATTCACAATCGAGGAGGAGCAGTAGATATTTCCTTAGTTGACTCACTTGGAATTGAAGTTAACATGGGTACAAAGTTTGACTTTTTTGGAAAAGAAGCCAGTCATAATTTTCAAAATCTTTCCCCAGAAATTCTGTCTAATAGAAAGTTTTTAAAAGAGATTATGCTTCAAAATAATTTTAAATCCTTCGATTCCGAATGGTGGCATTATAACTTAACCGGAAGTAATAAAGACCAGGTTTCTAACTTAAAATGGCGTTGTCAAAATTAGTTTTCAATACACTTTAAGTAATCAATAAAATAATTTTCTGGATTATATGTTTTTTTATCCAATTCTGATGTGAGTTCTGTTTTTAAGGGATAATCAATAATCTCAGCTGCATATTTTACTCTCATAAAGGTAACTGGAGAAACTTTCAAGTCTTCATAATTTTCTTTTGAAAACACAAAAGAACCCGTCATAATTCTAATGTTGTTATTCTTTTCTTCATTATGAACTAAACTGCCACAAGTTTCGTTTCCTGCATATATTAAGTTGATGATTTTCCCATTGTTTAACTGAAAATAAATTCTAGAATTGGCATCAAAACAATACGCTTTGATAAAGTCGGAACTTCTTTGTAAAATTTGTGTTTCAAGACCTAAAATCCCATTGTTACTATATAACGAAAAGAAAATATCAGTCGAATTTCCAGCAAAACTTCTTTCAAAAATAATGGATTGCTTTAACAATTTATAAGTTCCTAAACTATCGGTAACATTGGTGTCGATTTCACATGGTTTTTGAGCAAAAGCTACTAAGTTTAATAGCAAGAATAACGATAAAACAAGATTTTTACTCATGACTTTAAAATTGATTTTTTGGTATTCGTGAACCTTTGGTTTCATGATTTATTTTAATTTGCTGCAAAGTAAAACTATTTTATCATTATTCATATTGGTTGTAAAAAAACAATAGACATCACCACCTTCTTTAATTTTCCACTTTGTGCGTATGCTTTCTACAGATTCTGGAAAATTACGCGTAGTGACATTTGCTTTTTTATCCTTCAAAAATGATTTCATGTTTTGCTTGTTGTATTCCAAAATAGAATCAATTTTAAAAATCCTACCAGGAAAATCTATCCTATTGTCGGAAGTATATATATGAGAATGTTGATGCAGTTTTTTGACTTCAAATTGTAATGCTATTTCATTAAATCCAGCCGCTTTCATAATGGCAGCATTAGGTTCATAAAGATATTTTTCTGGCAAAGAATAGACAACACTATCATTCTTTGTTTTTAAAACAAAAGAAAAGCTTTCGGTATTGTTTTTTAGGAGATTAACAGTTGTTATGGAAACCGATTGATTATAGTTTTTTTCTAAAATCCACAGCAGTTCTTTTACTTCATTTTCTAAAGCAACAACATGAATTGCTTTTACGTTTTGTAATTCAGATAAGCCTGCAGTAATGTCGAGAATGGGTGCTGTTTTTACCATAATAGTAGAAGCGTATTCAAAGTAAAAAGTAAGCAAATCAGGAACATTCGGCAAGCAATCTTTAAGCATAAAAACCTTGCCTTTAGCATCATTTCTTCTAGAAGGATCAATATAAATCCAATCAAATTTTTGATTTAAGCTTTTCAAAATTTCTGAACTGTCTCCAGCCAAACATTGAATGTTTTTTATGTTCAATTGCTCAAAATTATGCTCTACTATTTCAGATAGTTCTATGTTGATTTCACAATGAGTAACTCGGTCTATTTTTTTTGAAAAGTAATAATCATCTACACCAAACCCTCCTGTTAAATCAATCAATGTTTCACCAGAAACTAGCTGTGATTTATATTCGGCTGTTTTTTCGGAGGAAGTTTGTTCAATCGATATTTTTACAGGATAAATAATGTTTTTGGCATTGAACCAAGTGGGTAGTTTGCTTTTTGATTTTTGTTTTCCAACAATCTGATTCAAAATAGAAGCCCAATCCTCATTAGAAAATTTGTTTTTTTGCAAAGCCAATTTGGTAACATCAACTTCTATGTTTGAATTGATGAACTCTTGAATATCGGCAGACAATAGTGATTTATTCACTCAGTATATTTTTAATTATTAAAAATATAGTTTAAAATATTCGCTCCCATTTTTAAGGCTTTTTCACGAACTTCTTTGGGATCACTGTGTACTTCAGGATCTTCCCAACCATCTCCCAAATCACATTCGAACGTATAGAGAAAAACTAATCGGTTATCGATGAAAATCCCAAAGGCTTGCGCTCTTTTTCCATCATGTTCATGAATTTTGGGCAACCCGTTAGCAAACAAATTTGGTTTTTGAAAAATAGGATGATTAGCAGGAATTTCTACCAAATCATTATTCGGAAATATTCGTTTGATTTCTCTTCGAATGTATTGATCCATGCCATAATTATCGTCGGCATGAAGAAACCCTCCAGAAAGCATATAGTTTCTTAGATTGATCACTTCAGTATCACTAAAGACCACATTACCATGCCCAGTCATATGAACATAGGGATAGGAAAAAAGATCTGGACTTCCTGGTTCTACAGTAGCTGGCTTTGATTTTAAATTGGTATTTAGTGTTTGATTGGCATATTTTACCAAATTGGATAATGAAGTTGGATTAGCATACCAATCGCCACCACCATTATATTTTAGCAATGCAATTTCTTGGGAATAAGACCAACTTGAAATTAAAAGAAGAAGAAGAAGTATTATTTTTTTCATTTGATATGCTTTTTGACTTCTAACAGAAGAGGATCTAGTGCGTCACTTTTTAGGTTTAAATTATCGGCAAAGATTTTACCTTTTTGGGCATAATCAAAAGCTTGCTTATAGTCTTTTACTTTTAAACATAATTTAGTCATAAGTACATATTTATCCATCGACTCACCGAAATCCATTAAATGTTTCCCCCAGTTTATGGCTAACAATAATCCTTTTTTATCAGGTACAGTTTCGAGGTAGGTGTTGCAGATGTCACTGAGCATAACGGGATCTTTCCATGAATATTTCTCCACATTTTCAGAAGTTACTTTTTGATATTTTTTCCAATTAGGAGTCCCAGATAGAATTTGAACATCAAATCGATATAATAATGAATCTATTTTTTGAAAGTGAAAAGCTTCCGCTACCAACCGTTTTTTATCATAATTGATTGTGTCGATAGCCTCTACAAAAGGTCTTAATGTTTGAGATACAGTATAGACTATTTTTTTATCTACTCTTGTGGGTGAGATCACTTTGTAAAAGGCTTCTTTGTTTTGAACTACAAATTTAAATTCATCGGTATCAAAATTATTGATTCCATTAGAGAAGACTTTCCAGTTAGGCTCTGTAAATCGCTCCTCTACCGTTTTTGTACTAAAGTATTTTTGCGTAATTGGCGTAGCATCAAAACCCGCTTTCCGAATCGTTGTTATGTATTTCAAACACTTATCTATATTTGATGGATCATTGATAAAGGCATTCTTTATATTGGGCAACTGATTTTCAGGTAATAAAACATCATTTCCTTCAGAGAGAAAAGCTTCTTTTTTTAATTCACCTGAAACACAATAGAGTAAATTTTCATTAGAATCTAAAAAGGCAAATGTTGGAAAATTAAGGACTTTGAATTGATTTCGAAACTTGGTTTTTAGTTCTAGCCCATAAGTTGTTGTGCCGTCAACTGCCATACGGACATAGTTTTTTCTATAAAATGCGGTGACAGTACTATCTGTGAAAATCTCATTCTTCATTTTGTTACAATGTGGACACCAGCTAGCATAAAAGAAGATGATTAGAGGTTTTTTTTCAACCTTTGATAAAGCCAATGTTTCATTATAATTTTTATCCATAAAAAGCGTTTGCTTTTGGCTCAAAAGGATAGTCGAATTTAGCAGTAACAATAAAAATAAAATAAATCTTTTAAGCATTGTATTATTCATTTGTAAAAACTACGCTATGACAGGCCACAATTGCCGCTGTTTCAGTTCGTAAACGGGTGGCTCCCAAAGATACAGGAATAAAATTATTTTCAAGGGCTAGTTGGATTTCTTTAACAGAAAAATCGCCTTCAGGACCAATTAAAATGGTAACATCTTCATTGTTTTTTAATTCATTTTTCAGCGATTTTTTATCGGTTTCTTCACAATGTGCCATAAATAATTGTCCCGATTTCTTGGTTTTGATGAAATCTTTGAAAAGAATAGGTTCGTTTAATTTGGGCAAATAATAATGTAAAGATTGCTTCATGGCACTTTCCAAAATCTTCTGAAATCGATCGGTTTTAATGACTTTTCGTTCGGAATGCTCACAGATAATAGGGGTGATTTCTTGTATACCAATTTCCGTCGCTTTTTCTAAAAACCATTCGTAGCGTTCGTTCATTTTGGTTGGAGCAACGGCAAGATGCAAATGAAATTTAGGAGTTTCTTGCTTTTCAGTGGCATTAATCTTAACGGTGCATTTATTATCTGAAGCAATTGTAATTTCGGTTGTAAACAAAAAACCTAAACCATTGGTAACATGCAAAACATCGCCTTCTTTTTTGCGCAAGACTTTAATAATGTGTTTGCTTTCTTCTTTGTCAAAAACAAACGAAGTGTCGCTTTCAGTTATGTTTGGATTGTAGAATAATTGCATAGTTAAAATTCAATTCGGGCTTTAGAAACCACATTAGCATCTGAAAAACGTTGATGCAAAAACTTCTGATAGCCCACAATACCAATCATGGCAGCGTTATCTGTAGTGTATTCAAATTTTGGGATAAAGGTTTTCCAGCCGTATTTACTTTCAGCTTCTTTTAAGGTATTTCGAATACCTGAATTAGCAGAAACTCCTCCACCAATAGCAATTTGCGTAATACCCGTTTCGGCTACAGCCAATTTTAATTTATCCATCAAAATTTCAATAATGATGTGTTGCACCGAAGCACAAATATCGGCTTTGTTTTCTTCGACAAAGTTGGGATTCTCCAATACATTTTTTTGAACAAAATATAATATCTGAGTCTTTAATCCAGAAAAGCTAAAGTTCAAGCCTTCCACTTTTGGTTTCGTGAAAAGATATTTGTTAGGATTGCCCTCTTTAGCAAATTGATCAATTAATGGACCACCTGGGTAGGGAAGTCCTAATATTTTAGCGGTTTTATCAAACGCTTCTCCAACAGCATCATCAGTAGTTTCTCCGATAATTTCCATATGGAAAAAATCAATAACCTTCACAATTTGAGTGTGTCCTCCCGAAATAGTCAAGGCTAAAAAAGGGAAGGTTGGTTTATCATACCCTTCTTCATCAATAAAATGAGCCAAAATATGAGCATGCATGTGATTCACGGCAAGCAAAGGAATATCCAATGCCATCGCCATCGATTTAGCAAAAGAAGAACCCACTAAAAGCGACCCCATCAATCCAGGACCTTGAGTAAAAGCTATTGCTGACAGTTGATTTTTGGTGATGTTTGCTTTTTTCAAAGCAACATCAATTACAGGAACTATGTTTTGTTGGTGGGCTCTTGAAGCCAATTCGGGAACGACACCACCATACTCTTCATGGATACTTTGCCTAGCTACTACATTCGATAGAACTTTGTCATTTCTTAAAACAGCAGCAGCAGTATCATCGCATGAACTTTCGATGGCTAATATAAAAACTTCTTCGGGATGCATAAAAGGCGCGATTTTTGATTTATATTTGACAATCTAAAGAAAAATCAAATGTAAAGATTTTTTACAAAGGTAAATTTCTTTCGTAAGCCATGATAATAATTGGAAAAAATTAAAACAAATAGCGGTTTTAAAAAATTTCGGAAAATACTTTTTCGAACGATTGTTGGGCTAATCCTACTCTTATTATTAGTCAGCATTACCTTGTCTTTGCCAGTGGTGCAAAGTAAAATTGCTCATTATGCTACTGAAAAAATCAACAAAAGCTATGGCACTCATATCAATATTGATGCGGTTGCCATAACCTTTTTTGGAGGGATAAAGCTAAAGCAAGTCTTAATTCTAGACCATCATCAAGATACTTTAATTTATTCACAAAGAATCAAAACTACGGTTTTAGATTTCAAAAAATTAATGGATGGCAAGTTGATTTTTGGAGACCTAAGGTTAGATAACTTTTATCTTCAAATTAAGAATTACAAAGGAGAAAAAGAAACGAACCTCGATTTGTTCATCGCCGCTTTTGACGACGGAAAGCCAAGTAGCGGAAAGTTTTTAATGACTTCAGATAATATATATCTAACCAAGAGCCGCTTTGTGATGTTAGATGAAAACAGAGCAGATCCAAAAGATGTCGACTTTACGCAACTCGATGCGCATTTAAAGAAATTCAAAATAAAAGGACCAAATGTTACTGCCAACATTGCAGCAATGACTTTTCATGATCATCGTGGGGTTACCGTTGATAATTTGCTTGCGGATTTCACCTATACTAAAAAGAATATTAGATTAGAAAACCTTGAAGTGAGAACCCCAGAGTCTTATTTGAACGGAATGGTAATTCTTAATTACAATAAGGACAACCATGACTTCAGTAATTTCAACAATAGAGTTAAATTTGATGTTGCGATTGACAGTTCTACCTTGTCAACAAACGATATTCGCCACTTCTATAGTGAATTAGCTCCCAACCAAAAGTTCTATCTGAACTCCAAAATCAAAGGAACCTTAAATGATTTCTATGCTACGGATATGTATTTGCAGGATAGAAAGAATTCAATCATCAAAGGAGACGTTAACTTCAAAAATCTTTTTCCAAGAGCTCCTGGTGCTTTTTACATGAAGGGTAAGTTTAATAAAATAGCTTCCAATTATAAAGATTTGACAAAACTATTGCCTAATATTCTCGGGAAGAAATTGCCTTCTTCTTTAGACAAATTGGGACAGTTTTATTATGCTGGAGATGCCGAAGTAACCCAAACTTACATCAATACCAATTTCATTATGAATACGGCACTTGGTATTGTTGAGTCTGATTTGCACATGTCTAATCTCAATACTATTGACAATGCGAAATACCAAGGAAATGTCATCTTAGACGGATTTGATATTGGTGCTTTGATAAACGAAAAAAGTCTAGGAAAAGTGTCTCTTAATTTGGATGTCGACGGAAAAGGATTTACCCGAAAATATTTAAACACCACTTTTGTTGGCGATATTTTTCAATTGAAATATAACGGTTATAATTATACCAAGGTTATCGTTGACGGAAGCTTTAAAGAACCCATATTTAAAGGTAAATTCTATGTAAACGACCCTAATTTATTCATGGATTTCAACGGAGTGTTAGATTTGTCCAAAAGAGAAAACATTTATGATTTCCATACCAAAATAGATTATGCTAATCTGCAAAAACTGAACTTTATAAAAGATTCAATTGCTGTTTTTAAAGGGGATATTGTGATTAAAGCCACAGGGAATTCGTTGGATAATTTGAAAGGGGATTTCTTATTAACCAATGCTTCTTACCAAAACAGAAAAGATCTTTATTTTATCGATTACCTGAATGTCAATTCTAGTTTTGATGCTACTGGAGAACGAGCGGTGGTTGTCAATTCTCCCGATGCCATCGAAGGTACCGTTGTTGGAAAATATAAGCTGGCCGAAGTACAAAAAATAGTAGAGAATTCAATGGGAAGTTTGTACCGAAATTACAGACCCAATAAAGTCACTCCCAACCAATACCTGAAGTTTGATTTTTCATTGCATAGTAAAATCATTGAGATTTTTAATCCTAATATTTCTTTGGCTAAAAACACCACATTAAAAGGAAATATCAGCTCAGACACCAAAAACTTTAAGCTCGATTTTATATCACCACAAATTGTAGCGTACAACAATACGTTTGATAAGTTAGTCTTTCAAGTAGATAATAAAAATCCGTTATACAGTTCTTATGTGCAGCTTGATTCCATCAAGACCAAGTACTATAAAATAAGAGATTTTAGTATGATTAACACGATAGTTAACGATAGCTTGTACTTTAGATCGGAGTTTAAAGGGGGTAAAGAAGGCAAGGATTTTTACAACTTGAATTTCTACCATACCATTAATAAGGAGAATAAAAACGTAATCGGATTTAATAAATCAGAGCTTCAGTTCAAAGACTTTTTATGGAATTTAAATGAAAAAGAAAGCAAGGAGAATAATAAAATTGTTTTTGATAAAAAGCTGAATAACTTTTCTTTTGAAAACATAATACTGTCCCATGAAAATCAAAGTATGAGTTTTGTAGGATTGCTGCAAGGCAAGCAGAATAAGGACTTAGAGCTCAACTTTACTAATGTCGATTTAAACAAAATTACCCCCGATGTAGAGAAGTTTAAGTTTGATGGAAATCTGAATGGTAAAGTTAATTTCAAGCAAAACAATACGGTTTTCCAACCTACTTCGACACTTAAGATAGATAGTTTGAAAGTGAACGACATCGCTTTAGGAGATTTAAATTTGGACATCAGAGGAGACGAATCGCTCCGAACGTTTCATTTAAAATCAACTTTAGAAAACAAAAATGTTGAATCTTTTAGTGCTGAAGGAAATATTTCGGTCTTTGATAATAAAACAGCTTTGGATGTTGACCTCAGTTTTGACAAATTTAATCTAGGCGTTTTAGGCAAAATTGGAGGCGATGTGATTACTAACATAAGAGGATTTGCTTCAGGAAATGCTAGGATTAATGGGGATGTTGATAATTTAGATTATAATGGAAGATTGTTTGTTAATGAGGCTGGGCTAAACATTCCGTATCTTAATACCGATTATAAATTTGATGATAATTCAGTGATAGATGTCACGGAAAATAAATTCATCATCCGTGAAACGAACATTACGGATACTAAATTTGATACCAAAGGAACCATCAACGGATTTATAAAACACAAACAATTTGGGGATTGGCAATTGGATTTGAGTATTAATTCTAAACGATTGTTAGCTCTAAATACGGTTGATCAAGAAGATGCCGCTTATTATGGTACGGCCTTTATGAATGGTTCGGCGACTATAAAAGGACCTACTGGTAACTTGATGATCAAAGTAGATGCAGAGTCGGCGAAAGGAACCGATATTAAAATCCCTATAAATGATGCTGAAGCCGTAGACGAAAACAAATACATTCACTTTTTAACTCCAGAAGAGAAAAAGAATAAGAAAGGGGACAAGAGTAATGTGGTTCAAAATAGAAATTATAGCGGACTTGAATTAGACTTTAATTTTAATATTACTGAAATCGCCAATATCGAAGTCATTCTGAATAGAGAAAGTGGTCATGGTATGAAAGGAAAAGGCAATGGTACTCTTTTATTCCGAATTAATACGTTTGGTAAATTTGAAATGTTTGGTGATTTTTCCGTGGTCTCGGGTTCCTATAACTTTAAATACGGAGGATTAATAGGAAAAGATTTTACTGTAAAAAAAGGAGGTTCTATTGTGTGGGCAGGAGATCCATTGGCAGCCACTTTAAATTTGGAAGCCGTATATAAAGTTCCAGGTGGAGCTAATCCAGCAATTCTGATTGATAATCCATCTTTTAATAAGAAAGTAGATGTGGAAGTGGTGATTGGAGTTAGAGGGAATTTAACCAATCCGGAACCTGATTTTAATATCAATTTCCCTAATGTGAGCAGTTCTTTAAAATCAGAAATACAATATAAATTAGATGATAGAGATGCTCGTCAAACACAAGCTTTGTATTTGCTTTCTTCAGGGAGTTTTCTGAGTCAAGATGGGGTTAATCAAAACCAGTTGTCTAATAATCTTTATGAAAAAGCGAGTAGCCTATTTGGAGATATTTTCTCCAATAACAATGATAAAATTTCTATTGCACCAGAATATGTCGTGGCCGATAAATTGGCTACAGGGCAACAAACAGATGCTCGTTTTAGTGTAAATGTTTCTTCTAAAATTAATGACCGAATTACCGTTAACGGAAAAGTAGGGGTGCCAGTGGGTGGTATTACCCAAACCTCTATAGTTGGAAATCTTGAAGTGCAATACCGCGTAAATGAAGATGGTACCTTGAACCTAAGAGTCTTTAATCGGGAAAATGACATTACCTATATTGGTCAAGGCGTTGGTTATACGCAAGGGTTAGGAATGTCTTATGAAGTTGATTTTGATACCTTTAGTGAATTGGTCAATAAGATATTTAAAAACGCCAAATTAGGTAAAGCAGAGACCAACAAAAATTCAAGTACTGAAATCCATGACTCTAGTTTGCTTCCTGATAATATGACCATCAAGGAAAAAAAAGCGGCGGATAAAGAGAAGAAAAAACCAGAACCTACTCCAAATAAAGAAGCAATTCCGACAGACGATTAAGGCGGAAATCCTCTTCTTAAAATGAATAACTCAAAAACTTATCAACGAAAACGATTGAATTTACTCTAGATTGTTATTATGGCAATAAATGGGGTGAATTAATAGCAGTTGTTTGCTAATTTTACATTTTAATACTGAAAAAATGCCAAATACTATAAAAAAAATAGGTGTTCTAACTTCGGGAGGTGATTCTCCTGGAATGAATGCTGCCATCCGTTCTGTTGTTAGGACATGTGCCTTTCACGATATTGAATGTGTTGGTATTTACAGAGGATATCAAGGTATGATTGAAGGCGATTTTAAAGAAATGGGACCACGAAGCGTAAACAACATCGTGAACAAAGGAGGAACCATTTTGAAATCGGCTAGATCAAAAGAATTCATGACCGCAGAAGGAAGACTTAAAGCGCATCAAAATTTAGTTAATGCTAAAATTGATGCTCTTGTTGTTATTGGAGGAGATGGTTCTTTTACAGGAGCTGAAGTTTTCAATAATGAATTTGGGTACCCTGTAATGGGAATTCCAGGCACTATTGATAATGATATTTTTGGAACCAGTCATACTTTAGGTTTTGATACCGCTTTGAATACTGTGGTAGAATGTATCGATAAAATTAGAGATACAGCCAGTTCGCACAACCGTTTATTTCTTGTGGAAGTAATGGGGCGTGATGCTGGACATATTGCTTTGAATGCTGGAATTGGTGCTGGAGCAGAAGAAATCCTTATCCCAGAACAAGACTTAGGACTAGAACGATTGTTAGAGTCTTTAAAGAGAAGTAAAGCCTCAGGAAAATCATCGAGTATTGTGGTGATTGCCGAAGGGGATAAAATCGGGAAAAGTGTATTCGAACTAAAAGATTATATCGAAGAAAATCTACCAGAATATGATATCCGTGTTTCTGTATTAGGGCACATGCAACGTGGGGGAGCACCGTCTTGTTACGACAGGGTTTTGGCTTCACGTTTGGGTGTAAAAGCAGTGGAATCGTTACTAGAAGGAAAATCCAATTATATGGTAGGTATCCTAAACGATAAAGTAGCCTTGACTCCATTGGAAAACGCTATCAAAGGTCATTCAGAAATTGATCAAGAATTATTGAGAGTGTCTGATATCATGACTACATAATTAATTACGAATTAGAAATTACGAATAACAAAAATTAATCGGCATAATGCCTAAAGCAAATAAATAAGATGTCAAAAGTAAAATTAGGAATAAACGGTTTCGGAAGAATTGGAAGAATAGTTTTCAGAGAAACCTATAACAGAGACAATGTAGAAGTAGTAGCCATCAATGATTTATTAGATGTAGACCATTTGGCTTATTTATTAAAATACGATTCAGTACACGGTCGTTTTGCTGGAAAAGTAGAAGTAAAAGACGGAAAGTTATATGTAAACGATAAATACATCCGTGTAACTGCAGAAAGAGACCCTAAATTAATCAAATGGGATGATAAAGATGTAGATGTAGATATTGTAGCAGAATGCACCGGGTTCTTCACTACAGTGGAAACTGCAAAAGCCCACATTGAAGGGGGAGCTAAAAAAGTGGTTATCTCTGCACCATCAGCAGATGCACCAATGTTTGTAATGGGAGTAAATCACCATGAAGCTAAAGCAACTGATACAGTAGTGTCTAATGCTTCATGTACTACTAACTGTTTAGCACCATTAGCGAAAGTAATCAATGATAACTTCGGTATTGTAGAAGCGTTAATGACAACCGTTCACGCTACCACATCAACTCAAATGACAGCTGACGGACCTTCTAGAAAAGACTGGAGAGGTGGACGTGCTGCTAGTGTAAACATCATTCCTTCTTCAACAGGAGCTGCTAAAGCGGTGGGGAAAGTAATTCCAGCCTTGAATGGGAAATTAACTGGAATGTCTTTCCGTGTTCCTACGGTTGACGTGTCTGTGGTGGATTTAACGGTAAAAGTAGCTAAAGAAACTTCGTATGAAGAAATCATGGCTGTGTTGAAAAAAGCTTCAGAAAATGAAATGAAAGGCATTTTAGGCTATACTGAAGATGATGTAGTCTCTCAAGATTTTGTGTCTGATTCAAGAACTTCTATTGTGGATGCTAAAGCGGGAATTGGGTTGAACTCTACGTTCTTCAAATTAGTGTCTTGGTATGATAATGAGTACGGATATTCAAGTAAATTAATTGATTTAGCAGTTCATATCGCTAATTTGAAATAAGAAAATTTAAAAAAGAGTAAAGAGAATAGCCTAAACTAATATCTTTACTCTTTTTTATGCTATACAACCAAACCAAAACGAAACCAAATGAAATTATTAGTTGATAGTGGATCTACCAAAGCCGATTGGATTGCCATTGATGATAACGGAAAAGTATTGTTCACTACACAAACACTAGGGTTGAATCCGGAAGTGTTGGATAAGGAAGAAATCATCAACCGTTTAGAAGATAAGTTTGATATTTCTCATAACAAAGACAAAGCCTCTCATCTTTATTTTTATGGTGCTGGTTGCGGAACGGATAGAATGAAAGACTTTTTGACTAAAGTGTTTCAAGAGTATTTTACTAAAGCTAAGATTTCGGTACATGAAGATACTTATGCTGCGGTGTATGCTACTACTCCAAAAGGCGAGCAAGCGATAGTTTGCATCTTAGGAACGGGTTCTAA
Source organism: Flavobacterium sp. N1994 (assembly GCF_025947145.1). Lineage (NCBI taxonomy): Bacteria > Pseudomonadati > Bacteroidota > Flavobacteriia > Flavobacteriales > Flavobacteriaceae > Flavobacterium > Flavobacterium sp. N1994. The sequence continues at coordinate 280,154 of NZ_CP109999.1, forward strand.
CTGTAGTTTCTTTGATGGAAATGTGTTGCACCAAAAAGTACAATCCTTAGGGTATATTGCTATGGATGACTGTTCTGGAAATCGTTTTGGACGTCATTTGTTACGTGGCTACTTTTTCAACCAAATGCCTAAGGAATTAGCGCAAGAATTTCAAGAGGAATATAATGTAGATCCTGATTACATCAAACATAATTTATACAAAGAACCGAATCCGAATGCGTATTTGGCTACTTTTGCTAAGTTCTTGATAAAGCACAAAGACGAACCTTTCTGTAAAAATATCATCCAAGCGGAGATGAAAGACTTTGCTCAAAATTATATCATGCAGTTTGATAATTGTAGAGATGTCTTAGTACATTTTGTAGGCTCTATCGCTTTTTATTTAAGAGAAGAACTAGAGAAAGCCCTAGAAGAATACGATATTAAAGTGGGTAACGTGCTAAGAAGACCTATTGATGGTTTGATTGCCTACCATGCTTTGAATAAATAATTCAATAGAAGGTCTACTTAACAGTAGGCCTTTTTTATTTGCTCCCTTTAGAGGAATATTTTACCTTGCATTAAAATACGACTTATGGAAATCGCTATAATTGCACATGATGGCAAAAAAGCCGACATGGTTCAGTTTATCAATAAAAACAAACACCTTTTAGAAAAAGAGAACATCAAACTTATTGCTACGGGAACTACGGGAAGTAAAGTAGAAGCTGTTGGGATTAAAGTAAAAAAAATGCTCTCAGGACCGATGGGAGGGGACGCCCAAATAGCAGCTCGAGTAGCGGAAGGCAAAACCAAAATGGTCCTATTCTTCAAAGACCCTAACTCGAGTCATCCTCACGAACCTGATATTAATATGCTGATTCGTATATGCGATGTGCATAATGTACCCGTTGCTACTAATGAAGCTACTGCGCAGTTGTTGTTGCTGGGATTGGATGAATTAAAATAATTACGACACCAGAGCTTTTCTCGACTGTAAGGAGCGCAACGGAATAAATTAATAATTACGAACTACCAATTGGGATACCCCATTTATGTATGGGGATGCTCTCTTGAGAAACGGGGGTGCTCCATTTAGCTATGGGGGTGCTTCATTTAGCTATGGGGGTACTTCATTTAGCTACGGGGATGCTCTATTTAGCTGTGGGGGTACTTCATTTAGCTTTGGGGATGCTTTATTTAGCTATGGGGGTACTTCATTTAGCTGTGGGGGTACTCCATTTAGCTTTGGGGATGCTCTATTTAGCTATGGGGGTACTTCATTTAGCTATGGGGGTACTTCATTTAGCTGTGGGGATGCTCCATTTAGCTACGGCGATGCATGATTACTATTTTTACAGCGCCTTTTTTTGCTACAAAATGGGATTGAAATTTGCGGTTGAGGATATAGTTAGGGAAGGATAGAAATAAAAAAAGTCCTAGTGAGGTAGGACTGAGGGTTTTTAGTTATAGACAAGAAAAAAGTACACGAAGGGATTCGTGCGGGAGCGTAGTGGTAGTTTTTATATACTTAAACTTTTATAATAAGATTTAATAAATTCAGAATCAACCCACTCTAATTCTTTTACAAAGTCATTAAGATTTGTATGTTCATATTCTTTATTCATTAAATCACTTTCTGTCATTAAATTAGCAACTTCAAGTCGTGAGATTACGATGCTTTTAAGTTTAGCTTGATTTGTATTTCTTGGCTCAAAATCTTTTACATATTTTATTATCAAATCTATTTCGGTTCCTTCAAATATATTTTGATTTCCACTTTCAGTGTCTGTATAGTCTATTGTCATGCAAAGAATTATTATCAAAACCCCTTGCATGTAAAAATCTTTAACATCTTCATAAAGAAATTTGTCACCATTCAATGATAGATATTCCCAATATTTACTTTGAAAAGATACCTTTGGTATAAAAACATTAAAAAGATCATTAGTATTTTCATCATATATCCAAAGAATATCCTTCTTTAGTTGATTAAGTTCAACCCAATTAATTTCTTTCTGTTTTCCATCAGAAGTTATCCTAAATATTGGTAACTCTTTCATGTTGTCTTTATTTAAGATTTAGTACTCAAAAATTGCCGCTAACGTTCCGCGGCTTCTCGCAGTGGCGACAACTTTCCGCTTTGTTGTAAAGATATGTAAATTTCCTTTTGAGTAATTTCCGGCTAAAGAAAAATAAACCAGCCATTGTGCGAAACCGCTGTTAGCGGCTGTGCGTTAGCATTAAAATACCAATCTCAAAAAACATACTAATGCACCAAAAATTAAGCAAACTATGAACATCCAATTTCGGATTATATTTCCTTTAGTAATTATTTCACTAAAATTCTTTTCTCTTCTTATTTTCACATTCCACTTCATTATTCTATACATAAAAAAAGCCATTCCAAGAAAAAGAAGCATATAAGAGAAATTCTCCCAATTTTCAGATTTAAAAATTATTCTAAAAGATAAGTTCATTTTTTGTGCACAGTTTTGAGCATTGAAGCTAACTTATAAATACCCGCTATTTTGTAACAGTATTATACCAAATATACTATCTTTTTTATATAAACCGTCAAAAGGCATTCTAAAAGCAATTAAGTTGATGAGATACTTCCTTCGTCAGCATGACAAAGTGTGATACATCCAAACAAAAAACTCCGAGTGGCCTCGGAGTTCTTGTCTATAAACTTAGTAATGATAACACTGCTATCAGCTATTTTACTAAGATGCAGGAGCACGCTGTTTTATCCTATGGAATGGAATCCCACTTTGTTTCCTTCTGTGTCGATGAAAAGTGCAATAAAGCCCCTGTTTTCGCCGATATCCGTTTTCGGAAGAATAATGGTTCCCCCCGCACTTTCTACTCTGCTTAACGGAACCGAAAGGTCGTTGCCGCCATCTAAGTATACCGTTGTGCCCGTCGTTGCAGGAACAAAGTTTTCACCACTAGCAATGGCTCCGCCAAATCCGCCTTTTTGAGGATCAGACGGTAAATAGGCATATTGCATATGAGGATTAGGGTCTTCTTGAATTTGAGCATCTAAGACTGTAGCATAAAATGCTTTTGCTCTGGCGAAATCTGTTGCTGGGATTTCAAACCAATTTAAAGTATTTACCATGTTTATTAATTTTAAGTTGTTTTTATTATTTAGTTGTTAAGCCATCAAGCAAACACAGGTAACACCAACTGATCTATCTGGGTCTTGGCATTTTGTGTTATCTCCTCAGCGTTGAACAAAAGTCCGGAAGCATCAATAATCTGCACGTCTTGAATACCCAAGGTTTGCCACAAATACGTCGCATACGGAGTCGCAAAATCATTCTCGCTGCCTATAGCGGTGCCTCCGCTGGTAAAGAGGATGTAAATGCTACGGGCCTTGAGTAAGCCTTGCCTAACTCCGTTGATGTATCCAAAGGTCACGCCAAGACGGCTGATATGGTCAACGTACGCCTTAAAAGTGGAGGGAATGGTCCAGTTGTAGACCGGCAAGCCGAGCACCACTATATCAGCAGCGAGGAGTTCGGCCACCATTTCGTTAGAAAGTTGTATGGCGGCTTGCATGGTTGGGGTTGGGTTTTGCATGGCGTACAAACTCCCCTCAACGAACGCCTCTGTTGGGAGCGGTATACCTGCTGCTAAATCTCGAGTCGTGACGTTAGCCTCGGGATATTCCTGCAACAGACGAGCCACCATGTGGTCGGTTAGGTGTCGGGACACGGAATCGGCATAACGCGAGCTGCTGTCTATTCGCAGAATTTCAAGAGGGCGGGAGGGAGCGTTGTTACTCATGATAAAAAGAAATTAAATGAAGTGATTGATTTTTTATTATTTCAATAGTTTTGTTTACTATTGTAGTGCAAATATTGAGAGTTATATTTATTCTCACAAGTAGGACATTTTAAATGTGTAAGTATGAATAACAATACTAATATTGATAATCAAGAAGTTGAAAACGAAAAAAAAATTGTTTTTGATGAAAAATCTTGCCCAGTAACGGCAACCATGCAAGTTTTGGGTGGGAAATGGAAAGCCATTTTAATTAATGCTATCTATCATACCTCTCCAGCAAGGTTTGGAGAATTGAAGCGAAGTGTCAAGGGAATTACGCAATCTATGCTTACTCAGCAGTTGCGAGAATTAGAAGATGATGGGTTAATAAGCCGGAAAATTTATGCTGAAATCCCACCCAGGGTTGAATACACTTTAACCGAGTTTGGGCTTACCTTATCGCCCATCATGATATCTATGGCCGAGTGGGGAAAAGAATACCGAATGAAAAAACAAAAGGTGGAATAGGCAAATTGCTTGCTCTTTAGTTTTTGCGAAGTGTTGGCATTTTGTTCCTTGTTTTTCTGAAGTATGTTTACCTAATTTGTATATCCTCGCTATTTTGGAGTGGTAGTAACTGGAATTTACTCTCTTTTTATATAATCCGCCAAAGGCATGCTAAAAACAATGAAAATGGGGTAAAAACCAACAGGGGTTTCCCTGCTGCCAAACTATTAGGACTAAAGTTGATGAGATACTTCCTTCGTCAGTATGACAAAGTGTGATGACATTTAAACAAAAAACTCCGATTTGCCTTGGAGGCTTTAATTATAAATTTACTAAAACTAAAACGTGAACTCACTGCAAAATTTACAATTGTTTGAGACGGTTGTTAACTTTTGCCATGGCTATCTAGTACTAATTTCTTTAAATCATATTTTAATATAATATGCGTAGTCAAAACTGGAGGATTCCCTGCAAAATTATCTCGTATTGTAGTAAAATATATAGTTTGTTTATCAAATATGAAAATTCGGCAAGTTTTATCAGTAGGCCTCATACTTATAAAACCAGAGGCATCAAATATGTATAAATCCTTAGTGCTTTTAGAATTTTGAGACATTACATAGCCAAGCTTTTCACAATATTCTTTGACCAACTTCTTATTTTTAGCCTTTTCATTTTGCGTTATAATTTTCGAGAGACATTTTTCTGTTGCTTTTCTGTAAATTCCATATATACTAATTAAACTAACAATGAAAAGCAAATAATATTCACTTCCTGTTTTTATTTTATTTCTATATGGATCAAAATAAACTAAAAATGGCATGATGAATACAATACAGAAAAAAAAATAAACACACAATGAATCAAATTTCTCAAACCACTTTTCTGGATAGATTAATTTCTTTTGCTCAAGGCTTTTATTAATATCGATGTCTTTTAAATTTCGCATGTAATGGTTGCATTAATCTTACATAACCCCGTCATTTTGTAGCGGTATTACCTCAAATATACCCTCTTTTATATATAAGCTGTCACTTACTACCTAGAACATACAACCTACAACCTACAACTAAGGAATTATAGAGGAGTAGCGGTATAAATTATTCTGACTGTTCTTGTTCTGCTTGGATTCTTTTTAGTTCTTCCAATTCATCTTGACTCACTACCCAAGTTTTGGACCATTTATCATGCCATCCGTAGCTGTATTTATTGCCAGTACAGGAAAAAGGTTCAAAGGGTACCACTCGAATTAAAGATCTTAAAAGTATGGTCATTGAATCGGGGGCATTGCCATATTCGTCAATTACCCTGCATTTAGTAATAAATTTTCCTGGTGTTCTTTGCCAAATGGATTCAAAGATGGCATAATAAAACACGTAGAGAAAAGCATTAAAAGCCAAATTGAAGGCACTTGCTTGAAGATCCGTATCAAATGTTATGCTAACATTGGCATTTTCTAGCAGATGACCTATAGCTATGAGTAAAAGGCGAAATAAAATTATATCAATAATATAATGTCCTATTCGTTTAGTCACCTCAACGCTTTTGACTTGACGTTGCAATATATATTCTTCAGCATCGCGTTCCCGATTGCCGTATTCATCCATAACATATACTGTTCCTAATCTTGTTTCTGTTAACTCTGTGATTTTTTTCATATAGATGATTAAGCTTGCTTACAACGTGCTGACGCCTTTCCTCTTTGGTTGTAAATATTTAGAAATATCTTTTTAGAGGGTTATGGTTTATAAAGTATATGAGGTGGTGCTTGAAAGGGGTTTTATTAGAAGTTATTCTATTTGCTTTTCAATTTCAATTAGTGCTTCTTGAAATCCAATTGGATAGTTACCTTTTATAAATTCAGATACCATACAGTCTTTAATTATTAAATTAGTTTCCTTACTTGTTAATTTTTTCGATACAAAATCACAATTCTTAATTTGAATTTGTCCTTTACTTCTATAAACAACTATGAAAATACACCCATTTTTTGATTGTTTAACCAATGCTGACGTGTAATCTGAAATATTTTTATATGGTAAAATCGAATTGATTGTAACGATTATAATTGTTACGCCTGTTTTGTCCTTAATTGATTTTAATGTAGATGTTAAGCTTTCTTCTTGCCATGGGTATAATATTTCGTCAACATCATTAACAAATTTTTCTATTTCAGGTAACTTGTTTGTTTCATCAAAGTTTTTAATTTCGTTTTGACTAAAACTGAAACTAAAAAAGAATAGTATAATAATTGTAAGTGTTCTTTTCAAAAGTATTGAGGTTTAATTGTTTATAACGTTACATGTGTTCAGGCAATGAAGTCTTTATTGTTTAGTTGTAAATATATAGAAATATCCTTTTTTATTTTCATTCTGTATCTTAGTTGAAAATGTCATAAAACCTCCAATAGGCAAATAGTCCAATTAGTATAAGGTAAATAAGATTGTTTAGGGTAAATAGTCCTGTGGCAAAGAAACTCCAACTTTTCTCTTTTATTAGTTTGTAATTCATCACACCAAAAGGGATTATCAGCAGTAGTACTAGGAATGGTAGGTATGAAGTTACACTTATAAAAATATTTTTTGGGTCTTTATAGGGTGCTGGAAAGTAAAAAACGGAAATGGGTCCGCTTAACACATACATATAATAGCATAGCATTAGGCCAATAGGAAACAGCATTAGTTGTAGATAAGCATACTTTTTAGGCTCCCTTCTTCTGAAATACTGGATTAGAAAGAATAGGGAAGTCAGTAAAAAAAATCCGGCACAAGCTATTATAAATAGGCCTATTACCATGCTGTCTTTTGGGGTTTTGTAATGGCGTAGTTTTTCGAATTCAGGGTTATGCGGGAATAGTGTTTCTATTGGAATTATGTGGTCGCCCTTTTTTAATTCCTCGCTTAGGTTGAATTGAACGGTGGTCTTATAGTTGTGGTAAAAATATAAGTTTACCGTTCCGTTCTTTAAGTCCCATATAGACGAAAGTAAAGTTCCATCTCCAATTTTTTGTCTGCAAACGTGCATCGTATCCGATAATGCGGTGCAGAACTGTAGTGTGGTGTCGATGCCGTTCTTTAAAAACGCTACTCCTTTACGGTATCGGTCTACTTTATTGGCATTTTGTTCTGGCGTTATGGAAGGGCAGAAGTTGGATATCACATAAGTCGGTTTGTTTCCGATAGTCAATATATAAGGCTCAACCACAAGATATTTCCCAGATTTATCTACATAAATAAAAACATCTTCCATGAAATAGCTGTGATCATACTGGCTAATATATTTTTGGACCTCTTCTACTGTTTTGCAAGTGTGTAAAATGTCTTTCAAATATTGGGTGGGGTTGGCTATAGTTTTTTTGTTGGCAAAGGGTTCTTGCTGGGGGTGGTAGGAAACCAATCTTTCAAAGGCGAGCCCCATTTCATTCATTCCGGATTGGGGTGCGTATCCGTTGGCTCCGTCAAATCTTGAACCTGTAAATGCAGCTCCGTATTTACCGTTACCTCTTCCTTTTTCAAACCAAATATGAGGTGTTACTCTCCAAGCATCTTCGTTGCTTCCTAATATGGTCTTATTCCCAATGGTAATTTTATATCCACTACAGGCCATACTGTCTTGTGAAACGGCAAAGGTTATAACCATCAATAAGATAAGTTTCACCGTTTGTAATTTTTTTATTGTCGTCATCATAATTGGTATAACGTGTGATTTGATTTTTTATTGTTTGATTTTGTGGTTGAAGGGTGGTTGTAAAAAGTAGTTAACGAATCGTCCGTTTGCTGAGAGTAGCGTTATTCTATCGCGGAACATTTAAATATATTAAAAATTTCCCGTAGCCGTGAACTTTCCAAAAAAAACCGAAATCAGCCATTGCTACACGGTTGTTACAAGACGTTTTTATTCTGAAGCGACTTTAAATTTAATGTTTATATTTTCACTGCTTTTTAATTTCTCTTTGGTTATCATCTCGCCTTTAAAATTGTAAAAATACTTTTCTATAATAAGCCCATTTGGGATATTTTTTCTGCTTTTCCATACTTCATATGCAGTGCAAAAGGTCAACAAAGGTTTGATGTTTGCAGAGGTATCAATTACATAGATTTCTCTACCAAGTTTTTTCTTCTTTTCATTTTTTATTACATTGTTTCTCAACATAAAACGTTTGCAAGTTCTATTGTTTAAAACGGTATCTTTTAATTCTTCAAAATCATAATTGTCAACTTGAAATTTATATGGGTTTTGATATGGTAATAACGTTCCATTTTTCAATAGAATTTCAGATTTTGTTAAATCTTCATGTTTTATTTGGCCTTTCCAGTAAATTCCATTTTGATCCAAAAGTGTAACATCTTCTCTATTATTATCAAAAGTATTGTTAGTAGAAAAGTAGCTGTTGTCTTGCTCATTTAAAAAATAAGAAACAAGATGGTTTTTCTTTTGGTTTTTTAAATCGGTAATTTCATAAGTCAATTTTCGATTGAAATTGTACTCATAAGTTTGAGATAAAAAGAATAAACAAAACCCTATTTTTAGCAGTGTCGTCATAAAATGGCTTGTAACTTGTATACCCCCGTTACTTTATCCACTGTATACAACCCTTTTTTGGTTGACAGTTCCTATTTTGTAACTGTATTCAATCAAATGTACTATTATTTTTAAAACTGCTAAATGTATAAAAGGATTTTTATTAGATTTTCCATCTTCTTTTTATGTTGTTCTATATTGGTTTGATATTCGTTCGGTAAAAGGTCCATTTTGCCAAAACGCTACCGAACGAATATCGAACATGTATCGAACAAACTACACTTAATGATCGAACAAAGAGACAATATAGGACAAAACCGGACATTATCGGACATGCTAATGGCACTATGGGTTGTCTAATAGAAAAGGGATTTGCTATATAACAGTTAGAAAAGTTTACAAAAAAACTCCGAGTTCCCTCGAAGTTGTTATATAAAATAGATGAGAGATCTAGAGTTAAACTACTTCACTGCAATCATCGAAATCTCCACATTCACGCCTTTAGGTAAGCCTGCAACTTGAACGGTTTCACGGGCAGGGGCAGCAGCTTCGTCAAAGTATTGAGAGTAAACGGCATTTATTCGGGCAAAGTCGCCCATGTTCATGATGAAGATGGTTGTTTTTATTACGTGGTCAAAAGTCATCTCGGCAGCGGCTAAAACGGCTTTCATGTTTTCCATGACTTGCTTAGTTTCGGTTTCAATGTCATCCAAAATTAACTCCATCGTAACAGGGTCCAAGGCAATTTGCCCCGAAGTATACAAAGTATTCCCCACTAAAACGGCTTGGTTATAAGGGCCAATAGGAGCTGGAGCCTTATCTGTAAAAATTATCTTTTTATCACTCATAATTCAAAACTTAAAACTATCTAATAACTCTATCCGCTTGGTTACGTTTATCCCACTTAATATCACTCAAGACGCCCGCTTTAATTCCGATAAAGAAGCCCCAATACGGGTTATCTCCGAAAGGAACCCAATTGAAATCCATACGCCAACTCAGCAAATCTCTTTCAAAACGAAGCTGAGTAAAAGTCACTCCTTTTTGTACAAAGTCATATCCACTGGAAACTCCAATCTTCCATTTTGGTGTTAAATCGGTATTCATAGAAACCATCAAGGAATTTCCGGTTATTTTCTTCTCCCGATTGCTGTTCGAATACGTCAAGGAGTAGGCGAGGTTCATGTCCCAGGGTAATTTGTATTTAAAAAACTCGGAAGGCGTTTCCTCCTTGTTTTTATTATCTTCCCCAAACTGACTCTGTCGCCGGTCGCTCAAATCTACACTGCTACCAAATAAATCATCTTTACGACCTCCGTTTTTTTCGGTTTGACTGTCTTTCTTTTTCTTTTCATCATCCACATCGCTACTAGAGAAGGCGTAGTTCAAAGTCATATTGGCACTAGTCATTCTGAACAAACTTCCACCATTATCAATGTTCCATGTATTGATACGTTTTCCAGTGTTGTTTATGGCATAAGGGTCGAGTGTAGCGGCAAAGTTCACGTTCATTTTCTTATTTAACAATTGTGTTCCACCACTAACACGCATAGGCGACCACTTAAGGGAATCGGCAGAAATATCGTAATTGGTGGAGAAATTTAAATTGTTCAACAGCATGATTTTCTTAGGCTCCGTTTTCGTCGAATCTTTATCGGTTACCTTAGCTTCAAAAGTATTACTCAAGCTGAATCCCACATTGTTTGACATTACTCTTCCTGGGGCACCAAAAATACCACCATCAAATCGGGTATAATCTTTTCTAATGGTTCCGGTTCCATCAGGATCATAGGTGTCGTAATATTTAGAGAAACTTGGCGTGTAACTATAAGAAACATTCGGACGCATGACATGTCGAATAGCCTGAATCCTTTTATTTTCGCCAAAGTTGAAGGTTCCATAAATAGTAGTTCCCAATCCAAAGGAAAGCGAATACGTTCTAAAAGCATCAAAACCTTGTACGATATCATCTACTACTTTGTTTTGGGCAGGGTCATAGCGTTTTCTTATGGTTTTTAAATACCACACTTCGTTATAATTCATAGCCGTAGTAGCACTAAAATGTTTGAATACTTTGAAATTAGTACTTAAAGGAATGCTGTGTTGGAAACCGACTTTAGCATCTTGAAACATCTTAGGTTTAAAGAACAGTGAATCGGTAGTGGTGATTTGGTTTTCCGCTCTTAGGTTGTATTGTAAATTGATGTTTTTGAAGAAGCCTTTCTTTACGCCATCTTTTGGTGCAAAAGGATACATACGGTCGACACTAAGTTGAAGGGTTGGCAGCGTCATATTAATTTGTTCCGTATTCGTATTCTGCGAATGCGTAGCCGTTAAAGACAAATTGACTTGCGGAATAGAATTAAAAGTCTTGGAATAGGAAATGGAAGAGCTTAAGGTGTTGTTTAATCTCCCTCCGATATTACTTTGATTGATGGAATTCACAAAATACTTACTACTACCCAAATTCACCGAAGCTGAAAAACGAGAGTTCGGATTTGACTTCGAGTCTTTAGAATGCGTCCACTGAATATTGTAGATATTGGTTCTGGAATAATCAGGATAGCCTCTTTCGCTATTGATTAGGTTTTCAATTCTTAGATTCAAATTCCCCAAAAACCGATACTTCTTGGCATAAGAGGATTGAAACCTTAAAGCATAACTTCCGTTGGTGTAATAATCGCCCAATATGGCTAAATCATAATTGTCACTCAAGGCAAAATAATACCCTCCATTTTGCAAAGAGAATCCTCTGGTATTACTGTCGCTATAAGTTGGGATAATCAAACCCGAACGACTTTTTTCTGTCATTGGAAAGAAGGCAAACGGCAGGGCTAGAGGAGTAGGGACATCGGCAATCACCATGTGCGTTAAGCCTACCACTACTTTTTTACCGGGTACCATTTTTACTTTACTGGTTTGGAAATAATATTCAGGATTATCGATGTCTTTGGCCGTTGTAAATCGAGCACTTTTCATAAAGTACACCGAGTCATTTTCTTTTTTGGTTACTTGAGCCTTTACATTAAACTCCCCTTGGTTAGTTCTTGAATTCCAAACCAATGCCTTTTTCGTCTTGTAATTAAAACGAATAGAATCGGGTTCCACAATATTGTTTCCTTGTTTGAAAACAGGTCTTTGCGTTAAAGCACCCGTAGAATCTTTTATTCGGCCTGCGTAGACTTCATTTTTTTGGTAATCAAAAATAATAATCCCCGATTTTAATTCGATATCCTGATAATACAATTCGGCTTTATCGTATAAGGTCACCAGCTTTTTCTTTTGGTCAATCTTGGCCGACTTCAGGGCTTTGTATTTTACTTTACCTTCTAGAATAGGCTTTTTCTTTTTGATGCTATCTAGTTTGATAGTATCTGTGGATTTTGGGTTGGTTACAACCTCTTTTTTAGGGGTATCTTTTTGATTTTTAGAGGCAAAAGATTTCTTTTTTTTGGGTAGCTCTTGTGGGTATGTTTTTAGGTTTCCTAATGTTAGGAAAATTGTTAAAAAAACGATATAAAATAAGTTTCTTTGCAACGGTTTAATGCTATTTTTGTAGAAATATGGCTTGATTTTTGACGAGGCAAACTTAAACAATATTTTCGGTCAAAAATAAGGAAATATAAGTTTTATAGCCTTTGTGTTTTAATTAAAATTAACTTTTGGAGATGATATTCAAAAATAAAAATACTTCTATACTGCTAGTTTTGGTATTGTTGCTTTGTGAATCGGTATTTTCTCAAAAGATTCCAACGTTCACTATTGTATTAGATGCTGGTCACGGAGGTAAGGATCCTGGGAATTCTTATCATGGGTATGTTGAAAAGGATATAGCCTTAGCTACCACTTTGAAAGTGGGGAAATTGCTAGAAGGTGAAAAGGGGTTTAAAGTTATTTATACTAGAACTTCAGATGTTTTTATAGAATTGGTAGAGCGACCAAAGATTGCTAACAAGGCGAATGCTCATTTATTTGTGGCTATTCATTGCAACTCGGTTAAGAATTTTGAACCTTCGGGAACAGAGACTTTTGTGATGGGGTTGACTAGAAGTAATATGAATTTAGAAGTATCTAAACGAGAGAATTCGGTAATCCTTTTAGAAGATAATTACAAAGAAACGTATCAAGGATTTGACCCTAAAAAGCCAGAAACACTAATTGGATTAGCTATAAAACAAGAAGACAACTTGAACAATAGCATTCAATTAGCCACAAAAATTCAAGATAATTTTTCTAATAACTTAAACCGAAAAACAAGAGGTGTAAAGCAAGAGCCACTATGGGTGTTAGATGCCGCTGGTATGCCAGGAGTTCTGATTGAGTTAGGGTTTTTATCCAATGCAGAGGAAGGAGAATTTTTGAATTCAGAGGAGGGACAAAGTAAAATGGCACATCAAATTGCTAATGCTATTGTAAGTTATAGAAAAGATTACTTTGGAGAATCTTCTGCTGCTTCTGAAAGAGAGGAGACACCTACTGTTAATCCGACCAAAAAAGACACCGTTGAAAAAAGAAAAGAAGATACTATAGAAAAAAGAAAAGAAGATACTGTAAAAGCTAAAGAAATAATTGAAAAAAAACTACCTGTTGTGGAAGCATCGGCTCCAGTCTATAAAGTGCAATTATCAGCAGGTTCAAAAAAAATAGCTACAAGCCCTTCTAATTTTAAAGGATTAAAAAAGGTTTCTGTTCATTACTATGAAAGTATCTATAAGTATATGTATGGAGAAACCACAGATTTAGAGGAAGCCAAACAATTACAGTCGGAAGCCCGAAATAAAGGATTTAAAGATGCCTTTATTGTGATGATAAAAGAGGACAAAATTGTTAAGGTTACCATCTAGTAGGAAATAATAATTAACTTCGCAAAAAAATATTTTGAAAGGAATAAGTAAATATAATAATACGCTAAAAATACTGTCTTTATTGACAGTATTATTTTGTAGTACGGTCTATTCACAAAACAAAGATAAGTTCAAAGTTACCCTTGACGCTGGACACGGAGATCATGATTATGGTGCTGTGTATCATGGTCATATAGAAAAGAATATTGCCTTGGCGGTAGTCTTAAAGGTGGGGAAACTATTAGAAAAAAACTCTAGTATAGATGTGGTTTACACCCGAAAAACCGATCAGTTTATTGATTTGGTGGAGCGCGCAAACATTGCTAATCGAGCGGATGCTAACATCTTTGTATCTATTCACTGTAATGCTAATCCCAATAATGCGGCAGATGGTTGTGAGACTTATGTAATGGGTATGTCTAAAAATGCTTCCAATCTTGAAGCGGCAAAACGAGAGAACTCGGTAATTACCTTAGAGAAAGATTATAAGCAAAAGTATGAAGGGTACGATCCAAAGTCGCCAGAATCTTTGATAGGCATGACCATCATGCAAGAAGAGTATTTGGATAATAGTATTGCCCTAGCCGGAAAAGTACAAGCGCAATTCATTCAAGTAGGTAAAAAAAGCAGAGGAGTTAAACAAGCGCCTTATATGGTATTACACAAAGCTTATATGCCTAGAGTATTGATAGAGATGGGTTTTATTTCAAATCAAGCAGAGGGCGCCAAGTTAGATTCAGAAGAAGGGCAACAAGAAATAGCCGAATCGATTGCTAATGCTATTATCAGTTACAAAAAAGAATACTTTGGTTCCAATGATAGTGACACTATGATTAAACCATCACAGAGAATTGACCCTGTAAAATCTATTGACTCTACCGCTAGTAAACCAGTAGTTAAGACTCCGACTGAAATTAAAAAACCAGAGAAAAAGCCAGAAACCAAACCGGAGGTAAAACCAGAAGTGGTTTCAACAGGAGTAGCTTCCTTCAAAGTACAACTTTCGGCTAGTGGCAAGAAATTAGAACTTGTTCCGAGCAATTTCAACGGATTGGGCAATATCTCTATGGCTTCAGAAGGGACTTTGTATAAATACATGTATGGAGAAACTTCTAATTATGAAGAAGCCAAACGTTTGTTAGCAGAAGCTAAAGCGAAAGGATATAGTTCTGCCTTTTTAATTGCTTTTAAAAATGGTAAAAAAGTTTCAGTTCAAGAAGCATTAAAACAATAATAACAAGGAGTTATAGGATTTTATTTTAACTTTGCCAAAAAAATAACAGCATTGAAAATTACTAGAGAAATTAAGACCGCGATATTAGTTATTATCTCGATTGCATTGTTCATTTGGGGATACAGTTTCTTAAAAGGAAAGGACTTATTAGCCAATTATAAAACATTTTATGTACAGTATGATAATGTGGAAGGTTTGATGAAATCGGCTCCAGTTACTATTAACGGACTCAATGTTGGTAAAGTGAGCAAGGTAGAATTCCTTACCGATAACTCAGGAAAAATCAGAGTGGAACTTCAAATCAAATCCGATTTTCCAATTTCAAAATCAAGTATAGCTTCTATTTATGAGCCAGGATTGATAGGTGGAAAGCAAATTATGATTACTCCCAATTTTGAGGATAAAGAAATTGCAGAATCTGGTATAACTTTAAAAGGAGACATCAAACCCGGTTTAACTACCTTAGTGGCGCAACGTTTGACACCATTACAAGAAAAAGTAGAAAAGATGGTTGTTTCAGCGGATGGTCTGCTTAAAAATGTGAACTCCATTTTAGATTCTAAAACCAAAGAAAATTTAAAAAGCAGTATTGCCAATTTAGATGCCACGTTAGCGGAATTCAAAGTAGCTTCTGAGAATGTCAATGTAATGTTGGCTGAAAATAAAGGAAAAATTAATTCTACGATTACCAACTTTGACAAAGCATCCGGTAATTTTGCTAAGATATCTGATTCGTTAGCTAAAATTAACATTGGTAAAACGGTTAAAAACTTAGAAAAAACATTAGCTAGCGTTGATAAAATCATGGCCGATGTACAATCGGGTAAAGGAACTTTGGGCAAATTAGCCAAAGATGAAACGTTGTACAACAACTTCGCCAAAACTTCTAAAGAGTTGGAATTATTGTTACAAGACTTGCGTTTAAATCCTACTCGTTATGTGAATGTATCGCTGTTTGGAAAGAAAAACAAACCTTATAAAGCACCCGTAAACGACACTATTAAGAAGTAAAAACTCTTGCTATGATGTATATCGACAACATACTGTTTGCTATTATTCTCGTTGTGGGAATTGGTTTTTTTGCTAAAAATGTAAAAAAGCTAAAGCGCAATATCAATTTGGGACATGATGTGAATCGCAATGACAATCCATCTGCGCGTTGGAAAAACATGGCTATGATTGCTTTAGGACAATCCAAAATGGTAAAAAGACCCGTTGCTGGATTTTTACACATCATTGTTTATGCCGGATTTATCATCATCAACATTGAAGTACTTGAAATTATTATCGATGGTCTTTTCGGAACTCACCGCGTATTCTCATTCTTAGGTGGATTTTACGGTTTCTTAATTGGTTCTTTCGAAATATTAGCGGTATTAGTTTTAGTGGCAGTAATCGTTTTTTGGATTCGAAGAAATGTGATCAAATTAAAACGTTTTGCAAGCTCTGATTTGAATGGTTCTCCAAAAAGAGATGCCGATACTATCTTGTATTTCGAAATCGTATTGATGTCGTTGTTCTTGATTATGAATGCCACCGATTTGCATTTCCAAGCGATGAACTCTGGGAATGTGATTTCACAATTTATTACTCCATGGTTTTCTTCATTTGATATAATGCAAGTAGAAGCCATTGAAATGACCGCTTGGTGGATTCATATTATTGGAATATTAGTATTCTTAAACTACTTGTACTATTCGAAACACTTGCATATTTTATTGGCTTTCCCTAATACTTATTTTGCTGATTTGAATCCGAAAGGACAATTCGATAATTTAGAAAGTGTTACTAATGAAGTAAAACTGATGATGGACCCTAATGCTGATCCGTTTGCTGCACCACCTGCTGATGCAACTGCTGTACCTAGCAAATTTGGAGCTTCGGATGTACAAGATTTGAATTGGGTACAACTATTGAACGCCTACACTTGTACTGAATGTGGTCGTTGTACTTCTTCTTGTCCGGCTAATCAAACAGGAAAGAAATTGTCACCTCGTAAAATCATGATGGATACTCGTGACAGAATGGAAGAAGTAGGTAGAAATATAGATGCCAACAAAGGGGTGTTTGTTCCTGATAACAAATCGTTGTTGAATGATTATATCACTCCTGAAGAGCTATGGGCTTGTACTTCTTGTAATGCTTGTGTGGAAGAATGCCCAGTGAATATTAGTCCGTTATCCATTATTATGGATATGAGACGCTATTTAGTTATGGAGCAAAGTGCAGCACCACAATCTTTAAATGCTATGATGACCAATATAGAAAATAACGGTGCACCATGGCAGTACAACCAACAAGATCGATTAAACTGGAAAAACGAAAATTAATATAATAACCAGATGAATTCTCATATTTGTGAGGCTTGAGGATTTGTCGAATGAATTTGATAAACTATAAAAAGTAACAAAATGAAAGCGGAAGACATTGAAAAAAAACTGCAAAGCATCACGCAAAACGGACAGCATTTAAGTCCAATTTTACCTGAAGGGGTAAAGAATTATTTAATTGATATTGACGGAACCGTTTGTGATGATATTCCAAACGAAGAGCCAGAAAGAATGTTGACCGCAGAGGTGTATCCAGATGCTTTGGTAACGTTGAACAAATGGTATGATGAAGGTCATATTATATTTTTCTTTACTTCAAGAACCGAAGCTCACAGAGAGTATACAGAGATTTGGTTGAAAAAACACGGATTCAAATACCACGGTATTCTTTTCGGAAAACCAAGAGGAGGCAACTACCACTGGATAGATAATCACTTGGTAAAAGCGACTCGTTACAGAGGAAAGTTCACTGATTTAGTAGAAAAAGAAGTAACCATTCAGGTGTTCGATGACGAGCATCATGAATAAATAATAAATTATGTCAGAAGTATTAAATGTGCCAACGATGGCAGAAATGATGGCTCAAGGCAAGCAACCCGAAGTTTTGTTTTGGGTAGGTTGTGCGGGTAGCTTTGATGACAGAGCCAAAAAAATTACTAAGGCATTTGTGCGTATTTTAAATCGTGCCAATGTTGCCTTTGCTGTATTGGGAACGGAAGAAAGTTGTACTGGTGATCCGGCCAAAAGAGCAGGTAATGAATTTTTGTTCCAGATGCAAGCTATGATGAACATTGAGGTTTTGAATGCTTATGAAGCCAAAAAAATCGTTACCGCTTGTCCACATTGTTTTAATACACTGAAAAACGAATACCCTGAATTAGGAGGGAAGTATGAAGTAGTTCACCACACCGAATTCTTGAAATCTTTATTAGATAGTGGAAGATTAACCATTGAAGGCGGACAGTTCAAAGGAAAAAGAATCACTTTTCATGACCCTTGTTATCTAGGGAGAGCTAACAATATCTATGAAGCTCCAAGAGATTTAATTCAGAAGTTAGATGCAGAATTAGTGGAAATGAAACGCTCGCGTGCCAATGGTTTATGCTGTGGTGCTGGTGGCGCTCAGATGTTTAAAGATGCTGAAAAAGGGGATAAAGAGATTAATGTAGAAAGAACCGAAGACGCTTTAGCCACTAAACCAGAAATCATTGCAGCGGGTTGTCCGTTTTGCAATACCATGATGACTGACGGAGTAAAAGCCAAAGAACAAGAAGCCAATATCAAAGTGATGGATATTGCAGAACTGATTGCAAACGCTCAAGATTTGTAATACACAATTCACAATTTAAAATAATAATTACATGTACGTTCCCTTTGAAAATTTACCCGAAGATTCCAAAATTTGGATTTACCCATCCAATCGCAAATTTTCAGACGACGAGATGACCGAAATCGAAAATGATTTGAAAGCTTTTATTGAAAACTGGTCGGCACACGGAACCGGTTTAGAGGCTTCTTATCTTTTAAAATACAATCGCTTTATCATTTTGGCAGTCAATCAGGAAGTGCAACAAGCAACGGGTTGTTCTATCGATTCTTCAGTGGCTTTTATTCAAAATTTAGAGCAAAAATACCAAGTCGATTTGTTAGATAAAATGAATGTGACTTTCAAAAACGGAGAACACATAGCTCATAAATCATTACTTGATTTTAAACGGATGGCTAAAGAAAAAGCAGTAACTGCCAATACCATCGTTTTTAATAATTTAGTGAATAGTATCGAAGAGTTTAACGAAAGTTGGGAAGTTCCTGCAGGCGAAAGCTGGCACAGTCGTTTCTTTTAATTCCTTTTACATGAAGAGTCTTTGGTTCAAAATAAGCGCATTGGCGATGGTGTCGTTTTTGGTTACGAATTGTTCGTCTACCAAAGCATTACCTAACAATACCCATTTAGCCAAAGCCGGAATTGCCGAAGACGAAGAAATCTATATCCCACACTTAAAATCAGAACGAAAAAACTTTTTTCCTGAAACTGATGCAGAAATTCATTGGGTGGATAGTGTTTATAATCAACTTTCCTTTGATGAAAAAGTAGGGCAATTATTTATGGTGGCGGCTTATTCTAATAGAGATGCCTCTCATGAAGCCGACATCGACAAACTCATTACTGAAAATAAAATAGGCGGATTAATATTTTTTCAAGGCGGTCCTTTTCGTCAAGCCAAATTAACGAATCATTTTCAGTCGAAATCAAAAGTGCCCTTATTCATAGGAATTGATGCTGAATGGGGAATGAGCATGCGTTTGGATTCTACCTTCCGTTATCCTTTCAATATGACTTTAGGTGCTATCAAAGATTTGAAATTGATAGAGAAAGTAGGCACTAGCATGGCCAAAGAAAGTAAAAGAATGGGAGTCCATTTCAACTTTGCTCCGGTTTTAGATATCAATACCAATCCTAAGAATCCTATTATTGGTTATCGTTCTTTTGGCGAGAATAAAGTCAATGTCACGGAACACGCCATCGCTTTGATGACAGGAGCTCAAAATCAAGGGATATTTTCTACTGGAAAACACTTCCCAGGTCACGGAGATACTGCCACTGATTCTCATGCTTCCTTGCCAACAGTTAACGCAACATTAGATCATTTAGAAAAAGTAGAATTGTACCCCTACAAAAGAATGTTTGATGAAGGTTTGGTTTCTGTAATGGTAGCTCATTTGAATGTGCCGAGTATCGAACCAAGAGAAGGCTATCCTACTTCTATTTCTTATAATGTGGTAACCAACATCCTAAAAAACGAGTTGGGTTTTGACGGGCTTATTTTTACCGATGCCTTGAATATGAAAGGGGCTAGTAATTTCAGAAAGCCAGGTGATATTGATTTAGAAGCCTTTCAAGCTGGAAACGACATCTTGCTTTTTGCTGAAAATGTGCCCCTAGCTTCTGAAAAAATTTGTATGGCGTATCAAGACAGTCTAATTTCAGAAAGTCGATTAGCCGAATCCGTAAAAAAGATTTTGCATTATAAATACAAAGCGGGACTTAATCAATATAAGCCAGTAGAACCCATTAATCTATTCCATGATATTAATCCTAGTAGCAATGAACAGTTGCAATATGAGTTGTATGAAAATGCGGTTACCGTTGTAAAAAATGATGAGGGAATATTACCGATAAAAGATTTAAATCAAAAAATTGCCTATGTAAAATTGGGTGATGACACTAACAGTTCGTTTGTAACTACTTTAAAAAAATATACTGAAGTAACTGAAGTTTCGGATGCCAATGTGGATTCGTTACTAGTAAAATTAAAGGATTACACTACCGTAATTATTGGCTATCATAAGTCAGATAAATCATGGTGGAAAGTCCCAGCTTTTACGGATACAGAATTACAAATTATAAGTAAAGTTGGTGCGCAAAACAAAGTTATTTTAGATTGTTTTTCCAAGCCTTATGTATTATCCCAAATTCAAAATTTTGATGTTATTAAAGGATTGGTAGTCTCCTATCAAAATCAAGATATCGCTCAATTAGTTTCGGCTGAAGTCCTTTTCGGAGCAATAGAATCAAAAGGGAAATTATCAGTTTCTATAAACGAAACCTATAAAGCAGGAGATGGTTTAACTACTGAGAAACTAAACCGATTAAGTTTTGGTGTTCCTGAAAGTGTCAATATGAGTTCTGAAAAACTGAAACAAATTGAGACTATTGCTCAAAAAGCTATTGATGGCAAAATGGCACCAGGTATGCAGATTTTAGTCGCTCGTAAAGGGAAAGTCATTTATCAAAAGTCTTTTGGGAAACAAACGTATGAGGGTAATGTTAAAGTTAAAAACACCGACTTATATGATGTAGCTTCGATGACCAAAATGGTGGCAACATTGCCTAATGTGATGCAGTTGTATGATCAAAAGAAAGTTACTTTAGCGACTACTTTGGGGGAAATGTTACCTATCTTCAAAGGTTCAAATAAACAGCAAATAACCTTCAAGGAATTGCTTTCTCATTATGGCAGATTGCAAGCTTGGATTCCGTTTTATAAAGCTACTTTAGATTCGGCTAAAATGCCTTTAGACAAATACTATAAAAAAGTATATACCGAAGGATTTACCAAAAGAGTTTCCGATAGTTTGTTTTTACGGGATGATTATCATGATACTATTATGAAAAAAATTGTTAATAGTCCGTTGATAGAAAAAAAGGAATACCGATATAGTGATTTTACGTTCATTATCCTGAAACAATATTTAGAAAAAACTACAGGGAAGCATTTGGAGGATTTGGCTTATGATAATTTTTATAAATCGCTTGGGATGAATAATACATTATATAATCCTTTAAAGAGATTTGACAAAAGTGTTATTGCACCCACTGAAATCGATACTTATTTCCGTCATACTTTAGTACAAGGCTATGTTCATGATATGGAAGCTGCTATGGAAGATGGAGTAGGTGGTCATGCTGGTATTTTTTCGAATGCGATGGATATTGCCAAAATGATGCAGTTGTATCTTCAAAAAGGAAATTATGGGGGACAGCAGTATTTCTCTGAAGCTACTTTTAATGATTTTAATACTTGCTGGTTTTGTGCTGAAGGAAATCGACGTGGCTTAGGATTTGACAAACCACAACTTAGTGGAGGTGGCCCAACTTGTGGTTGCGTTTCGATGTCGAGTTTTGGTCACACTGGTTTTACTGGAACTATAGCTTGGGTTGACCCAAAAACAGATATTGTCTATATTTTTCTTTCCAATAGAACCTATCCTGATTCTAACTTACCCAATACGCTTTCCAAGCAAAATATCCGTGAAGACATTCAAAAAGTGATTCAGGATGCGATTATGGATAAATAATCTTTAACTCTTTTTTAGTCATATTCAATCCTAATTTTCTTAAATTCGTATCCACAAAATCAATTTATGAAAATAGCCATTGTTTGCTATCCAACGTTTGGAGGAAGCGGCGTAGTTGCCACAGAGTTAGGACTGGAGCTCGCTCACCGAGGACACGAGATACATTTCATTACCTATAGACAACCTGTACGGTTAGCGTTATTAAATTCGAACGTACATTATCATGAGGTCAATGTTCCTGAATATCCCTTGTTTCATTACCAACCTTATGAGTTAGCCTTGTCTAGTAAACTGGTGGATACGGTTAAACTTTATAAAATTGAATTATTACATGTGCATTATGCGATTCCCCATGCCTATGCGGGTTATATGGCCAAGCAAATGTTGAAAAGTGAAGGCATACATATTCCGATGGTTACCACGCTTCACGGTACTGATATCACATTGGTAGGAAACCATCCCGTATACAAAACGGCTGTAACTTTTAGTATCAATAAATCGGATGTGGTGACTTCGGTTTCTCAAAGTTTGAAAGACGATACTTATAATCATTTCAAAATCAAAAAGGACATTCATGTAATCCCTAATTTTATTGAATTGGACAAGATTCGAAATGAGACACTGATTTCTTGTCAGCGTTCCGTTATGGCAAAAAAGGAAGAGCGTATTGTCACACATATTAGTAACTTCCGAAAAGTAAAACGCATTCCAGATATTATTAAAATATTTTATAAGATTCAGGAAAAGATTCCAGCCAAGTTGATGATGGTAGGCGATGGACCTGAAAAATCCAAAGCAGAAGAATTGTGTCAAGAATTGGGTATTGAAGACAAGGTAATTTTCTTTGGCAACAGTCACGAAATAGACCAAATATTATCGTATTCCGATTTGTTCTTATTACCTTCAGAAACGGAAAGTTTTGGATTGGCAGCTTTAGAAGCCATGGCTTGGAGTGTTCCTGTTATTTCTAGTAACTCGGGTGGTTTACCCGAAGTGAATTTTGATGGAATATCGGGATATTTGAGTAATGTTGGAGATATTGATAGCATGGCAGCCAATGCTTTGACTATTTTATCCGATGATGTTACTTTAAAAACATTTAAACAGAATGCATTAAGCACTGCTAAACAATTTGATATTAAAAACATATTGCCACTTTATGAAGAATTGTATCATAAGGCGCTTCAAAAAAGTAAATCAAAATGAAAAAAGGAATTGCCGCACTACTAGTTTTGTTTTTAGTTTCATGTTCGTCAACGAAAAGCACCGTTACTAAACCTTTGTATGAAGTACTAATGGTTAATAACGATGGTGGTGCTAATATTAAGTTTTACGAAATATTGACAGAGTCGAAAGAAATCAAAATGCTTTTGGGAGATGAATCATTACGTAAACTGATAAAACCTCAAGATGTTGACAATAGCAGTTTTGTTATTTTTAATACAGGACCAACAAAGGAAAGTTATAATAGAATGAAGATTGAAAAAGTGATAGAAACTCCATCGCAAATTGAATTCTATATTAAAGATACTCAAAAGAATATTGATGCTACTCTTACGGATGATGAAACGCTTTACCCTTATACTATTGTAAAAGTCAATTCGAAGAAACCGATTGTTATTAAATAAAAAAATCCCGTCTGTTTAAGACGGGATTTTTTTTATAATGATAGGATTAAAATCGGTAACGAATTCCTAAAGCAATGTCTGGACCGAAACTATTTTCTCTAAATTGATTACTACCAGTATTGTTTAAATAAAATTCTGGTCTAAAATCTAAAGATAATTGAATTGGAGCTTCTTGAAAGTTATATTCAATACCAAGATCTCCAGCAGCAAGAAGAATAGTACCATTTTGGCTTATTCCACCTTTGTCATATCTCCAACTTCCAACTCCAGCACCAACTCCAGCATACCAATTAAAACCTTTATCAATATCCCAAACCCATTGGTATAAACCAACTAGTTTGAAAGCATCAACGTCTTTACTGTTTCTCCAACCTAAATCTAATTCTAAACGATTGTTTTTAGACAATCCTCTTTGGTAAGAAACCTCTCCACCAAAACCATCGTTGTTACCTAAACGTAAACCCAATGCGTTCTTTGAAATGTCTTGAGCCTGTGCGCTAAATGCTAATCCCACTAGCATGAAAGCAGATAAAATGATTTTTTTCATTGTTTAATTTTTTAAATTAGTTTTTGCAAAGTTGCCAAAAATCATGCCAACTTCCTTACATAATTCTGCAAATCTCTTATATAATTGTGAATTACACTAAACAGTTGAAATTATTTTTTCTTTATAAAACTATGTTTAAGTATTTAAAATATTGATTTACAGCATATTTTATGAAAAATAAATTATATTCTTCTCGCTTTGCTTGCTGTTTTTTGTTGTAAACTTTTATTTATCTCAACAATTAGTTAGGGTTAACTTTTAAATAATAAACTTTTACATTTTTAAACTTTACGCTATATTTGTTTAAAACAATAGATATGGCTGGTAATAGCTACGGAACACTTTTTAAACTTACCACTTTTGGAGAATCACACGGCGAAGCTTTAGGTGGAATTATTGATGGATGTCCAGCAGGAATAACATTGGATTTAAGTGCTATTCAAAATGAAATGCAACGTAGAAAACCAGGTCAATCTTCCATTGTTACCCAAAGGAAAGAAGAAGATGAAGTGCAATTTCTTTCAGGATTGTTTGAAGGCAAAACGACAGGAACTCCAATAGGATTTATTATTCCCAATACCAATCAGAAGTCGGATGATTATTCCCATATCAAAGAGAGTTATCGTCCAAGTCATGCTGATTTTGTGTATGAAAAAAAATATGGAATTCGGGATTATCGTGGTGGCGGAAGAAGTTCAGCTCGTGAGACGGCTTGTAGAGTTGTTGCTGGTGCTATTGCAAAACAAGTAGTATCAACTATTAAAATCAATGCTTTTGTTTCCTCTGTGGGTACTATTTTTATTGATAAACCCTATCAAGATTTAGATTTTTCTCTAATTGAATCTAATGCAGTCCGCTGTCCCGATTTGGCTACAGCCGAAAAAATGGAAAACTACATTAAAGAAATTCGCAAAGAAGGGGATACCGTTGGAGGGACCATAACTTGTGTAATTCAGAATGTTCCCATTGGTCTAGGAGAACCTGTTTTTGATAAATTGCATGCCGAATTAGGGAAAGCTATGCTTTCTATCAATGCAGTCAAGGGATTTGAATATGGTAGTGGATTTTGCGGAGCCCAAATGAAAGGCAGTGAACACAATGATTTATATAATGAAGATGGTACAACAAAAACTAATCTTTCAGGGGGCATTCAAGGAGGAATATCAAACGGAATGGATATCTATTTCAGAGTGGCCTTTAAACCAGTAGCTACTTTGATTCAGAAACAAGAAGTACTAACTACTCAAAATATTTTGGTTGAACAGCAAGGAAAAGGAAGACATGATCCGTGTGTAGTTCCACGTGCTGTGCCAATAGTGGAAGCCATGGCTGCGCTAGTTTTAGCCGATTTTTATTTACTAAACAAAACATACCAAAAATAAATGAGCACTATCGAAACTCCAAAGAAATCCCTTTTTTCTAATCTTACCGTTCAAATACTTATAGCCATGTTTCTGGGAGCAATTCTAGGAATTTTTGTGCATAATAATTATTCAGAAGACGTAGCCAGTGATTTTAGCGGTTACATCAAAATGTTAGCCACTATTTTCATCCGATTGGTTCAAATGATTATTTCTCCATTGGTATTTACTACTTTGGTAGTAGGTATTGCTAAACTTGGTGACATCAAAGCTGTTGGAAGAATAGGAGGTAAGGCATTAGGATGGTTCTTTACGGCCTCTTTTATTTCTCTTTTGATAGGAATGTTTTGGGTCAATACTTTAAAGCCAGGAGTTGGATTAGCATTAGGAAATGTGGACATGTCAACCGCAACAGAAGTTGTTGAAAAGACCGATGGGTTCTCGGCTCAAAATTTTGTTGAACACATTATCCCAAAAAGTATAGTGGAAGCTATGGCTAATAATGAAATATTGCAAATTGTAATTTTCTCTATCTTCTTTGGATTAGCAGCTGCTTCTATAGGTTCCAATGCCAAACCTGTTGTAAATGCTTTAGACAAAACTTCACATATCATTTTAAAGATGGTAAATTATGTGATGAAGTTTGCTCCAATTGGAGTTTTCGGAGCCATAGCAGGTGTGTTTGCTATTCGTGATTTGAATGATTTGTTACTTACTTATGCGAAGTTTTTCGGTTCTTTTTTAGTTGGAATTTCAACTTTATGGATAGTATTGTTGTTAATCGGTTATATTTTTCTAAAGAACAATATGTCTAAATTACTAAAACATATTGTTAGTCCATTAATAATTGCATTTGGCACTACTAGTTCTGAAGCAGTCTTCCCAAAATTGACAGAAGAATTGGAACGTTTTGGTGTGAAAGATAAAATAGTATCTTTCATGTTGCCTTTAGGCTATTCTTTTAATCTTGATGGGAGTATGATGTACATGACTTTTGCCAGTATTTTTATTGCTCAAGCTTATGGAGTTCCTTTAGATTTTGGTACTCAAATGACTATGCTTTTGGTTCTAATGCTTACTAGCAAAGGAATAGCAGGTGTTCCAAGAGCTAGTTTGGTAGTGGTCGCAGCGACTTGTGGGATGTTCAAAATACCTATAGAAGGTATTGCTTTAATACTTCCAATTGACCATTTTTGCGATATGTTTAGAAGTGCAACCAACGTTTTAGGAAATGCTTTGGCAACATCTGTAGTTGGAAAATATGAAAAAGAGAGTTAAAATTTTATTTATATCAAAATACTTTCTTAAATTCGCTTCTTATAACTAAAAAAATAAACATTTTATGAAAAAATTATTACTTTTATTCTCAATTGTTATTGGTTTTTCTTACACTGGTAACTCTCAAGTTGTTTTTAGCGAAAATTGGGATGGTCAAGGGCCTGGAATTGCTGGTTGGACATTGTACAATGTTGATGGGCTAACTCCAAACGCAGGTGTGTCTTTTGTTAACAATGCTTGGATAAGTACTGCTCAGGAGTTTGACAATAATGTTGCTATGAGTACTTCTTGGTATACCCCAGCAGGTGATTCTAATGACTGGTTAGTTTCTCCATCTATTGTTTTGCCAGCAGGAACTAACACTCTGTATTGGGATGGTCTAGCTTTTGATCCAACTTATCCTGATTCTTATAAAGTTTATGTATCAACTGCAGGAAATGCTGTTACTGATTTTACTTTAGAGGAAATAGATATTAACCCTGAAAGCGCTACAGGATGGGTAAGACATTCTATTGATTTGAGTGCTTATTCTGGTCAAACAATTTATCTTGCTTTCCAAAACTATTCTAGTGATATGTTTTTATTGGCATTGGATAATATTAGTATTGTAAACAATAATACATGTACGGCTCCAACAAGAGACGTAACTAATGGAGTAACTTTAACCTCAGCTCTTGTATCTTGGTCTGATGAAGGAGCTTCAAGTTATGATTTAGCCATAGGAACTGCTGGATTTACACCATCAACTCCTACAAACACTTCTACTACAAATTCATATACTTTTACAGGTTTAACGCCTAATACACGTTATCAGGTTTATGTAAGAAGTGGATGTGGTTCTGCATGGGTAGGTCCTTATTCAGTATTTACAGCTAAAGCATTACCATATGCTTATGGATTTGATACAACTGGTGGTTATGCTCAAGATGGATGGGAAGGTACATGGTCTACATCTACAACAGCCGCTAATGCTCAAGCAGGTCCTCAATATGTTTTTTCTAATAGTTCAACAACTGCAGCTACAAACAGATCGGTTTTCGTAAGACCTATTTCTTTGTCAGCTGGTGAGCAAGTAACTGTAAGTTTTTACCACAGAGAAAGTACTGCAACTGCAAACCGTTCATTGAGATTAAGAGTTTATCCTCCAGGGGCAACAACACCAACAGTAATTTGGACAGGAACTGCTTTACAAACAACAGCTTATACACAAGTTACGGCTCCTACTTATACAGCTACCACTGCAGGAACTTATTATTTTGAGTTTAATGATTTTACTGGTATTTCAACTGCGGCTACTACAATGAGATTGGATACAGTTAATATGACTTCAGTTTTAGGAACGAATGATTTCTTATCATCTAAATTCTCTGTTTTCCCTAACCCTACAACTAATGTTATCAACTTCTCTAACGATCAGAATGCTGTAGTTAGTTCTGTTGAAATGACTGACTTGAATGGAAGAGTAGTTAAATCTTTAAAAGTTAATGCTACTGAAGGTCAAATTTCAGTTGGTGATTTAGCAACTGGAATGTACATGATGAAAATCACTACTGACCAAGGAGTTGCTGTTAAGAAAATTGTTAGACAATAATTTCTTCAATCATATAAAGAAGCCATCAGAAATGATGGCTTTTTTTATTGCAAAAATTTAGATTTTAGTTCTAGGGTTGGTATCATACAACTTTCTTTTTTACCAAACCATTTATAGCGGTTTTTGGCAACAATATCATAAATATAGTTTAGGGTAGATTTTGGTAAAATTGAAAAAACAGATAAATAGTTATAAAAGCCATTTAATTCTTTAATAATTTTAAAAGCAGCCTCTGATTTATAGTAATACTCACTTTTTGGAATGTACAAAATAATACTGTCAATGTTTACATCTGAAATCCCTAAGTGATTTATAATCTTCTGACCTAATTCAGATTGAAGAGACACAAATCGGAAAGTATCTTTTTTGTCGTGTTTAATGACTAATTGAACAGAAGAGTTGCAAAGATTACATACCCCATCAAATAGGATAATCTTTTTGTCTATTGGTAAGTCAATGATTTCCATAATTGGGATTATTTCGCTTGAACGTATTCAAGCTCTTCAATGCTTACTTTTGAAGTGAATACACCGTAATTTACTATAGCCTTATTCTTTTCAATTTTATCAATAGTTCCTATTGATTTTCCATCAATCATTCGAACTCGATCACCAGCTTTTAAAGTCACTTTTGGTTTTTCTGCTTCTAGCTTTAGCGCTTTGATTTTCTTTTCTTTTTTGGCTACACGAATTTCTTCTACTTTGGCTTCTACTTCTTGAGTTACTATTTTCTTAATAATTTCTTTGGCTACTTTTTCTTTTACCGTAGCTTTTTTGCGTTTGGAATTTTCTATTTCCACCATCTTTAAGAATTCACCAATTAGTACTTTTTTGTCTTTATTGTTAAAGTACTTCTCTGCAATATCATCTACTTTTTGTCCCATGTAAATAAGACGTTGGTTGGCATCATACAATTCTTGATAGCGTTCTAGCTTCTCTTGAATTTTCGAATTGATGCTTTCCATTTTTTTGCCTTCTTCCCGTGCTTTAGTTTCTTCTTCTTTTAGATTTAGAGAAGTTTTTTCTAGTTTGGAACGCTCTTTTTGAAGTGTGGCGATGGTTTTGTCAAAACGTACTTTGCCGCCTTCTATTTTCTTTTTGGCCCTGTTGATTAATCCGAAGGGAATGCCATTTTTCTGAGCCACTTCAAAAGTGAAGGAACTTCCTGCTTGCCCTAGAATTAATTTATACATTGGTTCCAAAGACTTTTCATCAAAAAGCATATTGGCATTACTAGCAAACGGCAATTCGTTAGCTAAGATTTTTAAATTGGAATAATGGGTGGTAATGATCCCGAAGGCTTCTCTGTGGTAGAATTCTTCTAAGAATATCTCGGCTAAAGCACCTCCTAATTCGGGGTCAGAACCTGTTCCAAATTCATCAATTAAGAATAAGGTCTTAGCATTGCATTTTTTGAGGAAGTAATTCATGTTCTTCAAGCGATAACTATATGTGCTTAAGTGATTTTCTATCGATTGGTTATCACCAATATCTGTTAAGATTCTATCAAATAAGAACGTTTTGCTTCGTTCGTGAACGGGGATTAATATGCCACATTGTAGCATTAATTGAAGTAAACCTACTGTTTTTAAGGATATGGTTTTCCCTCCAGCATTTGGACCAGAAATTACAATAATTCGGCTTTCAGGATTGAGTTCTATGGTTTGTGGAAAGGTGGTTTCCTTTTTCTCTAAATTGTTTAAATATAAAATAGGATGGAAAGCTTCCCTGAAATACAATTGTTTCTCGGTAGTTATAGTTGGTAAAACGCCATTTATTTTTCTAGCATATTTTGCTTTAGCGGCAACAACATCAATGTCACTTAAGAAATCTTGGTATTGTCTTAAAAGCTCTAAAAAAGGGCGAATATCATTGGATAACTTCTTTAATATTCGTGTTATTTCTTCTCTTTCTTCGTATTCTAGATTACTTAGTTCTCTTGAATACCGTAGGGTTGCTTCGGGTTCAATATAAGCAATGCTTCCTGTTTTGGAACTACCTAAAATTGAACCTTTTACTTTACGACGGTACATCGCCATAACAGCTAATACTCTTCGATTATCAACGATACTTTCTTTGATTTCATCTAGATATCCTAAACCATTATACTGACTTAATGCTTGTCCGAAACTTTGATTGACTTTACCACGAACCAAGTTCATATCTCTACGAATATTGATTAAATCTGGGGACGCATTGTCTTTTATTTCTCCGTATTTATCAACTACCTCGTCAATTTTCTGAATGATGTATTTGGTGTATTCTACTTGAAGGGCTTTCTCGTTTAGTTTTGGGTAATAGTCATGGAATTTTTTAAAGAAAAGCAACAGCACATTTACCGTTTCAGAGAGCGTAGCTATTTTTCTGAAACTACTTACTTCAAGAAAGCTATCTTCGATGGCTAAGAACTTTAAATCATTCGTAAGATTATCAAAACCGTGGTTGGGAATGGCATTGTTATTAGAAAAAGAGGAGAGGTATTCCGATGTTTGCAGCAAGGCATCCATCAGAGCTTCCTTGTCTTTGAAGGGAACTATCTCAAGCCCTTTTTGTTTGCCTATTTCAGTATTGCATCGGTCTGAAATGGTTTGCAAAACGGTGTTGAATTCTAAGTCTTGTAATGTTTTATCGGTAATGGATATCATTCAATTGCGGTCTTTGGTTCAAAGTTACAAAGGATGCGACGCATATTGCAACTGAAAATACTATTTTTGATAAAATTTTAAGAGATGTTTATCAAAATAAATCCTTCTTGGCAAAAGGTACTTTCTACTGAGTTTGAAAAGCCCTACTTTGAATCGTTGATTTCCTTTGTTAAAAACGAATATGCTACTAAACGATGCTTTCCAAAGGGAAGTGAAATCTTTGCGGCTTTCGACCATTGTCCGTTTGATAAGGTTAAGGTAGTCATTATTGGTCAAGACCCTTATCATGGTTTAGGACAGGCTAATGGATTGTGTTTTTCTGTTAATGATGGTATTGCTTTTCCTCCTTCGCTTATTAATATTTTCAAAGAGATTCAATCGGATTTGATGATTCCGTTTCTGCTATCAGGAAATTTGGAGCGTTGGGCTGACCAAGGCGTTTTGTTGCTCAATGCTACTTTGACGGTTAGAGAAAGTGAAGCAGGGAGTCATCAAAATAAGGGATGGGAAACGTTTACAGATGCTGTTATTCAGAAGCTATCGGATGAGAAGGAACACGTTGTGTTTTTGCTTTGGGGAGGTTTCGCTAAAAAGAAAGGCGCCAAAATTGACCGAAATAAACATTATGTCTTAGAGACTGGACATCCCTCTCCATTGAGTGCCAATAGAGGATTGTGGTTTGGAAATAAACATTTTAGTAAAACTAATTTTTACTTAGAAGGTTTAGGAAAAGAAGCTATAAAATGGTAAAATTAATTTACCGTAAAATGATAGTAACCCCCACCATCTAAACCTGTAATCAAGGAATTGATGTTTAGGATTAAACGTGTTGCTGGGCTAACAGATTGTAATTCAACGCTATTTACAGAATCGCTGTTGTAGCCAAAACTCAAACGATACGATCCAGCTGATAATAATGGAAATCCAACTCGGTATTCATAGGTTTCATTAGTGGTATTGTATTCACAAATTCCATAAACATACGAACCGTTTTGGGCAGTACCTTTTACGATGTCTAATTGAGAATCATTTACTGTTACTACATCCCAAGTGTTGGAACTGTTTTGTTTTTCTATAACATAAGAAAAAGTAAATTGATTGGCACCTGTTGATTGATAAATATCTAAAAGAGCCCCATCATTTAAATACCTTGAGAAATTGGCATTAACGTATAATTTTTCACCAACGTTATAAGTTGGCGTATGCGCTTCAATAGCAACTAAATTAGGGACATTAACAAAAGCATTATTGTAAAATCCGTCATCATTAGTATTGCAATTTGTAACTAATAAAGCGATGGTTATAAGAGCTATATATTTTAATTTTTTCATTTTATTATATTTTAAAATCGGTATCCCAAATTAAGCCCTACTCTTGAAATCACATCAGGACTTTTGTTTCTGTCTATTAAGTTTTTACCAAAACCTACTATGAATTCTAGTGCAATAGAATTATGGAAATACATTTTGTAACCTAAACTTCCGCCTAATCCAAAATCAGTATATTTTGATTTTTTTGTAGTGTAGTAATCCGGCAATGCCATATCTGTTATTCGGACTATTTCTTTGTAATCACCCCCATTGTAAGAACCAAAAACTTCGGCAAAATAGTATCTTGATTTACTTTTAGACAAAGCGTATCTTAAATAAGGATTGAATTCGAATTTAGGAACGTTGTTTCGGTATCCGTTGTCAAAATCATCGTTTAGTTTGGTACTATTCGAAAAATTCACATTGAAACCGGTTGACCAGTCTTTCCCAAAAAAACGTTCGTAACTCAAACTGGCTTTGGTGTAGACTATGGCAGACAAAACATCCACACGGAATTCATTCTTTTTATTAGCAAGTACGGTATTCTCTTGCGCTTGTGAGGCTAGAGATAGAAGGAGTAATAGACTAAATAATTTCTTCATTATAGGTCGTTTTATTAAGAAACGAATATAGTAATTAAATTGTGAATGGTGAATTGTAAAATGTGAATTATTCTAAGGTTAGAGCTCCTAGGATTTCTTCGTTCATGAAGGGGCCGCCAGGATATGTTGCGGTGTAGTCCAGGTTAAGCCAGATGTTACCTCGTTCATCAATATGATAATTGATGGTTTTACCTTTACTTTCTATAGGAAATAGTACTTTTTTGATGGCATAGTTAAAACGCTCCAAATCTTTTTTGGTCCCAATTAATAATTCAGGATAAATATGTCCTTTGGTATGGATTAGCCTTGTAGTTCCTCCAATAGATTTGATGCAAGCTGCCATGAAAACAGAATGATCGTCGCAATCTCCCGAAAGATATTTAACCGATTCAGTAGCTTTGGCAATATAATCATGGCCCTTTGGGTCACTGACATAATTCCATCTACTATTGATTTCTTTAAAAATCGCAAACGATTGTATGATAGTCCAATCCTCATTATACCCTTTCACATTTTTAAAATGCTTGTTGATAGCCATGATGGCGAAATCTCTAATTTTAGGATTTTGATATTCGACAGCATCTAAAATTTTAGATTTATTGGGAAATGGCAATAGTTTAGTAATGATAATATCTTGTGGATAAGGGTCATCATTCATAGAGTATATCATCGAACGATAATCTTCGAAAATACTTTGAAAACCATATTTGCCTGATAAACTTCCGTAAATGAGCATGAAGAGATATAGTATAACTGAAATTAAAGTAACCCTCCTTAAAGCTCTTAATATTAATTGAATAGCAACAAGTATTACAAGGAATAGTAAGATTCTATCAATATGATGTGCCCAATCTAAAGTAATGAAATTGTGGTGCGCAATGATAAAAATGGGAATAGTAATCAGAATATTTAGTACAAAAATGATAATCAAATCCCACGGACTTTTTATCCTGAATATTTCTTTCAGTTGTTGATAAGTAAGATGTCTTAGTTTGATCATATTGCCCAAGGCAAAAGCTAAACTGCTTTTACTATTTCAGCAAAAGTACCTTTTTTATCTATTATTTTAAGGTCAAATAATTGATTTTGAATTTTGTTTAACACTTTTTCTTCTAATGGTTTTTGGGACCATTTGGTAAGGGATAGCCATTCCTGGATATCTTCTAGTTTCTGGTTGTATTTGGATGCTAAAGTTCTGTCAATACTTGGAATATCTTTAAATTCAGCAGTAGTGTTGTTTATGGTTTCTAAAATCAAGGCAACCGATTGTTTGTTGGTTTCCAAGAATTCATTTCTTACCGCAATTACAAAGCAGGGCCAAGGCGTTGGGCAATCGGCAACACGACGAAAGATACCCTTGTCTACTAAAGGTTTGGTCATAAAGCGCTCCCACATAAAATAATCAGCAGTTCCGTTGGTTAGAGCTTCTACAGCACCATCAATGGTATTTACGATTTCAAATTGGAGTGTTTCGGTATTCCAATGTTGATTTTGGGCATTAACATAAGCCATTAAATGGGAACCTGAACCATAACGAGAGATGGCTACTTTGGTATGCTCTAAATCAGAAAGCGTTTTATATTCCGATTTTGCATCAACATGAATTCCCCATATCAAGGGGCTTTCAACATATACTTGCACAATGGAACAATCGTTTCCTGAGACAATATCTTTTACTATTCCTTCGGTCAAGATAACGGCAATATCAGTATCGCCATCTCGTAGCATTTGACACATTTTACCAGTGCCTTCCGGAATATCCGTCCATTGCAAATCAATACCCATGGTCTCGAACTCACCATTTTCAATGCACAATTGCCAAGGCAAGTTGAAATGTTCAGGGACGCCAGCTATTTTTATGTTTTTCATTCTTAAAAGATTAATAGAAATAAAACTAAAGTCTTGTCTATTGATTCTTGCTTACTCCGCCAATTTTCCCAAAGCATATTGAATCAAAGCATCCACGGCTTTATATGGATCTTCACTAAAGGTACCATTAGCACGGTTGGCTATGATAGCATTTAACGATAAACAGTTATGACCCAAAAGCTTTCCTAAGCCATAAATAGCAGAGGTTTCCATTTCTAAGTTGGCCATTCTCACTCCGTTGAAATTAAAGTTGTCCATTTTGCTGTTCAAACTTGGGTCCTGAATTTCTAAACGCAATACTCTTCCTTGTGGACCGTAAAAACCACCAGCAGTTCCTGTAATTCCTTTGTGGATTTGATTGCTGTCGAATTTCTTTTTCAGAGTTTCTGAGCAAGCTATAACGCACGGTCTTCCTTTTCTCATATCCCAGTTGGTATGTTGAATAAAGGCATCTTCCATGTCTTTTTCGGAGATGGCATCCAATAAGTAGGAGCGAAGCATGTTGTCTAATCCCAAACCGAATTCTCCCATTACAAAACTATCAACAGGAATATCTTCTTGTAATGAACCTGAAGTTCCGATTCGAACTATGTTTAAGGAAGTTACTATTTCTTTAGGTTGGCGAGTTTCTAAATCGATATTCACTAGCGCATCCAACTCATTCATAGTAATATCAATGTTATCCGGACCAATACCCGTTGACATCACGGTAATTTTTTTGCCTCTGTAAGTTCCAGTTTGTGTTTTGAATTCACGCTTTTGAGTTGAAAATTCAATACTGTCAAAAAACTGTGTGATTTTTTCAACTCTATTTTGGTCGCCCACAAAAATAATGTCGTGAGCAATATGTTCTGGTTTTAGATTTAAGTGATAAACACTTCCGTCTGGGTTTAATATTAATTCGGATGATTTAATCATTGTATGGTTATTTGGTTATTCTTTAATTTGATTCGTTAAATTATTTTTTCTGCCGACTGCCACTGAATACTGCGACTGAGTCTATCCTCCCACGCGTTTTACTTTAAAGCCTTTATCCTTGAGTAAGGTCATTATTTTATCTCGGTAATCGCCTTGAATAATGATGGCGCTGTCTTTAAAAGTGCCACCCACGCTGAGTTTGGTTTTGAGCTCTTTGGCTAATAGTTTAAAATCGTCATCACTGCCTTCATAGCCTTCGATGATAGTGGTAGCTTTGCCTTTACGTCTTTCATATTTGCAAATCATGGGTTCTTTTTGGATAAAAAGAATATGTTCCTGCTCTTCCACAACTTCAGGTTTGTTAGAAGGTTGGTGTTCAGGAAAAAGTTTTTTTAATTGGTCTTGTAAATCCATAGTGTTCTAAAAATACAAAAAGTAAAAATCCAAACCTCAAGGGTTATTGAGGTTTGGAAATTACTATTCAAAGATATAGATTTATTTTTTGATTAAGCCTAATTCTACTAATCTTTCGTGAAGGAATTCACCCGCAGTGATATCTTCGTATTGTTTAGGATGTGCTGCATCAATGCATTCAGGCAAGCAATTCAAAGACATATCGCTTACAGGGTGCATAAAAAACGGAATAGAATAGCGTGAAGAACCCCACAATTCTCGGGCTGGATTCACTACTTGATGGATGGTCGATTTCAATTTGTTGTTGGTGTGTCTAGATAACATATCACTCACATTAATCATCAATTCGTCGGGTTCAGCCATAGCGTCAATCCATTCTCCATCATGATTCATTACTTGCAATCCTTTGCCTTGAGCTCCCATTAGAAGGGTAATCAAATTGATGTCGCCATGCGCAGCAGCTCTAACCGCACCATCTTTAGGCTCATCTGTAATTGGGGGATAATGTATTGGGCGTAGAATACTGTTACCGTCTTTTACGAATTTGTCAAAGTAAAATTCATTCAATCCGATATGCAAAGCCAATGCTCTTAAGACATACACTCCAGTTTTTTCAATCATTTGAAAAGCTTCTTTACCTATCGTATTAAAACGAGGCAATTCTGCTACTTCTACATTGTCAGGATATTGACCGGCATATTTCGAACCTTCACTAACGTATTGTCCAAAATGCCAAAACTCTTTCAAATCTCCAGCAGAGCGTCCTTTAGCCGATTCTTTCCCGAAAGAAACATAGCCTCTTTGTCCGCCAATACCTGGGATTTCATAGGTTTTTTTGGTTTCCAAGGAAAGATCAAAGAAGTGGCGCACTTCTTCATACAAACTCTCCACCAATTCGTCATCTAAAAAATGACCTTTCAATGCTACGAAGCCGATTTCTTCGTAGGCTTTTCCGATTTCATTTACAAACTTTTGTTTACGTGCCGGGTTGTCCGACAGGAAATCACGTAAGTCAACACTTGGGATTTGTTGCATAATGTTACGTTTTATTTGGGAAGCCTCCCATTTTTAAAGGCGCAAAGATACTTCTTTTAAGTGGTTTGTTTGTTAACGGAATGATAAGTTTGTTGGTTTTATCTAATGAAATCTTATTTGTCTTTAAGGATATACGCTTTTTTAATGGAGTCTAATTTTGGAAAAAGTTCTAAATACTTTTTTCTATTGGAACTTAAAGAATCATAGACATCCATCGTTTTATTGCCATAGTCGGAATGCAATTTTTCTACCACCTCCATGCCCTGAGTCACGTACCCTAAAACCGGATAACCTCTAACTCCTTCTGGGGCTATGGTATCTAATCTTATGTTGTCCTTAAGGTTAATAAACAAATCATTTCCACGAGTTTCTTTTCCAGCTCGAGCAAAACTAACATAGCCTTTAAGATTGCTTTGGATTACTGGCTCATCGGGAACTTTAAATTTTTCCCATTTCTTGGTGATGATAGTGTCGATATTGCCGAATTGCACCACAAAGTTAGGAACGACTCTATAAAAAAGCTGATGGTCATAAAAGTGATGGGTTAGTAGCTGGTGCAGACGATCTGCGGCTTGTGGTGACCAAGCACGAGTAACCTGAATATCAAAATTTCCTTGAGAGGTTTCAAAACGTGCCGTGTAGGTAGCTGGTGCCATTTTCTTAGTCCATGCAGCATCAAAGGTGGTTTTACTGCAACAAATAGCACTTAAGGCAACGATACAAATCAGGATGTATTTCATGTAGTTGTTGAATCTTTTGTTTCTGATAAAGATAAACTTTTACGAATAACTAATCAAACTTTCGAATAGTAAAAATCCCCTTCACAATTAATTACAATTAGGATATAGTTAGAATGAATTTATTTAAATAATTTACAACTACATCCTAATGCTTTTTATACTTTTGCAATGCTTAAAAATAGTTACATGAATTTCGATAGAAAAGACTTGTCCAATGTGCAATTATTGGATTTATATAAAAGATTACTAAAACCAAGGCTTATTGAAGAGAAGATGCTCATCCTATTGCGACAAGGAAAAGTGTCTAAATGGTTCTCGGGTATTGGTCAGGAAGCAATTGCTGTTGGAATTACGGCAGCATTAGATAAAGACGAATACATTTTACCAATGCATAGAAATTTGGGTGTATTTACAGGTCGTGATATTCCGTTACATCGCTTGTTTTCACAATGGCAAGGCAAGAAAACGGGTTTTACCAAAGGAAGAGATAGAAGTTTTCATTTTGGTACTCAAGAGTTTCATATTATTGGAATGATATCGCATCTGGGACCACAATTAGGGGTTGCCGATGGGATTGCTTTGGCAAACAAATTAAAGAAAAACGGAAAGGTAACCGCAGTTTTTACTGGAGAAGGAGCTACCTCTGAAGGAGATTTTCATGAAGCGTTGAATATTGCATCAGTTTGGGATTTACCTGTTTTATTTGTGATTGAAAATAATGGATATGGTTTATCAACCCCAACAAATGAACAATATCGTTGTGAAAACCTTGCGGATAAAGGCATAGGGTATGGTATGGAAAGCCACATCATTGATGGTAATAATATCTTAGAAGTATTTACTAAAATAAGCGAGTTTAAAGCATCCTTAGCGGAAAACCCGAGACCTGTATTATTGGAATTTAAAACCTTCAGAATGCGTGGGCATGAGGAGGCGAGTGGTACAAAGTATGTTCCGCAAGAGCTTATGGATATGTGGGCTGTAAAAGATCCGATTGCTAATTATAAAGCATGGCTTACGGAAATCAGTGTGCTCTCGGAAGAGGAAGAGGCTAAGATTACGAAAGCCATTAAGAAAGAAATTGACGAGCATTGGGCTATAACTCAAGCGGAACCAGAAGTAGTAGCTAGTTTAGAAGAAGAATTAGGTGATGTTTACAAACCATATGATTTTGAAGAAGTTACTCCTTCAGATAAAGTAGAAAATATTAGAGTAGTGGATGCTATTTCTAATGCGTTGCGTCAATCTATGGAGCGTCATGATAACTTGGTCATTATGGGGCAAGATATTGCTGAATATGGTGGTGCCTTCAAGATTACCGATGGCTTTGTAGCCCAGTTTGGAAAAGAGCGTGTTCGTAATACTCCCATTTGTGAAAGCGCTGTAGTTTCGGCCGGAATGGGATTGTCTATCAACGGACACAAAGCAGTGGTAGAAATGCAGTTCGCTGATTTCGTTTCCACAGGATTTAATCCGATAGTCAACTTATTAGCCAAACAACACTACCGCTGGAATGAAAAAGCAGATGTAGTAGTACGTATGCCTTGTGGTGGCGGAACTCAAGCAGGACCTTTTCACTCGCAAACAAACGAAGCTTGGTTTACTAAGACTCCGGGACTAAAAGTAGTCTACCCTGCCTTCCCTTATGATGTGAAAGGCTTATTGAATACCGCTATTAATGACCCCAATCCAGTCATGTTCTTTGAACACAAACAATTGTATCGTTCGGTATACCAAGATGTGCCTTCGGATTATTATACTATTCCGTTTGGAAAAGCAGCCTTGTTAAAAGAAGGAACACAAGTAACCATTATTTCGTTTGGTGCTGGAGTGCATTGGGCATTAGATACCTTAAGCAAACATTCCGATATCAGTGCTGATTTAA
This sequence comes from Flavobacterium sp. N1994, assembly GCF_025947145.1. NCBI lineage: Bacteria > Pseudomonadati > Bacteroidota > Flavobacteriia > Flavobacteriales > Flavobacteriaceae > Flavobacterium > Flavobacterium sp. N1994. Next base: position 320,025 of record NZ_CP109999.1, read on the forward strand.
TTGATTTAAGAACGTTACAACCCTTAGATACTGAAGCTATTTTTGCCTCAGTTAAGAAAACCAATAAAGTAATTATTCTACAAGAAGACACCCTTTTTGGTGGAGTAGCAAGTGATATTTCAGCGATGATTATGGAGCAATGTTTTGAGCATTTAGATGCCCCAGTAAGAAGAGTAGGAAGTCTAGAAAGTGCTATTCCGTTTGTGAAAGCTTTGGAAGATCAATATTTACCAAAAGAACGGTTCGAGAAAACATTGTTGGAGTTGCTAGAATATTAGACTTCTTAGAATGGTTAGACTGATAGATTTTTAGAATAAAAAGGCGCTGGAAACAGCGCCTTTATTTATTTAATATGTTTCTCCAATCGTTCCTGTATCACCTGTAACGGAGTAGCTATAGCATTGATATACTGGAAATTCCCATCCCGTTGATTGTTGATGGAAAGCTGTATCGGACAAGCTTCACTTTGCACTGCATTGACTTTGAAAGTAGTTGTCTTTTCATCGTAAACCACATAAGGTGCCCCAGAAGAACCAAATCTAAAATAGCCTTTGATTAAATAGCGCAATCCTTCTAAGTTATAATTCCCACCAATACGCTCTTGGAAAATAGCAAAATGTTCAGTGAAACCTTCTATCTGAGCTTTGTTCAAGAGTTTTCCAATTTCACTAGTTGGTGAACTTTGCAGGCAATAGTAGTTTTCCTGATTGTCATCTAATAAAGAGTAATCCACTTCCAAACTAGGCATAGCGTTTATTACAGCTTTTGGTGTGTTGATGATTTTGTATAAAGCAATATCTTCATTATAAAAGGCTTCTACCAATTCCACTTCCACCAAAAAAGTATGGCGTTGAATGGAAGGCTCAGGGAAATAAGTTGAAGGATTGAAATGAGCTGAAAGTTCCGGATTATTATAAAACAACTCATTTTTGAATTGGATAACCAAATGAGGCAGACAGATTTTTCTATCCATCATAGTAGTCCAACGCGTGTCAAAGTTGATTTGCTTGAGTAAGTTGGTGATACTTTGATAATCATTCGGATTGGTTATGTTAGCATAGCGTCTTTGATTCCCCAATTCCAAAGGGTAACAGCTTTCAAATAACTGCGCTTGTTCTGCATTTAGATAGGGGAAGATATTGGTAAGATACAAGCCATTATCAATTGATTTAAAGATGTTGGCTTCCACTTTCAAATTGTGTGCTACCGATAGAATATAACCATTCCCAATATGAAAGGCACAAATGTTGTTTTCAAAATGACGTCGGTGCGGCTCATCTTTGTTCTGAATCCACATGATTCGGAATAGTGGAGAGGTTTGTTCGTTGGTTAGTTCGAGTTGTTTGTGGAGTTTATGGTTTGGTGTCATAGAGTTTCAAATAAAAATTTCATTGTCAAAGACAACTATCAAATATAAGTAAAGAAAGGAATTAGTAGCTTTTCTTGACTGTTTTTTCGACTAAAAGCACCATTCCAATTCCAATAACATAAGTTAGAATATCTATCCAAGAAAAGGAAGTGCCAATTACCGTTCGGGCCATCTTAGAGTTTTGCAGATGCAATTTATCTACAATAGCTAAATACTGTAACGTTTCTACTCCAAAGGAAAAAAGCAATACAAAGATAGCAGCAGTGATAACCTTTAAATCAAGGAAGGATTTGATAAAACAGTAAATCAGGATAACCACTAAAACATCCCCGATGTATGGCCTTACAATAGTGTCATGAACATACATGGCTATGAGTACTTCAATACAAAATAGTAAAACCGTTAAGGCAAAGTAGGTTTTATGGAATTGTAGCTTTAGGCTATTCTTCACCATCGTCATCCAGTTTGAATGGGTAATCCCCAAAGAGTGAGGCTAGCTTTTTAGTTTGATAGGTTTTTTTAGTGAACTTATTCGATAACACAATGATGCTTACGCGTTCTTTTCTCAAAGTGATAAAGCAGGAAGTATTCCCATGCCACCATCCGTTATGGTAATAAAAAGGTTCGCCTTTTTCCCATTCAATCATTCTTACACCTAAACCGTAATTTCTAATGCCTTTGCTTTCATGACTGTATCCTGTATAGATTTTCTTAATCAGTTCAGGGTTTAAGAAAAACGGAGCGTAACGGGCATTGTCAAACTTTAGCAAATCGCGAGGGGTGGAGTAGATGTTTTTATCGCCATAAATTCCGTCCAGATAATCAATACCAATTTCCATATTATTCCCTTTATAGGAAGGAGCGATAAGGTCACGGTCTTTGGTAATATCAAACACAAAAGTATCTTTCATTCCTAGTGGACTAAAAATCATTTCCTTCATCGCTTCTGGATAGCTAAGACCAGTAATCTTTTCGATAACCAAAGCCAACATTGCATAATTGGTATTGCAATAACTAAAGTGCGTATCTGTTTTGGTTTCTAATGGAATTTCTTTTTCCACCATCAAGGTTACAATGTCTTCGTTGGTTAAGGTTTTATGTTTGTCCCAATTGTTATTTTCATAAGTGAAATAAGCATAGTTTTTCATACCACTTCTGTGATTCAGTAGCGTTTGAATGGTTACGTCTGGGTAAGGGAAATTAGTAATAATGGTATTTACTTTTTGATCTAAGCTAAGCATTTTAGCATCTATTAACATTAGTATGGCGGTTGATGTCAATACTTTACTCACCGATGCAATATGCAAAGGCATATCTTTACTAATCACTTCATTGGTTCTTTTGTTGGCAAAGCCCATGTAATTTTCATAGATGATTTGCCCATTCTTGGCCACCAAAAAAGCAACATTATCATTTTTTTCTGACCATGTTTTTTCAAAATACCGACTAACGCCATATTTTTTGTCATTGATATAATCAGCACTTAGTTTAGGCATTTCCTCATGCGAAGGTTGCATTATTGGAATTCCGTTTTTGTTAACTTTCACTATACCTTCCTCATTCTTTTCTAGTTTAGAACAAGAAAAGGTAAGTAGTAATAAGGTAATTACAGTAGTAGTATATAGAGAGAATCTTGAAATCATTAGATATAGTATTGAAAAAAACAAATATAGCCATTCAGTAAAATGCTAAAACTACTTTTTGAGAAAGCTATCAACAGGTTTTCCACATTTGAGATTAAGAGGAGGATTGCCGGTGGCAATCAGGTATTTTTTGCTTTTACGAATTAGTACACATTTGTTATATTAATGTCTAGGCATACTAATCCCATCAAAAGTAATGCAAAAGTTATTTTTTAAAAAAAGTTTTGAAAACGTTTTCGTTACAACTACTTTTGGCACGAAATAAAATAGCATAATGAAGTTTGGAATTATAAAAGAAAGAAAAAATCCACCAGACAGAAGAGTGGTTTTCACTCCAGAAGAATTGGTTCGTTTACAAAAGGAGCACCCTGAAGCGATTATCAAAGTAGAAAGTTCGGATATCAGAGTTTTTAATGATGATGCCTATAGAAATTTAGGCATTGAAGTAGCGGATGATATTTCGGATTGTGATGTGTTTTTTGGTGTAAAAGAAATTCCAGTGGATTATTTGATTCCGAATAAAAAATACTTTTTCTTTTCCCACACCATCAAAAAGCAAGTGCATAACCGCAAGTTATTACAAGCGATTTTAGATAAAAATATCGAACTATATGACCATGAAACTATAGTCGATGCTACTAACCGACGCTTAATTGGTTTCGGAAGATATGCTGGAATTGTAGGAGCTTATAATGGTTTTAGAGGGTTCGGAATAAAGTATGATTTATTCAACATCCCCAAAGCCGAAACACTGCATTCTAAAGAGGATTTAATCGTTAGACTAAAAAGACAAATTTTGCCTAACATCAAAATCGTATTGACTGGACATGGTAAAGTAGGAATGGGAGCCAAAGAAATTCTGGATGGCATGAAACTGAAACAAGTTTCTCCTGATGATTTTTTAAACAAAATTTACTCAGAACCTGTTTACACACAAATTGATGTTTTGGATTACAACAAAAGAATCGACGGAAAAGTAGCGGACAGTAATACGGATTTCTATAAAAATCCTCAAGCCTATACGTCTAATTTTGAACGCTTCACCAAAGTAGCCGATATTTTTATGGCAGGCCATTTTCATGGGAATGATTCCCCAGATATCTTAACTCGAGAAATGCTAAATGCTCCTGATTGCAAAATCAAAGTAGTGGCTGATATTTCTTGTGATGTGGATGGACCTATCGCTTGTACTATAAAAGCATCTACTATTGCTGACCCGTTTTTTGGTTACCTGCCAAGTACTAATGCGGAAGTCCCATATACGCATCCAGGTGCTGTAATGGTAATGTCGGTTGATAATTTGCCTTGTGAATTGCCTAAAGATGCTAGCGAAGGTTTTGGAGAAATGTTTATGGAACATGTTATCCCAGCCTTCTTTAATGGGGATAAGGACGGAATCCTACAACGAGCCAAAATTACGGAAAACGGAAAACTAACACCAAGGTTTGCTTATCTTCAGGACTATGTTGATGGTAATGCCGTTCACAGTTAGGCTTCTTTTTTAAAGTTAATAACTATACTAAAATCTCGATTCATTCGGGATTTTTTGTTTTTAAAAAGTTACTATATTTAGAAAAAAATATTTTCATGAAAAGAATCGCCTCCATTGGATTACTATTTTTAGGGATACAGCTCTACTCACAAAGTGTCCAATCTCCATCCAAAGAAATTACCCTTAACTTCTCGTTATCGGAAAACGGAAAACCAACTTATCAGGTTTCCTATAAAAACAAAGCAGTAGTGCTAAAAAGTTTTTTGGGTATAAAGGTTAAGAACGCTAGTAATTTAGATGCTAATTTCAAAATAGATAGTATCGGTAATAAAAATGTTAATGAAACTTGGCAGCCTGTTTTAGGCGAGCAGTCCAATATAAAAAACAGTTACAATGAAATGACTGTGGCTCTAAGTCAACCATTGAGCAATAGAAAGATGAATATCATTTTTAGGGTCTTTGATGAAGGAGTAGCTTTTCGTTATGCTTTCCCAAAGCAAGTAAACATGAACTACTTTATTATTACCGATGAAGTATCAGAGTTTAACCTAGCAGGGGATCACAAGACCTTTTGGTTACCAGGGGATTTCGACAGTCAGGAATACCCTTATACAGAATCTAAATTATCAGATGTAAACACCGATAATATCAATAAAAACAATGGCATCGGGTTAAAATCAATTGCTGGAAAATATACCATCCAATCGCCTTTGATGATGAAATCGGCTGATGGTTTGTATCTTAATATTTTTGAAGCTGCGGTAGTGAATTATCCGGTAATGCATTTGGATTTGGTTCCAAGTGAATTAAAACTAACTTCTCATTTGGTTCCCAATGCTATTGGAGACAAAGCCTATCTTCAAGCTCCTTGTGTTTCTCCATGGAGGACCATCATGGTAAGCAACGATGCTCGTAATATTGTAAGTTCAAAAATGATTTTAAATTTAAATGATCCATGTAAAATAAAAGATACTTCTTGGATTAAGCCAATGAAGTTTGTTGGGGTATGGTGGGAAATGCATGTGGGTAAATCTACTTGGGATTATGCGGGGTCTCAAAATGCCCAAAATGCGGCTGATGGTCAGTTAAAACCAACAGGAAAACATGGAGCTACTACAGAAAATACTAAAAGATATATAGATTTTGCAGCCAAAAATGGTTTTGATGGCGTATTAGTGGAAGGCTGGAACATGGGCTGGGAAGACTGGTTTGGCAATTGGAAAGAAGACGTTTTTGATTTTACTACACCTTACCCTGATTATGATTTGAAAGCCATACACGATTATGCTAAAGCAAAAGGGGTGAAAATGATTATGCACAATGAAACCTCAGGTTCAGTAGCAAATTATGAAAGACATCTAGATAGAGCCTTAAATCTGATGAAAGAATATGAATACCCTGCTGTAAAAACGGGTTATGTGGGTCGAATTATTCCACGTGGTGAATTTCACGATGGGCAAACCATGGTAAACCATTTCAATTTTGTAGCAAGAAGAGCAGCCGATTTTAAAGTTATGGTGGATTCTCACGAGAGTTCTCGCCCAACAGGATATAGTAGAACGTATCCCAACTACGTCGCAGCTGAAGCCGCACGAGGGAATGAATTCAACGCATGGAGTGTGGGTAATCCGCCAATGCATGAAACCATTTTGCCTTTTACTAGATTATTAGGGGGACCAATGGATTATACTCCGGGTATTTTTGAAATCAAGATGAGTTATTATGACTCAAAGAAAACAGAACAAGTACATACTACTTTAGCGAAGCAATTGGCTTTATATATAACGATGTATTCTCCAGTCCAAATGGCAGCGGATTTACCTGAAAATTATGAAAGATATCCTGATGCCTTTCAATTTATCAAAGACGTAGCTGTAGATTGGCAAGATAGTAAATACCTAGAAGCAGAACCTGGGGATTATTTGACCGTTACTAGAAAAGACAAACATTCTGAAAATTGGTTTTTAGGAGCCATTACAGATGAAAATGCAAGAGATACTGAACTAAAACTGGATTTCCTTTCCCCTAACAAAAAATATAAAGCCACTATATACGAAGACGGAAAAGACGCTGATTGGCAGAAAAATCCAAAATCATATGCTATCAGATCCGTTGAGGTTACCTCAAAATCAAAAATTAAATTACATTTGGCTAATGGCGGTGGAGCAGCCATATCTTTCCAACCTAGTAACTAAACCAACCAATTATTATATTTATGAGTACAACCAAAACCAATTATCCTGCACTTTACACCCTAATTACGGTCTTTTTCTTTTGGGGTTTTATTGCGGCTGGAAATAGTATTTTTATTCCTTTTTGTAAAACGTATTTTCATTTAGATCAATTTCAATCCCAGTTGGTAGACTTTGCTTTCTACACTGCCTATTATGTTGGAGCTTTACTTCTTTTTGCACTTGGAAATAGAAGAGGAAAAGATATTGTAGGGGAATGGGGCTTTAAAAAAAGTATTGTTTATGGACTGTTATTTTCTGCACTTGGGGCTGGAGCGATGATTATAGCTGTAGAATCAAATTTATATACAGGAATGTTAGTAGGATTGTTTATAGTAGCACTTGGCTTTTCATTACAACAAACAGCAGCTAATCCATTTGCTATTTTATTAGGCGATCCAAAAACAGGAGCTAGTCGTGTCAATCTTGGAGGTGGAATTAATTCTTTTGGAACCACTATAGGTCCTATTGTTGTTGGTTTAGCATTATTTGGCACTGCAGCTTCAGTAACAGAAGATCAAATTAGAATGTTGGAATTAAGTAAAGTAGTGATTTTATATGTTGGTGTTGGATTACTATTTATTGCCGCCGCTGCCTTATTTTATTTTTCAAAAAAGGTACCAACAGGTGTTTCGGATGAACCAATTGAAAAAGCAAACAAAGCACTATGGTCATTGATTATACTTACTATTTTATTAGTGATTTGTTTTGTTCCCATTTTTAAAACCTATCAAATAGATACTACTGCTTACGATGTGGTTCAAATGCAAGATTTAGAAAAATACAGAATGTATTGGCTGTTTGGAGCTCTGTCGGTAGTCGTTGGTGGATTATTAATATCCTATTCATCGGCACAAAAAAAAGCAGAAGGTTGGGGTGCAATGCAATACCCACAGTTGGTTTTAGGAATGCTTGCCATCTTTACTTATGTTGGTGTTGAAGTAGCTATTGGTAGTAATTTAGGGAGTTTATTGCATTTAAAAGAATTTGGAAATATCCAATCTTCAGATATTGCTCCTTATATTTCAATGTATTGGGGAAGTCTGATGATTGGCCGATGGGCTGGGGCAATTAGCGTATTTAACCTAAAAGGCACTAACAAAACAATAGCTTTAATAATCATACCGTTGATAGCATTCGGAATTATTTTGGGGGTTAATATTCTTTCAGGAAAAGATATGAGACCATTATATTATTATGTTTTCTGTATATTCATCCAAATAGGATCCTTCTTTATGAGTAAAGACAAACCCGCAAGAACCTTGATGATTTTTGGAACTTTTGGAATGTTAGCCATGTTGATTGGTTTATTTTCATCTGGAACTATTGCTATTTATGCTTTCTTGGCCGGAGGTTTAGCCTGTAGTATTATGTGGCCAGCAATTTTTAGTTTATCCATTATCGGGTTAGGAAAATATACTTCTCAAGGTTCGGCATTCTTAATCATGATGATATTAGGAGGCGGTATCATTCCTCCAATTCAAGGAAAATTATCGGATATTATCGGTATTCACCAATCCTATATCGTAACGGTAGTTTGCTTTGCTTATCTGACTTTATTTGCCTTTTTAGTAAAAGGTATTTTGAAAAAGCAAAACATTGATGTGGATTCGATTGAAATGGAGGAAAGTCACTAATTTTTATTTGAACAATATAAATCAAAAATCCCGCATTGTTTTTCAACTTTGCGGGATTTTCTCATCAAACCAACCAATTTTCAACCTAACCAGTACTTATTTTTTTTCTCTGTCGTCTTCATTTCTTCCTTTACTGCCATCGGCTTTATAATAGTAGTAATTACTATCATTAGAATTTGAGGAAGTATAATTAGAAGAGTAATCATCATCATGATTATTATAGTGGTAAGCGTAGCCATAATTACTATATCCTTTTATGTTTCCAATAGTATCCACGATATCTCCTCTTCGGTTGTAAACAATTTTCATGCCACCAATTTGGCTAAGCGCGATTCTATTGTATCTCATATACACACTACCAATACGATTTACTCTATTTCTTTCATCATAATTGATAAACGTGTTACCAATACGTCTTACTCTACCAAAACTATCATGCTCTATACGAGTACCATAATTCATAGGTCTTCTTTCTTGTGTTACAACTCCTCTTTTTCCAGCGGCTTTATAATAATAATCACCATGGCTGTCTTCTGGACGAGTATTGAAATCAAAATCTCCATTAGTAAAAACGAAAAATTCAATGCCTCGTTCTGTAAAAGAGATTGGTTCATCGAAACTATAACTGTTTCTTCTTTCTTCACCAGAAATGTTGATTACTTCTGATGCGTTCGCTACACTTCCAACCAGTAAAATGCTAGCTACTAAAAGGGTAATTTTTTTCATAATCAATAGAATTTGTATTTTGCTTACTCTTTCGATTTTCAGCTTCTTCGAACAGAAAATATTTCTGATGCTAGATCTAAATTCAAATAGCGTGCCAAAGTCGGTAAAACAATTCTTAAGATTTGCTTAAGATTGTTTTTTGGTATTCTTTTTATTGCTTTTTAATAGCTTCTTTATTGCCTCTACATTGCTGCTAGATTGCTGCTAGATTGCCGCTAGATTGCTGTATACTTGCCACAAAGTGCCACAATGATAAAATGGTATTGCAGTGAATGGTAACAATGTTATTGTTTTTTACTTGCCTGCTTGGATTGTTTTTTTATTACATTTGTTTTAGATTTTAATCTATAAACCATTAATAATTATTTTTTATTTAAATGAAAAACCTACTATTTTCATTAGCCTTGTTCTTATTCATCTTAAAAGGAAATGCCCAAGTTTATATCCCTTATTATGGTTCAATAGTAGAGCAGTGCTCTCAAACGAATATCACAAATAACTTAACGGAATACGAATCTTTAGGATTAAAAAGAAGAGGCACTTCTGCTTTGGATAATACTGTTAATTGGCTAAAAAATAAATACTTGAGTTTTGGTTATACCACGAGTCAAATTCAAGAAGATAATTATACTTATAATGGCTCTCCAGCTACATGTAAAAATATTATTATTACTAAAGTGGGTACGGTTTATCCCAATACTTATGTTATTGTTTGTGGTCATTATGACTCAATTGGCGGTACAGGAACAAATGATAATGGAAGCGGATTAGTTTCCATCTTGGAAACCGCTCGATTGTTACGAAACATTCCAACAGAATATTCTATAAAATTCATCAATTTTAGTGGAGAAGAAGATGGTTTGTACGGAAGCAAGCATTATGTAAGTGCTATTGTAAATGGAACTAACCCTAAAATGGATATTCGTTTGGTTTTAAATTTAGATGAGGTAGGAGGTGTTGCAGGTTTAACCAATGACACTATTACTTGCGAAAGAGATACCAGTAATTCGCCCTCTACAAACAATGCTCTTTCAGCAACAATGACTGATGAATTGATTACTTGTGTCGGATTGTATTCTCCATTAAACACTTATTTGTCATATGCTTATGCTTCAGACTATATGTCTTTTCAAAGTAACAATGAAATTATAACCGGGCTTTTTGAAACCAATGAAACAACTCATAAACACACCAACACGGATTTATTAATCTATATGGATCCTATTTATAATTACAACGTCGCCAAAGCTACAATTGGAGCCACAATGCATTTTGCAAAAGCCGCAACATCTGCTTTAGGAAACGATGATTTTCAAAATGACAGCCAGGTTAGTTTTTATCCAAGTCCAGCAAAAGACACTTTGAATATTAATATGGGGACCATTACTGAAGCTAATTATTCCTTTTCCATGGTCGATGTTCAAGGAAAAGTGGTTTTCCAAAGAGAAATACAAAATGCTCATTTAATTGAATCAATACCTTTAGAAGGAATGTCTAAAGGGATATATTTAGCGGTTTTGCAAACAAAAACTAAGAGAATCACTAAGAAGATTATAGTAGAATAATTATTATTCTTATAAAAAAGCCTTCTCTAAAGAAGGCTTTTTTTATAACTTGTCTTTTAAATAAAAACCAGTAATTGATTTTTTATTCTTTACCACTTCTTCAGGAGTGCCAATTGCAAGTATTTGACCTCCATTTTCACCACCTTCAGGACCTAAATCTATTATCCAGTCAGCGCACTTAATTAAATCAAGGTTGTGTTCAATTACAATAATCGAATGCCCTTTTTCTATCAGAGCTTCAAACGAAGCCAATAGTTTTTTGATATCGTGAAAGTGTAAGCCAGTGGTTGGCTCGTCAAAGACAAAAAGTGCTTTTTCCTTGGTTACTCCTTTTACTAAAAAGGAAGCTAATTTAATACGTTGTGCTTCTCCACCAGAAAGGGTAGAGGATGACTGTCCCAATTGTACATATCCTAATCCAACATCTTGTAATGGTTGTAATTTTTGCGTGATTTTAGTTTGTTTATTTTCAGCAAAAAAGGCAATCGCATCATCAATAGTCATCGTTAGAATGTCATCTATGTTTTTGCCTTCAAAAGCTACTTCTAAAACTTCCTTTTTGAAACGTTTTCCTCCACAAGTATCACAAGGTAACGAAACATCGGCCATGAACACCATTTCTACGTTTATAGAGCCCTCTCCTTTACAAGTTTCACAACGACCACCATCTACATTAAAAGAAAAATGTTTAGCTTGATAACCACGAACTTTAGATAATTTTTCTTTGGCATACAAATCACGTATGTCGTCATAAGCTTTGATATAAGTCACAGGATTTGAACGAGAACTTCTTCCTATAGGATTTTGATCAACATATTCAATATGCTTGATGTGTGAGAAGCTTCCAGAGAGTTCGGTAAATTGACCTGCTTTATCGCCAATACCCTCCAACTTTTTTTGCATGGCTGGATACAGTATTTTTTTGACTAAAGTACTTTTTCCACTTCCTGAAACCCCAGTAATCACAGTTAAAGATTCTAACGGAAAGGCAACATCTACATTTTGGAGATTGTTTTCTCTTGCTCCTTTTATCTCAATATAATTCTTAGAAGTTCTACGTTTTTTAGGAACTGATATTTCTAACGCTCCATTCAAATATTTAGCGGTTAGTGAATCTGCTTTTAGGATTTCAGCAAAATTACCTTCAGCTACTAATTCCCCTCCAAAAGTTCCTGCCTCTGGGCCAATGTCTATAATTCTATCCGCTGCTTTCATGATATCCTCATCATGTTCAACAACTATAACTGTATTCCCTAAGTCACGCAGATTTTTTAATACTTTAATTAAGCGCTCAGTATCTTTTGGATGCAAACCAATACTCGGTTCATCTAAAATATACATGGAACCCACCAAACTACTTCCGAGAGAGGTTGCCAAGTTGATTCGCTGTGATTCTCCACCAGATAGTGTTGCAGAATTTCTATTTAAAGTCAAATAATCCAAACCAACATCGCTTAAAAAAGCCAATCGATTATTAATTTCAATCAAAAGTCTTTTGGCTACTTTTTGATCGTATTCAGAAAGGGTTAGTTCATTGAAAAATGGAATCAATCGTTTAATAGATAAATCAACCAATTCGGAAATCGTTTTTCCTCCAACGGTTATATAATTCGCTTCTTTTCTAAGTCGTTTGCCTTTGCAAGTAGTGCATTTGGTTTTACCACGATAACGAGACAGCATAACGCGGTTTTGTATTTTATAATTTTTCTCCTCTAATTCTTTAAAGAAATCATCCAGACCAGTAAAGTATTTGTTTCCTTTCCATATTAAATCCTTTTGTTCTTCTGTTAATTCAAAATAAGGTTTGTGAATAGGAAAATCAAACTTATAAGCATTATTTACTAATTGGTCACGATACCAACTCATACTTTCGCCTCTCCATGGAAAAATAGCATTTTCAAAAACCGAAAGAGCAGTATTAGGAATTACCAACTCATCATCAATTCCGATAACATTTCCGTAACCTTCGCAAGTTGGACAAGCACCATAAGGATTATTGAAACTAAACAAATGAATGTTGGGTTCTAAAAAGGTAATTCCATCCAATTCAAAATTAGCGCTAAAGGGTAAGCGAGTATTAGTTGCTAAATCTTGTAGATAGCAAACCCCTTTACCTTCAAAAAAAGCGGTTTGTATAGCATCAGCAAGTCTATTGTAGAATTCTTCCTCTTCTTTAACGACAATTCGATCTATAATCAAAAGGACGTCTTTATTATCTAAAGAATGCTGTTGTATTTCATCCAAACGAACCATTTCGTTATTAACTAAAATTCTTGCAAACCCTTGTTGTAATAATACTTTAAGCTTATCTTCTAAAGCTCTTCCTTCTTCTAAATGTATAGGGGAGAGTAATAGCCATTTCGTATCTAATTCAAATGATTTAACTTTTATAATTACATCTGTAACGGTATCCTTTTTCACTTCATCACCAGAAATAGGAGAAAAGGTTTTTCCAATTCGGGCAAACAGTAATTTTAAATAATCATAAATCTCAGTTGAAGTACCAACTGTAGAGCGGGCATTAGAGGTGTTTACTTTTTGTTCAATGGCAATGGCAGGTGCAATTCCTTTAATGTATTCTACTTTTGGTTTGTCTAATCTTCCTAAAAACTGACGTGCATACGAAGACAAGCTTTCAACATAACGTCTTTGTCCTTCAGCGTACAAAGTATCAAAAGCTAAGCTAGATTTTCCAGAGCCAGAAAGTCCAGTAATAACAACCAATTCATTACGCGGAATCACTACATCTAAGTTTTTTAGATTATGAATTTGTGCCCCTTTAATCAGGATGTTTTTTTTAGGTTCTAATGATGCAATTTCAGAAGATTTCATTCTCGTTTTTTTACAGTGGGCAAAGGTAATCAATTCTAAAATGAGAACCCATTTTAGTTAAACTATGATTAATATATTTTTTGTTATAAAATCGGATTATGACTAATTTATAGATTACGTTATTCAATAGAAATAAATAAATTTTTTTAAGAGTGTGAAAGGGTATGTTTTTTATAATCTTTAAAAAGAACCTTTTTTTTACATAAAGTGTTTTTTTATGGTTAATTATTTAAGAAATTTTAGATTGCAAATAAATAAATTACAACAAAACATAAATTTTCACCCTTACATTACCACAACATTATTTAAAATCAATTCTAAAATCATTTATCCGTTTATCTATATATTTAAGCTTTTAATCACTTATTTCAAACGTTTTAGTATTAATTTGACTTGTATAGTTTTTATATAGTTAAACAAAAAATCAATTTTGTTTTGAATAGGTTAACTTTGATTACGAACAAATAATAATATAATTATGAAAAAAATTACTTTTTTAACTTTCCTCTTAGTATCAACTATAGGATTTGCACAACCTACAAACAATGCACCTGCACCAACTAAAAATGCTGCGGATGTTATTTCTGTTTTTAGTGATACTTATTCTAATGTAGCGACTAATTACAATCCCAACTGGGGACAATCAGGTATTTGCTGTGTTAATCCTGCTTACAATCCTGGGACTGGCAACTTAGTTTTAGCTTACACCAATTTCAATTATCAGGGGACTGAGGTAACAACACAGAATGCTGCTGGTATGGAGTATTTACACGTAGATGTATGGACTAATGCTAATCCTGCAAGCACAACTTTACAAGTTAGTCCAATTAACAATGGTACAGGAACAACTGAAACTCTTGTTACTATCAACTATACTCAAGGTTCATGGTATAGTGTTGATATTCCTAAGAGTGCTTTTACAGGTATGACTTGGAATTCTGTATTTCAAATGAAATTTGCTGCTAATGGTCCAGGTAGTACTGTACCAGTTGATATTTATTTAGATAATATTTACTTTTGGAAAACACCTATTGCAGCTGGTGCAGATGCTACTTTAAGTGATTTAAAATTAGATGGTGTTACCGTTACAGGTTTTAATTCTGCTATCACTACATACAATGTTGATTTGCCAAGTGGTTCTACAACATTTCCACAGATTACTTCTGCTACAACAACTGATGTTAATGCAACAAGAGTAATTACTCAAGCTTCTTCTTTACCTGGTGATGCTACTGTTGTAGTAACTTCTCAAAATACTAGTGTAACTAAAACGTATACAGTACATTTTGCTGCAGTTGGACCACCTACAGCGGCACCAACACCACCAACTAGACCTGCAGCTGATGTAAAATCTATATTTAGTGATGCTTACACATGCGTTTCTCCTTCTATGGGGTATACAGGTGATGATAATACCTATAATAATTCTTGGTGTCCTGGTAATACAACTTTAGTCCAAGTAGCAGGTGATAATACTAATAAAATTACTGGTTTAGGTTGCGAAGGAATTACCTTTTTAGCGGGTAGATTTAGTGCTGCTGGTTTTACTCGTTTTCACATGGATATCTACACTGATACACCAACTCAAGATAAAAGTTTCAATTTTAAATTTTCTAATTGGAGTGGTGGAGCTGGAGAAACAAATGCTTTTGAATATTCTGCAACTAACGCAAATATATTGCCAAGTACAAATCCAGGAACATGGATTTCAATAGACTTGCCATTAACTAGTTTTAACGCAATAGGAGGTAACAACAATACTGATTTTGTTCAATTCGTGATTACATCTGATTTAGGAACTGTTTATTATGATAATATTTATTTACATAAAAACACATTAGGAACTACAAGTTTTGAAGCTGCTAATGTAAAATTGTATCCAAATCCTGCATCAAATGTTTTAAACATTGAATCAGTTTTAAATATTGATAAAGTAGCTATTTATAATCTTTTAGGACAAGAAGTTATTTCTCAAAATACAAGTAGTCAAACGGTTGCTTTAGATGTAACGAATCTTCAACTTGGAGTATACATTGTTAAAACTACTATAGCTGGTAATGTTTCATCAACTAGATTTATTAAAGAATAAGTTTTTAAGTTAATTAGTTTTGAAAAGCACGAGATTTATTTCGTGCTTTTCTTTTTTCTTTTTTTTATTCAATACATTTAATTACTAATGTTATTACATTAATATTATTTTTTGAATTCGTAATATTGTAAAATCATGAAAGCTAAAAGCCCCCTGCATATTAGGTTTATATTTTCAGTGACACTAGTAGTGTTTACTAATTTTATTTATGCTCAAGATTTACCTCCTATTTTAAAGTATAATTCATCAACATATAATGCTGGAAATCAGAATTGGATGATTTCTCAAGATGAGAAGCAATATATTTATTTTGCTAATAATGACGGGTTATTAGAATTCAATGGTTCTAATTGGACGCTTTATGACTCACCAAACGAAACAATAGTTAGATCTGTTAAAGTTATTGGAGACAAAATATTTACAGGTTGTTACATGGAATTTGGATTTTGGATTAGACAAGATAATGGACGACTGAGGTATACATCATTAAGTCAAAAAATTAAATCTAAAATTCTAGTTGATGAACAATTTTGGAATATCTTAAATTACGAACAATGGGTAATTTTTCAATCATTAAACAGAATATATATTTATGACACTAAGACCAACAAGTTCAAAATTATTATTCCTGAAAATGATATTTTAAAATCCTTTAAGACATCAAATTCCATATATTATCAAACAGTTAATTATGATTTATTTGAAATTGAAAACGGTACCAGCAAGTTAGTTTCAAACAATTCAATATTAAAAAACAATAAAATTGTTAATGTTTTTGCTGTTGATGATGGGTTATTAATTCATACTCAGTTTAACGGGTTTTACAAATTATCTGATGGTAACTTAGTTAAAATAAACACAGAAGCAGATTCTGACATTGCTGCGAGCAGTATTTACAGTAGTCAAATGCTTATTGATGGTAGTTTTGCTGTTGGGACTATTTCCAATGGAGTTTTTATTTTATCAAAAAATGGAAAAGTAAAATACCATATCACTCAAAATAAAGGGTTATCTAATAACACTGCGCTATCAATTCTTGAAGATTCGGATAGAAATCTATGGATTGGATTGGATAATGGAATCAATTGCATCAATTTACAATCCTCCATCAGAAGTTTTTTTGATAATTCAGGCATGTTAGGTACTGTCTATGCTTCTATACTGCATAAGGGCAAATTATATATTGGAACCAATCAAGGTTTATTCTACAAAGATTATTTGAGTAATGATAGCCAATTTAAATTTATTAAAGGGACAAAAGGTCAAGTTTGGTCACTTTTTGTTCTTGATGGAACTCTTTTTTGCGGTCATGATTCAGGAACTTATATAATTGACAATGATAATTCTAAACAAATATTTTCTCAATCAGGAACTTGGAAGTTTGAAGTAGTGCCCAACAAGAATAACATCATTCTTCAGGGTAATTATTATGGAATTTCAGTATTAGAAAAAATAAATAATCAATGGATGTTTAGAAATAAGATTTCAGGTTTTAATTATTCTTCTAAATATTTTGAAATAACTAATTCCAATGAAGTATATGTGAGTCATGAATACAAAAGTATCTTCCGTTTTCAATTAGATTCTGAATTTAGAAAAGGGTCAAAATTGTATAGTTATACCAATCCCATTAAAGGTAAAAATGCTGGTTTATCTAAGTTTAACAATACTATTTATTATGCATACAAAGAGGGAATCTTTAAGCTAAACCCCAAAACAAAACAATTTGAAAAAGACAAATCACTTAGTTCGGTTTTTGAAAATGGAGAATATACTTCTGGAAAATTAATTTTAGATAATTCTAATCGTTTATGGATATTTTCAAAAAGCCATATCAATTACTTCACGGTTAATAAATTAAGTTCTGATTTAAAAAATAATGTAATTTCCATACCATCATCAATTACAAATTCGATGTTAGGCTATGAAAATATTACACAACTTTCAAACTCTCAATATCTTATAGGAACTACAGATGGTTATTATACTTTTAATATTAATGAACTAAGTTTCAAGAATCATAATGTTGCTATTTCAGACATAAGTATCAATAAATTAAATGAGAAGCTTACCAGTTTCTCAATCACAGAACCAGGTAAGTTTAAACATAATGAAAATAATGTAACGTTTAGTTACACTGTGCCTGAATATAATAAATATATTATACCAGAATATCAATATTCTCTCGAAGGTTTTCAAGATGATTGGAGTGAGTGGACTTCAAATTCTACAATTAGTTTTAAAAATTTATCGCCTGGTAAATATACTTTTAAAGTTAGATCAAAAGTTGTTAATTCTCAACCTGAAAATATTGCTACTTATTCTTTTATTATTGAAAAACCTTGGTATTCCACTAATCTTGCCTTGATTATTTATTTTTTATTAATGGGACTTTTAGCCTATTACATTAATAAAGCCTACAGTAAATATTACTTCAAACAAAAGCAAAAATTAATTGAAGAGAATAATTTGTTGCTAGAAATCAAAGAATTAGAAAACGAACAGCAACTGATGAAATTGAGAAACGAACAACTTTCATTAGATGTTAATGAAAAGAGTAGAGAACTTGCTTTGTCTACCATGAGTCTTATTAAGAAAGATGAATTATTATCATTGATTAAAGAAGATTTAAAGAAGTCTTCTGATGAAACGAGTTCAAGAAGTATTAAGTCTGTAATTACAACTACTATCAATAAAAACATATCAGTTGATAATGCATGGAATGCTTTTAAAGAAGCATTTGATACAGCCGACAAAGATTTTTTAAAGAAAGTAAAACTCGCTCATGCATCTTTAACACCAAATGATTTAAGACTTTGTGCCTATTTAAGATTGAATCTATCATCTAAAGAAATAGCTCCTTTATTAAATATCTCAGTTCGGAGTGTAGAAATTAAGCGATATCGTTTGCGTAAAAAAATGGATCTGCCACACGAAACAGGTCTAGTTGAATATATACTTTCAATTTAAAATTAAACGTTTAGTATATTTTAACTATACATTAACTATACATTTTTTTAAAATTAATGATTTACATTAACTAATATTTCATTAAGAAACCTCTAATAGCAATAAAACCATTGCTATTCTATTTTTTATTTATTAAACTCGATTTGTATAGTTTATATAAACTCTTATTTTTTTTTGATATTATAAAAAAAGTAATTTTACTATATCTAAAATTTTAGAGTTTTTTTTTATTGATTTTAATAATAATTAAACTAAAAAATGAGTTATACACAATTAATTCTCTTAAATTTCTGTTTTTAATCATCTCAAAAAAAATAACAACAAAAACCAAATAATTATTACTTATATGAAAAATTTTATTTTATTTCTAACCCTTATTATTTATTCATCATCCGGTTATTCTCAAGACAACAAAGTTGTAGTTGTTAATAATAGTGAAGGCATGAAACTTACTGTTAATGGAAAGGATTTTATGGTCAATGGAATGAATTGGGACTACTTTCCAATCGGAACCAATTATTCCTACAGTCTTTGGAATCAATCCGATAAATTTATTCAAGAAGCTTTGGATGAAGAAATGGGATTATTAAAAAATATGGGTGTTAATACTATACGTGTTTACAGCGGAATTCCTAAGAAATGGATAGAATATATTTATACTAATTATGGTATTTACACCATGTTAAACTACACTTTCGGTAGATATGGTTTAACTATAGACGGAGTTTGGAAACCTAATACGGAGTATTCAGATCCTAAAACACGAGAAATTTTACTAAATGAAGCTAAGCAAATGGTGACTGACTATAAAGACACTAAAGGCTTACTACTGTTTTTACTCGGTAACGAAAATAACTATGGTTTATTTTGGGATGGTGCAGAAACTGAAAACATTCCAATTAAAGACAGAAAATCAACTATTCGAGCTCGTTCGTTATATAAAGTATTTAACGAAGCTGTTGTTAGTATGAAGGCTATAGATAGTAATCACCCAATGGCTATTTGTAATGGTGATTTATTATTCTTAGATATAATTGTTGAAGAATGTAAAGATGTTGATATACTTGGAACTAATGTTTATAGAGGTGTTTCTTTCGGGGACCTTTTTGAAAGAGTAAAAAAGGAATATGGGAAACCTGTCTTATTATCAGAATTTGGAGCAGATGCCTTTAACGTTCTTACCAATCAAGAAGATCAAAAATCACAGTCTTTTTATTTAAAAGGAAATTGGAAAGAAATTTATGAAAATGCTGCTGGTCTTGGTAAAGCTGGAAATGCTTTGGGAGGATTTACTTTTCAGTTTAGTGATGGATGGTGGAAATACGGACAAACTAAAAACTTAGATGAACATGATAACAATGCTTCATGGTCAAACGGGGGTTACCAAAAAGATTATACTGAAGGTGAAAACAATATGAATGAAGAATGGTTTGGTATTTGTGCAAAAGGCGCAACTAACGAAAAAGGTTCTTACCAATTATATCCTCGTGCTGCTTATTATGTTTTGAAAAATCTACATCAAATAAATCCATATGCAGCTGGAACTACTATAGCAAGTATTGAGAGCAATTTTGATAATGCTCAAATAATGGATGCTGCATTAAGAGCTAGAGGAGATAAAGCGGCCCTAGATGCTAACAAAGGTGGGAAAATTAGATTTAGCAGATTGAGCGCTGAGTTTACAACCTTTAATACAGGAGGTTCTTTAATTACAACGCCAAATGATGCTGTGGCAAATTCAACACAATATCCTAATAAGCTAGGATTTGACCACATGGAATCCTATTATATTGGAGTTGAAGCTAATCCATCGGCTAATACAAGTCTAAATGTTGAATTTAATATTTTAGGTAATGTAGCTCTAAATCCAATTGATGAAATTTTTTATGAAAATCGTGGAAGACCTATTACTGTCAATAGTAATAATGGTGATTTGACTCTACAATCTAATGAAAGAGTTCAGGTTTACAGAGCTAGTTATAAATGGAATCATAAGTTATTCAACTTAGACGGGTTTTATAGAACGGGTCATTACCACTGGGGTTATGAAGGAGACTTTTTTGGCTTATATCCTGAAGCAAATTATGGTCCGCAAATAGATACATATAATGGTGGCGCTCCTTTTGGTTTTGAAATGGAAGGTAAAAAAATGTTTAGCGGATTAAAATTAGCTTTTGGACCACAACTTTGGTGGGGAGCTAATCCTGCAGTATTATTAAAATACTCTAAAAGAGTAAGCAAGTTTGATATTACTGGTATTTATCATGAAGATATTGCTAAGCAAGGTGCTACTCAAAGTTCATTTGCCATTCCACAACCAAAAACAAGACGTTTTACATTACAAGTAAATAGAAAATTTGGAAAATTAGGAATTGATTTAGGGGGAATATGGGCAGGACAACCATTGAATGGTAGAGATTACCAAGTTGAAAGAGGTGATGCTGGTAACGAACAAGTATACCAACTTCAAATTAAAGCCAAAGATAATTTTGGTGGGAAAGTCAAATTCACTTATGTAGGTGGTAAATTTAACTGGTATGGTCAAGCTGCTGCCATGGGATTAGTTGCTAATGGTGGTGCGGATTTAACAAAAACATTTACAGGATGGCGTTTGAAAGATAGTGGAAGTGGAAATCAATATAATTTCTTAACTGGACTTACTTATAACATTGGAAAATTCCAAATTGCTCCAAACTTTTTATGGCAAAAACCACTTGAAGGTCCAATTGATACTTCAGTTCCAGCACCAGGAAGACCAAGAAACATTCTAGACGATCCATTTGTAGTTAGAGCAAATAGAGAGCAAGTGGCAGGAGAGATATTATTTACTTACGATCAAACACCAGGAACTTGGATGTATGATTGGGATAATGACAGAACTGAGGATTCTAAATTTGCTATTAGTGCTGGTTTTGTTTTCCGTCACTTACCAACTACACAGGATGCAGCAATTGGTATTTTAGCAAACGGCAGAACAACTTTTGCATTCCCAGGCGCTGCACCAGCTAAAGATTTATGGGAAATGAATACAAGATTAGTCTCAAAATTAAGTAAAGACTTTGGTTTCATTGCCAATATGTATGCAGGAACCGCTCAAGCCAATGGTAGTGATGCAAGAACTATTGATAGATATGGAATGGATTTAAGAATGATATATAACAAAGTTAAATTCATGTCATCTGTAAAAATTAACGATTGGGGACCTTATGATTATCACCGTGATTTTAATTTGACCTTCCCACTTCAATTAATGGCTGATATTTCAACCGAGATTGGGAAACCTGATTGGTTTGTATTACCTGGAACTAAAATTGGTTTACGATATACTTGGCGTTCTCTTGATCAATATTCACCAAGATACAACCCAACTCAAATTCTAGATCCAGCAGGAAATATTGTTCCAGATCCTACTGCTATAGGTTTTCCAAATGGAAATGAATGGGAAATCAGAACTTATGTAATAATTAATATAGGAAACTAAAAAAAATACTATGAAATCAAATTTTAAAACAAACTTTAAAATACTATCCTTCTGGATGATTTTAATCGCGGTCTCAGGTTGTACAAACGACCCTAATGACTTTCAAACTGCCGCTTATTCTAAAAACGGAGAAGTTTTTATAGATGGATTTAGTGCGGGTCTTAACTATGCAGCTTTTAGTAATACAGTTACTTCTGCATTTCAAGTAGATAATGATGTCACTTACAATAATTCAAGTGCATCTATGCGTATTGATGTTCCAAATGTAAATGATCCGCTTGGGTCATATGCTGGCGGTGCTTTTTTTACAACTGTTGGAAGAGATTTATCAGATTATGATGCATTAACCTTTTGGGCAAAAAGTTCGGTTGCAGCAACTTTAGATGTTGTTGGGTTTGGACTTGATTTAGGTGCCAATAAATACCCTGCATCTATCAATGGTGTGAGTTTAAGTACTGTTTGGAAAAAATATATAATTCCAATACCAGATGCCTCAAAACTAAAAATAGAAAAAGGAATGTTCTATTATTCTGAAGGACCAGAAAATGGAAATGGATATTCTTTTTGGATAGATGAAGTTAAGTTCGAAAAATTAGGAACTATAGCACATGGACAGAGCTCAATTTTAAATGGTGTTAATAAAGTGGAAACCTCTTTTAATGGAGTTAGTAGAACTATCGATGGACTTATTGCAACTTTCAATTTACCAAATGCTATTAATCAAAATGTAACTGCAAGTCCTGCTTATTTTGATTTCACTTCATCCAATCCAGCTGTAGCAACAGTTGATCAATCAGGTGTTGTAACCACAGTAGGTGCTGGAACTGCAGTAATTACAGCAAAACTTGGTGGGCAACCAGCTACTGGTTCTTTAACAATAAATTCTCCAGGAACTTTTAACGCAGCACCAGCACCAACAGAAAATGCATCTGATGTAATCTCTGTTTTTAGTAATGCCTACAACAATGTACCTGTTGATTACTATAATGGTTACTATGCGCCTTATCAAACCACACAATCTGCGGATTTTACCGTTGGAACAGATAATGTATTGAATTATACTAATTTTAATTTTGTTGGAATTCAATTTAGTACTCCTACGATAAATGCTTCTTTAATGTCACATTTACATGTTGATTTATATATGCCAAATGCGATTGCTTCAGGATCTAATTTTAAAATTAATGTTATTGATTGGGGAGCTAATGGGGTTTATGCAGGTGGTGATGATACTAATTATGTTACTACAATTACAGCTCCAACATTAACATCGCAAAACTGGATTAGTTTAGATATTCCTTTTTCAAGTATGCCTGGTTTAACCAGTAGAACTCATTTAGGACAAATTATTTTTGAAGGGACTAACATCACAAACTTCTATGCAGACAATATTTATTTCTACAATGATGGAAGTGTAATCCCTCAAGTACCAACTGTTGCTGCACCAACTCCAACAACTCCTGCTGCTGATGTAATTTCAATTTTTAGTAATGCCTATACAAATGTTGCCGGTTCAGATCTTAATCCAAATTGGGGCCAAACTACTGTAACGACACAAGTTTCAATTGCAGGTAACAATACCCTTAAATATGCGGGACTAAATTACCAAGGTTTACAGTTTGGAACGCCTCAAAATGTAGCTTCGAAAACCTTTTTGCATTTGGATTATTATACTGCAAATTCAACTAGTCTGAAAGTATATCTTATTAGCCCTGGGCCAGTTGAAAAATCGGTATCCCTTACTGTGCCATCTCCAGGAGGATGGAAAAGTATGGATATACCGCTTTCCTCATTCTCACCAGTAAATTTAAGTAATGTTATCCAAATGAAGTTTGATGGCAATGGAGAAATCTATTTAGACAATATCTATTTCCGTAATTAAATCAATTTTTAAAAAACATAAAAAATGAAAATAGCATTAATAAAAAAAATAACTTTTTTATCAATAATAACAGTGTCCTTTTGTGCTTGTAACTCCGATACGAAACAAAGTGTAGATGCTCGAAATTGGCAATTAACTTGGAGTGATGAGTTTAATGGTGCTGCAGGAGATTTACCAGATGCTTCTAAATGGGGCTATGATATTGGTAATAGTGGATGGGGAAATCAAGAACTAGAAAACTATACCAATCGTCCTGAAAACGTATCGATGGATGGAAATGGAAATTTGGTAATTACTGCCAAAAAAGAAAATTTAGGAGGTTCACAATATACTTCAGCCAGAATTAAAACTAAAGGTTTGTTTTCTCAAACATACGGACGCTTTGAGGCTCGTTTGATTACTCCTTATGGTCAAGGTTTATGGCCTGCATTTTGGCTTTTAGGTGCTAATGGAGACCAACCTGGTTTTACTTGGCCTAAATGTGGTGAAATTGATATTATGGAATTAAGAGGACAGTCGCCGAGTATTATTAATGGTACTATTCATGGTCCAGGATATTCTGGAGCAAACGCCATTTCATCTAATTATTTTTTGCAAAATAGCCGATTTGATGTTGACTATCACATCTTTGCTGTTGAATGGGATGCAACTAAAATTGATTTTTTTGTTGATGGATTTTTATACAATCGCATCAATAAAAGTGATGTTCCAGGCGAATGGGTTTATGACCATGCTTTTTACATGATTTTAAATGTGGCTGTTGGCGGAAATTATCTTGGTAATCCAAATGCTGGAACCCCTTTCCCTCAAAAAATGATTATAGATTATGTAAGGGTTTATAGCGAACCAACCAACTAATTATTTTAAACATATTGATTATTCTATTTAAGAATTGTGATGAATAAAAATCAAAATCTATCCATTGAAAATGAAATTGAAGACCAAAAAAAGATGGTTTCAATGGAAATGGTCGTTTTAGAGGGTGAACATTATTATAAAATTAATAATAATGATTGCATTCGCCCTTTTTTCATGAGTATTGTAAGCGATTCAAATCATTGGTTGTTTATTTCAAGTAATGGTGGATTAACCGCAGGAAGAAAGAATGCAGAGTTTGCTCTTTTTCCCTATTATACTGATGATAAAATTACTGAGTTCGCTGACATAACAGGAAGTAAATCTATTTTTCAAATTCATTCGGATAATCAAACTCATATTTGGGAACCCTTCTCAGAACGATTTAATGAAAACTATAATTTAAGTCGAAATCTATATAAAAATCTATACGGCAATAAAATCATTTTTGAAGAAATTCATCACGATTTTCAATTAACATTTAGATATCAATGGAGTACAAGTAATATATATGGCTTCATTAAGACCTCTGAAATTATAAATGATTCTGATCATGATTACTCCATTTCATTTCTTGATGGAATTCAGAATATTATGCCTCATGGCGTAAGTAGTGATTTGCAGGCAACCACAAGCAATTTAGTTGATGCTTATAAAAGAAACGAACTCCACACAGAAAGCGGTTTAGGCATTTTTGCTCTTAGTGCTATAATCGTAGATAAAGCAGAACCTAGCGAAGCTTTAAAAGCTAATATTGTTTGGTCATTAGGTTTAGACAATCCTAATTATTTACTGTCAGCATTGCAAATACCTGCTTTCCGAAAGGAGCAAAAACTCTATACGGAAACGGATATTAAAGGTGAAAAGGGGGCATACTTTGTTTCAACAGATTTGTTTTTGGTCAATAAATCATCAAAGACTTGGAAAATAATAGCCAATGTAAATCAAAATCAATCACAAGTCATTCAATTAGCAGATGCCATCTGTAATGATAAAGGATTAGAAGATAAAGTAATTGAGGATATAGAATTAGGAAAAGAAAATCTTATTGCACTCAATGCGACTGCAGATGGTTTACAATTCACTGCTGATAAACGCAAAGACACTCGCCATTTTGCCAACGTTTTATTCAACATTATGCGTGGTGGAATTTTTGATAATAATTATCAAATTGAGAAAAATGATTTTGTAAACTATATTTCAAAAGCAAATAAAACGGTTTTTGAAAATCAAACCTCTTTTTTTAAAAATTTACCGGAAGCTTTTGAATATTCTCATTTAGAAAAGTTAGTGTCCGAAAATAACGATGCTGATTTAATTCGCCTTTGCACGGAATATTTGCCTCTAAAATTTAGCAGAAGACACGGTGATCCAAGTCGTCCATGGAATAAATTCTCCATTAATACTAGAAGCGAAATTGATGGTTCAAAAATATTAGATTATCAAGGAAATTGGAGAGACATATTTCAGAACTGGGAAGCATTAGCGTATGCCTATCCTGAATTTATTGATGGAATGATTCACAAATTCTTGAATGCCTCAACTTTTGATGGTTATAATCCATATCGAGTAACTAAAGAAGGTTTTGATTGGGAAACTATAGAGCCTGATAATCCATGGTCTTATATTGGGTATTGGGGAGATCATCAAATCATCTATTTATTGAAGTTTTTAGAGTTTATAGAAAAATACCAACCTGGTAAATTGAATTCTTATTTTGATAAAGAATGTTTTGTTTATGCAGCAGTTCCCTACACTATAAAACCGTATCAAGATATTTTACAAAATCCAAAGGATACCATTTTGTTTAACCATGAATGGGATGCTAAAATCAATAAACGAAGAGATAATATTGGTGCCGATGGCGCTTTGTTACGAGACAATAACGATGAAATTTACCATGTAAATTTTATTGAAAAAATTCTGGCTACAGTATTAGCAAAAATGTCAAACTTCATACCAGAAGCTGGTATTTGGATGAATACGCAACGTCCAGAATGGAACGATGCTAATAATGCTTTAGTGGGTAACGGAGTATCCATGGTTACGCTATATTACTTGAGAAGATTCTTGAAGTTCTTCCAACAATTATTGGAGAATTCAAATCAAGAAACGATAAAAATATCTAATGAGATGGTTGAGTTTTATCATGTCATTAGAGAAAGTCTTCTTGCTTTTCAACCATTACTTTCGGGACCAATAAACAATCAAGATAGAAAGAAAATACTCGATGCATTAGGTCATGCTGCTTCAGAATATCGTTATCAAGTTTATAACAGCGGATTTTGGGGTAAGAAAAGAACCCATTCTATGGATGGTTTAAAGAAATTTGTAGCGGTTAGTATCGATTTCATCGAACATGCTATAAAAGCCAATCAAAGAGAAGATAAATTATATCACGCTTATAATTTAATGTCGATAGAAAATGATGGCGTATCAATATCCTATTTGCCTGAAATGTTAGAAGGTCAGGTAGCTGTTTTAAGTTCTGGATTTTTAGATGGTAAAGAATCACTTCAAGTTTTAGATGCCCTAAGAAATAGTGCTTTGTACAGAGCTGATCAAAACAGTTATATCTTATATCCAAATAAAAAACTGCCAAAGTTTTTAGAAAAAAATACCATTCCAAAGAACAAGGTTGAAAAATCATTTTTATTGAAAAAACTCCTTGAAAATGGGAATCTTCATTTGATCAATCAAGATATTAAAGGCGGTTATCATTTCAATGGTAATTTTCATAATGCCAACGATTTAAAAGAAGCTTTGGCTCAACTGGCAAATCACCAAGAATATAAAGAATTGGTTGCAACTGAGACAACAACTGTTTTGCAAATTTTTGAAGAGGTATTCAATCATAAGGCATTCACTGGACGTTCAGGAACATTCTATGGTTATGAAGGTTTAGGATCTATTTATTGGCACATGGTTTCTAAATTGCATCTAGCCGTTATAGAAGTCATTAAAGAAACAATAAATAATAACGAAAGTCAAAGTGTTGTTAATTCACTAATTGCTCATTTTGAGGAAATTGGCAACGGAATAGGAGTCCATAAATCTCCAGATGTTTATGGTGCTTTTCCAACGGATCCCTATTCGCATACACCTTTCAATAAAGGAGCACAGCAACCAGGTATGACAGGTCAAGTGAAGGAAGATATTCTTACTCGTATAGGTGAATTAGGAGTGATAATGAATGATGGGAAATTACAATTCCAACCTAATTTACTTCACAAAAAAGAGTTTTTGTCGCAAAATACTGAAGCTGTATTTATTCAAATTGATGGAACAAAAAAGAGAATGACTTTAGAAAAAGATAGTTTGGCATTTACCGTTTGTCAAGTCCCGGTTATATATAAAAAAGCTTCTACAAACAGTATGGAATTGTATTTTAAAAATGGAACTAAAGAAACATATAATACTCTAGAATTAGATGATAACCAAAGCAGTAAAATTTTCAATCGAACTGGAGAAATTTCTACTGTAATGGTTTTTTTAAATGATGATTACTTGAGATAATGAATAAACTGATTTGCATCATACTACTCTTGTTTATATCATGTAATCAAATAAATACTAGAAATATAGTTTCAAAGGAAATGACCGCAGAAAAATTATTAGGAAACACAAAATATCAAGCCATTTGTTATGGTGGTTATCGAACACAAACAAGGGACAATGAACCTACAATTACTGAGCTAAAGGAAGACTTAAAAATTCTTTCTGCGATGAATATTAAAGTGATAAGAACCTATAATGTTCATCATAAAGAAGCATCCAATTTATTAAATGCAATAAGTGAACTAAAAAAGGAGAATCCCAATTTTGAAATGTATGTAATGTTGGGGGCTTGGATTGATTGTAAAAATGCTTGGACTGATCTGCCTCCAGTTCATAATGAAGAGAGTAATCGGAATGCTGTAGAAATGGATGAAGCTGTTAGATTAACTAATGAATATCCGGATATCGTTAAAATTATTGCCGTTGGAAATGAAGCCATGGTAAAATGGGCCACTAGTTATTATGTTACACCCAATATCATTTTAAAATGGGTTAATCATTTACAAAGCCTAAAAAGAGAAGATAAATTACCAAAAAATGTTTGGATAACAAGCTCAGATAATTTTGCTTCTTGGGGCGGTGGTGATGCAGAATATCATGTTGAAGACTTAAATCAATTGATTAAAGCGGTTGATTATATTTCTTTACATACCTATCCAATGCACGATACTCATTATCATCCTGTATTTTGGGGGACAATGGAAAATGAAGAGCATTTGTCAGATAAAGAAAAGGTTGATGCCGCTATGATGAGAGCCAGAGACTACGCTATTTCACAATATGAAAGTGTAGTTAGTTATATGAAATCCATCGGTGTCAACAAACCAGTTCATATAGGTGAAACAGGTTGGGCTAGCTTGGATAACGTACTTTATGGCGACAAAGGTTCTAAAGCAACAGATGAATACAAGTCAGCTCAATTCTATAAACTGATGCGAGATTGGACCAATAGTAAGGGTATTACTTGTTTTTACTTTGAAGCTTTTGATGAAAATTGGAAAGACAGTACAAATCCTGTTGGATCCGAAAATCATTTTGGATTAATTAATTTACAATCAGAAGCCAAATATGCACTTTGGGGTGCTGTTGATAAAGGAATATTTGATGGGTTAACAAGAAATGGGAAGCCCATCACAAAAACCTATAAAGGAAATGAAAAGGCATTGTGGTCGGATGTAAAATTGCCAAATAAATTAGTAAAATAGTAGTAATAGTGAAGTTTAAATATAGTATATATCACATTAAATTTTTGATAATCTCATTTATCATCACTGTTACTTTGAATAGTTGTAAATCAGCAAAAAGTATGGAAATGGAAGTGTATGAGACTTCAGCTAATGGGAATTCCTTAAAAAAAATGGATTCGTTTTCTTTAAATGAAAATCCATTGATAATTACTTTGAATCCCAATGAAAAATTTCAGACCATTACTGGTTTCGGGGGCTCATTTACCGAATCTTCGGCTTCTTTACTCAATCGATTGAGTAAAGCAAATCGCAAGAAAATATTGGAGGCTTATTTTAGTGAAGAAGGTGCCAATTATTCGCTTACTAGAACACATATTGCTTCTTGTGATTTTTCATTAAGCAATTACACTTATGCAAAAGTTGAAAATGATTTGCAACTAGAACACTTTACGATTGAAGATGATAAAGAAGATATCATTCCGATGATATTAGATGCCAAGGCTATTTCAAAACAAGGTTTTAATATAATCGCTTCACCATGGACATGTCCACCATGGATGAAAGACAATAAAAAATATATAGGTGGAAAATTACTACCACAATTCAATGACACTTTCGCTTTATATTTTTCTAAATATTTAGAAGCATATAAAAAGGAAGGAATTAATATTTGGGGAGTAACCGTTATAAATGAACCTCATGGAAACGGAAACAATTGGGAAAGCACTCTTTTTTCTCCAGCTGAAATGACCCAATTTGTTGAAAATCATTTAGGGCCTAAATTAGAAAATGACGGTTGGGGTGATCTAAAGATATTGGGTTACGATCAAAATAGAGCTGGTATACAAGAATGGGTTGACGTAATGTACAAAGATGAAAAATCATCCAAATATTATGATGGATTAGCCATTCATTGGTATGAGAGTACTTATGAAGTCTTTCCAGAGGCTTTACAATATGCTCATCAAAAAGCACCTAATAAATATTTGATACAAACAGAAGCTTGTGTAGATTCTGAAATCCCTCATTGGAAAGATGATGAATGGTATTGGAAAAAGGAAGCTACAGATTGGGGTTGGGATTGGGCCAGTGAAAAAGATAAATACTTGCATCCAAAGTATGCTCCAGTAAATCGATATGCTGTTGACATCATAGGATGTTTAAACAATTGGGTTGACGGATGGGTTGATTGGAATATGGTTTTGGATACTCATGGTGGCCCTAACTGGTTCAAAAATTGGTGTGTAGCACCCGTTATAGTTGACCCTGAAAAGGATGAAGTTTATTTTACTCCATTGTATTATGTCATGTCGCATTTCAGTAAGTTTATTAGACCTGGAGCGGTAAAAATAGGTTGTTCAATTAACGACAAAGACATAATAGCAACAGCTGTAAAAAACCCTGACGGAACGATAGCAGTAGTTATATTCAATCCAACAGATAAAAATCAAACACTTGAAATAAGTATCAATAACAGTAAAAAAAATATTTCCATTAGTGCTAAAGCTATTCAAACAGTAGTAATAAAGTCCTGATGATTCTATAATTTAATATTTATTAACTATGTCAAATAATAATAATTCTAACACCAAGAATTTGGTTCCAATGAGTCAAAAAATAGCTTTTGGATTAGGTATGTTAGCTAACCAAATGTTTCCTGCGGCTCTAGGTATTTTTATGGTTGTCTTGGTCGAAAATTTAGGGATGCCAACATGGATGTGGGGAATTACTTTTTTTCTCCCAAGAATATTAGATGCATTTATTGACCCAATTATGGGTTTCATATCAGACAACACCAGATCTAAATGGGGAAGAAGAAGACAATATGTTTTTATTGGAGCCATTATAATGGGAATTTCTTTTGTTGTAATGTGGCAATTATATAGAGAAAATAGTATAGATTATAATTTTTACTATTTTTTAGTATGGTCCATTGTATTTTATTTAGGACTATCAATTTTTAGTGTTCCTTTTGTAGCCATGGGCTATGAAATGAGCGATGATTTTCATGAAAGAACCAGTATTATGGCAATTTCACAATGGATTGGACAATGGGCATGGGTAATTGCACCTTGGTTTTGGGTAGTAATGTATGATGCAAGTTGGTTTCCCAATGCTGATACCGCCACCAGAACCTTAGCGGTTTGGGTAGGACTTTCGTGTATGGTTTTAGCAATGATTCCAGCCATTTTTATAAAAAGTAAGTCAACAAAAGAGGAAGAGAGTTTTTCTCCATTAACGTTCAAAACTATGGGCGGTAGTTTAAAAGAAATTTTTTCGAGTTTTGTAGAAGCTTTTAAAAATAGCCCTTTCAGAAAATTGTGTATAGCGACTTTCTTTATTTTTAATGCATTCAACACTGTTGCTGGTTTTACTTTTTTTATAGTGGTTTACTATTTATTTAATGGAAGTTCCTCTGATGCAGGAATTTGGCCTACACTTTTTGGATGTTTAGGAGCTCTATCAACCACTTTTGTTGTAATTCCGATAGTTTCTTGGATGTCTAAGAAAATGGAGAAAAAGAAAACATTTTTAGTTTGTCAAGGAATATCCATTTTTGGCTATATTTTACTTTGGTTTCTTTTTATTCCTGGAAAACCTTACATGTTCATATTCGCTTTACCTTTCTTTTCTTTTGGTATAGGAAGTTTATTTACTTTGATGATGTCAATGACTGCAGATGTCTGTGATATGGATGAATTGACCTCAGGTAAGAGAAGAGAAGGAATCTTTGGAGCTATCTATTGGTGGATGGTAAAATTTGGTTTTGCTATTGCTGGATTATTAACAGGTGTAATTATGTCCTTTGTAGATTTCCATCCAGGAGCAGCAACTCAAACAGAGGGTGCAGTCACAGGTCTAAGACTTTTTTTCTCAGGTATTCCAATATTAGGTACATTAATAGCTATGTGGGTAATGAGAAACTATGACCTAACAGAAGAGAAAGCAAGAGACATAAAAAAAGAATTAGATGCAAGAAAAGGCCAAACTAAGAAGCAATCATCATCTTATCTTCCAGGTAAATTACTCTCTTTAGAGCAAAACGGAATCTCTCTAAACACCTTAACGGGTATCGATTTAAGTTTAAAAAGTGAAGTTGAGATTAGAGAACAGTTTTCTGAAATTTTAAACGAAGGATTACATGGTTTATGCTTCAGTCCATATCTAGAAGGTCAAGTAGTTGGAGATATTTTATCTAAAAATCAAATCCAAAGAAGGTTGGATGTAGTAGCTCCATATACCAAATGGATTAGATCTTTTTCTTGCACAGATGGGAATGAATTGATACCAGAACTTGCTCACCAAAAAGGATTAAAAACTTTAGTGGGAGCATGGATTAGCAACGACAGACAAAAAAACGAAAAGGAAATCAATACCCTTATTGAATTGGCTAAAGCTGGTTTGGTTGATGTTGCTGCTATAGGAAACGAAGTCTTGCATCGCCAAGATATTTCAGAACAAGAATTATTGCAATACATCAAAAGAGTTAGACAAGTGTTGCCAAGCTCCATTCCAGTTGGTTATGTAGATGCCTATTATCAATTTTTGGATAGACCTAGTTTGGTAGATGCTTGCGATGTTGTTTTAGTAAATTGTTATCCATTCTGGGAAGGCACAGATAATGATTATGCCCTTTCTTATTTGAATAGAATGATGGAGTTAAGCCTACAAGTTGCAAAAGGCAAAAAAGTAATTATTACAGAAACAGGTTGGCCAAGTAAAGGAGAAAATGTAGAAAGTGCTAAACCTTCTTCACTTAATGCTATGAAATATTTTATTGCTTCCCAAGAATGGGCTAAAAATAAAAACATAGAGTTATTCTATTTTTCATCATTTGATGAGTCCTGGAAAACGAATCAAGAAGGTGAAGTTGGCGCAAGATGGGGTATTTGGGATAAAAATGAAAAAGTAAAGTTTGATGTTAAAATAGAAACTAATGTCGTTTAGAAGAAAAGAAGATTCGCTTTATCAAATTAAGTTTGATGCTACCAATGAGATTGATAATTATAATGGGATTGATTATACAAATAAGTCAAAAGAAGAAGTAAATAATCTATTTGATGAAGTTTTAAAATCAGGCATGCATGGACTTTGTTTTAGCATGTATGAAGACGGACAAAAACCTGGAGATATTATATCAGAAGAACAAGTTCGACGAAGAATGAAAATTATTGCTCCTTATACTAAATGGGTCAGATCTTTTTCATGTACAGAAGGGAATGAGTTTATTCCAAAAATTGCTAAAGAACATGGCATCAAAACATTAGTTGGAGCCTGGTTAGGTGATGATCCTGAGGTTAATGAAAAAGAAATCGAGGGATTAATTAAATTGTCTAATGAAGGTTTCGTAAATATAGCTGCTGTTGGAAATGAGGTAATGTATCGTAAGGATTTAACAGAAGAGGAGCTTTTAGAGTTTATTTCTAGAGTAAAAAAAGCGCTTCCTGAATCTATTCCTGTTGGCTATGTAGATGCCTATTATGAATTCAGTATCAAACCAAGAATAACAGAAGCATGTGACTTGATTTTAACGAATTGTTACCCTTATTGGGAAGGTTGTAATTTAGAATATTCATTAGGCCATATGAAACAAATGTATCATCAGGCTTTGCATGCGGCAAATGGCAAAAAAGTAATTATAACAGAAACAGGTTGGCCAAGTAAAGGGGAAAGTTTTAAAGATTCGCATCCTTCAGAAGAAAATGCTCTTAGATATTTTTTAAACACTCAACTTTGGTCGCAACAAGATGATATTGCTATTTTCTACTTCTCCTCATTTGACGAGTCATGGAAAGTAGGAGCAGAGGGAGAAGTCGGAGCCTATTGGGGAATTTGGGATAAAAATGAAAAATTAAAATTTTAATTCAATTAAATCAAATTATTAAAATTAAAAGGTGTGAGTTTAACTTTTTAAAATAGTAATTTATTAAAAAACAAAAAAGCTATTATGAAAAAAAACACCCCATTTCAAGTTCTATTTTTATTTTTTCTTTTAAGTCAATTATGTCATGCTCAGGTTGATATAGTTTATAACAATCTAGTTTGGTCTGATGAGTTCAATACCAACGGACCAATAAATTCAACTAATTGGTTTCAACAAACGCAACTGCCCAATGGTTCAAGTTGGTTTAGTGGTGAAGTGCAGCATTATACCAATCAAACTACTAATTCCTATGTGGATAATGGTTTTCTGCATATTGTTGCTAAAAAAGAACCATACACAGATCAAGGAATTACAAAGCAATATACTTCAGCTCGACTCAATTCAAAATTTGCTTTCAAGTACGGACGTGTTGATGTGAGAGCAAAAGTGCCTCTCGAAGCCGGAACTTGGCCAGCTATATGGATGTTGGGTAAAAACATAAATGAACCAGGAGCCTATTTTGCATCGACTTACGGAACAACAGATTGGCCTGCTTGTGGTGAAACTGATATCATGGAGCATGGCATTTTTCCATCACAACCAGTTAATTATATTCAAGGAACATTACACACGCCTTCTTCTTTTGGAAATTCAGTAAATAATGGTGGAACAATCGCCTCCGATTTAGCTAATAGTTATCATATATATTCAGTCAACTGGTCTCCCTTTCAAATTTCTTTTCTTCTAGATGGTGTTGTTTATTACACTTACAATCCAGCAGTTAAAGATGCTAATACTTGGCCATTTGATAAGGAGCAATATCTTTTACTAAATGTTGCCATGGGAGGAACTGCAGGAAATATAGATCCCAATTTCACACAAACTTCTATGGACATTGATTATGTTCGTGTTTATCAAAATACACTTGTTGATACCGAAAGACCAATTAATTTCACAGCTTCAGTTGGTGCAGTAACTAGTTCTACTGTAGAGTTATTGTTAAACGCGACAGATAATTCAGGATCGGTTGTTTATACCGTTGCTTATGGAACACAAACGTTTACTTATGCTGGAACTTCTGGTGTTCAAAAATCTGTTGTTATTTCAGGGTTAACCCCAAATACTAATTATAGTTTTAGCGTTGCTGCAAGCGATTTGACAGGTAACACCGCATTGAATAATCCAATTGTATTAAATGCTACAACTACCGCATTAATTGCATGTTCGGGAACTTCTTCTTTAGCACAGCAAGGATCATTCACAACGGGTTATAATTATACATTCCAAACTTTGGGAACTGATGTTAAAATCAATTTTGAACTTTTAGATACGGACAAAGTTGGAGTTGTAGCCTATTTGTGGAAACAAACCCCTTTTTCAGAGGTACAAATGACCAATGTTTCAGGTAATAATTTTACTAAAACCATTACAGGACAAACCCCTGGTTCAATCATCAGTTACGGTGTTAAATTTGCTTATGCTGGTGGACTATCAGTAACCAATTATTTTTCTTATGTGGTAGGTAATAATAATTGTTCATTAAGTAATGCAGATGTTACAGAATTTAAGCAATTAGTCTATCCTAATCCAGTTGAAAATATTTTGAATTTGCATCTGTTCGATGATCAAAATAAAATTACTTTAACTGATATTTTAGGAAAAACACATATTGAAGAGGTTGTGAATTCAGATCATGTTATTGATATGAGTAGTTTTAAAACAGGTATTTATTTTTTAAGAGTAGAAAACTCGCATGGAATAAACTATTCAAAAATCATTAAAAAATAATTAAGCTCAAGAAGACTTACTAAAATAGAAAACCCCCAAAAAAAAACTAAAATTTCAGTTTTTTCAAGATCTATCAAACTCCTATATTGGTAATTGTATTTTATGAAAACAAATAAAAGTTCGGTACAGCTTTATGCGCTTATTATTGCCATGGGCGGATTGTTGATGGGTTTTGATGCTTCCGTTATTTCTGGAGTTGTAAAATTTATTGAACCCGAATTTAATTTGTCCAAAATAGAATTAGGTTGGGCAGTAGCTTCTTTGTCATTAACGGCAACATTAGCTATGATGTTTGCTGGTCCAATAAGTGATAAACTAGGGAGAAATGTGGTGTTAAAATATGCTGCTTTGCTTTATTTCTTTTCGGCCATAATATCCGCGGTTGCCCCTTCTTTTTTAATCTTAGTTATTGCAAGGCTTATTGCTGGTATTGGAGTTGGGATGTCATTAATTTTGGCCCCAATGTATATTGCTGAGATTTCTCCAGCTGAAAACAGAGGAAAAATGGTTTCCTTTAATCAATTAAACATTGTCATTGGTATTTCTTTGGCTTTTTTTACTAACTATCTTATAGTTCATTTGGCAAGTTCAGATGCTGAATGGGTTCATTCATTAAAGATTAAAGAATACAATTGGAGATGGATGTTAGGTTTAGAAGCTATACCAGCATTGATATACTTCATCTGTCTGTTTTTTGTGCCTCAAAGTCCACGATGGTTAATAATGAAAGAACGTTATGATGAAGCATTACTTGTTTTGAAAAAAATAAGTGATAATGAATCGTCAGAAAAAATGATTGCAGAAATAAAAAGTAGTATTTTATTGGATTCAAAACCTAAAGAGAAAAGTACTATTAAAGATTTGTTTTTACCCTCCATGAAGTTAGTTTTATCCATTGGAGTTGTAATTGCAGTTTTGCAACAAATTACAGGAATAAATTCAGTTTTCTTTTATGCTCCAATGATATTTGAGCAATCAGGTATTGGTACAGATACTTCTTTTATTCAAGCCATTTTAGTTGGATTAATAAATGTTGTATTTACGATTATTGCTATTGCATTGATTGATAAACTAGGAAGAAAACCATTACTGACTATAGGCGTTATAGGTGTTGCTTTAAGTATGTTCTTGTTGGCCTACAGTTTTAATGACGCTACCTATACTTTGACAAAAGATTCTATTTCAAAATTACCTAAAGAAATTAGTGTTGAGAAAATAAGCCTTCTTCAAGATAAAACGTTTCAATCGGATACTCAATTTAAAAATGCAATATCAGAAACATTGGGAATAGCTGTTGAAAAAAAGTATGAATCAGAACTTATTTCGGCTTCTATAAGTATGAATGCCATTTTAATTTTAATTGGAATATTAGGTTTTGTGGCTTCATTTGCAATTTCACTTGGACCAGTAATGTGGGTGTTGTTTTCTGAACTTTTCCCGAATAAAATTCGTGGGATTGCTATTTCATTTGTCGGGTTTATTAACTCTGCAGTTAGTTTTATAGTTCAGCTAGTTTTTCCATGGGAATTAGATAAATTAGGAAGCACATGGACTTTTCTTTGGTATGGCATTTTTGCACTGATTGGCTTATTGTTTATACTAAAATTATTACCAGAAACTAAAGGAAAATCATTAGAAGAATTAGAAGCTATTCTTGTGAAATAATTAAATATATTTAGATGAAATACTTCATTCTCCTTTACATAGTTGTCATTAACTCTTGTGTAGCTCAAGAGTCAAATCGTAAATTAGTTTGGGAAGAAAATTTTGATGCCAAAACGCTTAATGAAGAAGTTTGGAATCTTGAATTAGGTGATGGTTGCCCTAGTTTATGTGGATGGGGAAATAATGAATGTCAAATTTATACCAAAAACAATCATTTTATTAAAGAGGGTAATTTAGTGATTCAGATTCGTAAAGAAGGGAATGATTATACATCGACTAAAATTTCTACAAAAAACAAGAAAAAATTTCAATACGGAAAAATTGAGTTGAGAGCTAAACTACCAATTGGTAAAGGATTGTGGCCAGCATTTTG
The DNA here is from genome assembly GCF_025947145.1 of Flavobacterium sp. N1994. NCBI lineage: Bacteria > Pseudomonadati > Bacteroidota > Flavobacteriia > Flavobacteriales > Flavobacteriaceae > Flavobacterium > Flavobacterium sp. N1994. The sequence continues at coordinate 358,232 of NZ_CP109999.1, forward strand.
GATGGTTGGCTCGAATATTTCTGAAGTAGGTTGGCCTAAGTGTGGTGAAATTGATATTCTGGAATATGTGGGAAGAGCTCCCAATAAAATATTCACTTCAATACACACTCAAGACAGTCATGGAGAAACAATAAATACAAAAAACACTATAATTAAGGATGCTGAAGAAGGGTTTCATTTGTATGCTATTGATTGGACTAAAGATAAAATTGAGTTTTTTGTTGACAATAATTCGGTTTATACTTTTTCACCAAAAATAAAAAATGACAACACATGGCCTTTTAACCAACCCTTTTATCTTATTTTAAATGGAGCTGTTGGTGGTAATTTCGGAGGTCAAGACATTGATAACACTATTTTTCCACAAGATTTTTTGATAGATTATATAAGAGTCTATCAATAATATTTAAAAGGGATTTAATTATTTTTAGTCTTTTTTTTAAATTTAATTTGTTTTTTAAATTAAAAATATGTTAAATTTGGTACATAATTAACTCACAAAGAACTTTTGCCTATAGAAAACAATTACTTTTTAGATTAAAAAATCTTTTTTTAACCCTTACTAAAAGGTAATGTTATGGCAAAAATACAAATCCCAGATGCGGTATTAGTAAACAAGTATATTGATGGTGATGAAAACTCGCTTTCAATACTTATTAATAGACATCAATCGAAAATCTACGGCTACATTTATTCTAAAGTTTCGGATAGAGATCTTACGGAAGATATTTTTCAAGAAACATTCTTTAAAGTGATTCATACTTTAAAAAGTAAAAAGTACTATAACGAAGAAGGTAAGTTTCTATCTTGGGTATTGCGTATTGCAAGTAACTTAATAGTAGATAAATTCCGAAATGATAAAAAAGCTTATTTTCAACGTGATACAGATGAGTTGTTGATTTTTTCAAGAATAACCGATAACTCACATAATATTGAAACGGAGTTAATCAAAAATCAAGTGGATATCGACTTGAAAAATATAATTGAAAAATTACCTCACGATCAAAAGGAAGTGATTATGATGCGTTATTATTCAGACATGAGTTTTAAAGAAATAGCTGATATTACTGGCGTAAGCGTTAATACTACCTTAGGAAGAATGCGCTACGCTATTACTAATTTAAGAAAGGTAATAGAAAAAAATCAAATTTATTTACCGACATAAACAATAAAAAGTAATTTTTTGCGTTATTAAATAAACATCATAAAACCAATTTGATTAGTATATGGCAAAACTTTACTCTAAAAAAAAATTAGCAAAAAAAACTATGTTACCTAAAAAAGAAACAATACGTTTAATACTTCAATATTCTTGTGCATTGAATATCGTTAAAGTAGGTAATATGAACTTCGACACAATTGCTAATTAAGAAACATCCCGATACAATTATCGGGATGTTTTTTTATAATATTCCTCTAAAACTGATTTCCTTCCAATAGTTTTGGTAATAATATCTTTTTCTAAATCCCAACCACGTGCTGGTGAATACTCTCTCCCATACCAAATAATTTGTAGATGCAAATCATTCCATGTTTCTCTTGGAAAAAGAGCTTTAGCATCTTTCTCTGTTTGTATAACATTTTTTCCATTTGATAAATTCCATCTGTAGAGTAAACGATGAATGTGTGTATCTACTGGAAAAGCAGGAACTCCAAAGGCTTGTGACATTACTACACTAGCAGTTTTGTGACCAACAGCAGGTAAGGCTTCTAAGGCTTCAAATGATTGTGGTACTTGACCGTTATATTTGTCAATTAGAATTTGTGACAAACCATATATACCTTTTGATTTCATTGGAGATAACCCGCATGGTCTTATAATTTCTTTGATTTCTTCAACTGATAGTTTTACCATATCATATGGGTTATCAGCTTTAGAAAATAGGATAGGGGTGATTTGATTAACACGAACATCAGTGCATTGTGCGGATAATAATACGGCAATCAGCAGCGTATATGCATCTTTATGATTTAATGGTATCGGAATTTCTGGATATAATTCTTTTAACGTATTAATAACAAACGTTGCACGTTCTTGTTTGGTCATTTTATTTAAATTTGAACTGTAAAAATAACTTAAACTTTCTTATTTTTAAAATTATGACAACACTAAAAAAAGGCGATAAAGCTCCTGATTTTTCAGGATTTGATCAAGATAATAAGTTCCACCAATTAGAAGATTATGCTGGAAAAAAATTAGTGGTTTTCTTTTATCCTAAAGCAGACACACCGGGTTGTACAGCTGAAGCTTGTGATTTACGGGATAATTTTGAACGATTTAAAGCAAACAATTATGAGTTGCTTGGTGTGAGTGCTGATAGCGCTAAAGCACAAGCTAAATTTAAAACGAAATTTAACTTTCCATTCCCTTTATTAGCCGATGTAGAGAAATCAGTTATAAATGCCTTCGGTGTTTGGGGCCCAAAAAAATTTATGGGAAGAGAATACGATGGTATTCATAGAACTACTTTTGTAATCAACGAAGAAGGAATAATTGAGGATGTAATATCTGATGTCAAGACTAAAGCACATGCTGCACAAATATTGAAATAATATTTATAAAAAAAAGCCAAGAAGTAATTCTTGGCTTTTTTTGTTATGCTTTTTGTAAAACTTTATTAGGGTCGTAACCAAAAAGATGATGTTGTTTTATAATTTCTGCAATACCTTCTGGTAACAATTTTTCCCAGCCAGGAATTCCTTCATTAATCATTTTCAGCACTTCTCGAGAGAATATTTTTAAATGGCCTTTATCAAAATCAGTGATATCTACAACTTTACCGTTGTAAGCAAAGAACTTATATAGCTCTTTCATTCTTGGATGAACTTTAAGATTTTGAGAAGTAATAATTTCACCGTTTTCATCTTCCATTGGATACAAGAAAACTTTTAAATCGCGATAGAATAATTTCCCAAAAGCCTCTAGAATTCCACCACTCAAATGGCGATAGTATTTTTCATCAAAAATATCAACCAAATTATTAACTCCCATGGCCAATCCCATTCTAGCTTTGGTATAACTTGCGAAATATTCTACTACTTTATAATATTCTTGGAAATTAGAAATCATTACAGTCTGTCCGAGTGCACATAGCAATTCAGCTCTGTCCATAAAATCTCTTTCATCAATTTCACCTTCTGAACGTAAATTGGATAAGGTGATTTCAAAAATTACCAAAGTGTTGTCTTTTTCTACTTTACTTTCCTCCAAAAACATCTTCAGCGATCTCTCATACATATCCATATTTACTTGGGTAACTGGACGAAAGCTTCCTCTTAAAGCTAATATGTTTTTTTTGTAAAGTATCGATGCCGGAAGAATGTTTTTTCCGTCAGGACCAAACATTACTGCATCAGTCATATTATTTTTAACCAATTGTAAACTCATCAATCGATTGTCAACATTGGCAAAACGAGGACCAGAAAAATTAATAGTGTCAATTTCTAATTGATCTTTATCTAAATGGTCATATAGATAACGTAGTAATTTTTTAGGATCATTGTATTTATAGAATGCACCGTAAATCAAGTTTACCCCCAATACACCAAGAGTTTCTTGTTGTAATCGAGCATCATTTTCTTTAAAACGCATGTGAAGAATAATCTCATTGTAATCTTCGTCTGGTTCTACTTGGTATTTTATACCAACCCAACCATGTCCTTTAAATTGTTTTGCGAAATCTATTGTTGAAACGGTATTGGCAAAACTGAAAAATAATTTATTAGGATGCTTATCTCTACTTAAACGTTTTTCAATTAATTGAACTTCATGTGAAAGCATATTTTTTAATCGGCTCTCAGTAACATATCTACCATCATCTTCAATACCATATATGGCATCACTAAAATCTTTATCGTATGCCGACATCGCTTTGGCTATTGTTCCTGATGAGCCTCCTGATCTAAAAAAGTGTCTTACTGTTTCTTGACCAGCACCAATTTCAGCAAAAGTCCCGTAAATATTATCATTAAGATTGATACGTAAAGCTTTATCCTTTAACGAAGGAATTTGCTCAATAACTTTATCGCCTTTTAATTTGATGTCTAATCCAGATGCTCCCATAATATAGTTGTATACATTGCAAAGTTAGTAAAATACCCTTTTTATAAAAGAGAATTAACGTCTATTTTTGTTATTCATTACTTAAAAAAAAGTACTTTTATAAATAAACAAAAAAACATCATCAAAAACCGTGCTATTATGCAAGTTTATTTTCTTGGTACTGGAACTTCTCAAGGTATTCCCGTAATAGGGAGTGACCATCCTGTTTGTAAAAGCCATGATAGTAAGGATAAAAGATTAAGAGTATCTGTATGGATTGTTTGCGATAATCAATCTTTTGTAATTGATTGTGGTCCCGATTTTAGACAACAAATGTTAACTTCCAATTGTACCCAACTCGATGCTCTACTTTTTACACATGAACATGCTGATCACACTGCTGGTTTGGACGATATCCGTCCCTTTTTCTTTAAACAAAAAAAAGATATACCCGTTTATGCCCATCATCGAGTTATAGAAAATTTGAAAAAGAGATTTGATTACATTTTTGAAACAGAAAATAAATACCCTGGCGCTCCCAATGTGCAATCATTTGTTGTAAACAATAATGAGCCTTTCAATATTGGATCAATTGAAATTATTCCGGTAGAAGTAGATCATAGTAACCTACAAGTTTTTGGGTATAGAATACAAGATTTCGTATATTTAACAGACGTGAAATCTATTAATGAGATTGAAATTAAAAAATTAAAAGGAATAAAAGTATTGGTTGTTAATGCTTTGCGAGAAGAACCACATCATTCTCATTTTAGTTTGCAGGATGCGTTGGATTTTATATATTTGGTTCAGCCTGAAAAAGCCTATTTGACACATATCAGTCATCTTTTGGGTTTTCATGAAGAGGTACAAAAAAAATTACCGCCTAATGTTTTTTTGGCATACGATAATTTAAAAATTACAATTTAGAATATGAAGAAATCACTGTTTTTATATCTTTTTATCATTGCAGCATTGATGAATGTTTTTACTTATAAATATTTTACATCAAAGGAAAAGAGTGATAATGCTATAACTACTGATGTAAACGATAATCCATCAAAAACCTTATCGGATAGTATCAGCAAGTTATCTGATAAACTGTATGAGGCGAATGCATTTTCATTAGAAAATAATGATAGGGCTCAAAATTATTTGGTAGAAAATAACATTACAGATATTAATGCCTTTGCTGAAAAAGTGAAACAAGCACTTTTAGCATACAACGATGATGCAGCTGGAAATAAATATACTGACCAACCTAAAATGGGGGAACAGAAGTTTATTATCAATAAAGTAAAAATACTAAACCATCGTTGGATTATTGCCAATTATAGCAATGGCCAATTATGGGGAGAAGTTTTATTGAAATATTTTGTTGATGATAAAGGGGGAATTTCTTTTGAAATTATGAATTCTTACTTATATCCTGCTGCCTTAAATTAAACACTATTAGCGATTTAAATATGAAAAAAATAAGTGTACTTATACTTTTACTCTTGGTTGTTTCTTGTAAATTAATTGATCAAAAGGAAGATGAAAACGAGAGTCAAAATAAGGCTATTACAGTAAAAGACTCAACGGTGGTCAATGACAAAGATGAAAATGGTTGCTTAGCATCTGCAGGATATGTATGGTCTAAAGTAAATAAAGAATGTGTAAAAGGCTTTTCGGGAATCCAACTCAACCCTATGGATAAACAAGATAACGATGATGAGACGCTAAGTGCTTATGTGTTGTTTAATGAAGACGCTAGCAAAGCTGAAGTTTTTCTCCCAAAAGATACAACGTCAATTGTATTATCAAGAGCAGCAGAAGGCAAACCATGGGTTTTAAATGATTGGCAATTAGTTCCATGGAAAGGGTATGTCCTGAAAAAAGGAGGTAAGAACATGTTTGCCGGTGATGGTGAAATAGGGCAAAAAGTAATGAATAGTGATACAGAACAACAATAATAAAAAAGGTCTTGAATTTTCAAGACCTTTTTTTATTTTAGGATTGTAACCAGTTCTTAAAATCAAAGAAGTTTTGTGGAGCAACTCCATGTCCAACAGGATATTCTTTATAAACTACCTGAATTCCTAATTGTTCTAAAACGGGTATTGATTTCCTTGCCCATTCCACAGGAATGACTTGATCAACCATTCCGTGGGATGCAAATATTTTTAAGTTCGTAAAATCATTAGTTGCAAAATCATCCACTGCAATTTCTGTATTCAAATACCCACTCATAGCAACGACTCGTTGTATCTTTTCAGGATAAGATAATGCTACTGCATAACTCAAAATACTACCTTGACTAAAGCCAATTAAAGTTACGTTATCAGAATCAATAGCATAATTAGCAAGCAATTCATCAATGAAATTCGCAATAATATCTCGAGAAGCACGAGCTTGTCCTATATCAGAAAACTTGTTTTCATCTGCATCAAAATTGATAGCATACCAAGCATAACTTCCATACATCATATCATAAGGTGCTCGAGCAGAAATTACATAATAGTTATCGGGAAGTTCAGCAGCAAAGGAAAATAAATCCTCTTCGTTACTTCCATAACCATGAAGCAATAAGAGCAAAGGGTTTTTCTCCAATTTTATTTTAGGTTCTCTAACGAGATGATGAAGCGATAGGTTCATTATAAACTTTTAAATGTTGTTTGGAAAAAAGCACCCACGAGTGGCAATAGTTTTTTCTGTCCTTGTAACGCCCCGATAAAACCATATATCCACAGAATAAAATAGAACAAGTAAAAGGCAGAAGTAGCGGTCCAACTATTAGCATACCCCACAAAATAGCCCAACAAAAAGAAAGAAATAAACAATCCTAAGGCTTGTCTGATATGAAAGGAAGCAAACTCACTTTTGTTTTCTTCTTGATTCATAAAAATAGCGATTACCGCTCCAATAATGGTTAAGTAGGCTACAATAGCTGTGTTTTTTGATTTATCTAAGTTTTCCATATAGTATATTATTTATGCTAATACTAATTTTTCATTACTGTAAATTCCAATTACCCGACCTTGCATTTGTTGTCCTAGAAAGGCGCTGTTTTTTGATTTCGACAAAATATGCTCTTTCTCAAAGGTCCATTTATCGGTTGCTGTAAATAGTGAAATAGCTACTTTATTATTTTCTGCAATAATTTGACTTTCAATATTTAAAATATGTTTACCAGAAGTTAATTTTGCAATAACTTTGTCCAAAGGCAATACAGTTAACAAAGCACCAAAAACACTTTCCAATCCAATGGTTCCGTTTTTAGCCAAATCAAATTCCATTTTTTTATGCTCAATATCTATCGGATTATGATCGCTTGTAATGCAGTCGATGGTATCATCTAAGATCCCCGCAATTAATGCTTTTCTATCTTCATCCGTTCGTAAAGGAGGGGATACTTTATATCTGGTGTCAAAACCTTCCAGTTTTTCATCAGTTAAAACCAAATGATGTACTGATACACTACAAGTAACCTTTAATCCATTGGCTTTAGCCGCTTTGATAAGCGCTACTGATTGAGCTGTAGAAATCGTTGGAATATGTAATCTTCCACCAGTATATTCCAGTAAAAAAAGGTTTCGAGCGACTATCAATTCTTCTGCTAAGTTAGGAATTCCTTTTAATCCCAATCTAGTAGAAACTACTCCTTCATTAACAACACCGTTTCCTTTGATGCTATCATCTTGACAAAAGGCAATTACTAAACCATCAAAATCTTGTACGTATTGCAAGCCAATTTTAAGCAAATTAGCATTTGCCAAACTTTTACCATAGTCACCAAAAGCCACAGCCCCCGCATTCTTCATATCGTATAGCTCTGCTAAATCTTTGCCTTCACTGTTTTTAGTTAGGGCACCAATAGGATATAACTCCGTTGCCGAAGTAACCGCTTTTTGCTTAACAAAATGTACTTGGGATTGATTGTCAATAATAGGATAGGAGTTGGGTTGTAAAGCAATACCTGTAAACCCACTTTTAGCAGCTACTTCTAATCCGTTAGTAATAGTCTCTCTGTCTTCAAAACCTGGTTCACCTAGAGAAACACTAGTATCAAACCAGCCTCTAGAAATATGTAACCCTTCTTGTTGAAACTCTTGATGGGTATCGGATTGAGGTAAGGATGTTCCAATTTTCTCGAAGAGACCATTCGTGATTTTTACATCAACTGTTTGATTGTGAAAAGGACTTTCAGGGTCAATAATGGTGGCTTTTCGGAGAATTAGGTTCATTTTACAAATTTTTGAATGAGTAGTTCTAATGCTAAAAAGAGTAAGGCTAAAATCACAAACCATTTCCAGATTTGTGTATCGGTTCTATCTATTTGAATGGTGTTAAACACGGTTTCAATATCATCTATTTCTTTATATTGGGCAACCGCATCAGGATTAGCCAAGGATAAGTTGCTTTCTGTACGGTTATAATTAAAGCTGATGTTTTGCACCAAGTTTCCTCCGTTAAAGATACCAAAATTTCCGGCTTCTGATGGATTGTCTCCAAAAGTCATTTTTACTTTCGTATTCAATAATTGTTGCACAGGTATAAAGCTTTCAGTTGCATTCTTTACCGTTAAGATTTCATCTTTAGATAATAAAGCATCCACTATAAACGGTTGGCTTTCGCCAATGATAATGGCATTCACACCCGTTTTTTGACTACTTTGAGCCATATTATAAAACGTCGGAACTATGAGTGGCGAGTTTTGAAAGTTACTATTAGCCTTATTAATAGGTGCCGCAAAAACATAGACAGACGACAAGTCACCTGGTAACGAAGTCAAGAAAGCACTTTGATCATCATAAGTCAAAACCGATGGCGTGGTGCTACTCAAACCAAACGATGCCTTAGTAGTAGGATATTGAAAGTTATCAATTTTCTTTTCAAAAACTGTACTGAATAAAGGGTGGTTAAAGTTGATTTTAGTCACTTTTCTTTCCCCAATAGTTAAGGCTTTAAATTGCAACGCTCCAAAGTTAGCCACAAAGGAATTCAAAGCAGTTGCATTACTCTCTTGAGCCGGAATGACAACAAGATTCCCCCCTTTAGTAACAAACGATTTCAATGTGGTTTGCAGCGCTTGTGGAATGTCTTTAAGCTCATTCAAGACAATAGCATCTTGTTTTTCTAGTAAATTATAATCTAAATTGGCTAACGGATAATTTGTATAATTAAACTCATCACTGGTATAAATACGTCCTAAGAAGTTGCTTTTATCGGTATCACCAATACTGATAACATTCGTTTTACTGGGTTTTGAAATACTGAAATAATAGGTGTTGTCATAAGCCAATCCCTTATCCGTAATCGAAACATACCCATGAAAATCTTCTTTAGGAATCGTAAAGTTGATGGTTTTAGTGTTGGTCTCAAAGTTAATTAGTGTTTTAGCAATTAACTTATTCTTATTAAACAACGCAATCGGAATGTCTTTAAAATCATCCCCATTAGCGGATAGTTTAACGCCAATCTCATAAAAACTATCTAATGTTTGTTGGATATAAACACTATCAACAGCAATATTGTTTTTCTGCTCAGCTTCTGGTAGGATAAAGTAAATATTGTCTTCTTTTCGGAAACTCTTAGTCTGATTAGCTTCCAAACCAACAGCATCTGTAATGACGATAATGTCTTTGTTGAAGGCCGACTTTCTAGCATTCACTTTAGCAATCAAATTATCCAATTGGAAAGGAGCAGCACTGTATTTCAAATCCTGTAAATCCTTTTGAATCGATTTTATATCGGTGTTCCAATAGTTATCAGAGTTGGTAAGTAACGAAAAGTTTTGCGTCTGAGGGGTATGTTCTAATAAATCTTGAACCGCACGTTTCAGTAATTCCCCTTGCTTTCCTTTGGCTTGCATACTAAAGGAATTGTCCAAAATAATATACATTTCATTCCCCGATTTCTTGCTATCCTTAGCACTAAAGAAAGGTTGTGCAAAAGCTAAAATCAGAAACGTAAGCAATAACAATCGGGTAAAAAGCAACAACCATTTCTTGATAGTGGAGCTTTTACGGGTTTGTATCGATAGTTCTTTTAGGAATTGGACGTTGGTAAAATATTCTTTCTTAAAACGACGCAATTGAAACAAATGCACCAAAATTGGGATAACCAATAAGAAAAGAAAGTAAAGAATCTCTGGGTGTTTGAATTGCATTCTTGGTAAAGTTTACCTCATAGGAGGCTAATTTTTATTGGAATTCGGTGAATCTTTGATTTGTCAAAAATAGCAATCAATTGTCAATTATCAAGTATCAAATATCAATTATTTCTTCTTCCTTTTAGCGGCTCGATTTTTAAGAATATTTCGGTTCACCGAAGTTCCCGTTTTTTTCTTAGTTTTCGATGGCCCCCCCAGGTTTACTTTAGTATTTTTCTTGGCCTTCTCATGAAACGACGCACCACCTTCCAGTTTATTAGTCTTTAAAATAACTTTCAGCTTCTTCTTGTCTTTTTCAAACTCGAGCAGACGAACAGCTACTTCCACGTTCTTAGGCATGGGAAGGAATGTAATTTCTTTTTCCATCAACAGCTCAGCTTCAATCATGATTTCTTCCTCACGTGGACTAACTAAACTGATTGCAATCCCCGATTTATCCGCACGACCCGTTCTACCAATACGGTGAATGTATTGTTCTTGTATTTCAGGGAATTCCACATTAATAACGTGTGTGATATCGGAAATGTCCAAACCTCTAGCCATAACATCCGTAGTTACAATACCTCTGATTTCTCCAGCTTGGAAGGTGGCCATGGTTTGTAAACGGTAGTTCTGTGATTTGTTCGAGTGAATGGTACCAAATTGCTCAGGAAACACTTCCTCTAATTTCTCAGCTAATAAATCGGCTGTTTTTTTATTATTGACAAAAAGCAACACTCTTTCGTAAGCTTCGTCTTGGAGTAATTCGATAATCAAATTAACCTTAGTCAAAAAGTTAGGCACTTTGTAACCCAATTGTTCTATTTTCTCTAATGGAGTGCCACTAGCTGCTAAAGAAACTTCTTCTGGAAAATCAAAATACTCATCCAACATGGCATCTACTTCATCGGTCATCGTAGCCGAAAACAAAATGTTTTGTCGTTTGGTTCTAATCATACTCAAAATGGAAGTTACCTGAGTTCGGAAACCTAAATTCAGTATCTCATCAAACTCATCAATCACCAACTTCTGAATACTATCAAACCGAATCACATTGTCCAATGCCAAATCCATGATTCTACCTGGAGTACCTACAAGCACATCAATTCCTTGATAGACTGCTTTTTTTTGAGTATTGATATTGACACCTCCATAAACACCAAGCGTACGAACCGACATATACTGAGTCAGTTTTTCAACTTCTGCAGCAATCTGAACCACTAATTCTCTTGTGGGAACTAGGATAACTATTCTGGGCGTATCGGTGGCAACAAACTTCCATTGCTTTAAAATAGGCAAGAGGTAGGCAAAGGTTTTACCGGTACCTGTTTGCGCAATGCCCATCATATCGCGACCCGACATAATCACCGAAAAAGATTTCTCCTGAATAGGAGTAGGCGTAGTTAACCCTAATTCATCAACGGCTTTTTGTAATGATTTTGGAAGATTGAATTGCTCGAAAGTGCTCATTATAGTTCTAATTTATTTCATCAGTTCGACCAATTTTTGGTCTCGGGTGCCGCAAAGATAGGGAATTCTGATTTAGGAGTTAAAAAGGTTCCTTTCGGATGAATGAGTACAAAGAAGTTCTAATTATGAACCTGTCCAGTACCGTTGCAGGGAGTACAATATTTGCGACACGGATGACCACCTCCTTGTCCGCAATCATACTCGGTATAACCAACGCCATTACATACAGTGCATTTACTAAAACTAGAATAGGTTTGAGTAGCTCCTCCTGATGTAGGAGTAGCACTATTGCTTCCTTGGACTGCTTTCCTTTGATTGATTTCAATATTTCTTTGAGCTTCTTCATAGCTAACACTATGTTTTTTTAGATCCTCTGCCTCGTAGTCTTTTTGTTTCTTAAGCTCCCGTTCTTCATAATAGGGCTGATACTGATTTAGCAACCAAGGGACGCTGTTTTTGGCAATTTTTAATCCGCCTTTAAAATAGCGATAGTCTGCCGTGAAAGTCGAGAAATCCAAGCCGAATGCTTGACCTTGTATGGTGTCATTGGTAGCAGCCGGCACAAAATGGACAGGAGTACTATCTTTACCGTCATAATCCCATTTTCTGCTCAGCCAAGTCCCATCAAAAAAAGGGCCGTAACCCGATAGACGGATATAACCTTTGGTGAGTTTGTTTTTCACAAAAAGTCCATTCATCATTAGAGTTCGTTTATTGGCATCATCGGGAACTTCTATAATCTGGGCAGCTGTTGTATTGGTTGGCCGAGGAGGAAATGGTTTACCAACCGTTTCATCAGCAAGATAATGTTTAAATGGAGTGGCGGCTGCAATATGAAAATGCAAATATTCATTAGGGTAAATATTAACATATTGTTCATGCCAGTAAGTCATTATCTCTTCTGAACCTTTGTATAAGGCATAAAAATCGGCATCAGTAGTAAATAATTCAAACCCTTTATTCTTAGCTAAGATTTGCATTGCCTTTATGATTTCTTTACCCGTTTTCACACACAACGGATTATTTCGATTATAGGTCAGTACATATTCTACTTCATCTGGATTCCAGTTAAGAATAGTATGATCGGCGGCTGTAATATTGGGCACATCAAATTGCACAATAGTGTCCTTTGTTGACAGTTTGTCCGCATACAATTGTTTGTAGCTTCCATTAGCTAATTCGGTATACCGTTGCATAAAAGCGACAGCCAAATCTTTAGCATTCTGCGCCTGAATAGTGCCTGCTGTAACAAGAAGTAGGATGAAAAAGGATAGCTGTTTCATAGTATAAATTTAGTATTAGTGAATAACGTCACTTCGAGTGTACTGATGTCATCGGAATGTGTCGAGCAGCTTAGGTAAAGTAATTACTACTAACTATTTTATATTCATAACTTTAATAGGTTGCTTACCACTAAAGTACTGTTTTTTCACATACCTCATACAAGCTCTGTACTATTTGCCAACTTTGTTTTTATAATAACTAACGGATTTCATTCCTACTTTGTTCGGGTGTTGTTCGCAAAAAGCACCCCTTTTGCGAACAAAACCCGAACATGACCCGAACATGATCCGAAGAACCTTCTAAAAATGCCCATTTGACTAATCAACACTAGTCAACAGTAGTCAATACTAGTCAACACTAATCAATACTAGTCAACAGTAGTCATATTTCCGCAAACGTAAATTAGGCAAATACAATTCAAAACTGTAATTTCGCATCCACTTTGAAACCTTTAGTAGCCATATCATTCATAGTTGCACTTTTCTGGCAATCGCTTTACCAGACAGGCTATATTCTCTATTGGAATATCAATCAGGACAACATCATCAAAACGGAATGTATCAACCGATTCAAACCGATGATGCATTGTAATGGTAAATGTGTGCTCTACCGTCAACTTAAAAAAGCTGCAGACGAAGAAGCTGAGAACAACAAATTTCCAGTCTCCGTTTTAAAGATAAAAAACCTAGATACTTTTATCGAAATGCCAACTGTAGCGTTACCAATACCTATAGTTATTTCAAAGCAACTCACAATTTTTTCAGAGTATACAGCGTCTCCACTTAACGGCTTTCAAAACACGCTGTTAAAACCACCGCAACCTTTAGCATAGACTTAAAGCAACACAATTTTGGCTTTCAATAGTATTGATAGCCTTGTTTACTATGGAATAACTTAAAATTTACAAATGAAAAATACAATCTATATGATGGTGGTAGCTTTTATGCTATCTACCTATGGCTATAGTCAGTGTGCTTGTTGTGCTGGCGCTGGCGCAGGTGCCGCTAATGGCGATTTTAACAACGGGATATTAACCCTAAACAAAAACCAATTCGTTATAGAAACTTATACCGATTACAGAAAAATAAATCAAAACCTTCCGCCAGTAACTGATGTTGCTGATGATGAAGCCCCATTAACTAGTATGATTATCCAATCACTCGGTGTTCGTTATGGAGTAACCAAATCGATTACCCTTTCAGCATTAGTGCCTTATGTTTTCTTGCATACCAATACAGGGAATGATAATGGTTTTGGGGATTTAGTGGTGTTAGGGACTTTTAATGTGTTTTCTAAAAACAACTTTAATCTAGCCTTGCAAGCTGGTATTGAATTGCCAACGGGTATTCAAAAAAATGCCAATTTCGATAATACTACTGTAGTGGTAGGCTCAGGTTCCTATGATCCTATGGTCGGAATTATTGTAGCTAAAAGTTGGGATAAACTTACTTTGCAAGCTAATGCTTTATACAAACAAACCACCAAAGGGTTCAAGGATAATTACTATAGTAGCATTGCCATTCAAAACCTATCGTTAAGCTACAGAATATTGGGGCAGAATGCCTTTTGTTCTATGATAAAAGAAGACAAAACTGAGGAGAAACCAAAACAAGAAGTGTCGAATTTAGGTTGGGCCATCTCAGCAGGGTATTACGGCGAATGGTTAGACAAACTAAAAGAAGATGATGTTGCCGATGACAATTCGGGTTATTATATGGGGTATGCCACTGTAGGCAATAACATCAGTTATAAATCATGGAGTTTTCCGGTAACTGTTTCCTTACCCGTAATTCAAAACATGAACGGTGAACAGAACACTGGCGGTTTCCGATTGCGATTTGGGATAATCAAATCTTTTTAAAGTAAAGGGATAAGTAAAAAGGGATAAGAGATTAGTTATTTTCTTATCCCTTTTCCTTAGTCTATATTTTCAAAACCCCTCAAATACCCCAAGTCCAAACAAAGCAAAATCATACTTCACCGGATCAGTAGCATCTAGTTGACGTAACGAAGCATCTAATTCAGCCAATGCTTTACCATCATTTTGTTTCCGTGATAGTAAGCCTAATTTCCGAGCCACATTACCTGAATGCACATCCAAAGGACAGGAAAGCGAGGCCATCGGAATACTTTTCCAAAGACCAAAGTCAACACCAGCCTTATCTTGTCGTACCATCCAGCGTAAGAACATATTAATACGTTTAGCAGCGGAACCTTGCATAGGATCAGAAACATGTTTCATAGTCCGTGGCTGATGGCTAACTTCAAAAAACAATTTCTTGAATTCGGATATACTAGGTTGCATAGATAGAGCTTGTTGATTTTTGGCGAAAGCCGATTCCAATCCTTGATGATTGGTATAAATATGCTGTAAACCTTTGATAAACGTAAGGAAGTCTTGACTATTAAAAGTGCGATGTACAAAGCTATCCAAGTTTTCAAGTTGCGAATCTGTGTGGTGCATCACAAAGTCATAGGGAGAATTCCCCATCATTGTTATCATTCGTTTGCTATTGTTGATAATCATCTTGCGGTTTCCCCAAGCTATAGTAGCCGTTAAGAAGCCAGCAATTTCAATATCTTCCTTCAAACTAAACTGATGCGGAATCTGAATGGGGTCACTGTCAATAAATGTAGGATGGTTGTAAAGTAAGACTTTCTCATCAAGAAACTCTTTAAGCTCTAGCTTATTCATGGTTACTTACTTTTTGAGCAAAAAAGCCATCTTTCATATCCATACTTCGTTGTTGCGGAATAAAAGAAAAGCCTTGTTGAAAATACTCAAGCTGTATGCCGCTGACACAAGGCAAATCGCCATTGCCAGTAAGCCAGAAGTAAGACATATCTTTAGGTGAATGATATGACATATTGCCAATACTAGTCTTCTTAAACTCGCCCTGCCATTTTGAATTTGGTTCAGGTAGTAGGATATCCTTCAAGTGTAAGGTGCTGTTTTTAGTCAACATCTCATTATCGGTCATGCTACCAAACGAAAGGGGAACAAGAACTACTATTCCAACTATTATAAGACTTGCGGTATAGAAGCGAAGTATCCATTTTTGAGTACTAATCAACATCGATAGTATTAATAGCGAAAAGAATAAGGTAAAATAAACATAAAACCGATACTGTGGTGAACTAAAGCACAACAAAACAACCAATATGACAAAGGCAGCATAAATGGTCCAAAGCGATTTAGATAAATGCTTTTTGATAATTACAAAAGGTGTTATGAAAAGGATGAATACGGTAACCAAACCAATATAACTGGCCAATCCGTTATACAAGAAGTAGTGTTTTAAGAGTTCCAAAGTAGCTGCGTTATCATAAGCACTATTCGGAATATAAAAAGAATGTAACATGCTTTTACTAAAGAAAAAAGACATGATTTCTGAAGGGATAGTATAATCTAAATCATCCATTCTGCCGTTAAGCAATGGAAATAAAGGGTATCCTGTGAGTACAGTATTTTTTAATACAAAAAGTAAGAACACAAAACTACCGATACAAGTTAGGGGTATAATGTGTTTCTTTAAATGATGGAAATGTTTGAATAATAAAACTATGGGGAACAAGAGCAATACTACCGCGGTAACTTTACTATAAAAGGCAAACAGAGCTAGTATTGTAATTACAATAAAAGCAGTTTTCTTTCCTTCGATTGAGTTTTCTAAATACAGTGAAAATAGTATAAAGGCAAACATATACACAGGAAAATCAGGGGATGGCGCACTGACAAATTGGAATAGAAAGACATAGGTAAAAGGTAGTAATCCAAAAAGCAACTCCATTCGATTGCCAGTAGTGAAATAAGAATGCAGTTTCTGGAAAGCAAAGAAATTACCCAGCAACAAACAAAATCCATTCAAATCATTAAAGCGATCGTAAAGAAAAGAAAAGCTATAGACACTTTGTGTAATGTGCCAACCACTAGTTTGTCCAAAAAACAAATGCAAATTACCTAAGCCGTTTACAAAACCATATTCGTTAAGCCACTTAATCGTTTGGATATAATAGGTTTCATTGTCATAGATGAAGGGCAAGGTGGCGCTTTGTGCTAGTATTAAAATACAAAAGCTAACGAACAGCATTCTAAAAGGAGTAGAGTAGGATAGTATTTCTTTATAAGTTGTAATTAAAACAGTAGTGAAAGCGGACTTATTCCACCAACAAAAAAGAAATGTAAGCAGTAATAATAAAAAGTGAAAGCCGATATTAATGGGACCAAAGAAAGCCCAAACACTGGCCAAAAGCGTAATAGCAAATAAACCAAGTATATTTGTAGTAACGATTTCCAATTTAGATATGCGCAATGCTTTGCTAAAAGCTATGCCAAAAGCCATTGCACTAAAGAAAATGTATACCCAACAGAGTAAAATAAGTATCATAGCACTAAATGATTAGTCCATCTTTCATGACCAATTTTCGGTCGGCCATATTAGCAAACTCTTCGTTGTGAGTGACAATTACAAAGGTTTGTCCAAATTCATCTCTCAGTTTAAAAAACAACTGATGCAAATTTTCAGCGGCATGAGTATCTAAATTTCCAGAAGGTTCGTCTGCAAAGATAACGGCAGGTTTGTTGATTAAAGCACGAGCGACAGCTACGCGTTGTTGTTCTCCTCCTGAAAGTTCGTTGGGTTTGTGGTGTATTCGTTCGGATAATCCTAGATAGTCTAGTAATCTTTTGGCTTCTACTTCGGTTGGTGCTTTGTCTTTTCCAGCAATATAAGCAGGGATACAAACATTTTCCAACGCAGTAAATTCTGGTAGTAATTGATGAAATTGGAAGATAAAACCCAAATGAGTATTTCTGAATTTTGACAATGCTTTGTCTTTCATTATCAGTATGTTTTCTCCATTTATCTCAAGTGAAGTGTCTTTTGATTTCGCTGGATTATCAAGTGTTCCTAGAATTTGTAATAGAGTAGTTTTTCCAGCTCCTGAAGCTCCAACAATAGAAACAATTTCACCTTGTTGAATATGCAAATCAACTCCTTTTAAAACATGTAATGTATCGTAATATTTGTGAATGTTTTTGGCGGTTATCATCCTAATCAATTTTTCACAAAGTAACAAAGTATTTTCTTTTTTATGGTGAAGTATAGTTTTTATTTATGCTTGAATAATTTATAAAGTTGTGTTAATTAAAAAAATTTGTTTAATTATTTGTTAAATTTGTTGAACAAAAATATTTCTTATGAACACGACCATTGAAAAAGAATTATTTGAATTGATAGGCGACAATCATCAAATGACTTCTGCGGAAACGCCACTTAGACCAGACGCTTTTATCAAATCCGACAAAGACAAAATGATTTCCATCGAAAAGCATTTTCATGCTATTATGGAAGAGATTGGCTTAGATATGACTGATGATAGCTTAAAAGGAACACCACATAGAGTTGCTAAGATGTTTATTCAGGAAATATTCTCTGGATTAAATCCTGCAAACAAACCCAAATTATCGGTCTTTGAAAATTCTTATCATTATGATAAAATGTTGGTGGAGGCCAATATCAGTTTCAATTCGACTTGTGAACATCATTTTCTACCTATCATTGGTAAAGCTCATATTGGTTACGTTTCTAGCGGAAAGGTAATTGGCTTATCCAAACTGAACAGAATTGTTGATTATTATTCTCGCAGACCTCAAGTGCAAGAGCGTTTGATTATGCAAATTTTCAACGAATTAAAATCAGTTCTGGATACAGAAGATGTCATAGTAGTTATGGAAGCTAAACATTTGTGTGTATCAAGTCGAGGCATTAAAGACGAAAGTAGTTTTACCTCAACGATACAATACGGTGGGATTTTTAATGAAAAAGAAAATAGAAATGATTTCTTTAATTTAATTCAACAAGAAAAATAGAAGTTACTGTGGTTATTTTATATAATTTTAGGTTGGAAGTCTCGGATTTATTCGGGGCTTTCTTTTTTAGAGAATAAGAAACCTAATCCACAACTTTTTAAGATTTTCTTTTCAAATGCCCAAAAGAAAGCAAACTGTCCAAAGATAAATCCGAAGCTAACCAACAATACCTGGTAAATGGGAAAGATAAGAATGATATATAACGGATAATATTCCCATGCAGAAACAGTATTTTTACTTATGCCAAAGGTGGCTAGGATAGGTTTAGAAAGATAAGCAGCACTTGAACCAGTAATGGCAAAAATTATGATGATGACAAACAATTGCCAATTTGATTTAATATGCCAGCGTTCCTTAAAGTTTCCCATAATCGTAAAAGTGACACAAACTTACTCAATTTATGGTCTCGGTACAAATCCTGATAATTGTTGTTTGTTGACGATTTGAAAATAAATCATATAGTTATAAATCAAATAGTTTACTTCATAACCATAATGAATATTGGAATCGTAATTGATACGCATTTCATATAAATCGGGGTTGTAACGCTGAGGTTGTGAAACCCGGCTATTCCATTCGCTTACGTATGTTTGGTTTCGGTTTTCTAAATAGGTTTCCGAATAAAAACCTCTTGGTTTCCCATGTCCAGCTAACCAAGAGTTAAATCCACCATCAATAATAATAACCTCATATTGCAAAGAATCATTTGCGATTCTAACAGTATCTGAAACTTTTGATGCTTCATCAGTTTTGGCTTTTGATACCATATTCTTATCGAAATGACAGGAAGCCAAGACAATAAGGATGAGTAATGAAAGCACTATTTTTTTCATGACATTTTTATTTGTTATAAAATTACTAAAAACCAACAAGGCTTGTTCAATTTTAACACATAAAAAAAACCACGCTAAAAGCGTGGTTTTAAATATATTTTGATTCTAATTATCTTCCGAAAAGTTTGCCCAATAATCCGCCTAAACCTCCCGATTTTTTGGTAACAGCAGCCACAGCATCACTTATTCCAACTTGTCCGTCTCCATCTTGGTCTAAACCCAATTGGCCTCCGTATTTTGAAATGGCATCCATAATTCCGCCACTCGCTTGTGAGTCGCCTCCTGAAATAGCACTAATCACATCCGATATTTGAAAGCTACTATCGTTTGGATCTTTTGCTTTACCAATTAAAGAACCTAGTACTTTTGGAATCAAACTTCCTGCAACTCCAGAAGCAGCATCACTATCCAATCCAAATTTTTCTCCTAAACTTCCAGATAATTTATCCGTCAATTGTTTTACAACAGGATTCGAAGCATCTGAAGCATTATCGCCTTGAAATAAACCAGCTAAATCAGCTGTATTTCCATTGGCCACCATTTCTTTTAAGCCATCAAGAATAGAAGAGCTGGCTTCACTCATCACAGCTTCATTATGTTCGTTAGGAACCGCAGTATTGTTTACTACAGCATCACCGCCAAACTGTTTTACTAGGTCGGTTAATTGTTCAAACATGTTTTTAGTTTTTAAATTGAGGAATAAATTTAATTAAATATTCTACAATTAAAAAATGCTATTATACTTTTTCTGTTTTTAGTAAGCTGATAACTTGTTCCGCTAATTCGGTTCCGATTCTGTCTTGAGCTTCTAAAGTAGCCGCACCAATATGGGGTGTTAATGAAATTTTTGTATGCATTAGTATCTTGATTTCTGGAGTAGGTTCGTTTTCAAAAACATCTAAACCAGCAAATAATACTTTGTTAGCATCTAATGCAGCGATTAATGCAACTTCATCAATCACACCACCACGAGCACAGTTTACAATACCAACATTATCTTTCATTAATTGTAATTCAGCTTCTCCAATCACATATCCTTCTTGCGCTGGAACGTGAAGCGTAATAAAGTCGGCATGTTTAAAAACATCTTCCATAGGTTCGGTTTCAAACTCCACATTAATAAATTGTCCGTTATAGAAATCTACTTTTACTTCGGCTTTGTCAACAAATTTATCGGCAGCAATTACTTTCATTCCAAGACCAAGCGCCATTTTAGCAACAGCTTGACCAATTCGTCCAAAACCAATAATTCCTAATGTTTTTCCGCGTAACTCAATTCCGTTAGCATAAGCTTTTTTCAAACCATCAAAATTAGAATCTCCTTCTAAAGGCATATTTCTATTAGAATCTTGCAAGAAACGAACACCAGTAAACAAATGAGCAAATACCAATTCAGCCACACTTTCAGAAGAAGATGCTGGCGTATTAATTACATGTAAACCTTTGCTTCGAGCATATTCCACATCAATATTATCCATTCCAACACCACCGCGACCGATGATTTTCAAATTGGGACAATTATCAATAATATCTTTGCGAACTTTTGTGGCGCTTCTCACAATGATAACATCCACTTTATGTTCGTTGATATAATTGGCTACTTGTTCTTGAGCAACTTTGGTTGTAATCACTTCAAAACCACCTTTTTCTAAAGCTTCAATACCACTTTTAGAAATTCCGTCGTTGGCTAATACTTTCATGCTATTATTTTAATTTTTGAATTATAAATTATAAATTTTTAGGAGCTGTTTCCCGCTATCCGCGCTACATGGTAGCTAGCTCCTATCGGGGCTAGGGATATGGCTTAGGCAGTAACTTCGTTTTGTTTAACTACTTCTTCCAATTGTTTCATCACATCTACTAGTACTTGAACACTTTCTAATGGCAACGCATTATACATAGAAGCTCTGTATCCACCAACAGATCGATGACCCGCAATTCCTGAAATTCCAGCCTCTTTCCACATTTTGTCAAATGTTTCTTGGTTTTTTTCATCTACCAATAAGAAGGTAGCGTTCATGTTACTTCTATCTTTCTTATCAGCCGTTCCAATGAATAAAGGATTTCTATCAATTTCATTGTAAAGTAGATTCGCTTTAGCTTCGTTTACTTTTTCAATAGAGGCAATTCCACCTTGAGCTTTCAACCATTGTAAAGTCAATAAACAAGTATAAACAGCAAAAACGGCTGGCGTATTGTACATACTTTCCGCTTTGATATGTTTTTCATAATCTAAAATACTTGGAATAGCTCTACCTGATTTTCCTAAGATTTCTTCTTTTACAACAACCAATGTGGTTCCGGCAGCACCCATATTTTTCTGAGCACCAGCATAAATCAAATCAAATTGTGAAAAGTCTAAACTTCTTGAAAAAATATCAGAACTCATATCACAAACCACTGGAATGTTGGTTTTAGGAAAGGATTTCATTTGCGTTCCAAAAATAGTATTGTTACTAGTGCAGTGAAAATAACTAGCATCAGATGGAATCGTATAATCTGTTGGAATGTGATTGTAATTTTGTTCTTTAGAGGAAGCTACCACTACGGTTTCACCAAAAAACTTAGCTTCTTTGATAGCGTTATTGGCCCAAGTTCCAGTATCCAAATAGGCTGCTTTTCCATCTACTTTCATCAAGTTTTGTGGCACCATTAGGAACTCTAAACTGGCTCCACCTTGTAAAAATAAAGCTTGATATCCTTTTCCTTCTAATCCTAAAAGTTCCAAAGTCAAAGCTCTAACTTCATCCATAACCGCTACAAAGTCTTTGCTACGGTGTGAAATTTCAAGAATTGATAAACCAGAATGGTTAAAATTTAAAACGGCTTGTGCTGATTTTTCAAATACTTCTTGTGGCAAAATACATGGACCGGCGCTGTAATTATGTTTTTTCATGTTGCTTGATTTCTAATAAATTGAGTTGCAAATTTCGGAAACCGTACTTGAAAAAGGGATTAGAATTTCGCAATAATTAAGCGATGTTATTAACGAAAACGTTATAGTTTATAACATTTGCTGCGAATTTTATAAAGACAACAAAAATGCTATAGTATCCACATTATCAGCGTAATCCCATAGCTCGGGTTTTTGAGTTTTACCAAAAGGAATGGAATTTTCAATTAGATTATTGGAAACAATACACTGAATTTGCTCGGCTTCATTTGTTAAGCGTATTTGCAAATCAGCAATGTTTTCATAATATTCATAAAATACAGAAGAAATAGGAGAGGCATAGCTGGTATCTTCTTTCAAGGTAAGAAATTCGTTATCCAATAATTTGAAATTACTCATCAGGAATACTGCTTTGTTGTAGTCGTAGTTGTTGGAGTATTTTTCGTAGAAAATGACATCTTTGTATTCATAAATGGCTTTAAAGAATGCTTCAAAACTATAGTCCTTCGGAACAAACAATTTAGAAACATTTCGACAACCTAAACCAAAATAACGGAAGATGTCTTCTCCAAGTTGAACCAAATGCTCATGGGTTTCTTTTCCATTTAAAACGGCTACTGAATTTCTATTTTTGCGAATAATGCTTGGTTTATCTTTAAAATAAAACTCAAAATAACGTGCTGTGTTATTGCTTCCAGTGGCAATGATAGCATCAAAGTTTTCTAGCTTTCCATCTGTAAAAGTGATGTAATTCGAAAGTTCAGGTTCAACAGTAATCAAATACTTTGCTAAAAATTGAATTAAATGTTGATCATTTGAAGACGTTTTTACCAAAGCTTTATGACCAGAAATTAGCACCGAAAGAAAATCGTGAAAGCCTACTAAAGGAATATTCCCCGCTAAAATCAATCCGACTGTTTTTGATTTTACTTCTTCTAAGTTATAAGCAGCTAACCATTGATTTAAATGCTCTTCTGTTAAAGCTTCAGCCCAAGATTGAACGGCAAAATAAACTTGTTCAGGTGTAAACCATCCGTTATGAGATTGTGAAAGTTCTAGTAAGTCTTTGAACGTATCAAAATACAAATCATTATGAAGTACTGTTTCGTTTTTGGTATTTATATCTAATGAAAATTGGCTTAAAAACTTTCCTAATTCAACAAAACATTTTTTTTTCTCGATTTGTAACATAGGTAACTTGTTTATGAATGGTTTTGATTGTAATTTTGCACAAAATTAATTAAAAATAAGCTATGGCAATCATTATAACAGACGAATGTATAAACTGTGGTGCTTGTGAACCTGAGTGTCCCAATACAGCGATATATGAAGGAGCAGATGACTGGAGATATAAAGATGGAACTAAACTTAAAGGAAAAGTAATTTTACCTGACGGTACTGAAGTCGATGCAGATGCAGCTCAAACACCAATATCCGATGATATCTATTATATCGTTCCAGGAAAGTGTACCGAATGTAAAGGCTTTCATGAAGAGCCACAATGTGCGGCAGTTTGTCCAGTAGATTGTTGTGTTCCTGATGACAATCATGTTGAAAGTGAAGAAACACTCTTTAACCGACAATCCTTCTTACATAATGAATAAAAAAAGCCCGAGTAATTTACTCGGGCTTTTTTTATGATATCGAACTATATTATGGTTTCACGACACTATATTTTTCCTGAATAACGGAATCTGTCTTTTCATCATAAGTTTCTAAAATAAGATTTCCATCGACATCAAAATAGCCTACAGAGAAATTATCCTTGTTTTTAAAAATATAATTGTTATTCGAAGTTTTTCTCAAAAGAGATAAGGTATTAGTTTTGGGATTTGTCATGACATAGCCAGTCTTATCAGATTGTATTTGGTATTTTTCACCACCTAAACTGTAATAGGAAGAATGATTTACTTCTTCTGATTTAATAACTCCATCGACAATGACTTTTGTTTTAGTAGTTACATCTACAGGACTATCTTTGATTGGGATATTTAAGGTGTTGGGTTTTTCTTCTTCCAAAGCAATTTTTTGAACTTCATTGGTTTCTTCTGATTTTACAATTTTCTTTTTTCCACGAGAGTCTTTTACAGTCGTAGTTACTGTTTTTATTTCCGATTTCACATTGGTGTTTTGAGCCTGTCCAGCAATTGAAAACAGGAAAATAAACGCACTTAAGAATATAACTTTCATAACAACTATTTTTATGGATTAGTATACTACAAATCTATTTCGAAAGACGCCTGTGTATGTTACATTTTTCTGTTTAATAGTTATAGAATACCCATAAAAAAATCCTGAAGTTGATTCAGGATTTTTATTAAAATGAGTGTATTAATCTTAAAATCTGAAACTAAGTCTGGTATAATAATAAGCTCCACTAAAGCCCATTTGAACAGCATCCCAATATCCTCCAGCTTCAGTATTTCCCGATTCATCTTGTTTAGTAGGATAAACGTTAAATAAGTTGTTGCTTCCCACACTCAATTTTACAGATTTAATTAATTGAAATCCTAGTGTTAAATCGGTTACAATTTTTGGATCATACACATTATCTAAACCAGCATAATCAACAAGAACTACTTTACTGAAACGTGTAAACGCGGTTCCAACATCAAACCATTTTCTGGCATAATTTAGGTTTAAACCAAATTTACTATTAGGAGCAGAAGCTTTTAAGAAGGCTATTTCACGTGCTCCAAAAAACGTTTCTTGATCAAGATTTCCGTTTTTAACTTTAGTTACTTCCATATTGTTGATGTTTCCAACCAATGTAGCACCAAATTTTGAAGCTCCAATAGCATCTTTCCAGGCCAAAACAACATCAATTCCTTTGGTAACTGTATTCACACCATTCACAAAAAATTGTGCTTGATCAACATTTAAGTTTAAAGCAGAAGCATCGAAATATCCAGTAAGTACAATACGATCTTTAACGTTAATCAAATAGCCATCAACGGTAGTTGTAAATTTTCCAAACTTTCCTGTCAAACCAACGGAACCATTTATAGATTTTTCTTCTTTTAATTTATCAATACCAAAGCCTTGTGTCACAGCACTACCATTAGCGGCTAACAAAACTTCTGAAGCACCGCTGCCGTTAAAGTTGGTGAAGCTTGTGTTAAAATAGATTTGCGCCAATGATGGTGCTCTAAATCCAGTACCAAAAGAACCTCTTAAACTCACATTATCAGTCAGTTTTAGTTTGTAGGCTAATTTAAAATTTAATGTGTTTCCAAAGTCACTATAATTTTCATAGCGAAGGGCTGTTCCTAACAAAAAGGAATCTGACACATCTAATTCTGCATCAGCATATAAAGCCGTGCTTGTTCGTTGTTTATTTACTTCATTAGCTGGGCTAAAACCGGGGAATCCTTGAGAACCTCCTGGTCTAGGTTCTCCTGATATAGGATCAATTGGAGCAAAATGTGTTTGAGGATAAACACTTGGGTCTATTGGGTTTCCATTTGTATCATAAGTAGCATAAGAACCTACTTCTCCGGCAGTAATTTGATATTGTTCAACTCTATATTCTGCCCCAAAAGCAAAGTTAAGACCATTTAAAACCGATTTAAAGTTTTTTGAAAAATCAAGATTGGTAGTATTTTGACTAAGGCTAAATCCACCAGCATCAAAAGAAGTTGGTGACAAACTCTCTAAACTCGCATTGATGGTTCCTTTTATTCTATAATCAAATGCATTTTTTCCATAAGCATTACTCAAATCAATTTTCCATCCCATAGCTTCTGTTTTAAATCCAAAAGCAATTGAATTATCAACAATTTTAGAAGTAATTCTTGGTGTATATCCACCAGGATATATAGATTCTACAACTCTTGGACCGTCATTTCTGGTAAAAGCATAGGCATCCGTATTTCTGTCATTTCTTCCACCAAAAGCATAGAAGTCCAATTTTTCAGCAAGAGGTACTTGCATGTTAAACATTACATTATAGCTTTTAATTTCGGCTTCACCAAATCCTTTTCTGAAATCAAAACCTGGACGTAGTGTCTTATCTTTAGATAGATATTCTCCTGTTATATTTACAAATCCACCTTTTTTTCCAAGTTTGACACCATAATTGGCACCAGCTTTTAAAGAAAAACCATCGTACTTATGATCTTTACCATATGAGTTTCCGTTTCCGCCTTGATCTAATTGATAACCTGGCGTATTGGGAGTTCCTGGAAGAAAATCGCCTTGAGGATCATTTCTATAAATTCCAGTTGTTATTGAACCATTAAATTCCTCTACGTTATCATTTAATACAATGTTAATTACACCTGCTATGGCATCAGAGCCATATTGAGCCGCAGCTCCATCTCGAAGTATTTCAATTCTTTTGATAGCGCTTGCTGGAATAGCATTCAAATCTGTTCCAGTATTTCCGCGACCTCGAGTACCGAATAAATTGATTAACGAAGATTGGTGTCTTCTTTTTCCATTAATTAACACCAAAGTTTGATCGGGTCCCATTCCTCTTAATGAAGCTGGGTCAACGTGATCTGCACCATCAGAACCTGATTGCTTGTTAGCATTAAAAGAGGGGGCTAAATATTGAAGTAATTCGTTGATTTCAATTTTACCACTTTGGGTGGTAACGTCTTTTACATTGATAATATCGATTGGCACTGCTGAGTTTAAAACAGTTCGTTTAGAGTTTCTAGAACCTACAATTTGTACTTCTTGAAGCGCTTGAACTTTCGTGCTGTCCGACTTTGTTTCGCTGGGTTTTTGTTGGGCAAAAACTGCCGAAAAGGGAGTGATTAATAATAGTAAAGTAATTTTTTTCATAAATATTGAGGTTAGATGTTTGATTTGCAATTTACTATTTTTTCACTACTGTTTTAAGAAAAAACATGAAATGCTTTTAACAAATTAACTAACAATATCAGAATTTTGTTTTATCTATAACTTTTTTGTTAAATTTGTTTTGACCCAAGTTTGCTTATGAAAAGAATTACATTGTTATTATTTTTGATTTGCAATGTTGTTGCCTTATCGCAAAACGTTGAAAAATCAATCATCCTAAAAGACGTTGACACCAATCTTCCCATAGAAGACGCGACGGTTTTTATTGCAAAAACTAAGCAGACTTTATTGAGTAATGCAGAAGGAGAAGTTACTTTTGTTATCAATGGAATTACAACGATTCAAATAACGCATTCTTCTTATAATCCTATCAAATTGCGATCAAGTATTTTAAAAGACAAACAAAATGTTTTTTATTTAAAAAACAATGTAAACGATTTGGATGAAATTATTATCACCAAAATTCCACCACAAAAAATTCTAACAGAATTAGTCCTTAATTCTACTAAAAAATTAACTATACCAGCTCGATTGAAAGTGTATTCTAGAGAGTTTATGAAACTCAACGGAGACTATGCATATTATAATGATGGGTTACTTAATTTTCAATTGGATGGAAATTATAAAAATTTCAAAAACACTATTTTAGTAGAGCAAAATAGATCCTATGGTTTGGTCTACGATGAATTTGGGGATGATGCTTTAGGTTATAACTTGAATAACATCATGGAGAATTACTATAACTTCAAATATCTTAATCCACTTTTAGAGGCCAGTAGCAAGAAGCAATATGATTTTTTGATAAAAGGATACTCTTCCAATTCGGAATATAATTTAATGATAGTAACTCCTCAAAAAGAGGTAAAAGGATTGCTAGATGATTTTTCCATCCTTTATGATAGAAAGAAAAAATTAATAATTGAAGTCAGTACTGTAGTTTCTCCCACAACTTTGGCCAATATGAAAGATAAAACAACAGTTGGTTCCAAAAATATTTATAAATCTCTTTTTAAAGCTATGTATCGCATAAATGGTTTTGATTATTATTTGATAAGTTCAAAAGAAGAAATTGGCTTCGAAAAAATAGAGAAAAAGAAAACCACCAATATCGAAGTTAAAAATTGTTTTGTGACAACTAATTTTAGCGATAAAAATTTTGTTTATAAAGAAAGCGATGTCTTTAAAGATAAAACGCTTTACAACAAGAAAAATTCTATCCTTACCAATTATTGGGAAGTTTCTGGATTAACTGCTACAGATGAAGAGGAAGAAATAATTAAGAAAATTGAATTTAGAGAATAAATTCAACTATTCATTTATCTTATTCTTTTATAAATTTCATCATTGATTCTTTTCCGTCTATTGTTGCTTTTGCAATGTAAACCCCTTTTTGAAGTCTACTAGTATCTATAGTTGAGTTATTGATATTAGTGTTTTTTGTCAATACTTCTTGTCCTAAAATAGTATAAATGGTTATTTTTTCTATTGAGCCAATTGCTTCTAAAGTCAGTTGATTAGAAGTTGGATTTGGATACATAGTAAAGTTTGAAATGAAATAGTTTGGTGCTGATAAACCATCCGAAAAAGCTATATCATCGAAATAATAGGTTGAATTAGCACTTCCATCGCCTTGATTACCAAAATCAAAGAAAAAAACAATTTTGTTATCATTATTATTTACTGGAGGAAACAAAGTAGGAGAAGTATAATCAAACGTTAATTCTTCCCAAGCATTAGCGACCGTTGTTGCTACCTCTGTTTCAAATGCTCCATTGTCAAAATCAACAGGACTTCCTTCAAACTTTAGCATTAATTTTTTTCCAGCAATTGGTGACCAAACTTTTACTTTTACTATTTTATTGGTAGAAAAATCAATTGGTCCAGCCATTTGAATGACACTACCTGAATAAGTTTCACCTTGGTTTTTTATCATTCTAACAACTGTTGCACTTGGATTAACAGCATCTGGAAACGGATTTGGTAGAATTGTTGTTGCGCCACCTGCAAAATCAGTAAACGGATAAGCAACTGTAGTTGATTCAAAAGTTAAAGGTAAAACTGGTAAATCTAAAATAGGTCCAGTAGCAAGTGATTGTGTTACATCGTCAAACAAATAGGTTGAATTTGGACCTCCATCACCTTGTGTACCCAAGTCAAATATAAATACAATTTGATTATTTACATTGTTTACTGCATCTAATGAAAAATCAAACGTTAATTCTTCCCAAACATTAGCTGTAGTTATTGGTGCTGATAATTTTTCAAATGAAAATCCAGCGCCTTCAAACTTTAATAAAAGTCTTTTTCCGGCTACAGGGCAAAACACTTTTACTTTAAAAAGCCTTTCTGTTGAAAAATTAATTGGAGCCGCCATGGTGATTTTACTACCAGCCCAAACTGCTCCCTGACCTTTAACCATTTGCATGACAGTGGCACTAGTATTAATGCCTGAAATTTGTGGATTTGCAATTCTTGTGGCAACACCTCCGTCGAAATCGGTAAAAGGGTAAGGTATTGTAGTAGACTCAAAATCTAATGGTAAATTTTGTGAAAACCCTTTCGAAAAGAGCATTAAAAACAACAATAAAGTAATTTTTTTCATAAATCGTAATTTAATTTTAAAATCCAAATATACTCATGTGCAAATAATCATCCAATCAAATTAAAGTATATATAAACTATACAAATTGTGAATTAGATTAATTCTTTAGTAAAGCCAACTAAAGCAGTAGCTTTGATAATAGCAACCTTATAAAATATACTTAAAAAAAGTACTTTTTTAGAAGTCAAGTAGCTTAAATGTTGTGGTTTTGTATCTTGATTTTATTACGCTATATTTGCGCTCTTTAATAATAAAATCAATATCAAAGAGATATGAAAGCAGGAATTGTAGGATTACCCAATGTTGGCAAATCAACCTTATTTAATTGTTTGTCAAACGCCAAAGCACAAAGCGCTAATTTTCCATTTTGTACTATAGAACCTAATATTGGAGTCGTAAATGTTCCTGATCCAAGAATTACTCGTTTAGAAGAATTAGTAAAGCCAGAGCGAGTTCAAATGGCAACGGTTGATATTGTTGACATTGCAGGATTAGTAAAAGGTGCCAGTAAAGGGGAAGGTTTAGGAAATCAGTTCTTGGCTAATATAAGAGAATGTAATGCTATTATTCATGTATTGCGTTGTTTTGATAATGATAATATTGTTCACGTAGATGGCAATGTAAATCCAATTCGAGACAAAGAAACCATTGATATAGAATTGCAGTTAAAAGATTTAGAAACTGTTGAAAAACGTTTAGAAAAAGTAAATCGTGCTGCCAAAACTGGGAATAAAGAAGCACAAGTAGAAAAAGCACTTTTAGATAGAATTCGCGAAAACTTATTGCAAGCCAAATCTGCTAGAACAGTAGAACCACAAAATCAAGACGAAGTAGAGTTACTTGAAGATTTTCAATTAATCACAAACAAACCTGTTTTATATGTTTGTAATGTAGATGAAAGTGCAGCAGTAAACGGGAATAAATATGTTGACCAAGTTCGCGAATTGGTTAAAGATGAAGATGCAGAAGTAATCATTCTTTCAGTAGGAGCAGAGGCTGATATCACTGAATTAGAAAGCTACGAAGAACGCCAAGTTTTCCTAGAAGATATGGGATTGACTGAACCAGGTTCGGCAGTATTAATTCGTGCTGCCTATAAATTGTTGAAATTACAAACCTATTTTACCGCTGGAGTTAAAGAAGTGCGCGCTTGGACCATTAATGTTGGAGATACAGCACCAAAAGCAGCAGGAGTAATTCATACTGATTTTGAAAAAGGATTCATTCGTGCTGAAGTTATTGCATACGAAGACTTTTCAAATTTTGGTTCAGAAGCCAAAGTAAAAGAAGCTGGAAAACTTCGCGTTGAGGGAAAAGAATATATTGTAAAAGATGGTGATGTGATGCATTTCCGTTTTAATGTATAAGTTAAGGGAATAGAAGTAAAAAGAATAGACCGTTAAAGAAATTTAGCGGTTTTTTTATGTTTTTTAATTTATGTTTTCTCTTGCTTCTTGTATTCTTTACTTTCTTGTTTTTTTGTCAATATCATTCTTAATAACTTTGATAATTATCATTGTAAAAATCATCCTAATTCCACTATATTAGCTGAAAATCGATAATTTTCAATGCAAGACCAAAATCAATATACTGAAGACAATATTCGTTCGTTAGACTGGAAAGAACACATCCGTATGCGTCCCGGAATGTACATCGGGAAACTAGGTGATGGTTCTTCTCCTGACGATGGAATTTATATTCTGCTTAAAGAAACCATTGATAACTGTATCGATGAGTTTGTCATGGGCGCTGGAAAAGTAATTGAAGTAACAATCAAAGATAAAATGGTTACTGTTCGTGATTACGGACGTGGAATCCCATTAGGAAAGGTTGTAGATGTAGTTTCCAAAATGAATACCGGTGGGAAATACGATTCCAAAGCGTTTAAGAAATCGGTTGGTTTGAATGGAGTAGGGACTAAGGCAGTAAATGCTTTATCCAATTATTTCAGAGTAGAATCGGTTCGAGATAATCAACAAAAAGCAGCGGAATTCTCGGCAGGAAATCTGACGATAGAAGAAGACGTTATCGAATCTACCAAACGTAGAGGAACCAAAGTTTCTTTCGTGGCTGATGAAACCATTTTTAAAAACTACAAATACCGAAACGAGTACATCATCAAGATGCTCAAAAACTACTGTTACTTAAATCGCGGTTTAACGATTTATTATAACGGTGAAAAATACATTTCTGAATTTGGTCTAAAAGATTTACTGGAAGAAACCATAACTGAGGAAGACATGCAATATCCTGTGATTCATTTGGAAGGAGATGATATTGAAATCGCTTTAACCCACAGTAAATCGCAATATTCAGAAGAATACCATTCCTTTGTCAACGGACAAAACACTACTCAAGGTGGAACGCATTTAGGAGCTTTCCGTGAAGCGATTGTAAAAACCATCAAGGAATTTTATAACAAACCTTTCGAAGCTTCAGATATTCGTAAATCGATTGTATCTGCTGTTGCAGTTAAAGTAGAAGAACCTGTTTTTGAATCACAAACCAAAACCAAATTAGGCTCCACTGATATTGGTCCGAATGGTCCTTCAGTAAGAACCTTTGTTAATGATTTTATCAAAACCAAACTCGATAACTTTTTACATAAAAATCCAGAAGTAGCTGATTTATTATTACGCAAAATTCTGCAAGCAGAACGCGAACGTAAAGAGCTATCTGGAATACGTAAACTGGCTAAAGACAGAGCTAAAAAATCAAGTTTACACAATAAAAAACTCCGTGACTGCCGAGTACATTTGACCGATGCCAAAAACCCTCGAAGTTTAGAAAGTACCCTTTTCATTACTGAAGGAGATTCGGCTTCTGGTTCTATTACTAAATCACGGGATGTGAATACACAAGCGGTATTTAGTTTGCGTGGTAAACCTTTGAATTCGTATGGCATGACCAAAAAGATTGTCTACGAAAACGAGGAATTCAACTTATTGCAAGCTGCTTTAGATATTGAAGAAGACATGGGCGATTTGCGGTACAACAATATCGTAATTGCTACCGATGCCGATGTGGATGGAATGCACATTAGATTACTGTTGATTACCTTCTTTTTACAATTCTTCCCTGAGTTGATTAAAGATGGTCATTTGTATATTCTGCAAACGCCTTTGTTCCGTGTAAGAAATAAAAAGGAAACGATTTACTGTTATAGCGAACAAGAACGTATTGATGCCATAGAAAAACTAAAACCCAAACCAGAAATCACCCGATTCAAAGGATTGGGAGAGATTTCCCCAGATGAGTTTAAAAACTTCATTGGTGAAAGTATACGATTAGATCCAGTAATGTTAGATAAAGCTACCTCCATAGAAACCTTATTGGAATTCTATATGGGTAAAAATACGCCTGACAGACAGACTTTCATTATCAATAATTTGAAAGTGGAATTGGATGTGGTGGAGAAGTAGTAGCACAAAGTTTAACAAAGTTTAACACAAAGTCACACAAAATAAATTTTAAAAACTTGGTGGAACTTACAGCAAAACTTTGATTGACATTGTGAAACAAAAGGAATAATTATGACTGAAGAAAATGAAATTAGCCGAATCATTTTGGATTGTGCTTTTAAAGTTCATACAACATTAGGTTCAGGATTATTGGAAAAAGTGTATAGGGAATGTTTGGCTTATGAATTAAAAAAGTGCGGATTAGATGTTAAGCAAGAAAAACCTTTTCCAGTCATTTATGAAGATATAAAAATGGATTGTGGATATCGAGTTGATTTAATAGTAAATAATAAAGTAATTGTTGAACTAAAAGTAGTTGAAGATTTTACAATAGAACATACAGCCCAGTGTTTAACTTACATGCGACTTTCTGAATGCAGATTAGGTTTGCTTCTCAACTTTTATAAAAAATCATTAAAGGACGGAATAAAAAGATTAATACTATAACATTGTGAAACTTAGCGCAAAACTTTGAGTAACATAGTGCTACAAAAATATGAAAGACGAAGAAGAAGACGATAACATCCCAAACGACGACGAAAGCAACGAAGCGTTGAACGAGTCACCGAATGAGGATTCCCTAGAAGAAGGTTTTGAAGACATTAGATCTTCAGGCAATCATTTCTACGAAAACGACGAAAACCCAGAAGACACCATTACCAAGGTTACAGGAATGTACAAAGATTGGTTTTTGGACTACGCTTCTTATGTAATCCTCGAGCGTGCCGTTCCTGCTATTGAAGATGGTTTCAAACCGGTGCAACGTCGTATCATGCATTCCATGAAAGAGTTGGATGATGGGCGTTACAACAAAGTGGCGAACATCGTTGGACATACCATGCAGTATCATCCTCACGGAGATGCGAGTATTGGAGATGCCATGGTGCAAATTGGTCAAAAAGATTTAATCATCGACATGCAAGGGAACTGGGGAAATATCCTCACTGGAGATAGTGCTGCAGCTTCTCGTTATATAGAAGCTCGTATTTCTAAGTTTGGTCATGATGTGTTGTATTCTCCAAAAATTACCCAATGGGGGATGTCTTATGATGGGAGAAGAGCGGAACCCATTAATCTTCCGGTTAAGTTTCCGTTGTTATTAGCGCAAGGAGCTGAAGGAATTGCTGTAGGATTATCCACGAAAGTGTTGCCACACAATTTCAATGAATTGATAGATTGTTCGATCAAAGTTTTAAAAAACAAGCCCTTTACTTTATTTCCTGATTTTCCAACCGCTGGTATTGCCGATGTTTCGGGTTACAATGATGGGATGCGAGGTGGACGTGTTCGTGTGCGTGCTAAGATTGGGCAATTGGACAAACAAACCTTGGTGATTACCCAAATTCCTTTCTCCACCAATACTTCCACTTTGATTGATAGTATCCTGAAGGCTAATGAAAAAGGAAAAATAAAAGTCAAAAAAATAGAAGACAATACTGCAGCAGAAGTTGAGATTTTAATTCATCTTCCACCAGGGGTTTCTCCAGACAAAACTATTGATGCTTTATATGCCTTTACTGCTTGTGAAACTTCAGTCGCTCCTTTAGGATGCGTTATTGAAGATCATAAACCAAGATTTATTGGTGTTTCGGATATGTTGAGAATTTCAACATTAAGAACGGTTGATTTATTGAAACGCGAGTTAGAAATTCAATTAGACGAACTCGAAAACAAATGGCATTTCTCTACCCTAGAAAAGATTTTCATTCGGGAAGAAATGTATATTTATTTCAAATTGTATTCCGATAGAGAATCGCTTTATGTATATATGTACGATAGGTTTAAGCCTTTTTCGAAATCATTTGTTAGAGAAATCAATGATGATGATTTGCAAAAGTTGACGCAGATTCCAATGATTCGTATTACTCGTTTCGACTCAGATAAAGCGGATGATGCGATTGCTAAGTTGGAAGCCGAAATGGAACAAGTGAAACACGATTTAGACCATATTATCGATTTCGCCATTAACTTCTTCCAAACGCTTAAAGACAAATACGGTAAAGGTCGTGAGCGTCAAACAGAGCTTAGAAGTTTTGATACTATTGAAGCCACGAAAGTGGTGTTGCGTAATACTAAATTGTACGTAAACAAAGAAGAAGGGTTCTTTGGAACCGGTTTAAAGAAAGATGAATATGTAGCCGATTGTTCGGATATTGATGATGTGATTGTGTTCTTGCGAGATGGTAAGATGATGATTGCTAAAGTAGATGACAAGAAATTTGTAGGCAAAGATATTATTCACATAGCTGTTTTTGATAAGAATGATAAGCGTACCATTTACAATATGATGTACCGTGATGGTAAAAATGGTTCTACTTTTATCAAACGTTTTAATGTTTCCGGAGTGACTCGTGATAAATTCTATGATTTAACGCAAGAGAAAGCTGGGTCACAAGTATTGTATTTCTCTGCCAATCCAAATGGAGAAGCGGAAGTAATTACAGTATTGCTTCGCCAAGTGGGAAGTATTAAGAAATTGAAATGGGATTTAGATTTCTCTGATATTGCTATCAAAGGAAGAGCTTCTCGTGGAAATACAGTAACTAAATATCCTATCAAGAAAATAGAATTAAAAGAAAAAGGAATCTCTACTTTGCGTCCGCGTAAAGTTTGGTTTGATGATACCGTACAACGATTGAATGTAGATGGAAGAGGGGAGTTGCTTGGTGAATTTAGACCCAATGACCGCTTACTGCTTATCAATCAATCAGGGAAACTAAAAACGATTATTCCGGAACTGACTACGCATTTTGAGGAAGATATCGTTGTGATGGAAAAATGGAATCCGAACAAACCTATTTCTGCCATTTATTATGATGGAGATAAGGAACGTTATTTTATCAAGCGCTTCTTGGTGGAAAACGAAAACAAAGAAGAAATCTTTATTACCGAACATGAGAAGTCGCAATTAGAAATCGTTTCTACCGATTGGCGCCCAATGGCAGAAATAGTTTATGCTAAAGTAAAAGGTGTTCAGAAAGACAATCAAACGGTTAATTTAGAGGAATTCATTGCAGTAAAAGGTATTAAAGCTTTAGGAAACCAACTAACCTCAGATAAATTAAAACAGGTGAATCTTTTGGATCCTCTTCCTTATGAAGAACTAGAACCAGAGCAACCTGAAGAAATGGAAGTGCCTGAGGAAAATCCTATTGCTGATGATATTCAAACTGAGACTGATGACGATGGACAGATAACCTTATCCTTGGAATAAAAAGTAAATCCCGCTTATGGCGGGATTTATTAGTTACAAAAGGGGTCTTACTTCTCTATCCTTTATGCCCAGTCCTATCTTTACAATGGGAAACTCTATCACCCCACGGGGATGCTCAATCACCCCATGGGATATTCTTTTACCCCACGGGGATGCATCATTTAGCTACGGGGGTGCTTCATTTAGCCACGGGGATGCTCTATTTAGCTTCGGGGGTGCTTCATTTAGCTAAGGGGATACTCTATTTAGCTAGGGGGTGCTTCATTTAGCTGAGGGGATGCTCTATTTAGCCAAGGGGATACTCTATTTAGCTACGGGGATGCTTCATTTAGCTTTGGTTCTTTGTTATTTCAAGTAATTATTTAATCAACAATCCCGCTAATTTCTTTAAAACTAAATTCTGTTTTTATACTATCTTGTTTGATATCAAACTTTAGGTTTTTTAATTCGGCACCACCATAACCCTTGCCTTTATTTTCAAGTATTCCTTCGATTCCTTTGTGGGAGTCATTTACTTTTAAAACAACTTCAGCACAGAGACCATCTCCTTGAATATATACCCATAGGTAAGGTGCCTTATTTTTTTCTTGATACTTGTCCATCCAATAACTTAGTTGGGAGGTATCGACTTTGGCTAATTGTTTACCTAACTCATTTTTATACTCTTTTGTGTCTGGAGTGTATTTATCAAATATTGGATTGGTGTTTTTACAAACGGGTCTATCACAGGAAAGAAGAAATGCTAATAAGTAGAGAACTGAAAGGGTTTTGATAGTATTTTTTTTCATTACAATTACTATAAACGGTTGTTAGCGATAGTATCATTTATCAATTAGTAGTGCTTCTGGTTTTTTGAGTTGGTACTTTTTCATTTCTTTTCGGCTTAATTTTTCAGATATTTTGTAATTATCTCGAAATAAATATTGTACCATTATTGGGTAATTAACTTTCTCATTTAAACAAACCAAATTACCATTTACAAAGTTGTACACGTTAAATAGCCAATAGTTATGATTCAAATGATCTTGTAATGTCATTGTAATTATTTCAAAGTTTCCATCACCATTTAAATCTCTTTCTATACGATTTCCATCCATCATATCATCAAATGATATTTTGGTAAATTCTTTATTTTCTTTTTGAAAAAAGTAAATTACCCTTACATTCATAGAAGCGAGTCCACAACCCATATAAAAACAAACAATTTTAAAATCTTTTTTTCCATCACCATTGAAGTCAGCAATATAAAAACCATCAGTGCCGTGAACTGGAATTTCTTCAAAATACTTTTTACTATTGAGTTTTGTTTTGACTTTAATATATGTTTTTTTTGAATTTTCTAAATCTCCATTTATGGTGACTTCTAAAGCTGTTTTGTCATTGAAAAAGGATGTTACATTTTTAGAATACTCTAATACATTTTCCTTTTCCTTAATTTCGAATTCCAAAGTTTTGTATTTAGGGCTTTTACATTTCTCAAATGGATATTGTCCAAAAGTCAATATTGGAAAAAGTAATAAAGTGCATTTTAAGAATTTCGTCATAAAATAGTGCTAGTAACGTTAACTAATCATAAGTAGAGGCCAACATCTCAACTTTTATTTTCTGTTAAAGATAAAATTTCTTGCGAAACGTAAAAGTGAACTTACTACAAAATTTGGAATTGAGTGAGATACTTTCATTAGCAATTACTTAATAGATAATTTCATCACTTATGCTAATTGAACTCTTCTTTCCATTTTCTGCTGGGAAATAATAAAAAGCAATTAATAATTTAATTGGTTTTTGAATTGACTTAATATCTCTTTTAAAAGCTATTAAATTTTTATGCATGCAGTTCACGATCTTTAAGGACAATTCTTTGTTTTCAAACGTTCTAATTTCTTTGATATTTTTTACAGAAAGATTTTTTGAAATCTCAACCTCATAAATCGCATAAGTTTTTTTTAATAAATAACCTTTAAAGGATTTATAGCAATCAGAATAAAAACCAAATTCTAATCTATATGGATTCTCGTTTTGAATTTTATATTTTTTTAAATATCGTAACATTTCTAATTGTCGATGAATTAATCTGTCAAAAAAAATATCTGTTTCAGAAGAGTTTTTTGCTATTTTTTCTATTTGCCAACTTCCGGAACATCCATTAGTTTCAAGATATTTCCCTTTTTCTTCTGAAGCATAAAGCAGCCAAACTGTATTTATGTTCAAAGATAAAGGACAGCTAACTTTGCTTACTCTTATTGAAGTGACTTTTGAACCTTTAAATAATTCCAATATTTGAATTGTGGCAATTGAATATTGAGAGTTAGCTTTATCATCTTTAATTGATATTATTTTTGCTCTTGCAATGAATTCAGAGGTTTGAAATCTCTGAATAAAATCTAAAGATTTGCAGCTACAAGCAAAAGCATTTGAAATCACAAGTTGTAAAATCAATAAAATCAATGTTTTTCTCATAAGTTGTGAATACTTAATGCTAACTTTCTGCTGCTTCAAAAAATAGTGAACATCAGAACTTTTTATATGATAAAGATAAAAATTCTTAAGGAATAATTATTTTAGACCTTTCAAAAATGATTTATTAACCTTCAAAAATAGTTTTTGACCTTTAAAGAATTATTTATTAACGTTAATAAAAAGTTTTTGACCTTTAAAGAATAGTTTTTTAACCTTCAAAAAAAGTTTTTTAACCTTCAAAAATAATTTTTGACCTTTCAAGAATAGTTTTTGACCACTCTAAAATAATTTTTGACCGCTCTAAAATAATTTTGGAACACTCTAAAATAGTTTTCGAACGCTCTAAAATAGTTTTGGAACACTCTAAAATAATTTTTGACCGCTCTAAAATAATTTTGGAACACTCTAAAATAGTTTTGGAACACTCTAAAATAATTTTAGAACTGACTCAAAAGAAGTTAATTGGTAAGGTCAGAATCTTTTAGTTTCTTGTCTACTATCTCGCTGTTATGCAGTTTTACGGCATTTTTGCTTTTCTTCATGCGCAGGTTTAAGAACTCTACGAATAACGAGAAGAAGATAGAAAAATACAAGTAGCCTTTTGGGATGGTGCCGACTTCAGTGTCATTGCCAAATTTAAAATGGGCAAGGTGAGAGCCTTCTGCAATTAGCATTACGCCAATTAAGATTAAGAAAGATAATCCCAAGATTTGGATGGTAGGATGCTCGTTGACAAACTTAGAAACGGGTCCAGCAAAAATCATCATGATAAATATCGAAATCACTACGGCTAAAATCATGATAATGATAGCACCTTCTTTCCCAAAACCACCTTCCGCAGGGGCTTTCATACTTACTAAACCTACTGCTGTCAAGATACTATCAAACGAAAACACAATGTTCAATAGAGCAATTTGCAATATAGCAGCCGATAAACCATTGCTGGCTTTTCCTTTTTCGCTTTCTTCTTCGCCTTCTAGTTTGTGGTGAATTTCGGTAACCGATTTGTACAACAAAAATAAACCTCCTCCAAAAATGATTAAACTTTGTCCCGTAATATGCGCTTCAAAAAAGCCCCAATCAATTGATAAAATAGTGTCTTGCAAACTTAACACCCAAGTAATTCCAAACAACAAAATAATTCGGAACGCCATCGCCAATAATAACCCAACACGACGTGCTTTTGGCTGGTCTTGTTGTGGTAATTTCCCTGAAACGATAGAAAGAAAGACAATGTTGTCTATCCCTAAAATGATTTCTAGAAAGGTTAAAGTAAGTAAAGCTATTAAAGCATTGGGTGTAAATAAAATGTCCATGTTATTATTTTTGAGTTTTATTCCGCTGCGCTCCATACAATTCGGCTACGCCTCGGGTTGCGGTTAAAAAGAGTTAATCAAGTTTTGTTACAACACCACGTTGTTTTTCGTTGCTTCCCACAAAGGAATATTCAAAAGTATAGGTATTCTTTTCAGTAAACAAAATTTTCATACTGATGGCTTTTTCTTCCTTCATGCTTTTAGGATGGAGTTTTTGTAAAATAAATTCGCAATCGTTAATCCAACGCACTGTTGCCGTATCCGTTTTACCGTTATAGGTTTCGATTTGTAATTTTTCAGTTCGGATAAAAGTGGAGGTATGTTTTTTACCATTAATAGTTTGTGCAAATTCAAATTTCCCGGTTCTAAACTCTTTGCAGTTTCGTTCGTGGTTATTGCAAGAAATTAGGACTAAGGCAAATAGGAGTAAGGTAATTTTTTTCATTTATGCTGAATTTAGTTCCGTTGTTTTTAGGAGCTGTTTCCCGCTTTCCGCACTACATGGTAGTTTGCTACAATCGGGGCTAGTTTATTTTAGTTTATCTAATTCATCATCCGTAAAATTCTTGATGCTTTTTTCTTTGGCAAACTTATCGGCATTGTAACTATTCGATTTGTTTTTTGGAATCGATAGTGAATCCCATTCGCCTTGCTTTAGCATTTTGGCATAAAACACGATTTGACCAATATGATAAGGATAATGTGCCAACTGACGATTAATAGCTTCAATAACGGTATGACCTTCGTTGCGGATGTAAATGATGGTTTCTAATTGGTCAGGGGTTAACGAATGCAGCGTGTCAAAAAAGCAAGTCCAGCCTTTGTTCCAAACTTCCATTAGTTCCTCTTTATTGGTAATCGTTTCATCAAATTCGCCGTCACGGTTGCGCCATGCTTTCTCACCATCCGAAGTCAAGAAATCGGTCCAGCGTGAAATCATATTGCCCG
This sequence comes from Flavobacterium sp. N1994, assembly GCF_025947145.1. Classification (NCBI taxonomy): domain Bacteria; kingdom Pseudomonadati; phylum Bacteroidota; class Flavobacteriia; order Flavobacteriales; family Flavobacteriaceae; genus Flavobacterium; species Flavobacterium sp. N1994. The sequence goes on from NZ_CP109999.1 coordinate 399,566, forward strand.
AAAGGTGTTTTACAATCACAGCAATCGAATTAGTATCTTCATTTACTGAAACAAATAATTGCTCTGGTGCAAGTTGTTCCATCGCTTTTTCTCCCAACGTTTTGTAGTAGAGAAATTGTTTGGTAACGCTTTCTAAATAGGATTTATTTATCATCATTAAAAAGGGAATCGGTTACTGCTTTCACTCCTTTAAACATAAAAAACACGGCTAAAAAACAAAAAGTAATTCCAACTGCTAAAACCAAGTAATGCCAAACATTATCTTTATTCTGAAATGCATTATAAATCACACACGGTCCAATGAACATCAAGGGTAAGGCGTACAATAGGTATTTCATTCCTTTTTCTAATAGGGGCTTGTTCATGGTTTTTAAAATTTGATTTGTATCCCAATACCGTTTTGATTGGCCACCGCATTGATGTCGAAATTGCTTTCCGAACTACCAGTGTTTTTAAGACTGTCGTTATAGGATTTAACAGCTTCTTCAATCTTAGCTCTTCTTCCCGAAAGAATGGGGATAGAGACCGCTATTGCTCCAACACCAATATAAGTTAAAGCCGTTGGATATTTTATATCTGAAAACAATCCAATGGCTAAATCAACTACACTCATTGCTATCCCAACACCAAGGACTAATCCACCAATAGATTCTTTGGATTTAGCTTCTTTGTAAAGTTTTACCGAATGCAAATTGGGAGCAAATACTTTTTTCATTTGATAACTGGGTATCTGAATGCCATTGACATAATATCTTCCTCGTTCGTATTTAACTTCTTTGGGAGCCGTATTGTCCAAGGTTAATCCTTGAGAAAAAGCAGTTAATCCAAATAATAAAGTAAGGGCTAGAAGTAATTTTTGCATAGTTTTTATAGTTATATTTTATTTCCAATGATCTACAGCTTTTCTAACGCTGCCATATTCTTTGAGCAATTCAGAAGCCTTTTCATAATCAACCGGAATTTCACTCATAATCATTTTTACGCCACGGTCCACAAGTTTGTCGTTGCTCAGTTGCATATCGACCATTTTGTTGCCTTTTACTTTCCCTAACTGAATCATAGTAGCAGTAGAAATCATGTTCAACACTAATTTTTGAGCGCTTCCAGCTTTCATACGAGAGCTTCCTGTTACGAATTCTGGTCCAACGACAACTACTACAGGAAAGGTAGCTGTTAAGGCTAACGGACTTCCTTCATTACAAGTAATACATCCTGTAACAATATTTTTAGCATTGCATTTTTCTAAACCACCAATGACATACGGAGTAGTTCCAGAAGCGGCTATGCCAATTACTACATCATCGGTAGTAATGCCATGTTCTTGTAAATCAATCCAGGCTTGAATAGCGTCGTCCTCGGCATTTTCAACAGCTCTTCTTATGGCCTTGTCACCACCTGCGATAATACCATTAACCAAATCAAAAGGAACACCAAAAGTAGGAGGACATTCAGAAGCATCTACAATTCCTAATCGCCCTGAAGTTCCGGCTCCAATATAGAAAAGTCTACCTCCGAGTTTCATTTTCTCGACTACTCTAGCCACTAAAGCTTCAATTTGTGGTAAAGATTTTTCAACAGCTATCGGAACGGTTTTATCTTCCTTATTGATATTGGCTAACAAATCGGCCACCGACATTTGCTCTAAATGCTCGTAATGTGAGGATTGTTCTGTGGTTTTGGTGAAGTTCATTTTGCTCGCAAAGGCGCAAAGGCGCAAATTAATTGGTTTTATCTTTCAAAAATAACAAATAGAAGGGAATCAAATTAAATTTAACTGAAGAAACTTTGCTGCTTTGTGACTTTGTGAGATTTTATATTTTCATTAAAGAAAGGATGCCAAAGCAATTCCCAAAATAATCATCGATATTTTAGCAATATTGAACTTATGTCCTTCGCTGCTTTCAAAGATAATAGTGGAAGAAATATGAAATAGTATCCCAATAACGACGGCAGTAATTTGAGTATAATAGTCGTTAAGTATCGGGAAATTATCAGAAATTAATGTCCCTAGTGGAGTCATTATCGCAAAGGTCAACATAAAGAAAAACAAAGCGGTTTTATTCAGTTGGGCATTAAGAAAAAATGTCGTTAGGATAATCGCAATGGGTAAATGATGAATAGCAATTCCGTAGGCTAATTCGTGATGATGTCCTACAGGAAATCCTTCTAGTAAAGCGTGAATACACAAACTGATAAATAATAACCATGGGATTTGTAGCATTTTATCATGTCCGTGAACGTGTCCGTGTTCTGCTCCTTTGGAAAAAAATTCTAAAATGATTTGGAATAGAATGCCAAGCATAATAAAAACCCCTACACTTTTGTTGCCACTTTCATAAACATCTGGTAAAAGATGCATCACGGTTAAGGACAAAAGGAAAGAACCACTAAAGGCTAGTAATAATTTGAGATTCTGCTTGTCTTTTGGTTTTATGACAAGCGCAATTCCATAGCCTAATAGTACTGATAGTAAGGGTAGAATATAATTCATTACTTAAATATCATGATTAAACGTTCGCTAGTGTTTTTGTGGTATTTTTTCAGTTTGTAATCGCCAAAAGTATCTAGCAGATAAATACCCGTTTGGTTCATCATATTCTGAAAATCTTCTAAGGTATAGGCTCGAACATTTTCGGTGAAGTGAAACTTTTTTCCATCGGCTTCAAAATCAATTTCTTTAATGATAAAACCGTCAATGACAAAGCGTTTGATATGAAAGACAATCCCATCTACTTCTTTGGTTTCTTCTGGAATTAAATTTTCAATGACTTGATGGGCATTCATAAAATCAATCACTGCAAACCCATATTCCGAAAGACTTTGTTTTATAGAGGCTAAGGTTTTGATATCATCTTCTACATTTTCAAAATAACCAAAGCTGGTAAACAAATTGAAGATAGCATCAAATTTTTGTTCAAACGGTTCACGCTTATCATGAACCACAAAGTGCAGCGTATCATTAGCATTTTTATTGGCTTCTGCAATACTATTTTCAGATAAATCGGCACCAATAACATCAAAGCCCAACTGATTTAAATAAATCGAATGTCTTCCTTTACCACAAGCTAAATCTAGAACTTTGGCTTTTTCGGGTAAGTTTAAATAATGGGTAAGATTGTCCATGAAAATTTGTGCCTCACGATAGTTTCTATCCTTGTATAAAATGTGATAGTAGGGGGTATCAAACCAAGAGGCGTACCAATTTTCGGATTTACAATTTGTAGTATCTGACATTTATTCTTTTCAAATGAATTCTGAACAGGCAAATTTAGTGTATTTTTGCCACAGATATTAAACTTTGCCCAACTTTGTATTTTCTTATAAGTACTTAAAAATAGTTATTACACAGAGATTCACAGAGAACTGCGCAGAGATTCACTAAGATTTTATGGAGAATTATAAGATGATTGCCAAAACCTTTTTTGGTTTTGAAGAAATACTGTCAAAAGAATTACAACAATTAGGCGCGCAAGATGTCGAGATTGGCACCCGTGCGGTTACTTTTAAAGGAGATAAAGGATTTATGTACAAAGCCAATTTATCGTTGCGTACCGCTCTTAAAATCCTAAAACCTATTTATTATTTCCGAGCTACGAACGACATCAACTTATACAAAGGTATTCAAGGCATTGATTGGTCTAACTACTTAAACGAAAATCAAACTTTTGTCATTGATACCACCATCCATTCGGATAATTTCAAACACTCCCAGTTTGTTTCCCAAAAAGCTAAAGATGCTATTGTAGATCAATTTAGAGCCAAAACGGGTCAAAGACCAAGCGTGGATAAAGACTTCCCTGATTTGCGAATTAACATCCATATTGATAGAGACCAATGTTCTGTTGCACTTGATACTTCTGGGGCTTCATTGCATCACAGGGGTTACAGAACTGCTACAAATATTGCTCCTATTAACGAAGTGTTAGCTGCAGGAATGTTGTTACTTTCAGGGTGGGATGGAAGTTCTGATTTTTTAGATCCTATGTGTGGCTCAGGAACCTTGTTAGCGGAAGCCGCTATGATTGCATGTAATATTCCAGCCAATATCAACAGAAAAGAATTTGCATTCGAAAAATGGAACGATTGGGACAATGATTTGTTTGATCAAATTATCGATGCTTTAATGAAACGAACTCGTGAATTTCACCATACGATTATCGGATACGATAAAGCACCAAGTGCTGTTCAGAAAGCCAAAGACAACATCATAAATGCTAATCTAGACGAATACATAACCATCAGTCAAGCTGATTTTTTTGAAACTAAAAAAGAAAATGCGGGTCCATTACACATGGTTTTCAATCCACCGTATGGCGAACGTTTGAATATAGAATTGGAACGTTTTTACCGAGAAATAGGAGATACCTTAAAGAACAATTATCCTAATACGAATGCTTGGTTTATTACCGCTAACTTGGAAGCTTTAAAATATGTTGGACTAAGACCTTCCCGTAAAATAAAACTTTTCAACGGAAGCTTGGAAGCGCGTTTAGTGAAATACGAAATGTATGAAGGCAGTAAACGAACCAAGTTTCAGAATACTACTGAAGAATAAGCATATAAAAAGCCCTCGGAAGAGGGCTTTTTAGTACTGTCCAATGACAAGGTTTATTCGTCAGATTTGTTTTTGAGTTTCATTAATAACGTGTAAGCCCCTTTGGTTACGATGTTTTTAGTAGTCAATGCATCTCCATTTAGAATTTCAACAACCCCATTTTCACTCACGCCAGTGGTTACTTCAGTTATTTTGAAGTTGGTTTTATCCAATTCAACAAATACATAATTTTTTCCTTCATAATTTACCACGGCATCTTCTGGTATGGTTAAAGCATCGTTGCTTTTTACTTCAATTTCAGCATTCATATACATCCCTGGCAAAAGCGTCTTATCGTAGTTTTCAAAATGACAATGCACCTCTGCCGAATGTTCATCAACCGATAAATCTTTGCTAATTAAGATGATTTCGCAGGCGTGTTTGTTTTCAGGCTGATTGTTAGTGTAAGCGACTAACTTTTGTCCAATGGCTAATTTAGTAATGTCTTTTTCAAAGACTTTTAAATTCAAATGGATATCAGAGGGATTGATGAGTTCAAATAGTACGTCTTCTGGGTTTACATATTTTCCAATGTTTACATTCACTTTAGACACAAATCCAGTAATAGGAGCGTAGATGTTGACGCTTTTAGAAAGATTTTTTTCCGTTAAGGTATTCGGATTGATATTAATCAATTTCAATTTTTCTCCCAAAGCACTTAAAGTAATGCGTAGGGTTTTATAATCAGCATCGGCCATTTGGTATACTTTATCGCTACTGGCCTGACTTTGATTCAACTCTTTTTGACGTTCATATTCTTTTTCGGCAAAATACAAGCGCGACTTAGTAGTTAAATAATCTTGTTGCAATTGTACAAATTGTTGGTCTTCCATAGTGGCAATGACTTCACCTTTGTTGATGTGCATGCCAGGCAACAACTGAGTTGTTTTTAAATAACCGCCTAATGGCATACTGATAGAAACCATATTTTGCGGAGGTACGTCAATTTTTCCATTGACTTTCAATACGGAAGAAATAGATTTCTTTTCCAGATTTCCTGTGGTTAAAGCCGCATTTTTTAATTGGGCCGAGGTAAGAGTGACTGTCGATTCCGCTATGGTATTAGTCTCACTTGTTGTTTCTTCCTTTTTAGACTGACAGCCCAAAATAAGAAAGCCAAAAAGGAGTATCATTATATTTTTCATGGTATTAATTTTTTGAAGTTAGGTAGTTGAGTTGGATTACGGCATCATTATACTGATTTACCGTATTGATGTAATCGTTTTGAATCGCTATACTTTGATGAATTAGCATCACCCAATCTAAATAATTGATTTCACCGTTATAGAATTGTTTGTTAGCCGTAGTGCTGATGATTTTAGCATTGGGCAAAGCTGTCTTTTCATAATAACTTAGTCGCTCTTGACTTTTCTGATACTGAGATTGCGCGTTTAAAAACTGCTGTTGTAATTCCAGTTTTCCTTTTTGAAGTTCATTGTCAGCTATAGTTTCGGCTATTTTAGAAGCTTTAATTTTAGCTCTTTGTGCCCCGCCAAATAATGGAATACCTAGTCCAAATTGAGCCGATTGGAATCGGGTGGATTTATCATACAACACATTATCAGCACCAGTTCCTGTTATGGTAGCGCTATTGTAGCCAAAGGTAATGCTTGGCATAAGTTTAGAACGCTCCGCTTTAGTATTGGCTGAGCTTACTTTCTTTTGTTGTTCTAAAACTTGTACCGTTGGATGGTTGGCCAGCATTGTGCTATCAATACTAGTGTTGAAAGACAACTTTAATTGGTCAGCAGCTGGAATCACTTCGCTTTCTGAATTTAAAATCAATTGAAACTTACTTTGTAAAACCGCTTTTTCTTGTTGCAGTTGCACCAACTGTGATTGGATTGTCCCTTGCTGAGTTTCGGCTGTAGTTTTTTCTAAAATATTGCTTTCTCCTTTTTTAAAACGAAGCGTGGCTTTTTGTGCAAAAACATTGAAAAGACTATCGCTTCTTTGCAACAAACGTTCTTTTTCAGATAAATAAACTAATGAATAAAAAAGTTGGGTAACTTCTTTTTTCAACTCAGCTTCTTTCCAGGTTACTTTTAAAGTGGCTGTTTTCCATTCCTCTGTGTAGAGTTGTTTTTGTCGACTGTAAACCGTTGGAAAATTAAACGTTTGCGCTATTCCAATTCGGTTATCATTATAATAACTATTAATCTGACCGTAATCACCAGTAATTGTAGTAGCAGGTAAATTGGCTGCCGTTTTAATTACTTGCTTTTGGTACTCGGCTTTCAAGCGTTCATTCTTAATCGGGGAATTGTTTTTAAGCGCTGTTTCAATGGCTTTGTCCAAACGAATTGGATTACTTGTTTGTGCATTAGCTATAGATAGCGATAGGAGTAGGACAATTGTTGTAACTCCTTTGTTGATTGATTTCATTGTAATACCTTTTTCGAAAGTGATGTATAATATAGGAAGGACAAAAAGGGTTAAGAAGGTCGCAATTAATAACCCACCAATAACAACCGTAGCTAAAGGACGTTGTACTTCTGCACCAGCTCCATTACTGATGGCCATCGGTAAAAACCCTAAGGAGGCTACAAAAGCAGTCATCAATACGGGGCGTAAACGGACTTTAGTACCCATTAAAACGATACGATGTAAATCGGTCATCCCTTCTTTTTTTAATTGGTTAAATTCGGATATCAATACAATACCATTTAATACGGCTACTCCAAAAAGCGCAATAAAACCTACTCCAGCACTTATACTGAAAGGCATGCCTCGAAGCGCTAAAAAGAAAATCCCCCCTATAGCAGAAAGCGGTATAGCGGAATAAATTAACAACCCTTGTTTCACAGAATTAAACGCAAAGAACAACAACAAGAAAATTAGCAATAGCGAAACTGGTACTGCAATCATTAGCCTTTGTTTTGCCTTATTTAAATTCTCAAAAGCACCGCCATAAGTGGTGTAATATCCTGTTGGCAATTTGATTTGTTTTTCTACTTTTTGCTGTAACTCGTTTACAATACTTTGTACATCACGACCTCTTACGTTAAAACCTACTACAATTCGGCGTTTCGCATCTTCTCGTTGAATTTGGTTTGGACCATTTTTAATGCTTACTGTAGCCAATTGCGATAACGGAATTTGAGTTCCTTGTGGTGTCGGAATTAATAAATTTTGAATGTCTTCTAAATCTTTGCGTTGATTGGTATTGAGTCGGACAACCAAATCAAATCGTTTTTCTCCTTCAAAGACTAATCCTGTGGTTTGACCAGCAAACGCTGTATTTACCACTTTGTTGATGTCATCAATACTTAAATGATATTGCGCAATGGTATTTCGGTTATAGTCAATGACTACTTGTGGCATACCAGTTACAGGTTCAACAAATAGGTTTTGTATGCCGTCAACCGTACTAACGATTTTGCCTAATTTTTGCGCATATACCGCAAGAGTATCTAAGTTTTCTCCAAAGATTTTACAAACTACATCTTGTCGGGCACCCGTCATTAATTCATTAAAACGCATTTGAACGGGATACTGAAATCCAGCCGTAATTCCAGGTACATCTTCTAATGCTTTTCCCATTTTTTCAGCCATTTCATCAAATGTTTTGGCCGATTTCCATTCGCTTTTATCTTTCATTATGACCATCATATCGCTGGCTTCCATGGGCATTGGGTCAGTAGGGACTTCACCGCTACCAATTTTAGTCACTACTTTTTCCACCTCTGGAAATTGGGTTTTTAAGATGTGGGCTGCTTTTTGTGTACTTTCGATAGTAGTGGTTAAATTACTACCCGTTAGGACTCGAGTATCTACTGCAAAATCGCCTTCTTCCAAGGCAGGAATAAATTCACCTCCCAAGAAACTTAATGTAATTATAGCCAATATAAAAAGGGTAATAACTATTGAAATCACCATTTTTGGATATCCTAAAATTTTGTTTAAAGCGTGTTGGTATTTTATTTCCACCCATATCATTAAACGATCAGAAAAATTAGGTTGGTGTTTTAATTTCTTACTCAAAAATAAAGCACTCATCATAGGGATATAGGTCAATGATAAAATAAAGGCACCCAGTAAAGCAAAGGCAACAGTTTGTGCCATGGGTTTGAACATTTTGCCTTCTATACCTTCTAATGTAAATATGGGTAGGTAAACAATTAGTATTATTATTTGGCCAAATACAGCGCTATTCATCATTTTACTTGCAGCGCTTTGTACCGTTTTATCCATTTTGCTTTGAGAAAGTTCTTCTACTTTACTGAAGGTTTTACTATGGGATAATTGATGCATAACCGCTTCCACAATAATGACGGCACCATCTACTATTAACCCAAAGTCTAAGGCACCTAAGCTCATTAAGTTACCGCTCACACCGAAAGTGTTCATTAAGATAATGGCGAACAGCATTGCCAATGGAATTACTGAAGCCACTAATAATCCAGCTCTAAAATTTCCAAGGAATAACACTAAAACAAAAATCACAATTAGTGCCCCTTCGAGTAAGTTATGCTCTACAGTTCCAATGGCATTATTGACCATTTTGGTTCTATCTAAGAAAGGTTCAATGACAACACCTTCTGGTAAAGTTTTTTGAATTTGAGCTACTCTTTCTTTAACACTTTTAATCACATCACTACTATTAGCTCCTTTCAGCATCATCACTACTGCTCCAGAAACTTCCCCTTGATCATTATAACATAGGGCGCCATACCTAGTAGCAAAACCAATTTTTACCTCAGCAACATCTCTTATAAAAAGAGGTGTGCCAGAAGAACTAGTTTTAATAGCAATATTTTCAATATCTTCTGTAGTTCCGATAAGTCCTTCACTACGAATGAATAGGGAAGTGGCTCCTTTTTCGATATAAGATCCACCTGTGTTTTGATTGTTTTTTTCAACCGCTGTAAATACATCGGCAATAGTGATACCATACGACTGCAGTTTGTTGGGGTTGACCGCAATTTCATATTGCTTTAATTTCCCTCCAAAACTACTTACTTCAGCTACTCCTTTTACCCCGATTAATTGTCTTCTGACAATCCAATCTTGTATGGTGCGTAAATCGGTTTCGTTGTATTTTTTTTCGTATCCTTTTTTAGGTCGCACTACATATTGGTATATTTCACCAAGGCCCGTTGATACTGGCCCCAATTCAGGTGTGCCAATGCCTTTTGGAATTTCGGTTTGTACTTTTTGCAGACGCTCCGCTACTTGTTGACGTGCCCAATAAATATCGGTATCATCATCAAATACAATAGTAACTAAGGATAATCCAAAGCGGGAAAAGCTTCTAATTTCTTTTAATCCAGAAATATTAGTATTGGCTTGTTCTATGGGAAAAGTGATAAGGCGTTCAATATCAGTGGCACCAAAGGAAGGTGCGATAGTGATAACTTGTACTTGATTATTCGTAATATCAGGTACCGCATCAATAGGTAGTTTAGTAGTTTGGTAGATACCATACCCTACAAGGGCAATAACCATAAGCCCAACGAGGAGTTTATTCCTAACGGAAAACTCGATAATTTTATTTAGCATGAAGATAAATGTTATTTAGTTTTTATTTCGATGAATAATAAACCAACAAACACCATCGGCATTTGTAGCTTACTAAAAATAAAAAAACTAGCTAACTTTTGGCGGTTGCCAGATACTATTTAAATCGGGAGAATTACTAAATCCAGCATAATAATAGTGCGGATTTTTAATTACAAAAATAGAGGTTGTTTTTTCAAAACTAAACTGATGATCAGGTAGTAATGTGATGAAGTTAGAAGACCCGCAGTTATCATGAGTTTTGAATGGCAATTTCATGTCTTTATCATGATCTTTATCTTGAACATCACCATGAGCATAATGAATAGATAAAAATTGCCACAATGAAATGCTAGGTTTTTCTTTTTTGTGCTCGCTAAAATGCTCTACCATAGCTGGTAGTTTCAACAACTCATGAAATTCAGTGGTTGAAAATAAGTATAAGGATAAAAAAACTAATGCTAGCGTACGTTTCATCTTTATTTTAGGTTGACAAATGATATCAACAAGGCAAAGCTAATAATTAAATTTATTGATTTTTAATTGTTTAATCAATTTTTACTATCTCTTGGTAGTCAGACGCAATACTTACAGATTTGTTTTATTTGCAGTTGCTATTCAAATACGCTGCAGCCTTGTCATATTTATTATCAATTGCTTTTTGAAAATCGGCACAAGCACCTGTTTTGTCTTTTAAAGCAAGTTTAGATAAAGCACGCATTAAATAAACTTTTCCATAATCTGGTTTAAGTGTAGCCGCTCTATCAAAATCAAGAATAGCATTTTTGTGGTCTTTTAATAAGGCTTTGCAACTCGCTCTTTCGAAGAAAAAATCAGAATCGTTTTTTCTAGCTTCTTCAATTTGATTAAAGTCGGCAAGCGATTTAGCTAACTGATTGGTTTGCATATAAGCAATAGCTCTTTTGTAATAGACATCTGGGTTTGGTTTTAAGGCAAGTGATTTGGTGTAATCTTCAATCGCTCCAACTCTGTCTAGAGCCAGTGCTTTATCAAAACCACTTTTCGCGAATGATTCAGCCGTTTGGGCAAAAGATAATGAGGTTACAAACAATATGAATAAAAGGGATAATCTTAGGTTAACTTTAGTTTTCATAGTAGTAGTTTTAAAAATTAATTAGTTTTTTTGTTTTCCATTTCAATGCTTTTGATGATGGCTTTGATTTGATCAGACTCGATACGTTTAGCTTTAATAACTTTATTTTTATCTAAAATATAAATAACAGGAGTAGAGTAAACATCATATTTTTCTACAGCGTTATTATAATGCGCTCCATCGTAAACATTGATCCAAGGGAGTTTATGCTCGTCAATATATTTAAGGTATTTTTCGCCTTCGTGCTGCATATAAACACTATAGACTTTAATATCTTTTTTCTCTTTTATTAAGTCATTATATACCTCTAGAAGTTTTGGAATTTCCTTTTGACAATGACCACAATCCACATCCCAAAAAACGAGTATCGTATATTCAGCTTTAACATCGCTTAATTTGACATACATTTTATTGACTTGATCTACGTTTTTATAATATACAGCGGTCATTTCTTCGTTGTTCTTAGCATCCTCAAATCCCATAGCTTTCAATTTGCTAAAATCTTCCGCTTTTATCATGAATAAATCTTGAGCAACGGCACCCAATAAAAGAGGTTTTAGCTTATCAGCACGTTTGATGATTTTTTGAACAATATCTTTATCTTCATAGATGCCATCTGCTTTTCCAGATTTAAAATAAGTGTCAGACATGTGAACAAATACCTTGTCAAATCCCATTATTTTTGAGGTTTCATAGGAGTATGTAAAATGAGCCAATAAAAGTTTGTAAAATATACTTCCAGGCTTAGTTTTACTCATCATTTTGTCTATCTCAACACTAACAGTGTCGGGATGTATTGGTATAATCGACTCAAAATAGTTTTTTACTTTAGTATTAAAAAAAGGATTTCGTATGGTGGCATCATCTTTAAAATCAACATCATCCCAGTAATGTTTTCTGTAATAACTGTAAACTTTAGTACTGTCTGGTCTTCCGTTTGATGCTTTTGGGATGTCTTTCAACAATTTTTCTACTTTCAAGTTCATTACATCTCCAATGTAACTGCCTCTGTGGTCAGCCAAAAATTTTTCTTCGTAAGCCTGAATGTTTTTTTGTACTTCCTTTTGTTTGTCGTTTAAAGCAAGCGTATCTTTCTTGGTTAACAGTTTTGTTGACTGTTTATAGGTTTGAAATTCCGTATTTTTTTCGTTGATGAATTGTACATACCTAAAAAAATCATTTTCTAATGGCGAATTTAGTGCCGTTAATTCTTTAGCAAGGTTTGGGCTAGCTTCCGTTTTTAATTCTAATTTCTGAGTATTGTCATCGATAAAGAAATCAAAATAGATGGCTTTTTTTTGACTTACCAATGAGTAAATCCCTTTGTCTAATTTCTTTTTTCCTTTAAAAACTATTTTACCATTCTTTATTGATGTGCAAGTATCTTTGACTAATGTCTTGTCAAATTGATAATAGGTAAGGTAAGCTAAGGTATCTGTGCAGTTTTTTAAATTAATGGTAATATCGTAACCCGTTTGGGCAACAGCACAAAATGAAGAGCAACAAAAAACGAATGCAAAGAGTAATTTCTTCATAAACAAACTAACTATATTCTAAACAATTATTTTTGAATGTCAAAAATAGACTATTTAGTATAGAAATGGAACATTGGATTTTTAAATTTATCTTAAAATTTACAGGCGCCAATAAATTGTTTGGCTACCTTTGAGCACTAAATCATTTGAAAAACATCATGTCTAAAAAAGTAAAAGCATTTCTTTATAACCTTATTTGTTTTGCCATCTTATTTCTTGGATTTCGTTGGGTAATCATGCATTACACCAGTTTAACAGGGTTCTTTATCCCGATTACGGCTTTTGTTGTAGGCACATTAACGGCACCTAAGTTTCAAGCAGTACCAACAGCCGATGGAGAAAAACTGTACATGAAATGGCTTTTTTTAAAAGGAGTGAAGGAGATAAGTTAATTACGAATTGTCAATTACGAATTACGAATTGATGTTATTATTTTTTAATGTCTTTTGAATAGCACTAATTATTTTCCTTCATTTTTAATTTATTCTACTAGAGACTTCATTCAGTTTAGGAAAGTTCTCGTTTTGCATTTTCAAATTCGTAATTACTAATTCGTAATTCGTAATTATTTTTTCTTTTTTTCCTTTTCTTTTTTGGCTTTGGCTTTTACCGTAGCTTTATATAACGGAATAAAATACGAAACGGTATAATTGAATCCAACTCCAAAATCACCATTGTACGTTCTGTTGAATCCCGGAATGTATAAGTTATCAAAGTTGTTTGGTCGGTTTTGTGAAATTAAACGATTCAATCTAAAACTAAATCCTACGAATACGTTTTGAAACACTTCGGCTTTCATTCCGGCCACTACTTCAATCCATTGCGCCGACAAACCTTCAAATGTATCTCCTGAAACTATGGTAGGGGATTCCCCAAAATAATGATTAGAGTTGTAGACTTGGTAGCTGTTTAACGTTTGACTAAAACTACTCACACCATAACGCAAACCCACGGATATAATGTTTTCCATATTCATCCAATTCTCATACGTATTGTAATCAAACCCCACTTTTAAATAGGTCCCTTTCGTAGTAAAATTGAGTTGTGGATTGACTACTGTTTTGTTTTCGTTACCAATTTCGCCTGCTAAATAATGTCTTCTTGTTAAACGAAAATCTCCAACAAGCTCTAATCCACGATATTCTTTTTCGTAAAACGAGCGGGTCAGTTTGAATAAATCAACTCCTAAACGCAAACCATACCGTTCTTTTTTTACTGGAATAGTATCTTTTTTTACGGGGATGCTGTCTTTTTGAGTGGTACTTATTTCTTGAGCATTACTTGCGATGGAAAGCAACACAAGACCAATACTAAAAATATATTTTGATATGTGTTTCATTTTCGGTGGTAATGTTATAGGTAATGATGTTGATGTCTTTTATCCAAAAACTATCTGGAGTGGCTGCATCCGTATTGGTGACTCCACCAGGATTATTCAAATTAAAAGTCGTTTTGTAACCACAAGCTCTTGAAACATAGACATTTTGATGGGCATAATCAAACTGAAGAAAATCTTCATTAACTCCTCCAGTGGTGCTAGTACTGTTCAAAATCAAACTGTATTTGGTAGTAGTGTCATCTATTTTTAATGGGAGTTTTAATTTATTTCCATTAAAAAGATAGCGGGTAGCATCGGTCACTGGAAGCGCTGTATTAAATACAATAGGCGTAGCTGCTCCATCTGCTTGAACTACTAAGTTCACCACATTCTTCAAGGTTGCATTGTTGGTGATATCATAGAATTCTAACACCACTCGTGGCGTAGTTTCCTCCGTACAAACATCGTCCTTCTCACAACTAGAGAAAGCAATGGAAACTAAGAGCAGTAAAAGTATTTTTTTCATAGTATAACCAATTTATTACGCTTCGCTCCATACAGTCGAGCAAAGCTCTCGTGTTGTAATTCGTAATTATTAATTCGTAATTCGTAATTCGTAATTTCAAATTATTTACCTTTTCTCCAAAAGTACAACATTTTCTACATGATGCGTTTGCGGAAACATATCTACCGGTCGCACGCGTGTCACTTTATAGTGTTCGTCCATCAGGGCTAAGTCTCTAGCTTGTGTGGCCGAATTACAACTCACATACACAATTTTAGCCGCACCAATTTTCAACAATTGTTCTACCACATCTTTGTGCATGCCGTCTCTTGGTGGGTCGGTGATGACTACATCGGGTTGACCGTGTTGCGCTATGAAATCGTCGTTGAACACGTTTTTCATATCGCCTACATAGAACTCACAATTGGTAATGCTGTTGCGTTTGGCATTTTCTTTGGCATCGGCAATCGCTTCTGGAACGGCTTCTACACCAATTACTTTTTTCGCTTTTTTCGAAACAAACTGCGCAATCGTTCCGGTTCCCGTATACAAATCATAAACCACTTCGTTACCCGTTAACCCGGCAAACTCCCTAGTGATTTTGTATAACTCATACGCTTGATCCGAGTTGGTTTGGTAAAACGATTTAGCGTTGATGCTAAACTGTAACCCTTCCATTTCTTCCAAAATATAATCTCTTCCTTTGTACAATTTAATGTCTTGGTCGTACAAAGTATCATTGGCTTTGCCGTTGATAACATATTGTAGCGAAGTAATTTGCGAGAAGGTAGTATTGATATAATCCAACAACAATTCGCGTTGCTTTTTATCTTCTTTAAAAAACTGAAGCAACACCATAATCTCTCCTGTCGAAGCGGTTCTAATCATCAAGGTACGCAACAATCCTTCGTGATTACGCGCATTGAAAAAAGGCATGTCGTTATCCGTTGCAAATTGTCTTATGGCATTTCTAATAGCATTCGAAGGATCTTCTTGTAAATGGCATTTCTCGATGTCCAATATTTTATCCCACATTCTTGGAATATGAAACCCTAAGGCTGGCTTTTTGCTTAGCGATTGGTCTTCGGATTGGATTTCTTTTTCGTTTAACCAACGCGTGTCCGAAAACCCAAACTCCATTTTATTGCGGTAAAAGAATTGTTTCTCGGAACCTAGAATAGGTTCAAAGTCGGGCAACTCAATTTTACCTATGCGTTTCAAGTTGTTGTACACTTCCTGATTCTTATAAAATAACTGTTGCTCGTATTTCATATTCTGCCATTTGCAACCACCGCAAGCCCCAAAGTGCTGGCAAACGGGTTCAATACGGTTTTCAGAATAGGCGTGGAATTTTATCGCTTTGCCTTCAAAATAGGACTTTCTTTTCTTTAAGGTTTGCACATCTACCACATCGCCAGGCACGACGTTTGGTATAAAAATAACTTGCCCTTCAGGGGCTTTGGCTACTGATACACCTTTGGCACCAGCGTCCAAAACGGTAATATTTTCAAAGATGACTTTGTTGGTTTGTTTTCTTCCCATGGGGCAAAAGTAAATAATAAATTACGAATTATGAATTACGAATTACGAATTAGGGTACGATACGTTTGCTTTAGTAATTGCCAAACTTAATTCGGATTTTAAAAGCAATATTTGGTATGTCCGATAATGTCCGGTTTAGTCCTTTATTGTCTCTTTGTTCGATAATTATTCGGGTTTTGTTCGATACATGTTCGATATTCGTTCGGTAAGCTTTCGGTAAATTGGAATAGTTACCGAACGAATATCGAACATGACTAGAAGAAGGATTAAAACCACTGTCTCCACAACAACGGAAATACCTGCTTTTTGTAGTATTTAATTTGGATTTTAAACAGAATAAAGTATTTTCGCACCAAATCTAAAAAAAACAATCATGAAAAATCTATTTGTAACCGCTATGTTGTTAGTGTTTGGCTTGACGATGGCACAAAATAGTAGCCCTTCAAAAGCAAGTAAAACTCCAATAAAATTTGGACTTAAACTAGGACTTAATATTGCCAATTTAACCAATACCGAAGACGGTTCTAGTAGTGTATCTCCTCGAACTGGAATTAACTTAGGCGGTTATTTACATTATAAAGTGGCTGAAAAATGGGCACTTCAACCCGAATTACTTTATACTACGCAAGGAAACATTGTACAAAGCAATAATGTCAAAGTAACTTATATGTTAGATTATATTGCCATCCCTTTAATGGCAAAATACTATCCAGCCAAAGGGTTTAATGTAGAATTTGGACCTCAATTATCTTTTATAGTGAGTAAAAAAGCCAAAGGAGAATCTAACGGACAAAGTACTACTATTGATCTTGATGAACTTTTTGCGGCTAGTAATCTTAATGCCAAAGTGAACACTTTTGATTTGGGCTTGAACTTTGGTTTGGGGTACGAATTAAAAAATGGCATCAACTTTAGCGGAAGATATACTTTAGGGATGCTA
Source organism: Flavobacterium sp. N1994 (assembly GCF_025947145.1). Classification (NCBI taxonomy): domain Bacteria; kingdom Pseudomonadati; phylum Bacteroidota; class Flavobacteriia; order Flavobacteriales; family Flavobacteriaceae; genus Flavobacterium; species Flavobacterium sp. N1994. The sequence continues at coordinate 416,613 of NZ_CP109999.1, forward strand.
AAAGTATTTAAAGGGGCCGATGTAGTATATTCTAATGGAAGCGAACAAGTGATTAAAAACTCAGTTTTCTCTTTTGGAATGGGCTTTACTTTTAAATAAACCTTTTCTCTTTATCCAATACGAAACCATCCGAAAGGGTGGTTTTTTTGTTTGAATAGAAATTTACTATCTTTGAAATGACAAGCTATACTTGATGCGACCCCTCCACACCATTACCCCATGAAAACAACAACCCCCATTTTAATCATATTCCTCTCCATCCTCAGTATAACGATGAATAGTATCTATGCACAATCTATTGCAGCAGGGGGATCTCATTCCATATTTCGCTGCTCAGACGGAACGCTGCAAGGAGTGGGTTTTAATACTACTGGAGGTCTTGGCGATGGCACCACCATTGAAAGGCATACTCCTGTGCCCGTACTTGGGCTATCCTCTATAACTGCCTTTAGTGGTGGTGGTAATTTCACCCTTTATCTAAAGAATGATGGAACCGTTTTGGCGGTAGGGGAAAATGGTTCAGGAGAACTTGGAGACGGTACTACTATTTCCAAAAGTACTCCTATACAAGTCCCCGGTCTTACCGGAATAGTTGGAGTGGAGGGTGGAGATTTCCATTCTCTTTTCCTAAAAAATAATGGGACCGTTTGGGGAGTAGGTTACAATTACTTTGGGCAATTGGGTGACGGAACCAATGTGAATAGAATTAATCTAACGCAGGTACATGGACTTACAGGAATTACCAAAGTAAGTGCCAGCCAAATGCACACCATTTTTTTAAAGAATGATGGAACAGTATGGGCAACAGGTGCTAATAATATTGGTCAGCTTGGCGATGGGACCACCATCGAAAGACATACTCCAGTGCAGGTAGCTGGACTTACCGGTATTACTGCAGTAGCTTGTAGTAATACTCATTCTGTTTTTCTTAAAAATAATGGTACTGTTTGGGCTGTAGGCTTTAATGACTATGGACAGCTTGGGGATGGCACTATAATTTCTAAAAGTAATGCCGTTCAAGTAGCCGGCTTAACAGGAATTACTGCAATTGCAGCGGGTGAGTATTATTCCCTTTACCTAAAAGATAATGGAACGGTTTGGGCTGTAGGGAATAATCAATATGGCCAATTAGGTGATGGAACTACAAATAATAGAAGTACTGCGCTACAAATACTTGGACTAACAGGAATTACAGCAATTGCCACTGGTTCTTATCATTCTCTTTTTTTGAAAAATGACGGTACCGTTTGGGCTGTGGGCAATAACGAATTTGGACAACTAGGTGATGGAACCACAATTGAAAGACACACCCCAGTGCAGGTAACAGGTTTGTGTAATGTGACTTTAGGGATAGAAGAAACGGCTATAGTCCATACATTTTCGGAGTATCCAAACCCTTGCAAAGATGAGCTGTTTATAGAATTGGAAGAATACCAAGACGCAACTGCTACACTATACAATATGCAGGGGCAGTTAGTACAACAGGTTTCCTTGCAAGCCTTCAAAACGGCTTTGCCTTGTAATGATTTGGCAAGCGGAGTTTATATGGTTCAAGTAAAAAATCAAAACGGAATACAAGTTAAAAAAATAGTTAAGAACTAAGACCCTACCGTTTCTAAATCGGGTCAGGTCTAGTTACAAAATTTACTATCTTTGAAGCTATGTAGTCTTCAATCCCGTTAGGGATTAGAGCTGGGTAGAAAATAAATTACCATAAAATTAAAATCCCTTTAGGGATGGTATAATAGCAGAATGTAAGATTTCAACATTAAAAATAGCATCCCTACAGGATTTTTAATAATGTTTGCCAATTTTTTCTACCAATATTAAATCCCTACGGGATTATTAATTTAAAATATAATCTAATTCATGACAACCCACTTAGCCCTTCTCCGCGGCATTAACGTCTCTGGACACAAAATGATAAATATTGCGGCTTTGAAAAAAGCTTTAGAATACATTGGTTTTACTAATGTGGTGACTTATATCCAATCGGGGAACGTTTTTGTTACTTCCGAGGAGGAGAGTCCGGCCAAGGTGGGCTTTCTTATTAAACAAGAAATCTTTAAGGAGTTTGGACACGATGTACCAGTGATTGTCATTGGCAAAGAAGATTTGCAAGCGTGTTTAGACCGCAATAATTTCTTGAATGACGAAGGCGTTGATTTGAAAAAACTGTATGTTTCTTTTATCTCCTCCGAGTTGCCCGAGAATATGATTACCCAACTCAACTTAAACTTCATCCATCCCGACGAAATCCAACTCGATGGTAAACGGATTTACTTAAAATACGACATCTCACCCGCCAAAACCAAATTGGACAACAAATGGATAGAGAAAAGCATGAATGTGGTTTCTACTACACGGAATTGGAATACGGTGAATAAGTTGTTGGAAATGTTTGAAAGTTAGAAGCAAGAAGAAAGAGTCAAGAAGCAAGAGTCAAGAAGCAAGATAAAGACAATAACTCTATTAGAAATAACAATAATTCTATAACGTTTGGGTAAAGTGCTATGCTTAAATTTGGCTAAACTTTAAACAACTCAACAATGAAAAGAAATGCCACCGCCGTTTGGAAAGGTTCTGTAAAAGAAGGAAAAGGAACTCTTACTACCCAAAGTACTACATTGAACAATACACAATACTCATTCAACTCTCGTTTTGAAGACGGAGTTGGTACTAACCCAGAAGAGTTGGTTGCTGCGGCTCATTCCGGATGTTTCTCAATGCAGTTATCGGCTTTTATTGGTGAAGCAGGTTTTGTCGCTGATAGCATTCAAACCAAATGCGATATTGATTTTCAAAACGGATCTATCGTAAGCTCTCATTTAACTGTTGAAGCTAAGATTCCGGGTATTACTAATGAGACTTTCCAAGAACTAGTTACTAAAGCAGAGAAAAACTGCCCGATTTCTAAGTTATTGAATACAGCGATTTCTTCTAGCGCTATGCTAGTGTAAGTAAACAAAAATTATAAAGTTAAGCCCTCATTTCTTTCTTAGGAATGAGGGTTTTTGTCGTTTAAAACGTAAATTAGCCTAAAATAAACTCATGTGAAGAAAGCCAATAAATTACAGCGTTTTTGGAAAGTATTAGGTCCCGGATTGATAACAGGTGCCAGCGATGATGATCCTTCAGGGATTGCTACTTACTCACAAGCAGGAGCCGCTTACGGACTTTCAACTTTATGGACCTCTATTGTAGCGTTTCCTTTGATGGCAGCCATTCAGCAAATGTGTGCTAAGATTGGGTTGGTGACCTCACAAGGATTAACAGGCGCTTTGAAAACCCATTACCATAAATCGGTGTTGTATTTGATGTTGTTGTTTAGTTTTCCAGCCATCATCATGAACATTGGTGCCGATATTGCCGGAATGGGAGCGGTAGGGAATTTATTATTTCCGTCTATTGATGCTTCGTTTTTTAGTGTCTTTTTTACCCTTCTTTTATTGGGACTGATTATTTACTTGCCGTATGTGAAGATAGCGGCGGTTTTAAAATACTTGTGTATTGTAATGTTGGTGTATTTTATTGTGCCTTTTTTATACCATCAAGATTTTGTAGCCATAGCCAAAGCCACTTTTATTCCGACCCTCAAAATGGATAAGAACTTTATTGCCATTTTAGTGGGTATTTTGGGGACTACTATTTCTCCGTATTTGTTCTTCTGGCAAGCTTCGGTGGAAGTAGAAGAAATGAAAAACAAAAAGCGTCATTTAATAGTCAATAAGAAAATCATCCAAGACATGAAACAAGATGTCGATTTTGGGATGTCGTTCTCAGGCTTTGTAATGTATTTTATCATCCTTACTACAGGAACGGTGTTATACAAAGCGGGTATTCATCAAATTGATACGGTAGAACAAGCGGCTGCGGCTTTAAAACCCTTAGCGGGAAACTTTGCTTATTTGTTGTTTGCTATTGGGGTAATTGGTACCGGATTGATAGCCATTCCCGTATTAAGTGGTTCCATATCGTATATCATTACCGAGACTTTCGGATGGGAGCAAGGCTTGGATAAAAAATTCCACGAAGCCAAAGCCTTTTATATTGTAATTGCGATTTCGTTGTTATTAGGATTGTCACTAAATTACATCGGCATTTCCCCAGTAAAAGCCCTGATATACACCGCTATCCTATACGGATTAACAGCACCCGTTTTAATTGCTATTATCCTTCATATTTCCAATAACAAAGCCGTAATGGGTAATTTTACTAATAGTAGATTATCCAATATTTTAGGATTCGCCGCCTTAATCATCATGACGGTGGCTGGAGTAGCCTTGTTGTATTTGCAATTTGCAACGTGATGAAAATAAAGTAGAAGAAAGTAACAATTCACAATTCATAATTCACAATTCACAATTAAATTATACTTTTGTTGAAGATATGGATGATTTCTCTCCAATAAGAAGGAATTGATATTAAAGAATTTAAAATAAAAAAAATGTCAGTTTTAGAAAAAATGAGTTCCGCCGAAGCGATTGCTTTAGAAGACAAGTATGGTGCCCACAATTACCATCCGTTACCGGTAGTCTTGAGCAGAGGAGAAGGAGTCTATGTTTGGGATGTAGAAGGTAAAAAGTATTATGATTTTCTTTCGGCTTATTCGGCAGTGAATCAAGGCCATTGTCATCCAAAGATTGTAGGCGCTATGATGGAACAGGCGCAAACGTTGACGCTAACCTCGAGAGCTTTTTACAATGATAAATTAGGTGTTTACGAAGAATACATTACCAAGTATTTTGGTTTTGATAAAGTATTACCTATGAACACAGGAGCAGAAGCAGTAGAAACGGCTTTGAAACTGTGTAGAAAATGGGCTTATGAAAAGAAAGGTATTGCTGAAAATGAGGCTCAAATTATTGTCTGTGAAGGGAACTTCCACGGAAGAACTACTACAATCATCTCGTTTTCAAATGATGAAAATGCTCGTAAAAACTTCGGTCCGTATACAGCAGGTTTTATAAAAATCGCTTACGATGATATTGAAGCCCTAGAAAAAGCTATCACTTCATCAAAAAACATAGCTGGATTCTTAGTAGAACCGATTCAAGGAGAAGCTGGAGTGTATGTGCCAAGCGAAGATTATTTGGCAAAAGCCAAAGCATTATGTGCTGCAAACAATGTTTTATTCATTGCTGATGAAGTACAAACAGGTATTGCCAGAACGGGTTCTTTGTTAGCCGTTTGTGGGAATTGCAGTTGTGAAAATAAATGCGAAAAGCAAGCCACTTATGTCACTCCAGATATCTTAATCCTAGGAAAAGCATTATCAGGAGGTGCTTATCCAGTATCAGCGGTTTTGGCTAATGATGCGATAATGAATGTCATCAAGCCAGGACAACATGGTTCTACTTTTGGTGGAAACCCTATTGCAGGTGCTGTAGCTATTGCGGCTATGGATGTAGTTAGCGAAGAACATTTGGCTCAAAACGCAAGAAGATTAGGAAAACTATTCCGAGAAAGAATTGGCGAATACATTACCACTTCCAATATTGCGACTTTAGTTCGTGGAAAAGGATTGCTTAACGCAGTAGTGATTAATGATACAGAAGAGAGTGATACCGCTTGGAACATCTGTATGGCTTTACGCGATAATGGCTTGTTGGCCAAACCTACACACGGAAATATCATCCGCTTTGCGCCACCTTTAGTAATGAACGAAGAACAACTATTAGATTGTGTGTCGATTATTATTAAGACCTTACAACAATTCGAAAAGTAAAAGATATTGTAAAGAAAACCAGCTAATAGAGCTGGTTTTTTTATATTTTTGAACTATATATTTTTTCACATGAAAAAACTGGTGTTGCCTTTTATGTTTGTCGCCATCATTGTGGGTTTGTTTGAGCAATCCAAAGACAAGCCCAATATTTATATTTTATGTGGTGCCATAGCAGTATTCATGTATGGTATGATGCAATTAAGCGGCAAAACGCCTAGTAAACACCAAGAGGAAAACGAGGAGAAAGATGATGAATAAAGGCGATAAAGTTTCGGTTTTAGACGATGCTATTGATGGGGTTGTAGTAGAAGTAAAAGGGCTGGATGTCACTATAGAAACTACGGATGGTTTTAACTTGACGTTTAAAAGCAGTGAGTTAATCAAAATAGGGACTACGGATACTATGAATTTTTCTTTTAATAAAAGTCAGGTGATTAGCGTAAAAGAAGTTTCTAAGCCCAACTACATCAATAAAGAGAAAAAAAACAAAAAAGAGATTCCACCACCCGAATTTGATTTGCATATAGAAAAGCTGGTCAAAAACTATAAGGCTATGAGTAACTATGACATCCTAACCTTGCAAATGGAAACGGCAAAACGGCATATCGAATTCGCCATACGCAACCGAATTCCCAAGATAGTTTTCATTCACGGAGTAGGAGAAGGTGTCCTTAAATCGGAGCTCGATTTTATGTTAGGACGATACGATAATATTTCTTTTCAAGATGCTAATTATCAAAAGTATGGACTGGGCGCAACGGAAGTTTACTTTAAGCAGAATGTGAGGTAGAAGTAAGAGGAAAGAAGCAAGAGACAAGAGAAAAGAAATAAATTTTATTATTATTAATTCGTAATTCGTAATTCGTAATTTTTTACTTTAGTTCTTTTTCTTTATAATAGTTAATCAATAAATCAACAAATTTACTGTAGCTTTCTAAACCATCTTGCTGTTGATTGGCTTTGAGAAATTGGTCGTAAAATAAATGAAATCCTTTGTCAATAAAAGTGTCATATTGTTTCCAAAAGCGATCACTTTCTTTAAAGTTTTCTATGATTCCTGAGTTGATAGTAGGTTTGAATTCTTTAAACTTGGCTTCATCTTTCATCACGATATTCTCTAAACAATAGCGTAGCGCATTAGAATAAGCCGAATATTGAAAATACAAATCCTTGTTTTTAATGCAGGCCATAAACCCTATAAAATTGCATTCACTTTCACTAGCATAGCCAATTTGATGCGCCATTTCGTGACAGATTACATTGGGGAAACCGTACATAGGTAATTTGTAATTCACTTGAGATTCATTGGTAAACGGATTCAAATACCCACCAAACCCCATATAAGTAAGAGGCAAACTGAATAAAGATTTCTTTCGACTTGGAATTTCATACTTAAAAAAAGGGTACTCTTTAGCTAAAGTAGCATATCCATTTTCGGTCATTTTAAAGATGCTATCTTGAGAATACGGATTGGTTACTTTTTTATTTTTATCGTGAGTGATTTGGAATTGGACTTCATTGGTTTTGGCAATTAGTTTTTTAGTGAAATCATATAAATCTTCGTTAGTGTATTCTCTTTTAATGTTCATTTTTTCATATAACGGCACTCGATAATAATTGGTGGCCCAAAGCAAATGAAACAAAAAATAAAAAATGGAAAAGCCGCTCAACACCTTTAAAAATATATCTTTCTTGTTATTGCGCCACTCTTTTCGGGTTTTCCAAATGGAAATAAGTAAATAAATAAGTAGGATTCCGTATAAAACATCACCAAACGAAAAAGGTAGTTTGCCCAAAATAGTACGTTCTATTCTTGAAGTAAAAACATAAAGTCCATTACTGTAATAATGCTCCACTAGTTCAGGAAAGAAAGCCAAGATCTTCAAGAAAAGAATTTGGAATAGTAGAAAAAGTGGGAGAATGTTTTTTCTTTTCACAGTACTAATTTGTTATAAAAATAGGTATTATAGCCCAACGCATAACTCTTTTTTTGTAAATTTGTAATTCAATATTGGATTTATGACACAAATCACTTTAAATATTCCAGATGACGAATTGGGTTTTTTTATGAAATTGATAGAAAAATTTAATTATGAGCCTATTGTGACTGATTTTTCTATAAATCAAGAGATGAAAGACTTATTAGACGAAAGAAGAGCAACTTCCAATACTGAGGATTATTTATCTTGGGAAGAAGTTAAAAATCAAATTCGTTTTAAATCAAAATAATGAGTTATAAAATTGTAATTGAACCTAGAGCAATTATTGATATTCAAGATGCGGTTGATTATTATGATTTTAAACAAAAAGGTTTAGGGGCTTATTTTTTCCAAACTTTAGAAGAACACATTGAAGTTTTAAGTAAAAATCCGTTATTCCAAATTAGATTTAAAGACTATCGCGGTCTTCCAATTCAAAAATTCCCCTTCATAATCTTTTATTTTACTGATGAAGAAAAGAAAATAGTGTACATAGTTGCTGTTTTCAATACTTCATTGAACCCAAAAAAATATCCTAAATAACAAACTAAAATTATAATGAGCCAAGAAATTAGAAACCTTGAACCTAAAGTGCTTTGGAATAAATTTGCCGATTTGAACGCAGTACCTCGTCCATCTAAGAAAGAAGGGCGTGTGATTGAATTCATGAAAGACTTCGGAAATAGCCTAGGGTTAGAAACTTTTGAAGATGAAATCCGAAACGTAATCATCCGTAAACCAGCCACCCCAGGAATGGAAAACCGTAAAACTATTGTGCTTCAAGGGCATTTGGATATGGTACATCAAAAAAATAACGATACTAATTTTGACTTTGACACGCAAGGGATTGACATGTTTGTGGATGGCGACTGGGTTCGTGCACGAGGAACTACACTTGGTGCTGATAATGGGTTAGGAGTAGCCGCAATCATGGCTATTTTGGAAAGCAAAGACATTCCGCATCCAGCGATTGACGCTTTATTTACTATAGATGAAGAAACGGGAATGACTGGAGCGTTGAACTTGAAAGGTGGAATTTTAAAAGGAGAAATTCTATTGAATTTAGATACTGAAGAAGATGATGAAATTGATATTGGATGTGCAGGTGGAGTAGACGTAACAGCAACTCGAAGCTATACTGAAGAGGAAGTTCCTGAAGGCTCTGTAGGTTATACCATTACTGTTAAAGGGTTGAATGGTGGTCACTCTGGAATGGACATTCACAAAGGGTTAGGAAATGCAAACAAAATCATGAACCGTTTATTGTTTGACGGATTTGAGAATTTTGGGTTACAGATTTCAGAAATAGCTGGTGGAAGTTTGCGCAATGCGATTCCGCGTGAAAGTGTAGCGAAAGTAATTGTGGCTGGAATGTATGATGAGGCTTTTGTATTTGATATGCAAGAAATCATCAATGATATTAAATTTGAATTCAAAACCACAGAACCTAATTTAACCATTGAAATCAACAAAAGCGATTTGCCTTCTAAAGTAATGGATTTAGGTGTTCAAGAAGGACTGCTTCGTTCTCTTTATGCAGCCCATAATGGGGTTTACCGAATGAGTGCAGATATGGCGGACTTGGTGGAAACTTCTAATAACATATCGAAAGTGGTCGTGAAAGACGGTAGTATTTCTATTCAAAACTTAACGCGTTCTTCTGTGGAAAGCTCTAAGTTTGATTTGGCCAATGGGTTGCGTTCTGCGTATGAATTATTTGGTTGTGAAGTAGAGTTTGGAGGAAGTTATCCTGGTTGGACTCCAAATGTAAAATCAGAAATACTAGATTTATTAGTGGGCATTTATGAAAAACAAAACGGAGCAAAACCTAATGTGGTAGCTTGTCACGCCGGATTAGAATGCGGTATTTTAGGAACCAATTATCCAGGAATGGATATGATTTCTTTTGGACCAACTATTCATGGAGCTCACAGTCCAGATGAAAGAGCCTCTATCAAATCGTCACAAAAATTCTGGAAGTTTTATTTAGAGATTTTGGCTAATATTCCAGAGAGAAAATAGAAGAATGAAGAAAGAGAAAAGAGAAACCTCGTTTAGAAATAAACGAGGTTTTGTTTTATAAACTAATTTCTTTTAAAACTTAGCTGTAAATCCTAGATACAAACTTCGGCCAACAGCTGGGATAATTCCGGGACCAGGATATTCATCGGTTCTACGAGTAAAGTAATGTTTGTCGGCTAAATTATTGACACCAAATTTCAAAGCAAAATTATTGATTTTATAACTGCCACTAAAGTCTAATACCGTGTAAGCCGGAATATAACCCGCCACAGGATCGGTACTTGTTGCTACATTAGAGGCATCACCAAAAGCATCGCCTACATAATTGACTTGAAATGTAGTAGATAATTTGCTAGTATTAAAAATCAAACCTACACGATTGATGATTTTAGTTGCGGCTTCCACACGTTTTCCTGAGTATTCTCCTGAAGTATATTTAGCATCCACATAAGCAAAGGAATTAAAAAGACTTAACCCGTAATCCGAATTGGCATTGAAATATTTTAAGAAATTAAATTCTACATAACTTTCAATTCCTTTGTGAACGCTATTAGCAATATTTTTTCTAATGGAATACAAATCACCGGTAATAGGATCAGTTTCAAGCGTTACCCCAATTCGTTTGTTGTACCCCAAATAAAATCCACTGAAGTCAAAATTCAAATAATTTTTAATGGTACCACGATACCCCAAATCACTGTTGTAACCATCACTATCTTTAAGATTGGGGTCTATTTTAGAGGTTACCCCAAAAGGCTCTAATTGGCTGTAATCTATTGGTCTATAGGCCTGACTAAAATTGGCGTAAACACTACTGTTTTTTGAAGTTTTGTATTCTAATCCAATTCCTGCTAAAGCAAAAGTTCGGTTGCGAATTTCATCAGAAATTTGGATATCGCCTTCTACTTCTTTACTTCCTTTAGAAGTACTTCTTAAATACTCCAATCGAAATCCTGGAGTTACCGTAAAGTTTTTAGATACTCTGAAAATATTTTCTACAAACGGTGCCACATTAGTAGTAGTAAAATCTAAATCATACCCCCAATTGCCTGTAATTGATAAATCAAAGTCGCTTCCTGTGGTACCTTCACCACCTCCTTGACGGGTAAACCAGGCATAACTTTGACGAATTCCACTAGCAAGAGTTGATTGTTGGTTTCCTAGTGTATAGTTTTGCGAGTACCTAATTTCAGTGGTTACATTGTTCATATTTTCAATACCAACCTCTCTTGGTACATAAGCATTGGTATCAGGGTCTATAGCATCAACAGCTTCTGGTCCGCCATCTTCGTTTCGCCATACTAGAGAACGACTACTAAATAAATAACTTGATTTAATGCTCAATGTACTGTTTTTAGAAGGAGTGTAATTTGCAAATGCCGTAATAATATTCCAAGGAGTTTTTAGCCAGTTTCTACTACGGGTAGACTGACTTGCATCTGAATTAAATTGGGCATCAGTTAATCCACCTGGCATTTTAATTTTATTACGAAGCAAAGAATACTCAACACCAAAATTCCATTTTTCAGAGGCGTTGTATTGTATTTTTGCGAATCCTGAAACTTGTGTTTGTTCACTATTAGGTCTGTAACCATCTATGTTACGGTATTGTAAAAAGGCATAATAACTCCACTTTTTATAATTCCCACCAATAGAATTAAACGAATTGTACAATCCGTAGCTTCCAATAGTTTGTGAGGTAATGAATTCAAACGGTTTGTTTATGGGAGCTTCTTTGATAACATAATTTACCAAACCTCCAAATTGGGAACCAAATTGTAAGGATGATGCTCCACGAACCAATTCTATTCTACTGACAGCTTCCATTGGAGGCAAATAGTAAGATTCGTTATAACCATAAACATCGGAACTAATATTGTATCCATTTTGACGAGTATTCATTTCGATACTTTGAGTTGGATTTAATCCACGAGTGGCAATTCCGTTGGCAGTAAAACCGCTACTTTCGGTTTCTACAATATTTAAGCCAGGCACTCTTCCTAAAATTTGACGAGTATTGTTTATGGCTTTATTGGCATCGAGGCTATCAATGAGAATCACTTCACTTTTTTTACCAGCGTAAATAATTCCATTTTTGGTATCAGGTAAATGACCTAATCCGTTTACGGTTTTAAATCCTTTTACTTTAACTTCGTTGAGTTTATTGATTGTGTCTTTCACTTGAGCATTGACAAAATGAACAGAGCCAAATACTAATGCCGTAAGGATAATTCTATTGAAATTCATGATTGTATTAAGTATAGTTAAAATTATTGTCTGTAATGATCGGTAAGCGTTTCAAGGAATTTTTCTAGTTGATATTCTTCCTCAGCCGTTAATTGAAGGTTACCTAATTCTTCGGTATTTACATTTTGAGGTACTTCTGCAGGACCAAATTCACCAGTATTTAGATCTCTAGTATTATAAAAATGGATTACTTGTTTGAGTGTTGAAAACGAGCCATTATGAAAATATGGTCCTGTAATAGCTATGTTACGAAGAGTAGGAACTTTAAATTTACCATTATGTTGAGCCTGACCAACTAAGGCACCAATACCTAAATCAATATAATTGTTTCCAGCTGGATTAATAGAAGTCGGTTGTGTATAAAATGGATTAGTTTGGTTTTTGGGTACTCCAATATTGTCATAAGTAAAGTCGGTAAACAAAACTTTTCCTGTATTTTCATCTTCATCTAAAATATGACAGTTAGCACATTGGGCTTTACCTGCAAAAAGCGCTAGACCTTTTTTTTCATCCTCTGTAAAAGATATCATTTGACGAGAATAGTAATCAAATTTGGAAGTAAACGAATTGACCTCTCTCGATTTTTCATAACTCGCCACTGCATCGGCAACAGCATTTAGAATTTCAATATCGGATTGTAGTGTTCCATAAATACTTGTTAGTTTAGGAAAATATATCGCTTGTTTTATTTTCTCTGCTACGTCATGAACGGACGTATTATTCATTTCTAAAGGGTTTAATAGGGGGTGAATAAATTGTTCTTGCAAACTAGTCGATCGTCCATCAAGAAATAACCCACCAACAAAGGTTTCATCAATAGCATTGTAATAGCGACTTGGTGAAAATATAGTGTACGATAAACTAGGGGCATTTCTATTTCCAAAGTTATTAGTCAGTATGCCTTGTGATATAGCATTGTTTGCAGGGTCGCTAAATCCTTTTTCAGGGGCATGACAGGAAGCGCAAGCTTGTCCTATTGGATTGGATAAATTGGTGTCAAAAAAGATAGCCTTACCCACTTGATTTTTTTCACTTGGGACTATTTCGTAATTGCTTTTATCATCAGTGCAACTTGTAAATAGTATAAATAAGGATAGAAAATGCAAATATGATTTCATTTTATTTAGAATAATTAAAAATAATGATGCAAATATAATTACGGAAACTCAAACAACAAAGTTTATTTAGAATAAATATAAATAATATTTTTATCTGTTTGATTTAGTATTATTTACAAACAAAAAAACCTTACTAAGGAGTAAGGTTTTGTTCTATTTAAGCGGATAAAAGGAGTTATTTCTTCTTCATAGGGTAGCTTTCTTGACTTTCTTTTCCTAGTTGTTTACCAGATATAGTGGCAATCAAATTAGTATCATTTATTTTTTTATAGACGATTTTTTGAGGATAATCATGTTTTGGATTTTCAAATGTGAATACATTTTCAGCATCAGAGGTTTGTTTAAAGCTAACAGGTTCATCATTATTCTGCCCTTGTACGGTGGCGTTATAGATTAGTTCTTCATTCTTTTGTATCAATTGGATACTTTCAAAATGTACTGTGTCTTTTGAAGTAATAAAATAACTCTGACCAGTAAAGGTACTGTCATTTGCTATTTCCCAGTTTTCAGTCAATGTACCATCAGGAAGTTTTTGTTCCCAATGCCCAAGGAGCCAATTCATTTTATCTAGTTTGTCAAATTTTTTATGGGAAGTACTGTTTTTGCAAGAGACAAAACAAAGTATGATTATGGTTGATAATAAAACGGTTTTAAAAGATTTCATATTTTTTTAGTTAGTAAAGCGTAAAATTAACAAACTTATTTTTGATAATGGTATTTTGAATAAAAAGGCTTTTTTTGTTTTAGAAAATTAGTTCTTTTAATGAATTTTAACTCTTTAATTTTGGCAGTATAGATTTCTACTTAAGAGAAGCATTATAGTTGTATACTGTAAACGGAAAAATCATTTTTGAAGTTTGTTTAGCAATCAAACACACCATTAAAAGCGGGAAGAATAGTGTATAATTATGAATCATTCCACAAACTAAAAACAAAGCTGTAAAAGGTGCTTGAATACTAGCACTTAAAACAGCAGCCATACCGATAACAACAAAATTCATAGGAATAACATTGGCATGAAAGGAATGGTTTATAATGGTAGCAACAAAAAAACCCAAGAAAGCACCAATTACTAAACTTGGTGCAAAAACACCACCATCACCACCAGCGGCCAAAGTTGCTGAAGTAATTACAGGTTTTAATAGTATGACCCCAACTAAGGTTGCTATGGAAAGTAAAGTGATTGAAGAATTGGCTTGACTAAATAATCCTTTTACAGCTGAGTATCCCTCTCCATACAATTGTGGTAATAGAAGCAAGCAAATGGTTAAAATGGTAGCTCCTAACAAAATTCTGTGATAGTGAAAGGGAATCTTTCCGAATTGTAATTTAAAAAACAATACCATTTTTGTCAGATAAACAGAGTTCAATCCAGCCAAAATACCAAGTAAAATAAAATAGGGAATAGCATGTACATGCCAAGTAGTAATGGTGATGGCAAACAAAGGTTTTTCATCTACAAATAATAGTAGACCCAGCGAGGTTAATAATGCTATGCCGTTGGTTAAAAAGAAAACCCAATTTCTTTTTTTAGTAATAACTTCCATAGAAAATAAAATTCCTGCTATGGGACTAGAAAATAAGACAGTTATTCCAGCAGTAATACCAGCACAAATGAGTTCCGTTTTATAATTGCTTAAAAGCTTATCCTTTTTTGAGGTTGTATTGCCAATAGCAGCTGTAGCAACAACTGTTGAAACTTCAATGCCTGTGGAACCCCCAAAAATTACGGTCACTATACCATTAATAAAATGTGACGGAATTTTGTACAAAGGCAATTGTTTTGATTTTGATTGAATTGCTTCAAAAATTTCAGTAATACCTTTGTTCGCTTTTTTTTGAAACAAATAGTGACGTAATAAATAAATTACTGACAATCCTAAAATAGGAAAGAGTAAGAAATAAATCCAATTGGTTGATGCCTTAAAAAATAAAATGGATTCGTATTTTTCAGTAATGTGCTTTAAAGCTAGACTCAAAAATGTAGAAAGAAAACCAATTAAAAGAGAAGCAAGTACTAGTTTTTGGAATAAATGGAAATGATATCGACTTCTAATTTTTGTGAAATGCATCTTTTGGATTGAGTGTGTTTTACAAAACTACTAAATCATTATCCAAAAAACAGTCAATACAGTCATAAAACTGTCCTAAAAAATCTGATAATCAAAGACTATAAACTGAACACTTTTTTTGTACTTTTGCACTCGAAAATAAAGAATACACTATGTTAGAAAGATTGCAATATGTAAAACAACGTTTCGATGAGATTTCGGATTTGATTATTCAACCTGATATTATCTCTGATCAGAAACGTTATGTGCAGTTAAATCAGGAATACAAAGGGCTAAAAGCGTTAATGGAAAAACGGGAAGAGCTAATTAACATTACTGGAAATATAGAAGAAGCCAACGAAATTATCGCTGATGGTTCGGATGCCGAAATGGTAGAAATGGCCAAGATGCAATTAGACGAAGCCAAAGATCGTTTACCAGAATTGGAAGAAGAAATCAAATTTATGTTGATTCCAAAAGATCCAGAAGATGCTAAAAACGTCATGGTGGAGATTCGTGCTGGAACAGGTGGAGACGAGGCTTCCATTTTCGCTGGAGATTTATTTAGAATGTATACCAAATACTGTGAAAGCCGTGGTTGGAGAACTTCGGTTGTGGATATGAATGAAGGAACATCGGGTGGTTTCAAAGAGGTCATTTTTGAAGTAACCGGTGAAGATGTTTATGGAACACTAAAGTTTGAAGCGGGAGTTCATCGTGTACAACGGGTACCTCAAACGGAAACACAAGGACGTGTACATACTTCAGCAGCCACTGTTATGGTTTTGCCAGAAGCGGAAGAATTTGACGTACAAATTGATATGAACGATGTTCGTGTGGATTTCTTCTGTTCCTCAGGACCTGGTGGACAATCCGTTAATACTACAAAATCGGCTGTGCGTTTAACACACATTCCAACGGGATTAGTAGCGCAATGTCAGGACCAAAAATCCCAACATAAAAATAAAGATAAAGCTTTAGAAGTATTGCGTTCCCGTTTATACGAACAAGAATTAGCCAAAAAACAAGCGGAAGATGCTACCAAACGTACTTCTCAAGTAAGTTCAGGTGACCGATCTGCTAAAATCCGTACTTACAACTATGCACAAGGTCGTGTAACAGATCATAGAATAGGATTAGATGTTTTTGATATGGATGGAGTAATGAATGGGAAAATTCAAAAATTTGTTGACGAACTTCAAATGGTCAATAACATGGAGAAATTAAAAGAAAGCGAAGTTTTCTAAAATAGAAAAGGCTAACAGTAAGTTAGCCTTTTTTTTTGCTTATTAAATTGGTTAAAACTCAAATACAACTTTTTTTTTATTAATTGATGATTACATTCTTCACAGGATCTCTTTTCCTTTAATGATTTTAAGTAATATCGCTATCACGGCTATCAGTAATAAAATATGAATTATCCATCCCAAGTTGTATACGAAGAATCCTAAAGCCCAAAGGATTACTAATACAACGGCAAGGGTATAAAGTAAATTTTGCATTGTAATTTAATTTTGATTTTATTGTAGTGAAGCAGTTGAATTTTCAGGAACCATGGCTGAAGAAGGCCTTTTGATTCTTCCTTTTGGATTGTATGGAAATTCTTTGCGGTGTTGTTTAATATAGTTTTGAGGAGCTTCATCTTTTGCAATGTATACCATAACTCTTTCGTTTTTAAATAACGAATAACCTCCATAATATAAGGGCAACTCTTCTGATGTTAACCAATCTTTACCAACTTGATAATGGTACATCTTTTTTTCTAAATCAAAATAGACTTGCATATTGGGAAAGTAATAATAGGAAGTTGTATTTTTTCCAGAGCCTGAGCTATCATTACATATAGAGGAAGCGTCATCCGAAAAGATTACTGTCTTTTCATTTTTGTTCTGAGCATTAGCGGTCAATGCTTTAACCACTAAAAGCATGATTATAATTGACTTTTTCATTGGGACAAATTGTATTAATTTATTATAGTACAAAGGTGCAATCCAAAAACAATTCTTTTGTTATAACAATTCTTAAAATAGTTATAAAATTTACATTAAAGGGGACAAAAAGCAATACAGTAAATAAGGATAAGAAGGATGTGGATTTAACAATCTTCAGAAAGGTATATGGTAAAGATAGAGCCTTTGTTGGGTTTGCCCTCAGCAAAAATAAATCCCTTGTGATTCTCGACTATTTTTTTGCAAATAGCTAATCCAATACCAGTTCCAGCATATTCATTTTTGTTGTGAAGTCTATTGAATAGGACAAATATTTTTTCAGCATATTCTTGTTCAAAACCAATTCCGTTATCTTCAAAAGTGATTTTGTAGAATTTATCCTTGGTGTTTTTGGGTATTTTTTCTTCTTCAAAAGCTACTACTTTTTTAGATGAAATTTTGATTGTTGGTACCTCATTTTGTTTACTATACTTCAATGAATTACCAATGATGTTGATAAACAATTGTTGAATCTGAAACGGAATAACCGTCATGGTAGGCAGCTCTTCATTTTTAATAATTGCATTTTTTTCTTCTATAGATTGTGCCAAATCAAATTTAGCATTCTCCAATAAATCATTTAAGTTTACCTTTTCAAAAACCTTTTCAGTTTTATTGGCTCTCGAATACTGCAGTAAATCATCAATAAGAATGCGCATTCTATTAACGGAAGCATTTATTCTATCTATAAACTCCTTTCCACTATCAGAAAGATTATGATACTCCTTATCGGATAATCTAGACACAAAGGTTTGAATTTTACGTAAAGGTTCCTGTAAATCATGACTGGCAACATAAGTAAATGCCAAAAGCTCCTTATTACTAGCTTCCAATTCTATGTTTTGTTGCTCTAAGGATAAAGAAGCTAAGACTTCATCGGTCACATCAGTGGTGGTGCCAATTAAAATTTTCTTTTCAGAACGATTGATAACCACTCTTCCTGTGTTTCTAAAATAACGTAGTTGTTTGTCTTTTCTAATAATTCGATAGGTGTAGGGAGTTAAATTGTCATTTTCAATTCGGTCAATAGACTTAATATCAAAAGACAACAAATCTTCTGGATGCACATATTTAAGAAAGTTTTCTCTATTAGCTTTAAATGATTGTGGCTCGCAACCTAGTAATCTATAGATATTATCCGAAAAAACAACCTCATTTGTCTCTGGATTTATTTGCCAACTACCAAAATTACCAACCATTTCTGCCAAATTACTCGACTCGTTTAAAACGGTCAGTCGGTTGTAGGCCACCTGCATTTTTTCTAAATCTTTAGTGATTCGGATATAGGATACCGAAATTAAAAGGAGCGTGATTAGTAAAGTAATGTAAATAAATATGGGGGTAACTTTGATGGTATCCTTATAATTTAATTCCCTTTCTTTTAAGGTCTTTTTCTCTAAGACAATCATTTTATTTATCTGACTCCGAACGCTATCCATCGTTTGTTTCCCAATGATGATTTTACTTTTTAGTTCTTTATCCGTTAAGGATTTTTTTAAAGATAAATGCAATGTAGCAGAAAGATAATTTTGTCTTTTATTGATATAAAACTGTAATTTTCTAACATTGTTTTCTTGTTCGGGATCATTTTTGGTATATTTTTTAACCAAGGCAAAAGAATGAGCTATATTTTTTTTAGCCTTAAAATAAGGATCTAAAAAAGTGGAGTCTTTGGTAATCAAAAAACCACGCTGTCCCGTTTCGGAATCTTTTAAATAAGAGAATAAGCGCTCTAATTCTAAGTTAATATCATAGGAATGATTCACCCATTTAGACGAGTTATTCAGGATACTAATATGCTTATAAGTAATAGCCGAAATGAAAAATATAGCAAATATCGAAACGACAAAAACGCTCTTAAGAAAGGCAGGAGATTTATAAAACGTTTTTGGTGTCATAACTTAATTTACATTCTTAATAAAAAATTGTCTTTGTTCAATCCAGAAGTATGATACTGCCAGTTAATAGTCACGACATCCGACAATACTTTTTTAAGAGTATTAAAATCGCTAGGTTTTTTGATATAGATATTGGCACCACTGACAAAGGTCTCTTCTACATGTTCCTCTGAAGAAGAGGTTGAAAAAATAGCAATAGCAATGTCATTAAATCGTTCATTTTTTTTAATTTCATGAAGACATTCAATTCCATTTTTCTTTGGCATATTCAAATCCAAAAAAAGGACATTAGGTAAAACGGCATCAGTCTGATTTAAATAATCCATCAATTCCACACCGTCATTAAAAGTGCTCACTTTGGTATTAATTTTTAACTCTTCAAAGGCATCGGTAAAAAACAAACGATCATCTTCGTCGTCGTCAGCCAATATAATATGTATATATTCCTTCTCCATAAATTATTTTTTAAGTGCTATTTCCCTTCTTTTTTTGATAATACGCAGAAAAGCAGAGGGTGTTATACCCGTTACATTTTTAAATTGAGTACTCAAATGCGCCACACTGGAATAATTAAGTTTAAAGGCAATTTCTGTTAAACTCAATTCACTGGTAACCATCAATTGTTTAGCATATTCTATTTTTTGCAATATGATATAATTTTCTATCGAAGTATAGGTAACATCAGAAAACAAATTGGAGATATAACCATAACTATGCCCCAGTTTTTCGACTAAATAGGCAGAACTTTTAAGAGGTACTAATTCTGGATTGTGAATCATCTCGATAATGGTATCTTTAATTTTTTGAACCAAAATACTTTTTTGATTCTCAATAATCTCGATACCATATTCTTTTAACTCTTCTGTTAATTCTGAAAAAATATTTGTCTCAACTTTCTCTAGAATTTCTACTTCGCCAAACCCAATAATTTTGTGTTTTATTTGGTATTTGATAAGCTTTTCTTCTAATACTTTTCGGCAGACCGCATTAAAGTCAAATTTGATAAAGAGTTTCATAAAAAATGGACTTGGGTTATTACTTGTAAATGTAACAAAATATTTCCTTCAAAAAAGCCGTAAATGATTACGGCTTTTTCTCTAACCCTAACTTTTTATTATTAGCCAAATGATATAGTAGTAGGTACTAATCGTTAGCATTACAAAGATATTTCACGACTATATTTAGGCCTTTACAGAATTTTCAAGGAAAGTTATAAAATTTGCACTTTTCAGCTTCCAATTTGTAACTTTGCCTCACACAACTACAAAAATGACTACACAACAACTCGTACAACAAATTCAGCACAAGAAATCCTTTCTATGCATCGGCCTTGATGTGGATTTAACAAAAATCCCTCAACATCTTCTAGAAACAGAAGATCCTATTTTCGAATTCAACAAAGCCATAATTGATGCTACTCATGATTTATGTGTTGCGTTCAAACCCAATACGGCTTTCTATGAAGCTTACGGATTAAAAGGATGGATGTCATTACAAAAAACAATCAAGTATCTCAATGAAAAGCATCCTGAGATTTTTACAATTGCGGATGCCAAACGAGGTGATATTGGCAATACTTCAACCATGTATGCCAAAGCTTTTTTAGAAGATTTAAATTTTGACAGTATCACGGTGGCTCCTTATATGGGGAAAGACTCTGTTGAACCTTTTTTAGCTTTTGAAAACAAGCACACGATTATGTTGGCGCTGACTTCTAATGAAGGTGCTTTTGATTTCCAAACTAAGAGAGTAGAAGGTGAGGAGTTATACAAAACCGTTATCAAGACTTCTTTAACTTGGAAGAACTCACAAAATCTAATGTATGTAGTAGGCGCTACGAAAGCAGAATACTTTACAGAAATTCGTAAAATAATACCTGATAGTTTTTTGCTTGTTCCCGGAGTGGGTGCTCAAGGCGGAAGTTTAGAAGAGGTTTGTAAATTCGGAATGAACGAACAAGTTGGTTTGCTTATAAACGCTTCTCGAAGTATTATTTACGCTTCAAAAGATAAAGACTTTGCCCAAAAAGCAAGAGAAGAAGCCCAAAAAATGCAACAAGAAATGGAAGCTATACTATAAAATAAATAATCGCTTTGAAAACATTGGTTGACCAACTCGGAACGCAACATACTTTTGAAAACGCACCCAAACGAATCATTTCTTTAGTGCCCTCGCAAACTGAATTGCTATTTGATTTGGGTTTAGAAGAAAGTATTGTCGGAATTACCAAATTCTGCGTGCATCCTTTTCATTTTAAATCTACCAAGAAAATTATCGGAGGAACCAAGAAAGTGCACTTCGAGAAAATCCCTTTATTGCAACCGGATATCATTATTGCTAACAAAGAAGAAAATACTATTGAAATAGTTGAAGAATTGTCTAAAATTTGTCCAGTTTGGGTAACTGATATTATTACTTTAGAAGACAATTTGAAAATGATAACCGACTTTGGAAATCTCTTCAACAAAAGAACCGAAGCTCAGAAATGGATTGATAAAATCAATTTTGCGCACCATGAATTTCTAACTTTTATAAGCGATAAAGAAACTCAAAAAGTAGCCTATTTTATTTGGGCCAATCCCTATATGGTGGCAGGAGGGAATACTTTTATTAATGAAATGCTGAAAATCAATAAGTTTGCTAACATTTATGAAAATAGAGAAGAACGCTATCCTGAAGTTATCATTCAAAAAATGCGCATTCAAGGCGATCCTGATGTAGTATTTCTTTCCTCAGAGCCTTTCCCATTTTCTGATGAACATGCCTTTGAATTAGGGAGATTTACCCATCATGCCAAAACGGTTTTTGTAGACGGGGAAATGTTTTCTTGGTACGGGAGCAGGGTAGTAAAAGCTTTTGCCTATTTCAAAAAACTTCATGAAAGTATAGCATAAAAAAATCCGATGTTTTGGGAACAACGGATTCTTTAACTAACTAACCTCAAACCAAAATAATAAAAAACCAAATTTATTACACTACAAATGTACGTTGGGCTTTTAAGTTTTAATGTTAAGTTTTTGTTATTCTTATGTTATTGATTTCTAAAAATTTAGAAAGAAACTTGCCTTAGTATGGTTTTGCCAAAAGGAGTAAGTGTCATTTCACTTATTTTATTAGTAACGCTGTTCTTTAAATTCACCTTTATCGTGTTTTTAGAATATAGTGCCTTCTCATTGTCAATGAATGAAAACCGGACAGTATCCAAAGGTTCATAATGTAAATCATCAAATCCTTTAGCATATTCTTTTCCTTTAATTTGAATAGCTGAAATCGCTTTAGCATAGAACAAACTTCCATACGAAAAGTAATGTTCTCCTTTATCATCAGTAATCACTTTAACATCGGCTTTAAATTCAAGTTTGATATTGTCATTTTTAGTAAAGGTTCTTTCAATAACTATATACTCTTTCTCCATTTGATATTTTTCAGATGTTACAATAGAGGTAACCCAACTTGGCCTTCTGATTTTTAGTTTAAAAGCTATCGGTGTATCCATTTGAATTTTAAAATTAAAAGTATTTTCATTCGGATAGTTGGTTTGGTTTTCAATAGTTAATTTTGAACCATTAATAACTGTTGCTAACACATTTGGCATTAATAGTGTAGCTACCAAAGTGGTTTCATTTTCTTTCATCCACGACGATTGAATAAAATAAGGAGATATTCTTCCTGCGTTTGGATTACAACAGACCGCCACATCTTGATGTGCTGGAGAATATTTATACCGAGTTTGCTTTCTGTCAGGTTCTACTTCTCCGTTTTTGGTCCCTAACATTTCATAACTATTATCTGTTTTTAAATAAGCAATACAGGAATAGTTTGGGTTTCGAGCACCTTGAGCTGCATTGTAAAATATAGTTTCTACTTGGTCAGCAACAGCTGCGTTCCCCGTTTTTTGAAGCAATACAGTATAACTATCTAATAACTCATGAATCGAACAATATTCATACCCTGTATGGGTGGCATCAGCAGTTCGTTCTGCTATCCATTCATCTCCTATAGGCCCGCCAGTAGGCGTGGTGGTGTTTTTGATTCTTTCCAAATAAATAGACAATGCTTTTTGCAATGCTTCATTTTGATAAGCTGCAACTATCAAAGGTCTTAGATGTTCGTAGGTATGAACGCCATGCGATTTTAATTTGTAGTTTGGATTTAAAATATTGGACAACTGCACATCACATTCCGATTGATAGGTTTTGGAAAAATCTTGATACAAAAACAAAGCGTATTTGGTATACTTTTCATCTCCTGTGATTTGGTACATGCTATCTAACACATCCGTAAAAGTCAATCCATGCGAAACTCCACCATTAAATTTATCTCCTGAACTAAACGGACTGGAAGTATTAATTGGATAATTTTCCATCACATTAGCTACAGCTCTAACTAACGCTTGCCAAACCCTTTCATCTTTAGTATATTGATAGTAAGCTAATAAGCCACGATAAAAAGTTGTTTTCGACCATAATTCGCCATTTTCTGAACTAAAGTGATACCGAAGTTCTTTGTCATAAATGCCAAGATAACCATCGGCATCTTGTGTTGCCAAAATGCGCTCCACATAGCGATGAACTTTTTCAATGCCAGCTTGGTCATCAATCATAAACACATTTCTAATATAAGCATCCCACCAGTTGGATTGCGTTTCTGAATTCCACCATTTGTATTGCTCACTTCCTTCAACATCTCCTGCTTTTAGATTGCCTAAATCTTTGACTTGACTATTTTTATGCAATCTTCCCGAACCATAAATAGGATCATTAATCAAATCGGGAACTAATTGGTCTAAGTGGCCTAAATAACCCTTTATGTCTTTCTGCATTTGTTCTTTGAGCCAACCGGTTGGTTTTATAGTTCCAAAAGGAAGTCGTTGTAACTGCTCTTGTGCTGTTATCATAAGGAAAGGAAATTGGAAAAGTAATATCACTATTTTCTTCATAATTAGTTGTTTGTCATTTCAAAGGTAAGCGTTCCGCCTGCCATAATTTCTTTATAAGTAATGAATGATTTTGCTATTTTACTTCCATTCAGAAATCTATTTTCGTTTACACTATTTTCATTGGAATAATTATTAGCTTCAATTTTAAATTCTTTTCCATTCTTTAAATGGAGTATGGCTTTTTTTATTTGTGGACTCCCAAAAATAAATTCTCCATTAGCTGGATTTACCGGATAAAACCCTAAAGTAGAAAGAAGATACCAAGCACTCATTTGGCCGCAATCATCATTGCCAATCATACCATCTGGAGTATTGTTATGAAATTCATTGATGACTTTGTGAATGTATTTTTGACCTGTTTTGGGTTCGTTAGTAAAAGCATACAAATACAAAATATGATGACTTGGTTCATTCCCATGAGCATATTGCCCAATCATAGCCTCTTGTCCCAAAAATTTATTCGGATTTTCAGCTTCTGTGGTAAAAAAAGCATTTAATTTCTTAGTGAAGTTTGCTTTTCCTCCTAACAATTTAATGACTCCATTAACGTCATGTTGCGCTGGTGTCCAAAAATATTGCCAAGCATTAGCCTCAGTATAATCCCCGGGATTGTTAAGGGGAGAGGTGGCTTGCAGAGGATTAAAAGGACTACGCCAGTTGCCTTTAGTGTCTTTTCCTCTAAAGAAGGTGGTTTCGTTGTCAAAAATATTTTGGTAATAAAGAGCTCTTTTAAAAAAAGTAGTGGCTATTTTCTTTGACCCTAATTTCCTTGCCATTTCCGCAACACACCAATCGTCATAACCACTTTCTAAAGTCCGAGAAACGGCTTCATTATCTAATTTGTCAAATGGATAATACCCATATTGAGTATACAATTCCCAATCCGAATTAATATGCGATTTGGTAGAAGTCTCGACCATCGCTTTCAAAGCTTCGTTTTTATCAAAACCGGTAAAGCCATTTTGATAAGCGGATAGTAGCATCGGAATAGCATGATTGCCTATCATACAATAATTGTCTTGTCCCCAAGCCGTCCAAATAGGCAAGAACCCTTTGGCTTTATGATGAATGAGCATTGAATTGATAATCCCATTGACTTTTTCAGGGGCTACTATTTGTAACAACGGAAAAGCCCCACGATAAATATCCCAAATCGATAGGGTAGAGTAGTATTCCTTGTTGGGCGCTAATGCTATCTGGTCATTTACACCTCTGTATTTTCCATCAACATCAGCTATATTAGAAGGTTGTAAAAACAAATGGTATAAGGAGGTATAAAAGATTTCTTTTTGTTTTTGTGGAGCTTCAATGTCAATGCGGTTCAAATAAGTATCCCAAGCTTTTTTGTTACGGATTACAACGGCATCAAAATCCCAATTTGGAATTTCAGTTTGCCTATTGAGTTTAGCTCCAGCAACGGAAACTGATGATAAAGCTATTTTCACCTTTAATTCTTTGCTATCATTTAAATTAAAATCTAAAAAATACCTTGGTGCTTTTTCATTAGCTTTCTTCTCCAATAATTGACTAGAGACAAAAGGTTGGTCAAAAGTCAGAGTAAAAAAGTACTTTCGGTTAACCCAGTTTTGTGTAGCGCAATAGCCCGAAATAGTGGTGCTATTTTCAATTTTTACATCACTTTCAACTACCAATCCTTTGGGATTAGATTCATCAAAGACAAAATGCAAACCATGTTGTAAATCAAGAAGAACCTTCGCTTCTTTCTCTGGAAAGGTATACCGATGAAATGCCACTCTTTCAGAACAAGTCAGTTCTACTTTCACATCATCTTTTTTAGTCAATGTGTAATAACCCACTTTTCCAAACTCCGTATTTTTATAATACCCATTTTTTAAGTTTTCTTTTTTAGGGTTAATAGGAAGCAAAAGAACATCGCCCATTTCATTAATGCCAGTCCCACTAAAACGCGTCTGAGAAAAACCTAGAAGCAAAGTATCTTTATATTGATACCCACTAGTATGATTCCAACCATGATCTTTGTTATCAGGACCTGGTTGTACCATTCCAAAAGGCATCGACGGTCCAGGAAAAGTGTGACCAGTTCCTTCTGTTCCTATGAAGACGTTGACATATCTATAATTGTTTTGCGCAAAGCAAAAAGAAATAAAGAGAAGCAGAAAGAAAGATAAGAGGGGGTTTCTATTGAATACCATAAGTAAACTTGATTATAATCAAAAATAAGTTTTTTAACCGCCAGTAAATAGTACAAAAAATGAAAATAATAATACTATATTGTTTAGTTTTGAGGTAATAATCCAATTTCACAACAAATAAGGTGCTATGAAACCTATTTTAGAAACGATCACTATTGAAAATGCTATTCATGCCTTTGCGTTTGAAATGCCTTTTTTTGAATTCAAATGGCACTACCATCCCGAATATGAATTGACTTATATTGTCAAAGGAAAGGGTATGCGTTTAGTAGGAGATAGCTATCTACCTTTCCAATCGGGTGATTTAGTTTTGTTGGGCTCTGGAATACCCCATACTTGGGAAAGTGATTCCAATAATCAAGAGATGGTAGCCGCTGTAGTAATTCAGTTTTCAGAGAATTTCATAGAAAGTGTTATGAATAGTCAGGCTTTTTATCAAATTAAAAAACTGTTGCAATCTAGTGTTCGAGGGTTGTTTTTTCCAAATCCCCAAGCCAATGATATGGCATCACGAATGAAGCTAATTGCTAATGAAAAAGGAGTCAAACAAATTGCAGCGTTATTAAATGTATTTGACGATTTAACAAATATCAAGTGTGAAACGTTAGCCTCTTCTTTCTATGCTCCAAAGAATTCCAAAGAAAACGAAACCCGAATAAACACCGTGTTTAATTATATAAAACAAAATGCAGCGACATCTATGTCATTAGAGCAAGCCGCGGCTTCTATTCACTTAACAACTGGCGCTTTTTGTAAATTTTTCAAGAAAATGACAGGAAAAACTTTCTCAGATTATGTGAATGAAATTAGAATTGGAAATGCCTGCACTCTTATTACTCAAACGGATAAAACAATTGCTCAAATTGCCATAGAATCGGGTTTTGAAAACCAAACCTATTTCAATAGGATATTTCTAAAAAAGAAAAATTGCACCCCAAAACAGTTCAGGATGCAATTAAATAAAGTGTAAAAAATTACTTTTTATCTTGTAAAGCAAAAACTTGTTGCAATAAAGGTGAAGTTCTAGCATTGATATCGGAACGAATGTTTTTTTCTTCAACGGCTATCATTTTAAAAACACCTTCCAAGGCTTTGTTGGTGGTATAATCTGTTAAATCTGGATTCACTTTTTTTACCAACGGTAAATTGTTGTATTTTTTAATAATGCTTGCCCAAACTTTATCGGCTCCGACTTTTGCAAAAGAACTTTTAATTACTGGATTAAATTTCGCATACAGTGGAGTAGTAGTATTGGTTTGTAAATAGGTGGTAGCCGCGCTTTCATTCCCCATCAAGATGTTTTTTGCATCGGTAAAACTCATGTTAGTTACCGCATCAACAAAGATTGGAGTCGACTCTTTAACCGCATCTTCCGCAGCACGATTCAACAGCAACAAACCTTTATTGGCCAAAGAACTCATACCTAGTTTTCGGAGTGTTTTGTCTATGTTTTGTAATTCTTCTGGCAACAAGATTTTTACCTTGTCGTTTTTATAAAAACCATCAGTGGCCGTTAATTTAGTTACTTGTTTTTCAATCCCTTTATTTAAGGCTTCTTTCAAGCCTCCTGCTATATCAACAGTACCTAATTTTCCATCCAATATGGATAAATCAACTGGAACTACTTTTTGGACTTCTTTTTTTAATTGATCTAATAGGCTTCCTTGAGAAAAACCCAAGGTAGGTAATAATAGGAGTAGCGTTAATTTAGTTTTCATAAGTGTAATTTTTTTTAAGAAGTAGCAAAAATAAGGCCAAAAAATAATTTTAGGAAAAAACTACGGTCTTATTATTGTAAACCATCGTTTTTCTTTCAGCATGCAATTTGATGGCTCTAGCCAAAACCATACGCTCCAAATCTTTCCCTTTCATGATAAAATCTTCAATAGAGTGACTATGGGTTACTCGGGTAATATCTTGCTCAATAATAGGGCCTTCATCCAATTCTTCGGTAACATAATGACTAGTAGCGCCAATAATTTTAACGCCTCTGTTAAATGCCGAATGATAAGGTTTCGCCCCAGGAAATGCAGGAAGAAACGAATGATGAATATTAATAATTTTATTTTGATACAAAGCAATCAAATTAGGGGTAATAATCTGCATGTACCGAGCCAGAACGATAAAGTCTATTTGGTATTTTTCTAAAACGGCTATCTGTTCCTTTTCACCACTTTCTTTAGTTTCTTTGGTAAAAGGAATATGATGAAACGGAATCGAAAATCGTGCAGCAACCGAACTCAAATCATGGTGATTGCTAATGATAATCGGAATCTCGATAGGCAATTCTCCTGTGCTGTAGCGCGAAAGAATGTCATACAAACAATGATCGTATTTTGAAACAAAAATAGCCATCCGTGGTTTACGTTCTTGCAGTTGAATAGACCATGACATCGAAAAAGGATTCGCTAAATTTTTCGAAAAATTATCCTTGATGGTATCCAAATTAAAATGGTCTTTAGCAAACTCACATTCCAGTCGCATAAAGAAAACATCTTGGTCACTATCAACATGTTGGTCTAGGTAAATGATATTTCCTCCAATAGAAGCAATATAATTAGTAACCGCGGCTATAATTCCCTTTTGATCACTACAATGGATGAGGATGACAATTTTATTCATTTGATAATAAAGTAGCTATTTCTTAAATTCAAATCTAAACTTAATTTGATTAGTTTTTTAGTTAAAACTTATTTTTATGTTTTGTTTCATTTAATAGGCGTTTTTTTGAAAAATCCGTAAATTGCGTCCTCAAAATACACACTTATTTAACAATGGTTCAAGAACAACCCTATATTCCAAAAAACAAAGTAAGAATTGTTACCGCCGCTTCTCTTTTTGACGGACACGATGCAGCCATCAACATCATGCGTAGAATTATCCAGTCAACAGGTGTAGAAGTGATACATCTAGGTCATGATAGAAGCGTAGAAGAGGTAGTAAATACTGCCATTCAAGAAGATGCTAATGCGATTGCCATGACTTCCTATCAAGGAGGACACAATGAGTATTTCAAATACATGTTCGATTTGTTAAAGGAAAAAGGCGCTGGTCACATCAAGATTTTTGGTGGTGGTGGGGGTGTAATTTTGCCAAGCGAAATAGCCGAATTACAAGCCTACGGAATTACCAGAATATATTCTCCTGATGATGGTCGAGCCATGGGATTACAAGGAATGATTAACGATTTAGTAAAACAATCGGATTATCCTATTGGAGACCAATTAAACGGAGAGTTAAAACATATAGAAGATAAAAACCCAACAGCCATAGCAAGATTAATTTCGGCTGCCGAAAATTTCCCAGAAATTGCCAAACCTGTTTTTGACGATATTCATACTAGAAATGAAACCTCAAAAATACCAGTACTTGGAATTACAGGAACTGGTGGAGCGGGGAAGTCTTCCTTAGTAGATGAATTAGTACGTCGTTTTCTAATCGATTTCCCAGAAAAAACTATCGGATTAATTTCCGTAGACCCATCCAAACGTAAAACAGGAGGTGCTTTATTGGGAGATAGAATTCGTATGAACGCCATCAACAATCCTAGAGTATACATGCGTTCTTTGGCTACACGTCAGTCTAATTTGGCTTTATCTAAATATGTTGCCGAAGCTATTCAAGTACTAAAGGCAGCCAAATATGATATCATCATTCTGGAAACTTCTGGAATTGGTCAGAGTGATACTGAAATCATGGATCATTCGGATGTTTCACTTTACGTAATGACGCCTGAATTTGGGGCTGCCACTCAATTAGAAAAAATTGATATGCTTGACTTTGCCGACTTAGTAGCTATCAATAAATTCGACAAACGCGGCGCTTTAGATGCCATTCGCGATGTAAAAAAACAATACCAACGCAATCACAATCTATGGGATACTAACCCAGATGATATGCCGGTTATAGGAACCATCGCTTCACAATTCAATGATCCCGGAATGAACACGCTCTACAAAAGAGTCATGGATAAAATTGTGGAAAGAACGGGAGCCGATTTAAAATCGACTTTCACCATCACTCGTGAAATGAGTGAAAAGGTATTTGTAATTCCACCACACAGAACAAGATATTTATCAGAGATTGCAGAGAATAATCGCAAGTACGATGAAACGGTTTTAACACAAGTAGAGGTAGCACAAAAGTTATACGGCATCTATAAAACCATCGAATCGGTAAACAAAAAAGCACCCGCTTTTGATAAAGCAAGTATTGATGCTAATACTTTGAATTTCAATGAAGATAACAAAGACTTTCTAAACCTATTAGTTAAAGAGTTTGACCGAGTAAAAATGAATCTCGATCCCTTCAATTGGGAAATAATTCTAACTTGGAATGACAAGGTAAACAAATATAAAAATCCAGTTTATAGCTTTAAAGTTCGTGACAAGGAAATCAAAATCCAAACCCACACCGAAAGCTTATCGCACTCGCAAATCCCAAAAATAGCCTTGCCTAAATACCAAGCTTGGGGCGATATTTTAAAATGGAACTTACAAGAAAATGTGCCTGGAGAATTCCCTTTTGCCTCAGGATTATATCCGTTCAAACGAGAAGGGGAAGACCCATCAAGAATGTTTGCTGGAGAGGGTGGACCAGAACGTACCAACAAACGTTTCCATTACGTGAGCGCAGGATTGCCTGCCAAAAGGTTATCAACTGCTTTCGATAGTGTAACGTTATACGGCAACGATCCTGATTTACGTCCAGATATTTATGGTAAAATCGGAAATGCCGGCGTTTCTATTTGTTGCTTAGATGATGCTAAGAAATTATATTCTGGTTTCGATTTAAGTCATCCACTAACTTCAGTGAGTATGACTATTAACGGTCCGGCGCCGATGTTATTGGGATTCTTTATGAATGCGGCCATCGACCAAAACTGCGAAAAATACATAGTAGAAAATAATCTTCAAGTAGAAGTAGAAGAAAGAATCAATGAAATCTACAAGAAAAAAGGACTCACAAGACCCAAATACAATGGCGAGTTACCAGAAGGAAATAACGGACTAGGATTAATGTTGCTAGGCGTTACAGGAGATCAAGTATTACCAAAAGAAGTCTATCAAGATATTAAAATTAAAACCTTATCCCAAGTTAGAGGTACCGTTCAAGCCGATATTTTAAAAGAAGACCAAGCCCAAAATACTTGTATCTTCTCTACCGAATTTGCTTTGCGTTTAATGGGTGACGTACAAGAATATTTTATTCAGAAGAACGTACGTAATTTCTATTCGGTTTCTATTTCGGGATATCATATTGCCGAAGCTGGTGCTAATCCAATTACCCAGTTAGCATTTACTTTATCCAATGGTTTCACTTACGTGGAATATTATCTAAGTCGTGGCATGAACATCAACGATTTCGGACCCAACTTATCGTTCTTCTTCTCTAACGGAGTTGACCCAGAATACGCAGTAATCGGAAGAGTAGCACGTAAGATATGGGCGAAAGCCATGAAAAATAAATACGGAGCCAACGAAAGAGCACAGATGTTGAAATACCACATCCAAACTTCTGGACGTTCGTTACACGCTCAGGAAATCGATTTCAATGATATCCGTACGACTTTGCAAGCGTTATATGCTATTTATGACAACTGTAATTCATTGCACACTAACGCTTACGATGAAGCCATTACAACCCCTACAGAAGAAAGTGTACGTCGTGCTATGGCCATCCAGTTAATCATCAACAAAGAGTTAGGATTAGCCAAAAACGAAAACCCAATCCAAGGCTCCTTCATTATAGAAGAACTAACTGATTTAGTAGAAGACGCCGTATTACAAGAATTCGACCGCATCACAGAACGCGGTGGAGTGCTAGGCGCCATGGAAACCATGTACCAAAGAAGTAAAATACAAGAAGAAAGTTTGTATTACGAAACCTTAAAACACACAGGGGAATTCCCAATCATTGGAGTAAACACTTTCCTAAGTTCTAAAGGCTCTCCAACGGTCTTACCAGCCGAAGTAATTCGTGCCACTGAAGAAGAGAAACAATTCCAAATCCAAACCTTACACAACCTCCACAAAGCCAATGGTGACAAAGAAAAGGAACAAATAGAACTGCTTCAAAACGCCGCCATCAAAAACGAAAACATTTTTGAACTCCTAATGGATGCTACTAAATATTGTTCGTTGGGGCAAATCACTGCTGGACTATTTGAAGTAGGAGGGCAGTATAGAAGAAATATGTAAGCAGGCACTGTTTTCCAACAAAGTTGGGGACTTAGTGTTCGCTTATCCCGATGAATATCGGGATCTATAGAAAAAAACCTCACTGCTATGTGAGGTTTTTTTGTTTATAAATTTATGGTTTTATTCTTTGGATATTTAACCTGATATCCCAATTGTTTTTTGACAGCTTGTTTTGATGGAATAGGTAACTGCCAATATAAAATCCCTGTTTTTTCATCATATGTAGCCCCATCAATATTTTCTTTTTCTACTTTGATTTCTTTATTTTCACTTATTGGAATGCGATCAAAGATTTTTACACTAATATCATTTGGTTTATTATTTCTTGTAGTGATTTCATAATTACGGTCTATGATTCTTGTACCACCCAAAAATGATTTGTCTTTAGTGTTATTTAATTGTTTGCGTTCAATAATTAAATTGCTATCAACTCCCATTGAAATAACTAATTCTTCCTCGGTTTGATAAGGATTAATATAAGTAGTTCCTGCATAACTTCCTTCTGTATATATACTGGCATCTCCAGGTAATAAATCGTATTTGTTCCAATCTTTTACTTTAGCTGTCAAGAATACATTTTCACTCAATACGGGTGCCGAATAATATTCAAACTCGGCTGGAATGATAAAATTATCAATTTCAATTATAGAGGGGGTATCAAGTGAAGGAATAGAATAATTCTTTTTTATTTTAAAAGTTACACTATTCATAATAATTTCTTTTTCATCACCTGAACCAGTTGTTATTACTTCTTTTTTAGCCTCAATTTCATCTGATTCGATGTCTGATTTTTTATATGCCATAACAACTACTTCTTGTAGTTTAGCTCCATCTTCTTTCAGAACAACATTCATATTGCCACTATATATAGGGATGGTCTTAGTTTCCATACCAATAAAAGAAAACTCCAATTCTTTACCATTAGGTATCTTTAAAGAATATCTTCCATTGAAATCGGTTTGCGTTCCTATGTTAGTTCCTTTTATTAGTACATTTACTCCAGGTATAGGACCCGATTTGTCTGTGACAATTCCGGAAACTTCTTTAACCATAGGGTTGTAAACATAATTTTCTCGATCATTATCTTTACTTCTTTGGTAAGCATAAGGATTGATATAGTTTAAATATTGAGGTTCTAAATTAGGTTTATCATTATTGTAATTAGGATTACCCGTTGACAAGGTTAATTTGATATCATTCCAATCTTCTCCTGAATTCTGATATACTTGTGCTTTATAAGCAAATTGCAAAGCATCTTTAGAATTCTTGGCTTTTATTTCATACGATGGAACCCAACCCGATCCAGTCACAATATATTTAAGTATTAAATTGAGTGCAATGGCTTCATTAGGATTGTCCAATTTCACAATGATTTCCCCTTTTTGTTCATAAGCATCTCCAGTCATTTTCTGAAAATCTTGTTGCATAGCTTTTACATCAGAGTTCAAAAGTTGTATTTTTTCATTAGTATCATAAATTTCCATTTTGATTATTGGAACTCTTTCTCTGTAATGCTTAGAATGAGATATTATTTTGTCGATTGTTGCTGCCTGTTGATTACTCCCTAAATTTTTATTTAGTGATAATATTGATTCTTCTTCTTCAAGCCCTTTGATATTATTTTGTAATATGGCTATTTCTCTAAGTTTAGCATTTATTTGATTTTTTAAATTTTTAATTTTATCAGTCAACTCTCTTTTAGGAAATGAATTTACTTCAAAACCTATAGAAAGAATAGAAACCTCTTTTAATCCGCTAATTTGTATAGTGTTTTGAGTAACAAACTGAGATACATCAGTGATTCTTAATACAGAACTTCCTTTTGGAATAGTAGCCGAAACATCAGAAGTTATTTGTGCTCCATTGGTATAAACAATTACCTCTCTTGGTGTGGCTTTAGTTTTAAGTTCAGTGGCAAAAGCAACAGATGAACATAAGAGGAATATAATGATTTTTTTCATCGGGAAATCGTGAATTAAGGTTCTCAGTAAAGTCAAAGATATAAAACAATTAGTAATTTTTGATATACAGTAAATGACTATTTTTAAGAATAATCTCTAAAATAATTTCATATGTTTGTTACTGTTTTTTATAAAGGTTAACACTATGCACCCCACCATAAAAACCCACCCCAAAACAACCCTCCTCGGTAACCGCCAAACCATGACCTTTGCCGAAGACAAAACCTTTTTGCTTTGGAACAGTTTCATGCCACGCCGCAACGAAATTCAAAATAGGTTAGGAGAGGAGTTATACAATGTAGTAATCTATCCAAAAGACTTTGACTTTAGCCCCAATACGCCTTTTGAAAAATGGGCAACAGCACCAGTAACAGAAGGAACTTCAATTCCACAAGGTATGGAAACGCTAACCATCCCAGAAGGACTCTACGCAGTATTCCTCTACAAAGGAAACAACACCGAAGCAACCGCTTTTTTCAAAGCCATTTTCACCGAATGGTTACCAGCCTCAGGGTATAAATTAGACAACCGTCCTCACTTCGAAATCTTAGGAGACAAATTCAAAAACAACGACCCCAACTCACAAGAAGAAGTCTGGATTCCAATAAAACTCTGATCTTTTTCTTGTCTATTGTTTCTTTTCTCTAGATTGCTTCTTACTTGCCATCAAAGTGCTATCAAAGTGCTGTCAAAGTGCTGTCAAAGTGCTGCAAGGTGCCGCAACGAGAAATTATATTGCCATAACTTGTGGCAATAAGGAAATAATCTAGAAAGATTTTGTAGTAGAAAAAACGATTTACTTAAAGAAGAACTTTATTATTTTTTAGTAATACTATAAATCCCCGCACCAAAGGCTACAACTCCTATCGCTAAATAAAAATAACCTTCGCGTTGCCCAGTTGGGTTAGAAGCATCTATACTTAGTCCTAATACTTTAACTTGGTTACTGTTTTCATTAACTTTAGTAAAGCCATAGTAACATAATCCAACGCCTAAACCAATCAAAAGAATGCCAATAATTTGTGTTGTTTTCATCCCATAAAAGTAACCAATCCATTAGGGCTTGTCTTATACAACTCTATATAATTATTGCAAAATTCTAGGAGTTTTTAGAATCGTTAAACTTTTTTACAATCGCTTTTAATTGCTCTGCACGAACTTGCTCTTTTGTTTTAGCCTTATCCT
Source organism: Flavobacterium sp. N1994 (assembly GCF_025947145.1). Taxonomy (NCBI): domain Bacteria; kingdom Pseudomonadati; phylum Bacteroidota; class Flavobacteriia; order Flavobacteriales; family Flavobacteriaceae; genus Flavobacterium; species Flavobacterium sp. N1994. Next base: position 452,103 of record NZ_CP109999.1, read on the forward strand.
GAGCCTTATGAAGTTTGTCGTTATGTGCTTTTATGTTTTTAGCATTATTTCTTCCCATACGGTAAATGTATAAAATTTTGTTAAATTATAAACTATGGAAAATGGGATAGTAAACGAAAGAATAGCAGTATTTATGGGGTTTCAACTCGGTTCTTAATTCTCAAAAAGGACTATTTTATAATGGGCCACGATACTTTTCCAAAAAAATGGCACAACTATTGAAAGGTGATAATCAACATTAATCATTAAATTATAACATCATGAAAAAAATTACTCTAGTGTTAGCGTTTATCGGGATGATAACGTTACAAGGTTGCACCACAAACAATGATCACACTGATAATGATACCATCAGTGAAGTATTTGAATACTCTAACGTTAATTTCTTTCCAAACAGTTATAGCGTTGTATTAAACTTTCCTCACACGCTTTACACTTCAGATATGGTGTTAGTATACCGTTTATCAGGATTTGATCAAGGGGCTGATGTTTGGAAATTATTACCTGAAACCTATTACTTTGATGACGGTACTTTAAGTTTTAGATACAACAACGACTTCAATCGTTACAACGCCGTAGTATATTTAGAAGGTTATGATTTAGCTGGTTTGAATAATAACTTGAAATTAAATCAAGTACTAAGAGTAGTCGTAATTCCAGCTTATGTTAGTAACAAAATGAGCAAAGTAAACTTAAACGATTATAATGCGGTGATAAAAGCATTTAATATCAACGAAAATAAGATGATCAAAGTACAATAATGTTTTCATAATGCTGTTTTTGAAGCGGACTCAGGTCCGCTTTTTTTATGCTCCAAATGATGGGATTCCACAAGTCATAAAAAAGAATTAAAACGATAAATAAATGCAATGTAAATCTATTTATTTACGTTATTTTTGTAGCACTTTTTTAAAAAATGATTCCACCTCATGGAAAAAAAAATATACTCTATTTTATTCTCAACTCGTTTAATGGCAATTTTGTTTCTTGGCTTTGCAGTAGCGATGGCTTCAGGAACATTCATTGAAAGCAAATACAATACTGATACGGCTCGAATTTGGGTTTACAACTCCTGGTGGTTTGAAGCCATTATGCTGTTCTTTATGATTAATTTCATTGGAAACATTAAGCGTTACCAACTCTATAAAAAAGAGAAATGGGCAACTTTATTACTGCACTTATCTTTCATCTTTATCATCTCTGGAGCTTTCATTACACGATACATAAGCTACGAAGGAGTAATGCCTATAAGAGAAGGAGCCGCTTCCAATCAGTTTTTCTCAGATAAAAATTATTTAACCATCCTTGTTGACGGAATATACCAAGGCAAAATGATGAGAAGGGTTATCGAAAAGCCATTATTACTATCTCCGGTTGCCAATAACAATTTTAGCATTGAGGAGAAATTTGATGAGACGCCATTCGAGATTAATTATAAAAATTTTGTCCTAGATGCCAAAGAAACTGTAGTAGAATCTGAAACCGGAGATATATACTTAAAGTTAGTAGAATCAGGAGACGGTATGCGTCACGAGCATTTACTTAAAGAAGGAGAAATACAAGACATACACAATGTATTGTTTGCTATAAATAAACCTACCAAAGGAGCTATTAATATTGATACCAAAACCAACACCATAACGTCTCCGTTTGAAGGACAATTCATGAGAATGGCTGACAAACTTCAAGGAAAGGTGGCTAAAGACTCGGTTCAACCTTTAATGTATCGTTCACTTTATAATGTGGGGGGGACTCAATTTGTAATTCCAGACCAACCTAAAAAGGGAGTAAAGTCCTTTAAACCAAGCGGAAATTTTAGAGCCAAAAATGGTAACGATGCCATCACTTTAGTTATCAAATCGGGTAACCAAGAAAAGGAAGTAACCCTTGTAGGTTCAAAAGGAAAACAAGGAGAACCTAAAGTTATAAAACTAGGAAAACTAGAATTTACTTTAAGTTACGGAAGCAAAGTATATACGTTACCTTTTAGCATAAAACTAAACGATTTCGTAGCCATGAAATATCCCGGAACAGAAAAGAGCTTTTCTTCTTTTGAGAGCAAAGTGACAGTTCAAGATTCGGCTAAACCAAAGTTTGATGCCCGTATCTACATGAACCACATTCTAGATCACAAAGGCTATCGTTTCTTCCAAGCTTCTTTTGACCCTGATGAAAAAGGAACAGTATTGTCGGTAAACCATGACTTTTGGGGAACCACAATTACTTATATTGGGTACTTCCTATTGTTCTTTTGCATGATGGCCATATTGTTTGTGAAAAACACTCGTTTTGCCGACTTAAAAAGAAAATTAGAGAATGTAAAAAAGAAAAAAGAAAAACTAGCTGCTATCATAATCCTATTCATATCTTTCAATGGATTCGCTCAAAATCATGGCAGTCAAAACGGATTGCCTACCCAAAAGCAAATAGATTCTATCCTAAACAAATACAAAGTATCCGAAAGGCATGCGGAACAATTTGGTCGTCTAATCATTCAGGACGAAGGAGGAAGAATGAAGCCTATCAATACCTTCTCCTCTGAATTATTGCGTAAGGTTAGCCACAGTGATACTTACCACGGAATGAATTCCGATCAAGCTTTTATTTCGATGACACAGTTTCCAACGGTTTGGTTCGAAACACCTTTAATTTACATCAAGAGTGGTAATGACAGTATCCGTAAAATTCTTGGAATTCCATCAGATGCTAAGTATGCCACATTTCGTTCTTGCTTTGATGAAAGAGGAAATTATAAATTATCTCCTTACTTAGATGATGCCTACAAAGCAGCCAATCCAAATCAGTTTGAGAAAGACTTTGTAGAAACTGATAAGAAAGTCAATCTCTTAAATTCAGCCTTAAGCGGAAAGATATTAAGGGTTTTTCCAATCCCAAAAGATGCTAATAATAAATGGCTTTCTTTTTTAGAAATCAATCATCCAACTGGAACAGCCTTAGACACGATTAAAAATGCTTTGCCTTTATATTTAGACGCCTTAATGAAAGCTTCTAAGGATAATAACTATACCATGGCAAATACCTATTTGGTCGGAATGGAAAACTATCAAAAGAAGTTTGGTAAAGCAGTTCGTCCATCGGATAAAAAAATAGAGTACGAGCTATTATATAACAAATACGATGTCTTTCAAAAGCTGCCATATTGGTATTTAACTGTTGCCGCTTTAATGATGTTGTTTACGATAATCCAAATCTTTAAAGAAAGGAAATGGCTGAAAGTAACAGTAAACTTATTGCATGTGATAGTCGGATTATTATTTGCTATACATACTTTGTCTTTAATTGCTCGTTGGTATATTTCAGGACATGCACCCTGGAGTAATGCCTATGAAGCAATTGTTTATGTAGCATGGTCCACCATGTTCTTCGGTTTAGCCTTTGACAGAAAATCAAAATTGACTGTGGCTTCTTGTGCCTTTGTAACGGCTATGATATTAACTGCGGCTTATGCCAATTGGATTGACCCAGAGATAGCCAATTTACAACCGGTATTAAATTCCTATTGGTTAATGATTCACGTAGCTGTAATTGTAGCAAGCTATGGTCCTTTTGCATTGGGAATGATTTTAGGTTTTGTTGCTTTAGTATTAATCTTCTTTACCACAGAAAAGAACAAAGCCAAAATGGAACTAAACATCAAAGAAATAACCTATATCAACGAGATGGCTTTAACCGTAGGTCTAGTAATGCTAACTATCGGAAACTTTTTAGGCGGACAATGGGCTAACGAGAGCTGGGGTAGGTATTGGGGATGGGACCCAAAAGAAACTTGGGCATTAATCAGTATTATGGTTTATGCTTTTGTAATACATGCTCGTTTCGTTCCTGCTATGCGTAACAAATGGTTGTTTAACTTGATGGCGATGTATGCTTTTGTATCGATTTTGTTTACTTATTATGGAGTGAACTTTCACTTAGTAGGGTTGCATTCTTATGCAAGTGGAGAAGCCAAATCATTAAGTTGGATATGGATGACCTTAAGCGGAATGTCTTTAGTCGGACTATTAGCTTATCCAAAGTATAGAAAGTATTACAAGAAATAAATATAAAAGCCCTGATTCTAATCAGGGCTTTTTTTGTATTTGAAATTAGTGATTATTATACTTTTCCTAAAGTATACAATTGCTCCATGGTTGGTGATTTACTTCCACCTGCTGGCTCAAGAGTAATCCCAAATGCTTCAGCTCCAGTAGTTTTATCCACAGCAAAGACTTTGCTTTGATTCGCTTGAAAATCAGATAAAAGTCCGATGCTGGTTGGTGTTAACTGAGGTAATAGTTTTAAAGACCAAATTTGGTATACTTTACCTTCTGGTGGTTCAGGCAATCCACTGGCATCAACATAAACCACTTGTGTTTGTTTGTTCCAATAGATTTTAGCTTTGGCGGTCGGAGCTGCGGCTTGACCTCCTAAACTAATCACCGTGTTATTTTCATCTCGAATAACATTTAAGGCTGATTCTGTAGCTTTACTTTTGCTTTCTACGGTTACTAATGTTTTTTCAAGATTTAATTTTTCATTTTCTTTTACTTTCAGCTGCTCGTTGCTCTGAGTCAACTTATTGTATTGAAAACCAATACCAACTAATAACGCTAAAGATGCTGCCCAACCAAGATAGTTTAATCGATTGCTTCTCGACTTAAAGTCAACAACTTTACCATGTTTTAACTCCAGTTGAGCTTTAATTTTCTCAAATTGAGCATGAGAAATAAAAGGAGAGAAGCTACTGGATAAGTTGATAATGGCTTTCTCAATAGAGATAATCTCAGCTTTAATTTCTGGATTTTTTTGGGACATAGCCGTTACTTCATCATTCTCGGCCTCGCTTAACAAACCATAAACGTAGAGTTCCAATATTCCTGATTCTATATATTCTTTATTTTCCATTACACTTTTAAATAATTTCGTAGGTCGTTCATACACATTCGATTTTGGGTCTTAACAGTGCCCAAAGGAATTTCTAATTCTTCCGATGCTTCCTGTTGCGTAAAACCTTTGAAGAACAATAAATCAATTAACTGAATACACTTTGGCTTGAGTTTGTTTACAAATTCTCTTAGTCCAATACTATCAATTTTATTCGTCAACTTATTACTGTCATCCAACAGATGTACGAAATTATCAGAGGACAGGTTTTTTTGACTGTTGTTAAAACCTTTTGAGCGTAGCTTGTCAATAGCCGTATTACGAGCAATGTTAAGCATCCAAGTATATAATCTGCCTTTACTTTGATTGTAGGTTTCAATGTTTTTCCAAATCTTAACAAAGACTTCCTGAAGTACATCTTCCGCTTCTTCTCGGTCACTTATCAAATTTGTAATGATACTAAAAAGACTCTTGGAATACATATCATACAATTGGGTAAATGCCCTTTCTTCCTTCCTCAGAAGCAAGGGTAATAATTCTTCTTGTGTCATACCTAATGTTTTATTTATTGTAAAAATAAAGAAACTTCTTGGAAAGAATCTAATTATTTCAACAGAAACTGCAATATTTTAAAACCACTTTTCACGTTTTTTCGTACTTGACTTTGTAGAAGTCAAAGTGCTGAAAATTAAAGTCTTTAAATAGAAAAATAATTTGTTTTTAATTAAAAAAAACTAAAAACCATTACTGATATATTAACGTATGTAGGTTAGGGAAGAATACGCTATGAAATTATTTCTTTCGAGGTTTTGGTAATAGAAATTGGTTTTCTATTATGTTTTGTTAGGGCTCAGTGATACCAAAATCACTGAGCTTTTTTTATTAAAACTTTAGGAAATGTATAACAATGTCTTCTAAAATAATGTTTAATTTTATAAAAAATTAAGTTATGAAAAAAACATTCTTATTGCTAACGATTTTAACCCTATTCAGTTGCCAAAATCAGGCACAAAACAATAAAAAAACAATGGAAACACAAGCACCTGCTAAAGCAGAAACAATTTATCAATTTAAAGTTACCGATTTATACGGTAAACCATTTGACTTTGCGTCACTCAAAGGAAAAAAAATATTAATAGTAAATACAGCCTCTGAATGTGGATTAACTCCTCAATACAAAGATTTAGAAGCTATTTATAAAAAATACAAAGATCTAAATTTTGTAATAGTTGGTTTTCCTGCTAATAATTTTGGCTCACAAGAACCTGGAAGTAATGAACAAATTGCTAAGTTTTGTGAAATGAATTACGGGGTTACTTTTCCAATGATGAGTAAAATATCTGTCAAAGGAAATGATATGGATAAAGTTTACCAATTCCTAACCCAAAAGAGCAAAAATGGTCTACAAGACAGTGAAGTAGAGTGGAACTTCCAAAAATACTTAATCAACGAACAAGGAGAATTAGTAAAAGTATTATCTCCAAGAGTGTTACCAACAGATGCAGCCATAGTAGGCTGGATTAACGGAAAATAAGAGTTACATAGTAGATTTAAAGCCAGAAGATAATTGTTTTCTGGCTTTTTTATTTCCAAGTTAATGGGTCAAATATATCGACGAACTCCTTTGGTATTGCGGTTCGAAGAGTTTTTTTTCCTTTAAACGATTTTAATATTTTTACTAAAATATAGTTATTACGTTTGAAATATATTTATCAATACCACATAACATCTATATGAATAATATATTCAACCCAGTTTACCGTAAGGACTATCTAAAAGGATACAAAAACGGTGTTAACCCTTATCTAAAATCACTAGAAAATCAAAATGAAGCCTACAATATTGGTTTTGACCAAGGAAGATTAGATTATGAGAGGATGAATGGAAAAATTATTCATGGTATCCCTAAATTAATTGTTACAAACAAAGTCCTAGAAGATTTTCTCTTAGCAGGTATGTTAGGAATTAGCATCAATGAAGATGGATATACCGCTTATCAAATAGATGTTATTTCTAAATGGTATCAAAGTGGAGTAGAGAAGTACGACCCCAATCAAAGTATATATCTTTTAGGAGTATTAGAAGATAATGGAATTGAAATACTATAGCTTACTTATAAAAATAAAAGCCTGATGAATAAAACATCAGGCTTTTTTATTAGTCCAAAAACGCTTTTTTAAACTCGGGTTTTATTCTGTTCTTAGAGGCTTGCTCATATCCGTAGGCAAGACTTATTATTTTGCCTTCTTGATAAGCACCACTAAAAAAAGAAAGACCAATAGGTAAATCATATACTTTCCCGCAAGGAACACTGATGTGAGGATAACCACTCATCGCTGCAGGGGCTGTTAGAAAAACATCTCCCCAACGATCACCATAAATGATATCAATGCTACATGAAGGTCCCATTGTCAATCCCGAAATAGCGTCAAGGTTGTTTTCTTTCATCACATTATCAATAATTTTTTTTACTCCCGTATGACTTTCTGTTAAAGCTTTCAAATAGTCCCCGCTTTCTAATCCTTTTTTTTGCTGACACTTTTCAAGTGTTTCTTGTTTGAAAGTAGGCATGGCTTTGGCTTCATTATTTTTATTAAAAGCGATGACGTCTTCTAATGTTTTCACTTTAGCATTAGCAGTTGATAAATAGTTATTTACGCCATATTTAAATTCAAATTCTAACACTTCATTTTCAGATGCACCACAAGCATTCACTTTATCCAGATATTCTATCTCAACAATTTCCGCACCTTGTTCTTTGATGATGCTAAATGCTTTCTCTAATAATTCATTAAGAAGCGGATTACTATATTTCTTTTTCTCTACCCCAATTCTTTTCCCTTTCAAACCATCTATTTTTAAATACTGAATATAATTCTTAGATGTTTTTCCTTTACTTTCTATAGTTACTGAATCAGTAGCATCTACACCAACCATAGCTTCCAAAAGAATAGTAGCATCTTTTATGGTTCTAGCTAAAGGACCTGCAGTATCTTGTGTATGGGAAATAGGTATAATACCAGAACGACTTAATAAACCAACGGTAGGTTTTATACCTACTGTCCCATTGACAGAAGCTGGGCAAACAATGGAACCATCTGTTTCTGTTCCAACAGCTACAACGCACAGATTAGCCGCAACAGCAGCACCAGAACCAGCACTCGAACCACATGGAGAATGATCAATAATATAAGGGTTTTTAGTTTGTCCACCTCGACTACTCCAGCCCGAACAGGAGGAAGAAGATCTAAAGTTAGCCCATTCACTTAAATTTGTCTTTCCCAATAATACAGCTCCAGCTTCACGAAGTTTCTTTACAATAAAGGCATCGTTTGAAGCAATGTTTCCAAGTAATGCCAGCGAACCTGCTGTCGTCATCATTTTATCAGCTGTATCTATATTGTCTTTAATCAGTATGGGAATACCATGAAGATTCCCTCTTATTTTTCCATCTCTTCGCTCTTTATCCATGGCTTTGGCAATGGCTAATGCTTCTGGGTTAATTTCAATAATGGCATTTATTTTGGGACCGTTTTTATCGATAGCTTCAATTCTATCTAAGTATAGTTTGGTAATTTGTTCCGAAGAATATTTTCCGGATTGCATTTTTTCTTGAAGCTCAGCAATAGTGATTTCATTCAATTCAAAATCATCTTCTAGCTTATCATCAGTACTATCAGATTCTGACTTGTTTGATTTCGTCTCACATGATGATGTCAAAACACTCGTAATTCCAATAGCTGCAAGCGCAGTAGTAGTTATAAAATTCCTTCTTTTCATTATTTATCTTGTAAAGAGATTAATTAATTCAATATTTATTCTAACATCAATTGCATAATGACACTATGCAACCATCTTTCAAACTTATAACCACTTTCTTTAATTATCCCCACCGTGTTAAATCCAATTTGAGTATGAAAAGCTATACTGCTTTCGTTTTCAGCATCTATGACTCCAATCATGGTATGTAATTTTTGTTTTTTAGCTAACTCAATTAAGTTGTCTATAATTTTTTTCCCAATTCCTTTTCCATGTTCATTAGGCAGAACATAAACAGAATGTTCAACAGTGTACTTATAGGCTTCTCGAAAACGAAACTCACTATAATATCCAAAACCAACTACTCTTTCCTCAATAGTGGCCACAATTATGGGAAAACCTTTGTTTAGTTTATCCTCAAAGATGCTTATTTGTTGTTCAAAAGTTCTTGGCTCATAATCATATAAGGCAGTGGAATTGGCAATGTAGTAATTGAGAATTGCAACTATGGTTTCGACATCCTCTGTAATGTAAGGTCTAATAGTAATTTCCATAGTATCAAATGTATAAAAAATCAACTAAATTTTAAGTTATGTGGCATCCATTTGAAGAGTAAAAGGATAGTTTTTTAAACACATTTCTTTGTATCTTTGTTTCCCTTTAAAAAATCAACAATGATTTATCCTAAAATACCTTTGGCACAAAGTATTATTGAAATATGCCATGCCAAAGGAGTTCATGATATAATTATTTCGCCTGGTTCAAGAAACGCACCACTCACCATTGGATTTACTAACAATCCAAAATTTCGATGCTACAGTATTGTTGATGAACGTTGTGCTGCTTTTTTTGCTTTAGGTATAGCTCAGCAAACACAAAAACCAGTTGCTGTTGTTTGTACTTCGGGCTCAGCTTTACTAAATTATTATCCAGCATTAGCCGAGGCTTTCTATAGTCAAATTCCATTTGTCGTTATTTCGGCTGACCGACCTTTTGATAAGATTGACATTGGTGATGGACAAACGATTTGTCAGGAAAATGTTTTTATAAATCATTCTTTATACAATGCTAATCTAACCGAAGCGGAGTCAGAAGCCAACGATGTTTTTATCAATGAAGCTATTAATGTGGCTATTGCCCGAAAAGGTCCAGTACATATCAACGTTCCATTTGAAGAACCATTGTATGAAACCACCAATAAACTTTCGGTAGATTTTAATGTAACAGGTTTGGTTTTACCACATCGTTTGGTCAATGTAGATGATATTATTGCTTTTTCTACCTTGTGGAATCACAGTAAAAAGGTTTTGGTTTTGGTCGGAGAATGTAAACCTAACGCTGTTGAACAACAATGGTTGGATCAATTAGCCTCCATACCTTCAGTAGTGGTAATGACTGAAACCACTTCGAATCTACATCATCCAAGTTTTATTAATAATATTGATAATGTAATCACCCCTTTTTCACAAGCAGAATTTTTGAAATTGCAACCAAGAATTCTGATTACGTTTGGTGGAATGATAGTTTCCAAAAGAATTAAAGCCTTCCTAAGAAAATACAAACCAAGACACCATTGGCATATTGATGAATGGAGAGCTTACGATACATTTGGTATTTTAACTAAGCATTTTCAAGTCAATCCCAACCAGTTTTTTAAACAGTTTTTGCCTTTTGTAAAAAATAGTGAAAGTGATTATAAAGCCACTTTTCAAAATATTCACAACAATCGAAAAGCAAAACACACAGTTTATCTTTCAAATGTTCCATTTTCGGATTTGAAAGCCTTTGAAATAATACTTTCGAGTTTGCCCAAGAACATCCAATTGCAAATTAGTAATAGTTCGGCCATTCGCTATGCCCAATTATTTGATATTGATCAAAGCATTGAGGTCTTTTGTAACAGAGGAACTAGCGGAATAGATGGTAGCACTTCAACGGCTATTGGAGCTGCTGTGGGAAGTAATAAACCAACCGTTTTGATTACGGGTGATATCGGATTTTTATACGACAGCAATGGGCTTTGGAACAATTATATTCCGAAGAACTTTAAAATTATTTTAATTAATAATGGCGGTGGTGGTATTTTCAGAATATTGCCAGGTCATCAAGAATCAGAAACATTTAATACTTATTTTGAAACCTCACACTGTTTAACCGCTGAACATTTGGCTAAAATGTATCGATTGGATTATGTTATTGCAAGTGATTCAAAATCTTTAACCAAAGGATTGAAACATTTATTCGAGCAAAACGATCAACCAACGATTCTAGAAGTATTTACTCCAACTAGAGAAAACGACAAATTGTTGAAGCAATATTTCAAGGAGTTGGCATAAATTCATACATTTACTAAAACCGATTAAGTTTTGAGCAATACTAATAAACTAAAAATATTCAACGACCCGATTTATGGTTTTATTACCATTCCTAATACGCTGATTTATGATTTAATTCAGCATCCTTATTTTCAACGCTTGCGTAGGATTACCCAAATGGGATTGTCTTATTTGGTTTACCCTGGGGCTAATCATACTCGTTTCCACCACGCCATCGGAGCTATGCACATCATGCAAAAAGCAGTTGAAGTGCTCCGTTTTAAAGAAGTGGTAATTTCAAAAGAAGAAGAAAATGCGTTATACATTGCCATTTTACTTCACGATATCGGGCATGGACCCTTTTCTCATGCCATGGAACACAGCATAGTGGAAGAAATAAATCATGAGCAAATTTCATTGTTGTTTATGAACAAATTAAATGATGAATTTGAAGGCCAATTAAGTTTGGCTATACAGATTTTCAAAGGAGAATATCACAGAAAATTTATGCTACAATTAATATCTAGTCAACTAGATATGGATAGAATGGATTATTTAAAACGCGATAGTTTTTATTCGGGAGTAGCAGAAGGCAATATTAATTCGGACAGATTAATTCAAATGATCAATGTCGTAGATGATGTATTAGTCATGGAAGAAAAAGGAATTTACTCCATCGAAAAATTCTTAATGGCAAGAAGGTTAATGTATTGGCAAGCCTATTTGCACAAAACAAGTTTGGTCGCCGAATTAACTTTAACCAAAACACTGCAAAGAGCTAAAGAACTCCTTCATAAAGGAATTGAAGTAGAGTGCAGTCGTCCATTAAAGTATTTTATGGAGCATAAAATCACACTTGAAAATTTCTCAAATGATAATTTAGATAAATTTGCTCAACTAGATGATTTTGATATTATTAGTGCTTTAAAGAGCTGGCAATACCACGATGATTTTATATTGAGTAGTTTGAGTAAAATGATTATCAATAGAGATTTATCAAAAATAAGACTCAACAGCGAGAAATTCCCAGTTGAAGTTTTGGAAGAAATGACTATTCGTTTTGCAAAGCAAAATAATATCACTCAACAAGAAGCTAAATATTTTATTTTTAAAGGAAAAATAAAAAATCAAGCGTATAGTAAAGAGGCTGAGCCTATAAGAATTTTAAAGAAAGACAAAACGATTGAAGATGTAGTAGAGGCTTCAGATCAATTGAATTTGAAAGCACTATCAAAACCTGTGACCAAATATTTTATTTGTTTTCCAAAACAACTTGAAGAATATTAATATTAAAATTGATTTTTTTATACTTTTGTGGCGATGAAACGAGCTATAAACATTTTGAAATATTCAAGCGAGACTTTATCTTGTGAGTTCCATCTTATTACGATGAAAAATAAATTAGTATAAGATGAAATTTACAGCAGCTCAAATAGCAGGAATTCTTGAAGGCGAAGTAGTTGGCAATCCAGATGCTGAAGTCTTTAAATTGGCTAAAATTGAAGAGGGAATTGAAGGTTCGCTAACATTTTTAGCTAATCCAAAATATGCCAATTTCATTTACACTACCGAAGCGACAATAACCATTGTCAATAATACTTTTGAGCCAGAAGGTGAAATCAAAACTACTTTAATTAAAGTAGAAGATGCCTATCAATCTTTTTCTAAATTATTGGAATATTACAACCAAGTAAAATTAATGAAATCAGGAATCGAAGAACCTTCTGTGATTTCTGAAAATGTTACTTATGGTGAACAATTGTATTTGGGAAGCTTCAGCTATATTGGGAAAAATGTAGTCATTGGAAATAACGTGAAAATATATCCCAACTGTTTCATAGGCGATAATGTAGTTATTGGTGATAATTGTATCTTTTTTGCAGGAGTAAGAATTTATTCCGAAACAGAAATTGGAAATAATTGTAACTTTCATTCTGGAGTAATTATTGGTTCTGATGGTTTTGGATTTGCTCCAACAGACGATGGAACATTCTCTAAAATCCCTCAAATTGGAAATGTGATTATTAAAGACAATGTTGATGTTGGTGCTAATACTACAATTGACAGGGCTACATTAGGTTCTACCATAATCAAAAATGGAGTGAAGCTTGACAATCATATTCAAATAGCTCATAATGTTGAAATAGGCGAAAACACTGTAATTGCGGCACAAACAGGAATTGCAGGATCAACTAAAATTGGTAACAATTGCTTAATCGGTGGACAAGTGGGGATTGCTGGGCATTTAACAATAGGGAACAATGTTCGTGTACAAGCACAATCGGGCATTGGAAAAAATATAGCTGATGGGGAAACCATTCAAGGTTCACCGGCTTTTAACTATGGAGATTACAGCAAATCATATGTGCATTTTAGAAATTTGCCTAAGATTGTTGCGGATATAGAAGAATTAAAAAAGAATACTAACTAAACTTAAAATAGCTTACCCAATGGTTAAACAAAAAACCATCCAAAACGAGATTTCACTAACTGGTGTTGGACTGCATACTGGAAAAGAAGTAAAAATGACGTTTAAACCAGCTCCAGTTAACAATGGTTATACTTTTGTCAGAGTAGATTTAGAAGGTTGTCCAGTTATTGAAGCAGATGCCAATTATGTGGTGAATACACAACGAGGGACAAATCTTGAAAAATTAGGTGTCAAAATCCAAACTTCAGAACATGTATTAGCAGCCTTTGTGGGTTGTGATGTGGATAACGTAATTATTGAATTAAACGAATCTGAGCCACCTATTATGGATGGTTCTTCTAAGTTTTTTGTAGAAGCAATAGAAAAAGCAGGTGTAATAGAACAAGAGGCTGAGCGTAATTACTATGTTGTTAAAGAAGTAATTTCTTTTACAGATGAAGCTACAGGAAGTGAAATTCTACTTATGCCATCAGATGAATATCAAGTAACGGCTATGGTTGATTTTGGGACTAAAGTATTAGGAACACAAAACGCCACAATGAAAAACATTTCAGAATTTAAAACTGAAATTGCCGATGCTCGTACCTTTAGCTTCCTTCATGAGTTAGAAACACTTTTAGATAATGGTCTAATAAAAGGGGGCGACTTGAACAATGCCATCGTTTATGTAGATAAAGAAATTTCGCCAAAAACGATTGAAAACCTTAAAGTTGCTTTTGGTAAGGACTCTATTTCGGTCAAGCCAAATGGTATTCTAGACAACTTAACTTTACATTATCCAAACGAAGCAGCTCGTCATAAACTACTAGATGTAGTTGGTGATCTAGCTTTGATTGGTACAAGAATCAAAGGAAAAGTTATTGCTAATAAACCAGGACATTTTGTAAACACACAGTTTGCTAAGAAGCTTTCTAAAATCATCAAAATAGAACAACGCAATCAAGTTCCAGTTTACGATTTGAATTTAGAACCCTTAATGGATATTCATAAAATCATGAGCATCCTACCGCATCGTCCACCATTCTTATTCATTGACCGAATTATTGAAATGTCAGACAGTCATGTCGTTGGGATGAAAAATGTTACTATGAACGAAGGTTTCTTCGTAGGGCATTTTCCTGAAGCTCCGGTTATGCCAGGGGTTATAATCGTTGAAGCTATGGCACAAACGGGAGGTATTCTAGTTTTAAGTACGGTTCCAGATCCAGAAAATTACTTGACATTTTTTATGAAAATAGATAATGTGAAGTTCAAACACAAAGTACTTCCAGGAGATACTTTAATATTTAAATGCGAATTGATTACCGCAATAAGAAGAGGAATTTGTCATATGCAAGCTAAAGCTTACGCTAACGGGAAGTTAGTGGCTGAAGCAGAATTAATGGCTCAAATCGCTAAAAAACAATAAACTATGAACCAACCTTTAGCCTACGTACATCCAGGTGCAAAAATTGCCAAAAATGTTGTAATAGAACCTTTCACCACCATCCATAACAATGTAGTTATTGGAGATGGTACTTGGATTGGTTCCAATGTTACCATCATGGAAGGCGCACGAATTGGTAAAAATTGCAATATATTTCCAGGAGCTGTAATAGCAGCTGTGCCTCAAGATTTAAAATTTGGAGGAGAAGAATCACTTGCGGTAATTGGAGACAATGTTACTATAAGAGAATGTGTTACCATCAACAGAGGTACTATAGCTTCTGGTCAAACTAAGATCGGAAACAACTGCTTAATCATGGCAACGGCTCACATAGCGCACGATTGTCATATTGGGGATAATGCTATCATCGTGAATGGTGTGGCTTTAGCAGGACACGTAATTGTAGGTAACTTTGCTATAATCGGAGGTTTAGCTGCGATTCATCAATTTATTCACATTGGAGATCATGCTATGATTTCTGGTGGTTCATTGGTTCGTAAAGATGTCCCTCCTTATACTAAAGCTGCAAAAGAACCTCTTTCTTATGTAGGTATAAATTCTGTTGGCCTTCGTCGAAGAGGATTTACTTCTGAAAAAATTAGAGAGATTCAAGATATCTACAGAATTCTGTATCAAAAAAATTATAATACTTCTCAAGCAGTGGGAATTATTGAAGCCGAAATGTCTGCTTCGCCTGAGCGTGATGAAATTTTAGATTTTATCAGAAACTCTTCAAGAGGTATTATGAAAGGGTACTCAGGTTCTTATTAATGAAAAACAAATAAACAAATTACCAATAATAAATAAATAATATAATGGCATCTACATCAGATATTAGAAACGGATTATGCATTAAGTTCAATCACGATATTTATAAAATCATCGAATTCCTTCACGTTAAACCAGGAAAAGGTCCTGCTTTCGTTAGAACTAAATTAAGAAGCTTAACTAACGGTAAGGTATTGGATAACACTTTTTCAGCTGGACATAAAATTGACGAAGTTCGTGTAGAAACGCAAAATTTCCAGTTTTTATATGCCGAAGGAGATCAGTTTCATTTTATGAATACCGAGTCTTATGAGCAAATCACTTTAGATAAAAAAGTCCTTGATGCTCCAGACTTGTTAAAAGAAGGAACTGTTGTAATGGTTCAAATCAATACCGAAACGGATTTACCGCTTTCTGTAGATATGCCAGCTTCTATTGTTTTAGAAGTTACTTATGCTGAACCAGGTGTTAAAGGAAACACTGCTACTAATGCTACTAAACCAGCTAAAGTAGAAACAGGTGCTTCAGTAAATGTACCTTTATTCATCAATGAAGGGGACAAAATCAAAATTGATACCGCTACGGGTTCATACATGGAAAGAGTAAAAGAATAATTTTGAAATTTCCTAAAGCACATATTTTAAAAGAGATTGCTGAAATCATCGGTTGCCATTATGTGGGTGCTGATGATTTTCCTGTTGAAGGCATGAACGAAATTCATGTCGTTACACCAGGTGATATAGTCTTTGTGGATCATCCTAAATATTATGACAAAGCCTTGCAATCGGCAGCCACTATTGTTTTAATAAACAAAGAAGTGGAATGTCCAAAAGGGAAAGCTTTATTGATTTCTGATGACCCTTTTAGAGATTTCAATACGCTTACCAAACACTTCCGACCTTTTACAGCAGCGAACTTGAGTATATCACTTTCTGCAACTATCGGAGAAGGAACTAGTATTCAACCAAATTGTTTTATCGGACACAATGTAACTATCGGGAAAACTGTTTGTTGCATGCTGGTGTGATTGTGTATGATAATACCGTGATTGGAGATAATGTCATTATTCACTCAGGAACAATACTTGGTGCTGATGCTTTTTATTATAAAAAACGTCCAGAAGGGTTTGACCAATTGCTTTCTTGTGGAAGAGTGGTTATTGAAGACAATGTAGGAATAGGTGCGTTGTGTACTATTGATAAAGGAGTTACAGGCGATACTACCATTGGGGCCGGAACTAAATTAGACAATCAAGTGCATATTGGTCACGATACTATTGTGGGTAAAAAATGTTTATTTGCCGGGCAAGTGGGTATTGCAGGTTGTGTAGTTATTGAAGATGAAGTTACCATGTGGGGACAATCAGGTACTACTAGCGGAATTACCATAGGTGCCAAAGCAGTGATTATGGGACAAACCGGAGTTAGTAAATCAGTAGAAGGAGGTAAGACCTATTACGGAACTCCAATCGATGAAGCCCGTGAGAAAATGAAGCAGTTTGCCTACCTTAAAAAGATACCTGAAATTTTAACCAAATTGAAACAAAATGAGCGCTAAAGAAATCGTTCAAGCCTTTTACAAATCCGATGTTTTATTAGAAACCGATAGTGTTTCTAAACTTTTACACAAAGATGTAATTTTAGAATGGCATAGTACCAAAGGTTTTCTGAAACTGAAACATCAGGAAATACTGGATTTAACTACTGAGCTAGGTAAAGCGTATGTTCGTTCTAAAGCCAGAATCACACATATCATTGAAGAAGGAAATACCGTTGCTGTACGGTATTCTCACTATGTAAAAACCATTGAGAACCCTAGAGAAGAAATGCTTTTGGCCAACTTTATGGTGATATGGGAATTAAAAAACAACAAATTATACAGAGGCTATCAAATGAGTCAACTATAGTAATTTTGCAAAAAAACTAATGACTAATTAGGGTTTACTAATTACTATTTTCTACTTTTGCTACACAAAAAAATAAACACCAATAAACAAATCAAACATGAGCGTTTTAGTTAATAAAAATTCAAAAATAATAGTTCAAGGATTTACAGGAAGCGAAGGAACTTTCCATGCTTCTCAAATGATTGAGTATGGTACTAATGTCGTTGGTGGGGTAACTCCAGGAAAAGGTGGTTCTACACACTTAGACAGACCGGTATTCAACACGGTTAAAGATGCAGTTGAACAAGCTGGAGCCGATACTACTATTATTTTTGTTCCACCAGCTTTTGCGGCTGATGCTATTATGGAAGCAGCTGATGCAGGGATCAAAGTAATTATCGCAATTACTGAAGGTATTCCTGTGGCGGATATGATTAAAGCGTATGAGTATATCAAAGAAAGAGATTGTCGATTAATTGGTCCAAACTGTCCAGGAGTAATCACTCCAGAAGAAGCAAAAGTGGGAATTATGCCAGGTTTTGTATTCAAAAAAGGAACTGTAGGGATTGTTTCTAAATCAGGAACATTAACATACGAAGCAGCGGATCAAGTAGTAAAACAAGGTATGGGAATCACAACAGCTATCGGTATTGGTGGTGACCCAATTATTGGAACTACTACAAAAGAGGCAGTGGAGTTATTGATGAATGACCCTGAAACCAAATGTATCGTAATGATTGGTGAAATTGGTGGCCAATTAGAAGCAGATGCTGCTAAATGGATTAAAGCCGATGGAAACCGTAAACCAGTAGTTGGATTTATTGCTGGTGAAACAGCACCAAAAGGAAGAACCATGGGGCACGCAGGTGCTATCGTGGGAGGTGCCGATGATACTGCTGAAGCTAAGAAAAGAATCATGAGAGAAAACGGTATTCACGTAGTAGACTCTCCTGCTGAAATTGGTAAAAAAGTGAAAGAAGTAATGGGATAATATTTCTTAAAGAGATTATGTAATATGGAAAGCTTCGGGAAACCGAGGCTTTTTTATTTAATTTAAGTAGGCACAAATGATTCTTAGGTCGGCGCAAACAATTCCTAGATCGGCGCAAATCATTCCCAGTTCGGCGCAAATCATTTCCAGTTCAGCGCAAACAATTCCAAGGTCGGCACAAATGATTCAAAGGTCAGCGCAAATGATTTCCAGTTCGGCGCAAATGATTTTCAGTTCGGCGCAAATGATTTCAAGTACGGCGCAAATCATTCAAGTTAGCTTGTTATGGTGCTTTTTATTTATCAGAAACACATCGAAAACCTATATGCTCCATTCCAGTATCTGGAGTTTCTTTCATACGGCGTGCATTTCTATATCCAGAACAATAGCCATCATTACATAAAAATGAGCCACCACGAATGGTATGTTTTTGTGCTGAAGTATCATCGGGATCATATCCTTTAGTAGGACCTTTTGGGTTTTTAATCCCTCTGGAAACAGTTGTATAATAACTAGCATCATACCAATCTTCGCACCATTCCCAAACATTGCCGGCCATATCATAAAGACCATAGCCATTAGGGGCAAATGATTCAACAGGAGCTAATTTCAAGAAAGTATCTTCGTTAGTATTCTTAATTGGGAAATTGCCTTGCCAACTATTGGCTTTAGGCTTACCTTGATTAATAGGTTCATTTCCCCATGTATAGATTTTATTTTTGAGTTTACCTCGAGCAGCATATTCCCATTCGGCTTCAGTAGGTAAACGTTTGTTTGCCCATTTACAATAAGCTTGAGTATCATCCCAAGAGATTTGCACTACAGGATAATTCTCTTTACCTATGATTGTTGATTGTGGACCTTCGGGGTGTTTCCAATCGGCTCCAGGCACCATCTTCCACCAATAGTCATTATCATTGTCTGGAATTTGAAAAACCAAGGCAGCTGGTTGTAATTTACTCTCTGGTGGTTTAGCAGTATTGAGCGGCAGTTGTTTTTTTAGTTCTTCCCAATCTATATTTTTCTCAGCTGTAGTAACATAATGAGTAGCGTTAATAAATTCTGTAAATTGAGCATTTGTCACCTCCGTGCAGTCCATCCAAAAGCCATCTAAAGTTACTTTGTGTTTAGGAAATTCATCTGGAAAAGCTTGCTTATTATCGCCACCCATTTCAAATTCACCCCCAGGAATAAAGACCATGTTTTGGTGAGAGGAGGAAGTTTTATGTTTTGTAGAATTGTATACGTCAGTTTTGGTTGACTTGTTGAGTAAACCCATTAGAGATAAAACAGTAATAATTACTAGGGAGTAATGCTTCATATTCTTAATTATTCTTTAATAATTTTGAAGACTTTGTTTTGGGTAATAAGTTTTACTAAATACGCTCCCGATGCTAAAGCAGAGAAGTCTTGATTAGATAAATCTTTACCCTCTTTGATTTTTTCTCCTTTAATGCTATACAATTCATAAGTGTCTTCGTTGGAAATAGTATTTATAATTATGTTATTTTTAAATGGATTTTGAATTACAAATATTTCGTTTGTATTCAAAAAGGAATCAGTACTTAAAGCCGTACAAGTAATTCCGCTTCCTACTAAAGTAGCCATTTCATTGCATAAATAATTATAATTGGCAATATCTGTTGCTGTCATACTAGTTACTAATAAATTATTAGTTTCGCTAGCATCGAGTGTCAGATTGAAGAACTTTTCTGTACCATTTGCCAATTTTAATAATTTATAATCAGCGTTACGAATAGCTTTTCCATCAGAAGCTAATGGAGTATTTCTGAATACTTCAGAGAATGCCCATGGTCTGGTAGTTGTAGCTGTATTAGTTATAATAGGCATCAAGCTATGGCTATCAACTGTAGTAGTTGGAATTTGGTTTTGCCAATTGGTATCTCCAAACATTTCTAAAACGGTAGCAAAAATATCAGCCGTATTTACCATGGCATCGCTAGTTCTATTTGGGTTAACTACATCAGGTCCAGAAACTATAAAAGGGACGGTTATTCCTCCTTGGTAAACACTCCCTTTCGCTGGATTGGATTGCGCTACATAAGAGTCATCACCATTATCACCAATAAAAATAAAATCGGTGTTATCCCATTTCCCTATACTGATTAAATAATCAAAAAAACGACCTATTTCGTTATCCATAGCTTCTACCATTGCTTGAAAATAAGGAGTGGGATTAGCTGTTATGTCTGCTTGAACTCCAGTTAATCCTGTATTCGTAATTAAACTAGCTGGAGGTAATTGATAAGGTGTATGTGGGGCATTAAAAGCAAGCCATATAAAAAATGGTTTTGTCGATGGTTGGTTATTAAGGTAAGCAATAGCATTATTTACATTTTCGGTAGTAGCATAGTTGGTACATGTAGAACTTACTCCGTTGGTAATTTTGGTCCAATTGTAGTATCCATTTGCTTGTTGACCGGGTTGCCCTAAAGCTCCAGTAAGACTGCCTTCAAAATGATCAAACCCCATGGTATTTGGATAACTATATCCAACGGGTGCAAAAGAGGTTAGGTGCCATTTACCAAATAAGGCTTTGGAAATACCATTAGGGTTATAAATGTTTAATACTTTAGGGATTATGTTTTCTGATAAACTTAATTTGGTGTTACTTCCATCAACGACATCTCCAACTCCAGTTCTAAAACTATAGCGTCCAGTTAACATTCCGGCACGAGTAGGGGAGCATAATGGATTGGCCCATGCGTTATTAAAAAGAATACCTTTATTAAGTAATCTTCTAACATTAGTAAGATGTACTGTATTGGTGGCATGATCTGGATAGATATCACAAAATTCTTTTCCTAAATCATCAGCAATTATTACAACTACATTACGTTGTGCATTTATTTGAAGTGAAAGCAATAGTAAAAAAATAATTTTTATGCATTGATTTTTCATATAGGTGAAATTAATAAAAAAAGGTTTACTACTATGAATAAACCTTTTTGTTGCTAACTAAAATTCTTAAAAACTACTTATTAATTATGACTTTAACTGTTTTAACATTCTTTCCATCAGTCACTTTTACAAAATAAATACCATTATAAACGGTATCAGTTTCGATAATAGACAATGTACTTCCTTGCAAAATTTTAGATGATTTTACTATCTGACCTAGCTCGTTTACCAGATAAACGTCCATATCATTTTCAGCCATTGGAGTTTGTATAGCAATAAAGTCTGATGCAGGATTTGGTGCAATTACCACTTTAAAATCAGAATTTTGAACAGCATTAGTTGCTAAAGTTGTGGTTCCGCTAGGGACACTTGTTACAGTTGAAACCGTTATATTTCCATAAAACGTTGGTCCCACTACATAAGGATAGGTTGATTTATGATTAGCATCAACGGTGGCAAAATAGCAGTAAATACCAGCAGGATATTCAGGAGTTACACAAAAACGACCATTGTGTGCATCTAAATAGGTTGGGTCACTAGGATGTGCCACATATTCGTAGTCTTCTCTAAAATAACCATTAAAAAAAGTTTGAGTTCCAACAACTGCATTAATAGCTGGACCATTTGTTCTGGTTGTATTGGTTCGAAGTTGGTAACTAGATTTCATACGATCTATAGCTCCAGTTCCATCAGTATTGGTATATCCGTATGCACCATAAATAGGAAAACCATCATAGGCAAAACCCAATAAAGGCGAATGTTGTGACGGATTAATCACATACAAACCATCTGATGGATATAAATCGCATACATTAGAGGATACTACTAAATCTAAATTGAATGCGCTTGGATTTTGGTGATGATGATAATTCCCCATAGCCGGATGCGCTTTAGCACAATCAAAACCAGCACGTTCTGCTGGAATTGCATCTCTATTCCAAGCTTGTGTAGCCGTTGGTCCCCGGGACAAGGAGAATTTCCAGGACCACCACATAAAGCACTTGTAGCATTGTTCCAAGCTACTCCATCTCTGTAATCAAATAATGCTACTCCGTTTTTAAAAACGCCTATATTTCCTCCTGTTGTAGCAACTGTTCCCGTGCCTTGTACTGGAGCTAATGGAATTCTAAATATTTTATTTTGGGCTGTGGCTAAGGAAGGATTACCATCTTGAAAAGGGCCTGTAATATAGGCTGGAATTCCAGTTGCCGAAATATAAGCATAGGTTGTATTGTATTGTACTAATTGAACATTTGCCTGAACTGCATCTGTAATAGGAGTTGAGTTTCCTGCAACATAATGACGACCAGTAATTCCAGTGGTGTTAATCAACCAAGAAATTATAGCTGGATTAGTTTGTGCGGATAAAATTCCGTTTAACATTAATAAACTTAAGAGTACTACTTTTTTCATAACTAATTATTTTAATAATTGGGGTTTCATTTTTTGTTGCTCACCTCTGTAAAATATTCTACAACCAAAAGATTCTGTTTTGGCGTTAGTAACTGATTTGTTCTGTAAAAGCTCGTTAACAGCTTCTGCTAAATAAGGTTTTGCATTACCAGCATCACCTGCATTATCATCGATTGCTCCCTCGTATTTGATATCGTAATTGCCAGATTTGTTTTTCCAAATGACAAAAGCTTGGGGAGTATGTGTAGCATTAAATTGTTTGGCCACTACTTGTAATTTATCCTGTAAATAAGGAAAATTGAGTTTGTCAGCCTTTGCTTTTTTCTGCATCAAAGCAAAAGATTCTTCTTTATAAGCTAAAGTATCCATAGCATCAATAGCTAATAAATAAACTCCCTTTGTTTTGTATTGTGCATTTAATTTGTTCAATCGATCTGAATAGAATTTGGCCATCGGGCATTTATTACAAGTAAATATAACCATAAACCCTTTGGCATTCCTGTAACTTGACAGTGAGATGCTTTTATTATCTACATTTTTCAAGCTAAAGTTTTTGATGGATTTTGAATTTAAAGTATCACCAATAGTAGCAAAACTCAAGTAGAGTACTGCAAGCAAAATGGCAATTAATAAATATTCAATTCGATTCATAATTTACTTTTTAATGAATTTTTTAGTAGTAACCGATTTCGTTTGTTTGTCCATCATTTGTACAATATAAATTCCAGAAGCCAATGACGAAATATCAATTCCGTTTTGCCATTGTGGCTGTGGTAACATCATAGCAGTCCTTCCTTCAATAGTAGTGATAGTCAAATAATAGATTTCAGTAGAAGCATCACTAAGATTAATATACAACTTGTATTGAGCTGGATTTGGGTACAAATTAAAATCGGTGTTTAAGGTATTCTGATTAGTCGCTAATGTGCTAGTAACAATGAATTGTCCCATCATTCCTCCATCTTCATGTCCAGCAAAATGACAGTGGTACATATAAGGATGCGTAACATCGGCATCAGCAAAATCATCAAACTTAGCAACAAAAGTTACCGATTCATTTCTTGGTAAATAGAAAGTATCTTTCCAACCATTTTCATGAGTTCCGACACTAGTAGCTAAACCATTTCGAGCTACAATTTTAAACTCGATGTCATGAATATGAAAGGAGTGACCGAAGATATTATTATTGGTAACGGTCCATTTTTCAATATCATTAAGGTTAACTGTTTTATCGATATAATCATAAACAAATGGGTGATTGTCCAAAGAAAATGGAGTAGGTCCTTGACCTCCTGTTACTGTTAAGGCTCTAGTAACCGTTGCATTAGCAGCAGTCCAGTAAGTATTGTTAATTAATGTTGAAGGTACAGCAGTAATTGGAGTTGTTGCAGTCGTTGTAGCGGCTACATTAATATGCAAAACAGTGAAATCAATATTGTTCAACAAACTTCCGAATTGTCCGCTTGTATTAGGTTCACCACCAGGAAAACCTAAAGTTTGTCCAGAATTATAGGCTTTTAAATCTACTGAAGAACCCACTGTATCGTTTCCTAAATTCACCATAATTTCAACACGCTCTCCCACCATAAGTTTAACTCGACTTACAGCCACTGGGGCATTTAGTAAACCACCATCATTGGCAATGATATAGAAAGTTCTGTTATCACTGAAACCCAAATTATAACCACGTTCAATTTCACCATTTAAGATTCGCATACGAACATATTGTTTTGGTATACTGATTTGTCCGTTTGGAGTCCCATTGGTTAACATATAATCGCCATACACTCGGGTTGAAGTAGGAGGTGAGTCAAATTGATTAGCGGTGGTATAACTTCTGCTAGTTAGTGCTAAAACGATATCATCCACTCCGTAAGTTCTGGGTAACGCTAATGCGGCTTCTGCGGGATCTTTTACGATGATAAAACCTCCAACTCCTTTTGTGATTTGTTCTTGTGTGGTTTCATGTAAGTGAGGATGGTACCAAAGGGTTGAAGCTTGATTCATTACTGTCCAATAAGGTTGCCAAAGTGTACCAGCGGGAATAATTTGATGAGGACCACCATCCATTACTGCTGGAAGATGCATTCCATGCCAATGTAATGTAGTGGATTCATTTAAATTATTGGTTACATTCATATGAACTTCATCTCCTTTATTGATGATTAAAGTTGGTCCCCAAAAACTTTCATTATTAATAGATCCTGTTACCGTCAAATTACCAGTACGTAGTTGTTTGGTTGATTCATGAATGTTTAAATTAAAAGTAGTTCCATATAAAGCCTCAGGCATTGCAATGGTATTGTATTGGGCATGAAGTAGCGATATACTACATATGGCAAATAAAGTAATGAAAGATTTTTTCATATTTTTTGGGTTGGTTATTCTTTGTTAGACGTACTTACTTTTATATTCTTGCGTAGGGAATTAAAATTTATTCTTTTGGGAAACCGAATCGTTTGTCAAAAAGAAATTCTTTATCGGTTAAGGTTTGTAAAAACGCTACTAAATCTACTCTATCATTATCAGAAAGCATCATAGGTTCTGCTAATTCTTTGGGTAAACTTTTATCATGTCCTAAGGAATTGTAATGTTTAATCACTTCAGTTAAGGTTTTAAATCGTCCATCGTGCATGTAGGGAAATGTGAATTGGATGTTTCGCAATGTAGGTGTTCTAAAGCGCAAATAATCTTCGGGTTTGTTCGTGATTTTTATTCGTCCTAAATCATTTAAAGTTTCATCAATTACTAAACCATTTTTCTCAAACCTATCATCACTGAAAAGAGGTTCTTTATGACAGGAAGCACAATGGGTTTTGAATAAAGCATAACCCTGTTGTTCTTGTGAATTGAATTGTTCTTCTTTTCGGATCACTTTATCATACTTTGAATTAGACGATTTTAGCATCACCATGAATTGCGCTAATGCTTTAAGTATACGTTGGCTAGTAACTTTATCATCTCCAAAAGCTTTGGTAAACAAGATTCGGTATTTTTCACTTTTTTGCAATTTGTTTACAACGTGATCTAAACTTTCGTCCATTTCTAGAGGATTCGTTATTGGATTGATAGGCTGCACTTCTAAATTATTGACGCCTCCATCCCACATAAAGTCTTTATTCCAGGCTAAATTGATAAGTGCCATCGAATTTCGAGTACCAATTTTACCTTCTATCCCATGACTTAATTGATGGTCGACGTGCGTAAATCCGGTTTGTTGTAAATGACAACTTTGACACGAAATAGTACTATCTCTAGAAATAATAGGATCGTAAAATAAATGTCGGCCCAACTGAAATCCCTCTTCAGTTAATGGATTTCGATTAAAATCATATCTAGGTTTTGGCCAACCTTTTGGAACTTCTAAATATAAAGGTGTGGTGAATTGATTGGAAAATGCCAAGCAAAGTAGGAGTGTTATTCCTAATAATGAATAGTATTTCCAATGGATTCTCATTCTATATAAAACATGTTAGTAGCGTAATTAGCCATCTGCATGGCTTGCTTACCGGGAATCATCACGCTATTGATTTCAGATAATTTTATGGTAGAAAAGAATTTCTCTAAATCTATGATAACATCAAGTTGCTCTACTTTTTTATTGTAAACCAATTCGATCTTTCGCATAGCATTATAAGGTTTCAAATAACCCCCAAGATGAAACTGAAAAGCATTCTTTCGTGTTTTACAGCTTGAGCTTTTTCCTTCAATTTTCATATTGATATAACCGCTTTGCCAAGCCCAATACATGCCTTTAGATGGATCTAATTCGCCACTCAAGGCTCCAGATGTATTCGTTAGACTGTCTATACCAATGGTAAAAATTACTTTGCTTATGGTTTTATCACTGTTAGTAGTTATTGGAAAAATCAATGAACTAGGATTTTCAAAATCAATCAAATGATAACTATCTTTTTGTTTGTAAATTGATTGATCAGTGTAATGAATTTCGATATTGGAGATGTAACATTTGAAGGTTTCAAGTGTTATAGTATCATTATTAGTTGTGATATATTGTTGGTTTAAAGCTAAAGGGAATTGTTTGTATTTTACTTTGAAATTGAGATTCAATGAATCTGTTTTGCTTTGAGAATTACTCTTAAAACAAAATAATAAAAGTAAAATAGAAAGAACTCCTTTTTTAATCATGTCTTGGTTCGTGTGGCTTTGGTGCAAAAATTCTTGACAATTCTTCTGTCAAATCGTTGAAATCTTCCAATTGTTCTTTATGACATATTTTTTTAATGTCTTCGAAATGTTTGAAATGGGTTTGTTCAATTTGATTTTGATAGGAGTTTAAAACTGCAATTAAACTGTCTTTTGTTTTCACATTGACTTCAGAATTTGATAACTGAGAATACAATTCATTTTTAGTTTGTCGAATATTGCTATCTAGTCTTTCAATTTCACTATGATGCCACTGAATAATTTTATCATATTCTTTTTGTTGATTGGCATCAAAATGTAATTTGTTGATTATGATTTCTTTTGGTTTATGACCTTCACGAGGAGGCCCGTCAAAAGGAGGTTTATGACCTCTTGGTCCATTTAAAAATAGAAAACCTAAAGTTGCCAAATTAAGCAACAATAATCCGATGATACTGATCGTTAAAAGTTTAGTTTTTTCCATAGTTATTAATATAACTGATTGCTTTGATTTAATGTTGATTCGAGATAGGAAGTGGAGGTTTGTGTTTTGTCTTTGGTTTTAGTTTTCAAAACGGTAATATTAATCATAACTAAAACGAGTATAGAGGCGGCTACTAGCCAAACTGTTTTTGGAGAAACTCTATTTTGCAGGTTTATCCTCTGTTGGATTTTTGAAAATAAATCATCACTTGGAGAAACTTGAGTCATTCCGTTAGTGCTGTTTAGTATTTTTTCTATCCAATTATTTGTTTCCATAGTTGCTTAGACGAATGTTAATTTTATTTCTTGCGATAATTTTTAAATTTTTCAGCTAATTTTTCTTGAAGAGCACCTTTTGCCCTGAAAATCAATGATTCAACAGATGAAATACTGAGTTGCATAATCTCGGCAATTTCTGGATTACTTAATCCATCTAGCTTAGATAGGAGGAAAGCGGTTTTCTGATTTTCGGTTAACGAATTAATTACTTCAAATAATATAGCGGCATCTTCTTTGTTTTCCATTAAAATCCCAGGATGTTCAAAAGTAGCGGTGTTTAAATACTCCTGTTCGTTTTGACTTTTCTTCCCAAAAATAAAAAAGCGCTTTTGACTGTTTTTCTTTTTGATAAAATCCAAACATTGATTGATAGTAATTCGGTAAATCCAAGTTTTATAGGAAGATTTTTGATTGAAGTTTTCTAAGGAGTAATAGACTTTTACAAAAACATCTTGTGTAACTTCTTCAGCATCTTCAAGATTTTGCAAATAATTCAACGCCACATTGAACACCAGTATACGATACTCATGGTATAATTTTTCAAAATGGGTTTGGTTAATCATCTTTTGGTTTAGTCAGTGTTTTTCAACATACAATGATACTAAAGGTTTAAATATAAATGATTTTTTACTAAGTATAAATTATTCTATATTTGGGCTATCAAATTAAACGCTATTATAACATGAAATTATTAGAAGGAAAAGTAGCCATTATAACTGGCGCAAGTAGAGGAATAGGAAGCGGAATTGCGAAAGTGTTTGCTCAACATGGAGCTAATGTAGCATTTACCTATAGTTCCTCTGCCGAATCAGCTTTAGCTTTAGAAAATGAATTGACGGCTATGGGAATCAAAGCCAAAGGATATAAATCAAATGCAGCTGATTTTAATGAAGCACAAAAATTAGTTGATGATGTTTTGGCTGAGTTTGGAAATGTTGATGTGTTAATCAACAACGCTGGAATCACTAAAGACAATCTTCTAATGCGTATGAGTGAAGAGGATTTTGATAAAGTAATTGAAATCAATTTGAAATCTGTTTTCAATATGACAAAAGCCGTTCAGAAAATTATGTTGAAAAACCGTAAAGGTTCTATCGTCAATATGAGTTCGGTTGTTGGCGTTAAAGGAAATGCTGGTCAAGCCAATTATGCTGCTTCAAAAGCTGGAATGATTGGTTTTACCAAATCAGTAGCTTTAGAATTAGGATCAAGAAATATTCGTTGTAATGCCATTGCACCCGGATTTATTGAAACTGAAATGACGGCCAAATTAAACGAAGATGTGGTTCAAGGTTGGAGAGATTCTATTCCGTTAAAACGTGGCGGAACTCCAGAAGATGTGGCAAATGCCTGTCTTTTCTTTGCTTCCGATATGAGTGCCTATGTTTCTGGGCAAGTCTTGAATGTTTGCGGTGGAATGTTAACCTAATATTTTAAAAAATTTCATTTAATGAATACCACAACAATCCTGTTATTACTTGTATCAATACTAATTGCTGCTGGTGTTTCATTTTACCACTATTTTTATAAAGTCAAAAGCAAATCCAAAGTGAATTTGTTTTTGGCTTTTTTGCGTTTCTTTAGTGTTTTTGGTTTGCTATTATTGTTAATCAATCCAGTCATTTCCAGAAAAACAATTGAAACGATCAAAACGCCTTTACCAATAGTTATTGATAATTCATCATCGATAAAAGATTTGAAAGCTGACAAATCAGCCTTGGAAGTATTTGAGCAATTGAAAAACAACGCTGCCCTAGCCGATAAGTTTGACTTGCAGTCCTATCAATTTGATGCCGACTTTTTACCTTCTGACACTATAAATTTTAAAGGAAAGCAAACTAGTATAGATGTTGTTGCCAAAAACTTAAAGAACATATATAAAAATCAACATTTTCCAACGGTTTTAATCTCAGATGGAAATCAGACATCAGGAGAAGATTATGTGTTTGGATTCAATCCAGACAATAAAGTTTATCCACTAGTAGTTGGTGATACAACAACATATTTCGATTTAAAAGTGGCTCAGTTAAATGTCAACAAATATGCTTTTCATAAAAATAAATTTCCAGTAGAAGTATTTTTGAATTATTCTGGAAAAAAATCAATAAATGCTTCCTTTAAAATTACTCAAGGAAATACCGTTTTAAACGAACAAACTCTTGCATTTTCACCTACTAAAAAGTCAGCCACTATAAATGTATTATTGCCGGCGGATAGAGTAGGGCTTCAAATTCTAAAAGCAAGTATAACTTCAAAAGAATCTGAGAAGAATACTTATAATAATGTCAAAAATTTTGCAGTAGAAGTAATTGATCAAAAAACAGAAGTCGCTTTAGTTTCTAGTTTTCCACATCCTGATTTAGGCGCTATCAAACGCAGTATTGAATCTAATGCACAAAGAAAAGTAACTATCCTTAAACCTAATGAAATTAAATCTTTAAGCGATTATAATATTTTAATCTTATACCAACCCAACGGAACATTTAAATCTATATTTGATCAAAACGAAAATGCAAAAATCAATACTTGGATTATAACAGGGAATGATACCGATTTTAATTTCTTAAATCAAAATCAAAAGACTTTTGCTTTTAAAATGACGGGGCAGAAAGAAGACTATTTGGCTTCTTTTGATTCGCAATTCAATCTCTTTGCTTTAGACAATATTGGATTTGAACAATTTCCACCAATAGAAAATTCATTTGGGGCAATAACATCCTCAGGAAATGTAAACACTTTGTTAACATCAACGATTCGGAATATTGCCACTAATCAACCTTTGTTATCTTTTAGTGAGAATCGAGGCATAAGAAGCGCATTCTTATTTGGAGAAAATATTTGGAAATGGAGGGCAGAGAGTTATGTAAACAATAAAAGTTTTACAGATTTTGATATTTTCTTAGACAAAACCATTCAATATTTAGCCTCTAATAATGCTCGAAAGTCTTTGGTGGTTAATCATGAACGTTTTTATAATTCGGGAGAAGGAATTGAAATAACGGCACAATACTTCAATAAAAATTATGAATTAGATGAAAAAGCACGTTTGACTATTTCTGCAACTAATTCTAAGACAAAACAAGTTAAAAATTACGATTTACTTAGAGCTACAAATTCTTTTCAAGCTAATTTAGATGGACTATCAGCGGGAAATTATTCTTTTATGGTAAAAGAATTAAACTCTAATTCTTCTTATAGCAGTAGTTTTGAAGTCTTGGATTTTGACATAGAAAAACAATTCGTAAATCCAGATTGGAATAAGCTGAATCAATTGGCTACTCAAACTCACGGAAAAGCTTTTCTACCTAATCAAGTGGATACTTTAGTGAAAGAACTTTTAGCAGATGACAGTTATAAAGCCATACAAAAAACAACAATCAAAAAATCACCTTTGATCGATTGGATTTGGTTGCTAGTTTTGATATCGCTGTCCTTAGCAACTGAATGGTTTGTTAGAAAGTATAACGGATTATTATAGTTGGTTTAAAGAACTTATTCTTTTATCAATTTATAACTCCAGCTTTTTCCATTGCTTTCAATTTTCACAAAATAAAGCCCGGTTGCTTGACTATTTAAAGAAACTCTCTCGTCAGTTAAAGAAGTATATTGATTGGTAAAAACACATTTGCCCAACATATCGTATACTTTGATAGTAGCATTTTCTAAGGCATCATTATTTTTAGTTCTTATAGTAAAATCTGAATTAGTTGGATTTGGATAAACTGCAAATTCATTTGTTTCAAATTGAGGCGTGGCTAACATAGTACCACCAGCATCTAAATACATCCAAGCAAAAGCCTGATAGTATTGATTAGCAATATTTAAATCATGAACAATCAGTGTGTTTTCATCATTTGAATTTTCAGCAGCACTACTCCAATTGTGAGATCCCAATAAAACCAAAGGGTCAGAAGCAGCATTAAAATTATCAACTACCATAAACTTATGGTGCATTATTCCACTATTAGTAAACTTTACTACATGGCTAGGAAGTAAAGCAGCTTCTAAAACGGTAAATTTATTTCCGGTTGGATTTTGAGTATCCATCACAATATTGATATTGGTTAATCCTGCACTGTATTTATTCGTAATAGCAGTAGAAATATCGCTTCTAGTTAAAACCATGGTTGCGATTTCAATATCAGAATTAGCAGAGTTTATACACTGAATAATCTTAGAGGTTGCATTATCACTTGGGCTAAAATAACTGTTGATTGTTTTTCCTCCTATGATATAGTTGTGTGGCGTGTTATCAGTTTTGGTTGAACCAAATTTCGCCAAATTGGCATCGGGAATCATGGTATTACTACCCCACATTTCTTCAAATTCTATTTTATATCCTAGTGCTAGTGCTTGATCTTGAATTACTATAGCACTGTTTTTATCTGGTCCATCAATTTGAGCTGTAGTCCAATTAGTTGAACCTGTCCATACATAAGGTTTATTTGGGTCACTATTGTTAGCATCGAATATCACAAATTTATTATGCATGATCCCACCATTGGCAACATCGGGTCTTCCTAGAGTTGGTATATTAGAATTTAGTAATGATAACATGGAACTACTAGTACTAGCGTCATAAATTAATCTTACTTGAACTCCACGGGCATAAGCCGCATTGATAGCTCCAACAATTCCGGTAGTCGAACTTGGGGATGATGAATTGTATATAGCAATATCCATGGTACTTTGACAAGCATTAATATAGGTTATTAACATGTCATCTAAGGTATTAGATAAATTTACCGCTGGTTGTATTTGAGCATAACTAGTGTTCACTTCATGATTGAAATATACGTTAATTGTACCTGAAGAAACAGAAGGAGTTGCTAAATAAGTTGTCTTTGCTGTTGCAGTCTTTTGATTAGTTGATTGATATTCGAGACGAATGATTTCAGATGGTTTTAAATCTTCTAAAATGAAATTGTTCCCTTCTTTTTTAATAGAAATTGGCAATTTACTAGTAACATCAATTGCATTAGTAACGAAATCGCTTTGCTGATTAAATTGTATAGTGATATCAGATTTAGTATAAACAACATTAAAATCATTTTCAACTACAGTTTGTTGACCATATGTCAACGTAAAAGATATAGCCATAAAAGCTATAGCAAGGAAAGATCTTTGCTTCATCATTAAGTGGTATTTAAGGCAAATGTAAAGAAAAATACTTTTGCATTAAACTATGTTAACTTTTGAGCAATCAATGATTATTAGATTCATTAAAAGAAAGAGATGTGTTCTCTATTTAGAGTGTTCTCATAAACATTATATAAAATTTCAAAAATTAATTTTTCCTTAAAAAAGAGGGGAAGGTTGTCTATTACTTTTAATTTGATTTATCTTTATCAAAAAGAAATTAGACAAGCATGCTGCATTTATTAATAGTAGAGGACGAAGAAGGAATTGTAAATTTTTTAAAGCAAGGCCTAGAAGAAGAAGGGTATCAAGTTTCTTCGGCTAATAACGGTTTAGATGGTTTTGAGCTTTTTAAAGTTAAAAGATTTGATTTAGTCCTTTTAGATTGGATGTTGCCCAAAATGAATGGGATTGAAGTATGTAAGAGCATAAGAGAAATTGATTCCAAAATCCCAATTATATTTTTAACTGCAAAAGATACTGTTCAAGAAACCGTTGAAGGTTTAAAAACAGGAGCCAATGACTATATAAAAAAACCTTTTAGTTTTGATGAGTTAGTGGAACGCATCAAAGTTCAACTTAGAGAAATAAGCGAACAAGAAATATTGACATTAGGACCAATTGAAATTAATTACCAAAAACATAAAGTTACAGTTAATAAAAAGGATGTTATCTTAACACAAAAAGAGCTTGATTTTCTATATTATCTCATTAAAAATAAAGGCAGCGTTTGTTCAAGAAGCCAAATCATTCAAGACGTTTGGAACATTCATTTTGAATATGAAACGGGAGTCATAGATGTTTTTATGAATTCCATTAGAAAAAAGCTGAACTTAAAAGTTGAACAGGATTATATCAGAACCATTCGTGGTGTAGGATATCTTGCCAAAGATTAAATGTAACGATGCAACAACTTTCCTTTAAAAATAGAATAGCTTCCAATTACCTAATTTCTACAGCGCTATTGATTTTCGTAGTGTTTTGTGTTATTTATGCTATCGTGAGATTTAGTGTTTATGTTAAAGTTAATAATGATATTAAGACAGAAGTAACAAAGCATCTCAAAGAAATTGAAGTCAAAGAAAATTGTGTTCTTTTAATTAGAGAGAAGCAATGGAAGAAAATGCAATTCAATAAAGTAGACATTAGTCCAGCTTTTATTCAATTTGTAGATGAATTGGGGGCTTTAGTAAATAAATCCCCAAACCTTAAACAAAAAAAATTAAATTACTATCCCGAAGCCATTAACAATGTTTTGTTTGATGGTAGGTTAGAAAATACTTCTGTTAGACAGATACAAGTCCCTTTATATCAAAACACTAAAATTATTGGATATCTAATTGTCGCAATGTCTTTGGAAGATTCAGCTATGGTATTGCATAACCTTTTTATTATCCTCTTAGTATCCTATCCATTTATACTTATAGTACTCTTTCTTATTGCTAGATTTATTGCAGGTAGAAGCATTAAACCTATTAGTTCAATCATACAAACCTCAAATATTATTACTAAAGATAATTTAAAATCTAGGATTCCACTACCACAAAATAAGGACGAACTTCATTTGCTTTCTAAAACTATAAACAATTTATTGGATCGAGTCGAGAATGCTATAGAACGTGAAAAACAATTTACCTCTGATGCTTCTCATGAACTCAGAACTCCCTTAGCAGTTATCAAAGGAACATTAGAAGTTTTGGTAAGAAAACCAAGAAATCCAGAAGAGTATAAAGAAAAAATAGATTTCTGTATCAATGAAGTCAACCGATTAAACTTCTTAGTAGACGAATTGCTTTTATTGGCTCGTTTTGAAGACCAAAAACAATCTTTAAAAATTGAAAAGGTATCCCTAAATGCTGTTTTTTTAGATATAATTTCAAGAAATTCTTCTATTATTAATGATAAAAAGCTTAATTGTGAAGCTCTGTTTTCAAAGGATTTTTATGTTCAAACTGACCTCTATTTGTTTTCTATTATTGTTAATAATATTTTGACAAATGCTATAAAGTATTCCAATTCAAATGGTACAATTTCGTTTGATATTTCAGAACAAAACAATAAAGTATTTTGTACAATTTCAGATTTTGGAATTGGAATTGCCTCTGAAGATTTGCAAAAAATATTTGATCAATTTTATCGCTCTAAATCAAATGAACACCCTGAAATTAAAGGAACTGGTTTGGGATTGTCAATTGTTAAACGTTTGTGCATTTTACTTCAAATTGATTTAAAAATTGAAAGCACAGAAGGCAAAGGAACTAAAGTAATATTAGGGTTTTCAAAATAAATGATAATAATCATTTTGTTTTCGACTTTACAATAGTAACTTTGATTTCAACTTTAAATAAAAATAGTATGACCGACGCACATTATCATTTAGTAGTCAATCATTTTCCAATCATTGGAACGATATTAGGGTTAGGTATTTTGATTGCAGGCTTATTATTAAAAAACAATACAGTAAAGAATGTTTCTTATGTTTTGTTTATAATAGCAGCTATTTTCGCGGCTTTTAGTATGGGAACTGGAGAAGGAGCTGAAGAAATGGTAGAAGACATGCCTACTGTTGGCAAGCAAATTATTCACGAACACGAAGAAATGGCCGAAAAATTGGCTTTAGTTTTATATGTTTTAGGCGTAGTTTCATTATTAGGATTGTATACTAACATTAAAAATCATAGTAAAGCTAAGTTGGTTTCCTATTTGGTTTTAGTTATTGCTTTTGTGGGTGTATTTTTAGCACAACAAGTTGGCACTTCTGGTGGAGAAATCCGTCATACGGAAATCAGAAAAGACTATAAAGCATCAACTCCTGAAGCGCAGGAAAATAAAGACGAAGATTAAATACTAATTACATAAGTTTTGAGAAGACCTAATTGTTTCAACTGTTAGGTCTTTTTTTATGCTATATTCTCAAAAAAATAGTTATTAAAATACATTTTTGTACTAACATTTCCCTTCAACTGAAATATCCATATATTTCGGTAAAAGACTTTGTTATCCAAATCCAAAAAGTTATTTTTACGCTTATTAGCATACTTCAATAAAACATGAATAAAGAACAAGAAATCGTGACAGACGAACAAGAAGTTAAAAAAATTATTGAGCCTCAACTCAATATTCTTTTGACAACTGATGAAGATGACGACCGTCCTGTATACATTTCAGGGAATTTTAATAATTGGGTTACACAAGATAAACGTTTCGAAATGGAAAAAGTGGAGCATGGCTTGTACCATTTTAAATTTGCTCATGACTTCGTTTATCCTGAAGAAATGCTATACAAATTCACACGAGGTGATTGGAGTGAAGTAGAGATTGATAAATATGGCAATCGAACTGAAAACCGTTCTTGTAAAAAGAAAAACGGTGTTCATAAAGAACATGTTGCAAAATGGAGACACAATTGGCTACCCTTTAAATCTAATTATCTACCTAAAGTACATTTGATTTCAGAAGAATTTGAAATCCCACAGTTAAATAAAACTAGAAGAGTTTGGGCTTTATTACCTCATGATTACGAAACATCAACTGAACAATATCCAGTTTTGTATTTACAAGACGCTCAAAATTTATTTAACGAAAAAGCCAAATATGGCAATTGGGAAATAGATAAAAAGTTAGCCGTAATGGCGGAATATAAAATTGGTAAAATAATAATTGTTGCCGTCGAACATGCAGAAAAAGAGCGAATTAAAGAATACAATGTGGGTAATACCGTTCTCGGAAATGGTCAAGGAAAAAAGTACATTCGATTTGTAACAGAAACGCTTAAGCCTTTTATCGACAGTAATTTTAGAACTAAATCTGATAGAACTAATACTGGAATAGGAGGAAGTTCTATGGGAGGATTAGTTAGTATCTTTTCTGGAATTATGTATCCCGAAGTATTTGGTAAACTGATGATATTTTCGCCATCGCTTTGGGTCGTGCCCAAAATCAAACTGTCGTTCTTAGACATGGATGAACCTCAAAATACCCGAATCTATCTCTATGCAGGTGGTGATGAAAGTGCTACTATGATAGATCATGTGCAACATTTTAAGAAAAGATTATTAAAAAAAGAAGGATATGCCGATATGATGAAAGTTCGTTTAAGCATAAATATCGAAGGCAAACATAATGAGCGTTATTGGAGTGATGAATTCCCCAAAGCTATTGAATGGCTTTACTTTAGCAACAAAGATGAATAACTTATGAAATCAAAGATTCATGAATACCCAAAAAGCAATATTAAAGCATGAATAAAATTATAAAAAAACAAAACCTCGATAGTTTTAAAGGAACAATTTTAATTCCAGTATTTGAAACTACAGCCAAAAGCATCGTACCTATTGAATATCATGGAGTTTCAGTATATTCTCAAGTGTTTTACGGAAAAAAAGATACCCATTATTTGGTTGAAAAATACGAATGCACTCATGTGTTTATTGGTTTAGGAAAAGAGTTAGATTATAAATCTTTAAAAACTATATTCAGAAGAATTGCTGCTAAACAAAAAGAAGTTTTCGGAAAAAATGTAGCTTTAGTTATTCCAGATAACTTCAATAAAACTCAAGTAGAGGCTGCATTTTCTGGTTTGTTATTAGGAACTTATAATTTAGGGCATTACAAAAAAACGGAAATCCATTCCTTTTTGAACTCGGATTTCGAATTGAATTATATTGCCAATACAGACTTTGGTGAAGTAATAGCTAAAGCGATTAAAATTGCAAATGCACAACTTGAAACCTATGCTTTAGTTGATTTGCCTCCTAATAAAGTCACCCCCAAATATTTAGCTAATTGGGCCACCGAATCAGGAAAAAAACATGGTTTTGAAGTAACTGTTTTTGGCAAAGAAAAATCTACCGAAGTAGGGTTGCATTCTTTTCTTTCTGTTGGAAAAGGAAGCGCTCAAGAGCCTCAATTCATCATCATGGAATACAATCCGGCGAATGCTAAAAAGCACATAGGGTTAGTTGGCAAAGGAATTACATTTGATACAGGAGGTTTAAATATTAAAACAGCTGGGATGGTTCAAATGAAGTGCGATATGGCGGGAGGAGCTGCTGTTTTAGGAGCGATGCAATTGATTGCTGATTTGCAATTACCTGTCCGTGTGACGGCTATTGTTCCTGCGTGTGAGAATTCTGTTGATGCGCAATCCTTTTTACCAAGCGATGTTATACAAAGTTATGCTGGACATTCCATAGAAATCATTGACACTGATGCTGAAGGGAGATTGATTTTGGCCGATGGATTATCTTATTTGATAAAAAATTATAAACCAGAAACTGTGATTGATTTGGCCACATTAACAGGAAGCGTTATTGGGACTTTAGGCTATGAATGTGCTGGCTTGTTTACTAACAATGTGGAATTATCAATAAAATTGCAAGAAGCTGGTGATGCAATTGGTGAGCGTTTATGGCAATTACCATTATGGGATGCTTATAAACCTGATATTGACAGTGAAATTGCGGATGTAAAAAACTATTCTGGAAAACCTGTTGCTGGCGCTATTTCTGCTGCTAAGTTTTTAGAATTTTTTACTAATAATCACAGTGCATGGGCACATCTTGATATTGCTGGAGTGGCTTTTGGTGATGATGAATTTGCCAAAACCAAACATGCCACGGCCTATGGAGTTCACTTAATCACAAACTTTATTGAAAATCTGTAATAGTATGGAAAGTCCAATTAAAAATTTCATCTGTGTTTCCAATTATTTCAAAGGAAACGATTTCATGATTAATCTGAAAAAGCAAGGAAATAAAGTATACCTGATTACTTCCGAAAAACTTCGGGAAAAGCCATGGGCATTTGAGTATATTGATGATATTTTTTTCATGCCTGGACAAGATGTGGATTGGAATTTAGAAGAATTATTAGCCGGGGTCGCTAGTGTGATGCGTCATAAAAAGATTCATGGCATTGTTGCTTTAGATGATTTTGATGTTGAAAAAGCAGCCTATCTAAGAGAAAATCTTAGAATCGATGGAATGGGACAAACCACGGGAAGGTATTTCCGTGATAAATTGGCTATGAGAATGAAAGCTAAAGATGCTGGTATTCCTATTCCTGCGTTTAGTTCTTTGTTTAATGATGAAGAAATCAATCAATTTGCTGATACGGTTTCACCTCCTTGGGTTTTAAAGCCTCGTTCAGAAGCCTCTGCTTCGGGAATTATGAAAGTATATTCAAAAGAGGAATTATGGCAAAAAATACACGAGCTTGGGGATACCAATCGAATCAAATATTTAGTAGAACAATTCAAACCTGGTGCTGTTTTTCATTGTGATGGATTAAATTGGAGAGGAAAGACTTTATTTTCAATTACTTCACAATATTTGGCCACACCAATGGAAATTTCTCAAGGTGGGGGTATCTTCAGAAGTGCCAATATTCCATATGATACTAAAGATGATAAACAAATCAAGAAAGTAAATGAACAAGTATTAAAAGCTTTTGGAATGCAACATGGTGCGAACCACACTGAGTTTATCAAATGCAATGATGACGGAAAAATTTATTTTCTAGAAACAGCTTCTCGTGTTGGGGGTGCTCACCTAGCTGAAATGGTTGAGGCTGCATCTGGAGTAAACTTGTGGGGAGAATGGGCAAAAATTGAAGATGCCTTAGTAAAAGGACAAGAATATAAATTGCCTAAAATTAAGCAAGAATTTGCAGGTATTGTATTGACACTTTCCAAGTTTGAACACCCTGATTTATCTGGCTTTAATGATGCAGAAGTTTGTTTTAGAGTTCCTTTAGATTATCATGCTGGTTTGATTGTAAAAAGTGACAATCACACAAGAGTTAGGGCGTTACTTGACGATTATGCAGAACGATTAATCCGAGATTTTGCAACCGTTGCTCAACAAGAAGCAGTAAAGAAATTGCATTAATAGTAGTGGCCAATAAAATCTATAGTAAACACAATTTTCACAAACACACTTTCTGTATTTGGAAGGAAGTTTTGTTTAAAGAAATAAGCGATTTAAAGATTAGTTATAAAAGTCAATCGGGTAGTCAATACATTTTTACTGACAAAGGCTTGTATCGTATTTCCAATCATTGGGGAAGAGTGGCTAATTGCCATTGGCGTTTAGTTCCTTTAGCCGAGTTCAAAAGTCAACACAATATTGTTGGATATGCTAATTGGGCTGATTTTTATTCTAATGATGATACTTCAAAACTTTTCTTTATTGAAGCCAATTTTGAAACACAAGAAGCCAATTTTTATCACAAACTAAGCTCCAATAATCAGCAGAATTTGGTTTTTAGAAATGCTAAAGATACTGCCAAAACCATCAGAACTATCAAAGAAGTATTGACGGAAACTGATTGGGCTAAGTATTTAAAATATGACGATTTTGAATCTTTAAGAAAGGAAGTTGTTAATGAATTAGTGAATTCAGAAAAGAGTTTTCTACAAATCAAAAAGAACTATTTGTAATTTATTTTTCAAACATTCCAACCGTTCCACCCACCCAATCTTTGTCTTTATTGAATTTTACTCCAATCATTTCACCACGACTTAATCGAACTAAATTGGTAACTAGAGTAGGAGCAGGAGCGTCTTTTTTCCATACAGCTAGTAATCGAACTTCTGCTTTTACCTTACCATCTGGCGATTGAATGACAGGTTTATAATTTACTTTTTTCTGAAGGATGTATAAATCTTTTTCTTTTACAGCTTCAATATCTTCTTTTTTTACATGGAAAATTACGCCACTTCCTGAGAAAGAAAACAATGGTTTTAAAACATAATTCTCTAAATCCGCAGGAATCTCTTTTAAATCCGAAAGCAAAGTAGTTTCTATAAAATATTTTCCTTTTAGGTAAGGCAAAATGAATTTGCTAATTCGGAAAAACCAATTCGGATGACCTGCCCATTCTACATCCATATCAGAAGAGAAATCAAAGTTTAGTTTCAAATCGGTGCGTAAATCCAATTCATCAAAAATGACACGATTGTAGATTCGTTTTACCAAAATTTCTACTCCTTTTTCATTTTTATAGAAAAGTTGTTGTCCTTTTTGATACAATTCGGTTACACAAATAATTGGAATCCCTAAATCTCTGTGACAGTAATAGAAATCTATCTTTGTGTTTTGTTTTTCTGGTTCAATTTCTAACAGGATAACATTTTCTTTTGGATAATTATTGCAAATAACGTCTTCTATTAATTGCAAATAACTTTCCTGATTTAATCCGTTAAGAAAAGGGGTTAGTTCTGATAGGAAAGGGTAGTGGTCGACAAATTTTTGAGACAAATGATTCTGAAAATTAAACAAAGACGGAAATCCTTGCACTTCAATTAGCTTAGGAACAATGGAACCTTCTTCTTCACAAATCCCGAAATCAATAGCTAAAAAGGTAGTATGATTATCTTCGTTAGGTACTTTTCGATTCAATTCTAATGCTCTATTAGTAAGTGCTTTAAAATCCTCTTTTTGAATAAAATCAATCACTTGCTGACAACCTTCCAACAATTGTTCTTTCAAATCATTTGGGATAAAAAATGGCGTTTCACCAATACGAAAGGTAACTTTATAATCAAAATCAGAGGTAATGTCTTGAATTAAATCGTCGTATTTTTCAATAGTGAAATTTTGATTGAAAAGTGTTCTATAGTTAGAATTCATAGTGATTAGTAATTAGTGAATAGTGATTAGTCAAGTAATCAGTTCAAAGCTTGTTACTAATCACTAGTTAATCAATTGGATAACGCTTTTTTGTGTTTCATTAAATCATTGATAGCAATGCGTAGGAAATTAGGAATAATGGTTTCGTTGGTTTTATAGATTTTATCTTCGTCTAGTAAATCTTCTAACATGTCACGGAACTTTTGTTTTCCTTTCATATCAATAATTCTTTCTCTTTTTTCTTTGTTCTTCAAATTGGCAATAAAACTCAAAGCATCAGCTTCTGGATGGAATTGCAAACCAACAAACTCATCCGAAAAACGAACGCCCATAATGGCTCGCTCATATTCTCTGTAAGTTCTTATTTTTTCCAATGCAATAATCATCGCGCCCTTTTTGCTAAATATACTTAGTTTAGGTTGTACCACTTGATAATCCCGACTGTCAATAGCATAAAACGGGTTTTCTAAACCTTCTAAAATAGGATCATTCATTCCTGCTTCTGTTTTATGAATGGTCATTACCCCAAAGGAGGTTGATTTTCTTTTAGTTATTTCGGCCAAGCCAAAGTGATGGCAAGCCATTTGAAACGAATGACAAATAAACAAAACGTGTTTTTTTACTTTTTGTTCCTTGTTCCAATTCCATAACTGATTGATGAAATCATACCATTTTAAATCCCAATTGCCATCGCCTTCTAATGGATTTCCTGGTCCACCAGTAGAGATATAGATGTCAAACTTTTCAATATTGGGAAATTCACTTTTACCGCGAACATCAAAAATTTGAAACGTAACTATTTGATTGAATCTATTCATGATATCAATAATACAGCGCATTCCCTGATTAGGTTCTCCGTTGTACATATCTAAAACTGCTATTCTTATTTGGTGGTTCATGCTATTGATTTAATGGTGCAAATATACCTTTTTCATTTACAATCCTCTAGTGAATTCGCTGGTAATCATATCCACCACTTTGGTCAAATCTTGTGTAGCTTCAAAAACTGCTAACTGTTTGTCGGCACCAGTTCCTTCATTTAAAATAGTATTAACATAATTGATATGCTCTCGACTACCCAATTCATCAACTACATCATCAATAAATTCAAGTAACTCATGAATTAAGCATTTTGTATCCACTTCTTTTTGCAAACCAAAATCAATCATATTGCCTTCTATGCCATAACGTGCAGCACGGAATTTATTCTCTTTTATCAAAGCGATTCTATAGATATTAAAACTGGTGTTCGCCATAGTAAGTTTATACAATTTAGCCACAATAGCCTGAATCACTGCTACAATGCACATGGCTTCATCAACCGTTAAACTCATATCCGTAATACGAAACTCAATGGTGTCATAAAACGGATGCAAACGTAAATCCCACCAAATTTTTTTCGGATTGTCGATACATTTGGTTTTTACCAAAGTCTCTAAATAGTTGTCATACGACTGAACACTATCAAAATATTCCGGCAAACCAGTACGTGGGAATTTATCAAAAACTTTGGTTCTAAAGGATTTGTACCCTGTATTCCTTCCTTCCCAAAACGGAGAATTAGTGGATAACGCAAAAATATGAGGCAAGAAATAGCAAGCTTGATTCATTAATTGTAACCCAATTTCGCGGTTCTCAATACCCACATGACAATGCATTCCGAAAATCAAATTAGAACGTGCAGCATCTTGCAATTCGTTTACAATATGATGGTACCTTGGGTCGTCTGTAATGGGTTGGTCTTGCCATCTTGAAAACGGATGGGTTCCAGCGCCTCCTACAACCAATCCTTGTTTGTCTGCCAGTTCCACAATTTTGCTACGCAGAAAACGAATTTCTTGTTTAGCTTCGCCTACATTTTTACAAATATTGGTTCCAACTTCTACCACAGACTGGTGCATTTCGGCTTTAACCTGTTCATTTAAAATGATTTTGGCGCCATCTACAATTTTGGATAAATGCGAACGCAAATCCCGAGTTTGTGGATCAATGATTTGATATTCTTCTTCTACACCAAGTGTAAATATGGGTAATTTTTTAGTCATCACTCTTTGTATTACTTAGCAAACACCATTTTATTTTTGGGCTGCTGATTCTTTAATAAAGGTTCCCCAAGTTAAATTGGTTTGTCCTGGTTTTTGTTTTTTGGCTGCAGCGATTGCCATTTTAGCAGAAGTCTCTACCACCCATTCAAAATTCTCAGCACCTACCGAAGTCAATTCAGCATCAGGAGCAGGGTTTCCAAAGTCGATAGCATAAGGAATTCCATCACGAACGGCAAACTCAACGGTATTGAAATCATAGCCTAACCCTTTGCAAAGACGTAAGGTGTAGTCTTTGATGGTAGCCATCAGTTTTTTATCTGTATTTGGATTTTCAACTACATATCTAAGATGATGCGGGTTTCTTGGTTCGTAGGGCATGATGCGGACATCTTTGCAACCCAAACAATATACTCGGTAGTAATCCTCAAATACAATTTCTTCTTGTAAAAGCATAACTAATTGGCCTGTTTCCTGATGCTTTTGCCAAAACTCTTCCTTGTTTTCTAATCGGTATACATTTTTCCAACCACCACCAGCATAGGGTTTCATGTATGCTGGAAACCCGATGTAATCAAAAATTCCATCCCAATCCATAGGATATTTTAAGTTTCTAAACGATTTAGAAGTAGTATCAGTAGGATGTTCTGCAGAAGGAAGAATCACTGTATTGGGTAACGGTACACCTAAAGTATCGGCCAAACAGTTATTGAAAAATTTATCATCAGCACTCCACCAAAA
The DNA here is from genome assembly GCF_025947145.1 of Flavobacterium sp. N1994. Classification (NCBI taxonomy): domain Bacteria; kingdom Pseudomonadati; phylum Bacteroidota; class Flavobacteriia; order Flavobacteriales; family Flavobacteriaceae; genus Flavobacterium; species Flavobacterium sp. N1994. Next base: position 496,360 of record NZ_CP109999.1, read on the forward strand.
TGGGTTATTGATTACATTAGTTCCTGTTAAGGCTGCATTTTTTAGAAATGCCCTATAAAAAGGGACATCTTGAGAAATCCTATCAATAATTACGGCATATTCGCCACCTTTATTTTGCACTACTTTATCAATGGAAACGGCTTCAGCAATAATTCCTTTCTCGCCTTTTGAGTTTACTCTATCGATAAATGCCTGTGGGTAGGTATCTTCCATACCAAATAATATTCCAATCTTTTTCATGTTTACTATGTTTATCTGATTCTGTTATTGTCTAATACTTATTTAGTTTAATGTTTTACTAATTTAATTCACAGTTCTAGTAACTTAATTGAGAGTTCTGGTAATTTAATTCACAGTTCTAATAACTTAATTGAGAGTTCTAGTAATTTAATTCACAGTTCTAGTAATTTAATTCATAGTTCTAGTAATTTAATTGAGAGTTCTAGTAACTTAATTCACAGTTCTAGTAATTTAATTCATAGTTCTAGTAATTTAATTGTGAGAACTAGTTTCTTTATATAGTGTTCTTTTTAAAAAAACTTAATCCGAGATAAATAATGCGGAAACATTTCACGCCATACAGGCCAATCATGTTCACGATCTTGTCGGATATCCAACCAATGTGGAATATCTCGTTGTGCTAAAATTTTGCTTAGTTTTAAATTGGCATCTAAACAAATATCCCAGTTAGAAGTTCCTAAAATAATATCCATATTCCATAATTCACCATCGTTTAATCCGTGAAGATAATCTTCAGGGGAATTGTAAAATACATCATCATCCCAATGGCCATCCATAAAACTCTTTATAGAAAAGGCTCCGCTCATGGAAAACATATGACTTACATATCCGGGATGTTTGAAAGCAAAATTGGCCGCATGATAGCCCCCAAAGCTGCATCCAGCAACAGCAACTTTACCAGCACCGGTATTGTTTTTTACACGTTCAACAATTTCGTGACAAATCATTTTATCATACCAAGCATGATTTTGAATGCGATGAACGGGATGAATATGACGATTGTAAAAACTGTCTTTATCGATGCTGTTGGGACAAAATATTTGTATTAAGCCTTGATCAATATACCAACTGGCACTTTCTATCAAACCTTGGTCTTTATTTTCATGAAAACTTCCCATAGAAGTAGGGAAGAGGATGACTGGATAACCAGCATGTCCAAAAACCAACATCTCAATTTCACGACTCAAATTCGGTGAATACCATTTAAAATATTCTTCTCTCATAAATTGTTATTAGTTAAACAATTATAATGAAAAATTCGTTGTAAAATTGATAAAAATAAAGAAATAGAGAACTATTGCGATATACTTTTTAAAGATATTTAGTTTTTGAATTTTCTTTAATAAATACCCTGAAATCAAAAGATGATTTTAATATTTATCAGTTTTAAAATCACTTTTCGATAAGTTGCACTTGGCTTTTTAAACGTTCTATGAGCATATTCATCATTCGTTTATTTAAGTTGGATGAGATTTGAATATATTCAGCGTATTCCTCTAAAGTAAAAAAGGCGATAATCATTCCTTTTAAAGAGTTTCGAAACTTGATATCACGTTGGATAACATTTTCTATGTATGCCATTTTTTTATCAGGAGATAGCTCAAAAAAGGCACCTTTTTGTTTTATGGCATAATTAATAAAGACTTGGATGAATAAATCATTTTGCAATTTCAAAATAGGACGGAGGGTTTTATTTTGAAATAGTTCTTCGGATGAAGACTGAATATTGATTACTCCTAATGCTTCACCTCTTAATTCAAGAACATTGTTATCTCTGGCTTCCATGATTTTTATTTTAAAGTTAAAAAAAAACCTCTGTACAAATACAGAGGTTTTTTATAGTTATTAATAATTAATTGTTAATTATTATTTGACTTTAAATAGTGTTTTACGAACTAGACGTCTTGCCCAATCAGATTTTTTATCTACTGAATTATCTTCTCCGTTTGATAAGATATTCAATCTAGACTCACTTATACCAGCTTTAACTAAGATAGTTTTAACCGCTTGAGCTCTATCGCTTGCCAATTTGTTGTTGTATTCGTTACTTCCAATTTCATCAGCGAAACCTGTGATATCAACAGTTTTGTCAGGGTTGTTTTTCAAGTAATTAAGAATGAAACCTATATTACTAGCTGATGCAGGATTTGGTTGTGATTTAGCTGGGTCAAAATAAGCAGCTATATAACCATCATTGATAAGAGTTAACACAGCATTTTCTGTTGCAGCAGCAGTTGTAGTGTTATTATTAGTTGCAATAGTATTAGCAACATATTTCTCTAACTCATCTGGTACACCATTGTTGTTTTTGTCAACCATTCTACCTTTAGTATCCACAGCAACACCAGCAATAGAATTTTGTTCAACATCTAAATAATCTGGCACACCATCTTTATCGCTATCATTCATCAAGTCTTCTATTTCTCCAATTTTGTTATTTAGAGAATCTAAACGCTTATCGTTTTTATCTTTAATAATAGCCCAGTCTCCATGAATTTTACCTTTTCCAAGTGCTAATGACACCCCAAAAGTAGATCTAAATAAACTTCCTGTTAAGTTATTTTTTGGGTCAGAAAATGATTGTCCATCCCAGTTAAAATGTTGTCTAACATTTGAATTAACAGTAAAATCAAGAAATATACTTACGTTTTTAAATATTCTAAATTGTGGTGAGATACCTCCAACAACTCCGCCATTCCATTCATGAACGTTTGCATAAGGTCCGATTTTAGGTTGCATGCGTGAAATTTGAAAACCAAAATGGAATAATAATCCAAATCTTTTAGCTTGTTTTTGAATATCAAATATTCGAATCAAATTGGTTACACCTTCACCTGAGAATTGGATGTGTTCCATTTGAAATGCTGGACTTCCAGAGTCACCTTGTTTTTGAAGATTATCAAAATTAAAATTGGCTTTAACACCGAATTTTGGGCTGAACATATATCTAGCACCAAATCCAACATGATTTATGTCAATTCCACCAAAAAACTTACCAGGATTATTAGCATAATAACCATCAGTATAAGGCTTTGATCCTTTAGCTTGACCGAAATCAGCTTCTACTGACCATCTATTGAATGTTTCTCCAACTAGCTCTTTGTCAGGCTCTGCAGCAATAAGTTCTAAATCTCCTTTTTTATTTTTCTTGTTTTTGTTAGGACCTTGGGCACTAGTAGATAAAGAGAAGCAAAAAATTGTTGCCAATAATAGTAGATAATTCTTCATATATTTTGATTTGTTATTATTATAATAAAATGTTAAATCGCTACAAATATAAATGTTTCCTATTAATAATCAACTTTTTTATATTTAATTGAATGCAATGTAAAACTTATTCTACATAATCACTTTTTCCTGATGGCATTTCATAGATTTCCAAGTCAAAATAAGAAATAGAAGCGAACACATGATCGAAAATATCTGCCATAATATATTCGTAGTTTTCAAATCGTTTATCGTTTGAAAAAGTGTAGATTTCTAAAGGAATCCCTTGTGGCGTGGGCTGTAATTGACGACAAAGTAAAATCATATCTTTATTTAAACCGGGATATTGACTTAAATACTGTGTAATGTATTTTCGGAATAATCCAAAATTAGTCATGTTTCTTCCATTGATTAAAATTGATTTATCAACTTGGTGTGTTGTATTGTATTTCTCAATTTCTGTCTGACGAAGGTCTATGTAACTACTAACTAATTGTATTTTTTTTAATTTTAATAGTTCATTATCATCTAAAAAACGAATGCTGCTAGCTTTGATTAAAACATGTCTTTTGATTCGACGTCCGTCAGAATTTAACATTCCTCGCCAGTTTCTAAAAGAATCAGAAATCATACTGTAGGTTGGAATTGTTGTGGTGGTATTATCAAAGTTTCTAACTTTTACTGTTGCCAAATTAATTTCAATCACATCACCATCAGCACCAAATTTGTCAAAAGTAATCCAGTCACCAATACGAACCATATCATTCAACGACACTTGAACACTCGCCACAAACCCTAAAATAGTATCTCTGAATATTAAGATAATGATTGCTGAAATGGCTCCAAAGGTTCCCAACATAGTGTTGGTATCAATATCAAATATCTTGGAGATGATGAAAATAAAAGCAAAAATCCACAACACAATCATAATTACCTGAATGTAACTATCAATTGGCTTATCACTGAATGATGGATTCTGTTTTAAATGATCTCTAATAGCATGCAGAATGGTTTTAAATATCCATAAGCTTAGTAAAACAATATAAATGCCAACTAATTTACCAAAAACGGATTCCCAATAGACAAAGTTTTCCAAAATAATAGGAACACATTTGTAAATAAACAGTAGCGGAATTAGATGCGCAATATATTTAGCGGTCTTATTAGAAACTAATAAATCATCGAATTTAGTTTTAGTTCTTCTTGCGATAACAATCATAGTTCTAACCAATAAAAATCGGAATATCAAATAAATGATATAGGATAAAATAGCTAAAACAACTATGTTGATGGCCAAACTTAGATAAGCAGCAAGCGTCTCTCCAAAATCCCATTTTTTGAATAGTAGATAGCACCAACCAAATATTTTTTCGACGAGTTTATGCATTTTTTACATATTTTTTTTCAACATAAAAAGTAGCAAATGGCAATAGGGAAGCTACTTGTACAACAAATAAATCTTTTAAATCCCAATTCTGATTATTTTTAATTCGAAATGCCATAATCACGTAACTGATGAATAGCAGACCATGAGCCATTCCGATTGGAAACAACAATGATTTATATAATTCAAAATGATTGGGTTTGATTACTAACATGTTAAAAAATAGCACTAAATAGGATATGCCTTCTGAAATGGCTATGAACTTAAAAACTTTGGTCATTGTATGTTTATTTGCGACAAAATTAAATAATAACATTCATAAAGTCCGCTAAAAAGCCGTTACTTTTGCTTTTATAATCTAAACGATGAGCAAGCGCGACTTAAAAAAGTATCTCAATGAACTAAACAAAACTCAATTGGAAGAGCAACTTGTTGAGATGTATGATAAATTTAAAGATGTAAAGGTCTATTATGATTTTGTTTTTAATCCAAATGAAAATAAACTAGTACAGGAAGCCAAGTTTAAAATTTCCAATGAATATTTCCCTATTAAAGGGAAAAAAGCTAAAATGCGTCGTTCAGTGGCACAGAAATATATAAAACATTTTATTTCGTTAGGTGTTGATGTTTTTATGATTGCAGATATCATGTTGTATACCATTGAAATTGCTCAAGCCTATTCTTCAGAAAAAGTCATTAAACAAGAATTGTTTTTTAAAAGTATGCTCACTTCTTTTCAACAAGCTGTAAGCTTTTTAATTGAAAATGGTATTTTGGATGAATTTAAAAGTAGAGTAGAAGCTCTAAAGGAAGAAGCTATTCAACAAAATTGGGTTAATCAATATGAATTCAGTGCAATAGTTGAGCGTTTCGAATATTAAATTATTGTAAATAAATTATTTAATTTTGGAGATAACTCTTTTTTAGGTGTACTTTTGCAAAATTGTACAAATCGCTATGTCTCAAAAAGATATTATTACCGAAATTGAAGAGAAAAAGGAACTTTACGGTTACCAAAAAGGCGATATTGACAAAATTTTTGATCGTTTAGATAACGCTCCAAGTGATCATCATTTGCTTTATCAACTCCCAACAGGTGGAGGAAAAACAGTTATTTTTTCTGAAATTGTTAGACGTTATTTGTCTCAACACAATAAAAAAGTAGTCGTTTTAACTCATAGAATTGAACTTTGTAAGCAAACTTCAAAAATGCTTAAAGGATTCGACGTCAAAAACAAAATCATCAATAGTAACATCAAAGAATTGCCAGATCAAGATGAATATTCTTGTTTCGTAGCTATGGTTGAAACGTTGAAAAACCGATTGAATGATGAGAAGTTAATGATTGATAATGTGGGTTTGGTTATTATCGATGAAGCACATTACAATTCATTTAGAAAACTATTTAGTCAATTTAAAAAGTCTTTTATTTTAGGAGTTACCGCTACACCATTGAGTTCTAATATCAAGTTACCGATGCATAACAATTATGATGAATTAATTGTTGGTGATACTATTCAATCATTGATTGATAAAGGGTTTTTAGCAAAAGCAACAACTTATAGTTATGATGTTGGATTAACTTCATTAAAAGTTGGTATTAATGGTGATTACACAGTTAAATCTTCTGATGATTTGTATATGAATATGGTAATGCAAGAAAAATTACTGCATGCTTACACCGAAAAATCATTAGGAAAGAAAACATTGATTTTCAATAATGGAATTCATACTTCATTGTATGTATATGAGACTTTTAGAGAAGCTGGATTTCCAATTAAGCATCTTGACAATACTACATCTGCTGAAGATAGAAAAGATATTTTGCATTGGTTCAAGAAAACACCAGATGCTATTTTAACTTCTGTTGGTATATTGACAACAGGTTTTGATGAACCAACGGTTGAAAGTATTATATTGAATCGGGCTACCAAATCATTAACATTATATTTTCAAATGATTGGACGTGGTTCTAGAAAATTGCCTAATAAAGATAATTTTACGGTTATTGATTTAGGAAATAATGCATTACGATTTGGATTGTGGAATGACCCAGTAGATTGGCAACATATCTTTAAATCACCTGAATATTATTTGGAAAGTTTAAGAGATGATGTTGAAATCGAAAATAATTTCAAATATGTAATGCCTGATGATGTTAGAAAAATGTTTTCCAAAACGACTAACATAACTATTGATATTGAAGGAGAATTTAAAAGAATAACTGCTTTGAATAAACGTTCTAAAGAAGTTCTCGAGATATCAATACAGCAACATGCTTTAATGTGTGTTGAGAATACAAAAGAACTTACCCAAGCAAGAATGTTATCTAAACTTTTAAATGATGATATTGAAAGTCGGATTAAGCGATATGTGAATTGTTTAGGAAAAACTAGTAAAAATTATCGAGAATGGTTGATTGAGGATTATAAAACTAAATTAACATTAGCTATTGGTAAATTATTTAGAGAAATTAATTTTTAAATTTTATTATTTAGATAAAGGAGTTTATTTTGCTTATAATTAATATTTTATAATCAATAATATTACTTTATATTATTTAATATTTTTAAATCATAATTTATATTATGTAAAATAGTTTATTTCAAAAACGAACACCTCTATGCATAATATTTAGTTTTAAAATCTTTTTAACAATAGTCTTTTACTTCTCTAAACCTTTGTTATTTTTGTAACTCATACAATAAATTTTAAATGAGTAATTCTGTTGCTGAAAATATTGCCAATTTTTTAAAAGAATACGCACCATTTAGTTATTTGACTCACGTTGAACTTTTACAAGTTGCCACAAGTATTGGCGTTGTAAATTTAGACAAACATAAAACGTTGTTTCAAATAAATGATAAACTGCATGATAGTTTTTATGTGGTGGCTTCTGGTGTAATAAATCTTTCCGTTATTGCTGATGCTGAAGAAACATTATTAAATAAATGCTATCCTGGTGATGTCTTTGGTTTACGACCTTTTTTTGCTAAAAACAACTATATGATGACGGCTAAGGCCCGTGAAGACAGTATTGTATATGCCATTCCTATCAACTCATTTAAGCCTTTTGTGGCTCAGAATCAGCAAGTTTTAGACTTTTTGTTAGAAAGCTTTGCTACAAATACTAGAAATCCTTTTGATAAAGAAAACCGCGGTCGACTTTTAACAGATAATGTTTATGGGGAAAATCAGCAAAATGAAATACAATATTTTCAGTCATTAGCATATAATAAAACCCCTTTAAAAGTAGCCATTACTTCTATTGTTAAAGATGTGGCTCAATTGATGACAGAAAATTTAATGGATAATGCCGTTATTACTGAGCAAAACTATCCAATCGGAATTATTACGGATACTGACTTTAGATCAAAAATTGCCAATGGAAGATTTCCACTTATTAGTACTATTGATAAAGTAATGTCTTCTCCGGTGATTACTGTTCCTGAGAATGTTTCTGTGGCTGAGGCTCAACTTTTATTGTTAAAACACAATGTTAGTCACTTGTGTGTAACTGTTGATGGTTCCGATAAATCAGAGGTTAAAGGAATTATTTCAGAGCATGATTTAATTGTAGCTCAAGCTAATAACCCTGGAGTTTTAATTAAAGAGATTAAACGATCTCTATCTCCTAAGGAACTTAAATTAGTTCGTGAAAAATTAACGGAATTGATACAAACTTCGATTGCTAAGAATATTCCGTTACCTCATATTTATAATATTTCTGGAGAAATCATTACAGCTATTATAAAACGTTCCATTGAATTGGCTATTCTTGATTTAGGCTCACCTCCAGCCCGATTTGCTTGGTTTAGTATTGGAAGTCAAGGAAGGAAAGAACAGTTTTTATTGACCGATCAAGATAGTATTTTAGTTTTTGAAGATGTAGCGGCTGAAAATTATAGAGATGTTAAAGATTACTTTTTAAAATTGGCCAAAAGAGCTACTTCTATTTTAGAAAAAGTGGGCTATCAATTTTGTCCTAATGGGCATATGGCTAGTAATATGCTTTGGTGTAAATCCTTATCCGATTGGATTAAACAGTATAATAACTGGATGAAAACCCCTGGTGAAAAATCTAATGATATTAGCAGTATCTTTTTTGATTATGAAATTGTATTTGGGGAAAGTAAAATTGAAGATGCTCTGAATGACTTAATATTCAAGAATAGTAGAAACAATGCCCTATTCTTTGATTACCTTGGGAATGATGCCTTAAGGAAAAATCCTCCTCTTAACTTTTTCAAAAAATTCAATTTGGAAGAAGAAGGCGAAAACAAAGGAAAGTTTGATATCAAAAATAGAGCTATTATGCCTTTAGTTGATGCTGCTCGTTTATTTGCTATTAGTTTGAATTTAAAAGGAATTAATAATACCTATTTGCGATTTAAGCAATTGGCTATTGCTGACCCTAAATTTTCTGAAATCTATTTGAATTGTGCCGATGCCTTTTTAATCTTATCTAAGTTTAGAACTTTGGAAGGACTTAAAAATGATACTTCTGGTGATTATATTAATGTGGAGGAAATGTCTAAGGTAGATAAAGAAAGACTTAAGAATGCCTTGTCTCCAATGAAAGAATTGGAAGAATTAATAAAAGATAAATTTCAATTAACCCAATTCTCATAAATTATGCTTGATTGGATTAAAAATATAAACAAGGAATACCCCGATTTTTGGAAATTATATCTAGCAAAATTTGAAACCAAACCTAACAGATATGTCATTTTAAGCACAGAAACGACTGGTTTGAATCCAAGAAAGGATGTTATTTTATCTTTTGGAGCTCTAGCTGTTGTTAATGATATTATTCGTATTGGAGATAATTTTGAAGTGGTCATTTTGCAATACAAATACCTTCATGACAATGGGTTGTCTAATGAATTTTTAATCGAAAGTAAATTATCAAAATTAGCTGAGCCACAAGCTATTCAAGCTCTTGTTGAATATATTGGCAATGCTGTTTTAGTGGGTCACCGAATTCATTTTGATATTGAAATGATTAATAGTGTATTGGAAAAAATGGAATGTGGTAAACTAAAGAATGAGGCTTTGGATGTGGAGATTATGCATCAAAAGTTGATGGATATTACGAAATCTTTTTCATTGGATGATTTAGTGAAGCATTATAAAATTCCGCAAAGTGAACGAAATTCTGCTTCGGATGATGCTTATTCTATAGCTTTGTTATTTTTAAAATTGAAAACCAGATTAGGATTTAAATAAAAAAAACCCACTTTAGTTAGTGGGTTTTCCGATCTGTCAAAATCAAACAAAACAATAATCAAACTATTTTTCTTTTGTACAGTATGTCATTATTTTTTCTTAATGAACATGTTTGTGTAATATTTTTTCCCTGTTGCAGGATCTATCGAAACTGAAATCCCAAAATGGGTATAATCACCTTCTAAATTGGCTTTGTGAGCTGGACTATTCATCCAGGCGCTGAATGCACTTTCAGCATTTTGGTAATTGTAGGCGATGTTCTCACCTACTTTTGTAGCTCCTAATACAGCAATAAGATTGTCTGATCTTTGTTGGAAATAATCGTGGTTTACCACTTTATTATCAATCATGTAAATATTGTGCTCTTCTGATTTGTAAGAGATATGATTGATTACTTCTAGAGCATTCAATCCAATACTTTGACGGTGATTGTTGATAAGCGTGATTAGTTTTAATTCGGTGTCATTATAGTTGTAAGTAGTTACAACTTTATTGGCAGTTGAATTATCTTCTGAAGAGTTAGAAGAACAAGAAACCATAGTGAACACGATTGCTAACGGCAACAATGCTCTAAACATTTTTGCTTTCATAGTAGTAGGTTAAGTTTTTAATAAAGTAGATGTGGGGCAAACACTTTATTTAGTTAATATTGACAGAATATATTATTTAAAGCTAGTAGATGTGGGGCAAACACTTTATTTAAATAGTATTGTAAGAACGTGTTGTTTGATTTGGTTAGACAATACTACTACTTTTACCGTTAAAGTAGCAAATAAAATCGATGAAATACACTATATTGTGTTCATTATAAGAATATTTCCTACTTTATTGCATTTCATCGATGATAAATTCTTCCTTCTTTTTGTGAACTTCTGATAGTAAAATGAGATAATAAAATATATTTGTAATCTAAAATAAATGCACGTGACAACAACCCTCACTAATTCAAAATTATCGGCTACGATTCGGCATAAAGGGGCTGAATTGGTTTCATTGCAACGTATGGGAACCCAAACAGAATATATCTGGGAGGGAAATCCGGATTATTGGGGGAAGCACTCCCCTATTTTGTTTCCTATTGTGGGAACTTTGAAGGATAGTACTTTTACTTATAAGAATAAGGCCTATACCCTATCGCGTCATGGTTTTGCTAGAGACCGAGTATTTGAATTGGTTTCCCAAAGTGAACATGAAGTGGTTTTTTCTTTAGTTTCGGATTCGGAGAGTTTGAGTGTTTATCCTTTTTCGTTTGAATTGCAGGTTGTTTATACTCTTCAGGAATCGAAGTTGCATATTGGTTATAGAGTATTTAATAAAGGTTCAGAGGTTATGTATTATGCTATTGGAGGCCATCCGGCATTGGCTTTGCCTCATGCATTTGAAGATTACAGTTTGTTATTTGAACCTAATGAAAGTTTGATTAGTTATACTTTAGACCACGATTTGTTATCTGATAAAATAAAAACTATTGCCTTATATGATAGTAAACTCCCCCTTTCCTACTCACTTTTTGAGCAAGATGCTTTGATTTTTAAGTCGATGGTGTCTAAACGAATACAGTTGCTTGAGAAAGGACAGCCAATTTTAAACTTTAGTTTTGAGGGGTTTCCTAATTTTGGGATATGGACTAAATTGGGTGCACCTTTTATTTGTTTGGAGCCTTGGGTAGGTTATTCGGATGTTTTGAATGCTTCGGGGCGGATTGAAGATAAGGAAGGGATTCAGTTATTAGCTGTTGATTCTTCTGCAGGGTATCAATTTAGTATTGAAATTTTATAATTTTATGCTGTTTGATGTAATTATATAAATTCAATATTTAAAAAATTAAACACATAGTTAGATAGAAAAAAGATTGTTATAGACCAATTCTTGGTATCACATAGTTATATTTTGCTATGACAAAGTAAAACGCCTTGGTAAAGTTTGTAAAAAACTATGTTTGTATGTGTTTAATATAAAAATAATTAAATTGTATCCATTTAGGTAAATTAACTAAAAAACATTGTTATGCTAACTATCAACTTCCATCCTTTTCAGAATATAGAAACCGAGAGACTGTTGTTGCGTCGACTTGATGAGAACGATGCAGATGAAGTCTTGGCGCTTAGAGGGAATCCTGAGATTATGAAATACATTCCGAGACCTTTGGCAGTAACTCGAGAAGATGCTTTGGCCCATATTGCGATGATTGAGGAGAAGATTGAGGGTAACATTGGCATTAATTGGGGTATTACTATCAAAGGGGAGCCTAAGATTATTGGTATTATTGGGCATTACCGAATTCAGCCGGAGAATCATCGTGCGGAGATTGGGTATATGTCGCTTCCAGAGTTTAATGGTAAAGGGTATATTACTGAAGCGATTAAAGCGGTGGTAGCTTATGGATTTGAGCAAATGCAATTGCATTCGATTGAGGCGGTTATTGATCCTGATAATATTGCTTCGGAACGGGTTTTACAGAAGAATGGTTTTGTGAAGGAAGCTCACATCTTGGAGAATGAGTTGTGGGATGGCAAATATTGGGACACCGTGATTTATTCTTTGCTAAAAAGGAATTGGAGGCCCTAAGCTTCTCGATACAATTCCGTCCTAAATGACGAAATCACTCGAAGTGACGTTTTATTAGTACTATTTGTTGAGCTTTGGCAAGGTTTTAATGTAAAGCTCTTCAACTTTCTTTCTGGCCCAGTCGGTTTTTCTTAGGAACGTTAGGCTTGATTTGATGCTTGGGTCGTTGGTAAAGCATTTAATCTTGATTAGTTCAGCGAGGGTGTCAAAACCGTAATAGTCTACTAGAATTTCCAGTATTTTTTGGAGGGTCATGCCGTGAAGAGGGTCTTTTGACGGGTTGTTTTGCATGGGGTAAAATTAGGAAAATTAACTACAACTCCCTTGCTCTAATCATTTTTAAAGAAAGCTTTTATAAAACTACACTTTTGGGCAATTGCAATTATAAGGTAAGTATATTAACAAGATAAGCCATTGTATTAATAAGGTAAGCGGTTGTATTAACAAGATAAGCAATTGTATTAATAAGGTAAGCAGTTGTATTAACAAGATAAGCTATTGTATTAATAAGGCAAGCAGTTGCATTAACAAGATAAGCTATTGTATTAACAAGGCAAGCAGTTGCATTAACAAGATAAGCAATTGTATTAACAAGGCAAGCAGTTGCATTAACAAGATAAGCAATTGTATTAACAAGGTGAGCTGATGTATTAATAAGATAAGCAGGTGTATTAAAGAAATGACCTCTAGCCTATATGTGATAAGGAGTTTCGGAGTTTTTGGAGGTATTTTTATGATTAAACTTGACAGGTTATAAAGATTATCCGTTTGACAGTTTAAAAGGATATTTTTTTAAGTAACATTATCTTACAATGGAATTCTATCTCTTTGAGGTTCAAACTATTTTTATGAAAAAATACTACGCTCTTTTCGTTATTACGTTACTTGGATTTGTTGGGAAGGCGCAGATTGTTAATATTCCGGATGCGAATTTTAAGGCGAGATTGTTGGCGGCGAATGCAGCAATTAATATCGCCTCAACACAAACACCTGATGACGGTGGAAATGTTACAAGTTATAATAGTGTTGACACCAACAATGATGGGGAAATACAAGTAAGTGAAGCTTTAGCTATTAAATGGCTGTGGTTACGTAGTGTCTCTATTTCAGATTTAACAGGAATAGAAAGTTTTAGTAATCTACAGGTTTTAACATGTATAAATGATAATCTTACCAATTTAAATGTGAGCGCATTGACTAATCTCCGAAGGTTAAATTGTACAAATAATCAAATTCCAAGTTTAAATGTAAGTGGCTTGACTAATCTTCAATATGTAGATTGTTCCGATAATCAAATTTTAAGTTTAAATGTAATTGGCTTGACTAATCTTCAAACTTTAGGTTGCGCCCATAATCAAATTTCAAGTTTAGATTTAAATGGCTTGTCTAATCTTCAAAATTTACATTGTCCAAATAATCATATTCCAAGTTTAAATTTAAATGGCTTGACTAATCTTAAAACTTTAGGTTGTTATAACAATCAATTGTCAAGTTTAGATGTAAGTAGTTTGACTAATCTTGAAGGATTAAGTTGTAGTGATAATCAAATTTCAAGTTTAGATTTAAGTGGCTTGACTAATCTTACTAATTTATATTGTGGCAATAATCAACTGTCAAGTTTGAATGTAATTGGCTTGACTAATCTTCAAATTTTATATTGTTTCAATAATCAACTTACGAGTTTAGATTTAAGCAGCTTAACTAATCTACGAGAATTAGGTTGTTCCAATAATCAACTGTCAAGTATAAATGTAAGTGGATTGCTTAATCTTAATGGTTTTAATTGTTCCAATAATCAACTGTCAAGTTTAGATGTAAGCGGCTTGACTAATCTTCAAATTTTAGAATGTAGCAGTAATCAACTTCCAAGTATCGATGTAAGTAGTTTGACTAATCTTACTAATTTCGATTGTTCAAATAATCAGCTGCCAAGTATAGATGTAAGCAGCATGACTAATCTTCAAATTTTAGTTTGTAATGGTAATCAATTTTCAAGCTTAAATGTAGGTGACTTGACTAATCTTCAAGTTTTATATTGTTTAAATAATCAACTTACGAGTATAGATATAAGTGGTTTGACTAATATTCAACAATTAAATTGTTCAAATAATCAACTAAACACTTTGTTTCTAAAAAACGGTGCTATTGAAGTTTTTTTAGAATTTTCAAATAATCCTAATCTAAAATATATCTGTGCTGATGATAATCAAGTTAGTGACGTTCAAACTAAAATAGTACAATATGGTTATACCAACTGCCATGTTAATTCGTATTGTAGTTTTACTCCTGGTGGTGATTTCTATACTATTCAAGGGAACAATCGCTATGATAGCAATGCTAATGGTTGTGATGTTTTAGATATAAACCTTCCTAGTTTAAACTTGGCTATTACAGACGGAACCAATACTGGCACCATAATACCTGATGCTTCAGGAGCTTATCAATATGACATTCAAGCTGGCACACAAACGCTAACACCAACTTTAGAAAACCCAACCTATTTTAGTATTTCACCCACAACAGTAACGGTTGATTTTCCAACAACCTCGAGCCCTTTTGTTCAGGACTTTTGTGTTACTGCTAACGGTATTCATAATGATTTAGAAGTTGTTATCCTTCCTATTGGTGTTGCAAGACCAGGTTTTGATGTCAATTATAAAATCATTTATAAAAACAAAGGAACAGCATCGCAAAATGGTTCAGTAAACTTAATTTTTGACGATGGAGTTTTAGATTATGTTTCGGCTATACCAACTTTAGACAGTCAGGCTACCAATAGTTTGAGTTGGAATTTTAGCAACTTATTGCCATTTGAAACAAGAGAAATAACAGTTGTATTGAATGTGAATTCGCCAACAGAAACTCCGGCAGTAAACGGAGGAGATATTTTGAGCTATAATGCAACTATCACAAATAGTACAGATGAAACACCTCTTGATAATGTATCCTATTTGAATCAAACTGTAATTAATTCCTTTGACCCCAATGACAAAACTTGTATTGAAGGAACTACTATTACTCCAAGTATGGTGGGACAGTATGTGCATTATTTAGTCCGTTTTGAGAATAATGGTACGGCTAATGCTCATAACATTGTGGTAAAAGATATTATTGATACTACTAAGTTTGATGTTAGTAGTTTGGTTCCGTTGAGTGGTAGTGCTTCTTATACTACTAGAATTTCAAATACTAATCAGGTAGAGTTTATTTTTCAAAACATCAACTTGCCTTTTGCTACTGGAGCGAATACTGGGTATGTAGCGTTTAAGATTAAAACCTTACCTACCCTTGTTGTAGGCAATACGTTTAGTAATAGTGCTAACATTTACTTTGATTATAATTTTCCTATTGTTACTAATACCGCAACGACTACTATCGCTACTTTGGGGACACAGGATTTTGATTTTGGAAGTGTGTTTACTTTGTCGCCAGTTCCTGCAAAGAATAATTTGACTATTACTACTAAGCAAGATGTTGTAATTAGCTCCTTGAGTATTTACAATACACTTGGTCAATTAGTGCAAGTGATTACTAATCCGAATGACACTATTGATGTTTCGGGGTTGCAAAGTGGCAATTATTTTGTTAGAATGACTAGTGATAAAGGAAGTGCTACAGGGAAGTTTATTAAAGAGTAGTTTTTGTATAATTCATGATAGGTAATTTATATCATCCCTAAAGGGATTATTTTTGGATTGATTTTTTTCTACCCGTATTACATCCCTAAAGGGATTTTAAATATAAAGTATCATAGGCATTTATTTATCTAAAAAGCCCGACTCTATAAGTCGGGCTTTTGTATTTTTAAAGGTCCTCGATACATCCCGATTAAAATCGGGACACTCGAACTGACGCTTATGTTTATTGTACCGCTAAGAAAGCATTGATGTTTCCGTACCCGAAATCAGCGTTTCTGTTTGGGTATAGGTTGGCGGATTGTCTCATTTTGGTTAGGACTTGGTCTCTGGTCCAGGTTGGGTTTTTAGACCAAACTAGGGCTGCTATTCCTGCTGTGGTGGCCGTGGCTACTGAGGAACCTCCAATGTAATCGGTTTGGTTTTCGTAGTAGCTATCTACTGGTACTGTGTTTCCTGAAGCGGCTCTTTGCATTACTACCGTGAAATCGACTTTGCTGCCTGTATGGCAATCGCTGCAGGCCTGGTAAGTTGCCCCTTCTTTTACTCCGGTTACGGCTACTGTTTCAGGCATCCAAGCTGGGAAGATTACGCCAACAAACGTGGTGAAACTGGTAGAAGTTCCGGCGGCGCAGAAGATTAGTTTTCCTTTTCCGTAGGCGTATTTGATAGCATCTTCTATTTTACCTACTGAGAAAATGTATCCCATTGACATGGAAATGATTTTTACTTTAGCATTATCGGCTAAAGCGGTGAACGCTTTTTTAACGCCTTCTTGTTCTTGATAGCCATCTAAAACTACATTGTAAGCGGCTCTGTAAGTAACTAAATTTGCGTTGTAAGCAACACCCACAGGCAATCCTTTATCGTTTCTTGGTGCTGCAGCTGTGGCCGCCATGCTAGTTCCGTGTCCGCATAAATCATTTACACCATCATATCCGGTGCTCCATGGCCAAATAGAATCAACATATACTCCGTTTTTTTGGATGCTTCTTCCTGAGGACAATCCATTATTGAAATTAGCTCCTAACAGCGATTGATTTGGCGAAACTCCAGTGTCAACTATACCAATGGTTATTCCGGCTCCTGTGCTTAAACTCCAAGCATTAGGGATATTGTGTTGGGTGAATGTCCAAGGCACTTTTGCGTTAGGCGTTATGGTTGTATAATCGGCTGCAGCCAAGACTTCGGCATCATAGCCACAACCTGAGCTTGTACCTGCGCTAGAACGACTTTGAGCATCGCGTACTTCTAAATATCTATAGTCAGCAGGTTCTATATAGCGAATGTATTGTGATTGACGTAAGGCTATTATGGTTTCTTGTTTGGTAACCATGACATCCATTAGATTTAGCTGAGCATCGGCATTGATTAGCACCTTGTCTAAAGTAGTTCCTTCATAAGAGGTGATGATGGCTAAGAGTTCTTTTTGGATTTGCGCATTGTTAGAAGATTTGGCTCTTTCGAAATCATTTTTCGAATTACCGAAACCAATGGTTAGGACGTTATTACCTTTTACTACTGCACTCCAAAGAAGATGTGAATCGGCATCACTCCAATTGAAGGTGTGGTTAGTGTTTAAGGCTTGGTCTATTTTAGCATTGATTTGAGCAGGTGTTAGTGGGTCTTTTTTGGAGTCTTCAATTACGATAGCGTTTTTATCCATTGAGTCTTCTTTGGAACAGGATGAGAAAATAATCAATGATAAAAGAAGTAGTTTGATAATTCTTTTGGACATAATTTGTTGGTTTTAATTGGTTTGACACGAGCAATTTAACATTTTTTCTGAAAAACAACAATAAAAAAACCGCCAATCAATCAAGAAAGGCGGTTTCTAGTATCCGACAAGTCGGATTACTAACCTATTAACTCATAAATTAAAACACGAATTTGAATCCGAATGACAATGGAGTAGTCAAGTTTGGCATACTTCCACCTAGGGCACTAATGTAAGTTGGATCTGCAGAAGCTACGTGAGCAAGTGAGAAATTAGTAACCGTAGTTTTGTTTCCGGTAGCTGGATCGATAGTAGTTGATGTAAAATTGGCCAAGTCATAAGAAAACTCTACTGAGAAATGTTTGGTCACGAAGAAATCCATACCACCAGACATAGCTAGACCATATTGAGATACTTTGGTATCTGCTTCTTTTTCTTTACCAGAAATAATTGGTGCGGCTAATTGCCCGAAGAAATAGAAATTACCAGCTACATTCCAATATTTTCTAATCAAAGGTTCAACTACTATTAAGTTAGTGTTAGCAGTTGTACCAGTAGCATTTTCGGCTTTGATGTTTATCATACCTACCCCAGCTCCAACAGTAACTGATGGTGAAATGAAATACCCTGCTAATGGTAAAACAGTTAAATTGGTTCCTTTAGTATCACCCGATTTTGTTTGTTGGTAACCAAATTGAGCTGTTGCCCACCATGCGCCTTTAAGACCTTGACTTTTTTCTTGTGCTTGAGCAGTTAAAGTAACTAAGACGATTCCTGCTGCTAATAATAATTTTTTCATTTTGATTTTTGGTTTAAAATTATAGGTCAAAATTAGCGGGAAGATTTCTCCAAAAAACTGATATAAATCATAGTTTGAATATTTTTTTTATTGCTAATTTCTTCCCAAATTGCTTGAAGAATTCATACATTTGCGCTCCTATGTTAAAAACAATAAACATCCTTAATAAACGAGCTAAATTTGATTATGAAATAATCGAAACCTATACTGCTGGGATTGTTTTAACTGGTACAGAAATTAAATCCATACGTTTAGGAAAGGCGAATATTACTGAAGGGTTTTGTGAGTTTCACAATGGCGAGTTATTTGCTATCAATACCCAAATTGATGAATACCTATATGGCAATCAATTTAATCACAAAGCTAAAAGCGAGCGTAAATTGTTATTGAATAAACGAGAGTTAAGAAAGCTTGAAAAAAATGCTGAAACCAAAGGACTTACTATTATTCCGTTGAAGTTGTTTACTAATGAAAAAGGGATAGCTAAATTGGATATTGGGCTTTGTCGTGGAAAGAAGACTTATGACAAGAGAGAATCTCTAAAAGAGCAAGACACTAAAAGAGATATTGACAGAATTAAAAAGATGTATTAAATAAAAAATCCACCATTAGGTGGATTTTTTTATTATTTGTAACCGACAACTTGATCTTCGTTGGCAATCACTTCCTCTACGTATTTTTTATAATCAGCGTATTCTGCAGTTGTAATATTGTCCCATGGTGTTGTTACTATTCTGGAGACTTTTAGAGAGTTAGGTTTAATCAACTCGAAGTTTATAGAATAACTGTGATTTTTATAGGTATAGCTTTTGTTTTCTGGAATTTCTGTGAACTTTTTGTCGGCTGGAATATTTAAAACAATAGTAGAATTATAGTCTAGATTATTTTCGTAGGTTATGTACTTGATATCGTAATTTCTGTTTTCTTCGGCTACTATATCGCGCGTATATACTTTGTCAATAAAAGGTAAATCAACAATTTTTAGGTTTCCAACATTTTTGATTTTTTCATTAACTAAAAGTTTCGTTTCAAACTCAATACTATCATCAAGGGATTTATTGTTTATTAATTTGATGTTTTGAAGCTTGATATTTTTTTTGAGTTTGGCATTATAATCTTCTTCTAATTCTTTTTTTCTTACGTCATCAGTTGTAGCCTCTGAAAATAATTCATTAAAATAAGCTTTGCTGGCTCCAATAACTTTATGAGTGTTCGTTAGTGTAATTTCATTTTCAGATAGATTTACAACACTATTGGTAATAATTTCATTTTTGATTGCGCTATCGAACGGTATTTTTATAATTGATGATTTTTCGTTTTCGGCTTTATCAAAAGAAATAACTAAGGCATTGGCTTTATATAATGAAATTGGCAAAGCTTTGAAAGGTAAATATTTATCAGTTAATTCTAAAAACACCTCTTTACCGTCAATAATAGCTTTTACGATGCAATGATTGAATTCTCTTGAAGGTAATGACATTAGCTGTGCACTGTTATTGTTTGTGGAAACCAAAACCAAGTTTGCTTTAACATTTGCTAATTGCGCTAGTGCGACGAAAAGTGTTGAAACATCTTTACAATCTCCAAGTTTGGTGGTAATGGTTATGGATGGTTTTTGAGGAACATAGCCACTTTGTCTAAAATCTTGTGAGCTGTATTTGATATTTTCTGCGATGTAAGTGTATATCTTTTTGGCAATATCTTCCTGATTCATTCCGGCTGAACCATTAGGAAAAATAAGGTCAAAGGTGGTTTTGGTAATTTTGTCTAGTTTAAGTGATTTTTTTACTAGATCGGAATACCAGTTTGAGATATCTGTCCATGATTTAATAGAACTAACATTAACAGAATTCGTTAAATCATTATAATTTTTTGAATTTGATTCCAATAATGGCATGGCAGGAACATTAGTTCTTCTCCAAATAGTACACGTTTTATTATTTATTTTTTTGATTGTTGGCACAATATCGCCATTGCTAAATTTGGTGTTGTACTTAACATCCGTTGGATTGATGATAGCAAACATAGATTCTACCGTTGGATAAGTGCTGTTGAAATAACAACTCAAATTGAAATCTTTATAAAATCTTCCGCTAGAATTATTGAAATATTCATATTCCAAGTAAATTACGTCACCCACTTTTAAATTAGGGAAAACCAAAGTCCCCTCCCCTTTATCTGCTGGAACCAAACTACCATCTTCTTTTACAATTTCTGATTTTTGTAATGTAATAGAATTGGTGTTTAAATTGTATTCCTTCATTTCCTCTATACCTTTCTCTGTTGTGATTTCATAAAGTAAAACTACTTTTGATTTTGTTCCCCCTTCAGGCAAAATATTAACGATATATTCATCAAATAATGTTACAACACCATAATCACTTTTAAGTTGTGATTTTCTTCTTTCTTTTATGGCTTTGTATTTGTCTTTGATATCTATTTCTTCTATCTCATCAGGGGTTTTAGTAATATCATATAATTGTTTTCTTAATTCGCTATTACCAGAATTGTGCGATAGAGATTGTCGAATATATTTTTCGGCTTCTTTTACATTCGACATGTAATTGTAAACCTGTCCTTTTTGTTCTAATAAGTAAAAAGAGTAAGGGAATAGCGCTAAAGAATTATTGATTTCTTCTAAAGCTTCATTGTATTTTTTTTCTTCAATTAAAATGCTAATATAATCAGATGCTACGCCTGTATAATATGGCAAAGTGTTCTTTCTTTCTAAGAACAAACGCTTAATATCTTCTTTACGATTTGCATCTCTGTAGTAGACAACTAATTTACTTAAAGCATCAAAATTGGATTTTTTTGCTACTAACTCTTCTAGCATTGCTATTGTTTTTTCTTTCTTCTTTTCTAAAGTATCATACAACTTGGCTAAGTTTGTAATGTAAAATTCACTGTTGTTTGATTTAGCGAACAATTCATCTAAGTTAACAATCATCGCATCTATGTTAGAGTTTCTAGCATTGATATAAAAATCATATAAAATCCCTATTAAAGGAGATTTCAATTTTTTGGCTCTATCTCGGTATGTTTCTAATTCGGTCATACTGATAGATGATATCCAATCTGTATTTTGGGCTTTGGTGGCTAAGGCAAAATAATAATCCGGATCTTGAATTTCTATGTTTTTCTTGATTTCTTCAAGCTTTTGATCGTCATCTTTAAAATTGTAGTATTTAGCCAATCGAATTTTTATCATTGAACTGTTTGGATATTGTTTGTCTAAATCTTCAATGATATCTTGGGCCAATTCTAATTTTCTATTGTGAATATATGAATCGAAAAGTAAAATTTTATAAAAGACATTAGTTGGATTAGCTTTTACTTTATTGACAAAATAAGCCTCATAATCTGGGATTATTTCCTCCACCTTAAGGGATTGTGTGGTTGATTTGGTATACTCTTTATAACTGTTATTATAAGTTAAATTTGAAATGGGTTGGTTTTGCTTATCCGTTAAAGCTAAAAAGAAATAGCTATTTCCATTTGTAATAGCTGATTTCACAAGGATTCTATTCGTTCCTTTTGGTAAAAGCAATTTAATTTTATAAGCATTTAGATCCGATAATTTGTTGAGGGTGTTTCCATATACTTCTACATCGTTTACAAAAATTTTAAGGGAAGCACTCATCCCAAAATTAAAAACAACTTCTTGTTCAACAGGGTTATCTACAAATACTTGAGAATACATTATGGCATTTCCATATTCATTTTCGTTAGAGAACGTTTGGTATCCTTCATTTTGAATTATTTTAGGATTATACCAAGAAACTATACCATTACTATTAGCATCAAATTGTTTGTCATTTTTAGGATATAGTTCTGGTTCATATTCTGTATCAATTCCGCTATCGTTTAAGTTTTCAAACGGACCACAAAATTGCCAGTCCATGATAGAATTTAGTTGCTTTATATGATTGGCAAAACCAGCATAATCTTTTCTATTTCTATCCGCTGTGGCTTTGTAGTATATGACGATTGGATTATTTTTAAAAACATCCAAGAAAGCCATAGCATCTATTTTTTTATAAGTATTATCGTTGAAACCTACTGTTTGGATTTCATCTAAGATAAATTGCCTTCTAAATAATGGATTTATATAGTAGTTACTTTCTGGAAATGCAGCGAGAGATTTTATAAAAGCATCATCATAATCGTTTTTACCACTTTCTAAATCAATAAAATTATCTAGTAGAAAAACATCTATTGACGCATTTTTTTTTGCTTTAAGTTCTTGATCAAATAGTTTTCTGGCTTCTGTTCTTTTGTTGTTTAAGAGTAAATTCCAGATTTTAGTTTCTGTTGTTTGTGAGATTACAAATTGAGAAATTAAAAGGCAAATAGTAATTGTTTTTTTCATATAAACTCACAATTTAGTTGAGACTGATGCAATATATTAATTTTTATTTTCTAATAAAGGAACAAACTTAAAATCACCAAATTCATGCTTTTCAAACTGTGTTTCATTTTTGCGAATGAGCATGGTCATTACTTGTTCTTTATCACCAACAGGAATAACGAGCCTTCCTCCTATTTTTAATTGTGCCATTAAGGCTTTAGGGATAATAGGTGCTCCAGCGGTAACAATGATGCTATCAAACGGAGCGTGATTAGGTAATCCTTTGTAGCCATCACCGAATGATAAATGTTTTGGTCGGATGCCTAATTTGGGTAATAAAGCGGAAGTAGTTTTAAAGAGTTCGTTTTGTCTTTCTACTGAATACACTTTGGCTCCCATAGCCACTAAAACAGCGGTTTGATACCCAGAACCTGTACCAATTTCAAGAATTTTTTGTTCTTTTTTAACTTGTAATAACTGACTCTGAAAGGCTACGGTATAGGGTTGAGAAATGGTTTGCCCAGCTCCAATAGGAAAGGCTTTGTCCTGATAGGCAAAATCTTCAAAACTGGAGTTTAAGAATAAATGGCGCGGAATTTTTCGAATAGCATCTAAAACGGCTGAGTCAGTAATCCCTTTTTCTTCTAATAATTTGGCTAGTTGATTTCGAAGTCCTTGATGTTTGCTTGTATCTTTCAATTTGGGTAGTAATTTATTTCGTAAAAATAGAAAACAAATTATCAATTATCAATTCCCAATTATTAATTAATTTCTATTTTTGATAAAATTTATTTTTATGCTTAAAGTTGGCGTTTTAGGTGCTGGTCACCTCGGAAAAATACACTTGCGTTTATTACAACAATCTGAAAAATACGAACTTGTTGGCTTTTACGATGAAAATCATGAAAATGGTGCAAAAATTGAAGCCGAATTTGGATACAAACAATTTGATACTATTGCCAAATTAATTCACGCTGTAGATGTTATTGATATTGTAACTCCTACCCTTTCTCATTACAAATGTGCTAAAGTTGCTATCAAATCTGGAAAACATGTTTTTATAGAAAAACCTATTTCTACCACAGTGGAAGAGGCGGAAGAGATTATTGCTTTATCCAAAGAATACCAAGTCAAAGGACAAGTGGGTCATGTGGAACGATTTAATCCGGCTTTTACAGCAGTGAAGAATATGATTGACAACCCTATGTTTATTGAAACGCATCGTTTGGCTGAATTCAATCCGCGTGGTACTGATGTGCCTGTAGTTTTGGATTTGATGATTCATGATATTGATGCTATTTTGAGTGTTGTAAAATCAAAAGTAAAAGAGGTTCATGCTAGTGGTGTATCTGTTTTGAGTCAATCTCCTGATATTTCTAATGCTCGTATAGAATTTGATAATGGATGTGTAGCTAATATTACCTCGAGTCGAATTTCTATGAAGAATATGCGTAAGTCACGTTTCTTCCAAAAAGACGCTTATATTTCTGTAGATTATTTAGATAAGACTTGTGAAGTAGTGAAAATGAAAGAAGCTCCTGAAGTGCCTGGAGATTTTGATATGATTTTGCAAAATGCAGAAGGCGAAAAAAAACAAATTTATTTTGCTAATCCTGAAGTTAGTCACAATAATGCCATTTTAGACGAATTAGAAACGTTTGCAGATGCCATCAATAACAATACTACACCAATAGTTACTTTAGAAGATGGAACAGAAGCCTTACGTGTGGCTTATATGATTATCGATTCTATGAAACAAAAATCAAACTAACTCAACATAATGAAAACAATAGCTGTAATAGGCGCAGGAACTATGGGCAACGGAATAGCTCATACTTTTGCACAATGCGGTTTTACCGTAAAACTAATTGATCTCTCGGAAAAATCATTGGAAAAAGGAATGGCTACTATTGCCGGAAACCTTGACCGAATGGTAACTAAAGGAACCATTACTGAAGAAGACAAACATAAAACTATAAGTAACATTATCACTTATACCGATATAAAAGACGGTGTTGTGGGAACCGATTTAGTAGTGGAAGCCGCAACAGAAAACGTAACATTGAAATTGAGTATCTTCAAACAACTGAGTGACATTTGCGATCACAATGTGATTTTGGCTACCAATACTTCTTCGATTTCTATTACACAAATTGCGGCACAAGTAGTGCATCCTGAAAGAGTGATTGGAATGCATTTTATGAATCCAGTTCCGATAATGAAATTGGTGGAAATAATTAGAGGATATTCAACTTCGGATGAAGTGACTAAAATCATTATGGATTTATCATTGAAATTAGGCAAGACTCCAACTGAAGTCAACGATTACCCGGGATTTGTTGCCAATAGAATTTTGATGCCAATGATTAACGAATCCATCGAAACCTTGTACAATGGAGTTGCAGGTGTGAGTGAGATTGATACTGTTATGAAATTGGGAATGGCACATCCTATGGGACCCTTGCAACTAGCCGATTTTATTGGACTTGATGTTTGCCTTTCGATATTAAACGTGATGTATGAAGGTTTTAAAAACCCAAAATATGCTCCTTGTCCCCTTTTAGTTAATATGGTTATGGCTGGTAAATTGGGAGTAAAATCAGGAGAAGGTTTTTATGATTATTCGGAATCTAAAAAAGCAGAGAAAGTTTCGAAACAATTCGCTTAAAACATGAGCAAAATAATCCCTTTTAAAGCGGTTCGTCCAACACCCGATAAAGTAGCCTTGGTGACTTGCAGAAATTATGATGATTATAGTTCGGCTGAGCTTGCTGCTTGGTTGAGTTTTAATCCGTATTCCTTTTTACATGTGATTCATCCAGCGTATATGTATTCTCAAAAAATTACATTGGACAAACGTTTTAAAGGAGTTACTCATAAATACCAAGATTTTAAAACAGAAGGGATTTTTATGGAAGAAGACAAAGCCGTTTTTTTTCTATATGAAATCCAAACTAAAGTGCAGACATTCACAGGTTTTGTAGCTGGCACTTCCATTGAAGATTACAAGAATAATATCATTAAAAAACACGAAGACACTTTGCAATATCGTGTGGAATATTTTAAAGATTATTTGCATCAAACTGGCTTCAACACAGAGCCCGTTTTAATAACTTATCCAGATAATGAAACCCTAAATACTTGGATTGCTAATAAGAAAAAAAGCCAACCCATTTATAATTATTCGACCACCAATAAAGAGAAACATCAAGTTTGGAAAATTGAAACCGATGAAGAAATTAAGTGGTTGCAAACTCAGTTTGAGAATATTCCAGAATTATATATTGCAGATGGCCACCACCGTTCGGCTTCTGCAGAATTACTTTATGATGAAGACCATCATTTAGGTAATGAAAATCTAAATTATTTCATGAGTTTTTTGATAGCAGAAAGCAATGTAAAAATTTATGAGTACAATAGAATCATAAGAGACTTGAATGGCTATTCTAAAGGAGATTTTATTGAAAAACTTTCTGAATATTTCATCATTAAAGACAAAGAGCAAGAATTGTGGAAGCCACAAAGTAAGTTTGAATTCGGTATGTATCTCGATGGCCATTTTTATGCTTTATTCTATAAACAAGAAAATAAGCAACCTTCTATTTTACAGAATTTAGATGCCCAAATTTTATACGATAAAGTATTGCAACCTTTGTTAGGTATTGAAGATTTGAGAAATGATGAGCGCATTGAATACATTCCAGGCAAGCAATCTATTGCCACTATAAAAGAATTGGTGGATGAAGGTGAATTTGAAGTAGGTTTTATGCTCTACCCTTCTGATATTTCTGAAATCAAAGCTTTGGCTGATAACAACTTGATTATGCCTCCTAAAAGTACATATATCGAACCTAAATTCAGAAGTGGATTAATGGTTTATGAATTATAATTAAACAACTTATCAATGAAAAAACTACTTATATTATTATTGTTATCTGGAACTGTTTATTCTCAGAACATATCTAAAAAAGAAGCTATTAATAAGAATCTGTGTAAAGCTTGGGTAGCTGATTATGCCATGATGGGTGGTCTGAAGGTAGAAAAGATGGGACAAATGAAGTCATTGACATATACGTTTAAATCTGACAATACCTATTTAGCCAACGGAACCATATCTGGGAAATGGCAATACAATTCTAAAAAGAAAAATATTGAGTTACTGGTTAATGGTGTTTTAAAATCGACTATAACTTCTTTAGAAAAGAAAAAAATAGTGATGATTTTGAATGTTGATAAATCAGCACCAAAAGAAATGGGGAAATTAGAAATCTATTTCAAGCCAAAAGGGTAACTATGTCAATTCAACAAAACCTTCTTAAAATAAAGTCTTCTCTACCCTCTCAGGTAACTCTTGTAGCCGTTTCTAAAACAAAACCTGTTGCCGATTTGATGGAAGCCTATGATTCAGGTCAACGTATTTTTGGTGAAAACAAAATTCAAGAAATGACTGAAAAATGGGAAGTCATGCCGAAAGATATTGAATGGCATATGATTGGTCACGTACAAACCAACAAGGTGAAATACATGGCAGAATATGTGAGTTTAATTCATGGTGTAGATAGTTTGAAGTTGTTAGAAGAAATCAACAAGCAAGCGAAGAAACATAATCGAGTTATTAATTGTTTGCTACAAATATATATAGCTGAAGAGGAAACCAAATTTGGTTTAGATGAGAAAGAATTAGAG
Organism: Flavobacterium sp. N1994; assembly: GCF_025947145.1. Taxonomy (NCBI): domain Bacteria; kingdom Pseudomonadati; phylum Bacteroidota; class Flavobacteriia; order Flavobacteriales; family Flavobacteriaceae; genus Flavobacterium; species Flavobacterium sp. N1994. The sequence continues at coordinate 523,957 of NZ_CP109999.1, forward strand.
GAGCTTTTGAATTCAATTACATTCAAAAGCTTAGAAAATATAAATGTGATTGGTTTAATGGGAATGGCAACGTTTACTGATAATCAAGTTCAAATCAAAAAAGAATTTCAGCATTTAAAATCCATATTTGATAAATTCACTATTCACAATTCACAATTTACAACGCTTTCTATGGGAATGTCTGGAGATTATCAGCTTGCTATTGATTGTGGTAGTACTATGGTTCGCATTGGAAGTAGTATATTTGGAGGAAGATCATAAACATTAAATACAAGTCTTATTTACGCAATACTCGACATAGAAACCACTGGAGGTCAATTTAACGAAGAGGGCATTACTGAAATTGCCATCTATAAATTTGACGGACATGAAGTGGTAGATCAATTTATTAGTTTGGTTAATCCCGAAAAACCAATTCAGCCTTTTGTGGTAAAATTAACAGGGATAAATAATGCCATGTTGCGCTCTGCCCCAAAGTTTTATGAAATTGCCAAACGCATCATCGAGATTACTCAAGATTGCATTGTTGTAGCTCACAACGCCTCCTTTGATTATAGAATTTTGCGAACAGAATTCAGTCGATTAGGCTATGACTATATTAGGCCGACACTTTGTACGGTGGAGCTTTCACAAAAATTGATTCCAGGACAACTTTCTTATAGTTTAGGAAAATTAGTTAGAGCGCTCGGCATTCCGGTAACAGATAGACATCGTGCCAGTGGAGATGCTATGGCTACCGTTAAATTGTTCAAAATGCTTTTGGAAAAAGATGTCAAGAAGGAGATTTTAATCAGTTTAATAAAAGCCGAAATCAAAAAAGGATTATCTCCGAAGTTGCTTGATATAGTTGAAAGTTTGCCTTCCAAAACAGGGATATACTATATTCATAATGAGAAAGGCGATTTGATTTATATTGGTAAAAGTCGGAATATTAAAAAAAGAATTAATCAGCATTTTACAGGAACCTCAGGAAAAAGCAAAAAAATTCAACGCGAAGTATTTGCCGTAACTTATGAAGTTACCGGAAGCGAATTGATTGCTCTTTTGAAAGAAAGCGAAGAAATTAAAATCAACAAACCTATTTACAATCGTTCACAACGAAAAACGATATTTCAATGGGCTTTGTATTCTGAGAAAAATGAAAAGGGTTATTTGGCTTTAAAATTGTTAAAAGCGGATGGTAGAAAAAAGGAAATCACTTCATTTACTTCTATCCAAGAAGGAAAAAATTCACTTTTAAAGATTACTGAAAAGTATAATTTATGTCAAAAAATAAATGGCTTATACGAAACCCAAAATGGTTGTTTTCAATACAAAATAAAAGAATGTAATGGCGCTTGTTTAGGCAAAGAAGCTCCCGAATTATATAATGAGCGTGTACATGAATTTATGACCGAAATGGCTTTTGAAAACGACAATATGGTTATTGTTGATAGAGGAAGATCGGTTGATGAACGCTGTGCTGTATTGATAGAAAACGGAATTTATAAAGGCTATTGTTTTTATGATTTGAATTACCAAATTAACAACATTGAGATACTAAAGAATATTATCATTCCGATGCAAAACAATCGTGACACCAGAACTATAATTCAAGGGTATTTACGTCGCAATAAAGTGATTAAGATTGTTAAGTTTTGAATTACTTAATTACCATAATTGGTCCAACAGCTATAGGAAAAACTTCCTTAAGCATTGCTTTGGCAAAACATTTTGAATGTGATATTATCTCTTGCGATAGTCGTCAGTTTTATAAAGAAATGAGAATTGGGACAGCCGTTCCTAGTAAAGAGGAATTACATTCGGCTACACATCATTTCATACAAAATAAATCTATTTTTGAAAAGTATACCGTTGGTGATTTTGAGAAGGAAGCTATTACAAAGTTGGATGAGTTATTTCTGAAAAATAATATTCAAATTTTGGTTGGAGGTTCAGGATTATATGTAGATGCAATACTGAAAGGATTTGATGATTTTCCAGAAATTGAAAATACAATTAAAGAAAAAATAAACACTGATTTTGAAGCACTTGGAATCACTTACCTTCAGCAGGAGTTGAAAAAATTAGACTTTGATTATTATCAAAAAATGGAGATTGAAAACCCTCAAACTTTACAAAATCCACAACGTATGAAAAGGTTTGTTACCGTTTGCCACGGAACTGGGAAACCTTACTCTTCATTTCTTAATCAAAAGAAAAACGAACGCAACTTCACTCCTATTATAATTGGACTTGAAGCAGAAAGAGAAATTATGTATGACAGAATTAATCAACGTGTGGATATTATGATGAATGAAGGCCTTTTAGAGGAAGCTGAAACATTGTATCCTAATAAAGAACTTAATGCCTTACAAACGGTTGGCTATCGGGAGTTGTTTGATTATTTTGATGGAACGATTTCATTAGCATTTGCAATTGAGGAGATCAAGAAAAATACTCGACGTTTTGCCAAAAGACAAATGACATGGTTTAGAAATACGGAAAATGTAAAATGGTTTGATTTTAAAAGTGAGGCCAATGAAATTATTAATTATATAAACTCAAAGTTATAATGCCCATTTCAAAGGACTTTACTTCTATACTATCTAAAGATTGGGAAATTAATTTTTTGCAATGCTATCCTAATGGCTATTTGAAATATACCGACTTATGCAACATTTTGCAATTAACGGCTGGTGTTCATGCCGAGTTAGGAGGTATTAGTTTTAGTGATATGCAAGAGCATCATCAGGCTTGGGTTTTGAGTAGAATGAGAGTTGAAATTAAACGATTACCTAAATGGAAAGAAGTTGTAACAGTAAAAACATGGATTAATTCATTAGAAAACTCACGTTCTGTCCGTTGTTTGGAACTTTATATAGGTGATGAAAAAATAGTAGGGTGTGAAACTTTTTGGGCAGTATTTAATACCAGTACGCGTCGCCCTGAGTCATTGGCTTTGCCACACGAACATTTTAAAAAATATCCAGATGATAAAGCAACTGAATTGCAATTTTCTAAAATTGACACCACCTTTGCTAAAACATTTTTAGCTGAAAAAAAAATCCTGCTTTCAGATTTAGATATTGTTAATCATGCTAATAGTGTAAAATACCTTGAATGGTGTTTGGATGCAATTGATGCAGGAACAATACAAAATCGGGAGATTATAAGTTTTGAAATGAATTATTTAAAAGAAGTTGCCTTAGGGGAAACTATTTCTATTGGAAAGAGTAAAACCGAAAATCCAATGGTATTTACTGTAAGTTCATCTGACAAAACTTGTTTCGCACTCCAAATAGATTGTAAATAAAAATGGCTCCAATTTCTTGAAGCCATTATGCTTATTTTTTTACGACTAGTCTAAAGCCTTCGCCGTGAATATTTAAGATTTCAACATTGGGATCATCTTTGATATATTTACGTAATTTGGCAATGTAAACGTCCATACTTCTTGAAGTAAAGTAATTGTCTTCTCTCCAAATCTTAGTTAAAGCTAATTCTCTTGGCATTAAATCGTTTTCATAAGTTGCCATCATTTTCAATAATTCAGACTCTTTAGGAGAAAGTTTGATAGGTTCATTATTGTCTAATTTTAAGTAACGAAGCTTAGAATTTAAAAGGAATCTTCCTATTTGGAACTCAAATTTAGCAGGTTCATTTTTATTCTCTGCCGCTTTTCTTTGAATGATGGCTTTTATTTTCATCAATAATACATCTGAATCAAATGGTTTGTTTAGATAATCATCAGCTCCTACTTTGTATCCTTTTAAGACGTCTTCTTTCATTGATTTTGCCGTTAAGAAAATCAAAGGAACATCTTTATTTTTTTCTCTGATTTCTTTAGCTAAAGTATAACCGTCTTTGTAGGGCATCATGACATCCAAAATACACAAATCGAAATTGTCTTTTTTGAATTTTTCAAAACCCTCCATACCGTTTTTGGCTAATGTAACATCAAAATCATTTAATGTTAGAAATTCTCTCAAAACGATTCCAAAGTTTTGATCGTCTTCCACGAGTAGTACTTTTTTATTAGTTTCCATAGTAATTTTATTTTAATTTATGAGTGGGACTTTAATTATAAATGTGCTTCCTTTTCCTTTTTCACTTTCAACAAAAATTTGACTGTTGTGATCGTCAATAATTCTCTTAACATAGGCCAATCCTAATCCGTGACCTTTTACATTGTGCAAATCGCCTGTGTGTTCGCGATAAAACTTTTCAAATATTCTTTTTTGTGCTACTTTACTCATTCCTGAGCCTTGATCTTTGATTTTGATAATGATAAACTCTTTTACATTTTCGGTTTCAATATCTATGATTGGTTCATTAGGTGAATATTTAATAGCATTGTCTAAAATATTAACAATTACATTCGTAAAATGAACATCGTTTAATAATACTGAAGTTCTAGAGGCATTAAAATGTTTCGTTATAACACCATTTCTATCTTCTACAATTAGGTTTACATGTTCAATGGCGTCTTCAATAATATCATGAATATTGTTCGATTCTTTAGTAATGTCTAACTCTTTTTTCTCTAATTTAGAAATACGCAATACATTTTCAACTTGAGCATGCATTCGTTTATTTTCATCTTTAATCATTTGCAAATAACGAAGCACCTTTTCTTTATCTTCAATCACTTTAGGGTTCTTTATAGCATCTAAAGCTAAATTGATGGTTGCAATCGGGGTTTTAAATTCATGCGTCATGTTATTAATAAAATCGGTTTTGATTTCAGAAATTTGACGTTGTTTTATTAATTGATTTAAAGCACTTGAGTAAGCAATAATTATGATTAATGTAAAAACAATTGATAAAACACAGATTCCAATTAATTCAGAAAATAAAAATTTCTTCTTTTGAGGAAACGTTAACAATAATTGGTATTTGTTATTACCCTCATTGTCTATAAATATGGGTATCGAATACGTTGACTGTTTGTCATATTTAAAACGTTCTGATTTTATTTTTGTAGCTAAGCCATTGCTGTAAACGTTAAATTCGAATGGTGTTTTTACTCCATATTCATTTAGTTCCTCAGATAATAATTTTTGCATTAATTCATTAGAAACTCTTTCTTGAATAGGTCTTGTGGCTGCAAAATCTTTAAAGAAAATTTCAAATTGAGCGTTATCTAATAAATCCAAACGTCCCGATTTTTCAATCTTTATATCTGGTGTAGCTTTTTGTTTTAGACCTGAATTATCAATATTGCCATTATAAATTTCTGTTTTTCTTTTTGAAGAGAAATTCTTGAGTTTTACACTGTCTAATTTTTTGTCAAAGAACGAGGAAGAAATTCCGTAATCTTCAGAAATTATACTATTTGAATAAATTATAGTCTCATTAGTTCTGGAGTCTCTTTGATAATAACCAAATTCTAAAAAATCACTTTTTTTAGGTGTTTTACCAGTACTATCTTTTAGATGATTATACATTTCATAATAGGAATACCTTTCATGATCTTGTAATTTATCTGCAACATTTCCTAGAACTTGCTTGACATGATATTTAAATTGTTCTTCATTATTCTCGAAAGATTTATCAAACCAATAAACTTGAACAAGTATTATACCGATTAGGGATAAACTCATCAAAATAACCAGTAAGCGAAAAAACAATTTATTCATTAAACAAATTTAGCATTTTAACATTTATGCAATAAATACATTAACCAAACATTAACATCTTGAGCTTAATTTATTGATTTTTCAATATTTTAAGAATTTGATCTATTTGTTTATAGGTTTCTTTAACAGAAATATTATCAATTACAAAATCACTTTTTGCAATTCGCTGTTCATCAGTCCATTGGTTTTGAATTCTTTTCAAGACACTGTCTTTAGATACTTTATCGCGCTCTACAACCCTTGAAATTCTAGTTTCTAACGGAGCAGTTACAGTAATAACAAAGTCGCAGTATTGATAACTACCACTTTCAAATAATATCGCAGCTTCTTTGAAAACTAATGGAAAATCTTTATGCTTTTTTAACCAAGAATCAAAATGCTCTTTAACCAATGGATGAATGATAGCATTTAGTTTTTGTAGTTTATCTGAATTATTAAAAACAATTTTAGAAAGTTTCTCTCTACTAACAGAAGCATTCTCAATAATGTCATTGCCAAATATTTCAGCAATTTTTTGAACTACTTTTTTGTCTTCCGTTATTTTTCTAGCTTCGTCATCAGCAATGTAAACTGGGTATCCTAATGATTGAATGTATTTTGCAACCATTGTTTTTCCACTTCCTATTCCACCCGTTAACCCAATAACTTTAGTCATGATTTTGCTTTAAAAAATAATTCAGGAAATGCTTCTTGTGGCTTTTGTTTTAATACTATTATTTTTAAATAAGATTTCAAAAACCCTCTTCCATATCCAAAGAATTGTGTATTCACTGCAATTAAAGATAGGAAACCAATTTTAAGGCTCTTATTTTGAATACAAGCTAAAAAGAAAAGCATTAGATAATATACTCCGTAAAAAAAAATAGGAAATTGAATTCCAAATAAAAACAAAAATGATGATATGCAAAAGCCTAAAATAAAAAAGGTAGGAAAAAAGAAGGTTAGCTTACTATATTCAGGATACCAGCTATTTAAAATTGGTCTAGCCTTCCCAAATTTAGTAACTTGAGTGGAAAATTTATCCCAATCTATTCTTCGTTTATGATATACAAAGGCGTCTTTAAATAGTCTAGTTTCATATCCTAATTTCCATAATCTTATGGTCAAGTCTGGATCTTCTCCTGGATGAATATTTCCAAATCCATGTGAAGTCTCAAATGCTTTTTTTGATATTCCCATATTAAAACTACGAGGTTGGAATTTGTTAATTTTCTCTGAACTCCCACGAATTCCTCCAGTAGTTAAAAAAGAAGTCATAGCGAAGTTAATTGCTTTTTGTATGTCCGAGAATGACTCTAAAGCAGCATCTGAACCTCCATAACAATCAACATAATTTCTATTCAATTCCGTTTCAACTTCAGACAAATATTGTTTTGGAATTATGCAATCAGAATCAAATATTATAAAATAATCTCCTTTTGCTAATTTCATTCCATAATTTCTAGAATCACCTGGACCTGAATTTTGTTTAAAGTAATATGAAATATTTAATTTACTTTTAAATTTATCAACTTCCTCTTTACAGATTATTGTCGATCCATCTTCAATAATAACAACTTCAAATTTTTTATAATAATCAGAAATGACAAGACTTTCTAATAATTCATTGATTTCATCTGGTCTATTATAAACGGGTATGATAATTGAAAAATACATCGCGAAAATTTTAACAAATATAAGTTTTATAAAAAACAAAAACCACCTAAAATTAGGTGGTTTTAATTATATAGATATTAAAAAAACAATTACTGTTTCATTACCTTAATTGTTTTCACTTGGTTATTAGATGTTACTTTAACTATGTAAGCTCCATTAGATAAGTTTGACATATCTATTTGAGCATCGTTAGCATTAATTGTATTTGATCTAACTTTTTGTCCTATTAAATTAAACACTTCTACATTTGAAATTTCTTGATTATAAGATAAATTCAAAACATTTTTTACAGGATTTGGATAAAATGTAAAATTAGCACTATCAAAAGAACTATTACTTAATAAAGAAGAATCATATGCTGAAATATTGAAAGTTCCATCAACACCTGCTCCTGAGTTGTATCTCCATACAGATACATATAATGTGCTACCAGGTGTTTGACCTGTTAAAGATAAAATAGACATAAAGTTATTAGCACCAGCAGGACCTCCGTCATCATCACAACCTACTGCATTTAACGATCCACAAGTTCCTGTAAAAGCAGTAACCACACTATCCGTATATCCTGAACCTGTAGTTTGTGTTTCAATTGTAATATTTCCAGAAGCTGGAACAACAACGCTATACCATACATTGTTTGTAAAACTAGTTTGACAAGAAGGTGTTAAACCATCTGTATCTGTTGCACCGGCACTAGTACCGATAATTGGGTAGGTGGTAAATGAACCTCCAGGAGTTAAAGCAATAGCACCAGAACATTCATCATTAGCCGGTGTTGGAGCTGGTGGTGGTGTAGTTCCAATACAAATATTAAATGTAGTATCTTGTCCTGATGTTGCAGTATAAGTGTTAACTCTTACATAGTAAGTTTGACCAACTACTAATCCAGTTGGATTGCTAACATCTGCATCTGAACATGAACCTGCAACTAATGTTAAAGCAGCACAATCTCCAGTCCATAGGGAATGAAACATATCTGTAACAGAACCAGCAACATTGGTTAAACTAATTCTGTGAGTAGTTTGAGTGGCTACAAAAGAGTACCACACATCATCATCTTCAGTGCCAAAACAAGCCGTTGCATCAGTAGCAGAAGCTGTAGCGCTAGCAACAGTTCCCGCAGTAACTGTACCACAAGCATAATCTGGATTTACTGTTAAAGCTATAGCTCCAGTACATTCGTCGTTTGCTGGTGGCGGTGGCGGTGTACCTACACAAATAGTAAAAGTGATATTATTTGTTGTACCATAAGTATATACTCTAACATAGTAAGTTTGACCAATTGTTAAACCTGTTGGTGTTGCTGTATTAGGATCACTACATAAAATAGAAGTTTGAGAGCCACAAGAACCAGAAAGCACTTGCATATAAGCATCAACGCTTGTTCCTGTCCCTCCAACTGCTACAATATTTGATAATACAATTTTATGACTTGTTGCTGTAGCAACAAAACTAAACCAAACATCGTCATCAGGATTTCCAAAACAAGGTGTAGCTGCCAATGATTGAGTTGCACCTTGAGTAGATCCTGAAGTAACTGATCCACATGCATAATTAGGATTTACTGTTAATGCAACTGCACCTGAACAATTATCATTTGCAGGAGGTGAAAATAAAGTTGTGAAATTAAAAGGGCCAACCCATGTACTAGTTCCAGCCGATCCTCCACAATTTGATTGCACATAATAAGAATAAGCAGTACTTGATGTTAATGCAGTAAGATTGTATGAATTTGAAACACCTGACAATAAAGTTCCTGTACCTTGGGTAAAACCATTTGCACCATATTCAACATTATACAAAGTAGCAGAGCCATTTTCTGTCCAAGAAAGAAGTGCTGAGTTATTTGTTACAACTGCAGCTAAACTTGTAGGACTAGGACATAATGGTGGAGTAGATGATGCTATTGTTGGTGATTGAAAGCAAAAACCATAATTCCAATCAGCTCCAGCTGGATCATCATCATAAGAAATTCTATATTTGAAACCTGATAATTGAGTTGGTGTAAATCCAGCAATATTAAGTACAGCTGAAGTATAAGTAGAAGGAGTTCCAGAACAATAGTTTGTATCGGTAGTATAATTTCCTAAGGCATCAAAATTAGTACCCCAATTAACCCAAGATGAAGTATCGGCATTCCAATATTGAAAAACTAATTCATCATTTGCTAAATATCTGTAAACATATTGAGTTGAAACTGTTAGCCATTTTTCTCCAGCATTAAAAGCTGGTGTCAAATTAATAACGGGTGATTCTGCCGCTATATTATCTTCATGACCTGAAGCAGTAGCATCATCATTAAATGCAAAATTTGCGGTCAAAGTTGGGTCAGATTGAATACCAGTTGCAAGATATGAACCGGTTAAAGTCCATGCTGAATTTGGCCAACCAGCATTTTGATTAAGAACTTGAGCCTTACCCCAAAAAGATGTTCCAATCAAAAAGAACAATAAAGTAATTTTTTTCATAATTTGTAATATAGTTAATAGTTAATTTGGTGCAAAAATAAACATAATAAAAAAAACCACCTATATGGTAGGTGGTTTTTAACATTGAAAATATTTTACTATTATTCTTTTATAACTTTAATAGTTTTAATTTGATCGTTAGATGTTATTTTAACCATGTATGCTCCTTTTGATAAATTTGACATATCTATTTGAGCAGTGCTTGCGTTAATCTTATTAGTACTTATTTTTTGACCTAATATATTAAACACTTCAACATTCGATATTTCTTGATTATAAGACAAATTCAAAACATTTTTAACTGGATTTGGATAATAAGCAAAGTTGCTATTATCAAAACCAGGAACTCCTAAAGTTCCACAAGTTACTGTTCCTGCTCCCGTTATATCTGTAGAGAAATTACCAAAATCAGTTGGAGAAAATGATGTTGTTACAAAATAATAAGTAATACCTGTTGTCAAATCGGTAGTGATAACAGATCCTGGTCCAGAATCATCATTACCTGCAACAAAGTTTGTTAATTGATTATTTGGATCAAAGGAATTTTGATAAACAAAAATCATTCCGTCAAAATCTTGAGTACTAGTAAAAGTATAAGACCCTGTTGTATCTACTGTAAATGGTCCATAAATATGATATGAAACGCCAATTCCAACACCTGATAGACCTGTTCCTCCTGCTAATGGTCTTGTCCATGTACTACCCCCTAATGAAGGATCAGGTAAGGCAGAAGCAAGGTCACAATTTGGTGTAACAGGTGGCGGTGGTGTAACTGTTAATACTCCATTTACTTTATCTGTACCATTCCAGAAACCATAATTAGTTCCTCCATAAACATAAGCACCTCCATTTAATTGGAATCTTGTTGCATAGTAATATGTTCCTGGAGCTAAAGTTGCACCAATAATAGCTTGATATTCATCATTATTTCCTCCGTCAGTTTCAACATTAAAAGTGGCAGGAACCCAATTTGTAAAAGTGTTTGGATTAGCATCAGTAGTACTATATCCAACCCAAGCATTAATGCCTGGTGCTTGTCCAGTAGTAGTATCTGTTAAACCACCTTCATAAACTCTTCCATAAACAGTAAAACTCCCACCCGCAGCAATTGTTTGCGTATATGGGTATTGCAAATTAGCATAGTCAGGTAAATCCGTCGGTGCAACAATAATATTAACTGTAAAATCTAAAGTAACACCATATGTATCAGAATAACATGGGTCAGGTGGTACTTGACCTGAGTCAGCTGCACCAATTCTCATTCTATGCTGACCAAGTGGAGCTGTAACTGGCATATTAAATGAAGCGTCTAATGTTGTTGGATCTGCATTTGTAGAAGCTATACCAGTTTGAACTAGTTCACCAGCGTCATCAAAATCAAAATCATTATTAAAATCTATCCAAATATTAGTATCATATGTATATCCCGTTGAAAAAGTAATGGCAACATTTGATGTAAGCCCTTGAGCTAAATTTACTGAAGTTGCTGAGTTATCAAAATAAGTAACATCACCATTAGGGAAATTTGTAGCTCCAATTGTAACATTAGTGATACCTAAACCATCATTACTTGTTGGTAAAGAATCACAGTAACATCCAGAGGCGAAAGTTGTATAACTATTTTCTGTGCACCCAGTAGCAGGTCCAACTGCATTAAACGGAACAACTTTCCAATAGTAGGTGGTTCCTGGAGTTTGTGTTGGAAAATTATAAGTTAATACATTTCCAATATTTACATTGTTAACTACATCAGTTCCTCCTGAAGTTGTTCCCACTGTTAAATTATATCCAGTTGCACCAGCTACAGCATCCCATGAAATTGTAGAAGCAAAATTTCCACAAGTTGCATTTGGAGTTGAAACTGGATTAGCTGCACAACTAGGAGCAACACTTGGTATAGCATCATTAACAAAATCATCAATATCTAATCTAAATTGATCAGTTGTTGATGAGTAAATACTGATGTAAACTGTTTGCCCAACATAAGTTGATAAATCATAAAAATATTGGTAAAAATTAGTTCCACTTGCTGGTGCGACACCTGCTTCTAGTGTTACTGTAAAATCAGCTGCCGCAGCAGTAGTAGTAGATAGTTTTACATCAAAAACTTCTGGATAAAGAGGATCTCTACTTCTAGCCCAAAAAGAAATCCTGTCAGTAGAACCTGCCGTAACAGTAATTGCTGGAGTTACTAAATGATCATCATGTGCGGTAGCAGAATAGCCAATAGATACATCACCAGTACCACCATGAGGTGTAAAAGTATTGGCTGCCCAAGTGTTAGTATCTCCTCCATTGATTACTGTCCAAGTTGCCGGAATTCCAGACTCAAAACCTTCTGAAAATTGACCAAATGAAGATGTAACTGATCCTATTAAAAATAGTAATAATAAAGTAATTTTTTTCATCATAATTTGTTGTTTATAAAGTTAATTTTTATAAATGTAAATAAAATAAAAAAAACTCACAAATTATTTGTGAGTTTTATATAATTGCATTTAAAAAACCTGTGATAAATTAATTATTAATACTAGGTATTAGTAATAATTCATTAGACTCAGCATTATAATCAACATTTGGAATTCCAAAACCGAATAGATTTAAAAAGTCTTGTTTGTAGCCTGCTAAATCTCCTATTTGAGTTAGATTTTCTGATGTTGCTGTTGCCCATAAATCTTTTATTTTTTCTTGTATATCGTCACGCATCTCCCAATCGTCAATTCTTATTCTGCCTTTTTCATCTGTTGGAATATCTTTTCCTGTGTAAAGTCTCTGTTCAAATAACCTTTGAATTTGTTCGATACATCCTTCGTGCACTCCTTCAGCTTTCATTATCTTGTAAAGCAAAGAAATATATAATGGTATTACAGGAATTGCTGAACTAGCTTGTGTGACCAAGGCTTTATTTACAGACACGTAGCCTTTACCATTTAATGATGTTAAGCTGTTAGTAATTTTAAAAGCGGTAGCTTCTAAATCATCTTTAGCGCGTCCGATTGTTCCTTTTCTGTATACTGCTTCAGTAACTTCTGGCCCAATATAAGAATAAGCTATTGTTGTAACTCCATCAGCTAAAACTCCAGCATTTTTTAAGGCTTCCATCCACATTGACCAATCTTCTCCTCCCATAACTACAACAGTATTATCAATATCTTCTTGAGTAGCAGGTTCAATACTAACTTGAGAAACAATTCCAGTATGAAAATCAACTGTTTTATTTGAAAAAGTTTGTCCAATTGGTTTTAAAACGGAACGATGTAAAACACCTGTAACAGGATGTAACCGTACAGGAGAGGCTAAACTATAGATAACCATATCCACTTGACCTAAATCAGCTTTAATCATGTCAATAGTTTGTTGTTTAACTTCATTTGAAAAAGCATCTCCATTGATACTTTTAGCATACAAATTTACTTTTTGTGCTTCTAATTCAAACGCAGCTGAATTATACCAACCTGGAGTCGCAGTTTTTCCTTCTGTTGGTGGTTTTTCAAAAAACACTCCAATTGTTGAGGCACCCGAACCAAAAGCACTTGTAATTCTTGATGCTAATCCGAAACCTGTTGAAGCTCCAATTACCAAGACTTTTTTTGCACCATCAATTTGCCCTTTGGATTTTACATAATCAATTTGATTTTTAACATTTTGAGCGCAACCATCGGGATGAGCAGTTAAACAAATAAACCCTCGCATTCTTGGTTCAATAATCATATAGTTACTATTTTTATATTAGTTTTAATGTGTTACAAAAGTAATAAATTCGAATTTCAATTCAACAATGCTTTAGCATGATTCATAGCAGAATCTGAAATCTCTTTTCCTGATAACATTTCAGCAATTTCTATTATTCTTTCATCATTATTTAGTAGTTTCAATTCCGATACCGTGTTTTCTCCTACTATTGTTTTGAATACTTTATAATGATTTGCCCCTTTAGCAGCAATTTGAGGTAGATGCGTTATAGCAAAAACCTGCATTGAATGGCTCATTACTTTCATTATTTCTCCCATTTTATTAGCAATTTCTCCTGAAACTCCTGTGTCAATTTCATCAAAAATAATGGTTGGCAACTTGGAGTAATTAGATAAAATAGATTTCACAGCGAGCATTATTCTTGACATTTCACCTCCTGAAGCCACTTTTTTTAACAATCCAAAATCCGTTCCTTTATTTGCAGAAAATAAAAATTGAAGAGTGTCTTTTCCGTTATTATGATAATATTCAGAAGGACTAATTGAAATTTCAAATCGAACATTAGGCATTCCTAATTGATTAAGAATCTCGATTAATTTTTGACTTAAATGGGGAACGGCTTCTCTCCTACTTTGGCTGATTTTAGAAGCTATAGTATCCAACTGGACTTCAAAATCCTTGATATTTATTTCAAGTTGTGCAATTTCATCTTCTAACGTAGTTACAGAAACCACTTTGTTTTCCAATTCATTTTGAATTTCTAATAATTCTTCAACGCTTAAAACCTGGTGTTTCTTTTGTAATGCATATATCTGTTGTAATTTTTGATTGATGAGTTCCATTTTTTCAGGATCGTTGAAAACCATATCAGATTCGCGATTCAATTCTTTAACAATATCATCAAATTCGATAACAATAGAGTTTGTTCTTTCAAAAAGAGATTGATATTCAGGTGAAAAATGACCATTTTTTTGCAGTGTCGTTTTGAATTCTTTCAAGTTTTTTAAAAGTCCAAACTGCTCCTCATTAGCTAATGCTAAAAGTGAAGATAGATTATCTTTAATAAATTCAACATTGTTTAAAGTTTCATAAGTCTTTTCCAAATCTTCTAACTCACCTGCTTTTAAATTAGCTGACTCTAGTTCTGTATATAAAAATTCATTGTAATCTTTCTCTTTTAAAATGGCAGAAAAGGAACTATTTTTAGCTTCTAAAATGGATTTTGTCTGGCGGTATTTTTTTAAAGCAGATTGAAATTCTAACAATAATTCTTTATTGTTGGCAATGGCATCAATAATTTTGAATTGAAATTCTTCCTCAGACAATTCCAAAGTTTGATGTTGTGAATGAATATCAATCAAATAATAACTTAAATCCTGTAATTTTTGAAGGTTTACTGGACTATCATTGATGAAGGCTCTAGATTTTCCAGAGGGTAATATTTCTCTACGGATGATGGTTTCATCTTCATAATCTAATTCATTAGATTCGAAAAACCATTTTAAATCATATTTCGCTATAGAAAAGTTGGCTTCAACAATACATTTGTCCGATGCGTTTTTAAGGGAAGATAAATCAGCTCGTTTTCCTAAAACTAATCCTAAGGCCCCTAAAAGTATTGATTTTCCTGCTCCTGTCTCACCTGTTATAATTGAAAACCCACCAGAAAAATTAATGTTTAATTTTTCTATTAACGCAAAATTTTCAATAGATAACGATGTAATCATAATCAGGTAATGAAGTAAAATTTAAGTAGTAAATGTACTAATTATAACTTAATTGCTGACCATTTACTTGTGTTGAGAGGGGATAATTTATTCAAAGTATCAATTGTTTCAGACAATGAAACTTTTGGACCTCCAGATAAAATAGAAACAATTTCATCTACTTTAGCATCAAAAAATACTCTGGTTAAAAAAGCATTAGGACGTATAGCATATAACTTTGAGAGTGTAGCAATTGAACTAATCACTTTATCTTTTGAAGCTTTTAAATCGGAGGTCATAGTATCTAAACCTTCTCTATGATATTGATATAATGCTTCTCTGTAGGCATCATAAGTTCCCGATAAAACATCATTTACTAAATAATATCTATTCTGGTTTCCATCACCCTGACTCCATCCTTTATAACCTCCTTGTTGAGCAACGGTCATTATTTGTTGTGCCACTTCAAACGATTTGTTACCACTTTTTAAAGAATAAGTATCGGCATCAAAACCAAGAATCATATAGCTATAATAGGCTAAAACGGATACTAAATTAGAATCAAAATTAGAGGGATTAAATTGTAAATTCTCATATTCAATATAACGAAAACTAAAATCTTTATCGTTATAGTTAAATACTGGAGTAGCATATGTAGAATTAAATACAGGTCTTGTAGATTGTACCTGAAGAGTCGCTGTAAATTGATTGGAATCGTAACTATTAATTATAACTACCATGGAGCAATTTATCTTTTCATTTGCTTTATACTCCTCTCCTGTCCAATCTGTTTTATTTACAAAATCACTTATGGAATTTTTTAAATTTTTAAAAATCTGATTATTAGCTGTTGTAATTTGATCTGAATTGATTTGAACCGTACAATTTAATTGTTGGGCTTCCACTACTCCTATAAATAACAAAAAAAGAATACTAACTATTTTTTTCATAATTTGAAATTACTTTATTCATGATATCATTTGCAACCAATTCTTTCGATTTTAAATCCATTGGCTCAATATTAAAATCCTTGTCGATAAAAGTTATTTTATTGGTTGATTTTCCAAAACCAGCCCCTTCATCTTGAAGCGAATTTAAAACAATCAAATCTAAGTTTTTTTTCTGAATTTTCGACTTAGCGTTATCAATTTCATTTTCAGTTTCTAATGCAAAGCCAATCAAAAATTGTTTTGTTTTAATTTTCCCCAATGAAGCTAATATATCCTGTGTCTTTTCAAGTTCAATAGATAAATCGGCATCTGCTTTTTTTATCTTTTGCTCTGCTACAAATTTGGGTCTATAATCTGCAACAGCTGCTGCACAAATAACGACATCCATATCTGTAAAATAGATGTGACAAGCATCATACATTTCTTTAGCCGATGTCACTCGAATTAAATTAATAACGGGATTTTTCGGATTTAAGTGTGTAGGTCCTGAAATTAAAAATACGTAAGCACCTAAATCTGCTGCTCTTTCGGCAATATCGAAACCCATCTTACCCGAAGAATGATTGCCAATAAAACGAACGGGATCAATAGCTTCATAAGTTGGACCAGCCGTAATCAGAATCTTTTTCCCTTTTAATGGCAATTTGCTTTCCAAATCTTTTTCGAGAAAATCGATGATGTTTTCAGGTTCTGCCATTCTTCCTTCCCCGGATAATCCGCTGGCAAGTTCACCCGTTTCGGCTGGAATAATACTATTTCCGAATTGCTTTAAGGTATGAAAACTGGCTATAGTTGAAGGATGTTTATACATATCCAAATCCATTGCTGGAGCAAAATAAACTGGACATTTTGCTGATAAATAGGTTGCAATTAAAAGGTTATCGCAATTGCCATTTACCATTTTAGATAATGTATTGGCTGTTGCTGGAGCAATTAGCATCAAATCGGCCCAAAGTCCTAATTCAACGTGATTGTTCCATTGAGCATTCTCATCTTCTTCGTTATAAAAAGTAGAATGAACTGGGTTTTTTGAAAGGGTTGATAATGTTAACGGTGTAACAAAATCCTTAGAAGCAGGTGTCATGATCACTTGGACATGTGCACCTGCTTTTATAAATAACCTAACTAATGTTGCTGTTTTGTATGCGGCAATTCCTCCGGAAACACCAAGTAGTACTTTTTTACCGCTTAAAACAGACATCTTAATTAGTCTTTTGTAGTGTCTCTGTAGTAAATTTTATCATCAAGCCATTCTTGAACAGCCAATGCATGTGGTTTTGGCAATTTTTCGTAGTATTTAGAAACTTCGATTTGCTCTTTGTTTTCAAAGATTTCTTCAAGACTATCATTGTAAGTAGCAAACTCTTCTAATTTTTCGGTTAATTCTTTTTTGATTTCAGAATTAATTTGATTTGCTCTTTTAGCCATTATTGTTATTGCTTCGTAAACATTACCAGTACGCTCTTCAATAACAGTTTTGTTGTATGTAATTGTATTTACTGGTGCATTCGTCTTTTTTAAATCCATGACTTTTTATTTAGAAAATTGTTTTAAATCGTTATCAATCTTGGCTAACATTTCGTCAGCTTTTGCTTTATATTCAGTATCAGCTTTAAATTTCATTAAATTTTGATAAGCTACTTTAGCGCTTTCAAGTCTTTCTTTCATTTTTGAAGGAATACTATTAATAGCTAATAAATAGGCAGAGTCCAATTTGTAATACAATGCTTTTTCTTTAAATGGCGTACCAGGGTAATTAATAATAAAATTATCAAAAGCTACCATAGCGGCTTTATAGTCGGAAATAGTATTGTAAATTTTAGCATTTTCAAATGCTTTTTTCTCTAGTTTTTCTCTCAATCCTTTTACTAGAGTATTAGCTTCTGTTAGATTATTTCCATTGGGATAACTATCAATATAATTCTGAAGTTTATCAATAGCTTTGTTGGTTTCTGTTTGATCTAAACTATAAACTGGAGACAAAAAAGTAAATGATTTAGCTCCTAAAAACGAAGTTTCTTCTATTTTTTCACTTTTTGGATAACTGGCAACAAAGCTCTCGAACTGATACCCAGCTAAATAATATTGTTTCGTTTTATATAAGGATTGTGCATACATATAAAACATTTTCTCAGCAGAAGGTTTTCCTTTATATGCTGGAGCAATTTGTTCAAAAAGACGAATAGCTTTACCATATTTTTTCGTTTCGTACATTTTGGTGGCCGAAGCAAATTTAACAGCAACATCTTCTGATTTTAATGCTTTTTGATAATCACTACAAGAAGTTAAAAATACAATTACAGCAAATAGGGCTAGAATTTTTTTCATTTTTTTATTTAATTCAGCTGATTTTAAACGGATTTGGTGTTTAAAAAATCAACTGCAAATTTAGTTATTAATTATTGATTACAAAATATTTTTTTGTCCTTCAAATAATCTACATTTTTGAAATTTTAGTACTGAAATTATGAATGCGATTTGCTAAATCTTCATTCACATTTACTAATGGTAGTCGAACTGTATTCTCTGACAACCCCAATGATGTAAAGACTTCTTTAATTCCTGCTGGGTTTCCTTGTTCAAATATTAGGTCAATACAATCTGCCAAAAGATAATGCAATTTATAAGCATCATCCACTTTTTTGTTTAATCCAAGATGAACCATTTCTGAAAATTGTTTTGGAAAACCTTCTGCAATGACCGAAATAACGCCAGACCCGCCTGCTAAAATCATTGGTAAAGTTATCATATCATCACCTGAAATTACTAAAAAGCCTTTGGGCTTGTCTTGTATCAATTTCATAGCTTGAACAATATCACCTGCAGCTTCTTTAACAGCAACAATATTTTTAAAATCATTGGCTAATCTTATAATAGTTGATGGCAACATATTACTTGAGGTCCTACCAGGAACATTATATAAAATTACTGGAAGTGGTGAAGCTTCTGCGATGGCTTTAAAGTGTTGGTAAATACCTTCTTGTGTTGGTTTATTGTAATAAGGTGAAACAGAAAGGATGGCAACAAAATCTGAAAAATTTCTTGATTTTAATTCTTCAACAACTTCATGAGTGTTATTACTCCCTACTCCAAGAACTAATGGCAATCTTCCTTTATTAGCATCAACAATAGTTTCTATGACTAATTCTTTTTCAGATTTTGAAAGGGTTGCAGTTTCTGCAGTAGTTCCAAGAACGACTAAATAATCAATTCCATTATCAATCTGAAAATTCACTATAGCTTTTAAAGCCTCAACATCTACAGAAAAATCTTTTTTGAATGGTGTAACAAGCGCAACTCCAGTTCCTATTAATGATTGCATGTTATATTTTGTTTAGAATTTTTAAATATTTGAATAACTCATCCGTGAATACTTTATAGTTTTCCGCATTGGTATTAATCATAAAATGATTCAATCGCTTGTCAACAGCTGAAAAACCAACTTTAAAGCTTGCTTTGGACAAGTGCGAAACTAATAGTAAAGCTACCTTTTCGGTATCGTAATAATTGATTAATAAATCGAAAGGTTGTTTAACAAATTCTTTCACTTCTTTCTTATCAACAGTTCCTCTCCAACTCAAATCTTTGTTACTAAAGACAGGATAGTCAAAAGTTTCATTCTTTTTAATTTTGTCTTTATAAACTAGAATTTTAATTTCATTTTCGACTATTCCGTTTTGAATCAACTCCTGAACTAAGGCTTCTTTCTCATAAAAATAGCTTTCGTCAAATATAATCCCAACGGTAGTGATTACTTTATCGGAAGCTAAATGTTTAACATTGGATAAACTATTTTTAACTATTTTTTTTGTTGAAAAATCCTTGAAGTAATTTAAAAACATACTACTTTTACTTGAATTACAAATTTACTAAAATTAGTGCCAAAAGCGATGGTAAAACTAAAAAACTATAACGGTGTAGTAAAACATTTTGTTTTATTATTAACATTTGCGGCTGTTATTTCTTGTGCCGAAAAAAAAATCACCTTAAACAAAATTGAAGGCAAAGAAATTGGAATTACCGATAAAAATGGTGAAGTTGCTGAGCTTGAAAACTTTATAAAACCCTATCGAGCCAAAATCGACACCGACCTGAATACTGTTTTATCCTACGCCCCCGAGACGATAGATAAATCTGGAGAGTGGCAAACCCCAATGGGAAACTTTTTAGCGGACATTACATTCGAAAAGTCTAACAAAGTATTTCAATTAAGAGAAAAAAAATCGATTGACATTTGCTTAATGAATCATGGTGGAATACGAACCATAATTCCTAAAGGAAATGTTTCTGCTCGTAATGCATTTGAAATAATGCCTTTTGAAAATACCGCTGTAGTAGTTGCACTCAAGGAAGAACAGATTTTAGAAATAGTTAATTATATCATTGCCGAAAAAAAGCCACATCCATTGAAAGGAATGACTTTTACTATTGACAAAAACAATCAACCCAAGAATATATTGGTAGGTGGAAATCCATTAGATACTAACAAAATATATTATGTTGCCACATCGGATTATTTGTCCTACGGAAATGATAATATGTTATTCTTCAAAAAGGGAATTGAAAAATATAGTTTAGACTATAAGCTTAGAAATATTATCATCGATTATTTTAAAGAAAACAAAACTATCATAGCCAACAAGGATATTAGAATTACCAAAGAATAGCATCATGAAAAGAAGAGATTTTATACAAAGAACAGCTGCAAGTTCCCTTTTATTTGGACTTGGAGGTTTATCGTTGAGTAGTTTTAAAGTTAATGAATCTAATAGATTGACAATACTTCATACTAATGATGTTCACAGTTATATTGACCCGTTTCCACCAAATCATCCAAAGAATCCTAATATGGGGGGAGTTGCTAGAAGAGCAGCTTTAATTGAATCTATTCGAAAGGAAAATCCAAATGTATTGTTACTTGATGCAGGTGATATTTTTCAAGGAACTCCTTATTTTAATTATTATGGTGGTGAATTGGAATTCAAATTGATGAGCATGATGAAATATGATTTGGCAACAATTGGCAATCATGATTTTGACAACAGTATTGATGGATTATATGCTCAATTACCTAATGCTAATTTTGAGTTTGTTTCGGCTAATTATGATTTTAAAAACACCATTATGGATGGCCATGTAAAACCTTATAAAATATTCCATAAAAACGGAATCAAAGTAGGCGTTTTTGGACTTGGTGTAGGTTTAGAAGGTCTTGTTGACAAAAAGAATTATAAAGAAACGGTCTACAATGATCCTGTTGGTATATCGCAAGACATGGCTCGGATTTTGAAACATGATAAGAAATGTGATTTGGTAATTTGTTTGTCTCACATTGGATACAAATACAAAGATGAACCAGACAAAATTTGCGATGTTAAATTAGCTACTTTAACTAAAGATATTGACTTAATTATTGGAGGACATACTCATACCTTCCTTGACAAACCCACCATCTTGACAAATGCTGATGGCAAAGAAGTTTTGGTAAACCAAGTGGGATGCTATGGTGTAAACCTAGGTAGAATTGATTTTTATTTTGATAATGATAAGACTAAACTAGCCTCAGGAAAGTCCATTATTGTGGTTTGATTTTTCTGCTGTTACGACATATTTGTAAAAGGAGTAAAAGGCCAACGCATTAAGTGTCATTGCTGTTGGTCTAAAAAAGTCTTCAAATTCATTAGTTAAAAAATATTTTTCTACAAAAATCACAAACTGCAACATTACAAAAAGTAAGGCGCTGATTAACAAAATAGAATTCTGTTTGTTATCATTCATAACATAACTCGAAAGTGCTATTCCTGTAAGCACTGATATTAGGATATTTTGAACTATGATGATGTAAAAACTATTTTGTGGAATTTCTGGTGTTTCTGAAAACAAGTAAAAGAAGATCAGTAAGAACGGAGAAGTTGCAATTATTACTGGAATATAATCTATAACTTTTTGTAATGAAAAGATAAGGTAGATAGTAATTATACGATGCAAGGTAAAGACTATTATACCATAAAACAAGAACATCGGAGTATCTGGAATAAAAAGTATATTCGTTAATGAAGACAGTAGCAATGCTATTATAAATAAAATGTTTTTTCTATCTGAATCTAGGCAATAAATCACAATTAAAAACAAAGGCAATAATGGTTTAAGTGAACATATAATAGGTTTGTTAACCAAATACTCAGCTAAAACTTCAAAAATTGCTATCACAAAATAGCATATTGTTAAGGTGTTTGTTATGTTTGTTTTCTTCAGCATTGATACTAAATTCAAGAGTTAACAATTTTCTGTTAAACTATTGGCAATTTCATATTTATATTTTTTCTTTTCGGTGTGTAGCATATATTTTGTCAATAAAAATTGACCAAAAACAAATAACAACATGGCAACAGCTTGAAACAAATTAGCTTCGCCATAATAGAATTTCATAAGAAATATAAATTGATTAAAAGTCATTAAGATGGTACTTAAAAACAATAAAGTATTTGATTTATTTGATACCATAATGTAGTTTCCTAGGCTAAATCCACCTAAAAATATAGTAAATACACCTTGTATTAAAAATAAATAAACATTTTCCCCTAAAGTATTATAAGTAAAAAAAGTCACTGACAGATAGATAAATATAAAAGGTAATGAACCAATAATTAAAGGAATTGAATTAGGCATATTAACTTTATTAACAATAATATAGATGATTAAAACCCTATATATTAAAAAGAAAAAAACACCTAAAACTATTAATTGAAATGTGTTTTGAATAAAAATTATATTAGCAATCCAATTAAATAATAATGCAACGATAAATGGAATGTTGATTCTTTTTGAACGCTTCAGATAATAGAGTGTTAGCAGTGGTAATATAAGGGGCTTTGTTAACCAAATCAACACCTTATTAGCATCATATTCTGCTATGATTTCAATAATGGAAATAATAAAAAAAGTAGACAATAATAAAATTGTCAAAGTGTCTTTTTTCCATATATCTAAATACATACTTTTCATTCTCTTTATTTTGCTTTAATTGTGTATATAAAAATAAGTTAAAAAAAATAAACAAATACAACTCTTTGTTTTTATTTGGTTAGTTAATCATTGCGATAAAATCATTTTCAGAAATAATAGAAATTTTTAACTGGTTAGCTTTCTCTAATTTAGCGGGGCCCATGTTATCACCAGCAATAACAAAATCGGTCTTTGCCGAAATAGAACTACCAACTTTACCTCCATTATCTTCAATACTTTTTTTCAAATCATCACGTGAAAACATTGAAAATACTCCTGAAACGACAAAGATTTTTCCTTCTAATATATTTGTAGCATTTGGATTAAATTTTTCAACCAACTCTAATTGTACCCCATATTCCTTTAATCGTTCAATGATTCTGACATTTTCTTCATTCTCAAAAAACTCTAAAACACTTTGTGCTATCTTCTCACCTATTTCATCAACCAAAATCAAATCCATCATGGTAGCACTCTGCAAAGCATCTATGGTTTTGTAATGTTTAGCTAATTTTTTTGCAACAGTTTCACCAACATAGCGAATACCAATAGCATACAAAACTCGTTCAAAAGGTACCTCCTTCGATTTCTGGACTCCGTTCACCAAATTCTCAGCCGATTTCTGAGCCATACGTTCTAAAGGCAGAATTTGTTCTACTTTTAATTGGTACAAGTCTGCATAATCCTTTACCAAACCATTATTGTAAAGTAATGCTACCGTTTCCCCACCAAGACCTTCGATGTCCATCGCTTTGCGCGAAATGAAATGCTGAATTCTACCTATAATTTGTGGTGGACAACCATAAAAATTAGGACAATAATGATTAGCTTCTCCTTCGGTTCTAACTAATTCCGAATTACATTCAGGGCAATGTGAAATATATTCTGTAGGCACTGAATCCGAACTCCTTTTAGTCAAATCAACTCCAATTATTTTGGGGATAATCTCCCCTCCTTTTTCCACAAAAACCGAATCTCCTATGCGAATGTCTAATTTTTCTATTTGGTCTGCATTGTGCAATGAAGCTCTTTTAACAATCGTTCCTGCTAATTGTACTGGCTTTAGATTGGCAACAGGTGTAATTGAACCAGTTCTTCCCACTTGATAAGAAATCGATTCTAAAACTGTGGTTACTTGTTCCGCTTTAAATTTATAGGCCATGGCCCAGCGTGGAGATTTGGCTGTATAACCCAATTCATCCTGCTGATGAAAATCATTGACTTTAATAACAACTCCATCCGTTTCATAAGGAAGTTGGTGTCTATGGGTATCCCAATAATTTATGTAATCAAACACCTCTTCTATTGAATTGGCTAATTTTGCTTCTTTCGGAACTTTGAATCCCCATTTCCTAGCGTATTCTAATCCTTCAAATTGGGTGGTAATGTTTAAATTATTGCCAACAATAAAATACAATAAACATTCCAAAGGACGCTTAGCCACCTCACTACTGTCTTGCAATTTCAAACTACCTGAAGCGGTATTCCTCGGATTAGAGTAAGGAGTTTCTCCTATCTCAATAAGTTCCTGGTTCATTTTTTCAAAACCCTCAAATGGCAAAATGATTTCTCCACGAATATCAAATCGCTCTGGGAAGTTTCCTTTTAATTGTAGCGGTATTGATTTTATTGTTTTAATATTATTGGTTACATCATCCCCTTGAAAACCATCGCCACGAGTTACAGCACGTTGCAATTTTCCATTTTCATAAGTAATACTAATAGAAGCTCCATCGTATTTAAGCTCACAAGTATATTGCAATTTTACATTTCCAAGGACTTTTTGGATTCGGTTTTCCCAATCCAATAAATCTTCTTTGGAATAGGAATTATCAAGTGAATACATGCGGTAATCATGAACTACAGTATTAAAATTTTTAGTAATGGTACCTCCAACACGTTGTGTGGGAGAATTTTCGTCAAAGAATTCAGGATGTTGATTTTCTAGTTCCTGAAGCTGTTTTAGCTTTTGGTCAAATTCAAAATCAGAAATCGTTGGAGTATCTAACACATAATAATTGTGATTGTGTTGATTAAGTTCTTCTCTTAAATCTTGAATTGTTTTCTGAATATCCATAAAAGAAATTGGCTATAATAGTTGCAAATTGTGTGCACTAAAATAGCCAATATTTTTTGAAAAGGAATAAACTTTACGACTGAATTATTCCGTTTATTTGAAGATATAATTGTCCATCGCTTAATATTGCACCTTCTGTAATCAAATCAAAAATGGCTTTGTTTCTTTCCTCTTGATACTCCTTTTTGCCAATATGAATCTCAACTGTATCCGTAAATAAATTATCACTTAACCATTGCAAACCTTCTTTTTGCATAAAGTCAACTTGTGTTTCCAAAGCTTTCAAAACAATAGATTGAATTAATTTTTCTTGACAATGAAACAAGAAAATATGGTTTTTAGAAAAATGTTCTAAATAATTAGCATTAGTCAAAACGCCTTCCCAAATCAAATCGGAAAAAACATCTAACTCTTGTTCTGCTACTTCGGGTCTATTAGCTTTAATTGAATCCCATTCCGTTTTATCAATAGATTGAGAGGCTAAAAAATTGCTAAACTCTTTGTGTAAAGCTTCGAATTGTTCTTTGGTTAGTCTTTTATACTTCATCTTTTAAAAGTAGATTAAAAAAAAATCCCGATTTTCATCGGGACTTTCTATTTTGTATGTTGAAATATTATTTCTCAGCTACAATTTCATATGGCAATTCAACCACAACTTCTCTGTGTAATCTCACAGAAGCAGTGTATTTACCAGTACGTTTTACAACACCACTAGTGATAAACTTTCTATCGATTGGTTGACCTGCAGCTTCTAAAGCAGCAGCAATATCAATATTTGTGATAGAACCGAATAATTTCTCTCCACCAGCTTTTGCTGTAATTTTAATCTCTAAAGCTTTGATAGCTTCTGCTAATTTTTTAGCATCATCTACAATCTTAGCTTCTTTGTAAGCTCTTTGTTTTAAATTTTCTGCTAATACTTTTTTAGCAGAAGGAGTTGCTAAAGCAGCAAAACCTTGTGGGATTAAATAATTACGACCGTAACCGTTTTTTACTGTTACTACATCGTCTTTAAATCCTAAATTTTGAACGTCTTGTTTTAAGATCAATTCCATGTTGTTGTCCTTTATTAGAGAAGTTAGGTTCCGATTAACGGGAAACCAACAACTATTGTTTAATTATTATTTTAATAAATCGGCCACGTATGGCATTAAAGCTAAGTGACGAGCTCTTTTAACAGCTACTGATACTTTTCTTTGGTATTTTAATGAAGTTCCTGTTAAACGACGTGGTAAAATTTTACCTTGCTCGTTAACAAATTTCAATAAGAAATCAGGATCTTTATAATCTACATATTTAATACCTGATTTTTTGAAACGACAATACTTTTTAGTTTTGTTGGTCTCAATGTTTAAAGGAGTAAGATATCTGATATCTCCGTCTTTTTTTCCTGAAGCTGATTGTTGTAAATTTGCCATGATTAGTTTGCTTTTGCTTCTTTTAATTTAGTTCTTCTTCTTTCTGCCCAAGAAATTGCGTGTTTATCTAAACTTACAGTTAAGAAACGCATAACTCTCTCGTCACGTCTAAACTCAGTTTCAAAAGCAATTAAAGCTTCTCCTGATACTTGGAATTCGAATAAATGGTAAAAACCACTTTTCTTGTTTTGGATTTCGTAAGCTAATTTTTTCAAGCCCCAATCCTCTTTAGATACCATCTTTGCTCCTTTTGCAGTAAGAAAATCTTCAAATTTGCTTACTGTTTCCTTTACCTGAACTTCAGATAAAACGGGATTTAAGATGAAAACAGTTTCGTAATGATTCATAATAATTATGATTAAATTTTAAATTGGGCGCGAAGATATAAAAGTTATTTTAATTAACAATCACAAGTTGCCTTAAATCGTTCAAAAGTAAAAAATATCGTTTAAAAGCAAAAATAATCGACAAAATGCTTGGTAGATTAAAAAAAAGTATCTATTTTTACCAAACCAAATCTATAATTCTAAAAATTATGAAACTAAATTGTGTTGTTGTTGATGATAGTTCCATTCAGAGGATGATCATTGCAAAGTTAGTAAATAATCACCCAAACCTACACTTAGTTGGTGATTTTTCTAATGCAATTGAAGCAAAAAATTGCATGTCGGTTCATACCGTTGACTTAATTTTCCTTGATATTGAAATGCCAGTCATTAGTGGTTTTGATTTTCTTGACGGATTAAAAGTTAAACCTCAAATTATTTTTATCACGTCAAAAGCAGAGTATGCTATGAAAGCATTCGATTATGACGCTACGGATTACCTACAAAAACCGATAGCTCTTGATCGTTTTAATGCTTCCGTGAGAAGAGCAATGGATTTCCATTTGCTTAAAAAAGAAAATCAAGAAGAAGAAGGAGAACATATCTTTATTAAAAGTAATCTTAAAAAACTTAAAATTTATACCAATAAAATTAAGTGGATTGAAGCTTACGGAGATTATGTAAAAGTTGTTACTGAAGAAGATAGCAATCTTGTTCTTTCTACGATGAAATCATTTGAACAGGATTTATCCAAAGAGAAGTTTATCAGAGTTCACAAGTCCTATATTATTAATATAGATAAAGTAGAACGTTTCAATAGTAAATTCGCTGAAATAGGAGTTACTAAAATTCCGCTAAGCCGAAACAAAAAAGAAGATTTAATTAAAGCTTTAGCTATTGCCTAAATTTACTCAATAAAAATCAACATTTACAGTCACTTTTATAGTCCTGTATTGTGAAACCAAATCAAAACTATTCAGAACTTTCTGAATAGTTTTTTTTGTGCTTTGCAATCCCGTTTCTCCTGGAATCTTAATCATTATGGTCCGAATGTATTCATTTCGGATTCTTCCAATAGCTGGCTCTTCTGGACCTAGAACTGGTATACTTAGATTTTGCTGTACTACTTGATAGAGCCACATCGAACCTTCTTTTAATTTTTCAAAATCACGATGCTTTAAGGTCACTTTTATCAAACGATAGAAAGGAGGATAATAATAAATCTTTCGCTCATACAATTGTTCCTTATACATCCCTTCATAATCATTATTAGTCACTTGTTGAATAACATTGTGCAACGGATTATAGGTCTGAATAATCACTTTCCCTCGTTTCTCTGCTCTACCTGAACGACCTGAAACTTGAGTCATCATTTGAAAACTTCTTTCGAAAGCTCGAAAATCAGGATGATATAACATATTGTCTGCATTCATAATCCCCACCAAACTCACATTATCAAAATCTAATCCTTTGGCCAGCATCTGGGTTCCCACCAAAACATCAATTTCTCTATTCTTAAATCCATCAATAATTTTTTCGAAACTGTATTTACCGCGAGTTGTATCTTGATCCATTCGCTTTATATTCTTGGTTGGGAATAATTCGGCCAACTCTATTTCGATTTGTTCAGTACCAAATCCTTTCGTCTCCAAATCAACACTCGAGCAAACATGACAATTCGTTGGCTTTGACATATTGTAACCACAATAATGACAGCGCAATTGATTTTTATATTTATGATAAGTCAAACTCACATCGCATTGAGGACATTGAGGAACGTGACCACAACTCATACATTCTAAGACTGGGGAAAATCCTCTCCGATTTTGAAACAAGATTACTTGTTCTCCATTGGCAAAAGCTTCAGTTATATTATCAATCAGAGTTAAACTGAAATGCCCATTCATCTTCTTTCTGAAATAACTGTCTTTCAAATCAACCAATTCAATTTCTGGCATTTGAACATTGCCAAAACGTTCTTTCAATGTTACTAGACCAAATTTCCCAGAAGTAGCATTATAATAAGTCTCAATACTTGGAGTAGCCGAGCCCAATAAAACTTTAGCTTGATGGGTATTGGCTAAAACAATCGCAGCATCACGAGCATGGTAACGTGGCGCAGGGTCTTGTTGTTTGAAGGTTTGTTCATGTTCTTCATCTACTATAATCAAACCAAGATTGGAAAAAGGTAAAAATAAAGCCGACCTCGCTCCAATTACGATTTGAGCACTTTCTGAATTTTGATTAACATTATTCCAAACTTCTACCCTTTCATTATTACTGTATTTGGAATGAAAAACGGCCACTTTATTTCCAAAGTGTTTTGTCAAACGAGAAACTAATTGTGTTGTTAAAGCAATTTCTGGCAATAAATATAGGACTTGCTTACCGTCGGCAAGATACTTTTCAATGAGTTTAGTATAGATTTCGGTCTTGCCACTAGAGGTTACACCATGCAGCAAACAAACTTCTTTCGAAACAAATAAATCCACAATTTCATCATGCGCCTTTTGTTGTGCATCACTTAAAGTAAATTCAGAATCTATTTTATTGGCATCAAAATTTACTCGGTCTTCTTGAATGTAATATTCCTCAAAGATTAATTTATCAACCAATGCCTTAATTATTGAAGCAGAGGTTTGAGCAGTTTCTATTAGTTGTTTTAGAGCAATGGGTTTTCGTTCCCGAGCTTGTAATTGAAAATACTGAAGTACAACATTTTTTCTCTTCTCCGATTTTAAACCATCCAAAAGTGCTATCAAATTTTCTTCAGCTAAATAATTTTCGTGTAATCGAATATATTTTATGAGTTTAGGTTTGTATTCTTCGTGAATTTCTTGCTCAAGTGTAACAATATTTTTAGCTATCAGCTTTTGAATAACTGGCAACACCGTCTTCTTATTGAGAATATCAACAATGTTTTGCACTTTCAAAGAGCTCTGATGTTGCAATGCTTCATAAATCAAAAACTCATCGTCTGACAATGCTGTTTCATCAACAAAGGTTTCCGTTAGTTGAGAAATAATAGTTTCGCTTTCTAACAATAAAGCCGATGGCAAAGCACCACGATAGACATCACCAATAGTGCACATATAATAAGTCGCAATCCAAAACCAATGATGGATTTGGAATTCATTTACAATAGGCTTATC
Organism: Flavobacterium sp. N1994; assembly: GCF_025947145.1. NCBI lineage: Bacteria > Pseudomonadati > Bacteroidota > Flavobacteriia > Flavobacteriales > Flavobacteriaceae > Flavobacterium > Flavobacterium sp. N1994. The sequence goes on from NZ_CP109999.1 coordinate 554,029, forward strand.
ATCCAGAATTTGATGAATTTCTTTGGCTTCGTAAAGGGTTGGCGGAGTCTGATGTAAGTCGACTACAAGTGCTGTATAGATTTTACTTTTTCCAAATGGAACTGCAATTCGCATTCCTTTTTTAATAAAAGTATATTCAGCTTCTGAAATCTTGTATGTAAAGGTTTTAGGTAATGAAAGTGGAATGATAACTTCAATGAAATAATTCATTTTTAGTACTATTATGTTAGTCTAATCCAAGTTTGTGATCTTCCAAAAAGAGGAATACCAATATAGCCTCTGACAATTAATTTATCTTTCCCTTCTAAGGTTATTTTACAATGATAACTTTTCCCATTTTTTGGATCGAGAATCTTTCCACCCTCATACACTCCATCATTAAATTTTAATCCTTTAATGATAACCATTCCTAAAATAGGTTTACTCTTCTCGTCGCCTTCACACTTTTCGCATTTAAGATGCTTTTTATCGGCTTCAAAAATTTCAATTATTCTGCCATACACTTTGCCTTTATGCTCAAAAATCTCAACAATGCCTTTCTCTTTTCCAGTTTCATCATCAATAGTCTTCCATTTTCCTAAAACCGTTTGTGAAAAACTGATTTGGAAAAAGAACAAAAAAACGAGTAATGCTTTTACCTTTATATTCATAGTGTATCTAATTCTTTTTGTTTCTCACGTTTAATATGATTAATGGAAGCATTCAAATCAAAGCCTAAAAGCAAAACCATTGAATTAATCCAAATATAAAACATTACAATTAACAAAGTACCTATTGAACCATAAAGCTCATTATATTTTGAAAATTTCACTACCCAAATTCCAAAAAAGTAAGACGAAATAATGATCAAAATCGTAGTGACAACAGAGCCAATAGAGATGAATGATCTCTTTCTGTCCCCTTTAATACCAAAGCGAAATAATAAAGAAGTAGCCATCAATATCATTAAAATAACGAAACCATATCTTCCCATTTCAATCAGATGAATTTTATCCGATAAGACATCCTGAATTTTTGTTTTTTGAATAAAAACCTCAAAGATTACAATCGCTGCCACAGTAATTAAAAGTAAAAATGACAGCACAATTGATAAAGCTAGTGCCACAACATATTGTTTGAAAAACTTACGCTTTAAGGAAACATGAATATGATGCGAACTTTCAAAACCACCTAGAATGGCATTGACTCCATTGGTCATTAAAAAAATAGCCATGACAAACCCTGTAGACAACAATCCACTATGACTATTATGCAAAATATCGTTAATGATTTTATAAATAGCATCATAAGTCGTTGGTGGAACGCTTTGCTGAACGAATCCTAAAAAATCTTCTTGAAAACCTTGAATGGGTATGTATGGGATAAGATTCAGTATAAAAAGCGCAAACGGAAACAAGGCCATAAAAAAGCTAAAAGCAATCGCTGTAGCCCGATAAGAAATATCTCCCTCAACAATACCTGCAAAATATAAGTCGAGTAATTCATATAAAGACATTCCATGAAGCCATGGTAATTTTATTTTGTTCAATAAATAAACTATCTGCTTGATTACAGGAAGTTTTGAAAATGTATTTTCTGATGTTTGTGCCATTTAAAATGCTTTTAAACTTAAATCCATATTATAAACAGAATGCGTTAATGCACCTGAGGAAATATAATTGACACCACATTCAGCATACTCTCGAATGGTTTTCTCATTAATATTTCCGGAACTTTCAGTTAAACACTTATCGCCAATCATTGCAACAGCTTTGCGAGTATCTTCAAAATTAAAATTGTCAATTAGGATTCGGTAAATACCTTCGTTTTCTAAAATTTCTTTTATTTCGTCTAGGTTTCGAGCTTCAACAATAATCTTTAAGTCTAAATTATTGTGCTTCAAGAAGGCCTTGGTTTTGTTAATAGCTTTCGTTATTCCTCCTGCAAAATCATTGTGATTGTCTTTCAACATAATCATATCATACAAGGCAAAACGATGGTTTTCTCCGCCTCCAATGGTAACCGCCCATTTTTCACAAGCTCGAAATCCAGGTGTCGTTTTTCGGGTGTCTAAAATCTTAGTTTGGGTACCTTCTAATAATTTGACATACTGATTTGTCTTGGTAGCTATAGCCGACATTCTTTGCATCGAATTCAATACTAATCGTTCCGCTTTCAAAATGGATTGCGAACTTCCAGAAACATGAAAAACAATATCGCCATGCTTAACCGCTGCTCCATCATTGATGAAGGTTTCTATTTCTAAAGTAGGGTCTACGTTTTCGAATATCATTTTAGCGAATGACACTCCAGCAATAATACCCGTATCTTTTACTAAAAGTTTGGCTTTCCCTTGAGCAGCATCAGGAATACAAGCCAAGGAACTGTAATCCCCTGGACCAATATCCTCTCGGATTCCGTTTTGAATAATGATAGTAAGTTCTTTTTGAAACTGTTCTTCTGAAATCATGTAATAACTATTGTTTGGCTAAAATAGTATTTAATTTATTGATTTAAAAATGAAAAATGAATTTGAATTTCTATTTTTGTAACACAACAACACAACTCATGTACAAATTACTAATTCGCCCCATTTTATTTTGGTTTGATCCCGAAGAAGTACATTATTTCTCCTTTAGTTTTATCCGATTTATATCCAAAATTCCGTTTGTTTCAAATCTTTTAAAATCGATATACGAAGTAAAAGATACTCGACTAGAACGTGAAGTCTTTGGTCTAAAATTTAAAAACCCAGTGGGATTAGCAGCCGGATTTGATAAAGATGCTAAGTGCTATAAAGAGCTATCGAACTTTGGTTTCGGATTTATTGAAATAGGAACCTTAACGCCAAAACCTCAAGACGGAAATCCAAAAAAACGCTTATTCCGATTAAAAAAAGATAGTGCTATTATTAACCGAATGGGATTTAATAATGGCGGAGTTGCAGCTGCAGTTTTGAGATTAAAAAAGAATAACGGCGTTTTAATCGGCGGTAACATCGGTAAAAACAAAGTCACTCCCAACGAAGAAGCTACTTCTGATTACTTACTATGTTTTGAAGCATTATTTGATTATATCGATTATTTTGTAGTCAATGTTAGTTCCCCAAATACTCCAAATCTTAGAGCCTTACAAGACAAAGAGCCGTTGACTAATTTATTGCAAACCCTTCAGAATAAAAATTTAGGAAAACCAAAACAAAAACCTATCCTATTAAAAATAGCACCCGATTTAACCGACGAACAATTATTGGATATCATTGAAATTGTAAACGAAACCAAAATTGCCGGTGTGATTGCCACTAACACCACAATCTCAAGAGAAGGGCTACATTCAGAAAATAAAACGGAGATAGGCGGATTATCTGGAAAACCCTTGACTAAACGTTCAACTGAAGTGATTCGTTTTCTTTCGAAAAAAAGCAATAATGCCTTTCCAATTATTGGTGTAGGCGGAATCCATTCTCCTGAAGATGCTTTAGAAAAACTAGAAGCTGGAGCTAGCTTAATCCAATTGTATACCGGATTTATTTATGAAGGCCCAGCATTAGTTACCGAAATCAATAAAGCACTTTTGAAATAAATTACTTTTTGTGCAATATATTATAACTTAGGATAAAGGAAATTAGGCTCACATCGGCATCCATATAATAAGATGAAGTAAACGGTTTTTTGCTGGTATACTTAGCTTCTAAACCAATTAAATTATTGTAATTGTATCCTAGTCCAAATGAAAAGTAATTTTCATTCGTTGCCTCTAAACTTTGAAAATTACTACTATACGTCACTTTTCCATTAGTTGACATGCTAATATTATAGGCGCCGTCAATAAAAATGGAAGATTTGCTGTTTAAAAAAAGATAGTGCTTAACTCCCAAACCTAAATCCATTGATTTGTAACTCATATCCGTTGCGATATCACTACTATAGATACCTGTCAAATATTTTCCAGTTCCGTTGAAACTATAATTAATGGCACTAAGATTCATGAAAATGCTCCATTTGTTTTTATTAAAGGGCAGATTATATTCTAAATCCACTGCAGGTCTGAAAATTAGCTTTGAACCTGACTTAAAACTATAACTTCCATAATTATCACGGGCAGTAATCGAAGGGGAAACCATACTAAATCCAGGTTGCAGATAAATACGGAAAGCATTTTTATACTTTACCTTTTTGATTTCTTCAGTAACGACATTCTTTGATCCAACTTTTTTAAATAGCTTCTCAAAATCAAATCGGCTATAATTCAGTCGCTCAAAAACAGTCAAATCCAAATTCTCTTGTGAAAGATAAGTGGCTAATTGTTGTTTGTACAAATTATTACTTACCACTTGTAAGTCATCATCGATGTATTTTTTGTAGATAAGCTGCTGATATTGTCCCGCATCTTGAATAAAAAAACTAATATGATTGTATACTCTGTATTCATAAAGTTTATACTTATCATCTATTAAAACTCTTAAAAATACATTTGCATTTGTATATTCAGGATTACGTTTATTGAACTCCACATTTTTTGGTTCATTATTGAATTTATCAATCTTAACCTCAGTATTTATAAATTTTACTTCATTTTCGATAGCAAACTCTTTAATGGTATTCAAATCCCCTATAATAATATCCGAATTTTGATCTAATTTATATTCAAACTCTGTTGGGTTTTCTAACCAATCTTTATTTTTTATCAGACATTCTGTTTTATTATTATTTTTACCAATTATATACCCTTTTTCAAAATTTATTTGTGAAAATAAAACGCAAGGAAAAACTAACAGAAGGAGTATAAATTTAAATTTCATAGGTTTGATTTTTTTCAAATATATGTAATTTCTTTAAATAATTGTTTTCTATCTTTGAAGAGCAAATGAGTACAGTTAAAATTATAGAATGTCCACGTGATGCCATGCAAGGCATTAAAACTTTCATCCCTACTCAGAAGAAAGTAGATTACATTCAGTCACTACTCCGTGTAGGTTTTGATACCATTGATTTTGGAAGTTTTGTATCCCCTAAAGCGATACCTCAAATGCAAGACACTGCAGAAGTTTTAGCACAATTAGATTTATCCCAAACCCAAAGCAAACTCTTAGCCATTATTGCCAATACTCAGGGAGCTCAAATGGCGGCTACTCATAAAGAAATTCAGTATCTAGGTTTTCCCTTTTCCATATCCGAAAACTTTCAAATGCGGAATACCCATAAAACCATTGCGGAAAGTTTAGTAACCCTTCAAGAAATATTAAACATTGCCGATGCTTCAAATAAAGAAGTAGTAGCCTACCTTTCTATGGGATTCGGGAATCCTTATGGTGATCCTTGGAATGTGGAAATTGTAGGCGAATGGACTGAAAAGTTAGCCAATATGGGGGTTAAAATCTTATCGCTTTCCGACACTGTTGGAAGCTCTACTCCAGAGGTCATCACTTATTTGTTTTCCAATTTAATTCCGAAATACCCTAGTATCGAATTTGGGGCTCATTTACATACCACTCCAGACAAATGGCATGAGAAAGTAAATGCTGCTTACCAAGCCGGTTGTGTCCGTTTTGATGGCGCAATACAAGGTTTTGGCGGTTGCCCAATGGCTAAAGATGACTTAACAGGGAATATGCCCACAGAGAAACTCCTCTCCTATTTTACCCAACAAAAAGCTGTCACCAATACTAGTCCAATGAGTTTTGAAAGCTCTTATAATGAAGCGTCTAAACTATTTGGCGAATTTCACTAATGCTTTTTCCTTTTGAAAAGCTTATAAATTTCTATCCACATTACTGAGACAAAAGCCACCAAAACACTAAATCCTATTTGCGCACTATCCACTTTTTCAAACAAGAAGAATCTTGAAAAAACAGGGACATACAACAACAATGAGGTTACGGCAATAGTGATGCCTATAATCATCAAAACCAAATTGTTTTTGTAACGAATGGTGGTGAAAATGGAATAATAAATAGAGCGGTTTTCTAAAGTCAGAAAGATGTTAGAGGTTATCAAAGTCAAGAAAATAGTGGTTCGTGTATACTTTTCAGAAAAACCAGCATCAACACAATATTGATACACAAAAAGCAATCCTAAAGTAATTACTAGCCCTTGAATAATACTAATCGTTATTTCCTTTAAATTAAAAAAAGTAGTGGTCAACGGTCTAGGTTTTTGCAACATTAAATTCCGTTCCATAGGTTCATTTTCATAAATTATGGAACAAGTTGGCCCCATAATGATTTCTAAAAAAATGATATGAACTGGGGTAAAGATAGTAGAATATATCCATCCCAAAGCCAATGGAATAAACACAATCAGAATAATAGGAATATGAATCGAAATAATATACTGAATGGCTTTTTTAAGATTTAGGTAAATCTTTCTTCCCATAGCAATAGCATCAATCATTTTGCTAAAATCATCATCAATCAATATTAGATTAGCCGCTTGCTTTGCAATTTCAGTTCCTTTTTTACCCATGGCAATGCCTATGTGTGCCGATTTTAAAGCAGGTCCATCATTAACACCATCACCAGTCATAGCTACAATTTGATGGTTGTCTTTTAGTGCTTGTATAATTTTAAGCTTGGCTTCAGGAAACATACGTGTAAAAATGGCTGTTTCCATCACTTTTACTTTTAAAGTGGCTTCATCCATTGCCATTAATTCATCACCATTTAAAACTTTGTCAGCTCCTTTAAAACCTACTTGTCTAGCAATTGTGGATGTGGTAGCTGCATTATCCCCTGTAACAATCTTAACTTGTATTCCTGCTTTATAAAAGGTTTCAAATACTTGTTGAATATTCGCTTTTGGCGGGTCATAAAAAGCAACTAATCCTTTAAAAGTAAACTTAAATTCCTGCTGTGTCTTAGGAAAATCATTTCCTGAAAAATCCGCTACTCCTACTCCTAAAACCCGATATCCTTGATTAGTTATAGTTGTTATAGCGGTTGCAATTTGATTTTTTTCTTTATCCGATAAGTTGCTGACTTCTAGTAATGCTTCCGGAGCTCCTTTAGCAGCAATAATTCTTTTACCGTTAGCATCTTCAAAAACATGAGTCATCATGGGAGGTTTTCCTCCTAAGGGGTATTCGTGAATTAATTTAAAATGAGGTCTTTCATCAACCGATTCTAATTGGGCGTAAGCTTCATGAACCGCAAGTTCCATAGCTTCAAACGGAATGGGTTCGCTAGACCACATGGCATAACTCAAAACTTCTTCGGCTTCCGGATTTAGTTTTATGTCGGTGTTTACAATGGTATTCGATTTGAATAAATACAATTGTGCCAAACTCATTTTGTTCTCCGTAATGGTGCCCGTTTTATCCGTACAAATTACTGTAGCGCTTCCTAAGGTTTCAACCGTTTTGGTTTGTTTAGTAATGATTCCCATTTTCATCAAACGCCAAGCTCCCAATGCCATAAAAGTGGTAAAAGCTACCGGGATTTCTTCCGGAATAACACTCATGGCTATAGTTAAGGCCTTTAGCAAACTATCTAAAACGGCTTTGGAGTGAAAGTAATTCAGTCCCCAAACAATGGCAAAAATGATCAGTCCAACGACAGACATCTTCTTCACAAAATGGGTAATCTGAATTTGTAATGGCGTTTTCTCTTCTTCAATGGCTTCTAGACTTTTGCCTATTTTTCCTAAACTGGTTTGATTGCCGATGGCCGTTACTTCGCATATCGCTAAACCCGTGGCAACGATAGTGCCTTGAAATACTTGCTTCACTTCAGCCGATTCACTTTTGAAAACCGATAAAGACTCGCCTGTCAAAATAGCTTCATTAACGGAGAAATCATTCGATTGTAAAATAATAGCATCAGCCGGAATAAAAGTGCCTTCTTCCACTTGAATCACATCTCCTAACACAATTTCTTCACTTGGAATTTCAATTAGTTTACTATCCCTAATGACTTTACTTTTAGGTTGAGATAACTTTTTTAAAGCATCGATGGCGTTTCTGCTTCTGGCTTCTTGAAACAAGGAAATAGTAGCCACCAACAAAATAGCTAGCGTCATAAAAACACCATCGCCATAATCTCCAGTAATATAATAGATACTAGCAGCCGACACTAAGAGCAGAAACATGGGCTCTTTTATCATTTCGAGTACTGATATCAGAAAATGGTTTTTTTGTTGGTGTTCAATAGAATTGATACCGTTCTTCTTCCTCGAAACAATAACTTCATTGGCTGAAAGTCCATTGCTAATTTTTTGATTTTCTGCCATGACGAAGAATTAAGTATTGTTTACTAAGTTAGTTATTTAAGATGAATTTAACGGCTTTATTTGGGTAAAGATTATTATATTTGCTCGCAATTTAACTACAACTACAAATTGCAATGAAAGCACACACTACTAAAATCGTTGGAGAAGGATTAACCTACGACGATGTACTGCTCATCCCCAATTATTCCGAAGTTTTACCACGCGAAGTCAGTATCCAATCGAAGTTTTCGAGAAACATTACTTTAAATGTTCCTATCGTTTCTGCTGCAATGGATACGGTAACCGAAAGCTCTATGGCGATTGCTATGGCACAAGAAGGCGGCATCGGAGTATTACACAAAAACATGACCATTGAGCAACAGGCGGCCAAAGTCAGAAAAGTAAAACGAGCTGAAGCCGGAATGATTATCGATCCAGTCACTTTACCCCTAACCGCTACAGTTGGTGATGCCAAACAAGCCATGAAAGAATATGGTATTGGTGGCATACCTGTAGTAGATGAAAACGGAATATTAAAAGGAATAGCCACTAACCGTGATTTACGTTTTGAAAAAATAAATTCACGTTCGATATTGGAAGTCATGACTTCTGAAAATCTAGTGACCGCTGCAGAAGGAACTACTTTGCAAGAAGCCGAAGTCATACTCCAAAAAAATAAAATTGAAAAACTTCCCGTAGTTAATGATGATTTCAAACTTATCGGCTTAATTACGTTTAGAGATATTACGAAACTGGCTCAAAAACCTATTGCCAATAAAGATCGATTTGGACGTCTAAGAGTTGCCGCTGCTTTAGGAGTTACGGCCGATGCTTTAGAAAGAGCTACTGCTTTAGTTAATGCTGGAGTAGATGCCGTAATCATCGATACGGCCCACGGTCACACACAAGGTGTCGTAAGTGTTTTAAAAGAAGTGAAAGCCAAGTTTCCTCATTTGGATGTGGTTGTTGGTAACATTGCTACTCCAGAAGCCGCTTTGTATTTAGTGGAGAATGGTGCCGATGCGGTTAAAGTAGGTATTGGTCCAGGTTCGATTTGTACTACTCGAGTAGTAGCTGGCGTTGGATTTCCTCAATTCTCTGCCGTTTTAGAAGTCGCTGCTGCTTTAAGAGGCACTGGTGTTCCTGTTATTGCCGATGGTGGTATACGTTACACAGGCGATATTCCGAAAGCTATTGCTGCTGGTGCTGATTCGGTAATGCTAGGTTCTTTATTAGCTGGCACCAAAGAATCTCCGGGAGAAACCATCATCTTTGAAGGAAGAAAATTCAAATCCTATAGAGGAATGGGTTCTATTGAAGCCATGGAAGATGGTTCTAAAGACCGTTATTTCCAAGACGTGGAAGACGATATTAAAAAATTAGTTCCAGAAGGCATTGTTGGAAGAGTACCTTATAAAGGCGAATTAAACGAAAGCATGCAACAATTCGTTGGTGGACTTCGTGCCGGAATGGGATACTGTGGTGCCAAGGACATTCCCACTTTGCAAGAAACGGGTCGTTTTGTTAGAATTACTACCAGCGGTATAGGCGAAAGTCATCCACATAATGTGACGATTACTAAAGAGGCACCGAATTATTCTAGATAATTTGAATGAAAGTAAAGTTTAACATTACGGATACCGTCGAAACGGAATTCTATTACGGAGAATATGCCATTTATATTCTGGGCGGACATTACATTAAAACAAATCCTGATTTTTATATTCAGGTCGTCAATATGGAAACCAATACCGAAATCGAATTAACGGAGAAATACTTAAAAATAAGAGATTTTAAATCGGGTAGAAAAGCCATAAAGTTCTATACTTTCCAAATTAACGACTATGGTAAGTTTAAAATATCGGCTCACAATTATAATGATATAATTGTTAAAGATTCAATGCTTGAAGTATTCCCATTTCCATTTTCAATAACCCATACTGTTCTCTATGCTATAACAGGAAGAGACCGAAAGCAGAAAAATAGTAATGATATTGAAATTCTTATTGAATAAATACCAAATACCAATAACCATTCTATCAAACCCTAGCCCAAAGTATGACGCTGGGGTTTATTTTTTTACTATTCAAAGCATAACGTCCGTTAATCCTATTGCATTTAAAAAACACTAATTGTGCCGCTACAATAATCATACAATCCGTTGGCAAGGGTTGGCTTTCAAAGAGAGAAGAATCTAAAGTAGTGCTTGATTTAGGAATTGTAAAATGCTCTGCTACAGTACTTATTAATTCTCCCGCAGCTAAGTTATTCGCCGTTATGCTACAGATTACTTCGGCATCGGTACAGTCTTCTGTATACCGAATAGTCTGTGCTGTAATCATCTCGGGCAACGTAATTTTTAGAGTACGAGAAACAGTTAACTCCACACCAATGTCTGCTTTACAATAACTCTCAAAAGGCGATTGGGAATTCACTTCAAAACCTTTAAGGCTACTCATATCGGTATTACTCCAATTGCGTTGTCCCTTAGGAAGTGCAGTGTTCTTTTGTAATGCTGCATAGAGTGCTCCAGATAATTTTTGACTAACCAAAGGATCGGTATTTCCTAACCATAATGGTTTTAGTCCGATGCGAATCCATTTACTCCAAGTACTGCAATATTGAAACTCACTACTACTGACTTTAGTGGCATTCGTTTGTCGTATCTTATCTGGTTTGATACGGGTAAATGATTTGCCATAACGCTCTTGAAAAATAACTGGGCCTATAGCCCCTCTCAACTGATTTTTGTTGCCTACTCTTGCCATGATCGTATTTTGTTTTAGTTAACTCTATAACAAGTATATGATTAGTACCTAACGAGTCTAATGATTTTAGCCTTTTCATTAGAGTTGTATTAGACTTGTATTAGAGTTGTATTAGACTTATACTGAACAAACCACAATAAATATGCCACTCTTAATTGGACAAGTACTGTTGCAATTTTTAGCAAATCAGCAATATTTTTTAAAAATACTTGCTACCCCTAAATAAAATAGGGCTACTATTTAAAATTCAATAAAAGTAGTTACCTGATGTTATTTTTTATAGGGTATATATAAATATTTAATATTTTTACGAAAATTTAACCCCTTAGTTATGTCTACAAGAAAAATTGTTTTAAGCGTGATACTCACCACGATTTTGATTTTAACTTTCTTTTCCAATCTTATCTTCACAAACAACTCAACCCCTACTTCAGTGGTAAAATTTGACACTGGTGATATGGCTTGGATGATTGTAGCTACGGCTTTAGTACTACTAATGACGCCAGGTTTAGGATTCTTTTATGGGGGAATGGTAGGCAAGAAAAACGTAATTAGCACCATGTTGCAAAGTTTTATGGCTATGGTCATTGTTAGTATATTGTGGATAGTCATAGCTTATGGTTTATGCTTTGGTCCTTCTATTGGGGGTTTTATTGGAAACCCAATACCCAATTTGTTTTTTAATAATGTAGGTACTTCTACCACATGGTCGTTAGCGCCTACTATACCATTACTACTTTTTGCTCTATTTCAGGCAAAGTTTGCTATTATTACCCCAGCTCTAATCACTGGAGCCTTTGCCGAAAGAATACGATTTTGGGCTTACCTCCTTTTTATGGTATTGTTTATTTTGTTTGTTTATGCTCCATTGGCTCATTGTACTTGGCATCCGGATGGGGTGTTCTTTAAGATGGGTGTTTTAGATTTTGCTGGAGGCACAGTAGTACACATGAGTGCAGGCTGGGCTGCATTGGCTGGAGCCATGTTTTTAGGAAAAAGAAAAGTCCAAAAAACCAATCCGGCTCGAATTACCTATGTCTTATTAGGAACTGGATTATTATGGTTTGGTTGGTTCGGATTTAACGCAGGTTCTGCTATGGGGGCTAATAGTCTTGCTGTTCAAGCCTTAGCTACGACAACAGTTGCAGCCGCTGCCGCTGCTATGGCTTGGGTCTTCTTTGATAAAATATTAGGGCATAAACTTTCAGCTATGGGCGCTTGTATCGGTGCGGTGGTAGGTTTGGTTGCTATAACTCCAGCTGCAGGCTATGTGAGCATTCCTCATGCTATCACTATTGGAATCATAGCTAGTATCGTTAGTAATTTTGCCGTTAGTAAATTTCCAAAAGGAAAAATTGATGATGCCCTTGATGTATTTGCCTGTCACGGAGTTGGCGGGATGACCGGAATGGTTTTAACAGGTGTCTTTGCCTCAAAAGCCATCAATCCAGCTGTAGTAGACCAAGGGTTATTATTTGGAGAAACCAAGCTGTTTACCAATCAATTAATTGCTTTGGTTTGTGTTTCTATCTTTGCTTTTACGGCTTCGTATCCTCTTTTTTATATTGTCAATAAAATTACTCCACTCCGAGTTAGTGAGGATAAAGAGGAATTAGGATTGGATATTACACAACATGGGGAGTATTTGTAAGGGATAAGTAAAAAGGGATAAGACCATAAGTTATTTTTCTTTTCTCATATCCTCTTCCTTAGTACCATTATATCCCTGTATAATTACTCGGCGTAATCTGCATCAGTTCGACCTTAATTTCATCAGAAACGTCAAGGGTGGCAATAAACTCATGAATTGATTCTTTAGTAATTGCGGTATTTGTTCTAGTTAATCCTTTCAAAGCTTCATATGGATTCGCATAGCCTTCTCTTCTTAAAATGGTTTGAATGGCTTCTGCAACAACAGCCCAGTTTTTCTCTAAGTCTTCGGCAAATTTTGATTCGTTGAGTAAAAGCTTATTTAATCCTTTTAAGGTAGCATCAAAAGCAATTAATGTATGTCCTATTGGCACTCCAATATTTCTCAACACGGTACTATCCGTTAAGTCGCGTTGCAATCTTGATATAGGGAGTTTGGCAGAAAGATGTTCGAATATAGCATTGGCAATCCCTAAGTTCCCCTCTGAGTTCTCGAAATCAATAGGATTTACTTTGTGTGGCATAGCCGAAGAACCTATCTCCCCTGCTTTTATCTTTTGTTTAAAATACTCCATCGATACATAGGTCCAAATGTCTCGATCTAAATCAATGATAATGTTATTGATTCTTTTTAAAGCATCAAAAAATGCCGCAAAATGATCGTAATGTTCTATTTGTGTCGTTGGAAAAGAATGATGTAAACCTAGCGTATCTTCGACGAAAGTGGTGCCAAATTGCTTCCAATCTACATTTGGATAAGCTACATGGTGGGCATTATAATTTCCGGTAGCCCCTCCAAACTTAGCCGCAAACGGAATATTAAAAAGGGAACGCATTTGTTCTTCTAAACGTTCAACAAACACTAGAATCTCTTTTCCTAAGCGAGTTGGTGAGGCGGGTTGCCCGTGAGTTCTGGCAAGCATCGGAATATCATTCCACTCCATAGCCAATTCTTTTAGCTTGGCTATTACTCCAATTAAAGATTTCAAATAAACTTCTTGGAAGGCTTCTTTAGTAGATAATGGTATAGCGGTATTATTAATATCCTGTGAGGTTAACCCAAAATGAATAAATTCTTTATACGCTGACAATCCTAAGGTTTCAAATTTTTCTTTGATAAAATATTCTACCGCTTTTACATCGTGATTGGTGGTCTTCTCTGTTTCTTTTATCCAAATGGCGTCTTCCGTGCGGAAGTTTTTATAGAGACTTCTTAAGCTTTCAAAGACTTTTGGATCCACTCCTTGTAATTGTGGCAGATTAGCTTCGCACAAAGCGATGAAGTATTCCACTTCAACCAAAACGCGGTATTTAATTAAAGCTTCTTCAGAGAAATAATTTGAAAGCGATTTAGTCTTGCTTCTATATCTTCCATCAATGGGAGAAACAGCATTTAGAGTGGATAGTGGCATGTGTTGTGTTGTTGTTTTGTATGGCAAAAATAAGGAATAGTGTTCAATTTCTACTTTAAATGTACTAGTTTTTCTCTTAAAAAAGGCACTCCATCTGTGGCATTCATGGGAATAACTTCTAAGAGATTTTGGAGGTTGTTAATGCTAGCGGGTCTTGGGTCAATATAGAAAACAAGAGCTTTTGGATTAGCATAGTGCATCAAACTGGCAGCAGGATATACTTGAAGTGATGTTCCAATAATGGCAACATAATCGGCTTGTTCTGTTATGGTTACCGCTTCTTCAAGCGCTGGAACCATTTCGCCAAACCAAACTATATGAGGACGTAGTTGGTTGCCTTTGTCATCTACATCACCAAGAACTAAATCACCATTCCAATCCAGAATATAGGCTTCGTTTTTAGTACTTCTAACCTTTAGTAATTCACCATGCAAGTGCAATACTTTACTACTACCCGCTTGTTCATGAAGGTTGTCTACGTTTTGGGTAATGATGTGTACATCAAAGTCTTTTTCTAATTCGGCTAAAACTAAGTGTCCCTTATTAGGTTTTACTTCGTGAAGTTGTCTTCTTCGTTGGTTGTAAAAGTCTAAGACTACTTCTTGATTTCGGAGCCACCCTTCAGGAGAAGCTACCTCCATAACATCATGACCTTCCCACAATCCATTAGCATCACGAAAGGTTTTGATACCACTTTCGGCACTGATGCCTGCGCCTGTTAAAACAACTAGTTTCTTTTTCATGTCAAATATTTTTTATAAAATTACAGTAATTTACTAGTTTTACTAAAAATCAGTTTGTATGAAACAGTTCAAAAATACCATTTTTAGATTTTTCTTCATATATTTTTTACTCACTATTGCGCCTTGGACGTTATTAAGTTTCATTCCTGGCATAAGCAATTTAATAGATTGGTATACAAAAGCATTCCAATGGCTGGTGTTTAGATGTAACGATTGGTTTTTACATGTAAAAAACACGCTGAACCTTGAAGGTTATGGAAGCGGAGATACTTCTTATGCTTGGGCTGAGTTTTATACGATTCTTATTATATCCGTTGTATTGGCTTTGTTTTGGACATTTATTAAAAGAAAAAGAAATGATGCACCAGCGCTTTCCTATTGGTTGTTAACTCTAATTCGCTATAACATTGCCATGGTGGCTTTTAGTTATGGGTTTATCAAACTCTTTGCCTTGCAAATGCCTTTTCCAAGTTTAAGTCAATTAGCCACTCCATTAGGAGATTTTTTACCCATGCGACTTTGTTGGATGCACATTGGGTATTCCGTACCCTATCAAACCTTTTCAGGTGTCATGGAAATTATTGTTGGAGTATTGCTCTTATACAGAAGAACTATACCGCTTGGTTTATTAGTTGGACTTGGTGTTTTTATAAATGTTTTTGTTCTTAATTTGAGTTATGATATTCCAGTAAAATTATTTTCCATGCAATTAATGATTGGTTGTTTGTTTTTGGTGGTATGGGATAGTAAATACTACTTAGATATTTTTGTATTGAATAAAACAACGACTCCAATAAGTAGTTATAATTTTATTTACACAAAGAAATGGCAACGAATGGGACGCTATGTATTAAAAGTGGTATTTATCATAGCTGGTGTTGGTCTTTCGTTCTATCAAGCTTGGGGTTGGTATCAAGAAGATCAAATTGTTGAAAAAAGTCCTATCAAACAAGGAGTTTATAGCATTAAAACATTTAAAAAAAATAATCAACTGTTGCCTATTGTTGCCAATGATACTTTAGTTTGGAAAGATTTTATATTTGATAAAGGAGGTAATGGAAGTATTACTACTAGAGATACTTTATTTGATGTAAAATATGGAAGAGGTTATTTTGCTTATACTGCCGATAAACAAAAACAAACTATAGCTTTTAAAACTACACCAGCTGACTCTACTACTTTATTTGTAATGAATTATAAAGTTATTGATAGTAAAACTATTCAATTACAAGGCAAAGTTAAAAAAGACACTTTGTTTTATGAGTTGCTAAGAAATGAAAAACAGTTTCCTCTTGCGGAAAGACAATTTCATTGGATATCAGAAGCGAATAGATAGTTAGTAACGCAAGAACAGAATGATAAAGAGTGGATGTAAAAAATATTACTCTTTTATAAATTTTTCAACTATTATTTTGTCGGCTTCAGCAATTTCAATACAATAAATACCTTTATCTAAATCAGTGATAGCTACTCTATCATTTTCAATGATGCCAGATGTCATTTTTTGACCTAACATATTAACTATAGTATAAGGTTGATTGTTTTCTAAACCTGTATTTTGAGAATCAACAAAGTTCAAGAAATCAGCCCCTACCGGATTCGGAACTATTTTCAATTCGTTTCTAGTGGTAGTACCAATACCTAAAGTTGTCCAACAATAGTCAATTGGAGTAGCTGTAGCTGCACTACCAGCGTGACTTGATAAGGCATTTGAATCTTCAATCGTTCTCAATAGGTTATAATGATTAATAGTTTGAGCATACTCTCCAACAAGAACACGTGCTCCATAAAATACTGTGGCTATTTTGTTTGTTGGTGTAAAATCGTCTTCATCATAAGTTACAATCAACAATGAATTATTATTGATACACCATTGTTTATAGGCATCTAAATTTTGACTTATCCAAGTATCGTATTGCAATATGGTATTATTTAATGGCGCACAACTATCATGTCCATCGTGACATAAATCGGGCATTACAAAACACACAGAAGGAAGACTATTAAAGTTAGTTGGAAAAGCCGTAAAGGGTTGGTTAGTAGTTGTTGATATTTGGTTGGTTCCATTACCCATCCAATTGGCAGCAGGATTATGTTTTCTGACATAACTACCGCTAGAAGTCCCATCATAACCAACAGAAGGCAAGCCATCAGAATAAGTAATATATGTTTTTCCAGCGGTTATCAATTCACTTCCTAAGTTAGCTGTAGTAAATTTTGATGCAATAGCTCCATCCGTAGTTACTCCTTGATTACTCCCTGAATAGAGTTGTAAATAATTAGGCTGACTTGGATGTGATAAAGCAAATGAATTCGTGAATTTTGCACCTTGAGCAGCTAACGCATTAATATAAGGCGCATTTGAACTTCCAAAAACAGCAGTAGATGCTGTATTTTCACCAACTACAATAACGATATGAGAAAAGGAAGGAACTTGAGAAAAAATGGCAGTTGCTGAGAAGAGCATATATACAAATGCTACAAGTGAGTAGATTTTTTTCATTTGTTTCGTTCTAAGGGTTTATATATCAATAACAAATCGAATTTAATCCCCCCTACTTGTTTTTGTTTAATTCTGAAAACAAAAATCTTATTTTTGTAAAAAATAATACCCATGATAGACCTTGATTACTTAGCTTATCTTGAAGATTTTTTAACAGATAATCGCAAAGAGCGATTTGCTACAGTATTATCCAATAGAACCAATCATTTTACCATTGCGGTAGAAGATGTCTTTCAGTTTCATAATACGAGTGCTGTGATGCGTAGTTGTGAGGTTTTTGGGATTCAGGAAATTAATATTGTCGAACAACGTTTTGGGAAAGACATTGATAAGGAAATTGCCATGGGGGCTCAGAAGTGGGTAGATATTAATAAGTTTGAAAACATCACTACTTGCATTGAAAACCTAAAAGATAAAGGCTATCAAATTATTGCTACTACACCACACAATGATTCCTGTTTATTACATGATTTTGACATAAGTAAAAAAAGCGCTTTGTTCTTTGGTACTGAAAAAGAAGGACTTTCAGAAGAAGTTATGAGTAAAGCGGATGGGTATTTGAAAATTCCAATGGTAGGATTTACGGAAAGTTTGAATATCTCTGTTTCAGCGGCTATTATCATTCAGGATATAACCACTCGCCTACGCCAATCCAATGTGAATTGGCAACTCTCTGAAGAAGAATTATTAGAAAAAAGATTAGCTTGGGCTAAGAATTCGATTAAAGATATTAAGCGAATTGAGGCAAGGTATTATTCAAAATAATTGAATCTAAGTAGAAAACTATTTCTTTTTCAACACCTTATACTGTTCGTAGCATTCACTGATGGCATCCATGATTTGCAAGTCGTTAGCTGTTTTGATAAACTCTTCAGAATAACTACAACGGGTAAGGACTTCGGCTATTTCTTTTTTATCAATACCGAGCAAGACGCCTAGTGTTTCTCTATCAAATTTAGATTCTAATAGATGTCTGACAGTATCATCTTTCTTCATCTTTTTGAGCTTCTTCAACTCATTGGATTTGCTACCGAAGAAATTATACAACATATCGGCTGGATTAAAAATAGAACCTAACACTTTAGAAAAAGCCCCAGGTGAAGTATCTCCAGTTTCATATCCTTGTGATAAACCAGAAATGCTGTATCTATAATTTTCTTTATCGGGAATTAGTTTGGAATCAATTTCGAGATAGCCTGTTAAATCGTATTTTCTTACTATAACTTCTTCTAGAGCAATGGCTTTTTCCGTTAATAGAATTTTAGCACTGCCGTTTTTTAACCAATCATTGGTTACTCTAATCTTTAAAGATTGATATCCAAGAGAAGAAATGTGAAGCGTATCACTAACATTGACCTCTAATTCAAAATATCCTTTGGAATCCGTCACTACACCTTTTACTTTATTTACATTAATAACGTTTACATTAGAAATAGGTAAAGAAGTATTATCATTAACTATAGTTCCAGTAACTTTTTGAGGAAGCGGATTATTTTGTGCTGAAGCACTTAGGGAAAATAGAAATAAAAAGAAAATGGTAAAATATCTCATGGTTGTTTTTGACGGTTTAAAAGTATGAAACTCTTTTAAGATATTGTAAAGTTTACAGCTAGAATTAGAACAAAATTAACAAAACGTCAAATTAATAATTACGAATTAGGTGTTGGTTTGAAAAAAAAACTCCGCTTTACCTTGGTAAAACGGAGTTCTATATAAAACGATTATTAAGATTTACAATCGTAATTCGTAATTTCTAATTGGTAATTTAAAAGCGTTAGCTTTTTCTTGGTCTTCTGTTTTTAGCAGCTTCAAACGAACGTCCAGCTGGTTTATCAGTACTTCCTTCAGAACGTCTTGGCGCTCTTTCTTCCCCTCTTTGAGCGGAACCAGGTTCTCTTCTTGGAGCAGCATTTCTATCGCTTCTGAATCCACCTTCTCTGGCTGGTCTGTCAGATGAAAAACCTCCCTCTCTTGGAGCAGAACTTCTTTCGCTACGGAAACCACCTTCTTTTCTTGGTCCGAAACTACCACCACCACTTCTTCTATCTCCACCGGAACTGCGTTCCCCTCTGAATCCGCCTGAGCTTCTTCTTTCTCCACCACCACTTCTTCCGTTATGGTCACGTCTTTCACGGCTTCCACCATCGTTTTTAGAGATTTCAACATTGATTCTTCTTCCGTTCAAATCATATCCGTTAAGAACTGACATCACTTTGTCGGTATGCTCTCCGTCGGTATTAAAGAAAGAGAACCCTTCTTTTACATCCACTTTGAAAACATCATCACGACCCAAATCTAAAGTATCTTTTAAGAAATCTTTCAATTGCATCCAATCAAAATCATCTCTAGCGCCAATGTTTACGAAATAACGAACAGGATCTCCAGCTCTAATTTCTCTAGGCTCTGAACTGCGTTCGCTTCTTTCACCACCTTTTTCACCTGATAAATCACGTTTCTTTTTGTAGTAATTGATGAATCTGTTGAATTCAACCGATACCATTTTCTTGATTAATTCTTCTTTCGATAAACCATCAAGCACTTCGTTGATAGCCGGAAGATAGTTATCTATTTCATGGTCAACTTCAGTATCTTTAATTTTATTAGCTAAGTGCAATAATTGGATTTCACAGATTTCCATTCCAGAAGGAATCGTTTTTTCTTGAAATTTTTGTTGGATGATTCTTTCGATAGAAGAAATTTTACGCAATTCACTTTTAGTGATAATTACGATAGAAGTTCCTAATTTACCTGCACGACCTGTACGACCAGAGCGGTGATTGTAGGTTTCGATTTCGTCTGGCAATTGATAGTTTACTACGTGTGTAATATTATCAACGTCAATTCCACGAGCCGCAACATCAGTCGCAACAAGCATTTGAATTTGACGACCTCTAAACGATTTCATTACACCATCACGTTGTGCCTGAGATAAATCGCCATGCAAAGCAGCTGCATTGTATCCATCTTCAATTAGCTTTTCAGCAACAGCTTGAGTATCTCTTTTAGTTCTACAAAAAACTACAGAGAAGATATCTGGATTAGCATCTGCCAATCGTTTTAGTGCTTCATAACGGTCACGAGCATTCACACAGTAAAATTCGTGTGAAACAGTAGCTGAACCAGAGTTTTTAGAACCTACAGTAACTTCAGCAGGGTCATGCATAAATTTCTTAGCAATTCTCGCTACCTCTGCAGGCATTGTTGCTGAGAACAACCATGTGTTTTTTTCGTCTGGAGTATCCGATAATATCGAAACGATATCTTCATAAAATCCCATGTTCAACATCTCATCCGCTTCATCAAGAATACAGATACTGATGTTTTTAATGTTGACAAGACCACGATTAATCATGTCTTGCATTCTCCCTGGAGTAGCTACGATAATTTGGGCTCCACGTTTAATTTCTCGGGCTTGTTCTGTAATGCTAGCACCACCATAAACTGCCACTGTATGTAAACCTTTTACATATTTTGAGTATTGTTTAATCTCATTGGTGATTTGTAAGCAAAGCTCACGCGTTGGGGATAAAATTAACGCTTGCGTACTTCTGTCTTCAGCATCTAATTTTTGGATTAGTGGAAAACCGAAAGCTGCCGTTTTCCCTGTACCTGTTTGTGCTAAAGCTACTAAGTCTGTGTTTTGTTCCAATAGTACTGGAATCGCTTTTTCTTGCACTTCTGACGGATTCTCAAATCCTAGATCTTTGATCGCCAGCAGTAACGACTCATTCAGACCTAATTGTTCAAATTTATTCATATTGTATTTTAAAATTTGGTGCAAAGGTAGACTTTAAATACTATATAAACTAATTTGTTATTTATTGATAATTAAGTAGTTGTAAGTTACATGTTGTGAGTTGTAAGTTTAAAAGCAGTAGGGATACAACTGATGCACTACAATTTAGAACAAAAATCTACTAATTGCTTCACCGCCAAACCACGATGACTAATAGCTGATTTTTCTTGTAAAGTCAATTCAGCAAAGGTTTTAGTATACCCATCTGCTATAAATATAGGATCGTAACCAAAACCGTTAGTTCCTATTTTTTTAGTAATGATTTTGCCATTAATAATTCCAGTAAAAAGATATTGTTCTCCGTTTAGATTAAGACAAATAACGGTTTTAAAGTTGGCCTTTCTATTGGTTTTATCTTTGAGATTGTCCAATAATTTGTCCATATTGTCGCTGGCATCTTTCTGTTCCCCTGCATATCGTGCTGAAAAAACTCCAGGTTCACCATTCAAAGCCTCGACTTCTAAACCAGTATCATCAGCAAAGCAGTTATAGCCATATTTTTCGCTAACATAATTGGCTTTTAAGATGGCATTCCCTTCAATAGTATTGGCAGTTTCTGGAATTTCTTCATGACAACCTATTGCCTCTAAACTTAAAATTTGAATAGTATCAGGCAGTAAGGATTGAATTTCTTTGATTTTGTTTTGATTATTGGAGGCAAAGACTAGCTTCATTTGATAGAGATTCTTTTTTATTGCAATACTACTTTTACACTTTTGCTAGTTGTAGGTGTTGAAAACTTACAACTGTATATTCCAGCTTGTAAATCACTAGCATCAATGGTTTGGTAGTTTATTCCTGTAGTTAGCTGATCATTAAATGACACTTCTTTTACTATTCTTCCTAATGTATCTATTAATGAAACCGTGGTGTTTTGAACTTCGTCAAGTGAAAATGTAAAATGAATTTGTTTGTCTTGAGTAGGATTTGGTGCTATAGTGAAATGATTACTATCTATAGTAAAGTCACTTGCTGATAATGTAGTAGTTATTAACCAAATTAAGCCATTCATGAGTAATTTTTGATGATTTCCACTGGCATCTACAGTATAACCAGTATATAAAGTATCTCCTGTATCTCCTGTACCATCATCTATTATAGAACTGTCTCCAACTGCAAATACTTTTCCTGCTTGATAAGTCGATGCAGCAACATATACATTAGTAGTCCCAGTTGTGCTTGAGCCCGATTTAAAGACCAATCCTTTTACAGAAGTGTTATTAGTTGTATTTACTGTCATTGTTGCTCCACTAGTCCATTTAACTTGTGAAGGAACCCCAAATGTTCCGTGTAAAATACTATAATATGGACTCGTAACAGTCAATGGAGCAAATGAAGTTGAATTACCACTAACATCCGAAGTAATATCAAACAATATTCCTAAACCATCATTGGCAACTCCATTGTTAGATAAAAAGTCATTCCAAACGGTAGGCGGATCATTCCCATCAAAATTTCTATCAGAACCAGCATGATCACATATCATCATTAATCCACCACCATTGGCAATAAAATTCATAATGGCTATTTTTTCCGAAACTGTGAATAATGTATTAGGCTCAGTAACAACAAAAACTTTATAGTTGCTTAAATCTTGAGTTGATGCTGTTCCGTATGATATAGTACCGTTATAAGGTAATGATTCAACAATGTAGCCTTGTTTTGCACAATCTACAGCAAATGCTGAAATACCACCATCCCAATAGGTTTCTGGAGTTGTTGAAGTAATTCCAGATTGTGCTGGAGTAGGAATACGTTGTGGATTGGAAGCTCCTGTCGTAGAGCCTGAACTTACATAAGGGATATGTGTGGTGCTATTGAAATAAATATTATGATTGTCGGCATCAATAATCCAATCGGCATTACTACACATTTCTGCTTTAGTTGCATCAAAAAGTATTTTGTTTTGAGCAACTGCTGTTAAAGCATTTGCTACTAGTATCGTTAATGATATTAGGTAAAAATTTGGTTTCATTATAATTAATTTACGAACCAACAAACTTAATGCTATTTCATATTTAATAAATAGTATAGCTTGTTAAAATTTTATAATGAATTCAAAAAGTGAAATAATAGACTAATATTAGTTGACTATTCTATAATTTAGGGCTGCTTGTTGCATTCAATAGCATAAGATGTTTCTGTAACTTCTTCCCAATTTCAATAAGTTATGAACATCGCCATTTCCTTTTTTTTAAATTTTTTGCCTTTTTTAATAATTGTTTAATCTGTTAGTAATTTATATTCGTAAATAATACCACTAACCTACCATTCATGAAAAAACTATTTACTTTTATAAATTGGTTCAGAATACTAAGCCTTCTATTTGGTTTATTTGCAACTTCTCAAGAACTCAATGCTCAATTTCTTCTGCACGAAAGCAATATTGAAAAATCAATATCCATACATACTAAATCTGAGTATGTTGATGTGGGTCAAGTTGATGTTTCATTAGAACAAATCAGAACTATTAAGGCGTTCCAATTCTTACCGATGAAAAATCAGAACATGGACTTTGGCTTTACTAATCATAATTTTTGGTTTCGCTTTGCTTTAAAAAATGATTCAAATGAAGAGTTAAATTATTTTTTTGAAACTGCCAGACCTATAACTGATGTAGCTGAATTGTTCATCATAAAGCCAAATAATCAAATTACAAAATACATCAGCGGAGATGCTATTCCCTTTAATCAAAGGAGTTTTAAGGTTCGTAAAACCATTTTTAAAATAAATTTGGCACCCCATGAACAGCAACAATTTTATTTGCATGTGAAAAGCGATGGTGAACAACTCTCAATGCCAATGGTCCTGCATTCCTCTGAAAATATATTGGAGGAAAGTTCGTTTGAACAATTCATTTTTGGTTTCTTTTATGGAATACTAATCATTGCCGCCATTTTGTATTTGTTCTTTTTCTTTGCAATGCGAGACAGAACCTTTTTCTTTTATAGCATGTATGTTGTTTTTATTGGATTACTTCAATTTTCGATAGATGGTTATTTCTATAAATTTGTGACTCCGCAATCGGGTTGGTTTTCTTTACATGCAGTAATAATCTTTGCTTGTTTTGCTAATTTTTTTCTAGGGCGTTATGCTCAAGTGTATTTGAAGATAAAAGACTATAATCCTTTTATAAACAAGATTTTTTATATATTATATGTTTTAGATCTGCTGCTGTTTTTGTCTTTATTTTTTATTCCAAAAGCGTTACACTACACCTATCCTATTGCAAATGGTTTAGGGCTTATTTTGTTGTTATTAATTATTACTTCTCAACTTATAATCTTCATCAGAACAAGAAAACTTGATCGTTTTTTTGCGACCGGTATTTTCTTCCTTATCACAGGCTTTGTGGTTTTTATTCTAAAAAACTTTAGTGTATTACCGCTTACTTTTTGGACAGAAAATGGTTCAAAGCTCGGCACCGGAATGGAAGTCGTATTCCTCTCCCTTTCGATGGCCAATTTAATTAGAAACCTTAAAAACGAGCGAGAAGAATTACAAACGGTGGCACTTCAAAAGTCGGAGGAAATGAACTAATTGAAATCTTATTTCTTATCCAACATTAGCCATGAATTGCGTACTCCACTGAATGCTATTTTAAACACTGCAAAGACATTAGCTAATGATTCTAAAGATGAGCAGACACAAAATAGTAGTCAAATCATAAAATATTCCACCTACAGCTTATTAAATTCTGTTAACGATATTTTGGATTTCTCTAAAATCGAAAAAGATGAGATTAAACTAGAACTTTCTGAATTTGATTTGGTAAAAACAGTAGAACATATCGCTACTAATTTTACTCGGGAAGCTAAAGATAAAGGCTTAGAATTCACATTTATCAAGGGAGATGATTTACCACAAATGGTTAATGGAGATATTGCTAGATTGAGTCAAATACTCCAAAATATCCTTAGTAATGCAATTAAATTTACCAATGAAGGCTTTATCAAATTTAAGGTAGATGCTAAAAAAGCAAAAGACAATAAAGTACAAATCACCTTTACAGTAAGTGACACCGGAGTCGGAATTTCTAAAGAAAAAATAAATAGTATTTTCGATTCTTTTTCACAAGAAGGTATCACTAATAAAAGAAAGTTTGGAGGTTTAGGACTCGGACTCTACATTGTAAAACACTTGGTAAATCTTCATAACGGCAAAATCAAAGTGGACAGTACTCCTGGACTAGGAACAGTAGTCAGTATTGATTTGAATTATGAAACTATTGAAATCAAAAAAGAAATGCAAACAAGCATTGTTTCTATTGATTATGATTTAAAAGGAAAATCAATTTTGGTGGTTGAAGATAATGCCATGAATCAGATGGTGATTAAAATGATTACCAAAAAATGGTTGAACACCACAGTTGACTTTGCTAACAATGGACAAGAAGGCGTTCAAAAACTTATAGAGAATGATTACGATATTATTCTAATGGATTTACAAATGCCCATCATGGATGGCTATGAAGCTACTATAGCCATTCGAAATGGAGAAGCAGGAGAAGCTAAAAAATCTATCCCGATAATTGCTTTAACTGCTGATGTTATGGAAACGACCAAAACCAGAGTCATCGAAATTGGAATGAATAAATATTTATCCAAACCAGTGGATAAGGATACTTTGTTTGAGATTATTAAATTATTGGTTAACTAAATACTTAGCTACTTTTCAACATTTTATGGTTTACAATTTTCTGATTCTAATGATTAGGACTAATCTTTTTTTATAATTACTTTTGCACCGACTAAAACACAAAGTGATTATGGTAAAAGATTTATTCGAAAGAATACAAAATAATAAAGGTCCTCTAGGAAAATGGGCCTCTCAAGCGGAAGGCTATTATGTTTTCCCAAAGCTAGAAGGTGAATTAGGACCCAGAATGAAATTCCACGGCAAAGATATTTTGAACTGGAGTTTGAATGACTACTTAGGTCTTGCTAATCATCGTGAAGTCCGTCAAGCGGATACTGATGCAGCTATAAAATATGGTGCGGCTTATCCAATGGGAGCTCGTATGATGAGTGGTCATACGGATGCTCATGAACAATTGGAAAAAGAACTTGCAGCTTTTGTTCATAAAGAATCTGCCTATTTATTAAACTTTGGGTACCAAGGAATCATGTCAGCTATTGATGCATTGGTTACTAAAAACGATATTATTGTTTACGATGTAGATGCTCACGCTTGTATTATAGATGGCGTGCGTTTGCATATGGGAAAACGATTTACCTACAAACACAATGACTTAGAAAGCATGGAGAAAAACCTTCAACGTGCTACTAAAATGGCTACGGAAACTGGTGGCGGAATCCTATTCATCACAGAAGGTGTATTCGGAATGCGCGGTCAGCAAGGTAAGTTGAAAGAAATTGTGGAAATGAAAAAGAAATACAATTTCCGTTTACTTGTTGATGATGCTCATGGGTTTGGTACCCTAGGAAAAACAGGTGCTGGTGCTGGTGAAGAGCAAGGTTGCCAAGATGGTATTGATGTGTACTTTTCTACTTTTGCCAAATCTATGGCGAGTATAGGAGCATTCTTAGCTGCTGATAAAGACATTATTGATTATTTAAAATACAACTTGCGTTCGCAAATGTTTGCTAAAGCTTTACCAATGATTCAAACGGTGGGTGCTTTGAAAAGACTACAATTGTTGAGAGACAATCCAGGATTGAAAGATAAACTTTGGGAAAACGTAAATGCTCTACAAAGTGGCTTGAGAGCAAAGGGATTTAATATTGGTGACACTAATACTTGCGTTACACCTGTTTATTTAGAAGGTTCTATTCCTGAAGCAATGGTTATGGTAAACGATTTACGTGAAAACTATGGCATCTTCTTGTCTATCGTGGTGTATCCGGTTATCCCAAAAGGAATTATATTATTGCGAATGATCCCTACTTCTTCTCACACCTTGGCTGATATTGATGAGACATTAAAGGCTTTTGATGCCATCCGAGAGAAATTAGAAAACGGAACTTATAAAAAGATTGCAGAAGCCACAACGGTTGATGTATCTTAAAAAGAAAATTAAAACCATCTCAATTGAGGTGGTTTTTTTATACCTATTGATTCCCATAAAAATAAAAAAAATCGATAATTTAGCCCCATGATTCGAGTGTCAATTATTGGTTCTGGAAATGTTGCGCAACATCTGATTCAAGCTTTCAGTAAAACTACTGAAATTGAATTAGTTCAAGTGTATTCAAGAAAACCAAATGTCATGGCTACAATCGCAACATCGGCAAAAATCATTTCAGATTTTACAGCTTTACTTCCAGTAGATTTAATCATTATAGCAGTTACCGATAGTGCTATCAGTGAAGTTTCTAAACAGATTCCCTTTCAAAACCAATTAATCGCTCATACTTCTGGAAGTATGGCTATGGAAGTGCTTGACGACAAAAATCGAAAAGGTGTTTTTTATCCGTTACAAACCTTTAGCAAAGCAAAAGAAGTCGACTTTAGCGGCATTCCAATTTTTGTTGAGGCTCAAAATGACACCGATTATCAAGTACTTGAAATAGTAGCTAAATCCGTTTCAAATTCGGTAAACAGAATCCATTCCAAACAAAGAAAAGCGTTGCATATTGCGGCTGTATTTGTTTCTAATTTCACGAATCATTTGTATCAAATTGGTTATGATATTTGTCAAGAAAATGAATTGCCTTTTGACGCTCTAAAACCATTGATTCTAGAAACGGCTAATAAAATTACAACCCTCACTCCTACTGAGGCGCAGACTGGTCCAGCAAGACGTAAAGATACTCAAACCATCAACGAACATCTTGCGTTTTTAACAGATGAAAACCAAAAAGAAATCTATAAATTGCTAACAAAATCAATTATCGATAATGGGAAAAAGTTATAAAGAAGTACTAAACAACATCACCACTTTTATTTTTGATGTTGATGGCGTCTTAACAGACAGCAGTGTTCACATTACTCCAACGGGTGAAATGTTGCGAGTTATGAATATTCGTGATGGTTTTGCTATGAAAGCGGCTATTGAAAGTGGTTATAATGTATGTATCATATCTGGGGGTAACAACGAAGGCGTTCGCATCCGACTTAGAAATCTAGGGATTACTGATATTCATTTGGCATCACCAGATAAAGTAGCTACGTTTAGAGAATATATTGAACTTTACCATATTGATGCGGAACAAGTGTTATATATGGGTGATGATATTCCAGATTATCATGTGATGCAATTAGTTGGATTACCCGTTTGCCCACAAGATGCCAGCCCAGAAATTAAAACGATTTCAAAATACATTTCACACAAAAAAGGAGGCAAAGGTGCTGTACGTGAAATCATTGAACAAGTTATGAAAGTACAAGGCAAATGGCATTTGTATTATGACGGAAAACACGATTAATCTTTATTTGTAATATACCTATAAGACAAAATGAATTATTTAAAATTAATACGCTATCAAAATCTATTATTGCTTGCCTTTATGCAGCTTATTTTTCGTTATGGATTTTTAAAGTTTCAAAATATTCCTTTGGCTTTAAATCATTTTCAATACGGATTGTTAGTTTTATCAACGGTATTGATTGCTGCTGCTGGTTATGTTATTAATGATATTTTAGATCAAGAAACCGATTATGATAACAGACCTGATACTATAATTGTTGGTAAAAGAATATCTGAAAAAGCAGCCTACAACCTGTATTTTGTATTAAATATCGTGGGAGTTGGTATAGGTTTTTACCTGTCTAATATAATTCAAAGACCAAGTTTTACTGGAGCCTTTATTATACTATCAGCTACTTTATATATGTATGCCACAAGCTTAAAACAAATGCTTTTAATTGGTAATATAATAGTGGCTTTGCTACTTTCATTCAGTGTTCTTATCATTGGATTATTTGATTTATTGCCAGCTACCTATGAAGGAAATCGGGCTGAAATGGGCATTATGTTTTCCATGTTAATTGATTATGCAGTCTTTGCCTTTGTCCTAAATCTGATAAGAGAAATTGTTAAAGACATGCAGGATGTAGAAGGCGATTACAATCAAGGAATGAGCACTTTACCTATTTCCATTGGAAATAAAAATACTTCAAAAGTTGTTTTTAGTTTAGGAATTATAGCAACGCTTATTTTACTTTGGTACATCAATACCTATTTGATGGAGCATCGACTTTATTATGCTGTCATTTATGGGCTAATTTTTATAGTATCACCAATGATTTTCTTTTTGGTTAAAATCTGGAATGCCAATTCAAAAGAAGAGTTTCATTTGCTAAGTAAGGTCTTGAAATGGATAATTTTCTTCGGAATACTTTCTGTTTTAGTTATTACTTTAAATATAAAATACAATGTTAAGTAATACACTGAAAGACTATAAAATTATCTTAGCTTCAGGTTCGCCAAGAAGACAACAATTTTTCAAAGATTTAGGTTTGAATTTTGAAATCAGACTAAAAGACATTGAAGAAATTTATCCTGATGTACTTCAAGGAATTGAAATCACTAATTATTTGGCACAATTAAAAGCTGATGCCTTTGCTGACGAGCTTAAAGAAAAAGAGCTATTAATCACAAGCGACACTATCGTTTGGTTAAATAATAAAGCTTTGGGAAAACCAAAAGATTATGATGATGCTTTTAATATTTTAAAATCTTTATCCGATACAACCCATGAAGTAATCACCTCTGTTTGTTTTAAAACGATAACTAGAACGGATACTATATATGATATAACAAAAGTGACCTTCAACGAACTTTCAGACGCTGATATCCACTATTATTTAGAAAGCTGTAAACCTTTTGATAAAGCTGGAGCTTATGGCATTCAGGAATGGATTGGGTTAATAGGAATTACTAAAATTGAGGGTTCTTATACCAACGTTGTAGGGTTACCAACAGAAAAAGTCTACCAGTATTTGAGTAAATATATTTGAAAGAAAAAGGAAAGACTTAACTTTACTAAAAATAAGTAACTATGTCTGAATTTATAAAATTTCCTTTCTATATTAAGTTTACTGCTATTTTACTGAGTTTAATTGGACTTTTTGTCATTCTTTATTTTGGACAGGACATCATTTTTCCAATACTTTTATCTTGTTTGTTTGCTATTATTTTACGTCCTGTAGTCTCTTTTTTAATTAAAAGACTTCGATTTCCACACTTTATTGCAGTTGTATTTGCTATCGTACTTTTTGTATTGATTTTTTTAGGTCTTTTCTATTTTATTTCAATGCAAGTAACGGACATGGCTAACGATTGGTCAAAAATTAAAAGTAATTTTTACTATCATTTAGACCATTTTCAGCAACTCATTAGAGACAATTTTCACTTGAGTAAAAAAGAACAAAATGAAATTCTAAATAAAGCCACAAAAAAAGGAATAGACTCCAGTACTGAAATTGTTAGTACTACATTAAATTCTTTTACTGATGTGGCATTGAACCTAACCTTGATCCCTATTTACACCTTTTTGTTTTTATTGTATCAAAATCTTTTCATCACTTTTTTATGTAAATTATACAAACCAGAGGACCATAAAAAACTACGTGAAATCTTGTTCCAAATTAAAACGGCAGTGCAAAGTTATGTTGTGGGCTTACTTTTCGAAATGGTAGCCGTTTCTATATTAACTACCATCGGTTTATGGATGATTGGAGTACAATATTTTATACTTCTCGGAATTTTGACGGGCATACTAAATTTAGTTCCTTACATAGGAATTTTATTTGCTGGTGCTTTAACTATAATAGTTTCCCTATCGGGTTCAACTGATTTATCCATTGTACTGGGTGTAATTATCGTGAACGTTGTTGTACAACTCATTGATAATAACATTTTGGTTCCCCTATTTGTTAATTCAAAAGTGCAAATCAATGCTTTTGTTTCTATTGTTGGAATCATCATTGGAAATGTTTTAGGAGGCATAACGGGTATGTTTTTAGCAATCCCTATTATTGCCATTATAAAAGTAATTTTTGATCGAATTGATTCTCTTGAACCATGGGGCTATTTACTTGGAGATGACTTACCAAAAACCTATGAGTGGCATAAAATCAAAATCCCTCTTTATAATTACAGTAGTTCTACATCTCCTATTAATTTCAACACAGAAGAGGGTAACCCAAACATACCATCTACAAATACTTTTGAAACGGACTCAAATAACACTAATGATACCATTGAAGAATAGCATTTAATTAATTTCAAACAAAAGAAACCATGGAATTCTTCTCTAATTTTACCAAAGAGGTTATGGCTACTGGAATACTTTTAGTAATAGTGATATTCCTCCGAATTATTACTGCCAAACTAATTCGACGATACGCTAAGTTATCTTTGATTATGGAGCATCGAACGAATTTGGTTATCAAATACATTCATTTGTTAATTAATATTTTGGCTGTGTTTGGGCTAATAGTTATTTGGGGAGTTCAGAAAAAAGATATTTTCCTAACCTTATCTTCCGTTACAACAGTGGTTGGAGTGGCCATGTTTGCCCAATGGTCTATTTTAAGTAATATTACTTCGGGTATAATACTGTTCTTCTTTTTTCCATTCCGAATTGGAGACATTATAAAAGTACATGATAAAGACTTTCCTATTCAAGCTGAAATAGAAGATATCAAAGCTTTTCATATTTATTTAAAAACAGATAAAGGAGAACGTATAACCTATCCCAATAATTTGCTACTTCAAAAAGGAATTTCTATCGTCAAACAAAAATTTGATGACCAAGAATTTACAGATTAAACCTTTAATTATATAAATTATAGAATTAATTCTGTAACACCTTTTCTCTTCTATCAAAGTAATTTTGATTAAACCACAAATATCAAATTACTATGAAAATTACAAAATTAGTTATACTGGCATTGCTTTTTACGTTTACGATAAATAGTCAAGCGCAAGTTTCAGTTAATGTTAATCTTGGAACTCCTCCAGTCTGGGCCCCTGCAGCTCCTGCAGAGGTACAATACTACTATCTTCCCGATATTGATACTTATTATGATGTTCCTGCTAAACGTTATATTTATATGAGAAATGGGGTTTGGACTCGAACAGCATACCTTCCAAGACAATACAGAGGATATGATTTATATCATGGGCAAACCGTATATTTAAATGATTACCATGGAAATGCTCCTTATTCCTTTTACAAACAACATAAAATAAAGTATGTTGGTAATAATTGGAAAAGAAAGGAACATGATAATGGTAACCACAATGGAAATTGGAAAGGCAACGGACGTGGTAAAGGTCATAAAAAAGGGTAATTATTAGAAAATAATCTATAAAAGCAAGGAAAAAATCCTTGCTTTTATTTTTTAAACAAACTACAATAAGATTAAAATGCTAATTATCAATTATTTAGATAAATTATTTCCTACTTAATTATAATAAATATGCAATTTATCGATAAAAAATGTATTTTATCGATTATATATAAAATATATTAGTATATTTGTCTCAGAAATCAATTAAGATTGTTTTGTTAAACCCAAATCTACAAAATCATGAAAAAGCTTAAAATTTTTACGGTGCTATGTGTTGCCATGATTTCGAGTAACTTTTATTCTCAAGATATGGCTGCTGATAAAGAATCGCTACCTATTGACGCAAAGACCAATTGTTATGTACGGTATTTCTATTTTCCAAATTTAGAAGCCTACTTTGACAACCTTGAAATGGTATATTATTATAAAGTCAAAGGAGAATGGGAAACAGCTGATGAATTACCAGCTAACTTTGGTGGTTATTCAATATACAATAAAGTTAAAGTTACCATCACTGATTACGATGGTGATGAACCTTATCAATTATTAAGTGTTCACAAAAAGATGTATCCTTATAATGCAAAAGGACGATTTACAAATCAAACCGCATCTTCCGAATAAATTCATTCATGTTTAGTTTATATTTAGTTGAAAAGACCTTCTGCCCCCCGACAGAAGGTCTTTTTATTTTATACATTTCCTAACAATAAATTGTTAAACAAATGAAAAAACAAAAAACACTTTTTAAATAATAGTATATTTGAAAAATGGCAAACCTGAATCCATGAAACACTTTATACTCTTTTCTCTTTTATTAGTAAGTCTAAAATTAGTAGCGCAACAACCTGCAAAACCTAACGCAGTAGAAATATATAGTCAAATTCAGAAACTAAACTTTCTAGGTTCTGTACTATATATTGCGGCACATCCAGATGATGAGAACAATCGATTAATTTCCTATTTTTCAAATAACGTAAAAGCAGAAACGGGGTATTTATCATTAACTCGTGGTGATGGAGGACAAAATCTTATAGGCCCAGAACTCAGAGAACTTTTAGGGGTTATAAGAACTCAAGAACTTATTGAAGCCCGTAAAATTGACGGTGGAGAACAGTTCTTCTCTCGTGCGAATGACTTTGGCTTCTCTAAAAACCCTGATGAAACATTGCAAATTTGGGATAAGGAGCAAGTGCTTAGTGATGTTATTTGGGTCATCCGAAAATTTCAACCTGATGTCATTATCAATAGATTTGATCATCGTTCTCCAGGAACTACTCACGGACATCATACATCCTCAGCAATGCTAAGTTTTGAAGCTTTTGATAAAGCTAGTGATTCCAAAGTTTTTCCAAATCAGTTAGCTTTTGTAGAGACTTGGAAACCTAAACGATTGTTTTTTAATACG
The DNA here is from genome assembly GCF_025947145.1 of Flavobacterium sp. N1994. Taxonomy (NCBI): domain Bacteria; kingdom Pseudomonadati; phylum Bacteroidota; class Flavobacteriia; order Flavobacteriales; family Flavobacteriaceae; genus Flavobacterium; species Flavobacterium sp. N1994. The sequence continues at coordinate 587,751 of NZ_CP109999.1, forward strand.
TCTTGGTGGTTTTATGGTAGCAAAGAAAAATTTGATGCCGCAGATAAAAGTAATTTAATAGATTTAAAATTAGGAACTTATTACCCGTCTTTGGGTAAATCCAATCAAGAAATTGCCGCTTTAAGCAGAAGTCGTCATCAATCACAAGGATTTGGTTCTACTGGAACTCGTGGTGAGGAAGATGAATATTTAGAATTCTTAAAAGGAGATACTCCAAAAGACAATAGCAACCTCTTTGATGGAATTGATACAACATGGAATAGAGTTCCTGATGGAAAACCAATTGGGGCAATTCTAGCTGCTGTTGAAAAAAACTTTGATTTTAAAAACCCTTCTGCTAGTATTCCTGAATTGGTAAAAGCCTATGCATTACTTCAAAAATTAGAGGATTCCCATTGGAGAACCATTAAATCAGAAGAACTAAAAAAAGTTATTGAAGCTTGCGCCGGCCTTTATCTTGAAGCTATAGCTCCAAGTCAAGAAGTTACCCCTGGAACTACTCTTAAAGTAAAATTAGAAGCCATTAACAGAAGTAATGCTACCATAAATTGGAAGGCCATTCAAACGTTTCCGTATTCAACGAATGATTTGTCTGTCACTGAACTGATCAATAATAAACCGATTAACAAGACTATTTCAATTCAAATACCTAACACTATTGATTACACCAATGCTTATTGGCTAAACCAAAAAGGAACCGTTGGTATGTATCGTGTAGACGACCAAAGAAATATTGGAAATCCTGATGTATTACGCCTCATTAAAGTTACTTTCATGACTGAAATTAACGGAGTGGTGATTCCATTTGAAAAAAATGTAGTGTATAAATATAATGACGAAGTGAAAGGGGAAGTCTACCAACCTTTAGACATTGTTCCAACCGTTACCTCAAGCTTTGCTGAAAAAGTCTATATTTTCAACTCCGATAAAGAAAAAACCGTCAGCGTAAAAGTAAAAGCTGGTAAAGAAAACATTCAAGGTACTGTAAAATTGCAAGTTCCTGAAAACTGGAAAGTCACACCTGCAGAAATTCCGTTTACCATGACTAGAAAAGGAGAAGAAATAGTGGCCACTTTTACTGTTTCTCCTTCTAAAGAAGCGAGTGAAGTCGTTATAAAAAGTTTAGTGACCGTTAATGACGAAACATTCGATAAAAGTAAAATCGATATCAACTACTCACACATCTATAACCAAATAGTTTTAAAATCGGCTGAAGCGAAAGGGATTCGATTAAACATCAAAACCAAAAATGAAAAGATTGCTTATATCATGGGAGCTGGTGATGAAGTTCCAAAATGTTTACAGCAAATGGGATATGATGTTGAAATCTTAAAACCAGAACAAATAGCTGCTGAAAAACTTGCTAACTTTGATGTAGTTATGACTGGAATTCGTGCCTACAATGTGGTAAATGAATTGGCTTTCAAACAAAATATCTTACTTGATTTTGTTAAAAATGGGAAGACTATGATTGTTCAATACAATACCACCGATGAATTAGTAACTAAAGACATTGCCCCTTTTATGCTTAAAATATCTCGTGATAGAGTTACTGAAGAAAATGCAGAAGTTCGATTTTTAGCCTACGGGAATCCTATTTTGAACACGCCCAATAAAATTACAGCCGATGACTTCAAAGGATGGAAACAAGAACAAGGATTATATTATCCAAATGAATGGGATGCAAACTTCACTCCTATTCTTTCTGCCAATGACAAAGGGGAAACCCCTAAAAATGGCGCCTTATTAATAGCCAAATACGGAAAAGGAAATTATGTTTACACTGGATTAAGTTTCTTCAGAGAATTACCGGAAGGCGTTCCCGGTGCCTATAGATTATTAGCCAATATCATCGCAATAGGAAAGTAATATGGAAAACAAAAAAATATCGGCTTGGAAGAATAGTTACACCTGGGTTTTAGTGATGAATGCCATTTACATCATCATCTTTTTTATTCTAATGCAATTATTTTTCTAATATGCAACAGCTCGATTGGATCATTTTATCGGTAACACTTTTATTCATTGTTTTCTATGGTGTATATAAAACCAAAGGAAGTAAAAATGTAGAAGATTATATCTTAGGAAACAAAGAAACTCCTTGGTGGACTGTTGGGCTTTCTGTTATGGCCACTCAAGCTAGTGCCATTACGTTCTTATCTACTCCAGGGCAGGCTTATCATGACGGTATGGGATTTGTCCAATTCTATTTTGGTTTACCAATAGCCATGGTCGTTATCTCTATGACTTTTATTCCTATCTATCACAAGCTAAAAGTCTTTACCGCCTACGAATACCTCGAACAGCGATTTGATCTAAAAACGAGGTCGTTTACAGCAATATTATTTCTAATTCAACGTGGTTTAGGAACTGGGTTAACCATCTATGCGCCTGCTATTATTCTTTCTTCTATTTTAGGTTGGAACCTTACGATGCTTAATGTTATCATCGGAATTCTAGTAATCATCTACACTTTCGTTGGAGGAACAAAAGCCGTAAATGTGACCCAAAAACAACAAATGTTTATTATCATGAGCGGGATGATTATTACCTTCTTTTTGATATTACACTTGTTACCCAATGATATGACTTTTTCCAATGCTATGCATATTGCTGGGGCGAATGACAAAATGAATATCCTGGATTTTTCTTTCGATCCACAAAACCGTTATACTTTTTGGAGTGGTATCACAGGAGGTTTCTTCTTGATGCTTTCCTATTTTGGAACCGACCAATCTCAAGTAGGACGTTATTTATCAGGGAAGTCAGATAGGGAAAGTCAAATGGGATTAATTATGAATGGCTTTCTAAAAGTGCCTATGCAGTTTTTTATTTTACTAATTGGAGTAATGGTTTTTGTGTTCTTTCAATTCAATCCCGTACCGCTTACGTTTAACCCTGTGAACAAAGTTGCCATTGAAAAATCAAAATACGCCCAAGAATATCATTCTCTTGAAAATCAATTAACGCAATTATCTGAGGAAAAGAAAGAATTTAACCTATTGTACATCGATCATTTAAATCAAAATTATGACAATCCTATCCTGAGAAAAAAACTAATATCGTTGTCTGGTAAAGAAAAAGATTTACATGACGAGGCCAAAGAAATCATTGCGAAAGTGGATGAAAAAGCAGAAACCAACGATAAGGATTATGTCTTTATTTATTTCATTTTACATTATTTGCCATCAGGTTTGATAGGTCTTTTATTAGCTGTAATTCTTTCGGCCGCAATGTCTTCCTCTGCTTCCGGGCTAACCGCATTGGCCTCTACAACAGCTATCGATATTTATAAACGAAATGTAAAAGGAGAAAAATCAGAAAAACACTTTGTGAATGCAACTAAATATTTTACACTACTTTGGGGTGTTATAGCCATTCTTTTTGCATGTGTGGGAACTTTATTTGAAAATTTAATTCAGTTGGTAAATATAGTGGGATCTATATTTTATGGAACCGTTTTAGGAGTATTTTTAGTTGGGTTCTATATCAAATTTGTAAAAGCGAATGCCATCTTTTACAGTGCTTTTATTAGTCAAATTACGATATTCTTCATCTACTATTACACCATTCACATTTACCCCACGGGTGAAGAAAAGCTTGGGTATTTATGGTTGAATTTCATAGGAGCTTCATTGACCGTTATTTTATCAATGCTTGCGCAATTACTAGTAAAACGCAAAAAAACTATCTCATAAAAAAACCACGAAATCTTGAATAGAAATCGTGGTCAATTTTATTTAAAAAAGAGAATTATTTTTTACTCCATTCTTTTATACTGTCATTGTTCATTTTTACGTAATCATTGTTTTTAGCTTTTTCAGCAGCTGCTGATGACAATTTAGCAGTAGCAATCGCACCTACTTTATCTCCTAATTTAGCTTGAATCAATGATTTTTGACGTAGATACCAAAAAGGAACATCCTCACCAGCTTTAGTCATGGCAACAGCTTTGTTAACATAATCTAACGCCTTATTCAAATCACCATTAGATTGGAAAAAATACTGTGCAGAAGAAAAATAATCACCAGCACTTGGTCCAGCTAAAGTTTTTTCTATACTGGCCATAGCCGTCTTTTGTGTTGGAACAGCAAACTTTACTGAAACCATTGTCTTTTCCCAAGCAATGTCTAAAGTACCACTATCATTGGTTAAATTATTAACGTTAATAGTAAACGATTCAATAGCATTGTTCAAGGCCACTGGGTCAACATTTACTAAAACAGCCACTTTGTTTGCATCCCAATTTTCAGGTGTTCCCCAATTATCAGTATCAGTGTAGAAAATTACTTCCCACATATCTGCTTTTGGAGTAGTATATAAAGCGTATTTTCCTTTTTTCAATGTGGTTCCATTAATGACCACATCATCACTAAAAGTTACTGTTGTATTAGCATTAGCTCCTGTTCTCCAAAGCTTACCAAACGGAACCAAATCACCAAAAATAACTCTTCCTTTAGCACTTGGTCTTGAATAATCTACCGTAACATCGGTTAGACCAACCACTTGTGTTAACGTTGAATGTGGACTCGGCTGTGGGGTTTTTACTTGAGCGTTAAGAACATAAGTCGCAATAATAGAAGTTAAAACAAAAATAATTCTTTTCATGAGTTGAGTTTTTAGAAGTTTCCCAAAATTACAAATACTATAAACGTACATATGTTAAGAATAACCTAAATATATTTTGTTTAACTTATTTGTGTTTTAATTAAACAATAGTTGCTATCTTTGACTAAAAATTACAAATGAAAATTTACACTTTACATACCAAACAAAATCTCCCAATTAGTCTTGAAGAAGCATGGAAGTTTTTATCTAATCCAAAAAACTTAAAAGTAATAACGCCTGATTATATGGGATTTAAAACCCTTTCAGGAGACGATAAAGAAATGTTTGCTGGACAAATCATTCAATACATTGTCACTCCAGTTCTCGGTATTCCAATGAAATGGGTCACCGAAATCACCCATGTTATTGATAAAAAATACTTTGTTGATGAACAACGTTTCGGTCCTTATGCTTTATGGCATCACAAACATTTTTTAAAAGAAATCCCTGGAGGAGTTGAAATGGAAGACATTGTAGATTACAAAGTACCTATGGGAATTCTTGGTCAAATGGTACATCCCTTTTTGGTACAACCAAAACTGAATGAAATCTTTGAATACCGTAAACACAAACTAATCGAACTATTTGGAGAATTTAAAGCACAATAAAATGAAAAACATACTATTGATTGGAGGTTCTTATGGCATTGGCTTAACTTTAGCAAAAGAATTACAAAAAGAAAATAACGTTTTTATTGCTTCAAGAACTGATGCTAATTTAGAAGGGTTGAAGGTAACACACCTTCCTTTTGATGCAACGACAGATACGTTAGATGTATCAAAACTACCTGCCGTTCTTGATGGTTTGGTGTATTGCCCAGGAAGTATTAATTTACGTCCGTTTAGAGGCTTAAAGTTAGAAACCTTTGAAAGTGATATGCAACTTAATTTCTTTGCTATGGTAAAAGTGATTCAAACGGTTTTACCCCAACTCACAGCTTCAGAACAATCCAGTATTGTTTTGTTTAGTACCGTGGCGGTTAGCATGGGAATGCCTTTTCATACTAGTGTTGCTGCAGCTAAAGGAGCCATAGAAGGTTTTGCCAAAGCATTAGCAGCCGAATATGCCCCTAAAATAAGAGTGAATGTAATAGCACCATCACTAACCGATACCCCCTTGGCTGACAAGTTTTTAAGTACTGATGAGAAAAAAGAAAAGTCAGCTTTACGTCATCCTTTAAAAAGAGTGGGAACTACTCAAGATATAGCCCAAATGGCAAGCTTTCTATTAGAGGAAAAAAGCTCTTGGGTATCTGGACAAATCTTTCATGTGGATGGTGGAATGTCAACTTTATTAGTAAATGCCTAAATTGTAACGATGAATATATTCTGGTTTCGACGCGATTTGCGATTAGAAGATAATGCTGGACTTTTTCACGCTTTAACTAGTGACGAAGAAGTGCTTCCTATTTTCATATTTGATGAGACCATTTTATCGCAATTACCTAAAGACGATGCACGGGTTACCTTTATTCACGAACAACTAGAAAAGATTCAAAACCAGCTTCAGAAAACTGGAAAGTCATTGGCCATTTTTCATGGAGAGCCCTTTGAAGTATTCAACAAAATACTTACCGAAAACGACATCAAAGTAGTTTATACCAATCACGATTATGAACCCTATGCCCGTAAAAGGGATTTAGAGTTATACCATTTGTTCAAAGAATACGATATCGAATTTAAAACTAGCAAAGACCAAGTCATCTTTGAAAAAAGTGAAGTAGTCAAAGAGGATGGAACACCTTATGTTGTTTATACTCCTTATTCCAATAAATGGAAAGAGAACTTCAAAAAGACCCAAATGGTTCATTATAAATCCGAAGAACTGAAGGATAAAATAGCGCTTCACTCCTATCCTTTTCTAAGTTTATCGGATATTGGATTTCAACCTTCAACCATACAAGTCACTCCATTTGATATTTCAACAACTCTCATCGATAACTACGAAGCTACTCGCAATTTCCCAGCGATGAATAAAACGTCTTATTTGGGTATCTATTTACGCTTTGGTGCGGTATCCATTCGGCAAATGGTGGCTAAAGCCATAGAAAGCAAAAATGAAACGTTTCTAAAAGAATTGATTTGGCGGGAATTCTTTATGCAAATCCTTTGGCACTTTCCTCATACGGTAAACAAAAGCTTCCGACCCAAGTACGATTCGGTTCATTGGGATAATAACGAAGTATTGTTCCAAAAATGGTGTGAAGGAAAAACTGGCTATCCCTTTGTAGACGCTGGAATGCGTGAACTCAATACCACCGGACACATGCACAACCGAGTGCGAATGATAGTGGCTAGTTTTTTATGCAAACACTTACTAATTGATTGGCGCTGGGGAGAAGCCTACTTTGCCTCAAAACTACTCGATTACGAACAAGCCAGCAATGTAGGCAACTGGCAATGGGCTGCAGGTAGTGGTGTTGATGCTGCTCCCTATTTTAGAATCTTCAATCCTACCGAACAAATCAAGAAATTTGATAAAGACTTAGTCTACATCAAAAAATGGATTCCGGAGTTTAATACATTGACCTATCCCCAACCTATTGTAGATCACAAAGAAGCTAGAGAACGTTGCTTAAAAATCTATAAAGAAGCTGTTGGATAAGTTGTAAATTAATACTTTGATAATAAATAGTTTAGCCCACTCGATTAGACTACCTTTACCATTCACTTAAAAATTATTTTTATGAAAAAAATTGTATTATGTTTGGGATTGATGTCATTAGTTATGCTATCATCTTGCGGAAAAAAAGAAGAAAAAACAACGGACACTATTGAAACAACTACCAATACAGTTGAGACCGACACCGTAATGGTAAAAGATACCACAGCTACCAAAACAGAAGAAGGAACTTCAGTAAAAGTAGATAGCAACGGTGTAGATGTAAAAGGAAAAAACGTTAAAGTAGAAGTTAAAAAATAAGACTTCCACTAAAAATAACAACTAATAGCCAGTGAGAACTGGCTTTTTTTATGAATTTATATCACGGATTTTCTCATAACTCAACTCCTTAAAATCAGTGATCACCATATCCGCAAGGGAATAGTCCTGCATTTTAGAATGAAAACTATCATAACCAATGCAATAGATTCCAGCAGCTTTAGCCGCCATAACACCATTAGTGCTGTCTTCAATAACGATACAGTTCTCAATTGGGGTTTTGGACAAAAAAGCCGCATGTTGAAATATAGCCGGATCAGGTTTCGACTTCGGAAAGTCTTCTCCAGAAACGATATGAGAGAAATACTGATGCAACCCAAAGCGATTGAAAATTCTATTAATAGTAACGTGGGCTGATGATGAGGCTAGCACCAATTGCATTCCGTTATGGTACAAATCTTTAATCAAGTCTTCTACTCCCTCTAACAAAAACAAATCTTCTTTCTTATCAAAGGCATCGTTAAACAAATCACGTTTCGTCGCTACCAATGTTGCAACGTCTTGTTCCAAATGAAATTCAGCTTTCAAACGCTCAAAAATATTCTTAGTAGAATTACCCGTAAACGAGGCATACATCTCAGGTGTTACCTCGATATTCAACTGCTTGAATTGTTGGTTGTAAGCATAATGGTGTACTGGCTCGGTGTCTACAATGACCCCATCCATGTCAAATAGTACGGTTTGTATCATTTAAAATTTACGAATTACAAATTAGAAATTACGAAGTAGGGAAAACTATTCTTTTTTCAACAAATGTCGGATAACCGTTTCAGCGGCATAGAGTCCAAAAAGCCCTGGCATATAACTGTTAGTGCCATAAAAAGACCTTTTATAGTTTGTGCCATCCGTCATTTTCAAACTACTAGCATCTTGTATTTCAGTAGAATAAACCACTTTTAATTTGTCTATTTTAACCTTTTTCAACCGCTTTCTTATGGTCTTGGCCAAATGACAATTCACTGTATTTTTAATATTGGCTACTTTTACTTTAGAAGCCTCCATCTTTCCGCCTGCCCCCATACTTGAAATGACCTTAACTCGCTTTCTTTTACAAGCAATAATCAAATTCAGTTTTGGAGTAACACTGTCTATACAATCTAAAACATAATCAAAATCAGGGGTAACTACTTCCATAGCTCTTTCTGGAGAAAGGAATTCTTCTATTCTAGTCAAGATCAACTCCGGATTAATATCCATCAAACGGTCGCCTACCACATGTACCTTAGGCATTCCTACTGTAGAATGCAACGCTGGTAATTGTCGGTTAATGTTAGTAATATCTACCACATCACCATCTACAATAGTCATGTTGCCCACTCCAGCCCGAGCTAAAAACTCAGCTGCAAACGAACCCACACCACCAAGTCCGACCACCATTACTTTGGCGTTCGTTAAATTAGTTAATCCTTCAGGTTTAAATAAAAGTGCCGCTCTTTCTTGCCATTTTGCCATAGTCAATTACGAATTTTTGAAGTGGCAAAAATAAACAAATCGTAACGATGTTTTTACTATTTTTACTGTAAAGAATGCTTTCTTCATCGATTTATATTTCTAAACCACACTTACCATGAGACTCTTTATTCCTTTTGTTATGATCATCCTTTTTTTACTTTATGTGCTTTATTTAGCCTTCATCAAAAAAGAACTTAAAAAGAATCTAACCACAGTAGTATATCCCGGACTATTTTTTATAACGATTTGGGGTGTATTGTATTATATACTAATCCACTAACATTATGAAAACACTAATCGCTTTATTATTCGTATCGCTTTCGGTTTCTGCCCAACAAGACATAGAAGCCCTAAAAAAAGACTTCGACAAACTAATGCAAACCACCACTTATGGTAAAGACCCCAAAGCAGGGAAATACTGCGAGATGAGAGGTTTTAAAATGTATTATGAAGTCTACGGAACCGGTGAACCTTTATTATTGATTCATGGCAATGGTGGAAGCATTAACAACTTTGCTAAACAGATTCCGGTCTTCGCCAAAAACTATAAAGTCATTATAGCCGATAGTCGCTCACAAGGCAAATCTATTGATACCAAAGACTCGCTGTCCTACGAAATGATGGCCGATGATTATGCAGAACTATTGACCAAAATAGGCGTCCCTTCTGCTAATGTCATTGGATGGAGCGATGGGGGTATCAATGGGCTATTACTAGCCATAAGACATCCCGAAAAGGTAAAAAAATTAATGGTCACTGGAGCCAATCTAGAACCGGATACCATTGCAGTAGAGACCGATATCCACGATTGGGCGGATCAAATTTATAAGCAAATTAAAGACATCAAAAATAAAACAGCGGAAGAAAAGCAAGCCTACAAACTATTCCACTTGTTGGCAGAAGAACCTCATATTCCTGTAGCCGATTTAAAGAAAATAAAAGCACCAACTTTGGTTGTGGGTGGAGACCACGATGTACTTCGCCCAAGTCACACTTTAACCATTTTTCAAAATATTGAAAACGCTTATCTATGGATAGTACCCAGCTCTGGTCACAGCACCTTAATAGTCTATGCGGATGAATTTAATAAAAAGGCCGATGCGTTCTTTAAAACACCGTATCGTAAAATAGTATTTAAAGATAGATTCTTTTAGAGCTTTAATTAAAACAACCTAACTACTTTGTAAGCATCAAGGTAAACCATTTAAAACAAATATTCCTTATGCAACCTACTGACGATACTACGTTTTGGCAATTCGACTCCTCCTATTGGTTCCAACAATTAGGAAGTTCAGACAAAGGCTTATCTCAAAAAGCAGCGGCTACCCTATTGCGCAATTCAGATAATCACAAAAAAACAGATACCCGATTACAGAAAGATATAAAATTGTTGCTTGGACAATTTAAAAGTCCATTAATGCTTTTGCTTATTGGTGCCGTATTGCTTTCTGCCTTTCTTGGCGACACTTCGGATGTGTTTATTATCTTGTTTATTGTGCTATCAACAGGATTATTGAGCTTTTTTCAAGAACGAAATGCCGGAAGAGTCGTGGAAAAACTGCAATCCATGATTACTCTAAAATGCAATGTGCTCCGAGAAGGTGTAGAAACGCAAATGAATGCCGAAAAAATTGTGGTGGGCGATGTGTTGTTATTCAAAGCAGGCGATATGATTCCAGCAGATTGTTTACTTATTGAAAGCAACGAATTGTATGCCAATGAAGCGAGCCTTACTGGAGAATCCTATCCCGTTAGAAAACAAGAGGGCAAACTAGAAGCTACTACAGAATTAGCCAAAAGAGTCAATTGCCTTTGGGAAGGAACCAATGTAGTCAGTGGTAATGCCAAAGCACTAGTCATTCAAACAGGCAGTAACACTATATTCGGCAGTATTGCTCAAAGTGCTACACGAAATGTAGAAACTACTTTTGAAAAGGGAATCAAAGACTTTGGGTTTTTCCTGATGAAAATAACTTTAGTGCTTTCCATCTTTATATTAGTTATTAATTTAATTAATCATAAAAGCCCTATTGAGTCAGCTCTTTTCGCTCTAGCCTTAGCAGTAGGCATGGCTCCTGAACTACTTCCTGCCATTACCACCATTGCCATGAGCGCTGGTGCCAAAAGAATGTTAGCCAAAAAAGTAATCGTTAAAAAACTAGCTTCCATTCAAAACCTAGGCGAAGTTAATTTGTTGTGCACTGATAAAACGGGGACGATAACCACAGGAACCATAAAAGTAAATGGTCTAGTCAACGGATTTGGCAATGAAAATGAAGAAGTAAAAGAACTCGCTTATTGGAATGCTTCCTTTGAAAGTGGGTACTCCAACCCTATTGACGATGCTTTAAAAGAAGTAAAAATTGCATCAAATACTGTACCTGTGAAACTCGGTGAAATACCCTATGACTTCCTTCGTAAAAGATTGAGCATTGCTGTAAAAAAAGACAGCCAATCGATACTAATTACTAAAGGAGCCTACAACCAAATCCTTGAAATCTGTACCCAAATAAAACTTGATAATGGAACTATAGAAGACATTGCATCTCATAAAACAGAAGTAGAAAAACGATATGAGCAATTTGGTGTTGACGGACTTCGAGCGATAGCCATTTGCTATAAAAACATTGGAGAAGAACCTATTGCTAAAGGTTTGGAAACCCAAATGATCTTTGCTGGCTTTATTTTATTAGAAGACCCTATCAAAGAAGGGATTGTGGAAACCATTAGTGAACTGAATAAATTACAAGTAGGGTTAAAAATAATTACAGGGGATAATAAAAACGTAGCCCTTTCGATTGCTTTAAAAATTGGCATCAAGAATCCTAAAATACTCACCGGTTCGGAAGTGTTTGCTACCAGTACCGAAGCCATGTATAAGCTGGTAAAAGAAACTCACATCTTTGCCGAAGTAGAGCCTCAACAAAAAGAACGCATCATTATGGCTTTGCGAAAGTCGTATACGGTTGCTTATATCGGTGATGGAATTAATGACGTATCTGCCATCAACGCCGCTGATGTAGGTATTTCTGTGGAGAATGCAGTAGATGTTGCTCGTGAGGCAGCCGACTTCGTCCTAATGAAAAAAAGCCTAATGGTCTTGGTGGATGGTATACAAGAAGGTAGAAAAACCTTTGCCAATACTTTGAAATATATCTTTATCAATACAGGGTCTACCTTTGGTAATATGTTTAGTGTGGCGATTGCTTCTTTGTTGTTACCCTTTTTACCGATGCTACCTAAGCAAATTCTCTTGATGAATTTCATTACCGACTTCCCTTACCTTACCGTAGCTTCTGATAATGTCGACCAAGAGCAACTAGACCGACCGGGCAAATGGGACTTAAAGTTTATCCGAAACTATATGGTAATTTTTGGAATACACAGCTCGTTATTTGACGTGATTACCTTTGCTACACTTTATTATGTTTTAAAAGTAAAGGAATCAGCCTTTCAAACGGGGTGGTTTATAGAATCTATCCTAACCGAGTTGTTTATTTTATTCATTATCCGAACCCATAAGAACTTTTTCAAAAGTAAACCCGGAAAATACCTGTTTATGCTAAGTATAGTAGGGTTAGTTTTGACCCTTTGTCTACCCTATTTACCCTTTGCTAATGATGTTGGTTTAACGCCATTACCTTTATTAAATCTTGGCGCTATGGTGTTAATTGTAGCTTTATATATACTGACAGCTGATTTGCTGAAAGTTTGGTTCTTTAAAAAGTACAGAAGTGCTTAAAATTCTTAAAAATCTGGCTTTTAAAAATAGGCATTAGGAAAAATTAATATTCTATGGGTTCGAAATAGTCTTTTAAAAAGTACTACATTAGTTATTTGAAAATAAGATTATCTGCTATAAACAAGCGACTTAAAACCACTGTGAATCATTTAAACAACCAATTAAAACCTAATGAAGTCATTATCTATTTCGGTATTACTGCTTTTTTTCTTCCACTATTCCGTAGCCCAAACTAATCCGAATTCGGTGCAAAGTGGTATGCCAGTTGAAATGCTTTTTCCTGGTGGGAAATCAAAAGCTTTGCTGTTGAGTTATGATGATGGAAGAACAGAAGACCGACAGTTAGTCAAACTAATGAATAAATATAAGGTCATTGGAACCTTTCATCTGAATTCGAACAAACTGGGAACCAAGGATTACTTGACTAAAGAGGAAATAAAAGAGCTTTACGCAGGTCATGAAGTTTCGGTGCATTCTTTTAACCATCCCAATTTAACCACGCTATCTAAACCCGACATTGTTTATGAGGTAATAGAAGACCGAAAAGAATTGGAACGACTAGTGAATTACCCTGTTAGAGGCATGGCTTATCCCTTTGGAAATAATAATCAAGTAGTACTTGATGCTATACATGGCCTAGGTATTGAATATGCTCGCACTGTTGATGATACGTATAATTTCAAAATCCCTGAAAACTTTCTTATGTGGCATCCCACAGTGCATCAATTTGCCAAAGCTCATTGGGAACCTAACCAACCTGAAAAAGACGCCAAAGAGTTAGCCCATTTTTATCAAATCATTACCGACTTTCTACAAACCAAAGAACTAGCAGTATTAGACATTTGGGGGCATTCCTGGGAAATGGGAAACAACCCCGCGTATTGGGAGGAAACCGAAAAGTTTATTAAAATGGTGGCCAATAATCCCTCGATTCATTACACTACACAAATTGATCTAGTAGATTACATCAATGCCTTTAGGAATCTTAAATTTTCTGTGGATAAAAAAATGGTTTACAATCCAAGTGCCCTACCCTTATATTTTAATTTTAATGGTAAAACCTATAGCGTCTTAGGAGGCAAAACATTGATTTTGTCAAAGGAATAAAAACTAATAAAACATTCAAAGCCTTTAAAGTCATTACTAATCAATTAGCATCAGAAACAACCTAAATGAAAAAACTCCTTTTATATAGCGTAATGCTTTTCTCTTTCTTAGCCTGTAAACCTAAAATTCCATACACGGAAACGATGAAATTAGATTTAAAGGATAGGTATGTAAAAGACCAAAAAGCACAGGAATACGACATAAAAAAAGTAGAACGAAAAGAATATAGCGATTCTATGGATGTGGAGTTCAATAAACTATGTGATAGGAATGCGCTAGTAGTAAAAAAATACTTTAAAGAATATGGTTTTCCAGGTATCCGAGAAAATGGCAAAGAAGCTTCATTACAATTTTGGTTACTAGTACAGCATGCGGACAATGATGTCGCTTTTCAAAAGAAAGTGTTGAAAGCCATGAAAAAAGAACTCCAATCCAATAACGTTAACAAACAAAACTATGCGTATTTGTATGACCGAGTGAGAAAGAATGAAAACAAACCCCAATTATACGGAACCCAAATGGTTTGGGATTCGATGGGTGTCCATTCCCCATATAAACTTAAATACCCCGAAAAAATCAACCAACTAAGAAAGGAAATGGGATTAGAAACTATGGAGGAATACCTAAAGTTATTTAACGAAAAGTAACAATCAAACAATTTGATTTATTGAACTGTACTAAAACTATAGCGCTAACTATTTTCTCCAAGCACTATTTCGATTCTTAATTCAACATTTGTGCGTATCTTTGACCGTATTGTATACAACGCATTAGTGCTTCTATATTCCCTAATCTCAAAGCCATAAAATGTGGTGATTTACCTCAAAGATGACAAACGAACAAACAGCCGTTAAAGCCACCTACTTTAGTATCATTGGCAATATAAGTCTGGCCATTATAAAAGGGGTAGCGGGTTTTTTTGGGAATTCCTATGCTTTGATTGCCGACGCTATTGAATCAACAACTGATATTTTTTCCTCTTTTTTAGTCTTGTTTGGCATCAAATATTCTAATAAGCCTGCCGATGAGAACCATCCCTACGGACACGGAAGAGCAGAACCTTTAATTACCTTTTTGGTAGTTGGTTTTTTAATTACTTCGGCCACTATAATTGCTTACGAAAGCGTTCAAAACATTGGTACTCCTCATGCTTTGCCTAAATCTTGGACCTTACTTATTTTACTACTGATTATTATTTGGAAAGAGTATTCTTTTCAAAAGGTTATGAAAAGAGCCAAACAAACCAATAGCTCCTCCTTAAAAGCCGATGCCTGGCACCACAGAAGCGACGCTATTACATCAGTAGCCGCATTTATCGGAATTTCTATTGCGCTCATTTTAGGAAAGGGATATGAATCGGCTGATGATTGGGCTGCCCTATTTGCTTCTTTCTTTATTGTATACAATAGTTATCTTATTTTCAGACCAGCACTTGGAGAAATAATGGACGAACATCGGTATGATGATTTAGTAGATACTATTCGGCAAGTCTCTTTAACCGTAAAGGGGATTATTGGAACAGAAAAGTGTTTTATCAGAAAAGCAGGGATGAAATACCATGTCGATTTACACGCTATCGTTGATGCTAACATTACCGTAAAAGTAGGGCACGATTTAGCTCACCTATTAAAAGATACGTTAAGATTGGAGATTCCTGAATTAGGACATGTATTAATACATATAGAACCTCACGACTAAAACAGACTTTGGTTATTTTCCTTTCTTAGCTGTATAGTAATTTCAGCTAGACCTCCTTTACTCCCACCACCTGTACACTCTTAGTCCTATCATCTTCCATCGATACAAAACCTTTTTTAGTAACTTTATAAAACTGGGTTTCTACTAAAGTTATCATTGTTCCTTCAGCATTAGGTAAACTAGGTAGCTCTAAAACCACCTTTTCTGGTAAGGAAACTTTACTTTCAAATACCCAATCAGAACTTACTGCTTCATGATTATTTGTTCTAAAGTTATATACTAAGTTATGAACTCTAAATCCAACACTATTAGAGTATTTAGTAAAAATAATAGTATTTAAATTTACCTCCAAAGTGTTTTCTAATAACGCATAATCAAGTACCATTTTAGTATCCGGATTAAACTCATAGCCAAGCAACAATTCCCTTCCTTCTTGGGTACTAAAGGCAGTAGCTAATTCTCGATTGCCTTTTTCGTTTAGCGTATCATAATTCAATATGCCCCGCATTTTCTTGGTGAAAGTATTAACTACTACCAAATTGTTTTGTTGGGGTAAAATGCCTTTCAAGGCTACTCGGACTTCTTTGCACAAAGAAGATACACGACCAAACTCACTCGCTGTTTTTCTACAATTTTCATATTGAGGTGAAGTTTTAAGTGCTTCTTTGGTAAAACCACTTATTTCACGAAGTATCATCATATCCCTCAAAGGATAAGCCAGTAAGTCATAAAACCTTGCCTTAAAAAATTCTTTTGTTAAAAGCTTAGCCATACTCTATTCTTTTTAAATACCTTTTCTTCGGGTTTTGTTCGGGTTTTGTTCGGGGTTGTGCTACCCCTTACCGAACAAAACCCGAACAAAAATCGAGCCAAACTATAAAAAACAGTATTTTAAGAAAGAATGACACTCAAATAGATAGGAAATCCAAGCGTAATATTAAACGGAAAAGTGATAGCCAAGGCCATGGGTAAAAACAATCCCGGATTGGCTTTAGGAGCCACGATTTTCATAGCGGCAGGAACCGCAATATAAGAAGCACTGGCAGCTAAGATGGCTAATATGAATCGGTTCCCCACCTCTGTGGTTACTAGCTGACTTAAGTAAGCCACAACACAACCATTAATCAACGGAATTAGTATGGCGAAGGCTACAGCAAACCAACCACTCTTGAAGAAATCGTTGAGTTTTTTACCACTAACAATTCCCATATCCAAAAGGAAAATAGCTAGGAACCCTTTAAAAATATCCGTAGTAAAAGGTTTTATTCCCATCGCTTGTTGTTCGCTGGCCAGCAAGCCTATAATCAAACTTCCTAAAATCAATAAGACACTCCCATTGGTTAAGGAATGTTTCAAAACTGAAGATAAGCTGGTTTCAGAGGCACTGTTTTTACTATACATTCGCATCAAAATCACACCTACTACAATAGCAGGTGCTTCCATAAGCGCCATCACGGCTACCATGTGTCCTCCAAAAGTGTATTTTTGGATTTCTAAAAAAGCCACCGCAGTCACAAAAGTAACGGCACTAACAGATCCATAAGCTGCTGCAATGGCTCCAGCGTTTTCAATACTGAATTTTCGTTTCAATATGAAAAAGCAATATAACGGAATCAATACAGCGATGCTCATACCAAAAATAACCGACCATAAAATAGCTGGAGTGAAATGACTGTGTGCCAATTCTTGTCCGCCTTTAAAGCCAATAGAAAACAAAAGATACAACGAAATGAATTTGGATGAATTCGGTGGTATTTCTAAATCGCTTTTGAGTCTGGTAGCAATAATACCCAATAAGAAAAACAATAAAGCAGGATTCGTTAGATTATCTAAAAGTAAGTTAAGGTTCATGATATTAGTGTTTTAAAAGAAATTAGTAAAGTATTGGTTTAGTCTAAAAACTGAAGTTCTCCCGTACGAAGGACATAAAAGGCACCTACTATTTTTATTTCGCCTTTTTGCTCCATAGCGCGTAGGATGTCACTTTTGGCTCGTATTTGAGCAATGGTGTTACGAACATTATTCTGGGCCACTAGTTTTACATAAGCTTCATTCTTGGATGATTTTTCGCCGTCAAAATTTTGACTCATGGCTACTGCTGGTTTTATATTTTGAAGCATTTCCGTAAGGTTGCCTAGCTTTACATCATCAATAGCTCCTTTTACCGCACCACAATGTTGATGTCCCATGACAATGATAAGTTTGGCACCAGCTACTTTGCAAGCAAATTCCATACTGCCTAGTAAATCGGTGTTTACAAAATTACCCGCTACCCTACCTACAAAAACATCTCCTATCCCTTGATCAAATACATCTTCTACTGGAACTCTACTGTCTACACAACTCAAGACCATAGCTTCTGGATATTGTCCTCCAGTAGCGGCTTTCCTGATGGTTTCTGAATGTTGTCTGATGGTAAGCTCACTATTTCGGAAGCGTTCGTTGCCTTCTTTGAATTGTTTCAGCACTTCATCCGGAGTTATAGCTTGCTGTTCTTCTTTGGTATGCACCGAATGGTTGATGATAGTTGCTTTGGAATAGTCTAAATTGGCTTTCGATTTACAACCACTAAACAGTATGCCTACTGTCATTAAAATCAATAATGGAATTCTTTTGTTGTTCATCATTAGTATTAGTTTAGTTTTTAAATTGTATTCTTAGCCGTAGCCGCTCTTTTTAGTCTGTCGTTAATAGCTCTTCCGAGTTGATTGTCAGGAAACCGTTCTACCAGAATCACATCGAGTGGTAAAGCATCTAATCGGTGGAGAGCTGCATATAAATTAGCTGCCGCTTCTTTTAAATTGCCTTGCTCAGAGAGTATTTCTTGATGTACTATCTTTTCATCTGTTATTTTCGTGTCAAAAAGCAATAGTCCTATTCGTTTCCCTTGATGTAAATGGAGGACTTCTTTTACATTGGAAGTCATTATCGTTTTGGTATTTGGGGCATAATGCCTAGCCATCATTCCGGGGGCGTTGGGATGTTGTTCTTCGAAATTTTTGATAGCGATAGGTCCAATTTCATTTTCAATGTCTTCTAGCGCAATAGCGCCTAATCGGTATAAAATAGGCTGATGGTTTTCAAATCCGATGATGGTCGATTCTAATCCGTTTTGACAACTTCCTCCATCCAAAACCATAGGCAATTTTTCTTGAAAATAATGATCCACATGAGAGGCTGATGTTGGGCTTATACAACCAAAGGGATTAGCACTGGGTGCTGCCAAAGGAAAAGGTAATAATTGTAATAATTTAAGCGTTAGCGGATGATTGGGCATTCGTATGGCAACGGTGTCTTTTCCTCCTGTTATGATAGTAGGCACCGTTTCCTTTTTCTTCAACACTAAAGTTAAAGAGCCTGGCCAAAATTTGTCCATTAGTTTTTGAGCCAATTCAGATACATCAATAGTTAAATCTTCTACTTGATCCCTACTGCCAATATGCACAATGAGTGGATTCACCAGGGGTCGATTTTTTAAAGCAAAGATGTTGCTGATGGCTTTTTCACTATATATATTACCCGCCAAGCCATATACTGTTTCCGTAGGAATGGCAACATTTTGATTATGGTATAGTAATTGGGCCGCTTGATATAGGTCGGTACTAATCATAGTAATTTAAATTAGGGGTTACATAAGTCACAATAAGTGGGGTCTTCTTTGGTTTTTTGATGAGGATATAACACCTCATGGCTATAGTTGCATTTTTTACAGGTGTATAAAAAACTAAGTGTAGAGGCTGTTGGAGTATTACACCAACTGCAGGGCAATCCGGGTAAAGCTTTTGAAACCGTAAAACCAGGTGTTGCACAGTCAGGACATTTTGATAATAGGGCTTGCAAAAGTTTTTGAGCGGTTTTTTCGATTACCTTCATTCGGGTTGGGTTGCAATGGGCTCGCATATCAGTCTCCACATAAGCGCTACCATAGGCCTCTTTAAAGTCTTGAAAATGTCTTTTTAAATCTGCCAGATTCGTAATTCCTTTTTCTACTTGGCTGTAATCTTCTTCAGCGGGTTTTAATATGAGTCCGTGTGAAGGAAAATTAACGCGTTTGGCAAACTCAAGTAAATCAGGTTCATTAGTAATGGTTGCTGCGCTAAAATTGGTGTCCATGCTAATCTCTCGCACTACTATTTCTAAATCGTTTTTAGTATCCATCAGCATCATTAGTTCCTCATCCGCTGCCGCAAAAAAAACCGATGGATGAGCGCCAAACGAACCTTCACTAGCGATAACCAAATCAGCATGATTCTTTCCCATAGCAAGGAGGCATTTATTTCGAAGAGTCGTCAGCGCATCATCTTTTCTTGGAACTTCTCCAGAGAAGGTCCCTAAAGCATCGGTATCAAATTTATCCGTGACAAAACAGGAGACGCCCAGTTCTTTTTCAAACAGCGGAGCAATGACTTGCTCTTTATGATGTTTTGTTGCGATAAGTAATTTTCGGTTCAAGAACATTATTTAGTAATTTCGATAGCGATACTACTTTTAATAACTAAATGGCATCCTTTTTCTTTAGCCATAGCAATAAATGATTTCATATCATTTTTGGTTGCTATCAACTCCGAAATGCGTTTTTTAGAATGTTCAATATTTCGGTCACTACGGACAAAGTGGCTAAAGTCATCCAAATTATGATAGTTAATTTTACTGGTAATAAGATTCGTCAGTACAGCATTGGCCTCATCTGGGCTAAAAATGCCATCTATAAGTTGGAATTCTTTTTTTTCTATGGCTTCCATTAATTAGTTGTTTTAAAAACTCATGGCAAAATTGTGCATTATATATC
The DNA here is from genome assembly GCF_025947145.1 of Flavobacterium sp. N1994. NCBI lineage: Bacteria > Pseudomonadati > Bacteroidota > Flavobacteriia > Flavobacteriales > Flavobacteriaceae > Flavobacterium > Flavobacterium sp. N1994. Next base: position 608,087 of record NZ_CP109999.1, read on the forward strand.
ATATATTTTTATTTATATTTGTTATGATATACATAAACATTATTTATGAATTATACGTTACATCAGTTGCAAGTGTTTTTAAAAATCACACAAACCAAAAGCATCACGAAAGCTGCAGAAGAACTGCATTTGACCCAACCCGCAGTATCCATTCAGTTAAAAAATTTGCAAGATCAATTTGAAATTCCGCTAACAGAAGTGATTGGCAGACAATTGTATGTAACCGAATTTGGTAAAGAAATTGCTTTAGCTGCTGAGAATATTATCAATGAAGTTTATAACATCAACTACAAAACCTTTGCCTTTAAAGGAGTGCTTAGTGGTAAGTTAAAAATATCCGTAGTGTCTACAGGGAAATATGTACTACCTTATTTCTTATCGGATTTTATGAATAAAAATACCGGGATTGAGCTGGAAATGGATGTGACCAATAAATTGAAAGTGGTCAATTCGCTAAAGAATAATGAGGTCGATTTTGCTTTAGTATCTACTGTTCCTTCAGGAGTTGAAGTGGAATCAGAAGTACTCTTAACCAATAAATTATTTTTGGTAGCCAATAAAAACAGTGCTTTTCCAGATGTTAAGAAAACTGATCAGTTCCTATCTAACACACCACTAATTTATAGAGAAGAAGGCTCGGCCACCCGAATTGCGATGGAGCAGTATTTAAGTCAACAAGGCATTGAAGCCAAAATGAAATTGCAGCTTACCTCCAACGAGGCAGTAAAACAAGCGGTAATTGCAGGGTTAGGTGTTTCCATTATGCCCTTGATAGGATTAAAAAACGAACTAGAGCATGGTACAATTAAAATTATATCTTCTAAAAAACTGCCTATAGTGACTAACTGGACCCTTATTTGGCTAAAAAGTAAAAAAATGAGTCCAGCAGCGACTGCTTATTTAGCGTTTATTCGACAAGAAAAAGATAGAATTACAAGCGAACATTTTTCTTGGATAGATAGCTATTAACACTTTGATTCAAATCTCAATCCCGTTCTTATGGATTTCCCATGATACTATACAAAGCGGCATTGGATTCAAAAAAACGGTTTTCTATTTGGAGTTGCGCTAGTTGTGCTGAGACTAAATTGTTCTCTCTAGTATTGATTAAAAAAAGAGAACTTTCGCCAAAAGAAAAGAGCCTATCTTCTGAAGCCAGCATAGTTTCGTTGTCTTTGGCTAAACGAACAATTAGTTCTCGTTGCTTTTCTAAAGATTGAATTTCTGTTTGTTGTCCTTTTATTTTATTGCTCAACTGCAGCCGTTCCAAATCTAAATTGAATTGAATGTCTTGAAGTTTATACTTAGTCAATTGCAAACTACCTCGCTCTTTGCGTAAAAACAAAGGGAAAGAAAAGTTAACCCCTACTTTATAATCTTGAAACCTATAGTTGTCAATATAACTGGGCTCAGACAAATAGGAATACCCTAAGTTTATTTTAGGCAAAAGCATATTCTTTTTGAGTTTAAGTTCTATGCCTAACATTTCTATTTTACTTTGGAGCGCGTTTATCTTTGGATGTTTTTCTAGGGTTTGATTGGCCATCATTAAGTCATTAATTCGCAAGGTTTCTTTTATGGTGGCAATCAAGTTTTCTTCAGGAATAATATCATCTTGCAACTCCAGAGGAATATTATTTTCTAGCCAAAGGAAGTTAGAGAATTCTAATTTGGTCTTAGTCAATTTCAATTTAGATTCTTCCAAACTCAACATACGGTTTCTGACGATAATACCCGCTTCAACACTATCAATAGCAGGTTTATCGCCCTGTTCTATCAATTTGGCAATCCCTTTAAAACGTTCTTGGGCATTGGTTAAATATTTTTGATAGAGTTGTACCTCACTGAAGTTCCGCTTCCAATTAAAATAAGCTTTAGATGCTTCTTGTAGCAACGCCACTGCCGTCAAATTTCTCTCGGCTTGACTCAATTGTACTTGAACCTTAGCTCTTCGTAAATCCGCCATTCGTTGATTAATTAACAGCCCTTGACCAAGAGGAACGGAAATTCCCAATGAGGTTAATCCCTGATTAGGAACTGTATTTTCTGGGTTAAGGTATATGCCATCATTGTTATCAAATCCGGCTTTGATTTCTATACCATACCAGGTTGGGATTTTAAAACTGCTATTGAGCAAGGAGTAGTAGTTATTGTTTTTGAATTGCTTGTGCTCATAATCTACTTCAATCTTAGGATCAAAACCACCACGCGCCATCATTAAATTGGCTTGAGCCGAACTGATTTGTAGATTGGCACTTTTAACCAAAGGATGGTATTTTTTGACATAGCCTAAAAACTCATCGAAGGTAAGCTCTTTGGAAACATTGGCTTGACTCCATGCAGAAAGACTGAAAAGAAGAATTCCTAAAACAAATGCTTTCATTATTTCTTATCTTTTTGAAGGTTAGCTTTGGGTTGGTAATAATTAGGTGGAAAACCATTAAGGGTTCGCCACAGTTCAAACCAAACGGGAACATTGTCGAGTAAAGCCATGGTTTGTGCACCAGAACCAATACTGATTTTAGTTGGCCAAGGCACATCGTTTTCATCAGGAGCAATTAACACTCTAAACTTTCCATTGTCACTTATGAAATTCTCGATAGCTACAATTTTCCCACCATAGGTACCATACGACATATTGGGCCAACCCGAGAAAACAATGGTAGGCCAACCATCAAACCAAACCCTTACTTTCTCCCCTTTGTGTAGTAACGGTAAGTCGGTTGGATTGACAAAAGTCTCTACAGCAATATCAAATTTAGAAGGCATAATGCTTACGATTTGGGTGCCTTCTTTAATAGTTTCCCCTATCCCCGATTGCAAAGCTCGATTGACATACCCACTTTGTGGGGCTTTGATATAATACATTCCATTACGGATTTGGTAATTCGCATATTGATTTTGGAGTTTATTCACTTGCGCTTCGGTATCATATTGACTACTTAGTGCTGTGTACTGGTCACTTCTTGCCTTTTGTTCTTTTTCACTATACTCCGCCATAATACGGTTTACTTCTACTTTGGCGTTTAGCAATTCGTTTTCACTAGCCAATAATTTATTTTCTTGCGTGATAATTTTAGCCTCTACTTCTTGAAGTTTTAAGCGTTTCTCCTCTACATCAGTCATCGGTTTTAGGCCTTCTTTGTTCAATGATAGTGAACGATTGAACTGTGTAGTTGCAATTTTAATTTGGGTTCTAACAGCTACCAAGTCCATACTGTCGCTTTTTATTTTAAGCGTCGATTGTCTGATTTTATTTTTGGCTTGTTGCATCTTTAATTGACGTTCGTTTTGTATAGCTGCAATTTGAGCCTCAAGCGAAGTTACTTTTCCACCATAGGATTTACCAGCCATTTCTTTGGCTTTTAGTTGGCTTTGAGTGTTTTTTACCAAATTAGGATCAAGATAATCCTCTTTGGTTTCCGAAATAAAAAGTATGGTATCTCCTTTATTTACAAAGTCGCCTTCTTTGACATACCATTTTTCAATTCTGCCAGCAATAGCAGAGTGAACCGTTTGAGGTCTTTGCCCAGGTTTTAAGGTGGTGACAGCACCACTTCCAGAGATGTTTTGTGTCCAAGGTAAAAACAAAATAACGACAGCCAGAATAGAAACGGCTACTATTATTTTGTTCAGAATACGATAATGGGGGCGTTCACTTAAACTTTTAAAGGTGCTGTATCGTTCTATGTTTTCAGCTATATTAGTTTTATTTGAAATGTTAAGCATACTTTTAGTGTTTAATGTCATTAATGATACTTCCCTCACTCATGGTAATGCTTCGATTGCATTTTTGTTTCCAATAGTCATTTTTAGAGGATACTATTAAAGTCCAATTATTTTCTTTTGATGTAATGAAATCAATTACTTCGTTAGCAGTAGCATTGTCCATTTTATCTAAAGCATCTTCATAAAAAAGGATTTTAGGTTTATTGATGATACTTCGAGCTAGTAGAATTTTTTGGGCATTCGAAGAAGAGAGTTGTTTGCCTTCTGGGAAGATTTTAGTATCTAATCCTTTGGGTAAAGATTTGATAAAATCGCCTAGTTTAAGACTATCAATCGCCCATTTTAAATCTTCTTGTGTTATCAATGGGTTGTTAAAAGTGATGTTCTCCAGGATGGTTCCTTCAAAAGGAGTTTCACCAGTTATAATAGTGCTGATTTGGGAACGAAACTGTTCTAAATCTATTTTTCTATACGTATCATCATTGATATACAACGAACCTGAGGTAGGCTGAAGTAAGCCAGATAAAATCCGAATCAAAGTCGTTTTACCCGAGCCATTGATTCCTTCTAAATATATTTTATCCGATTGATTGATCGTTAGGTCTATTTTTTCCAGTACATAATCCGTGGCATCTGGAAATTTATAGCTTAGGTTTTCTGCTGCTAACTGAATGTTGGTGTAACAATAATCGGCTGTTTTTACCGGTGTTTCTTCTATTTCTAAATCGGTAATTTGTCCTATTTTTTCCACTGCGGTCAATACATCATAAAGTGTTTCTAACCCAATAACTATTTTCTCAACAGAATTAATGACTAATAAAATAATGATTTCGGCAGCCACAAACTGACCAATATTCATCTTTTGATTCAGTACCAAATACCCTCCTATTAATAATAATCCGGCGGTAATGATGATTTTAAAAACAATCAGTTGTGTAAACTGTCTTTTGATAATAGTAAAGTGTTTTTCTCTATAAGACAAGTATTCTGAAACCAAACGATCATTTTTACTTAGGGCAAAATCAAAGTTGGAAGTTCTTTTGAAGCTAAAATTATTTCGTGCCATTTCTTGCAACCAGCTCACTACTTTGTATTTGTATTTAGATTCCTTCATACTGGTAGAAAGCCCCGAATTATAGGAAAACTTAAAGATTACATACAACAGCAACAACAATAAGAAACCAAAGAAAATAAAGAAAGGATGGTATAGCGAAAGCAGGAGGATACCAAAAGTAATTTGTAGTAACGCTGTCGAAAAGTCGATAAGCAATTTCGTAGCCCCTTTTTGAATGGTTATGGTATCAAAAAAACGATTTGCCAACTCTGGTGGGTATTGATTATAGAGTTCTTCTGTTTTTATTTTAGGCAATCGAAAGCCAAACTCAAAAGAAGAACGTATGAATATTTTTTGTTGCAAATTTTCGGTGATACGCAGTTGCATTAAGGACAAAATACCCACTAATGCTACACCAGCAATAACTATAAAGACCAGTACAATCCATGAGACACTTACTCTGCCCGATTGAATTAGATTGATAATGGCTTGAATACCCAAGGGAAGGGATAAACTGATTAGTCCAGCAAAGATGGCGTAAAAGAAGATTTGGGAGATGTCTTTTCTATCCAGTTTAAGGAGGCTTATTAATCGTTGAGAGGCTGTTTGTGTCATAGTTATTTGCGTATTACTTTTTGAACTAAATCAAGATAAAAATCGGTTGGCGACAGATTCCCTTCATAGTTAGTGATGCTTTTCAAGTGATCCTTTAAAAAATGTTGGTGTAAAGAACCTTCCACTATAGAAGATGCCAAACTCTTAGCATACCAATACTCAGGATTTACTTCCTGAATACATTCTATGATTCGGTTGATGACTCTTTTGTACACCATAAAGAAACCCTCATTGTTTTCTTCATCCACTTCTTTAGTTAAAAGTGTTTTGGTAAATTGTACAATGATAATTCGGTTTAAAATAGCTTCATTGATGTGAAGAGTGTTGTTGTCATCTTCAATTTTTTCGGTCACTATGGTGATGGCTCTTTTCAATTTCTCAAAACTATCAGCAATATTGGAAGTTGAAAATACCATTCGATATTCTATCCAACCCCAATACCAAGAGGTTAAATACAATAAGAGTTTATGCTTACTTTCAAAATAGCGATAAATAGAACTTTCATTGGAACCAATTCGCTCTCCTAGTTTTTTAAAAGTAAAGTCTTCAAAACCTATTTCATCAATCAGGATAATACTTTCTTGTATTATTTTTTTACCCAATGTAGAAGTCTCAGGATCTTTTACATAAATTTTTTCGTTTACCTGTATTTTTAAGTTTGATAAAATAGCATCCATAGTATTAGAGTTTCACGCAAAGATAATAGTATTACTATTAATATTGAAATTTTAACTTTTATTTATAATAAAATAAAAGCTATTCAAAAGGGAATACAAACAAGAATATGTCATTAACTCACTAGAAAGAAGAAGCTGAATTTGATTAAAATAAAACTATATTGAGAAAAAAGTCTTGCTTTTAACTATTTGAAATCTTCAAATACTTTTTTCCAATTTGTGCTAACTTGCGCTTGAATTTCGGCTAAAGTCATCCTTTTATAGTTGGCTGCGTGCGTGTAGACTTCTATCAAAGTTTCGTCAATCGTATCAGTTTCCAGAAAGAATCGGTCGTTAGGTACGCTTTGAAATACTTCTCTTAGCTCAGGATTCCGCAACAAATATTTCCCAAATGAAAGGTAAAAACCATTATCCAACAATTGTTGAGCAACTTGTTTATTCTTGGAAAACCCATGAATAATAATGGGGACACTAATTTTTAAGCGCTTTTTAATCGCCAACAATTCATCAAATGCAGCCACCAAATGCAAGACTAAAGGCTTTTGATGTTCTTCTGCTAAAGCAATTTGCTTTTCAAAGACTTCTATCTGCAATGGTATGGGGACCTCAATACGCCTGTCTAAACCACATTCGCCAAGGGCTAAACATTGCGGTAAAGCTAACTTCTCGGCTATGGTTTTTAAATCACTTTCTAATCGGTCTTCTTTTATATACCAAGGATGAATCCCAACAGAATAAAAAGGAATAGTAGCATCAAACTCCCAAGGATATTGGTTGACCAATTCCATGATTGTGGAATTGTCAGTGAATTTATGAGTATGCAGATTGAAAAAATCCATGTGTAAAAATAGTGTAAAAGTCTTAAAAAGGGAAACTCAAAAGTAAATAAGAACTTTGTAAATTTACGACATCAATCAAAAAGCAATGCTCAAAACCGCTTTTCAACGCTACATCAATAACTTCAAAGGATTTTCAAGAGAGATTTGGATACTGACCCTAATCACTTTTATTAATCGTGCTGGGACTATGGTGTTGCCTTTTCTTTCCAAGTATTTAAAGGAAGATTTGCATTTCTCCTATAGCCAAGTGGGTTGGATAATGGTATGTTTTGGTACGGGTTCTATTATAGGTTCTTGGCTAGGTGGAAAACTCTCAGACAAGATTGGCTTTTACAGGATCATGATATTTAGTCTTTTGGTTAGTGGATTGATGCTTTTTGCTATCCAATTTATTACTAGCTTTTTGGGGCTTTGTATTGGAATGTTCTCTATTATGGTTGTGGCAGATATGTATCGGCCTGCTATGTTTGTTTCCCTAGGTGCCTATGCAAAACCGGAGAACCGAACGCGAGCACTGACCTTAGTTCGTTTGGCTATCAACTTAGGCTTTGCGGCTGGACCAGCTTTAGGAGGCTTAATCATTATGAATATTGGCTATCGTGGCTTGTTTTGGGCAGATGGTGCTACCTGTATCATTGCCATTCTAATCTTTTGGATCAAAGTAAAAGAAAAGAAAAAATCTCCTTTTATTGATAAGAAACACCCTGATGATGTATTGACCCATTCGGTATTCAAAGACAAACCATTTTGGATATTTCTATTTACTTGTTTGGTTTCAGGGATTTTATTCTTTCAGGTCTTTACAACTATTCCGCTATATCACAAAGAGCAATTTAATTTAACCGAGTTTCAAACAGGTTTGTTGTTAACGATGAATGGTCTAATTATTTTCTTTATGGAAATGCCTATAGTAAGTTATGTTGAGAGACATAAAATAAGTAAAGTCAAAGTAGTAGCTACAGGTTGTCTTTTGATGTCTATCAGCGTGTTTTTATTGTTGTTAAATGCTTGGGTTGGTATCCTCATCATCATGATGCTCTTTATGACTTTTGGTGAAATGTTTGCTTTTCCTTTTTCTAATTCGGTGGCATTGAGTCGGGCTCCCAAGGGTCATGAAGGACGTTACATGGCGATTTATACAATGAGCTTTAGCTTAGCACACATCCTAAGTGCTAAAGTAGGTATGGAAATCATAGAATATTTTGGGTATCAAATGAATTGGCTATTCATGGGGATACTTGGTTTATTAGGAGTATCTTTTGGTATTTGGGTTTTTCGTTTGATTCAGAATGAAAATAAACCTATATAAATCAAGCACTTATTTCTTTTTTATCTTCTATTACTTAAAAAATAGTTAAATAACTATAAAAATAGTTGTGTAACTAAAAATATAGTTGTACTTTCGATTTCAAATAAAAGGAATCATGCAAAAGTTAACCAACAAAGAAGAAGAAATCATGCAAATTTTATGGAAGCTAAAAAAAGCATTTGTAAAAGAAGTCATGGCGGAAATTACGGAGGAGCAACCGCACTACAACACGCTCTCGACCATTATTAGAAACTTAGAGGACAAAGGATTTGTTTCCCATAATGCCTATGGAAACACCCACCAGTACTACCCTATTGTAAAAATGGAAGACTACAGAAAGCGTTTTATGAATACCGCTATCGATACCTATTTTAATAGTTCATATAAAAATATGGTGTCCTTTTTTGCTGAAGAAGAAAAAATATCTGCAGAAGAGTTGAGAGAGATTTTAGCCATTATAGAAAATAAGAAATAAAATGGAAGCGCTGGTCCTGTATTTAGCAAAAGCAAGTGGTTTGTTAGCTTTATTTTATTTGGCTTATCATTTCTTGGTACGAAAAGATACTTTTTTCAATAGCAACCGTTGGTTTCTGTTAAGCGGATTAATTACTTCACTCCTATTACCCTTATTCTTTATCAAGAAAATAATATGGGTAACAAAACCTAAGATTTCGATAGAAGAATTAGTGGCCTATGCGCAACAGACTCCAGCAAAAATCAAAGAACTACTCCCTGTTGAAGCATTCGATTGGATGCAACTAATTTGGGTTAGTTATTGCCTAGTGACATTTGTTTTGGTGGCTAAAATTGTGCTTAATTTACTATCTCTTTACCGAATGCTTCACAAACAGCAAACCTTTAAAAGAGAAGGCTATACATTAGTTGACTTAGAGCGTAACATTGCTCCTTTTTCTTTCTTCAATTACATTGTATATAATTCTGATTTTTATTCTGATACCGAGTTACGAAGCATTATTCTTCACGAACAAATACACAGTAAAGAATACCATTCCATTGATGTTATAGTAGTGCAATTATTCACGGCTATTTTTTGGTTCAATCCATTTGTTTGGCTCTATAAAAAAGCAATCACTCAAAATTTAGAATACATCGCCGACCAAAAAGCCATTGAGCAAATGGAAGACCGACATGCCTATCAACACGCTTTACTTAAAGTAGTTTCTAATCACAACTGCTTATCTATTACTAATCATTTTTATCAATCATTAATCAAAAAACGAATCGTTATGTTAAACACTAGTCAATCGCACAAAAAAAATCTTGTCAAATATGCCTTTATCATTCCGGCCTTAATCGGATTTGTACTCTTGTTTCAGATTAAAACAATCGCTCAAGAAAAAGAACAATCATATACCCCTAAATCTGTGGAAACACATCAAGGTGCAGATATTACTTTTGACTCCAAAGAAACCGATAAAAGTTTAAAGACATTAAAAAATGTTTTTAAAGAAGAAAAGATTGTAACCGAAGTTTCTAAAATAAAAAGAAACTCCGCAGGTGAAATCACTGGAATTTGCATCAAAATGAAATGCGAAGACGGTAGAAAAAAAGAATTAAGAATTAACCAAAGTACACCGATAGACAATATCTTTATTTATACTAACAGGATGGAGAATGGAGTGTATGATTTTGGTGTAAAACATGGTACCGTTCATGAAATTAGTGCCATTAGAAATAAGGTAGACAGAAAACGACATGGAATTTACAAAGCAACTAACGACGAGGCTGTATATGCTATGAATGCTGATGATAGCCTTGATGTTACCGGTAATTTTGATTTTGACTTTGATATGGAAGCGCCAGAAGCACCAGAATCGCCTGAGGCTCCTGAAATTTCTGAAGTTCCAGATGCTTCAGAAGGAGTTGAGATGAATGATAAAATCTCAAAAGTAATAGTTAGAAAAAATGGTGATAAGCCTTTAGTTATTATTAATGGAAAGGTAATTACAGATGACAAAACCATACAAGAAACTATGAAAAATTTATATATTGATGACAATTCATCTTCTTCTGATGGTGACAAAAAACAAATTTACATCAACTGGGAAGATGCTGTTAAAATCAGAAACAAAGCTATGGCAAATGCAAAGATTCAAATGAAGAGAATGAAACCAATTATAAAAAAACAAATAAGAATGGCTAATGGAGATTGGAAAAAAGTAAAAGAAGAAATGGAAAGAGCACAACTTGAAATAGAAGCCTCAAAACCTGAAATGGAAAAAGCCAAAGCTGAAATGATACAAGCTAAAGAGGAAATGATACAAGCTAAAGCGGAAATGCTAAAAGCCAAAGCGGAATTAGATAACGAAAGAGCTAAACTAAAAAAAGTCAAGTCGAAATAGTTAAAAAATTGCAAAAGGACTTTTACAAAAAAAGCAATCCTTATAATTTTGTTTCTGATTATTAATACATCTCATAAACCATTTTAATTTTTAATATTATGAAAAATAAATTGTTTTATTCTCTTGTATGCCTCTCTCTGTTTCAAATGAGTGTATTGGCACAAGGTAAAAAATCTTTCACATCATCTGATCAAAAGACGAATGACAACATCTTCATGACTTGGAATAAAAACACTCCTGAAAGTGAAATGAATGATGACATAAAAGCCTTAAAAGAGCATGGAGTTATCATATCTTATTCGGATGTAAAACGAAATGACAAAGGTGAAATTACAGCTATTAAAGTAGATTATGCCGATAAAGGGGGAAGTAAAGGTAGCATGACATTAGACAACCAAAAACCTATAAACACTATCAAATTCTATAAGCAAGATGATGAGGTAGGATTTGGAGAACGAAGTGGTTCTGATTTCATGTCAGGTAATGCATTAGCGAATGGTTTTAATCCAAACGACATGATGAAAGGCTTCAATTTTAATGATGACAAAGATGGTTTACCAGGCAAACAATATCATTTTGAATTCCCTAACGGTAGTTCTTTTGGACAATCCAGTTCCAAAGTAATCATTCAAAAAGACGGTAAAAAACCTTTAGTGATTCAAGACGGCAATGTAGTTGAAGGCGGTGATGATTACACTAAAGAAGAACTAGAAGATATCAAAAAGAACAACAAGGTAGAATCCTTTAGCAGCACTGAAATGCCAGATTTTAATGGTAATGGCTTTGGCAATATGCAAGAGCAGATGAAAAAAATGCAGGAGCAAATTGACCAAATGATGTCAGGACAACCTTTTGCTAAGACAGACAAGTCCACTAAATCAAAGTCAGATTTAGATAGTACTAAAGAAGAAATGATCAAAGCAAAAGAAGAGATGCAAAAGGCAAAAGAAGAAATGGAGAATGCTAAAAAAGAACTTCAAAATGCCAAATCCAGTTTAAAGACACAAAAAGCTTAAACAAAAAGACCACTAATTCAGTGGTCTTTTTTATTTTTACTGAAACTATTTACTCATGTACAAAGTACTCGCTAAACTAAACAAACTGCTCTTACCTAGCTTTACCAAGCAACAATTGGATTTAGCAAAAGCCAAAAAGTGGCAAATGGCTATTATAGGCTGGCGTTATTATGTTACTACTCGAGCATTAAAATCAAAATAAATTTAGTTATTCATTTGGGAATTTAATAGTATTACCTATATTTGCACCCACAAAAAAGGCCTCGTGGCGCAACTGAATAGCGCATCTGATTACGGCTCAGAAGGTTACTGGTTTGAATCCAGTCGAGGTCACGAATTAATTCATTGAAATAAAAAAAATGACAAGTTTACTTGATCATTTTTTTTGTTTTAAGGGATTATCAAAGCGGAGCTTTGATGGATGTTGCGAAGCAAAATCCTTATATAACAAAAAACCCAACTCTATGATTTAGTTGGGTTTTTACTTTTTGTTCGATTACAATTTATTGATATAACTACTATACAAATCCTTAAACTGATAGCCTTCCTCTACTCTATCTTTGCTTAATTTATCATATTCTACCAAGCCCCAAAGCACAAACTCTTTTAGAAAATACTTGTCTTCTTTGGCTAACTCAGGTTGGTATTTCTGTATTAAATCTTCTAAAGGTTTAACAGCATCCAATTGTTTTTTATATTCTTCATCCGAAGCATCATCTAGCAATTCAAAACCTGTTTCCGTGAAGAACCATTCTAAGATTTTAGCGTATGGACTGGCGTCAATATCTTTTTCTAGTTTTTCTATTTTTGGAAAAAAGGCAGGAAAGAAAGTATGGATTGCATCTCCTATCAAATGTTGAGCAACCACAGCAGCTCCTTCTTGTTCCCCTTCATAAACCAATTCTACTTTTCCTGTTATAGCTGGAATAATACCCATAAAATCAGATAATCGTACCGTTGTTGTTTCTGAATCTGATTTCAAAGCTCTACGTTCGGCAGTACTTAATAAATTCTCATAAGCAGTAATAGTCATTCGGGCACTCACTCCACTTTTATTATCTATAAATTCACTTTCTCGGGCTTCAAAGGCAATTTGCTCTAATAAATCTTTAGCTAATGAAGGAACATTAACGGAATCTGATTGTTGTTGATCTAATTTAGCTTCTTGATGGGTAATGGTTCTGGCTACAGCAATATTTTCGGGATAATGTGTCAAAATTTGAGAACCTATTCTATCTTTCAAAGGAGTTACAATACTACCACGATTAGTATAATCTTCTGGATTGGCTGTAAATACAAATTGCATATCCAAAGGCATTCTCAACTTAAAACCACGTATTTGAATATCACCTTCTTGCAAAATATTAAACAAGGCTACTTGAATTCGGGCTTGTAAATCGGGTAATTCATTGATTACAAAAATGCAGCGATTGGCTCTGGGTATCATTCCAAAATGAATCACTCTATCATCTGCATACGACAATTTTAAATTAGCTGCTTTTATCGGATCAACATCTCCTATTAAATCGGCAACCGTTACATCTGGAGTGGCTAATTTTTCTGAAAAACGTTCGCTTCTGTGTAACCAAGAAATGGGAGTAGCATCGCCATGTTCTGCTATTAAATCTTTGGCAAAACGAGAAATGGGATTGAATGGATCATCATTAATTTCTGAACCTGAAACAAAAGGGATGTATTCGTCCAAAAGTTCAATCATTTTTCTGGCAAGCCTTGTTTTCGCTTGACCTCTAAGACCAAGCAAATTAATGTTATGCCTTGATAAAATAGCGCGCTCTAATTCGGGTATCACCGTATTTTCAAATCCGTGTACACCTTCAAAAGTAGGTTGCCCTGATTTAATTTTAGTCCTAAGATTATCTCTCAACTCGTCTTTAATACTTCGAGAAACATATCCTGATTTCTTTAATTCGCCTAGTGTTTTTATATTTTCTGTTTTCATAGTCTTATTTAATTTTCTTCTTTCTATTGGTTTCGTAATCTTCAAAAATCATTTCTCCTAATCCTTTTAATCCTGTGTAAAAAGCCTTTCCTTGATTGGCTTCCGTAAAACGATTGACAAATTTTTGCAGATAAGGATCATTGGCAATCATAAAAGTGGTTATTGGGATGTGAAGTTTTCGGGCTTGAGCGGCTTGATTGTAGCATTGCTCTACAATGTATTCGTCTAATCCGTTACTGTTCATATAATACGTTCCATCTTTTTCCCGAACACAGCTAGGCTTTCCGTCGGTAATCATAAAGATTTGTTTGTTGGTATTGCGTTTTCTTCGCAACATGTCCATTGCCAATTGTAATCCGGCAACGGTATTGGTATGATAAGGGCCTACTTTTAAATGAGGTAAATCTTTGATGGCAATGGGCCAAGCATCGTTTCCAAAAACCAAAATATCAATAGTGTCTTTTGGATAACGAGTGGTGATTAATTCTGCTAAAGCCATAGCCACTTTCTTGGCTGGAGTAATTCGGTCTTCTCCATATAAAATCATACTGTGGCTGATGTCAATCATCAAAACGGTACTCATTTGTGCTTTGAATTTTGATTCTTCGACTACCAAATCGTTTTCTGTTAATCTAAATTCGTCAGCTCCATTATTAATTTGAGCGTTCTTCAGACTTTCTGTCAAAGAAATACTTTCCAAACTATCCCCAAAATGGTATTCTCTATATTCACCTGTTTGTTCATCTCCACTACCCGAATGCTTAGTTTTATGGTTTCCTGAACCAGAGCGTTTAAGATTACCAAATATTTGGTCTAAAGCTTGCTGCCGAATGGCTCGTTCCGTTTTAGCTGTTATACCCGTTCCAGAAGTCCCATCCTCTTTGAGTTCTTCTCTGATGTAGCCTTTTTTCTTTAAATCCTCAATAAAGTCATCAATAGTGTAATCGGAATCTGTGAGTTTGTATTCCACATCCAATTGTCGTAACCAATCGATAGCTTCCTCAAAATCACCTGAAGTATGGGTAATCAACTCTTTGAAAATTTCAAATAATTTATCAAAAGGAGATTGAAAGGGTGCTTCGTATTTTTTGAATAAAAAACCTTTTTTAGTATGCTTTTCCATAATTTTTAAAATTACACTATAGCGTTCATAAAGTAGCTAGAACGAGTATTAATTTTTAGTTAAAGTCTACATCATTCCTTCCTTTTATCCTCGAAATCAAATTCACGCAACTGAGGCGCTTTAAAGAAAGTAATGGCTATAACTCCCATAGTCAAACAACCTCCAACAACCACGGCCCTAACAGTTCCAAGCCAATGCGCCATTACCCCACTTTCGAAATCGCCAAATTCATTAGAGGAACTAACAAACATGGTGTTCACTGCCGAAACTCGGCCACGCATATCGTCGGGTGTTACTAATTGCAATATGGTACTTCGGATAACAACACTCACGGCATCAAACATTCCAGAAAGGATTAGCATCACGACCGAAAGATAAAAGTTAGTAGAAATCCCGAAAACAATTATCGATAAGGCAAATCCGGTTACACATAAAAAGAGTTTCTTCCCTGGTTTGTTTTTTAATGGTAAAAAAGCTAGTAATCCCAAGGTAATCAAAGCACCTATTCCAGGAGAGGCTCTAAGAACTCCAAAGCCCATTTCGTTTACATGCAAAATTTCCTTTTGATAAACTGGCAATAAAGCCACTGCTCCACCAAACAATACCGAAAACATATCCAAACATTGCGCTGCCAAAAGCGTTGGAGTTCGTAATACAAATCGCAAGCCTTCTGCTACACTTTGCAAAACAGGTTCTTTAATTTTGTTTAATATTGGTTTAACCGAAATAGATAAAACAGGGATATACAAAAGTATTTCTATTAAAATGACTGCGAATAGTCCAGCTGTAATTCCTTTCCATGCAATGAAAATCCCAGCCACTAATGGCCCTAAAACAGAACCCATTTGCCAAGACATACTGCTCCAACTAGTAGCATTGGCATAATGTTCACGTGGGACAACCAATCCAAATAAAGAAAACATCGATGGACTAAAAAACGAGCGCAATACACCACCTAGAAATACAAAACCATAAATGGCCAAAACTATTGTGGAAACAGAGAAATAGCCACTTACCACTGGCATACCAATTATAAAAAGACAAATAGCAATCAACACATAACCTGTTAGGCAAAGCATAACCATTTTTCTTTTTTCATTCAAATCAACGAAATGGCCAGCAAATAAAGAACAACCAATAGCTGGAATAACCTCGGCTAGACCAACATACCCTAAAGATAACTTACTGTTGGTAATATGATAAACCCAATAGTATAAAATAGTAGATTGCATATTGAGTGCAAATAGAAGTCCGAAACGAGCCGCCAGAAAAGATTGAAACTCTTTTATTTTAAGAGAAGGGTTTTTATAAAAAAATCCGGAGGGCTTTGATGCAGAAGAGTTTTCATTATCCATAGTTAAAAAAATCTGTTGGGATAGTTTTGTAAATTTAGTGTTTTGCAACAAATGGATTTTGACCTCTACTCTATTTATCGTTATATTAACATAAACTGAATTGATATTAGGGGAACTAACCAAATAAATTCTTTAGTTTTACCAACTTTAAAAACTCCTATGTCCTCTGATTATATACTTGACGAAAAATTTGAAGATGTCTTCTTTTTAGAAGCCGATATCAAATACAAAGATTACGAAAACTGTACCTTCCACAATTGTGATTTTACCGATTGTACCTTTCAAACCGTGACTTTTATAGATTGTAATTTCTTTGATTGCAATTTTAAGGAAACCAAAATCAATTATGTGTCCTTACGTGGCGTTCAGTTTACCAAATGTGATTTTACTGCGGTTAACTTTGCTATGACAGACCAAGTGATTTATGAGTTTAACTTTAAAGATTGCTTGTTGGATTATGCCAAATTCTACGCCTTAAAACTTAAAAAAATGCAGTTCATCAATTGCAGTATGATTTCGGTAGATTTTATGGCGAGTGATTTAACTGAAGCCGTATTTGATAATTGCAACCTAAGAAGAGCCGTATTTATTGACACCATTGCCAATAAAACCGATTTTTACACCAGCTACGACTATACCATAGATCCAGAAAAAAACAAACTTAAGAAAGCGGTTTTCTCAACGGATGGTTTGAAAGGATTATTAGAGAAATATGATTTGATTATAAAATAATTACTTTGTAAATACTCTGTTTTCCTGCTCTATTACTCGGATAAAAGTAGTTCGTTTAGTCAACTCTTTTAATTTAGAAGCTCCAACATAAGTACAGGTACTTCTGATGCCTCCTAAAATATCATGAAGGGTATCAATCACATTGCCTTTAAAAGGAACTTGAACTGTTTTTCCTTCACTTGCACGATATTCCGCCACACCTCCTACATGTTTCTTCATAGCGGTTTCCGAACTCATTCCGTAGAACTGTTTGAACTTCTCGCCATTAACTTCAATCATCTCACCACCACTTTCGGCATGTCCTGCTAGCATTCCGCCAAGCATTACAAAATCGGCACCTGCTCCAAAAGCTTTAGCCACATCGCCAGGAATGGCACAACCTCCATCACTAATAATATGGCCTCCTAATCCATGAGCTGCATCGGCACATTCTATAATGGCTGAAAGTTGCGGATACCCAACTCCGGTTTTTACTCGAGTAGTACAAACAGAACCTGGACCAATTCCCACTTTCACTATATCGGCACCTTCTAAAAGCAATTCTTCTACCATTTCACCAGTAACTACATTACCAGCAATAATTACTTTATTTGGATATTGTTTTCGGGCTTGTCTTAAGAAATCAACAAAATGCTCTGAGTAGCCATTGGCAACATCAATACAAATGAATTTTAGTTGAGGATTAGATTCAAATATTTCGGCAATCTTTTTGAAATCATTTTTTCCCGTTCCAGTGCTAACGGCTATATAATCGCAAATATCAGCCGGAGCATTTTTAATGAAATCATTCCATTGCTGTACTGTGTAATGTTTATGTATTGCCGTAAATAGTTTTTCTTTAGCTAAAGCCAACGCCATTTCAAAAGTCCCCACCGTATCCATATTGGCAGCCATTATTGGAATTCCTGTCCAAGTCGCGGTACTGTGCATGAACTTAAATTCGCGCTCCAAACTCACTTGCGCTCTACTGTTTAAAGTGGAACGTTTTGGACGTATCATAACATCTTTAAATCCTAATTTTATGTCGGTTTCAATTCTCATTTTACTAAAATTCTATGGATTCAAATTTATAATTTTGAAAGTATCTCGATAGGATTTTCTAAAAAAGTAATCAGGAATTTATCAACAAGCATTTGATTTAAGCCTTATCATATTTTTGTTGAAGCCTTATGATTTTTTTGTAAGCCTTGCTATAAATCAATAAGTATGCAAAATACTGTGATTCACTATCCGTGAATGGTTTCTTTATTCCCATAATTAGCAATGACTTGCGATTCAAACTCAAGCCACTCGCGCCAACGTTTTTCAACATCAATGCCTTTCCCATATTTTCTTGCATAGGTTATAAAAGTAGTATAGTGCCCTGCCTCACTTTCCATTAATTCTCTGTAGAATTTGGATAACTCTTCATCTTGTATATTTTCTGAAAGTACTTTAAAACGTTCACAGCTACGGGCTTCAATCATAGCCGAAAAAAGCAAACGTTCCACCAATCCTGAAACTCGGCTTCCTGTATTGCTACGTTTCATGTATTGCGCCAATTCGTTTACATAATCATCTTTGCGCTCACGACCTAGTTTCAGTCCACGCTTTTTGATGATATCGTGCACTTGCTCAAAATGGTCTAATTCTTCTTTGGCCAAAGCCAATAAATCGGTAACCAAATCTTCATGCTCCGAATTATTAGTAATGATAGTTATGGCATTCGTGGCCGCTTTTTGTTCGCACCAAGCATGATCCGTTAGAATTTCTTCAATGTTTTTCTCTACAATGTTGACCCATCTTGGGTCGGTTGGCAGTTCTAAACGTAATACTCCCATACTAAAGTGGCTTAAAAATTATAGGTCAAAAATACATATTTTACGATAGGTTGGAAAATTGATTTCGTCTAATCAGAATTTTTTTGAAGTTAGGAAATAATCTTTCCGTCTTCCATGGTTATGGTTCTGTTGGTTCTTTTGGCAAAATCAGTGTCATGCGTTACAATCAAGAGTGTTTGTTGCTTTTCGATGGCCAATTTATTGAAAATATCAAAAACCAAATCACTGTTCTTTTTATCTAAATTCCCAGTAGGTTCATCTCCCATGATGATTAACGGATTATTGATTAACGCTCTTGCAATGGCTACTCTTTGTTTTTGTCCACCACTCAATTGATTCGGCATTTTCAAGGCTTGGTCCTCCATATCAAGCGTTCGCAAATGTTCCATAGCATTATGTTCAATTTCTGCTTCCGATAATTTATTGAGTTTCATTCCTGGTAGCATGACATTTTTCAAGACATTATACTCCGATAATAAATAGTGAAACTGAAATACAAAACCAATCTTTTCATTTCTAATTTGGGCCAACTCCTTGTCTAATTTTCCGGTAATCAATTCATCATGGATAAACAATTGCCCTTCATAATCCGTATCCATAGTAGAGAGCAAATACAACAGAGTAGATTTACCACAACCTGATTTTCCAACTATGGAAACAAATTCACTATGATTAATACTCATGTCTATTTCTTTCAAGACCTGAAACTTTATTGGGTCGTAGAAATATTTGGTTAACTTTTTGGTCTCTAAAACTTTATCACTCATGCTATTTACCTCTTATGATCTCTACAGGATCAATTTTACTCGCTTTTAAAGCTGGGAATAAACCTGCTACGAAAGTGGTTATCATAGCAAACGTAATTCCAATAATATAAAACATTGGATTATAATTAATAGGATAGGTTTTAATAGTGGGCAATGAGGCTGTATTAAACGGAATAATATCAACAATATTCGATAAGATATAGCCAAAAAATAAACCGAACAATCCACCAGCAAATCCGATTATCATCGATAATGAGATAAAAATCCATTTAACATCATTCCCTGAAAAGCCAGTGGCTTTAAGAATAGCGATACTGTCCATCTTTTCAAAAATCATCATATTCAGAATATTATAAATTCCGAAGCCAGCCACTATCAACAATACAATCCCAACGGCATAAGAAATAATACTTCTAATGGAACTACCAGTTTCAAACTGGGAATTGGTGGTTTGATAATCGATAGTATCCAAATCAAACTTTTCTTTAAACTCTTTGGCTAGAGCTGGAGCCGTTGTAATATCATAGGTTTTAACTTGTATATCAGTGATATAATTGGTGGGTTCTCCCAAAAGTTTTTGGGCCGTAATTAAAGAAGTATAACTCATCGCATCGTCAATATCAGCAATACCAATTTGAGAAATTCCGACAACTTTTAAAGATGACAAATTACCTTTGGAAGTGGTAACTTTAATAATATCTCCTTTTTGCAAAAGCATTTTGTTGGCTAATCCTTTACCAATTATAATGCTATTGTTTTGCAATAAATCAGACACCTTCCCATCAACAATATAGTCGCTTATTTTGAATAATTTTTCTTCTGCTAATACATCAATACCATTAATTACTCCAGAAAGTTCTATAGTTCCCGAGTTAAAAAAAACTGGAGTCGTGACTTTCGGAGCCACATCAATAATGCGTTTATCTTGTTTTAAGGCGTGGATAATCGACTTGCAATTGTAGATGGCTTTGCCTCTATCTTTAGGTTTTACAGAAGAAATAAAATTGGTATTGTCTTTATATTTTTTTGAAAAAGAAATAGGCTGGTTTTCAGAAGGTTTAATCTCGTTATATAAACGAACATGTGGCGTTCTGTTGAGCATCAATCCATCTAATAAATCATTCATCCCGTTCATAAAACTAACCAGCGTAATGAACATAGCGATACCAAAAGTTACTCCAACCGCAGCAACAACAGTTTGTTTCAATCGCGCTCGAAGCAAATGCAAGGCTATGTTTAAAATGAGTTTAAAGTTCATTATTTCGGCTTGTATATAGTTTCCTCAGCATTCAATCCACTCAGAATTTCCACATTTTGGTAATCGTTTAAACCTATTTTCACCTTGCGTTTTTGATCTTCATTCACCAAAACATATTCGTTGTCTATCAAATAGCTTTTGGGTATAGTTAATACATTCTTTTTGGTTTGGATGATGATATTAGCTTCAGCAGTAAGATTAGGATATAATTGCTTTGGTGGATTGGTAAAATGAGCTTCTATTTTAAAAGTTCTAGAACGCACATCCATAATGGGGTAAATTTTATCAACTGTGGCTTCAAAGACTTTACCTTTGTAACTATCCATAGTCACTTCCATTGATTGACCAATCTTTACATGAACCATATCATTTTCATCTACATCCAATTCCAATAAATAAGAGTTTTTCTCTCCAATGACAGCTAACGGAGTTTGTGTAGTAATCAAAGTTCCTTCTTTAACTAACACATCAAACAATTCGCCAGAGAAAGCACTTTTAATGGTAAAATCACTTTGTGCTTTTTGATTGATTTTAAGATTGATATTACTTCGGCTCTGCTCATTCTTCAATTGCTCTTTTAGTTGAGATAATTGCTTCAAAGCGGCTTCATAATTAGATTTCGAATTTTTATACGCCAACTCTACACGCTCATAATCCACTTCAGAAATCACATTATATTGCTTGATGTTCTTATTGCGATTGTAAACCGATTGATCTAAAGCCAATTTGTCTTTTGCTGCTTGGACTTTAGTCTCCATTTCCGAAATCTTATCCTGTACATAATGATTGCTTTCCTGACTTAGTTGATAAGCCAAACGAGCATTCTCTGTATTTAAAGAAGCTTTGTCACTTTCGATTTGAAATAAGGCTTGTCCTTGAGTAATGGTTTGTCCTGCAGTGACATTGATTTTTTGCAAAACCCCATTCACAGTAGAATAAACGGTATACTGATTTTCAGATTTTACAACTCCAGAAGCATAGACACTTTCAGTTATGTCACCTTTAGTAGGTTTGATTTCTCCTTTGTCTTTTTTAGCACAAGAAACAATAAGAATAAGAGATAAACAGAGTAGTATTTTACAACATTTCATCGATTAGGCATTTACATAATTTTGACTCTCAAATTTACAACAATTCTAGCAGTTAAAATGAAACATTTATCATATAAAAAAAGCCTTTAAAATGAGATTTGAAGGCTTACTTATTCTTTATAAACTATATATTAATAAACAAAAATAGCTCTCTCGCTCATCATGTCGTTTACCTCGTCTGCAATTTCTTCTAACAGTTCATCATTAGTATGATTAGTAAGCACACGATCTATTAAATCTACAATACTTTCCATATCGCTTTCCACCATTCCACGTGTAGTAATCGCTGGTGTTCCCACACGAATACCTGAAGTTACAAATGGTGATTTATCATCAAAAGGAACCATATTTTTATTCACAGTAATCTCCGCTTTGCCTAAAGCAATTTCAGCATCTTTACCAGAAATGTCTTTGTTTCTCAAATCAATCAACATCATGTGATTGTCAGTTCCTCCTGAAATTAAGTCATAGCCCCTTTTAACAAATGCTGCTGCCATAGCTTTAGCATTTTTCTGTACTTGCATAGCATACACAAAAAACTCGTCTGATAAAGCTTCACCAAAAGCAACCGCTTTAGCCGCAATAATGTGTTCTAAAGGTCCTCCTTGGTTTCCTGGAAATACAGCCATATCCAAAACATGCGACATCATTCTGATTTCTCCTTTTGGAGTGGTTAAACCCCATGGATTTTCAAAATCTTTCCCCATCATAATAATGCCACCTCTTGGTCCACGTAAAGTCTTATGAGTGGTTGTGGTTACAATATGACAATGCGGAATTGGATCATTCATCAATCCTTTAGCAATCAAACCAGCAGGATGAGAAATATCTGCTAATAAAAGAGCTCCAACGCTATCCGCAATTTCACGGAAACGTTTAAAATCCATATCACGAGAATAAGCTGATGCTCCCGCGATAATCATTTTAGGTTGTTCTTTCGTAGCAATTTCTTGTATCTTATCATAATTCAAAACACCCGTTTCTTTTTCTACTCCGTAAAAAGAAGGAGAGTATAATTTCCCTGAAAAATTCACAGGAGAACCATGAGTTAAATGACCGCCATGCGATAAATCAAAACCTAAGATTTTGTCTCCCGGTTTCAAACAAGCTGCAAAAACAGCTGTATTGGCTTGAGAACCTGAATGAGGTTGCACGTTAACATATTCAGCACCAAAAAGTTCTTTAGCTCGATCAATAGCAATTTGTTCAATAACATCTACTACTTCACAACCCCCATAATATCTTCTGCCTGGATAGCCTTCTGCATATTTATTAGTTAATACCGAACCGGCTGCTTCCATCACCTGATCACTCACAAAGTTCTCTGATGCAATTAGTTCAATTCCGTGAATTTGTCTGTCTTGTTCCTCTAGGATAAGGTCAAAAATTTGTTTGTCGCGTTGCATTTGAAATTATTTCGATTATTTGCGCTCAAAATTACAAAAATGGTTTGGTAAATTAATAGTAAATGATATATTTGATTACTGAATTTTTCAACAACTAAATTAACTCATCATGCCCTTAAATACCAACAATCCTAAACGAAAATCTTGGCTTACTGTTCCCAAAGACAGCGACTTCCCGATTCAGAATATTCCTTTTGGCGTTTTCTTAACCAAAGAAGATGTCATCACAATCGGAACGCGAATTGGCGATTATGCTATCGATTTGGGTGCTCTACAGCAACTGAATTATTTTGAAGGAATTGAATTGACCGATGATATGTTCATGCAAGATACCTTGAACGATTTTATATCTGATGGTAAAAAAACATGGCGATTAGTTCGTAATCGTATTGGTGATATTTTTGACAGTAACAATCCTAAACTAAGAGATAATCAAGAACATCGCGATATCGTAATCTTCAAAATGGAAGATGTTGAAATGCAATTACCCGTTTTAATTGGCGATTATACTGATTTTTATTCCAGTAAAGAACACGCTACCAATGTTGGTAAAATGTTCCGTGATCCTACCAATGCGTTATTGCCTAACTGGCTTCACATTCCTGTAGGCTATCACGGAAGAAGTTCTACTATTGTTCCATCTGGAATTCCAGTACACCGTCCTATGGGACAAACATTACCCAACGGAGAAGATACTCCTGTATTTGGACCCTCACGTTCCATCGACTTTGAACTTGAAACAGCATTCATTACAACTGATGCTAACATTATGGGAGAAAATATTCCAATTAATGAAGCCGAAGATTATATTTTCGGAATGGTATTATTGAACGATTGGAGCGCAAGAGATATTCAAAAATGGGAATATGTGCCACTTGGACCTTTCTTAGCTAAAAACTTTGCCTCTTCTATTTCGCCGTGGATTGTTACTATGGATGCTTTAGAGCCATTCCGTTGCAAAGGCCCGAGTCAGGAACCAATGCCACTTCCCTATTTGCAACAAAAAGGAAAAAACGCTTTTGATATCAATCTAGAAGTTTACATAGAACCCGAAAACGTAGAACCTTCCCTCGTGACAAAATCGAATTTCAAATATATGTATTGGTCCATGTCCCAACAATTAGCACATCATACTTCAAATGGTTGCCGAATCAATTCAGGTGATATGATGGGCTCTGGTACCATTTCAGGACCAACACCTGATAGCTTTGGGTCTATGCTCGAATTAACTTGGGGTGGAAAAAATCCAATCAAAATGAACGATGGTTCTGAACGTAAATTCATCAACGACAACGACACCGTAATTATGAAAGGATTTTGTCAAAATAGTTCTATCCGAATTGGCTTTGGCGAAGTATCCAGCAAATTATTACCTCCTTTCGTTAGAAAATAAAAAACACACAATTATATAATGAAGAATACTGCATTAACACACATTCACGAAAGTTTAGGTGCCAAGATGGTTCCGTTTGCTGGCTACAACATGCCCGTACAATACGAAGGCGTAAATGCCGAACACGAAACGGTACGAAATGGCGTAGGCGTTTTTGATGTGTCACACATGGGCGAATTTCTATTAACAGGAGAGAATGCATTAGCTCTAATCCAAAAAGTAACTTCCAATGATGCTTCGGTATTAGAAATTGGTCGTGCTCAATATTCCTGTTTACCCAACAATGATGGAGGAATCGTTGACGATTTAATCGTATACCGAATGGAAGAAAACCAATATTTATTAGTAGTCAATGCTTCTAATATCGATAAAGATTGGAACTGGATTTCGGCTCACAACGATTTAGGTGTGGATATGAAAAACATTTCAGAAGACTATTCTTTACTAGCCATTCAAGGACCAAAAGCGGTTGAAGCTATGCAGTCCTTAACTTCCATTGATTTGTCAGCCATAAAATACTATCACTTTGAAGTAGGTCCGTTTGCCGGAATTGACAACGTGATTATTTCAGCAACAGGATACACAGGTTCGGGTGGATTTGAAATCTACTGCAAAAACGAAGATGCTGAACAAGTTTGGAATAAAGTCTTCGAAGCCGGAAAAGCCTTTGGCATCAAACCTATCGGATTAGCAGCTCGTGATACTTTGCGTCTCGAGATGGGATTCTGTTTGTATGGTAATGACATCAATGATACTACTTCGCCATTAGAAGCTGGATTAGGTTGGATAACTAAATTCACTAAAGATTTTACCAATTCAGAAAACCTCAAGAAACAAAAAGAAGCTGGTGTTTCTCGTAAACTAGTCGGATTCGAATTAACCGAAAGAGGTATCCCACGTCACGATTATGAAATTGTAGATGCTAATGGTAATAATATAGGTATAGTAACCTCAGGAACCATGGCGCCAAGTCTAGGAAAAGGAATCGGAATGGGTTATGTAAAAACCGAATATGCAGCAGTAGATAGCGAAATCTTCATCCAAATTAGAAACAACAAAGTAGCGGCCAAAGTGGTAAAGCTACCTTTTTACAAAAAATAAAATCAAATTTTTGAAATTGCATTGGATAAGTTACTTTTGCAACCGATAAAAAACATAAATACATTTTTTAGAAATGGGAAGAGCATTTGAATTCAGAAAAGGAAGAAAAATGAAACGTTGGGCAGCCATGGCAAAAGCCTTTACTCGTATTGGTAAAGACATTGTAATGGCCGTAAAAGAAGGTGGACCTAATCCGGAAGCCAATTCTCGTTTGAGAGCCGTTATCCAAAACGCGAAGGCAGCTAACATGCCAAAAGACAACGTAGAACGTGCCATCAAAAAAGCAACGGATAAAGATACAGCCAACTATAAAGAGGTGCTATTCGAAGGTTATGCTCCACACGGAATCGCTATCTTAATCGAAACTGCTACTGATAACAACAATAGAACTGTTGCTAATATCCGAAGTTACTTCAACAAATGTAACGGTACGATGGGAACACAAGGTTCAGTGGAATTCATGTTTGACCATACTTGCAACTTCCGTATCGCCAATAAAAATATTGATATTGAAGAAATGGAGTTAGAATTCATCGACTTTGGTGCCGAAGAAATCTTTGCCGATGAAGACGATATCCTAATCTACGCTCCTTTCGAAAGCTTTGGAGCCATTCAAAAAGAATTAGAAAACCGTGGTATCGAAATCCTATCCTCAGGTTTTGAAAGAATCCCACAAATCACTAAAACACTAACAGAAGCTCAAGTAGCCGATGTTGAAAAGCTTTTAGAAAAAATTGAAGAAGACGATGACGTGATGAACGTGTATCATACGATGCAGGAATAAATTATACTACGTTGTATTTTCATAAAATAAAGACCTTTCACTAATGTGGAAGGTTTTTTATTTACTATATTTTTTAGTCACCGTTTCATTAGATTCAGAAGTTATTTTAACCAATATCACTTGATTGGAAAAATTACTATCTATCATAGTTACTGTATCATTTATATCTCTTTTTTCCAAAAGTAATTTGCCAAGTAAATCAAATACTTTTATATTTGACATTAGGATTTTACCTGTACTCACAACAAGTTGAGAATCTTTTCCATAAATTAATACATCATCGGAAGTAAGTGTAGAAGGAACAATTGATAAAGTATTTTGATAGATCAATTCAAAGCGATTATTAAATACACCTGCTGTTGTTGAAAAAGTATACGAATCAGTTTTAAGATTAGAAATAACGCCTGTAGTATTATCTCGTAAGAAAATAGCTTGACCCAAAGCAAAAAGCCCATCAAAATGATGTAATGAAATTGTATAGGTATTAGCAGTTCCTGTTTTAAATCCTAATGGCACTATGTCATTAGAAGTAAATGGTAAGGGTCTCCCTTGAATAGAAAATTCTTCACCAGCAATCATTGAGGTTAATGCTGTTTGACTATCGTTAAAAAATCTTCCATCAATAGCATTGTCAATACCAAGGGTAGCATTAGGCATATAAGCAATCAATAGCTCCCCAAAAAAACCACTAACAGATGTCATATCCAACCATAAACTACTTTTCTCATCAACAGTTCTTAAAAAAGCAACATTGACTGCTGACGCTCTCATCGAATTATCGAATCTAATATTTTGAGAGGTACTTTTAACTATAAAACCCTCACCTATTGGGATGATAACTCCTGGTGTTAAATGTTGTAAATCACCATCATTATTTGCCGTTCCTCCAGCTGTAGTATATACAGCATAAGAACTGTTATCGGCGTTATTGGTTTTTCTCCAATAATATAAAGGTTCGGTAAGATTGTTAGCCAAAATAAAGGCATTGGCATTAATACCAGATGGATAGGGATTTCCAACCGCATTATAGGTATTATCAACTACTTCAAGATCCACATTGCCATTGTTAGGTTGTCCATAAAAAGATCCGTTCCAAACAGTACCTGCAGAAGGATGATTATTGGGCATTCGAATTAAATTAGGTAAACCTATATTGAAAGTTGCTGTTGACAAAGAAGGTACCTGTTCAAAAAGATTTAATTCGGTATTATAATAATAAAACCGATTGCTTACGGTAAATGGTGAAAATAACTGCATTAACTGATTCTGTACTGGAGATGACCATAAAACATAGTCCAAACGTTTTAATAAAGAAGTGTCTCTTTTAACGGTAACTTTTCCCACAGTATCAAAACCTTCTAATTGTAACATATTAGCATCATTATTGAGAGTGAAAGTACTACCATTATTGATAACCAAAGATCCATTAATAGTAACTGTTTTTCCCGAAATTACTGTAACATTAGCATCGTTGTCAATTGTCAAAGTACAAGTTGAAAAATCTGCTGTAGAAGTAAAATTTCCTGATAGAACAACTGATTTTGAAGAAGAAGGTAATCCATTACTCCAACTACTACCATCCCAAGTGGTTGAATCTATTATAATTACAACAGAGGGGGAATTGGACGTTGTTGTCTCACATCCATTTTTTTGAATAACTGCTCTAAAATAAGTTGTACTATTCAAATGTCCAATTGTGCTACCCAATAAGATATCAAGTGTATTATTAATAACTATAGGTGCTGCAAAATTTGATGCATTGGATTTTTCCCATTTAGTAATTGTCCCTGAATAACCAGACAACACTAAATCTACTGGAGAAGTTTCTGAGCAGATGGCTTGATTAGAAGAAAGCGACCCTCCATTTGCAATTCCTAATTGTATCCCCTCTACATCAACCGTGGTTCCATATACTGCAATGGCTCCTGTTGTAGAGTACAATCTTCCATTAAGGTAACCTTGGTCTCCCATAGAAACCGCACCATTATTCGCAATCAATGTACCTTTCATTGTAGTGCCAGCAGCCATAGCTATAGCTCCATTGGCTATCCAAAAAACATTAGAAGGTTTAACGCCGTTCACCAAACTTATAGAAGTTGCCGCTGCAGTTGTAAAAGCACCTCCAATCTTAAAAATAAAAATTGCATTAGGATTTCCATCACCATCCAAAATAAGATTGCCTGCCACCGATCCAGCACCTCCGATGGCATAAATGCCCGGGTGAATAGTTTCACCACTACCAAAGGCTGGTGCATGTGATATATTAGTTGCAATGGTATTAAATAACTTGGTATAAGCCGATAGCAAATCTGTTGATGCTTGGTCAGTATTGGCATCAGGAAGATGGACACTCCCCATAACAACAGTTGGCATTTCAAAACCAGTAATCGCACCTACATTAGTTCCTATATCATCGTTAATAGATGATATCCCTGTATTCCCAATAGCTCCATTAATTGTGAATAAAGCATAGTGAGAAGCAGCACCAAAATCAGGTATACATTGCGCAAAAGAAATGCATCCAAAAGAAAGGAATAATAGAGTACAATTTGATTTGCAAAACAGCCAGTAAAAATTTTTCATGAGTTGGTTTGAGTTGCAGGTTAATTATTAGAGAACTACAACTAGGATTGGGGCTTTGTCATATCGTGTAAAACTAGACTAATCAACATCATATAAAATTTAAAAAATGGCTTTATAATTAAAGTTTAAAAAAAATAGCTTGCTAAAGGTATGCCTGATTGAATTGTAGCAATAAGATCGAACGACATTAATATAAGAAAAACAACACAATTACAATTAAAAAAATTAAAATCAATTATTTACTTAAAGGCTTTTTATTTTTTTGATTTTTAATTACTTATTTTTTTTATAAAAAATTCCTGAAAATTTTGTAACATTTGATAAACATCACCGTAAAATAACAGATTTTTATTCTAGAAAATATTCTAAAATAACGCTCATTAGCGACAACATCAATGAACTACAATTTGATACCTATTCGTTTTCCAATACTATCTAACCTAAAAATCACAATTTTATTTTTAATCTAATTCTAATAACAATGGATGGAATTTTATCTTATTGGTGGATAATCGTTTTAGTATTATCTATTATTCTTTACAAATTTGTTTTACGTGTATTCTTTGGAATGGTAATAGTTCCCGAAGATAAAATTGGTTTAGTAACCAAAAAATTCGTACTTTTCGGAGCCGACAAATCATTACCCGATGGACGAATCATTGCCACCAAAGGAGAAGCGGGGTATCAAGCGCAAACATTAGCTCCAGGACTATATTGGATGAAATGGATTTGGCAATATTCTATTGATATGACTTCCTTTACCATTATCCCAGAAGGAAAAATTGGACTGGTATTAAGTAAAGACGGAAAAGAAATCCCAACAGGACGAATATTAGCTCGTAAAGTCGATAGCGATAACTTTCAAGATGCTACTGCTTTCTTAAACAATGGAGGACAAAAAGGTCGTCAATCTGCCTTCATAACAACAGGTTCTTACCGTATTAATACCTTTCTTTTCGAAATTGTTGAAGTTGATCAGGTAAAAATCTATGAAAATATGATTGGTATCGTTACCGCTCTTGATGGGGAACCCATTCCTCAAGGACAAATTGCTGGGAAAAATGTAGAAGGACATAATAATTTTCAAGACTTTGACGCCTTTCTAGAAAAAGGAGGTAATCGTGGTTTACAACCTCAAGTGATGTTAGCTGGTTCTTATTACATCAACACATGGGCCATCCAAATCGAACAAAACCCAATGACCGATGTGCCCATTGGTTATGTTGGTGTAGTAATATCATACATTGGTGAAGATGGTCAAGACGTTACTGGTGATCAATTCAAACATGGTAATATTGTATCCAAAGGACAACGTGGTGTTTGGATGGAACCCCTAGGTCCAGGTAAATATGCTTTAAATAAATATACTACCAAATTGGAACCTGTTCCAACAACTAACCTAGTATTAAACTGGGCAGATGCTCGTAGCGAAGCCCATAATTTAGACAATAACTTATGTACCATTACGGTGCGTTCAAAAGATGGTTTCCCTTTCAATCTTGATGTATCTCAAATTATACATGTCCCTGCCAACGAAGCTCCTAAAGTAATAGCCCGTTTTGGTAGTATGACTAACCTAGTATCACAAGTGTTAGAACCAACAATTGGTAACTATTTCCGTAACTCAGCGCAAGAAAGCGATGTTATCTCTTTCTTGAGTACTCGTAAAGAACGTCAAGAATCGGCTAAAAATCATATCAAAGTGGTGCTAGACGAATACAATGTTAATGCTGTAGATACGCTAATTGGAGATATCGTTCCCCCCGATTCATTAATGAAAACCTTAACCGACAGAAAGATTGCCGAAGAAGAACAAAAAACTTATCAAACCCAAAGAATGGCTCAAGAGCAACGTCAGGGTATGGAAAAAGAAACGGCGATTGCGGATATGCAAAAAGAAATCGTTCGAGCTTCTCAAAGTGTTGAAATTGCGCAACGTACTGCCGACGCCACCGTTAAGAAAGCCGAAGGGGATGCTACTAGTTTAAAACTAAACGTAAACGCCGAAGCCGAAGCAACAAAAATGCGTGCCAATGCCGAAGCCGAAGCTACTAAAGCAAGAGCCGGTGCTCAAGCAGAAGCCACTAAATTAAATGCAAGTGCGGAAGCAGAAAAAATATCCAAAACTGGTTTAGCTGAAGCTGAGAAAATCATGGCTATCGGTAAATCAACAGCAGAAGCTTATGAATTGCAAGTATCCGCAATGGGTGGAGATAACTTTACCAAATACAAAATCACAGAAGAAATTGGTAAAGGCAACATCAAAGTAATTCCTGATGTACTAATCACCGGCAACAACGGATCAGAAGGTGGAATCAGTGGTTTACTAGGGATGAAACTAATGGAAATGATGGACACCAAAAAGGAAAACGAAACTCCTAAGAAAAAGTAATTTAGACTTTTTATCTAAACGCCAAGCAATGCTTGGCGTTTTTTTGTTACCATAATTTCATACCTTAGCTACTATCAAAATCATCATCATGAAATACCTAAGTTTTATCATAACCTTACTTGCAACGTTAACACTTTCAGCACAAGAAGTCAAACTAAAAAAAGAAATCATTTATGTGAGCGACACTCCTACTTTTAGTTTTACCAAAAAAGCCATGGGTAATGAATTGTGTGTCTACAAACTAAATACCAAAGAAGAAATAGTAACTGTGATTGTCGACAACAATAATACAGAAAGCAAAGTCGATGACAGCAAAAAAATAGTCTTTACCCAACAAAAGACTACTATAGAAAACAAAAACTTCCGTAGCCGAACCTATGAATTTCTCCTATCCTTACTGCTTGAAGAAAAAGTAATCGACCTTAAAGGTGAAATCAACCTCGATAACCTCATTCGCTTTAAAGCCAAGTATGATGAAAATAACGTTAATCATACTATGATGAGATAATTGCTCTTCAACCTTCAGTATCAAAAATATTTTCCAAAAAAATTTGCGCAACCAAATAATTGCATTTATATTTGCAACCATATAGTAGCAAATAAAACAAGATGGAAATTAGAAGAGACATTTTTCAAGCCATTGCCGACCCAACCAGAAGAGAAATAATCGCACTAATAGCAGTACAAGCTTTAACGCCCAATGCCATTGCCGATAATTTCCATACTTCGCGACAAGCGATTTCCAAACACCTTCGGGTGCTTACAGAATGTGAATTGGTAAGACAAGAACAACAAGGCCGAGAAATCTACTACTCCCTCCAAATCGAAAAAATGAAAGAAATCGATAGTTGGTTAACCCAATTCAGAAAAATTTGGGAAGACCGCTTCAATCAACTAGACCAAGTATTAGCAACCCTTAAAAAAGAAACCAAATGAGCAACAATTTACTATTCGACTTTACCTTTGATAAAGAAGAAAAAAAAGTATTCATCACCAAAGAATTTAACGCACCACTACAATTAGTTTGGGACGCCTTTACAAAACATGAAATCCTTGACCAATGGTGGGCCCCTAAACCATGGATTTCTAAAACTAAAGTTATGGATTTCATTGTTGGCGGACGCCGCTTTTACGCCATGGTAAGCCCTGAAGGACAGGAACATTGGTCGCTTCAACAGTTTACATCCATTTCTCCAAAAACAAATTTTAAATACTTGAATGCTTTTGCTGACAAAGACGAAAACCCTGAATTACCGGGTTCCGAATGGGATTTGAACTTCAGCGAACAAAACGGAATCACAAAAGTCAGTATTGTCATTTATAATGAATCGCGAGAACGTATGGAAAAAATGATCGAAATGGGCTTCCAAGGTGGATTCACCATGACACTAACCTATTTGGAAGAACTTTTAGCAACGTTATCTTAAGTATCATAAAAAAACTAACTCACAAATAAATAGAGGCGCATGCATTGCGTCTCTTTTTTTTATATCCTATTGACATTTTTTGTTTTTATTATAAACTGTTTCATCATTTAATTCCAACATATCCTATATTTTTGTAAAAAAAATACAATGGCCCGATTTCAAGAAAACGATTTGCCTAAAGCAAAAATCAACACCAACTCTCTAAATAAAGCAATCCAAATCTTTAAATATGCCGATCATCATAAATGGAAATTCTATGTAGGCTTGGTATTTCTTTTACTAACCGGAGCTACAGCCCTCGCCTTCCCCAAACTAATGGGAATGTTAGTAGATTGTGTCAAAAATAAGGACACACATTTAACCAATACCATAGCCTTAAGCTTAGTCGGCATCTTACTATTACAATCCTTCTTCTCCTTTTTTAGACTATCCCTATTCGTCAATTTCACCGAAAACACTTTAGCAAATCTTAGACTAGCCTTATACAGTAACCTGATTAAGCTACCCATGACTTTCTTCTCTCAAAAAAGAGTGGGCGAATTAAACAGCCGTATCAGTTCCGATATTACTCAAATTCAAGATACCCTAACTTCTACTATAGCCGAATTCTTAAGACAATTTATTTTAATCATTGGTGGCGTAATTCTATTAGCATCCGAAAGTTTTAAACTAACATTAATGATGTTGGCCGTAGTCCCATTAGTAGCAGTAGCCGCTGTAATCTTCGGAAGATTTATTCGTAAATTCTCTAAAAACGTACAAGACCAAGTAGCCGAAAGCCAAGTTATAGTAGAAGAAACATTACAAGGCATTAGCAACGTAAAAGCCTTCGCCAACGAATGGTACGAAATAGCCCGCTACAAAGGAAAAATAAATGAAATCGTAAAAATCGCTATCAAAGGCGGTCAATACCGTGGTTACTTTGCTTCCTTCATCATCTTCTGCTTATTCGGTTCTATCGTGGCCGTAGTTTGGTATGGAGTAACGCTTAGTATTCAAGGGGAAATGAGTGTAGGTCAATTAATATCATTTGTCCTTTATTCTACATTTGTCGGAGCTTCTTTTGGAGGGATAGCCGAATTGTATGCCCAAATCCAAAAAGCTGTCGGAGCTACAGAAAGAGTCTTTGAACTATTAGAAGAAACACCAGAAAAAATCAACGCAGGTCAAAAACAACCTATCGAAAAAATAAAAGGAAATGTTACTTTCAAAAACGTAGCCTTCTCCTACCCGTCTCGGAAAGAAATTCAAGTCTTAAAAGATGTTAGCTTTTCAGCTAATTTTGGACAAAAAATAGCCATTGTCGGACCAAGTGGCGCTGGTAAATCAACCATTTCAGCACTCTTACTTCGTTTTTATGATATTGATGGAGGCCAAATTTTAATCGATGACAAAAACATCTACGACTACGACCTAGAAAATCTTCGTGGCAACATGAGCATAGTGCCTCAAGATGTAATCCTCTTTGGAGGAAGCATTCGAGAAAATATTGCCTATGGAAAACCCGATGCTACAGAAGAAGAAATATTTAAAGCAGCCAAACAAGCCAACGCCTTAGAGTTTGTCAACGGTTTTCCAGAAAAATTTGATACTTTAGTTGGAGAAAGAGGCATTAAACTCTCAGGTGGACAACGCCAACGTATTGCTATAGCGCGAGCCTTATTAAAAAATCCAAGTATTTTAATCTTAGATGAAGCCACTTCTTCTCTAGATAGCGAAAGTGAAAAATTAGTGCAAGAAGCCCTAGAAACTTTAATGAAAGGACGAACAAGTATAATCATTGCCCATCGTTTAGCCACCATTAGAAATGCAGATGCGATATTAGTCCTAAATGAAGGCGCTATAACCGAACAAGGAACTCACAAAGAACTATTAGCCATAGACAACGGAATATATAAAAACCTAAGCAACCTTCAGTTTTCCAATAGCTAACAAGAAGTAGGTAGAGATGTCATATAGGATGGATCAACCCATCCGCGAAGAGTGTTGGAGAATACGCGAAGAGTGTTGAAGCATCTTGCAAGAGTGTTGGAGCATCCGCAAAGAGTGTTGAAGCATCCGCGAAGAGTGTTGGAGCATCCGCGAAGAGTGTTGAAGCATCCTGCAAGAGTGTTGAAGCATACACGAAGAGTGTTGGAGCATCCGCGAAGAGTGTTGGAGCATACACGAAGAGTGTTGGAGCATCCGCGAAGAGTGTTGGAGCATCCGCGAAGAGTGTTGAAGCATCCTGCAAGAGTGTTGAAGCATACACGAAGAGTGTTGGAGCATCCGCGAAGAGTGTTGGAGCATACACGAAGAGTGTTGGAGCATCCGCGAAGAGTGTTCGACCATCCTGCAAAAGTGTAAAATTCCCTGTCTTTCCCGCAAAGGCGGGAATCCAAAATATTAACCAAATACAACAAAGTAATGAACCTTGCTGCAAGAGTATTATAAAACGGGAAAAGTAAAATCGACAAACAAATCAAAATAATACACTGACAATGGAAACTAAAAAAGAGTTGTCACCAGAACAACAAACGGAACTCCTAAGTATTTTAAAAACTCGCTTCGAAAAAAATACCCACCGTCATAAAGATATTGATTGGAACAAAATTCAAATAAAGTTAGAAGCTAATCCTGCCAAACTTTGGTCGCTACATCAAATGGAAACAACAGGTGGTGAACCTGATGTCATAGCCTATAACAAAACCACTGAGGAATACATTTTCTTCGATTGCGCACCAGAAAGTCCAAAAGGCAGAAGAAGCCTTTGCTATGATCGTGAAGCTCTAGACTCAAGAAAAGAATTCAAACCAGAAAGCAATGTCATCGATGTTGCAAACAATATGGGAATTGAACTCCTAACAGAAGAACAATACCGACAATTACAACAACTAGGCAACTTCGATACCAAAACATCCAGCTGGATAAAAACACCAGACAGGATAAGAAAACTAGGAGGCGCCCTATTCGCTGATTTCCGCTACGATACTATATTCATTTACCACAACGGAGCCTCCTCCTACTATGCCGTAAGAGGATTTCGTGGTGCTTTAAAAGTCTAAATCGAACCATTTATAAAAACAAAAAACTCCAAATTACTTTGGAGTTTTTTAATATCTTGAAAATAATTATTCTATCGAACAACTACTTAATAAATTCTACTTTCTGTGCTTCTTCAGCATTCACACTGTCAAAGAAACCTTGTTCATTCATCCAGTCATCACTAAACACTTTACTCATATAACGAGAACCATGATCTGGGAAAATGGCAATCACATTACTATTTTCATCAAATTCTCCTTCTTCAGAATATTGCTTAATGGCCTGCATAACAGCCCCAGAAGTATATCCTACAAACAATCCTTCTTTTTTAGCAATTTCTCTAGTAGTATGAGCACTCTCCTCATCCGTTACTTTCATGAAATGATCAATCAAATCAAAATCGGTAGCCGTTGGAATTAAGTTTTTACCCAAACCTTCAATTCTGTAAGGATAAATTTCATCAGCATCAAACTCTTTAGTTTCATGGTATTTCTTCAACACCGAACCAAAAGCATCTACTCCTAAAATTCTAATATTCGGATTCTTTTCTTTCAAATATTTAGCCGCTCCAGAAATAGTTCCTCCTGTCCCACTACAAGCAATCAAATGAGTAATCTTTCCATTCGTTTGTTCCCAAATTTCAGGACCAGTTGATTTGTAGTGAGCATCAATATTCAATTGGTTAAAATACTGATTAATATAGATAGAACCTTTTGTTTCTTCATGCAAACGCTTGGCTACATTGTAATAAGAACGATCATCATCTGCAGAAACATGGGCTGGACAAACATATACCTTAGCCCCTAAACTGCGTAGCATGTCAATTTTATCTTTAGAAGATTTTGAACTAACTGCCAAAATACAATTATATCCTTTGATAATACTTACCATTGCCAAACTAAAACCAGTATTTCCAGAGGTAGTTTCAATGATAGTATCTCCTGGAGAAAGAATTCCTTGTTTTTCTGCCTCTTCTATAATATATACAGCAATTCTGTCTTTGGTGGAGTGGCCTGGGTTGAAGGCTTCAACCTTAGCATAAAAATTTCCTGGTAAAGATTCGGTGATTTTGTTAAGTCTAATTAATGGAGTATTCCCTATTAGTCCTAAAACATTATCGTGAGCTTTTATATCTTCTTTCATAAATAAATTAGTCAAGCAATATTTAGAAGTCAACAAATAGATACTTCCAAACTTTGCAAATTTAATAAAATATTTTTAACTATTTTTTTATTCCTTCTAAATCTAATAAAAAACTGTACTCTTTGGCGATTTCTTTAAGCGCTTCAAACCTTCCCGAAGCACCTCCATGTCCTGCCTCCATGTTGGTATCCAAATATAACTGATTATTATCGGTTTTCAAAATGCGTAATTTTGCCACCCACTTGGCTGGTTCCCAATACTGTACCTGAGAATCATGCAAACCTGTTGAAATATATAAGTTTGGATAGTCTTGTGCAACAACATTGTCATAAGGGGAATACGATAGCATATAATTATAATATTTTTTTACATTAGGATTACCCCATTCGTCATATTCTCCTGTAGTTAATGGTATAGTTTCATCTAACATAGTAGTTACAACATCAACAAAAGGCACTTGGGCAACGACCCCATTATACAAATTTGGTGCCATATTTAATATAGCTCCCATCAAAAGACCTCCAGCTGAGCCCCCTTCGGCATATAAATGTTGTACTGAAGTATAGTTTTCATCAATTAAAAATTGAGAACAATCAATAAAATCAGTAAACGTATTTTTTTTCTTTAACAATTTTCCATCTTCATACCAGGCTCTTCCTAAATCTTCTCCACCACGAACATGAGCAATAGCATAAATAAATCCTCTGTCTAATAATGATAGTCTAACTGATGAAAAATGACAATCCATCGTAACCCCGTATGAACCATAGGCGTACAATAAGAGTGGATTCTTACCATTTGGTTTAATTTCTTTTCGATAAACCAAAGATATTGGCACTTTCGTCCCATCACTAGCAGTTGCCCAAAGACGTTCTTCTTTATAATTGTTTTTATCAAATGTACCTCCCAATACTTCCTGTTCTTTCAATATTGTTTTTTCTTTCGTTTTCATATTAAAATCGATAACCGAAGCTGGTGTTGCAAGAGATTGAAAACCATAACGCAAAATTTCTGTATCAAAATCAAGATTAGTGGTAGTATAAGCCATATAGGTTTCGCTGTCAAAAGGCAAATAATAGGCTCCTTTCCCACTCCATGGCATTATTCGGATGGCATTCAATCCGTTGAACCGTTCCGAAACCACTAAATAGTCTTTAAAAATATCTATATCTTCTAATAAAACATCTTCTCTATGCGGAATAACATCAACCCAATGCTCTTTAGAAGTAGCATTCTCAGGCGTTTTCATTAGTTTAAAATTAGTGGCTTTGTCCTTGTTGGTGACAATATAAAAATAGTCTCCAAAATGCGACATCGAGTATTCTAAACCACGCGTTCTTTTTTGAAACACTTTAAACTTATCATCTGGTGTTGCCGACAAAAGTATTTGGTATTCAGTTGTTAACGTACTACCAGAAGTAATAATCAAATATTTCTTTGATTTTGATTTGTATACCGAAACATCAAAGGTCTCATCTTTTTCAAAATAAACTAACGTATCTTCAGAAGCATTTGTACCAACTTTATGCTTATAAATTTTATCAGCACGTAAAGTTTGTTCATCTTTTCTGGAATAAAAAAGGGTTTTGTTATCGCTTGCCCAAGTGGCTCCTCCAGTAGTGTTTTCTATCTTTATTGGCAGAATGTCTCCTGTTACTAAATTCTTGATTTGAATAGTATATTGTCTTCTCGAAACAGTATCTATTCCAAAACTTGCCCAATTATTATCTTCACTAATACTTAATCCAGCTAAATTAAAATAGGTATGTCCCTTTGCCATTTCATTACAATCAAAAAGAATTTCTTCTTTAGCTTCCAAACTTCCTTTTTTTCGGGAATGAATTGGATAATCTTTTCCTTTTTCAAAGCGAGTTATATAGAAATACCCATTATAAAAATAAGGAACCGACTCATCGTCTTCCTTGATGCGGGCTTTCATTTCTTCAAATAAATCTTGTTGAAAAGTTGCCGTATGTGCTGTAGCTTGCTGGTAATACTCGTTTTCCTGATGGAGATAATCAATTACTTCGGGATTTTCTCTTTGGTTTAACCAATAATAATTATCGGTACGGATATGCCCATGTTTTTCCATTGCATGAGGAATGATTTTGGCTTTTGGAGGAAGTATTTTAGTTTTCGGCATGAAAATATGTATTATTAAATACAAAAATAACTATTCTGCAGGCTACCTTATGTCATTTAACACTAAGTTATGCACTTAAAAATTAACAAAGCTCTGCCCGTTTTATTAATTGGAAAGCAATAGAGAATCGAAATAACAATGCATTTCATTCCTAACCGGACTCTTACTGGGGCTATCATCGTGATAACTGCAATATAAACCCTTAGTATTACTATAACAAGTCTAATGAAAACATCATTTTCATTAGACTTGTATTAGACTTGTATTAGACTTGTATTAGACTTGTTACGAACTTAATTTAAACAAAGCCCAAATTTATTACTAGTAAAATTTGGCATTTGTCAATTAAAATTTAAAAGTCGAATGGATATAGTTAAAATTAACTAAAATAGATTTGAGAGTAGGATTTATAAAAAGAATTATATTTTTGAAATGAAGAATCATACAAATCTATTTCTCTATAACTTATGACTAAAAAATCAAAACTATTCTTTTTGCTATTGCTTCTTACTTTTTACTGCGGTAATGGTCAAAATCAATTAGCTAAAAAAGGTACAATTATTTTAGCAGACAATCTAAAAATAGCTTTCAATAATTTGAGATTAATCAATGGTAAATTTGCTTTTAGCGATGTAGCTTCAGGCACTGAAAAAGAGCTTGCTATTAAAGAAATTAAATATGTAGAAGATGATAAAATGTCAAGGATTTTTACCAATAAAACCGTTGAAACCGCTGATGATGTAAAAAAAGCTAATGAGGATAGACAACATGCTGTTGAAGAAAAAGAAAAAATGGAAATGAATGAAAAACTCCGAATAATGCGTGAAGAAGCTGGTTCGTTGAAACTTCGTCGCAATGGCATATACATAACAAAAGAAGATTTTATAAAGGAAAGAATCAGCTCGTCAGATGAAGTAGTTGCTAAAGGTATGTATGGATTTGAAAAACCAGTTCTGACTAAGATTGAAGACAATTGTTTTTTTTATTATAAAGCTACTGATGAAAAGATAAAAGACGTCTTTGCCATTTGTTATAAAGGACATCTTTACTTTCAGATTAGGGCTATTTTAGAAAACCGAAATAAAACCGACAGGGCACAAACAAACGAATTTCCGAATAGTTTTACACGGGTTTTAAGCGGTGGTCAGAATTATTATTATCTCGAGGCCTCTTTAGCAAATCAATGGGCACAAGGTTTTGCTTATGGAGGAGTGGGTGGTGCAACTGGTGGAGCACTAGCAAACACCATGATAAATGGCAAAGGGGTTGTTTGGGATGTTAAAAATCAAGAGTTTAACATCTTTAAAAATTGCAATGATTATAACGAATTCATTAAAGATAAGTATCCTGATGGTGTTCAAAAATGTGAAAGACAACAACCCGACATTCTCGAGGTAAGAAAAGCAATAGAGAAAATTAAATAACCTAAAACGTCATTTTATCAATAGCTTCCAAAACATATTCATGCATCACTTGTTTATAATCTAAATGAGTTACCATACGGAGTTTTCCTTTGGCTAACAAGCTAATAGCAATGCCTTTTTGCTTCAATTTTTCAATAACTAATTGGTCTTGAATATGAGGTTGTGCCGAAAAAACAACAATATTCGTTTCTACGGGTTCAACAACGGAAACCCAAGAACATTGAGACAACTGTTTTCCCAGTTCTTTGGCTCTTCTATGGTCCTCTTCTAGTCTATTGATATTATTCTGCAAAGCATAAATTCCGGCAGCAGCTAAATACCCTGATTGTCTCATGTTTCCGCCAAATATTTTACGAATACGAAGTGCTCTATGCATAGTCTCGCCATCAGCAAGTAAAACCGAACCAATGGGTGCCCCTAATCCTTTAGAAAAGCAAACAGAAATGGTATCAAATAATTCCCCAAACTGTTTAGGGTGTTGTTTTTTAGCAATCATAGCATTCCACAAACGAGCACCATCTAAATGGTATTTCAAATTATGGTCAACGCAAACTTGTTTTATTTTTTGTAATTCTTCTATTTCGTAACAAGCACCTCCTCCTTTGTTGGTAGTGTTTTCAATACCCACCATTTTTGACATTGGCGTATGATAAAACTCGGGGTCATTTATACCTTCTTTAACTTGTTCCGCAGTTATCATCCCTCTGCTCCCATCTAACAAATTGAAATTTACACCGCTATTGGAAGAAGCTCCTCCCGATTCATACAAGTGGATATGCGACCATTTATCACAAATAATTTGGTCTCCCGGATTAGTATTTAATTTAATTGCCGTTTGATTTGCCATCGTTCCGGTGGGAAAAAAAAGCGCTGCTTCTTTGCCAAACAACTCGGCTACCATTTTTTCAAAGGCATTCACAGTGGGGTCTTGTTTAAACACATCATCCCCTACTTTGGCATTGAACATAGCTTGCAACATTTCTGCTGATGGTTTAGTTACCGTATCACTGATTAAATTAATTTCCATAAATATTTTTTTATATACCTAGTATTCGGGATTTGTCCCTATTTTTGCGATTACAAAACTACATTATTTATGACAAATACCGAACAAATAAAAGGTATTGTAGAGCGCCTTGGTGCGTTGAGGAGGTATCTTTGACATTGATGCCAAGCTTATAGAAATTACCAACGAAGAAGAAAAGACCTTCGCTCCCGACTTTTGGAACAATCCAAAACAAGCAGAACTTATTGTTCAAAACTTGCGCTCAAAGAAAAAATGGGTGGAAGATTTTGAGAAAGGCAATGCTATGGCGGAAGAGCTTCAAATTATTTACGAATTTTTCAAAGAAGGCGATGCTTCAGAAGAAGAACTCGACTCGCATTATGAACTCACCAATACCCATATTGAAAATCTAGAATTTAGAAACATGCTTTCTGATGAAGGAGACAGTTTAAGTGCTGTACTTCAGATTACGGCTGGTGCTGGAGGAACAGAAAGTTGCGATTGGGCCTCTATGCTGATGCGTATGTACATGATGTGGGGCGAAAAAGAAGGTTATAAAATCAAAGAATTGAACTTTCAAGAAGGTGAAGTTGCAGGTATTAAAACGGTGACTTTAGAGTTTGAAGGAGAGTATTCTTTTGGTTATCTCAAAGGGGAAAATGGAGTACATCGTTTGGTGCGAATTTCACCTTTTGATAGTAATGCTAAACGCCATACCTCCTTTGCATCTGTTTATGTTTATCCTTTGGTAGATGACAGTATTGAAATTGACATCAACCCAGCCGATATTGAAATCACGACTTCACGTTCCAGTGGTGCAGGTGGACAGAATGTAAACAAAGTAGAAACCAAAGTCCAATTGGTACACAAACCTACTGGAATTCAGATTCAGTGTTCGGAAACACGTTCACAACAAGACAATCGCCAACGGGCTATGCAAATGCTTCGTTCCCAATTGTACGAAATTGAATTAAAAAAACAACAAGCACAACGTAAAGATATAGAAGCTGGTAAAATGAAAATTGAGTGGGGTTCCCAAATTCGGAACTACGTGATGCAACCCTACAAACTCGTAAAAGATGTACGAACAGGCTATGAGACTAGCGATGTAGATGGAGTTATGAATGGGAATATTGATAAATTTTTAAAAGCTTATTTGATGATGATGGGTCAAAAAGAAGAATAGTTTTGACTTTCTTTTTAGGAAATTTAAATTCAAATTCCTTTATTTGCTTCCTATCCTAACCAAACCTTTAAAATGACTTCATACTCCATTCAGGAAATCAACGATGTTTTGCATGGCGAAATTGTTGGTTCAACATCTTGCCAAATCACAGCACCAGAACAATTAGAAATTGCAGCCGAAACCGAAATTTCCTTTATTGGCAATAAAAAATATGAAAAGTTTTGGGCAGATTCTAAAGCCTGTGTAGCAGTAGTAAATCAAGATATTGCTATAGAACCAGGCGAAAATCGTGCATTTATTAAAGTAAAAAATGCTGATTTGGCGATGTCGCAAGTGCTAGAACTCTTTGCTCCTGCTGCTCCTGTTTTTTCAGTAGATATTCATCCCACAGCTGTAATTGATGATTCTGTTTCGATTGGAAATGGAGTTCGGATTGGTGCTGGAAGTTATATTGGGCCTAATGTCACCATTGGTGAAAATGTTACTATATATCCTAATGTTACTATTCTTGATGAATGCAGCATTGGTAAAAATACCACTATTTGGTCAGGTGCCGTAGTAAGAGAACGTTGTCATATTGGTGCGTATTGCATCTTACATCCCAATTGTACCATTGGTGCAGACGGTTTTGGATTCCGACCTTGTGCTGAAAGAGGCTTGGTAAAAATTCCTCAAATCGGGAATGTAATCATTGGAAATGGTGTTGAAATTGGCGCTAACTCTTGTGTAGACAGAGGAAAATTCAGTTCTACTGTACTGGGTGATGGATGCAAAATAGATAATCTAGTTCAAATTGGACACAATTCAAAGCTTGGAAAGTTTTGTATTATGGCTGGTAATTCAGGTTTAGCTGGTTCTGTAACTTTAGGA
Source organism: Flavobacterium sp. N1994 (assembly GCF_025947145.1). Lineage (NCBI taxonomy): Bacteria > Pseudomonadati > Bacteroidota > Flavobacteriia > Flavobacteriales > Flavobacteriaceae > Flavobacterium > Flavobacterium sp. N1994. Next base: position 651,677 of record NZ_CP109999.1, read on the forward strand.
AACGGAGTTATCATTGGCGGAAGCGCTTCTATAAAAGATCATACTACAATTGGAGACAGAGCTATTGTTGGAGCTGGTTCAGGCGTAGCGGGTGATGTTGAAGCCGGAAAAACAGTATTAGGGTATCCAGCTATTGATGCTCGTGATGCGCTAAAACAATGGGCTATTTTAAAAAGATTAGTAAGAGACTCAAAATAAATGTGAATGAAAATAAAGAATTAAAAATAATTCACAATTCATCATTTACCATTCACAATTAAGTCCTATATTTGCAACGAGGATTCCGAAAGGAAGTTACACCTCACCGCAATAGTCGATCGCTCCAGATCGACTTTTGTATTTTATACAAAAAGGGTACAACTTATAACAGTCATACCCTTTTTAGAAACAAACATCTTTATTTATTGAGAAGTGAGTGTTGCATCATTGGTTGATGTTTCCTTATCAACACTAACATCCTTTCTGTATACAATTATATCTTTAACCATATCATTATCGCCTAAGACTAATTGAATCCCTGATTTTTTGTAATCGTCAATTTCTTTTCCGGTAACCAAAATTCTATAGGGACCTCCAACATCTAAATTATCTAAACTAAATCTTCCTTTCTTATCCGTTGTAGTATCAAAACTAGCATTAGTTGGCAAATGAATAATCTTTATTGTAGCATTGGCAATGGGTAATTCGCCATCGGTTACTTTACCATTTAATGTTGCTGAAGTGATTTGAGCTGAAACCACTGTAGATAAAAACATAAAAAATACGATGATAACTGGTTTTAATTTTTTCATTTTATGGGTATTAGAATGAATATCTTACTCCAAATTGCGCTTGGAATCTTGAAGCAAATTGATCAACAACATAAGGTGCTGAAGTTGGTTTACTAAAGGAATAGATTGGGTCACCATTAGCACTTAAATTTCCTGTTTTAGTTAATCCAATACTTGCTGTTGAATTGAACGTATTGGGAACAAAATAACTTCTTCCCCAATCTTTATTGATTAAGTTACCAACGTTGATAATACTAATTGAAAATTGGATTGTATGAACATTATCTTTTTTATCTGATATTCTAAATTCATCCATAATTCTCATATCAGTTTGGATGTTCCATGGAGTGAAATCACCATTTCTTTCGGTAAACTTTCCTCTTCTACTACTCAAATAATCATTGTTATTGATAAAATCTTCGTAATCGGCAACCTGTTGTGCAGCAGTAGCCGAAGGAACTCCAGCAGCATTTACACCAATATATTGAGCCGCTTGTGTAGCGTCTTTAAAGATATAAGCCAAACCTGCAGCTTGTCCAGTTCCTGCTATTGTAGAATTTACAAATCCCCAAGTGAATGGATTTCCAGATTGTGCATTGAAGAAAACATTAGCTGATAATGTATTATTTTTAGTTAGATTAACAGCATATCCTAGATTAGCAACAATTCTGTGTTTGATATCAAAATTAGAGGTGGCCAATTGAGGGTTATTAGGACTTAAAGATTGATTCAATTGGAAGTTACTTTCCATCGAATTTCTAATTCCGTTACTAATGTCTTTGGCTTGTCCATAAGTATAAGCAGCCATAAAGTTTAATCCAAAATCATAAGTCTTAGAAACCATTTCTGTTAAACTATAACGGTATCCTTGATTGGTATTAGACAACATATAAGCATTAGAAAAAGCGGGATTGATGTTAGCGGAATAAATTGGCATTTCGTGATTAACATCGTAGGAGAAGTAAGTAGGATTATCAGTTTTGTTCACTTGTTGGAACATCAAATCTTGAATTACTTTTGTATAAATTCCTTCAAACGATAATTTGTATCCTTTAATAGTATAATCAACTGCCAATGAATTTCTCCAGATTTGTGGCATTTTAAACTTATTGTCAATTAAATCAGCCTGAATTTTTGGAGAAGCATCATGATATCCGTTCAATCCTCCTGCGGCTAATGGGTCTCCGTTGGCAGCAACTTGGGCCGCTGTTAAATTGTTTCTATCAAAACTAGCATAACCTACACCATCATTGTAATAAGCATATCCTAACCACGCAAAAGGAATTCTTCCAGTAAATACCCCTGAACCTCCTCTAAGTACAATGGATTTATCTTCTTTTACGTTATAGGTAAATCCAAATCTTGGTGAAAGAGAAGCGGAAGTAAAGAAGTTATTTTTGATATCACTTAAATGAGTGTATTCATATGTAGTACCATAATTTGGATCATTAGGTGACGTTTGTACTTGAGAGCTTAAATTTGGTTTATTAGGTAAATCTGTATAATCAACTCTTAAACCCACTGCCACTTTCAATTTGTTTCCAATTTTAATTTCGTCTTGTATGTAACCACTGTACATGTTTACATTAAATTTTGCGTAAGGATTATTGAAAATCTCGTCTCTTGTTGAACCATCAAAAGGATATGTTCCTCTTACACGTGATGGTGTTCCTGCATAGAAATCAGCCAAAGTTTTATAAGAAACTCGTCCGTTTAAGGCATTTACAAATCCATAATTGATATCATAAAGCTCATTGTGTGTTCCAAATAATAAGGTATGATTACCCACTTTATAAGTCAAATTATCGGTAATTTCAGTAGTGTTCTGTTTCATGTTGAAAACGGTAGCTTCTCTATCATTTCCTAAAAATATGGTACCACCATTATATCCAATTTCAACTTGTGGAAACATGATATTTCCTGATGTTGGCTCACGATAATCCTTAATACTCGAATACCCTGCTATAAAAGAGTTTGACCATCTGCTATTAAAGTGACTTTTGAATTCAAGTACTGTGCTAATAGCGGTGTTTTTTTGTATAAAATTCAAACTAGCAAAACGGAAGTTTTTATTGTCTCTTTCTAAGTTGGAAGCTTCTCCAAAAACACTATTATTTCTTATCGATAGCGAATGTTTGTTGTTTATTTTCCAATCAATTTTATTAAAAAACTTTCTACTCATCGAATAGTTGTCATAACTATTGTATGAACCAACATCAAAACCATATTTCGTTTGTACAAAGTTAGTGATGGTTTGAGCAACTGTATTATCAATTAATGAAGTAACATTTCCATTTGCATCTGTATCGCCTGAGTTATAGAATAACGGATCTATTCTTTTAGTGTATTCAACATTAGTGAAGAAAAACACTTTGTCTTTCACTATTGGTAATCCCAATCTGAAACCTAATTGGTAATCTTCGAATGAGTTTGGCATTTTTGAACCATCTCCTGCATTGTTTTTGCCAGTGATAGCCGCATTTCTTCCATAGCTATAAACTGATCCTGAGATTTTGTTAGTACCACTTCTAGTAACAGCATTTACACTTCCTCCAAGAAAATTTCCTAATTTCACATCATAAGGAGCGATATAAACTTGAACGTCTTGAATAGCATCTAAACTTATAGAATTAGTTCGGGTGCTACTTCCTGGCATTCCTGAAGTTCCAGATTGTCCACCTAAGGAAGGGCTAAATCCAATAGCATCATTATTTATAGAACCATCAATAGTAACATTATTATATCTGAAGTTAGTACCAGCAAAGGAGTTATTGGCACTTTGAGGAACAAGTTTAGTTACATCTTGTATACCTCTGTTTATGTTAGGCAACCCATTGATAACAGCTTGGGTAATATTGGTACCACCATTTCTGCTAGACCCTTTTTTCCCAACCACTGTTACCTCTTGCAATGCATTAACATTTTTTTCAATTTCGATAGCGTGCAAGTCATTATCACCTAATGATAATTGAATTTGAGAATTGGTATAATCTTGAAAGCCCATACTTTTTACCACAATTTTGTACGGACCTCCAACATTTAGATTGTCTAAACTAAATCTTCCTTGTTTATTGGTTGTTGTTTCATAAGTAGCATTGGTTGGCAAATGAATTAGCGATACATTTGCTTCAGCTACAGGGGCATTTTGACTAGAGATACTTCCCGTTAATGATGAAGTTGTAATTTGTCCTTTTGCTATACTAACTAGCAACAAAAAAAAGATAACCGATAATGATTTAAATCTTAACATAAAGTTTGTTTTAATTTTGAGGCAAAGGAACAACCGCTAAATTAAGTTGATGTTATCGGTTCATTACTATTAGATTTCCTTTGTATTAAATTTATGTTAAGAGAATTGCTGACAGGGTTTAAGTTTATCGTTTTCAACAGTTTTCTAAAAAAATAAAGCCCAAAACTTATGTAGGTTTTGGGCTTTATTTTAAAAGTGATAATTTATTATAAAACTTCTTTTAAGAAAGTAAGCATAGCTTCCCAAGAACGCTTCTCTGCTTTTTCATTATAGGCGGCTCCTTTTGAATTATCATTTCCTGCATTTTTGTCGGTAAAAGAATGAACAGCATTAGCATAATAAACCATTTGCCAATCGGCTTTTGCGGTTCTCATTTCGGTTTGAAACTTCTCGATTTCTTCTTTTGATTCATATGGATCATCGGCACCATGAAGTACAAGTACTTTTGGAGTAATGGCATCAATTGTTCTAGTTTCATCACGACCTAAACCTCCATGAAAAGATACAATCCCTTTTACTTTCATGTTCGTTCTAGCACATTCTATTGCCCCTGTTCCACCAAAGCAATAACCCATCACTACAATATCGTCTGGATTAGCTCCTTGTTTAATCAATTGGTCATATGCTAGTTGAATTCTAGTTTGATATTCCTTTATATTTTTCTTAAAATAACCTGCTTTCTTTCCTGCTTCAGAATAATCTTTAGGTCTTTGATCTACACCATATATATCAGCTACAAAAGTAGTGTAGCCCATAGCAGCCAATCGATTAGCACTGTCTTTGGCATGATCATCAATTCCCATCCAAGCAGGAAGAATTAGTATACCTGGTTTATTTTTTAATGATTTAGAAGGGGCAACGCTGATACCACTTAGCACTTGATTACCATCTTTATATTCCACTGTTTTAGATTGTGAAAAAACGGAAGTCGTACTTTGCATTATCAGAGCCAACAAGAGTAATTTAGTTTTCATATTTTTTTCAATTTTAGAATATCAAATTTAGGAAATCAAAAATGAAACAATTGTTAATTGTCAATTAAATTCCGATTTCAACCTGAAAGCGCAGATACCAGTTATTTTTAGTTTCACCATTATCGAATTTCAATTTGTCAAATGTCAATTCGCTTTGCAGTTTAAATGTGTGTTCCCAAATATATTTGGTAACACCAAGACTATATTCATTGGTATTTGGAGTCAATGCTTTTATATCATCACCCGCTTTTTGTGTCGAAAACCTTCCAGTTATTTCATAATTGGAGCGAAGAATATAACTTAGTTGGTAATCAAAGCCGCTTCCAACATAAACATAATTAGTTATAGTTGTGTCGTCCGGATTTTCGGTTATGGCATTTTCATTGGTGGTTCTCGACATATAACTCATCATAGCTGCCCAACCTCGGTATTTAAACATTGCATCAAGCAAAACCGATTTTATGGTTCTGGTTTCATACAAATCGCTTCCCGTTTCTCCCATGGTTCTTCTGGCATGGTTATTTTGCTGAAAGGCTCCTGAAAGCAATAATTTTGGTTTCTTCTCGCGTTGAATATCGCCTTCAAAATAGATTCCGTCTTTGGCAAAAGAACCAAACGGCATTAGCTCAATTTTTCCTGTGATAGCCACACCATCATCGGCTTTACCGGTTTGATTTCGACCTTCTCCTCCCGAAAGTGCGGTTTTGAAGTTATACGAGAATTTATCTGGCGATTCATTTAAATTATGTACCTGAAAACCAAAATCTCTGTCAATGCCAAATCTGGCATTATTGATTGTTCTGTCCGTCAACTGTAATGCTCCGGATGAATTTACAGTTTGCCTTGTTCCTGGTAATTTGGTTTGTCCAAATGCCAGGCTCCAGTGTTTGTTTGGTCTGTAATAAACTACCGCATCGCGTATTACATTTAAATTTTGCCCCTCTTTGGTTACACCAACATCACCGGGCGCAAATGATAATTGCAAGGCAAACAGAATTTTTGGATTGACAACAAAACCATCAAAACGCAAACGCAAACGACGCACTTGTCCGTCATAACCTCCATTTTCATCTTCGTTTTTGATGTAGGTTATTCTGTTTTGCATTCTAAATCGAATGTTCAACTGAAATAAGCTATCCGGAGTGGTTAAGCCTATTCCTTTTTTATAACTGTAATAAGGCGAAGTAGATAATTTAAGGTCGTTGTATTTATTAGTCGTAATGACTTGGGAATACATCGATACTGAAGTTAGTAAGACAATCAGTAGTAGTGCTTTTTTCATATTGTAGTGTTGTTTGTGTTGCGATTTACAATTAATTGATGTTTAGCAAATGATTTCTTAACCTATAAGAACTGCTTATAAAAAAAGCCAACAGTACAGTTGGCTTTTCGGTATATGAAATTTTTATAAAAATAATCTAAGTAAATAATAAACCATAGCTGCTAAAAGAGCTGAGACTGGAATGGTTAATACCCAAGCCCAAAGAAGTTTAACAGTAACGCCCCATCTAACGGCCGAAACTCTTTTGGTTACTCCAACCCCAATAATAGATCCTGTAATAGTATGTGTTGTTGATACCGGTATTTTAAAATGTTCAGTTGTAAACAAAGTTAATGCACCTGCAGATTCTGCTACTACGCCTTCAAAAGCAGTTACTTTAGTAATTTTAGACCCCATTGTTTTAACGATTTTCCAACCGCCACTCAATGTTCCTAAAGCAATAACTGTGTAACAGGTTAACGGAATCCAGCCCGGCATATGTGCTTTAATTCCTTTATCGTCATCTGGTAAAATTACATTTAAATCTAACCAACCTGTTGACATATTTACGTGTGGATTTATTCTTAAATAAACGGCAACTGCTGCTGCTATAATTCCCATTACTTTTTGAGAATCATTTCCACCGTGTCCTAAACTGAATGCTGCTGATGAAAGCAACTGCATTCTTTTTAAAACTTTTTCGGCTTTAGCCGTAGAAAAGCTACTGAAGAATAAATTAAAAATTGCCAGACTATAAAATATAATTCCAACCAAAAACCATTTAATATTGGATGGTTCACTTACGAAATACCAAAATGGGCTATTAAATAAATATTTTTTTGTTGGGTCTGCCTCGATATCAAATTTTAAAACACTTGATAAAAACCAGGCAACCAAAAACATCAATACAACAGTGAGTATTTTTGGGTAAATATTTTTCTTGGAGGAATACATAAGCCATAAGGAAATGAAATAAGATATTAACATTCCCAACAACGGTGCAAAAACAATAAAAGCAATAACGACGAACACGCCCGATGGCAATAACTCGCCTTCTTTAGCTGCTTTGTACCAGTTAACAATCTTAAATCCAAAATGCTCCGGATCGGTAACTCCACGAAAACCGTGAGCAATAGCTGCTCCTGCAAAACCACCAATAAGTGTGTGTGAAGATGATGATGGAATTCCTTTCCACCAGGTAAATAAATTCCAGATAATTGCCGCAATGATTCCGGCTAAGATTACAACCAAGTCAATACTCGCACTATTGGCTGTTTTAGCAACCGTATCGGCAACTCCAAATCCAAAAACCCAATAGGCTAAGAAGTTAAAGAAAGCAGCCCAAAGTACAGCCTGAAAAGGTGTTAATACCTTAGTGGCAACAATAGTCGCAATCGAGTTAGCAGCGTCATGAAAACCATTGATATAATCAAATATCAGGGCAAGGACAATAATTACAATTAGTAATGTCATAATTTCCTAATTGATTATAATTTATGAATGTTTAACAGAGATTTGCTCCATTACATTCGATACACTTTTACATTTATCAGAGGCCATTTCCAAAGCAGAAAGCACTTCTTTGTATTTGATAACGTTTTTAGCGTCAGTTTCGTTTTCAAAGATATCAGCAACTGCTTTATCAAATACAGAATCTGCTTTACTCTCTAACTTATTGATTTTTTTGCAGGTATCTTTAATGTTCTTGTGATTCATCACTTTCAATTCTTTGATTCCAAGACCAATTAATTGACAAGCTTCCAAATTAATTTCGGTTAACTTACGAATAGATTTAGTGATTTTTTCAATTTGATACAAACGCATTCTACTAGCTGCACCGTGCATATTATCAGCCACGTTATCAATCGCTTTTATTAAAGAGTGAATGTCCTCACGGTCAAATGGAGTGATAAAGTTTCGGCTTAATTCTAAGTGTGTTTTATGGGTAATTTCTTCGATGACAGCTTCAAGTTCTTCAACTTTTCTGTAATATTCTTCTCTTTCTGATTTTGGAGCATTTACTGCTTCGTGCAATGTTTCAGCTAGTAAAATTAAATTAGTTGAAGCTTGTTCAAATAGAGGAAAAAACTTTTTATCCTTCGGAACTAAAAACTGGAAAATAGTATTTAAAGACATTTTAATTTCATTTTAATGGTACAAATGTATTCTTCTAATGTTAAGAGAATATTAACAAATTAAAAAAGCTTTCCAAAACTTATAGGATAAAATCAAATATACTACTTTATGTTATTGAAAACGTTTTCGTATTTTAGCACTCAATCAAAACAATACTTAAAAGCACCTTTAACTACTATGGACATTAACTTCAATAAGAACGAGGATCATAACAAACTTTTACTAACTGATTTAAAACAACGCTTTGCTAAAGTTAGAGTTGGCGGTGGAGAGAAACGAATAGAAAAATTACATGCCGAAGGTAAAATGACAGCTCGAGAGAGAATAGACTATCTGCTTGATGCTAAAGCAAAAAGTGTAGAAATAGGAGCTTTTGTTGGGGACGGAATGTACAAAGAACATGGTGGTTGCCCTTCTGGTGGAGTTGTAGTGAAAATGGGATACATCAAAGGAAAACAATGCATTGTTGTGGCCAATGATGCTACAGTAAAAGCTGGCGCTTGGTTTCCTATTACAGCCAAAAAGAATCTTCGCGCTCAGGAGATTGCCATGGAAAATCGATTGCCGATTATTTATTTAGTCGATTCTGCTGGAGTTTATTTGCCAATGCAAGATGAAATTTTTCCAGATAAAGAACACTTTGGACGTATATTTAGAAACAATGCTATAATGAGTAGCATGGGAATTACTCAAATTGCAGCAGTTATGGGCAGTTGTGTTGCTGGAGGAGCGTATCTTCCTATTATGAGTGATGAAGCCATGATTGTAGATAAAACGGGAAGTATTTTCTTGGCTGGAAGTTATTTAGTAAAAGCAGCTATTGGTGAAAATATTGATAATGAAACATTGGGTGGAGCCACAACACATTGCGAAATTTCAGGTGTGACTGATTATAAAGCAAAAGATGATAAAGATGCTCTAGATCGAATTAAAAGTATCGTTGGAAAAATTGGGGATTATGAAAAAGCCGGTTTCAACAGAGAAGCTTCTCAAAAACCAGCCTTAGAAGAAAAAGATATTTATGGAATTCTGCCAAAATCGCGTAGTGACCAATACGATATGATGGAAATTATAAAACGTCTTGTCGATAATTCAGAAATGGACATGTACAAACCCGATTATGGACAATCTATCATCACCTGCTATGCTCGTATTGACGGATGGGCTGTGGGAATTGTGGCCAATCAAAGAACGGTTTCTAAAACCAAAAAAGGAGAAATCCAATTTGGGGGAGTAATTTATTCCAACTCTGCTGATAAAGCCACACGATTTATTGCCAATTGTAATCAAAAGAAAATCCCATTAGTATTTGTTCAAGATGTTACTGGATTTATGGTGGGGTCTAAATCAGAACATGGTGGAATCATTAAAGATGGTGCCAAAATGGTAAATGCTGTTTCTAATTCGGTGGTACCAAAATTCACAGTAATAGTTGGGAATTCCTATGGTGCCGGAAACTATGCTATGTGTGGAAAAGCTTATGACCCTCGGTTAATATTTGCCTGGCCAAGTGCGGAACTAGCCGTTATGGGAGGAACTCAAGCTGCTAAAGTATTAGCACAAATCGAAGCTTCATCGCTAAAAGCTAAAGGCGAAACCGTTGACGAAAAAGTAGAACAAGAATTATTTGACAAAATCAAAGCACGGTATGATGCCCAAGTTTCTCCCTATTACGCTGCAGCAAGATTGTGGACTGATGCCATCATTGATCCTTTAGAAACTCGTACCTGGATTTCTATGGGAATAGAAGCAGCAAACCACTCCCCTATTGAAAAGAAATTTAATTTGGGTGTTATTCAGGTGTAACAAAGCTAAAACCCATTCTACTAACTCCTAAGATTTTATAGTCATAATAATGAAAAAAACACACTACATTTTCCTTGCTTTAATTAGTTTCCAATTCATTTCATCTCAAGAAACTTTTACCCGAAAAGACTCTCTTCAAGGTGGTTTAAGACCGGAGCGCACCTCTTATGACGTATTGCATTATGATTTGAATATCAAAGTCAATATTGATGACAAATCGGTTTCAGGTTATAATGATATTTCCTTTAAAGTTGCTTCAAATACGACTAAAATTCAAGTCGATTTATTTGAAAACATGCAAATCGATTCTATAATTTATAACACTAAAAAACTAGATTACAAAAGAGAATTTGACGCTGTTTTTATCAATTTCCCATCAGGCTTAAAAACTGGGGCCAATGAAAAAATACGTTTTTACTATTCGGGGAAACCCATAATTGCCAAGAGAGCTCCATGGGATGGTGGATTTGTATTTACTAAAGATGGCCAAGAAAAACCTTGGGTTGGTGTTGCCTGTCAAGGAACTGGAGCTAGTTTATGGTATCCTGTAAAAGATTCTCAAAGCGATGAGCCTGATTTTGGAGCCACTATAAAAGTAGCCGTTCCCAATGGGTTGATGGATGTTTCCAATGGAAGACTGACGGGAAGTGAAGATTTAAAAAATGGTTATACACGTTGGGATTGGGAAGTCAAAAATCCTATAAACACCTACTCCATAAATGTCAGTATTGGCGATTATGTTCATATCCATGAAAACTATAAAGGTTTAGATTTAGATTACTATGTTTTACGAGAAAATGAAGCCAAAGCCAGAGTTCATTTTGAAGAAGTGAAACCTATGATGGATTGTTTTCAAAGTAAGTTTGGTCCCTATCCTTTTGCCAATGATGGATACAAATTAGTAGAAACTCCTTATTTAGGTATGGAACATCAAAGTGCTGTTGCCTACGGTAATAAATATCTACAAGGCTACCTTGGTATGGATCGTTCTTTTACTGGAATTGGATTACTATTTGACTACATAACCATACACGAAAGTGGTCACGAATGGTTTGGTAACAACATCACTTCAAAAGATTCCGCTGATATGTGGATTCATGAAGGATTTACAACCTACACGGAAGCTGTTTATGTAGAATGCCAATTTGGTTATGAAAAAGGGCAACAATACATCAATGGATTAAAAAGAAATATTGAAAATCTAAAACCTATCATTGGACCGTTTGGCGTCAATAAAGAAGGAGCAACAGATATGTATGAAAAAGGAGCGTTGTTCTTGAATACATTGCGACATGTTGTAAATAATGATGACAAATGGTGGAAAACATTCTTAAAGTATTCTGAGACATTCCACAATAAAATTATCGATACGGAAACTGTAGTTGCTTTTTTTAATAAAGAAACAGGATTAAAGCTAAACCCTATTTTTGACCAATATCTAAGACATGCCAATATTCCTGTATTAGAACTAAAAATAAATAACGGAAAATTACAATATCGTTGGAAATTAGACGAGAAAAGTTTTTCTATGCCTGTGGGGATAAAAATTAAAGGAAAAGATACCATAATAACTCCAACTATAAAATGGACAACCTCAAAATTAAAGATAAAATCCATAGAAGAAATAGAAGTTAAAACCAATGATTTTTACATCAATGTTAATTAAGTCGTACATAATTTTTTTATCCAAATAACACGTATTTAACTTAAAATTAGTAACTTAGTTTAAATTTTAAACTTTGTTATTATGGATACTTCAGTAAAAGGCTTGAATAAATGGGCCAACTCCCATTCTACATTATGGTTCGATGCAGGAAGAATTACATTAGGTTTATTTTTAATTTATAAAGGTGGTTATTTCATAAGCAACAACAGAGGATTTGAAGATGTCATTGCTCCTATTAGTAACTTTCTTGGAGGCATGTTAACCTTTCATTATATAGCTGCTGCTCATATTATGGGAGGAATTATGATTACTTTTGGACTACTTACTCGTTGGGCTTTGATTGCTCAGTTGCCCATACTTATTGGTGCTGTTTTACTCAATTTTATTGGCGAAATGAATGTGATGAATTTGTTAATAGCAACAATAACTTTAGGTTTTAGTATTTTTTACACTATCTATGGTAGCGGAAAACACTCGGCAGATTATTATTTTAAAATGGAAAAATAAAATACATTATATAAAAAAAAGTCCCTACACAATAGGGACGATTTTTTTATATCATGGTTTCTTTCCTTAAAACTTTACCAGAAGCAGTTTCTTTAAAATTAGAAATGAAAATAATTTCTTTTGGCTTTTCATATTTATCTAAGCCTTCATAAAGAGTGTTATCAAAATCTTGCTTTTCACCTTCAATAACTAAAATCACTTTTTCACCTAATTCAGCATCAGGTTTGGAAGTAATAAAAAATCGTTGGTGTATTTTATTGGCTAACTTATTTTCGATTTGCTCAGGAATTAGTTTTATTCCTCCACTATTGATGACATTATCCATCCTTCCTAGGAAAATGAATTGATTTTCATTTAGCAATTCTACAATATCATTGGTTATAATTACTTCGGGAGAAATTCTGGGTGCATGTATCGCTAAACAATTTCTATCATCATAAGAAATGGTAACATTTGGTAAAACAGTAAACGCTTTTTCTCCTAATTTTCTAGCAGCAATATGTGTTATGGTTTCGGTCATACCGTAAGTTTCATAAACCTCCGTTGGCAATTTTAGCAATTGCTTTTCCAATGCTTTACTAACTGCAGCTCCACCAACTATCAATTTCTTTACTTTTTTTAATTCTGATAAAGAATTTTGAGCTTGTAACGGAACCATAGCCACGAAATCAAAATTGATCTCATTATTTTTCATGGGATGTGAACTTGGAGCTACAAATTCTAAGTCGAGTCCCAAAATCATGGCGCGAACTAACATCATTTTCCCTGCTACATATTTTACTGGCAAACATTGTAATGCTCTATTTCCTGGATGAATATCAAAAAAATCACCTGTTGCTATGGCAGAATCTACCATAGCCTGTTTACTCACAGATATTGTTTTAGGATCTCCTGTTGTTCCAGAAGTTTCCATTTGGATGTAAGTTTTACTGTCAAACCAATCTAATAGAAAATTACCTACAGGCTTCTCAAAATCTTCTCCTTCTTTAATAAAACTGTAGGCAACACGACACAAATCTTCTCTGTCGAGATGAAAGCCATTCAATTTGAACTGATTGTGTACATTTTCGTAGGTTGGATTACTCATTATTTTCTAGATTTTGTGTAGGTTCAGAATATTTAATTTCAATGGTTCCAGTAAGTTTTTCCTTCCAGTTAGACCAATGATATTTTTTACTAAAGATAAATAATAGCAGCGGAAAAATAACGAAAACCGGAATCAAAATTTCAAAGCCTGTTGAAGGGGAAGAAACATCTTTAAAAACAGAATTCGTTTGAAAAGCTGACCAATCAGATGTTACTAATAATGCTGTAATTAAATTATTGGCGGCATGAAACCCGAGAGCCAGCTCCATTCCTTCATCCATTAATGTAATTATACCCAGAAAAAAACCTGTTCCAATGTAATATACTAAAATGATATACCCCATTTTCTCTACTTCTGGATTAGCAATATGCATAGAACCAAAAATTACAGAAGTCATAATTAAAGGAAACCAGCGGTTCTTTGCTAAAACTGCAAAACCTTGCATTAAATACCCACGAAAAACATATTCTTCTGTACTGGTTTGAATTGGAATTAAAAGGGTTCCTATAATTGCTAAAATTAAAAACGGAATAGGTTTAAAATTATAAACAAAATCAGATGGATTATTATAATACATTGCCAATGTTGAGCCTGCAGTAAATAAACCCCAAAGTGAAAAGGAAAATATAATTCTTTTCCAATCTACTTTTTTTCTAGAGGTTGTAACCGATAATAAGGTTTGTTTATGAAAATACTTTATGACTAAAATGATCGCAATAAAAGCAACGACAAAGGAAAATAACAATAAAAAAAGGGTGATATTTAGATTTAAAAAAGTCATCATTCCCGTTTCTGTTGTTGGAAATGGTTTCCCTGATTTGAAAGATTTTATAGCAACTGCAACTACCCAAGGTATTTGACCCAAAGTAGCAGCGAGAAATATTATTAATGATCCAACTAAATAACGCCAAAATTTATTTTGTGGTAAAAAGCCATTTTCTAAAAACATAGGGTTCATTTTTGTTTCGCCTAAATTAACTTTTTTCTATTAAAAATATATATTACTTTGTAAAAAAAAGATGTTGCAAATACTTCATAATCCAAGATGCGGAAAATCAAGGAATTGTTTAGTTTTTCTAAAGAATTCTAATAAACAATTTGAAATTATTGATTATCTAAAAAATCCTCTTACCATAAATGAAATAGAGGTATTACTTAAAAAACTCAATCTCAAAACGATAGCAATCGTTCGTCAAAAGGAAACCATTTGGATTGAAAATTACAAAGACAAATCCATGTCTGATTCGGATATAATAATAGCTTTGGCAAAGCATCCCATTTTAATCGAAAGACCTATTGTCATTGATGGAGATAAAGCAATAATTGGTAGAGAAATAGACAAATTAGAAAGTTTTATCTAACCTAAACATTTGTTATTTAACAAAGATTTGGGAAATGAAGTTTCAACCAAAACGTACTTTTGCGACATTAATCTAGAAAAAATTTCTGATGAAAAAATTTCAACTCTTAGTTACTTTACTCTTTACTTTCAATAGTTTTTTACTATTTTCTCAACAAAGACCTGAACGAGCTAAAATCATTATAACAGGAAAAGTGATTGAAAAAACTAGTAAACTTCCTCTTGAGTATGCTACGATTACTCTAAAAAACAATAAAAATCCTAAATTAGTTTTTGGTGGAATAACGGATAACAAGGGAGATTATTCTGTTGAAATTATTCCAGGAGTTTATGATGTAACATTAGAATTCATTTCATTTAAACCTACTGTTTTATCTAAAAAACAATTTTCTGGAAACACCAATATGGGGACTACAGCTTTAGATGAAGATGCTACTCAATTGACAGAAGTAGTAGTCAAAACGGAAAAAGCAGCTGTTGAAATCAAGTTGGATAAGAAAGTCTACAACGTTGGACAAGATTTAACGGCAAGAGGAGGAACAGCAAGTGATGTTCTTGATAATGTGCCTTCTGTATCCGTAGATGGTGATGGAAATGTAAGTTTGAGAGGGAATAGCAATGTAAAAATATTCATTGATGGAAGACCTTCAACAGCTATTAATATTGCCGATGCTTTAAAATCAATTCCTGCCGATGCCTTAGATAAAATTGAAGTTATTTCAAATCCTTCTGCCCGATATGATGCTGAAGGGGGTGGTGGAATTATCAATATCGTTTTGAAAAAAGGGAAAAATCTAGGAGTTAATGGAACTATTGCTGCTACTGCAGGAGATCCAAAAAACTATAGCTTAGTTGGAACATTTAATTACAAAACGAAAAACTTTAATCTTTTCACTAATCTCGGAATAAACGATAGTAAATCAAAAGGAAAAGGAATTAACAATACTCAATATTTTGATACTAACGGAGCATTAACCAAAACCATTGACGAAAACATCAATCGAGAAAATGCTAGAAAAGGTTTTAATTATGGATTTGGAACCGATTGGTATTTAGACCCATCAATTACATGGACCAATTCATTTTCATACAGAAAAGCTAACGGGTCAAGTCCTATTTATGATGATTTATACAATAATGAAACTAATAACGTATTCTATCAAAATAGATTTACAGATCAGTTCACCAAAACGGAAGACATAGAATACAATTCTATTTTTTCTAAACAATTCAAAAAAGACGGACACAATCTTACGCTATTATTCACAACTTCAAAAAATTTAGATAACGATTACGCAACAATTACTAATAGTTATACTGGAGCTATAAGCGATTTATTAATTGAGTCTACCAATAATTTACAAACACAAGGCAAAAATCTACTACAAGCTGATTATACATTACCTATCGGTAAAGAAAGTAGGTTTGAAGCGGGATACAAAGGAGATTTCAATACATTATTAACGAAATATAATGTTGGAAGTCTTGATAGTTTTGGCAATTATACTCCATATACTAGTTACACAAATACTTTTGATTACAAAGAAAAGTTCAATGCTTTATACACTCAATTTGGGTCAAAATTTAAAAAGTTATCCTATCAATTCGGTGTTCGTTATGAAGATTCTAATATTGACATCAATTTGCTAACAACCAATGATTTCAAAAACAAAAAATACCATAACTTTTTTCCAAGTGCCTTCTTGAATTATGAGGTTGATGACAATACTAATATCTCTTTAAATTATAGTAAAAGAATTTCAAGACCACGTTACCGATTCTTATCCCCATTCTCCAACTATTCTAGTAATATCAATTTATTTGTTGGAAACACTGACATCAATCCTTCTTTAACGGATGCTGTAGAGCTTAGCGTATTGAAAAAAATCGGAAAAACTATTATTACTTCAACTTTGTATTACAACAAGACAAATGCTCCTTTTCAATTTATAAGAAGACCCAATGGCGACGTCGTGACTTCTACAGTTAATGGACAAACAGTTGTAACTCCAGTAACAATATCAACTCCAGTAAATTTAGACACTGATATCAGAGTTGGTTTTGAATTTAACATAAACTACTCCCCAATTAAATGGTGGAAATTGAATGGTAATTTTAATATTTTCAAAAGCAAACTAAAAGGCGATTATCAATACCAATTAAATGGCTCTCCAACCGTAATATATCAAACTACTGATATAGCAGCAGGTAGTTGGTTTGCTAAACTAAATTCAAGAATTACGCTTCCTTATAAAATTGAGTTTCAAACCAACGCCACCTATAACGCTCCACAAAATACGACACAAGGAAGCACACTCGGAATCTTAGCAGCCAATCTTGGTTTTAGTAAAGATGTCTTAAAAGATAAAGCCACTATAACTTTGAATATAAACGATGTTTTCAATTCCAGAAAAAGAATATCAGAAACTAATATTCCAAGTCTGAGTTCCTACAACGAAATGCAAATGAGAGTGAGACAAATTAACTTAACTTTTGTGTATCGCTTTAATGTTCAGAAAAACGAAAAAGAGAAAGACAAAAGACCAAAAGGAAATCAAGACAATAATGATAACGGAGATTTCCCAGGATAACAACAATAAAAAAGCCCCGAAATTCGGGGCTTTTTCATAAACAAATAGACTAAACTATGCTGTTTGCTCGGCTTCTTTTTTAGCTCTTCTTTCTTGTAGAAATTCTCTCATTCCTCCAAAAATCCAATAAGGAACTATGAAAGTGATTAAGAACATCATTAACCAAAAACCAATGGTTAAAATGGTTAAGAAAGCTAAGAAACCTAAATACTGTTGAAATTCAAACATGTTTTCCGGAATTTTTTGAATTATACGCAAATGTAAGCCGAATAATTCTCCTATCCAAAAACAAAATCAATTTTTATTAACTAGTTTTTATCCGTAAATTTGGGCTGGATTTTAGGAGCCAATTCCCGCTATCCGTTGCAATCTTTTTATTGTTCAGGATGTAAATTGCAAATGACGAACACTTTACAGAAAACAATAAAAAGGATTTCCACTGCTATCGGGGCTAGATTTAAAACTACTTATTAACATATAATAATACACAATGGAATACAGAATAGAAAAAGACACAATGGGTGAAGTTAAAGTCCCAGCCGATAAATATTGGGGTGCCCAAACGGAACGTTCTAGAAATAACTTTAAAATTGGGCCATCGGCCTCAATGCCTAAAGAAATTATAGAAGGTTTTGCTTATTTAAAAAAAGCTGCTGCATATGCTAATTGTGACTTAGGAGTGCTTTCAACTGAAAAACGCGATGCCATTGCCACTGTTTGCGATGAAATCCTTGCTGGTAAATTAGCCGATGAATTTCCATTGGTAATTTGGCAAACGGGTTCAGGAACGCAAAGCAACATGAACGTGAATGAAGTAATTGCTAATCGAGCTCAAGTGTTAGCTGGATTTAAAATTGGCGAAGGCGAACAACTAGTAAAAGCCAATGATGATGTAAACAAATCGCAATCATCAAATGACACCTTCCCTACTGGAATGCACATTGCTTGTTATAAAGCTGCTGTTGAAACCACCTTACCTGGAGTAGAAAAACTTCGTGATACTTTGGATGCAAAATCTAAAGAATTCATGAATGTGGTAAAAATTGGAAGAACCCACTTGATGGATGCTACACCTCTTACCTTAGGTCAAGAAATTTCAGGATATGTAGCTCAATTAAATTACGGAATTAAAGCCTTAAAAAACACTTTAGCTCACTTATCAGAAGTTGCCCTTGGCGGAACTGCTGTTGGAACTGGATTAAACACACCAGCAGGTTATGATGTAAAAGTTGCCGAATATATTGCCAAATTCACAGGTCATCCGTTTGTAACTGCACCTAATAAATTCGAAGCTTTAGCTTCGCACGATGCCATTGTGGAAAGTCATGGCGCTTTGAAACAATTAGCCGTTTCCTTGAATAAAATTGCCAATGATATTAGAATGTTAGCTTCTGGTCCACGTTCTGGTATTGGAGAAATCCTAATCCCTGAAAATGAACCAGGATCATCCATTATGCCAGGAAAAGTAAATCCAACACAATGTGAAGCTTTGACTATGGTTTGCGCTCAAGTTATTGGGAATGATGTTGCGATTTCAGTTGGTGGCATGCAAGGCCATTACGAATTAAACGTCTTTAAACCAGTGATGGCAGCTAACTTTTTGCAATCGGCTCGTTTACTTGGAGATGCTTGTGTTTCCTTTGAAGAGCATTGCGCTAGTGGTATTGAACCTAATTATACTAGAATAAAAGAGTTAGTAGATAATTCTTTGATGCTTGTAACAGCTTTAAATACTAAGATTGGTTACTATAAGTCTGCTGAAATAGCCCAAACAGCTCATAAAAACGGAACCACTTTAAAAGAGGAAGCTGTTCGATTAGGGTATGTTTCTGCTGATGATTTTGATGCCTGGGTGAAACCAGAAGATATGGTAGGAAGTTTAAAATAATTAAATAAAAAAACCCACTTTAGTTAGTGGGTTTTCCGATCTGTCAAAATCAAACAAAACAATAATCAAACTATTTTTCTTTTGTACAGTATGTCATTATTTTTTCTTAATGAACATATTTGTGTAATATTTTTTTCCTGTTGTAGGATCTATGGAAACTGATATACCTATGTGAGTGTAATCACCTTCTATGTTGGCTTTGTGAGCTGAACTATTCATCCAAGCACTGAAAGCACTTTCTGCGTTTTGGTAATTGTAGGCGATGTTCTCGGCTACTCTTGTAGCTCCTAATACAGCAATAAGATTGTCTGATCTTTGTTGGAAATAATCGTGGTTCACCACTTTATTATCAATCATGTAAATATTGTGCTCTTCTGATTTGTAAGAGATGTGATTGATTACTTCTAGAGCATTCAATCCAATACTTTGACGGTGATTGTTGATAAGCGTGATTAGTTTTAATTCGGTGTCATTATAGTTGTAAGTAGTTACAACTTTATTGGCAGTTGAATTATCTTCTGAAGAGTTAGAAGAACAAGAAACCATAGTGAACACGATTGCTAACGGCAACAATGCTCTAAACATTTTTGCTTTCATAGTAGTAGGTTAAGTTTTTAATAAAGTAGATGTGGGGCAAACACTTTATTTAGTTAATATTGACAGAACGTATTGTTTGATTTGGTTAGACAATACTACTACTTTTACCGTTTAAATAGCAAATAAAATCGATTAAATACACTTTATTGTGTTTATAATAAGAATATTTCCTACTTTATTGCATTTCGTCGATGATAAATTATAGTTTGTTTAAAACAAAAAAACCATTCAAAAAGAATGGTTTACTATAAAATGTTATATTATGTAACTTTATGGAGAAAGTCGGTCAATTTTCCAATTGAAGTCATCTTGTAATTTATATCTTATTCTATCATGCAATCTATTAGGCCTTCCTTGCCAAAATTCTACTTCTAAAGGTCGAACTAAAAAACCACCCCAATTAATAGGACGAGGAATTTCTTTACCCTCATATAGTTTTTCGAGTTCTTTTAATTTAGCATCTAAATAGTCTCTTGAGGGGATGATATCGCTTTGAGGGGAAACAATTGCACCAAGCTTACTTCCATCGGGTCTAGATTCAAAGTATGCATCAGAAATGGCATTCGAAGTTTTCTCTGCAATACCTTTAATAATGACTTGTCGTTCCATACTATGCCAAAAAAAAGAAAGACAAATATTAGGATTGTTGAGAATAGCTTTCCCTTTTTCGGAATTATAATTGGTATAAAAAATAAAACCATCCTCATTAAATTTCTTAAGCAGTACCACTCTCGATTTTGGAAAACCATCCAAACCAATAGTAGCGACTGTCATAGCATTAACCTCATCTACTCCACCCGATTCTTTGGTTTCATAAAACCATCGGTGAAATAAATTGATTGGGTCTTCTGGAATAGTACTTTCCAAAAGTTGACTTTTTTCATAGGACTTTCTATAGTTGCTTAAATCTTCCATTGTTTAGATATATAATTGCAAATTTAAAGAGTTTATAGTTATTCAAATTCAAAAACTTTACCATCATCCGCAAGAAGTGCATTTGGAAAAATAGTTTGAGCTTCTTGTTGAAACAAATTAATATTAGCATAACGAGTACTATAATGTCCTAAAATCAATTGCTTAACATTTGCTTTCTTGGCAATCACTGCGGCTTGTTTTGCGGTGCTATGCATGGTTGATTCGGCTTTTTCAGCTTCCGATTCTAAAAAAGTGGTTTCATGATATAGTACATCACAATTTTCGATTAATGGAATTACCGTTTCGTCATACATAGTATCGCTACAAAAAGCATAACTTTTGGGTTGAATTGGATCAAAAGTAATTGCAGCATTTGGTATCAAAGTACCATTATCAAGTGTAATATCACTTCCATTTTTAATTTTCTGAAAATAACAAGCTTCTATTTTGTACTTATTAACTTCATCAATATTAAGTTTCCTATCTCCTATCTTTTCCTGAAAAAGAAAACCATTCGTATATACTCTATGTTTTAAAGGAATTGTTTTTACCAATACTTTTTCATCTTCATAAATAATGATACTTTCAGTAGAAGTCAATTCGTGAAAAAATAAATTATATCCAGTAAAAGAATTAGAAAAACGCAATTGCAATAGAATAATCTCTTTAATGCCTTTTGGACCATATACATGTAAATCCATTTGTCGATTGAGCAACATAAAAGTTGAAATCAAACCCACCAAACCATAAAAATGGTCACCATGCAAATGGGAAATAAAGATGTGATTAATTTTAGAAAACTTGAGTTTGTTTTTACGTAACTGAACTTGAGTTCCCTCTCCGCAATCTATTAAGAACATTCTATTCCTAATTTCTAATATTTGTGAAGTTGGATTAGTAATGGATCGTGGAGTTGCGGCATAACAGCCCAATATGGTTAACTTCATTATTTAGTTTACAGTTATAAAATTTAGAGTGCGTTGAAAGGTTATTTTAAAAACCTAAATCACGTTCTATTTCTTCCATCTCTATAATATCATGTGCTTCAAGCTGAGTAGGTACTACAATGAGTTGGGAAGGAACATCATTAAAATTAATGGAATCGGTAACTAATATAATTGACTTTTTACTCTCCTTATGCTTATTAGACATGTCAAGGAACAGTTTAATATCATTCATCGTTACCTCTTTATCATGAGATAAATCGATAATTAAGTTTTGAGATTTATAGCTAGCGTATTCATGATTTAGTTTTTGAAAAAACTCTGCGGAACTACATTGTGTGTTTCTAATAGTAGTAGTATGTCCTTTTTGCTCGACTTTCATTTTGACAGAATAAAATATTATGAGGCTAATTTACTAAGATTTTGTCACTATTTGGTCATTTGTTGTTACGATAATCTTTCTGATGATGTAGTTCATAGAAAATTATGGTTTTTCATCGATGAAATACCTCTTTTTTTAACATTTTATAGATGAACTGCACAAAAAAAACGCTGAAAACCCCCGAATTCATTGAATTTGTCGATTAAACGACTTTTAAGGTTAGTTATCGAAAATATTTCCATCCGTTGAGGTGTTGCAGTAGTTTTGAATCAGAAATAACAACAAAACCAAAATATTATGACAACAGCTAATAACAACAGAACTCAAACAAACATCAAATTATTTGTTGCATTCTTATTATTAGTAGTATCATCAACTGGAGCATTTGCTCAAACTAACACTACAAGTGTTGTTGCAACTACTTCAACTCAGGTTTCTGTTTCTAAAGATACTACAACTGTTATCGCTACTGATAACGCTGTTGCTTCTTCAATGGATTTCGCAGTTTGGTTTATGGGTTCTAAAAAAACTTCAAACAATACATCAAACGGAACATTCAGCAAAAAACAATTAATTAATTCTGGTATCAATACAAACAGTGTATTAATCAGATCTTTCTTGAAAAAAGTTTCTACTCAAGAAAACGGTGTTGCATAATTATTTTTTAATATAATTTGGTTAGTTTAGGAAATAAAAAGTCCCGATTTTAGGTCGGGACTTTTTTATTATATTTAATTATTGATTCTTATTTACATTTTAGCTTTAAGCTCTTTAACCTTATCAGTCATTTCAAGTGCTTTATAAACGCCTAATAATGTTTTCTTAGCAGCATCATTATCCCCTTTCAATTCGACTGCTTTTTCAAGATAAGGCAATACCGATCTAAAATTCTTGTCTCTTTCCCCTTTTAAAACTTCAAACCTTTTGTTGTCCTTTTCTGAAGTGCCTAACTTATTCATTTCAGTAACAAGTTTAGTGTCTGCTCTCAGTTTTAATTCCGCCAAATTTAAATTAGCATCAAAATAATTGGGATTTATTTCTAACGCTCTTCTATAATATTTTTCCGCTTCGTCAAGTTTGTTAGCATTACCACTAATAACCCCTAAGTTATATACTAAATCAACATTATTAGGTTCTTTGGCTAATGCTTCATTCACTAACTTAGTGTAGGTATCAAAATCGTTAACTTTCAAATACAAATCTGCTTCTGTCAATACTAAGGAGCTATCATTTGGGTTTTCTTTTTTTGCTTCAGCTACAGCAGCTTTAGCTTCGTTTATTTTACCTTTATCGACTAATATTAAGGCAATATTTTTATAAATTTCACCTCGTTTAGATTCTAACTTTTCATCTCTTGGCTTCTCATGAGTACCTGTTTTTACAAAAACATCTCTTTCATTTTTAGTATTAAAAGTTTCTTCTTTTTTAGATGCTTTATTGGTAGCCCAATATACCGTTCCCTCTCCAGAATAATTTAATACTTTTAATTGATTGTAATAATCTAATGCTTTATCATAATCTAATGCATTAACAGCATAACTAGCCGCATAAAATAATTTGTCTTGATCTTTTTTATCCAATTGATATAAGGCGTACAAAACATCTGCTGCTTCTTTATATTTTTTGGCTTCACCAAAACTAATAGCTGTACTAAAAAGAATAGGTTTTAAGACCGCCACATCATTTTCAATATCATCTGTTAAAATCTTTTTACCTGTTTTTTTCTCATACGCTAAAGTTGCACTTGATGCTTCTGCATACTCAGAAATAGTATTTGGTAAAAGAAATTTTGATAATTGAGCTGGACTAGGATTTGGTCCTAACAATGCCATTTCAATTCCTGAGGTATTTGCTTTATAAAAATTATAATAAACCTTGTCACCTTCTTCTGTGGCAAGAGGCGCTAGTTTATCCAAATTTGCTTTATATTCAACTAAATCGTTTGCTGAAGGAGTTTCTTTGTCATAAATTTTTTTTAATTTTTTTAACTCATCTTTTTGCGCAAAAGACGAAACAGAAACTAATACTGCCGAAGCAAGCATAATGTGTTTAATTCTCATTTTTTTTGTTTTATTATTTATAAATAAAATCACCAATTAAAATAATTTAATTGGTGATTATTGATTACTTATTCATCATCTTCTGAATCGTCTTCACTATCATCATCTTCAACGATATCGTCGTCATCTTCCTCATCATCATCTACTGAACCATCGTCTTCAAGAACTTCTAATACTGGTTTTACTCTTTCGATAGCTTCCACCTCGATTACATTTCCATCCTCATCTAATTCGGGTTCAGACACATCATCTTTCATTACTTTGGTAACGGCTGCAATAGAATCGTTTCCTTTGATGTTGATCAGTTTAACGCCTTGAGTGGCTCTTCCCATTACACGTAAATCTTCGACAGCCATTCTGATAGTCAATCCCGATTTGTTGATAATCATTAAATCATCAGCATCTGTAACCGAATTGATAGAAATCAGTTTTCCTGTTTTCTCGGTAATGTTTAGGGTTTTCACTCCTTTTCCTCCTCTATTGGTAATTCTGTACTCATCAAGTGAAGAACGTTTTCCATAACCGTTTTCTGCCACCACTAGGATTTCGCTCTCCATATCGTTTACGGTTACCATTCCTATCACTTCGTCAGTTTCATCTTTTAAAGTAATTCCACGAACTCCAGAAGCTGTTCTTCCCATTGGACGAGTCTTAGTTTCTTCAAAACGAACTAATTTTCCAGACTTAACAGCTAATATAATTTGGCTTTGACCATTAGTCAATTGTGCTCCTAATAACTCATCATCTTCTCTGATGGTGATGGCAGCAACTCCATTAACTCTAGGTTTCGAATATTTATCTAACGATGTTTTCTTAACCTGACCTTTTTTGGTCACCATAATAAGGTTGTGGCTGTTGGTGTATTCTTTATCTTTTAAATCTTGTGTACAGATAAATGCTTTTACTTTATCGTCAGATTCAATGTTGATAAGGTTTTGCAACGCTCTTCCTTTGGCAGTTTTGCTTCCTTCTGGAATTTCATAGACACGCATCCAGAAACATTTCCCTTTTTGTGTAAAGAACATCATGTATTGATGATTAGTCGCTACATACATATGCTCTAAGAAATCTTGATCTCTGGTTCCTGCGCTTTTTTGTCCAACTCCTCCTCTATTCTGTGTTTTGTATTCTGATAAGTTAGTACGTTTGATATAACCCGCATGAGAAATAGTGATTACAACATTTTCATCCGCAATCAAATCTTCAATACTAACATCGCCACCAGAGTATTCTATAAGAGAACGACGAGCATCCCCGTATTTATCTTTGATTTCAATTAACTCTTCTTTAATCAATTCCATTCTCAATTCTTTGCTTGCTAATAAATCTCTCAAGCGTTGAATTAATTTCATGATTTCTTCATATTCCGCTCTTAACTTGTCTTGTTCAAGACCTGTTAACTGACGTAAACGCATTTCTACAATAGCACGAGCTTGAATATCAGATAAACTAAATCTTTCAATCAATTTACCTCGAGCTTCATCTCCGTCTTTAGAAGAACGAATTAAGGCAATAACTTCATCAATATTATCGGAAGCAATAATTAATCCTTCTAAAATATGAGCTCTTTCTTCGGCTTTACGCAATTCAAATTGTGTTCTTCTGATAACAACATCATGACGATGCTCTACGAAATAATGAATCAATTCTTTTACATTCAACATCTGTGGTCTTCCGTTTACCAATGCAATATTATTGACACTGAAAGAAGACTGCAGCTGAGTGAACTTATATAACGTATTTAAAACTACATTGGGAACAGCATCACGCTTTAATTCGTAAACAATACGCATTCCGTTTCTATCCGATTCATCTCGGATATTTGAAATACCTTCGATTTTTTTATCATTAATCAAATCGGCAGTTTTCTTAATCATTTCTGCCTTGTTAACCTGATATGGAATTTCAGAAACAATAATCGCTTCTTTACCGTTGGATTCTTCAAAGCTTATTTTAGCACGAATAACGATTCTTCCTCTTCCTGTTTTGAAAGCTTCACGAACGCCTTCCATTCCGTAAATGGTTCCTCCCGTTGGAAAATCAGGTGCTTTGATGTGTGTAATTAATTCGTCAATTTCAATATCATTATTATCAATATAGGCTAATGTCCCATCAATAACTTCAGTTAAATTGTGTGGCGCCATGTTAGTGGCCATACCTACTGCAATCCCTGATGCTCCGTTAATCAATAAATTAGGAACACGGGTTGGCATTACGGTTGGTTCTTGTAACGTATCGTCAAAGTTTAATTGAAAGTCAACGGTTTCTTTGTCGATATCTGCCATAATGTCTTCCGACATCTTTTTCATTCTGGCCTCAGTATAACGCATTGCTGCTGGACTATCACCATCAATAGAACCAAAGTTACCTTGACCGTCAACCAATAAATAACGTAAACTCCATTCCTGAGCCATACGAACCATGGCATCATAAACCGAAGTATCTCCGTGAGGGTGATACTTACCTAAAACTTCTCCAACAATTCTTGCGGATTTTTTGTGAGCTCTATTAGAAAAAACTCCTAAATCATACATTCCATATAACACTCTTCGGTGCACTGGTTTTAAACCGTCACGCACATCTGGCAATGCTCTTGAGACAATAACTGACATCGAATAATCGATGTAAGCTGATTTCATTTCATCTTCGATGTTAATAGGAATTAACCTTTCTCCGTCAGACATATTTTATAAATTATTTAATAAAAATTACTTTTAATTCGAAACGTGCTAATATAGGGTAATTAAAAAAAATTAGAGGCATTTTTAGTCCAGAAATTTCAATGATTTATTAACAAAATAGGGACGTTTTTTGGTTAATAAGTTAGTGATGAAACTACTTTTATTATTGGCTTTTTTTTTGTCAATTAGCTGACAGTACTTTTAGCGGGAATGGTTTTTGTTAGAATCAATTCGAATAACTAAATTTACATTACCAATTATATATTTATGGATGATAATTTTTCACCAAGAGTAAAAGACGTGATAACCTACAGCAAGGAAGAAGCTTTGCGTTTAGGTCACGATTTTATTGGGACTGAGCATTTGATGCTTGGAATATTAAGAGATGGGAATGGCAAAGCAATTACTATTCTCAATAATCTTTCCATTGATTTAGAACATTTGAGAAAAAAGGTTGAAATATTAAGTCCAGCTAACCCAAATGTTGAAATCAGTAACGAAAAAAAGAACCTACACTTGACTCGTCAAGCGGAACGCGCTTTGAAAACTACCTTTTTAGAAGCAAAAGTTTTTCAAAGTTCGTCGATCAGTACGGCACATTTATTATTGTGTATCTTAAGAAATGAGAATGACCCAACAACCAAACTATTGCATCGTCTAAAAATAGACTATAACGTAGTTAAAGAACAGTATTTGAATATGACACCAAACGAAGAAGATTTTAATGATAATTTACCAACAAACGAATCTTATAATGATGACTCAGGACAAGATGACAGTTTGAAAGAAGGTAGTTTCAATAATCCGGCTAACAAGACCAATAAAAAATCCAAAACACCTGTTTTAGATAACTTTGGACGTGACTTAACAGAATTAGCGGAAGAAGGTAAACTCGACCCAGTTGTTGGTCGTGAAAAAGAAATCGAAAGAGTTTCACAAATTCTAAGTCGAAGAAAGAAAAACAATCCATTGCTTATTGGAGAACCAGGTGTTGGTAAATCTGCTATCGCCGAAGGTTTAGCTTTGCGTATTATCCAAAAGAAAGTATCTAGAATTTTGTTCAACAAAAGAGTCGTAACATTAGATTTGGCTTCTTTAGTTGCTGGAACAAAATACCGTGGACAATTCGAAGAAAGAATGAAAGCGGTGATGAATGAATTAGAGAAAAATGACGATATCATTCTTTTCATTGATGAAATTCACACTATCGTTGGTGCTGGTGGAGCAACAGGATCTCTTGATGCTTCTAACATGTTTAAGCCAGCTTTAGCAAGAGGGGAAATACAATGTATTGGTGCTACAACCTTGGATGAATACCGACAATATATTGAAAAAGATGGTGCCTTAGAAAGACGTTTCCAAAAAGTAATTGTAGAACCAACCTCTGTTGAAGAAACGATTACTATTTTGAATAATATCAAAAACAAATACGAAGATCACCACAATGTAATTTACACAGACGAAGCAATCGAAGCGTGTGTTAAATTAACAAACAGATATATGTCAGAACGTTTCCTTCCAGACAAAGCTATTGATGCCTTGGATGAAGCCGGTTCTAGAGTTCACATAACTAATATTGATGTTCCTAAACAAATCTTAGATTTAGAACGTCAATTAGAAGAAGTGCGTGACCTTAAAAATTCTGTCGTGAAAAAACAGAAATATGAAGAAGCAGCCAAACTTCGTGATGATGAAAAACGATTAGAAAAAGATCTTGCCATCGCTCAAGAACAATGGGAAGAAGATTCGAAAACCAATCGAATTAGAGTAACCGAAGATAATGTAGCCGATGTTGTATCAATGATGACTGGTATTCCAGTAAATCGTATTGCACAAACAGAAAGCAATAAATTAGCTCACTTACCTGAATTAATTCAAGGCAAAGTAATTGGACAAAACGAAGCAGTACTTAAAATCTCTCGTTCAATTCAAAGAAATCGTGCTGGATTGAAAGATCCAAATCGACCAATTGGTTCGTTCATTTTCTTGGGACAAACTGGTGTTGGAAAAACACAGTTAGCTAAAGTATTAGCCAAAGAGTTATTTGATTCAGAAGATGCATTAGTTCGTATCGATATGAGTGAATACATGGAGAAATTTGCTATCTCTCGTTTGATTGGTGCACCTCCTGGATATGTTGGTTACGAGGAAGGCGGACAATTGACAGAGAAAGTTAGAAGAAAACCATACTGTGTAGTACTTTTAGACGAGATTGAAAAAGCACATCCAGATGTGTTTAATATGATGCTTCAAGTACTTGATGATGGATATCTTACTGATAGTTTGGGTCGTAAAATCGATTTCAAAAACACTATCATCATTATGACATCTAACGTTGGAGCACGTCAATTGAAAGACTTCGGACAAGGAGTTGGTTTCGGAACTGCTGCTAAAATTGCACAAGCTGATGACAATTCTAAAAGCGTTATCGAAAATGCTTTGAAGAAAACCTTTGCTCCTGAATTCTTAAACAGAATTGACGATGTAATTGTATTCAATCCGTTAGAGAAACACGATATCGATTTGATTATCGAAATTGAATTGAAAAAATTATATGGAAGAGTTGCTGAATTAGGATATACATTAAATCTTTCTGACAAAGCCAAAGCGTTCATTGCTGAAAAAGGTTTTGATAAACAATTTGGTGCTCGACCATTAAAAAGAGCCATTCAAAAATATGTAGAAGATGCTCTAGCAGAAGAAATAATTACTTCGAAAATAGCATCAGGTGATGAAATTTTTATGGATTTAGACGAAACAATGCAAGAGTTGACCGTTACCATAAAAAAAGCGAAAAAGCCAACTAGTTAAGAGTTAAATTAATTAATTTTAGACCACGAGTTCCCGAATGAATAACAATATGTAATTCGAGAATTCGTGGTTTTTTAATTTTTTTCCATGCCACAAGATAAAATCATATTAGGTTCTGAGGAATGGTGCACCTTTCCCGAATTAGGTTTGCCTGCCATTAAAGCTCGTGTAGATTCTGGAGCCAAAACTTCTGCTTTACATGCCATCAACATTGCGCCTTTTATAAAAGAAGGAGAAAACTGGGTGAAATTTGATATCAACCCCATACAAAATAATCTCAAAACCATTATTCATTGTGAAGCCAAGCTGATTGACAAACGAATAGTTAAAAGCTCCAGTGGTTTTAGAGAACAACGTTATGTGATTCAAACCAATATCAAAATTGGGAATGACCTATGGGAAATTGAAATGACTTTAACCAATCGGGACTCCATGGGATTTCGAATGTTACTAGGTCGTGAGGCTATGAGTGGTAGGATTTTGGTTGATCCTGAACAGAAATACCTTTTAGGACAAACCTCTGCAGAAAATTTAAAAGATTTATACGCCGATTCTGAGCCGAATAATAAAGGGTTGCGAATTGGTCTTTTAGCCAGTAATCCGGATTTGTATAGTAACAGACGCATAATGGAAGCAGGAGAAATGCGTGGACACCAAATGCATTTTCTAAACATCAAGGAATGTTATATGAAACTCGATGCCGATAAACCCGAGATTCATTATAGAGGTGGGAAAATTTTAGATAATTTTGATGCTATCATCCCTAGAATTCGTCCTAGCATTACTTTTTATGGTTGCGCACTAACCAGACAATTTCAAGCCATGAAAGTATATTGTTTAAATTCGGCTGCAGCCATTACACAATCGAGAGACAAACTATTTTCATTACAATTATTATTGCGAAATGGAATTGATATTCCTACTACAGGTTTTGCCAATTCTCCTTTAGATACCGACGATTTGATAAAAATGGTTGGTGGCCCTCCTTTGATTGTGAAATTATTAGAAGGCACACAAGGAAAGGGAGTCGTTTTAGCAGAAACTAAAAAAGCAGCAGAATCCGTAATTAATGCCTTCAAAAGTTTGAATGCTAACATTTTAGTACAAGAATTTATAAAAGAAGCCGATGGGAAAGATTTGCGTTTATTTGTTGTAGATGGTAAAGTTGTAGCAGCTATCCAAAGAGCCGCAGCTCCTGGGGAGTTCAGAGCCAATATTCATATGGGAGGAACAGCTTCTATTATCAAACCAACAGCAGAAGAAAAACGAATAGCTATTAAAGCTGCAAAAGCCATGGATTTAAAAGTAGCTGGTGTTGACATTATTCGTTCCTCAAAAGGACCTTTGCTATTGGAGGTAAACTCTTCACCAGGATTAGAAGGTATCGAAGGCGCTACCAATAAAGACATTGCAGGCGAAATGATTAAAGCCATTGAAAAGAATTTTAAATTGAAAACAGAAATCAAACCGTTATGAATCCTTATCTCGACATAATACTTCGAAGTATAGCCGTTTATTTTTTTATGGTGATAGCCCTACGTGTATTTGGTAAAAAAGAACTTTCACAACTCAACACAGCGGATATTATTCTGATTTTGTTAATTAGTAATGCCGTTCAAAATGCAATGGTGGGTAATAATTCTTCACTTGAAGGCGGTTTAGTTGCAGCTTTAGTTTTGTTTGTTATCAATTTTATTCTGAAAAAAATCATGTACAACTCAAAAACCATCACGCAATTGGTACAAGACAAACCTGAAATTTTAATTCATGATGGCATTATTGATTTTAAAGCTTTAGCTAAATTAGAAATTACTTCACAAGAATTAGAAGAAGTTATTCGGGAACATGGTGTAGAATATTTTAAAGATGTAAAATTAGCCATGATGGAAATTGACGGAAACATTAGTGTAATTTCGGGAGATAAAACATTGAAACAAACCCATCACAAAAGAAAAATTCATAAAACATTGGGAGCCTTAAACAATTAGAACATGAACAAAACTAGACTAGAAGCATTTAGCGATGGCGTTTTAGCTATTATTATTACCATAATGGTATTAGAGTTCAAACTTCCTGAAGGGGCTTCTTGTGCAGCTTTAAAACCTTTATTGCCTAAGTTTTTAAGTTACATCTTAAGTTTTATTTACGTTGGCATTTATTGGAATAACCATCATCATATGATGCACACGGTAAAACAAGTAAATGGTAAAATCCTTTGGGCAAATTTGCATTTGCTATTTTGGTTATCCCTAATTCCATTTGCTACAGCCTGGAATGGAGAGAATCACTTTGCTCCTTTTCCAATGATGTTATATGGTATAATACTTTTGATGAATGGAATAGCTTATTATATTTTACAAAGTCTAATTCTGAAAAAACATGGTAAAGATTCGCTATTATCAAAAGCTTTAGGGTCAGATATTAAAGGAAAATCATCCCCTATTCTATACGTCATTGCAGTATTGTTTGCCAATTATTATCCTGCTATCTCTGGAGGAATATACATTTTTGTGGCCTTGATGTGGCTAGTGCCTGATAAACGAATTGAACGGATTTTTGATAACCAAAACCAATAATTATGAACTTACTTTCCCAACTTATCATTATATATACTGCAGCCTTGCACGTCTATATTCTTTGGCTCGAAATGTTTGCGTGGACTACTTATGGCAAAAAGGTTTTTAAAACCATACCCGAAGACCAATTTGAAAAGACAAAAGTAATGGCCGCTAACCAAGGATTGTACAATGGCTTCCTTGCCGCTGGTTTGATTTGGTCGCTATTTATTACTGATGTTACTTGGAGTAAATACATCGCTATCTTTTTCTTAGCTTGTGTACTAGTAGCTGGAGTTTATGGAGCTATGACCGCTTCTAAAAGAATCTTCTTTGTTCAAGCAGTTCCTGCTATTTTAGGCTTGTTAAGTTTTATGTTGCATTTGAATTAAATACCTTAATTATCCCAATAAGTTTAGCCTAATTCTATGAATTATATAAATTATTTATTTTTTTCTATAACCCAAAACGGCTGTTATTTGGTGAACTTTGAATAAAAGACAAAATGCCATCAAAAAACACTGAAACCTGTGATAAGAAAAGCCATAATGGTTTACCAAAATCACAAGCTCACGTCATACTCGAAATTGTAGAGTACGTTCCCGATACTATCGTTTGTAAAACTATTATAAAGAATAGCGGTGGAAAATTATCAGTTGTGGCTTATGATAAAAAAGAAAGGTTTTGTGAAGCAACAGCATTATATGATACCTACGTCCAAATCATTGATGGTAAAGCAGAAGTGACTATAGGCAATAAAGATTGGAAACTCACTTTGGGTGAAGGCATGATAATTCCAGTAAACACCGTCCATTGTTTCAAAGCTAATAGTGAATTCAAAATGATAACCACTATAATAAAAGCCTAGTTATTAAAGATTACTAGTCCTCTATCTCCACCATAAAGCTATTCAAAAATGCTACCGAGTTTTCAATATCGTAATGCAAAATCCTATCTTCTTTCACTAAAGAAACTTCTTCGCGATAGGATTTTAAAAACATCTCTATAAATTCACTCGATTGTAACGGATTCCTAAAAGCAATAGCCTGAGAAGCATTCATCAATTCTATGGCCAAAATTCGTTCTAGATTTTCCATAACCTTAAGGCATTTCGTAGCAGCATTGGCCCCCATACTCACATGATCTTCTTGTCCGTTACTCGAAACAATACTATCCACACTGGCTGGAGTAGCCAATTGTTTATTTTGACTGGCAATACTCGCTGCTGTGTATTGTGGAATCATAAATCCAGAATTCAATCCAGGATTATCTACTAAGAACGCAGGTAAACCACGTAACCCAGAAATTAATTGGTAGGTTCTTCTTTCAGAAATACTACCTAGTTCTGCTAAAGCGATGGCTAAAAAGTCTAAAGCTAAAGCCAATGGTTGTCCATGGAAATTTCCACCTGATATAATGACATCTTCCCCAATAAAAATATTAGGATTATCGGTAACCGAGTTGATTTCGGTTTTGAAAACTTTTTTTACATAATCAATGGTATCCTTTGAAGCACCATGCACTTGTGGAATACAACGGAAAGAATAAGGATCCTGAACATGTGCTTTAGGTTGAGCAATAATTTGACTTCCTTCTAGCAATTGTTTCATTCTCCTAGCGGTTACAATTTGCCCTTTATGAGGACGAACCATATGAATCAATTCATCAAAAGGTTCTATTCTACCATCAAATCCTTCCAAAGAAATAGCGGCAATTACATCAGCAAAATAAGAATATTTCATCGCTTTCAATAAAATATAACTTCCATACGAACTCATAAATTGTGTGCCGTTAAGCAAGGCTAATCCTTCTTTCGATTGCAATACAATCGGCTCCCAACCCATCTTTTCCATGACCTTTTTGGCCGGTTGACGAAATCCATCATAATAGACTTCTCCTTCTCCTAATAAGGGCAATGACAAATGAGCCAAAGGTGCTAAATCGCCACTAGCCCCAAGTGACCCTTGTGTATAAATTACAGGAAGAATATCATAATTGTAAAAATCTACCAAACGCTCTACTGTAACCAACTGTACACCCGAATGTCCATAACTCAAGGATTGAATTTTCAGCAACAACATAATCTTGACAATCTCACCAGGAACTTCATCGCCAGTACCACAAGCATGCGACTTTACAAGATTTTCCTGTAATTGTGATAAGTTTTCATTGGAAATTTTAACATTACACAACGACCCAAAACCAGTATTAATGCCATAAATAGGCTTATCATTAGTTGCCATTTTTTTATCTAAATAATCACGGCACTTTTGAATGTTGACTTTGGCTTCTTCCGAAAGAGAAAGTGTTTTATGCTGAGAGATAATTTCTTGTAACTGCTCTAAACTCAATACTTCCGTACTGATGTAGTGTATGTTTTCCATTGTTTGTGTTCAAATTGTGCTCAAAATTCCATAAACAATCGTTAAAAAACAAGTTTTGTCTCTACTATTTTATTGTAGAATTAGTAACAAAAATGTCTATCTGATAGAAAAAATACCAATATATTTTCTGCATTCCTTTAAAAATAAGATTTTAATAAAAATAACACCAAACCTTTTTTACTACACAAAAAATGCTATTTTTGGGAAACTTATGTGGAAAACTAGCAACATACAATCTTTAACGCCTTCAGCTAATTCTTTAGCGGTTACTACTGTTGCTACAACCACAACAACTACAACCCCATTTGGGGTATAATCATTTCATATAATCCTATGCCTGTTCTTTCCTTGCGAAAGAGAAAAAATAATGACTTTATATTTCCCTAAAAAATAGAACGAATGATAGTATTAAAATTTGGCGGTACCTCAGTAGCCAATGCAGAAAATATTTCAAAAACAATAGCAATTGTTAGCAACAAAAGCAAAGAAGATAAACTAGCTGTCGTAGTATCGGCCTTCAGTGGAGTGACTGATTTGCTAATATTGGCAGGAAAAACAGCCTCCTCAAAAGATAAAAGTTACAAAGAGATTATCAGTGATATCGATAAAAAACACAAAGAAGCAATTGACCAATTGATTCCATTAAGTGATCAAAGTGAGATTATCGAAAAAATAAACAGCGAGATTAACCTTTTAAAAACTTTACTTGACGGTTGTTACCTTTTGGGTGAATTATCGAATAGAACGGCTGATATTGTGGCTGGTTTTGGCGAATTGTTATCTTCTCAAATTATTGCGGTAGCATTAAAACAAAAAGTAAGCAATTCCACCTTTAAAGACAGTCGCGAACTAATAAAAACAAATTCCAATTTTGGAAAAGCCAGTGTTGATTTTGATATCACTAATAAACTAATTGCTGATTATTTCAAAAGCAATACCAATCAAGTAGTTTTATTCCCAGGATTTATAGCGTCTTCCTTAGATGGAAATACTACTACTCTAGGAAGAGGAGGTTCTGATTACACAGCAGCCATTATTGCAGCAGCCGTAAAAGCCGATGTTTTAGAAATTTGGACCGATGTTAACGGAATGTTCACTGCCAATCCGAAAGTGGTAAAACAAGCCCAACCTATTGAAACTATTTCATATCAAGAAGCTATGGAATTGTCTCATTTTGGAGCCAAAGTATTGTATCCGCCAACGATACAACCTGTACTAAAAGACAGCATTCCAATTTTCATCAAAAACACTTTTGAACCTGAAGTATACGGAACGCTAATCTCCAATAATCCAAATGCTTCCGCGAATCCAATTAAAGGAATATCACATATAGATAATATAGCATTACTTACTCTAGAAGGCTCCGGAATGATTGGTGTTGCCGGTTCGTCAAAAAGACTTTTTGAAGTTTTGTCAAACGAAGGTATCAATGTTATTTTTATAACTCAAGCGTCTTCAGAACACTCGATTTGTATCGGGATTTTGAGCTCGGATGCCGATAGAGCCAAAGCAGCCATTGATAAAGCCTTTGAATTAGAAATAGCTCAAGCCAAAATAGACCCAACTAGTATTGAGAAAGATTTATGCATAGTAGCATTGGTAGGCGAAAGCATGAAAAACCATCAAGGAATTAGCGGTAAAATGTTTAGTACTTTGGGTAAAAACAATGTCAACATTCGAGCTATTGCTCAAGGGGCTTCTGAAAGAAATATCTCAGTGGTAATCAATGAAAAAGACGTTAAAAAAGCACTAAACACTTTACACGAACGTTTCTTTGAAGACAATACCAAACAATTAAATCTCTTCGTAATGGGGGTTGGAAATGTGGGTGAGAAATTCATTGACCAAATCAGTCAACAAAAGAAATTCCTAAAAGAGAATCTAAAAATCAATCTTCGTGTTGTTGCCATGGCCAACTCAAGAACTATGGTTTTTAACGAAGACGGAATCGATTTAAAAGATTGGAAAACAGCTTTAACTAATGGCGAAAAAGCTAATGTTGATAGTTTTATTGCCAAAGCTAAAGACCTCAACTTACGCAACAGTATTTTTGTAGATATTACCGCCAATTATGACATTGCCAATATCTATGACAAGTTCTTAAGCCAAAATATCGCAGTGGTTACTTGTAATAAAATTGCTTGCTCTTCTGAGTACAACAATTATAAAAACCTAAAAAACCTTTCTAGAAAATACAATGCTCCTTTCTTATTTGAAACGAATGTTGGGGCTGGATTACCTATCATCGATACCCTAAAACACTTGATTGCTTCAGGAGATAAAGTGAACAAAATACAAGCCGTTTTATCAGGTAGTTTGAACTTTATTTTTAATAATTTTAATGAGACATACAATTTTCATGATGTAGTTAAAGAAGCAGGTGTTCAAGGATTTACAGAACCCGACCCAAAAATTGATTTAAGTGGCGTTGATGTGGCTCGTAAGATCTTAATCCTAATCCGTGAAAGCGGTTACCAAATGGATATTGAAGAAATCGAAAACAATTGTTTCCTTCCGAAAGAATGCATGGACACCACTAATAACGACGACTTCTTTAAATCGTTAACCAAACATGATGACCATTTCAACAAACTATTAGCTGAAGCCAAATCAAAAGATTCTCGTATTAAATTCGTAGCCAAATTCGATAACGGAAAAGCTTCGGTTGGTTTGCAATTTATTCCAAAAGAAAGTCCGTTTTATAACTTAGAAGGAAAAGACAATATCGTAGAATTTTA
Source organism: Flavobacterium sp. N1994 (assembly GCF_025947145.1). Classification (NCBI taxonomy): domain Bacteria; kingdom Pseudomonadati; phylum Bacteroidota; class Flavobacteriia; order Flavobacteriales; family Flavobacteriaceae; genus Flavobacterium; species Flavobacterium sp. N1994. The sequence continues at coordinate 689,040 of NZ_CP109999.1, forward strand.
TACCGACCGTTATGTTGATCAACCCTTAATTATCAAAGGTGCTGGTGCTGGTGCTGCGGTTACTGCCTCTGGTATTTTTGCAGATGTGATTCGAATTGGTAACGTGTAACTCATGGAAAACGAAATCAAAATATTCTGCCCCGCCACTGTAGCCAATCTCAATTGCGGTTTTGACGTAATGGGGTTGTGTCTAGAAGGCATTGGTGATGAAATGATTATTAGAAAAGTCACAGAAAAAGGAATCAGAATCACTAAAATTGTTGGGGCCGATTTACCTTTAGAAACTGAAAAAAATGTAGCTGGAGTAGCAGGTTTGGCCTTATTGAATGCGACCTCATCCGACTTTGGTTTTGAAATCGAAATCCATAAAAAGATAAAAGCTGGTAGTGGTATTGGCAGTTCTTCTGCTAGTGCTGCTGGTGCTGTTTTTGGTATCAACGAACTTTTAGGAAAACCTTTTTCCAAACACGAGTTAGTCTATTTTGCCATGAAAGGCGAAGTAGTAGCCAGCGGTAGCGAACATGCCGATAATGTAGCGCCTTGTGTCTTAGGTGGTTTTACTTTAGTGCGAGGGTATAATCCTTTGGATGTTATTCAAATCGAAAGCCCTAGCGAACTTTATGCTGTGGTGTTACATCCGCATATTGAAGTCAAAACTTCCGATTCTCGTGCGGTACTTTCACCAACGGTTCCTTTAAAAAGTGCCATTACCCAATGGGGAAATTTGGGTGGATTAATTGCTGGTTTATATACTAAGGATTACGAACTCATAGGTCGTTCTTTGCAAGATGTTATTGTAGAACCCGCTAGAAAGCACTTGATTCCGAATTTTGACCAAGTAAAAAATAGTGCTTTAGAAGCTGGTGCCTTAGGTGCTGGAATTTCTGGTGCTGGACCCTCAATATTTGCTTTGTGCAAAGGAGAATGCAGTGCTCATACTGTTGCCAAAAGCATGAGTAATGCCTACTCCAACAGCGGAATTGCTTTTGATATTCACATTTCAAAAGTAAATGATGAAGGAACAAAAATAATTACGACTCGAGGCTAAAAAGCCGAACTGAACGAAGTTAATTAGAAATTACGAATTACGAATTATGAACTATTACAGTCTAAACAATAAATCTCATAAAGTTAGTTTTCAAGAAGCAGTTGTTGCTGGACTTGCACCCGACAGGGGGTTGTATTTCCCAGAAAGCATAACTCCTCTACCCGATTCTTTCTTTCAAAATATAGAACAACTTTCCCATGAAGCAATAGCTTATGAAGCCATTAAACAATTCGTGGGTGATGAAATTCCAGAAAAGGAACTAAAACGCATCATAGCGGAAACCTTATGTTTTGATTTTCCCTGTGTGCCAGTAGAAGATAATGTCTATTCATTAGAATTATTTCACGGCCCCACAATGGCATTCAAAGATGTAGGTGCTCGTTTCATGTCGCGTTGTTTGGGGTATTTTAACCGTAATGATGACAAACACGTTACCGTTTTAGTAGCAACATCTGGAGATACTGGAGGGGCTGTAGCTAGTGGGTTTTTAGGTGTTAAAGGGGTTGAAGTAATTATTCTATATCCATCAGGTAAAGTCAGTGATATTCAAGAAAGACAATTGACTACTTTAGGTCAGAATATAAAGGCGTTAGAAGTCGATGGCGTTTTTGATGATTGTCAAGATATGGTCAAAAAGGCCTTCTTAGATGAAAGTTTGAAACACAAAAACCTAACCTCAGCCAATTCGATTAACATAGCTCGTTGGTTGCCTCAGATGTTTTATATTTTCTTTGCGTACCAACAATTAAAAAAACACAACAAACCGATTATTCTTTCTTGCCCTAGCGGCAACTTCGGTAATATTTGTGCTGGTATTATGGCCAAAAGATTAGGATTGCCTATAGCTCACTTTGTAGCTTCAACGAATGCTAACGATACGGTTCCAAGATTTTTAGAAAAAGGAAACTATGATCCAAAACCATCAATAGCTACCATTTCCAACGCTATGGATGTAGGGAATCCAAGTAATTTTATCCGAATTCAGGAATTGTATCATAACGATTTATCCGAATTTGAAAAGGATTTCTCTTCCTACAGTTATACCGATACTGAAACCGAAATCACTATAAAAGACATTTACAAAAGCACCCAATATATTGCTGAACCCCACGGAGCAGTTGGCTATCTTGGTCTGAAAAAAGAACTGGCAAAACAACCTAATAGCATTGGTGTATTTTTAGAAACTGCTCATCCCATAAAATTCTTAGATGTGGTCGAGCCTTTATTAGGAATCAAACTTCCTATTCCAACCCAAATAGAAAGTGTCTTAGGAAAAGAGAAAGTGAGTACCAAAATCGCTACTTACGACGAGTTTAAATCTTTTCTCGAAAGCTAAATCCTTCTTACATTTTTAGCACCCCTCCCATTAACAGTATTATAAGGCAATACTGTGGATTTATCTTGTAGTTTTGTTCGGGTTTTATTCGGGTCTTGTTAGTAGTTGTGCTACCCCTTTGGACCTTTTACGGAACAAAACCCGAACATGACTAAAACAAGACTAGAAGAAAACTTTTATTCTTACAAAAAGAGCTTTCAAAACAATACCATTTCTATTATATTTGTTCAAAATCCAGTCAATGAAAAAAATTACCACTCTCCTAGCCTTATTTCTTATCCTTTCCTCTTGCGGTATTAAACAAACAAGAGAATTATTGACATCTGGTGAATACGATGCCGCAATTAAAAATGCAGTAGACGCTTTGCGAGGCAATAAAAACGCCAAAGGCAAACAAGACTATGTCTATATGCTAGAAGAAGCATTTGCTAAGGCTAAAGAGCGTGATTTGAGAGATATCAACGGATGGTTTAAAGATGCTAATCCACAAAACTTAGAAAAAATATACAATACTTATGTGCAGCTGAATTATCGTCAAGAGCAAATTCGACCGTTATTGCCATTGCAATTACAAAAAGAAGGTAGAGAAGCTCTTTTCCCTTTTGATGATTATACCGATCAAATTGTAAGTAGTAAAAATGCTTTGTCTAAATACCTTTATGATAATTCCAAAGCATTGTTGGCTAATAAAGATAAAATGGTAATTCGCCGTGCTTATGATGATTTGGTATATTTAGAAAGTATCAATCCAGGATTTAAAGATGTAGCCAAGCTAACTGATGAGGCTAAGCTTAAAGGAACCGATTTTGTAAACGTGTATACCAAAAACGAGACCAATATCGTAATTCCGGTTCGTTTACAAAATGATTTATTAGATTTTAGCACCTATGGTTTAAACGATAAATGGACGGTATACCACAGCAACCGTCAAAAAGGAATTGACTATGATTATGGTTTGATTGTTAACTTCCGTCAAATTAACATCTCGCCAGAGCAAGTAAAAGAAAAACAATTTGATAAAGAAAAGCAAATCAAAGACGGGGTGAAGAATCTTCTAGACGCTAATGGACATATTGTAAAAGACAGTTTGGGTCATCCTATAAAAGTAGACAACTTCAAAACCATTCGAGTTAGTATTTATGAGTATTCCCAATTAAAATCTTGTCAAGTTACTGCTAAAGTGGATTACATCAACTTTAAAAACAATCAACTTATAGAAACGTTTCCAATAGCCAGTGAATTTGTCTTTTCCAATGTTTACTCGACTTATAGAGGAGACCGAAGAGCTTGTGAAGAAAACTATTACTCTAATTTTGATAAGAGAGCCGTACCGTTTCCAAGCAATGAACAAATGGTTTTTGATACTGGAAATGATTTAAAAGCAAAACTAAAAGACATCATTGTCCGAAATAAATTCAGGCGTTAAAAAAGAAAAATCCGAAGTACTAGCTTCGGATTTTTTATTTTATATAAACTGCTCTAATTGGGCAGCATCAATATTTTCATGGGAAGCATCATAAACTGCTTTACCGTCTTTTATAACGATAAGTTGGGGCGATTGATGTTCCACTCCAAAACGAACAGCAATTTCATTTGATATAGCGCGGTGTTCTATTAAGTCTAGAAAATAAGGAATTACTTTTTCTTGTAAATCAAACTCATTTTCAAATTGCTTAAGAGCCGATTTACTGATATAACATCGGGTACTGTGTTTAAAAATAACCACTGGCTTTTCAGTAGATTCTTGTATTATTTCATTAAGCTGACCTAAATCGGTTAATAGTCTCCAACCTACTTTTGAAGTAGTTTCATCACTAGATGTGCCAAACATATTCTTTAAAAAACTCATTCTCTTTGCATTATATTAGATAGAGCACAAAAATACAATTATTATACGGAACCAATCGACAAGAAGCCATTTAGATATTCTATTCCTAATTTGTATTTAGTTATATTTGCTCCACTAAATCGATATAGTACATGGAAGAATGTATCTCTGTTTTTGATATGCTCAAAATTGGTGTAGGCCCTTCAAGTTCTCACACACTTGGACCTTGGCGTGCAGCAGAACGTTTTTTAACCGAGTTGCAAACTGAACATTTATTCGATAAAATAACTCGTGTCAAAGTGGATTTATATGGTTCTCTTTCCTTAACGGGAAAAGGGCATGCTACTGATTTAGCCATCATGCTAGGATTAAGCGGACAAGACCCTGAATACATTCCGGTTCAAGACATTGCGGGTATTATAAAAAACATAGAAGAGACCAACGAAATCAATTTAGGAAACAAAATCAGCATTCCGTTTTATTTTCTACAAGATATCGTTTTTAATAAAAACTTCCTTCCGTTTCATGCCAATGGTTTGACTTTTACTGCTTACTTAATGGATGATACAGAATACACTTCTACCTTCTACTCTATCGGTGGTGGATTTGTAGTCAAAGAAGAACGGGTGAATGCTAAGAAGAAGTTAGCCATAAAATGTGCCTTCCCTTTCCCGATACAAAATGCGGAAGAGCTATTACACTATACTATTACTCAAAACAAATCTATTTCTGAGATTGTCTATGCCAATGAAATCTCAATGCGTCCTGAAGCAGAAGTGCATAGTGAGCTCATGCGTATTTGGAACACTATGTTGGAATGCCTTTATATTGGATGCCATTCTGAAGGGATTTTACCTGGTGGTTTAAATGTAAGAAGACGAGCGTTTGATATGCATCAAGGACTAATTGGTTTGGCTAACTATAACAATCCACAAGAATGGCTAGAAACCATCCGAAAAACGGAAGTAAAGTTTCGTCAAATATTGAAATGGGTTTCCTGTTTTGCTTTGGCTACTAATGAAGTTAATGCTGCATTAGGTCGTGTAGTAACGGCACCTACAAATGGAAGTGCTGGCGTTATCCCAGCCGTTTTAATGTACTATTTAGTGATAGAAAACCATGAGGCTGGAGAGAAAGAAATTAAACAATTCTTGATGGTCGCTGGTGAAATAGGAAGCATTTTCAAAAAAGGCTCTACCATTTCGGCTGCTATGGGAGGTTGTCAGGCTGAAATTGGCGTTTCTTCTGCTATGGCTGCGGCTGCTTTATGCGAAGTTATGGGTGGCACTCCTGATCAAGTTTTAATGGCTGCAGAAATCGCTATGGAGCATCATTTGGGTTTAACTTGTGATCCTATTGGAGGCTTAGTTCAAATTCCGTGTATAGAAAGAAATACCATGGGAGCTATCAAAGCCATCAACGCTGCAGAACTCGCTATGGAAACTGATGCTAAAAATGCTAAAGTACCTTTAGACAAAGTAATTGATACCATGTGGCAAACCGCCAAAGACATGAATTCTAAATACAAAGAAACCTCTGAAGGAGGGCTAGCGGTAGCTGTGAATATGGCAGATTGTTAGAATTCATAAGACAAGCTGGTAGTGACAAAGAAATTATCGTCTACTAAGGTTGTTCCGTTGGTAAATACTTTTCCTTTATTTTTTAAATACCTGGCCTCTGCCCTGCATTTCAGTTTTGAAATAATGAAGTAATCTAAATTGAATGAAGTTCCAAAAGTTCTAAATTCATCATCAGTAGCAATAAGAACTGCATTAGCATCCTGATAATATTCCAATCTTACAGCGGTTTGCCATTTTGAGGAAAGACTATATTGTGTAATGATTACAGGGCTCAACCAGTAGACTTTTTGATCTGTACTTTCATTCGTTTGTATTCCCATATCAAAACCCATTATAGTGCGCCACTTGGTATTCCATTGATTGTCCCAATAGAAATTACTAAAATAACGAGCGCTCCATTGTTCTAAATACAATTCTTTACCAAAAAAAGTACTCCAATTAAACAAAGCTTTGGCATTGGGTTTATAACTAATTTGAGAGCCCAAAGAAGGTGGAATATTACTTTTGACCGTATTGATGCGTTGCCATCCATTGGTAAGTAAGCCCGAAAAAGACCATTTATCATTAGGTCTATAATTGTATTTTACTCCCGTCATAAAATAAGGAGAGTTCTCGGCTAAAATAGAACGGGTCAAAGTAAGATTGGTAGCTGTTGTGGCTGATTCAAATCCGATATAACTTGGCAATATACCAATCTCAATGGTTTGCTTTTTAAGACTATCCAGATACATTCCGAAATAGGCTTCACTTAGATATTTCATTTTCTCATTGGCATAATTATCATCCACATAGGTTCCCGCGTGAACGGCTACACTAGCATAAACATTTTGATAAGCCACTCTTGCCCGTAACAATCCAATATTTAAATTGGGTTCGTTATGCCGATTATAATTATACATAAAGGGGAGCTTTTTTGAAACATCAGGTTGATTAAAATCATAAGCATAAAACGTTTCAAAAAAACCAGAAAAGATGAACTTTACTTCTTTCTTTTCTTGAGAAAAAGTAACGGAATAAAGCATCAAAAATAAACCAAGACAAAAATAGCGTTTCATAGCTCCTACTTATTTCAGCACAATCTAAAATAAGCAATGCAAATCTACTTTTTTTAATGTAAGATTTGCATTGGTATAAAAACTTTCGAAAGGTATTTTAAAAACTAGATTCTAAATAAAACGGCGAATATAATTCGATTTTCCAATTTTACTAAATCAGGTTGCCAATCAGAAGGCAAAGGTGTTGTAGTATATCCTGTTGGAGAAGTTATACCTCCACTACCAGCAAAATAAGGAACACTGGCTTCACGGTGCACGAATTCCACTCGGAACGTAATACTTTGATTCGGCATAAAATCAAAATTAGTAGAACAATCCCAACCTTTAAACTCATCCCCAGGATTAGCAGTAAAAGGATGGGTTCCTTGCGTTTGTGTTGGGTTATTTGGATTCGGTAACGGACTCGCATCTCCCGTTGGATACAATACCAAATAACGACCAGGATTAGTCATATACCCTCCTCCTATCGTCCAAGCCATTTTGTTTTTATTAAACCAAACACGGTTATAAACCATACCACTCAAGAAATATTGCGAAGGATTATCAGCAGTGCCATTAAAACCACCTACACCATCACCGCTTTCAAAACCGACATCAAACGTACTAGAGAAAGCCGCTTTACTAATTCCTCTAGCAGTTGGTTGATTATAATAACGCACCAACAAGCTATTATCCGAATGGAAACGAATGCGTTTAGACAAACCTGCTGCATCGGTTCCGTAATAATCATTTGTTAAAACTTTTACCGCTTCATTTGGGCACCAAGTCACATTCCCTCCTAGTCCTGGCATACTATTAAACTTGGCATAGCTTTGCCAACCGTTAATTAACCATCCTTCTATTTTCAAATGTTTCGTCGGAAAGATTTGTACTCGCACTCCGTTAAAAAACCAAGGCGTATTATCTGAAGTAAAAGAAGCTTGGTACTCCCAATTTTCAGCTTGATAATAGGAATTCAAACCAATATAAGACATGAACATACCGGCATCGACATTAATTCCGTACCATGTATTAAAATGATATCCAGCATAAGCTTCGGATAAATAGCGATACACATTGTCCAATTGGTACTGTCCACGATAAACGCTGTAATCATTACGAGGTACCACCGTAGAACGCGTTCCGAACTGCATCATGATTTTACCTCTGGCTCCTTCGTAATTAAATTCGCCACCAATATTCGCGCTTGAGATTTGTATTTCATTATTGCGTGCCAAAGCGGTTGAACCCACGACCGTATTGTCAATAGGATTGTTGAACGAATGGGTATAATTGGCATCAATCATGATGCTTCCAACAAAATATTTAGAGGTTAAAACGGGCGGAGTTGTCCTTCTGTCCGAACCATTTTGCCAAGACATATCCATACCATCAAAGGGTACTTTTTCTTTTAGGGTATCTTGAATAGTGCTTTGTTGGGCCAATAGACTACTTCCTGAAAGTAGTGCTAGAGAAATTATAAATTGTTTCATTAGGTATTTTATTTTCTGTTTAATTCTAAGTTAGTTACGGGGGAATACACCATGGGATATTCTTCGATAGCGACATCACTTTTGTCTAATCCAAAGGCTTTTTCATCCGATAAGGATAGTTTTTTGAGCCAGAAGTAAGAAGTTAACAACCAACCTTCCTTAAAGGCAAATTCATTTTCTACGGATATAAACTTCTCGATGATTACAAATTTGAAATCGGGTTCTGAATTGTATTTGGAAGAGCCATCAGGACGTATGTGTAAATTCAATTGTTTTTGGTTCACCAAATCTTGTACAATTTTCTTGAAATACAACTCTACTTTAGGCTGCACACGGAACCCAATATTGAGTATGATTTTAATGACTTTATCATCTAATAACTCAACAACTTCATAATTGAGCGTAAACGGTTCATTGGTTCGGTTGATATGGAAGAACCAATAAACATCAGCACGTTTAGGCTGTTTAGCAAATATCGATTTGATAATTTTTTCTTCTATTTCATAGGTTTTATCGGCTTTTGACAAATAGATTAAGTGGGTAGCGTATTTTGGAATGGCATCATCTTCGCTAAGTGTTGCCAAGGTTTCAGTTTGTTCCATCAAATTGGTAAACTTCAAGAAACGGTTATTAATTTTTCTAGAGTAATACCAAACATACATCACCATAAAAATGAACAACTCGAAGAATAAGAACATCCAACGTTGTTTTATTTTGGAAACATTAGCAATAAAAAAGGAGACTTCGATGATGGCAAACACCACTAAAATAAGCGTTACTAATGACAGTCGTACTTTTTTAATATAAATCAAATAATACGTGAGCAACACCGTAGTCATCATCATGGCAATGGTGATGGAAAAGCCATAAGCCGCTTCCATATTGGTGGAGTTTTTGAAATACAAAATCATCAAGATACAGCCAAACCAAAGGATATTATTAATTGATGGAATATAAATTTGCCCTTTTAAATTGGTTGGGTTTTTTAAAGTAACTCGGGGCCAAAAGTTTAACGATATGGCTTCATTAATCAAGGTAAAAGAACCGCTAATTAAAGCTTGAGAAGCTATTATAGTAGCAAAAGTAGAGATGACTATCCCAATCAATAAGAACCAATGCGGCATGATGGCATAAAACGGATTTCTTCCTTCTAAAAACTCTTTACCTTGACTCATTAACCAAGCGGATTGTCCCAGATAATTGACTACCAAACTAATCTTAACAAAGACCCAAGTGATGCGGATATTCTCTTTACCACAATGTCCTAAGTCGGAATACAAGGCTTCTGCTCCAGTGGTACATAAGAAGACCGCTCCTAAAAGCCAAAACCCTTTGGGATATTGGGTTAATAATTCATAGCCATACATTGGGTTCAAGGCTTTGATAATCATGGGATGATGAATGATTTGGGAAACCCCTAAAACAAACAACATGCAAAACCAAATGAACATAGCGGGGCCGAAAATAGAGCCTACTTTTTGGGTTCCGAAACGTTGGAAAATAAAAAGCAACGAAATAATTACCACTACAATAGGAATAGTGGGAATATCTGGAATGACATCTCCTAAGCCTTCTACAGCCGAAGCTACTGAAATAGGTGGCGTTATGATTCCATCAGCTAATAAAGTTGTGGCTCCTAATATCGTTGGGATTACTAATCGCCCTTTGCCAAAGCGTTTTACCAAAGCATAAAGCGAAAACACTCCGCCTTCCCCATGATTATCAGCTGAGAGTGTTAGTATAATGTACTTTAAAGTGGTTTGGAAAGTCAAGGTCCAAAAGACGCAGGAAACGGCGCCATACACTAAGAGTTCATTAATGGGTTTATCCCCGATTATGGCTTTCATTACATAAAGCGGACTTGTTCCGATATCACCGTAAATGATACCTAAGGCAACTAATAAGGTAATGCCGGTGACTTTTTGTTTGGTGGGAAGATTCATTTTTAGATTGTTAGATAATTAGACTTCTCAGATTTTTAGACATAGGTTATCCAGTGTGGATTTCTACAAGAGAAGCCACAGGAAGTATTTTCAATAAAAAAAGGACTCAATTTTAGCTGGAATTAAAGCGGTAGCCTACGCCGGATTCTGTCAGTATATATTTTGGACGATTAGGATCTTCTTCTATCTTTTTGCGAAGTTGTGCCACAAAGACTCTTAAGTATTGCGTTTGATCTGCATAACTATTGCCCCAGATTTCTTTTAATATGTATTGGTGCGTCAAGACCCTTCCATCATTTTTTAACAATAAGGTAAGCAAGTTGTATTCGGTGGCCGTGAGTTTTACAATTTCGTCTTTCATTTTAATCACTCTAGATACTAAATCAACAGTAATGTTTCCAAAGACAATTACAGGTTCTTGATTTTGATTAAAGCTACCTCTCAAAGCCGTTCTAATTCGGGCCAACAATTCTTGTGTACGAAATGGTTTCGTTAGATAATCATTGGCACCACTGTCTAAGGCTTTTACAATTTCTTCCTCAGTACTTTTTACCGATAGGATAATGATTGGGTTGTGATACCAATCTCGTAATTGTTTCAGTACAACTTGTCCGTCTTCATCAGGCAACCCTAAATCTAGTAAAATTAAATCAGGTTGATGACTTGCAGCCATGGTTATTCCTTCTTTGGCATTGACCGCAAAAAGCAATTTATATCCATTGGCTTCTAAAGTAATCTCTAGAAGTTTTCTGATTTGACTTTCGTCATCAATGACTAATATAGAAAACAGATTACTCATTTTCAACGGTATTGGTGGATAAACAATCAACCGCAAAGGTCATTTCAAAGATAGCGCCCCCTTCATCTGCATTACTGAGTTTTATAGTTCCATTTTGTGCTTCTACAAAACCTTTTACAATAGACAATCCTAAACCTGTTCCGCCCGTTTTAGAACTCTGCAAACGATAGAATTTATCAAAGGCTTTGTCGATTTCTTCTTCTGGAAAACCATAACCGTCATCTTTAATAATGATAATACATTTTTTGATAACGTTCATATGAGCATCATAATCGGTATCAACATCATATTTGATTTCGATTTGGATTTTGGCTCCTTTGGGAGTATATTGGGAAGCATTGTAAATCAAGTTGTAAAGAATTTGCTCCATCAAACCATAATCGAGTTTGAATAAAGGCAAATTGTCATCAGTTATAATTACCCATTTATGATCTTTCAACTCATCAGTCAAACGATTGCAGGTATTATAAGCCAATTCTTTAACATCACACCAATCTAATTTGGGTTGGATATATCCTGATTCTAGACGTGACATGTTGAGTAAGTTTTCGACTTGATAATTCAATTTCATCGAAGCTTTTTCTATTTCGTTGAATAAATTGGTTTTGCTTTCGTTGGATAGAGTCACATCATTTTGTTGCAATGTATCTATAGAACCAATAATAGCAGCGATTGGAGTACGCAATTCATGGGAAAGAGAATCTAGTAAAGTGTTATATAACTTCATAGTATTGGCACGGGCTTCTTTCATGTGAATGGCCTTTTGCATGCGTTTGATTTTATAAGTCAAGACCGCATTTATTAAGGCAATGATGAAGAATAACAAGAGCAATAAAGCATCTTGAGCATTATCTATATGTAGCGTATAATAGGGTTTTATAAAAAGAAAATCTAAGGCTAACGCACTTAAAACCGCCGCCAACAATACAGGTTTTATTTCTAAAAAGATAGCTAGGATTGAAACCAGAAACAACAACAAATACCCTAAGATTTTATAATCAATTAGGTCTCTAATCGCCATCCCTAATAAGGAAATCGTGGCTACCGAAAGGATGCTAATTAAGTATTGATTGCTATGGCTTTTTACTGCTGACATTACTCTGTTACTAATTATGGGACAAAGTTACGGCATTAGTTATAAGTAGAATATAAGGGATGTAATAGAAAGTATAAAGATTTTATAAAGATGTTACCTCTGACAAGTTTTTAAAATCTGCCCGAGGTCAATAACTAATATTTCATCCACTTCATGAGTTCTTTCCATGTAGGCTTTTTACCATACATTAGAATCCCGACACGATAGATTTTAGCGGCAAACCAAACTACTCCAAAGAAAGTCCCGAAAAGCAATAGCATAGAAACAATAATTTGCCATGTTGGAACTCCAAAAGGAATTCGCATCATCATAACTATAGGAGATGTTAATGGAATCATGGAAAAGACGGTAGCTACTGTTCCGTGAGGATCATTCATTACGGTAAAGAAACCAATATAAACACCGAGAATTAAAGGCATAATTATGGGTAATAAGAATTGTTGAGAATCGGTTTCATTGTCAACAGCGGCACCAATGGAAGCATAGAACGAACTGTACAAGAAGTAACCACCTATGAAATAAATGATGAATGAAATCAGAATAGTTGCAATGGGAAGATTCCATAATTCTTTTATATATAATTGAATTTGACTCCCTGAAACCTTTTGAGCTGCCTGCATAGCCTGTTCTTGAGCACCAGCAGAAGCGCCCATATGAACCCCAAATACACTAGAAATTACAAACATAGCAGTCAATCCTAATAATGCCCAAATCAAGAACTGCAAAATTCCAGCTAATGAAGTCCCTATGATTTTACCCATCATTAATTGGAATGGCTTAACTGAGGAAATGATTACTTCAATAATACGAGATGTTTTTTCCTCTATAACACTTCGCATCACCATGTTACCATATAAAATTATGAACATCATAATTAAGTAACCAAAAGCACCACCAATGATGATTTTGATTTCATTCAAACCTTTTAAAGCACTTTCACCAGAAGCTTTTTCTAAATTGATGACTACATCCGCTTTGGCTGTATTAATTTTTAAGGTATCTAAACCAGCATTTTGAAAGTTTTCAGTAGTTATTTTTTTGGCAATAACATCTTGCAAATCATCAATAAAACCAACACTTGGACTGTCATTTGAAATGTATTGAATTCCTTTTTGAAGTGCCGCATTATCTTTTGCTTTAGGAATCAGTAGTAATCCTTCATAGCTTTCTCTTACTATGCTGTCCTTGAGTACTTTTAAATCAACTTGTGATAAATCGACGTATTTATATTCTTTGTTACTTTTAAATTCAGATACAAATCTTCCAGTTTCATCATGAATAGCAATCGTTTTCATATCGGCTTTCATGGTACTTAGATACCCAACAAAAACGCCAATAGCCACAAACAATAACGGACTTAAAAAAGTCATCACAATGAAAGATTTATTGCGCACTTTGGCAACAAACTCTCTTTTAATAATCAGTAGTAATTTGTTCATTATTTTTCGCTTACCGTTTGGATAAAAATATCATTCATACTTGGAATTTTTTCAGCAAAATGGGTAACTTGACCTCTTTGAATTAAAATATTAAGTAACTCATTTGGAGTAGTGTTTCCGATACTGATTTCGAGTTTTAATTCATCATTCAATGATTTAAAATCTGTTTGAGATAAAGTAAACTTTTGAGACAAGTCATATAGTAAACCTTCAACATTATTGGTCAAAATACCTACATCATAATTATTAGTTCTGAATTGCTTTTTGACATCAGTAAGTTTACCTTCAATGAGTTTATTAGATTTGTGAATTAAGGCAATATAATCGCACATTTCTTCGACGCTTTCCATACGATGAGTCGAGAAAATCACCGAAGTACCTTGTTTATTAAGCTCAAGGATTTCATCTTTAATCAAATTGGCATTTACTGGGTCAAAACCTGAAAAAGGCTCGTCTAGAATAAGTAATTTAGGTTTGTGTAAAACAGTCACTACAAACTGAATTTTCTGTGCCATCCCTTTAGACAATTCTTGAATTTTTTTGTTCCACCAACCTTGAATTTCTAGTCGTTCAAACCAATAGTCTAACTGTTTCTTAGCATCTTGTTTAGACAATCCTTTTAGTTGCGCTAAATACAAACATTGCTCCCCTACTTTCATGGTTTTATATAAACCTCTTTCCTCTGGCATATAACCAATTAAACTGATGTGTTCTGGTTTAAGTTTTTCACCATCCAAAATAATGTCACCGCTATCTGGCATTGTGATTTGATTGATGATTCGAATTAGGGAGGTTTTTCCGGCACCATTTGGACCGAGCAGTCCGTAAATACTGCCTTTAGGAACGGTGAGTGAAACTTCGTTTAGCGCTGTATAATTTTCATATTGCTTAACGACTTTATTGACTTCAAGTATATTGCTCATACTTTATTTTAGTTTTGGTAAAAGTATAAAATAAGTACTAAAAGGAAGTGGATTGTTACAAAAAACCCACCCTAATTTTGCAATAAGGATGGGAAAAATTGCTATGAAAAAGAAATTACTAGTTTCCTAGTAATAACCAAATGTAAAACTATTTTTTAAATTATGAAAACATATCTTTTACTTTTTCAAAAAAAGATTTATCCCCTTTTTGTGGTTGAGGAATAAAATTTTCATCCGTCAAGGATTTTTCGAAAAACTGTTGTTGCTCTTTAGTTAACTTTTTAGGGGTCCAAACATTTACATGCACTAATAAGTCACCGTTTCCGTAGCTGTTTAAACTTGGAATTCCTTTGCCTTTTAATCTTAAAATTTTACCTGATTGTATTCCGTCTTCTAATTTAATCCTAACCTTACCATTAACAGCTTCAATATCCTTAGAAACTCCTAAAGCAGCTTCAGCAAAACTTATATACAAATCATAATGAAGATTCTCGCCTTCGCGTTTTAAGAATTCATGTTCTAATTCTTCTATTGCTACAATTAAATCTCCTGGAACTCCATTTCCTGGAGCGTCATTTCCTTTACTAGAGACTTTCAATTGCATTCCATCTACAACACCGGCTGGAATTTTAATAGACACTGTTTCGTCTTCTAAAATCATTCCGTGAGCATCAGCATTATTGGGTTTGCTTTCAATGGTTTGACCAGTTCCTCCACAAACATGACAAGTTGTTGCTGATTGCATTCTACCCAAAATAGTATTGGTCACTCTTAAAACTTGACCTTGACCATTACAAGTAGAACAGGTTTTATATTTTACCCCCGGTGCTTGTACTTTACGTTTTACTTTTACTTTTTTCTCAACACCATTAGCAATTTCTTCCAAAGTCATTTTTACTTTGATACGAAGATTACTTCCTTTTACTCTACGTTGTCCACCTGAATTTCCTCCGAAGCCACCAAAACCGCCTCCTCCAAAAGCTCCTCCAAAAATATCACCAAACTGACTAAAAATGTCATCCATATTCATATGGTGACCACCACCAAAACCACCAGCGCCATCAAAAGCAGCATGACCATATTGATCATATTTAGCTTTTTTATTCGGATCACTTAGTACTTCATAAGCTTCAGCTGCAGTTTTAAAATTTTCTTCAGCTTCTTTATCTCCCGGGTTTTTATCAGGGTGAAATTCAATAGCTTTTTTTCGATATGCTTTTTTAATTTCCTCAGGTGAGGCACTTTTTGAAATTCCTAATATTTCGTAAAAATCTTTTTTGCTCATAATATTTATAAAAATTAGACGCTGTAAACTTAGTCTTTAAGGTATTTATTGTCCTATCACTACTCTTGGAAAACGAATGATTTTGTCTCCCAATTTATATCCTTTTTCAACAACATCAACTATTTTACCTTTCAAATCATCACTCGGTGCTGGAATTTGAGTAATTGCTTCAGCATAATCAGCATTGAAAGTATCTCCTTTTCTAACTTCAACTTGTTCTAAGCCTTTGGAGGCTAAAGTTGTTTTTAATTTTTCATGAATAAGCTCAACCCCTTTTAATAAGACCTCATCTTCCGTTTTTGAAATTTGAACCATGGCTCTATCAAAATCATCTAAAACTGGCAACATGACTTGTAAGACTTCTTGATTGGCCGTTTTAAACAAATCCATTCTTTCTTTAGCCGTCCTCTTTTTGAAGTTCTCAAATTCGGCAAAAAGCCTAAGAAACTTATCTTTTTCCTTAGCTAAATCTTCTTGTAGTTGTGCTTCAATACTAAGCTCTTCAGCAGTTTCGACTTCATTAATCACGTTTTCAATATCGTTTTCAATTGGGTCTTTATCCGTGTTTTCAGTATTCATTTCTGTTTTATTTTTAAAAATATTTTTGATTTTCATTTGTTGCATGTTGGATTGCAAAAGTACTGCCAATTCTTTAAAAATGTCAAATTGTCATTATTTTTATTAGCAAAATATCAAATATGTCAAATACTCTACATTGAATATAATTCAATTTATTAGTTTTAATTTTAATAAAATTTTAATAAAATTTTAAGACTATTACGTTTTCGTTTTAGTTAGATTTGTCTTTATAATAAAATGAAAATCATTTAGGTTAGCTTAAAGCTGTAATAATTATTAATTCAAGAATCTTTATAGTAAAAAAAAAGTGCTGTTTCAAGAACAGCACTTTTTTTATGCATACAAGTCTGCTAAAGCCCTATCAATTCTGGGAAATTGAAACTGAAAACCAGCAGTTGATATTTTTTTTGCACTTAGATTTTTACTTGAAAATAAAAGTTCACACATTTCACCAAGCACTATCTTCATTACAAATTTTGGAACATTAGGAAGCCACAGCGGTTTTTTCAATGTCTTAGCAATAACTTTTGTTAATTCTTGATTGCTTACAGGATTGGGGGAAACGGCATTGTAAACTCCACCCAACTGATTTTCTAATGCAAAATAATAAAGTGCGACTAAGTCTTTGATATGAATCCATGATTGCATTTGTTTTCCAGATCCCATACCTGCTCCTAAACCCATGTTTATAGGTTTAACCATTTCTGGCAAAGCACCGCCAAGATTTGAAAGTACTATTCCTGTTCGAAGTTTACACACTTTTATCCCTAAAACCTGAAAGGTATTGACGCTTTCTTCCCATCTTTTAACCACATTAGACAAAAAACTATCTTCTGATTCTGTGGCAGTTTCATAATATACCTTAGAAATACTATCAGGATATATAGCAGTTCCAGATGCGGATATAATTTGCTTAACCGAATTAGGATGTTTTTTAACTAAATTATAGAGTAATTCACTTGACAAAGTTCTACTTTCAATAATCTCTTGTTTATATTTATCAGTCCAACGTTGAGCGATATTGGCACCGGCCAAATGGATTATAGCATCAACACCTTGTAAAGCATTTTCGTCAATTTTACCTTCTTCAGGACTCCAATAAAAGCCTTCATAGTTAGGTTTGTTCTCAATTTTTGACTTGGAAGTAGTCAAGTAATTAACGGAATGATTTTTTGACAAAAGGAGTTTAACTAATTCACTACCTATCAATCCTGTTGCCCCTGTGATTAGAATTTTCATTTAGAATTATTTTTATCAAAGTTACAACCAACCTCTCACAAATAAAACCCAATTTATTAGGTTTAACTTTTGTTTATGGCTTCAATTTAATACTCCATTCAAAATTCATTTCAGAAACTTGCTCCCCTTTTTCGTTATGTCCTTTAGATTTCATCCAAAGAGTCTGTCCTTCTCCAGTTGCTATAGTTTTCTGAATTGCTTCTTCTATCATATGCCCATCATTACAAGTAAATGTTATCCTTCCCGTTGCTTTTTTTGAAAAATTTCCATTGTTATTGGCAACCAACATAGAAATCTTTTTCCCGCTATTTTTTATTTGCATCATAACTAAAGCTCCTGTTGTCAATTCGGCAGCCATGGCTTGAACCGCAAAATAGATGGAGTTAAATGGGTTTTGATTAAACCAACGATGCTTCACAGTTACCACACATTGCAGCTTTGAAATAGACTTTACTCTAACTCCACTCCAAAAAGCAGAAGGCAATTTAAAAAATAGAAAAGTATTTAATTTAGAAGGAGAAAATTCCATAAGAGCTTGATTTTATTGTAAAAGTAGTAAAAATGGCAATCAATTGAAAGTACTATCAAATGTTAAATTTATGTTAATATTAAGTACTTTGTATTGCATAATACCTTTTTTTGATTGTATCTTTGTATTAGAAATTAATAGACTATCTATAGTATTGTTTAAAAAAGAGTTTTAATCATCATAATCAAAAATAAAATCATGACAACAACTAATGACAAAAGTATTGCAACTGTAACACACCTGAGTTGTTTAACACAATATTTTATTCCGTTTGGAAATTACATATTTCCTATTATTATTTGGAGTTCCAAAAAAGACGACTCAGAATTTATAGACTATAACGGAAAGCAAGTTTTGAATTTTCAATTAAGTATTTTTTTATATACTATCATCTTGTGCCTAATCGCTATACCAATTTTAGTAATTAATGTTTTTAAAAACATTGATTTTCATACTATCATCCATCATGATGAATTTGTAATAAACAATTTAAGCTTTCATAACTTCACAGGTGTATCAATCATTGGCATTGTAGCGGCTTTGTTAGTTTGCTTTCTTAAAGTTGCTGAGTTTTGCTTAATCATCAATGCTGCAGTAAAAACATCAAATGGAGAATATTATAAGTATCCGCTAAGTATTCCATTTTTTAAATAATCAAACAATAAAAATCATTAATCATAAATCAATCACAAAATGAAACAGTTAATCTTAATCGCAGGAATGTTACTCGCTATGACAGCAAAATTAGTAGCACAAGATAACCGAGTTATCGAAATCACAAAATCAGGCATTGAAGCTGAAGCAAAAGAAAAAAATCAGTTTAAAATTGTAACCCATGAACCCTTAGACATCAATTTAAAATTTAATTTGAAAAAAGAACAAACCTACAATGTCATCATTTCTAACAGTAAAAATAAAATCGTTTTTGCAAGAGAAAATTATCAAGAAGGTAAAAACAAAATTAACTTTACTACAGAAGAAGATGAAGAATATACTGTTAAGTTATTCAGCCAAAATTTAACGAACCTAATTGTCTGTTTAAAAGAAAATCAATAATCAATCATCAGTTTCAATCATCACACGAGAGTTAAGCTAGACTGGCCAAGCAATCAAAAAACGAATTAGTTAATCAAAAAAATTAAATCATGCATTATGAATATTGAAAACACAAAAGCCCAGATGCGTAAAGGTGTTTTAGAATTTTGTATCTTGTCTGTCCTAAAAGAAAAAGATGCATACACTTCTGAGATTTTAGACACTTTAAAAAACGCGAAATTGCTTGTGGTAGAGGGAACCGTTTATCCGCTATTAACAAGATTAAAAAACGATGGTTTACTCAACTACCGTTGGGAAGAATCAACTTCGGGACCACCAAGAAAGTATTATGGTTTGACCGAATTAGGAAAAACATTTTTAACTGAATTAAATGGCACATGGACCGAATTATCCGATGCTGTAAATATCATCACAACTAACAAATAAAATCATGAACAAAACAGTAAATATTAATATAGGCGGTTTGATTTTTCACATCGATGAAGATGCATACCAAAAATTAACTCGATATTTTGAGGCAATAAAACGTTCCCTTTCTAATTCATCTGGACAAGATGAAATCATGAAAGACATTGAAATGCGTGTGGCTGAATTACTTTCTGAAAGACAAAAAAGCGATAAGCACGTGATCAATAACAAAGATGTTGATGAAGTAATTGTAGTTATGGGTCAACCTGAAGATTACAGAATTGATGACGACGAAGCCAAAAAAACAGAAGAACCATTTTATCCTTATACAAGAACAAAAAAATTGTATAGAGATAAAGACAGAGGCACTATTGCAGGTGTTTGTACTGGTCTAGGACATTACTTCGGAATTGATGCCGTTTGGTTAAAAATATTATTCTTGATATTGTTCTTCGGATTTGGTACTGGATTCATCGCTTACATTATCCTTTGGATTGCCATGCCAAAAGCCGTTACTACTTCAGAAAAACTAGAAATGACAGGCGAACCAGTAACTATTTCAAATATCGAAAAGAAAGTTAGAGAAGAATTTGATAGTGTTACCAACAAATTCAAAAATGCCGATTATGACAAAATGGGAAACCAAGTAAAAACAGGGGCTGAAAGAGTTGCTGGTGGAATTGGAGAAGTTTTCATGAAAGTATTCGGAGCCTTTGCTAAAGTATTAGGAGCATTTATCTTAATTTTTTCATCCTTTGGATTATTAGGCATTACGATTGCCTCTATCATTATGATGTTCTCCTCTTCGTTACCATCAAATACCATTTTGAATCATATTAATACACCAATTGGTTTAGAAACGCCACTTTGGACACAAGGTATCTTGTTTTTATTGGCTTTTGGAATTCCATTTTTCTTCTTATTAATTTTAGGATTAAAATTATTGGTAACCAATTTTAAATCCATTGGAAATATTGCAAAATATAGTTTACTAGCTATTTGGATTATTGCTGTTGGAATTCTAATTTCATTGGGAATAAATGAAGCTACTCAATTAGCTTTTGATGGAAAATCAGTTAAAAAAGAAACGATTAACGTGAACCCAAAAGATACATTGCAAATTAAATTTGTAAACAATGACTTCTTTTCGAAAAATATCGACGAACATGAAGATTTTGTTTTCACTCAAGATTCTACAAAGCATGAAGTAATTTATTCTAATAATATTCGTTTTGAAATAAAAGCAACTGATAAAGCAGCTCCCTATTTACAAATAGAAAAAATTGCCAAAGGAAAATCATATAATGAAGCTAATGCTAGAGCAGAAAAAATAAAATATGGTTATAAAATTATTGGAAATCAATTACTTTTAGATAACTATTTGTTAACTGAAATTGCAAGTAAATATAGAGATCAACACATTGAATTGTATTTGTATCTTCCAAAAGGAACGCTGTTTAAAGTTGACAAAAGTGTAGAATCATTTGACGAATCTGATAATGATTATTTCAATTTCCATTTCAGTTCCGATGATTATATTTATAAAGTAGATAACAGTCAAGTTAAATGTCTAAACTGTCCAAGCGATGAAAACGAATATAATGATGTTGAAGGAGGAATAGATACAGAAGACATTAACGTAAGTGATGAAAACGATACAGTTAAAACAGTAACTGTTAAGATTAATGGAAAAGTAGTTACCGAAACTAAGCAAGGAAAAAAAGGAAAACTAACAGTAGACCAAAACGGAATAATAATCAAAACTAACTAATCATGGTAAAATTCGCTGTATTATGTACTAAAGTAGTTGTTGCTACTATTGTTGCACTATTGTTTAGCTCTTGTCAAATAAAAGATATCCATTTTGGGGATGGAATTGATGGGAACGGAAATGTCACCACTCAAAATCGTTCAGTTGAAAATAATTTTTCAAAAATTGAGGTAAGTAGAGGTTTAACAGTAACTATTGAGCAATCTAATAAATATAACGTTGAAGTTGAAGCCGATGATAATTTGCAAGAACATATCACAACAAAAGTTGAAAATGGTACGCTTATCATAACATCAGATGAAAACATCGATAAAGCTAAAGCCAAAAATATTCACGTAAAATTACCTGAATTAAGCGCTATAGAAACTACAAGTGGTTCTTCGGCTTCAACTATTAATTTCTTTACCGGAACCAATGTTGTAGTAAAAACCAGTAGTGGTAGTCAAGCAGAACTAAATTTAGAATTCGATAATATCAAATGCGAATCAACAAGTGGAAGTACGTTAAATCTTAAAGGGAAAGCCTTAAAATTACAATCCCATTCTTCAAGTGGCAGTACAATTGACGCAAAAGGATTATTAGTGAATGATGTCATAGCAGAAGCCACAAGCGGAAGTTCAACTGACGTACATCCCGGAGTAAGTATATCGGCAAAAGCATCTAGTGGAAGTTCAATAGATTACTTCGGATCTCCTAAAACAGTGAGCAAAGAAGAAAGTTCCGGAGGAAGCGTTTCCAAAGAATAAGTTAATAAAACATCTCAATTTACATTGAGATGTTTTTTTTTCTATTTTTGACACTCAAGACCATTAGGTCGAACTGTACGAAGTAAAAACTAACTGTACCAACATTGATGAAAAAAATTATTTTAATAAGCTTCCTTATTACTACCGCTGTTTCATTTGCTCAAAAGAAAGAAAAAGTAAAAGGTTCTAAGATTGTCAAACTTGAACAAAAAGAAATCGGGGACTTTGAAAGTCTAGAAGTTGAAGACAACTTAGAAGTGTTTTTAATAAAAGGGAATGATTCTGGATTAGAAATAGAAGCAGATGACAACTTAATTGAATTCGTTGACTATAAAATTACGGGTAAAAACCTAAGAATTTCTACTGCAAAAGACATTTCTAGCTATAAAAAATTAAGCGTACGTGTAACTTATAACGATAAATTTAATTTAGTAAGTGCCAAAGATGAAACCAATGTAACAGCTCTTTCTGATATAACTTTAGATAATATTACTTTTAAAAGTTATGATTATGCCAAATTGTTTTTGAATGCTAAAACCAAAAGCTTTACACTAATGGCCAATGACAAATCAAAAATAGAACTAAACTTAAAGTCTGATAAAACAGCAATCGACCTAAGTAAAAGCGCTTATGTAAAGGCCTTAATTTCTAGCGGTGAAATGAGATTTGATATGTACCAAAAATCTTCTGCAGATGTTGAAGGAGATATCCTCGATTTAAAACTACGATTAGACAACAACACTGATTTCACTGGTAAAAAATTAACCGCTAAAAACGCATTAGTAGAGACTGCTGCCTATGCCAAAACAAGTATCAACATTTCCAATATAGCCACCATTGATGCCTCTGGAAATAGTGAGATAGAATTATTTGGCGAACCCAAAATTGAAGTAAAACGCTTCACCGATAGTGCCATGTTAAAGAAAAGACCTCTCAAAAACTAAATAAAAAATCCCGCTCAAATGGCGGGATTTTTTTATATCGATATTATTAATTTACTCCTTTGAAGCCAAATAACGTTCTGCATCCAAAGCGGCCATACACCCTGTTCCAGCAGCAGTAATAGCTTGTCTGTATACATGATCTGCTGCATCTCCAGCAACAAAAACTCCTGCGACATTGGTTTTAGAGGTACCAGGTTCATTTATAATATAACCCGTTTCATCTAATTTAATGTAATCCGCAAAAATATCCGTATTAGGTTTGTGGCCAATAGCTACAAAGAATCCAGTAGCTGGAATGATAATTTCTTCATCAGTAGTTTTGTTGAAAGCTTTTATTTCAGTAACCACTTGTCCATCTCCAACAACTTCAAGGGTATCATGATTCATTAATATAGTTATGTTCTCTGTTTTACGAACACGCTCTTCCATAATTCTAGAAGCTCTAAATTTCTCACTTCGCACCAACATCGTTACTTTTTTACAAAGTTTAGATAAGTAATGTGCTTCTTCACAAGCAGAATCCCCTGCTCCAACAATCACCACTTCTTGATTTCTATAAAAGAAACCATCACAAACGGCACAAGCAGAAACACCACCACCCATTTGTAAATAATGTTGCTCTGAAGCCAATCCTAAATATTTAGCCGAAGCACCCGTAGAAATAATAACCGTATCGGCATGAATTTCTTTGGTTTCATTTATCCAAACTTTATGTACACTTCCTGAAAAATCTACCTTGGTGGCCCAACCATCACGTACATCCGTTCCAAAACGTTTGGCTTGCTCTTGCAATTGTACCATCATTTCTGGACCCGTAACGCCTTCAGGATATCCTGGGAAATTTTCTACTTCATTAGTCGTGGTTAATTGTCCTCCTGGTTGTGTTCCTTGATATAAAACAGGAAACATATTAGCTCTAGCGGCATAAATTGCAGCAGTATAACCCGCTGGCCCCGAACCTATAATAAGGCATTTAATTTTTTCTATTGTATCAGACATAATCGTAATTTTTTAAGCCTTGCAAAGGTAACTTTTTATAACATTTATTCGATACTTGATAAAATAGTAATTAACAATCTTTGGATAATAATTGGTGATTTCTTTTTTAATTAACAGCAAAGTTCTTATTTTTGAAAAGATATAATTTACCATTCATGAAAAAAATTACTCCAGCCTTACAACTGATTTTAATTGCACTATTATTTATTGGATGTACTTCCGATGAAGCAAACGTTGATAATGCCTTATTAGCACAGGTTCAAGGAAAATGGAAACTAACTCAATACGTTAATGACACTCCTTTTATTCTCAATTATCCTAATGGTCCTGTAATGGAACTAAAAGCTGATGGTACCTTTACATCTGATGAAGAAGGAGGATATAGCAACGGTACGTATACAGTACTCAAAAGCCCAGGTAAAAACTTAAGACTAGTGTTTCTTAAACAATGGTCAGCTAAAGTCGTTTATAAATACATTAATAGTGTAACAGCTAATAACTTATATCTGCAAGGATCTAATCCTGAACCAACTCCCGATGGTGTTAGCTTTTTTGAAGGCTATACTTTCACTAGAATTCCGTAAAAGAATTAGTATAAATATAAATCCCTTCTGTTTTCAGAGGGGATTTTTGTTTTACAAGATTACTTCGTGATTCTGAGTTTCGGTTCTATCTCTAATTTGATATTAAGAGGAGGAAGCACTGTGGGCTTCAGGTAAGTGATTTACTTATAAAAATAAGCTACAACAAGTTGGATATAACTTTAGCAGGATTACTTCGTGATCCTGAGTTTCGGTTCTATCTCTAATTTGATATTAAGAGGAGGAAGCACTGTGGGCTTCAGGTAAGTGATTTACTTATAAAAATAAGCTACAACGAGTTGGATATAACTTTAGCAGGATTACTTCGTGATCCTGAGTTTGGGCTCTATCTCTAGTAAATTCTTCAGCGCTTTCAGCACTGTGTTTTTTTACTTATAAAAATAAGCTGCAACGAGTTGCGCATATTTTTATAAGTAAAAAATCCTTTCTGTTTTCACAGAAAGGATTTACTGGTCGGGGTGGCAGGATTCGAACCTGCGGCCTCCTGCTCCCAAAGCAGGCGCGATAACCGGGCTACGCTACACCCCGAAAGCGAGTGCAAATATAGAATTATTAATTAGTAAACAAAAGGTTTTTATTGTTTTTCGCATTCCTATAGTACATCGATTTACTAGCTCACTTTTTTTTCTCGCTTCTTGTCTCTTTTCTCTAAAAACTTCCGATATAATTTCTATTTTTGTTAAAACTAAAAACAACACAACTTAATATGCTAATTATCGGAATTGCTGGTGGTACAGGAAGTGGAAAAACAACTGTTGTCCAACAAATTATAAATGAATTACCCGAAACAGAAGTGGGTGTAATCTCTCAAGACTCTTACTACAGAGAAAACCATAACTTAAGTTTTGAAGAAAGAGCACTCATCAATTTTGACCATCCAAGGGCTATCGACTTCGAATTATTAGTGAATCATCTTACCCAATTAAAAAAAGGGGAAACCATTGAACAGCCTGTCTATTCTTTCGTAACGCACAATCGTACAGATGATAGCATCATTACCCATCCTAGAAAAGTAATGATAGTAGAAGGAATCCTAATTTTAGCCAATCCTGAACTCAGAGAAATGTTTGATGTCAAAATATTTGTTCACGCCGATTCTGACGAAAGACTAATACGCCGATTAAAAAGAGACATCGCTGAACGTGGTCGCGATATGGAAGAAGTTTTAAACCGTTACCAAACGACTTTGAAACCAATGCACCAACAATTTATCGAACCTACCAAAGCCTTTGCCGATATCATCATTCCAAATGACAAATACAATACCGTGGCTATTGATGTAGTAAGAGCGGTAATCAACCAAAGAATTACATAGTACAAATGAGTTACTTTAAAAACCTAACCGATAAATACCCTATTCTCAAAATCTTGAGCAATAGATACATTATTGTGTTGGTTTTTTTTACCGTTTGGATGCTGTTCCTTGACAATACTTCTTATTTAGAACACCGAATCTTAAACAAACAACTCGACGAACTCGAAGACAACAAAAAATACTATCAGGACGAAATCAAAAAAGACGAAGAGAACATCAAACTCCTCAAAAATCCTGACCAAATAGAAAAATACGCTCGCGAAAAATACTATATGAAACGCGATAGCGAAGACATCTACATCATAGAATTCGAAGGCGATTCTATTAAAGATGAAAAATCAGAATCAAAATCTTTATAAAAAGAAATCATGGCTGAACATTTATTTGATGCGTTCGAACCCGTTTCCTCCAAACAATGGAAACAACAAATTCAATACGAACTCAAAGGGGCCGACTATAACGAAACTTTAGTATGGGAATCACCAGAAGGGATTAAAGTAAAACCCTTCTACCACAATGATGAAGATACCATAAAATTAGGAATCAATACACCTGAAAAACCATTCTCCATCCTACAAAACATCTTTGTACATGATGTGGCAATGTCCAATAAAAGAGCGTTAGATACTCTAAATCGCGGTGCCGAAAGTATTCGCTTTACTATCGAAAACGAAACTGTTTCTGTAGAAGACTTAATGCAAAATCTTCCGTTAGAAACTACAGCCTATTTTTTTTATTTGCCTTTCCTTTCAATCGATTTCGTAAACCAAATCAATGCCTTTACCAATAAAACAAAAGCCAACATTAGTATCCAAATCGACCCAATAGGTCAATTAATAAAAGATGGCAATTGGTTCGATAACCTTGACAAAGACTTTGAAAAACTAAATAGCATAGCTAAAGCTGCAGTGGTTCCTTTCTTGTCAATCAACACAGGAACTTACCAAAACGCTGGAGCCAACATAGTGCAACAACTAGCCTACACCCTAGCCCACGTTAACGAATATTTCAATAGAATTCAAAACCTAAACCAACCCATTACTATCGAAGTATCCGTTGGAACGAATTACTTTTTTGAAATAGCCAAACTACGTGCCCTGCGACTTTTATTCAATACGCTAGCCAAAGAATACAATCATAATTTCGATTGCCATATCATCGCTACACCTACCAAAAGAAACAAAACGCTTTACGATTACAATGTCAATATGTTGCGTACCACAACCGAATGTATGAGTGCTATTCTCGGCGGTGCTAATGCGGTAGCGAATTTACCTTACGATAGCTTGTACTACAAAGACAATGAATTTGGTGACCGAATTGCCCGTAATCAATTATTAGTCTTAAAACACGAAAGCTATTTCGATAAAGTCAATAATCCAGCAGACGGTACTTATTATATTGAAAATCTTACCCAACAATTAGCCGAAAAAGCGCTCTTGTTATTCAAAGATATCGAAGCCAATGGAGGTTTAATCAGCCAATTAATAGAAGGCACCATCCAAAAGAAAATCAGCGAAAGCGCCACCAAAGAACAAGAACTGTTTGACAGCGGCAAAGAAGTATTATTGGGAACCAACAAATACCCCAACAAAAACGACAAAATGAAGCACGATTTAGAATTGTATCCCTTCATCAAACAAAACCCACGCAAAACGTTAATCACACCGATTATAGAAAAGCGTTTAGCTGAAAAATTAGAACAAGAACGCTTAAATTCAGAGGAATAATGAATCGATTTTGTTTGATAATGTTTTTTGTAGCGACATTGTTCTCATTTACTGCCTTTGCCCAAAACGAAAAAACCTACGACATACAGTCGGTTGATGTATCCCCTAAGTTTATGGGAGGCCCGATAAAATACCTCGATGAAATGCAAAAGGCATTAAGTAGCCATAGGAAAAAGAAAATATCGATAGACTGGATAGGGTTTACTGTAGAGAAGAACGGTACGGTATTAGATATTTCGGCTTCAAATGAACAGGGTCAGTTGAGCCCAGAAAACAATGCTTTTTTGAAAAAAATAAGTAAAAAATGGCAACCCGCACTGGTAAATGGAAAGCCCGTGCGTTGTAGTGCTTATGCCAGCAGATACCCGGTAAAAATGTTAGGTACCCCAACTCCTGCTGATGAAAGTAAATCAGATTCAATTAATAACGAGGAAAAAGAGGAGGATAATACCATCATGACCAAAAGCCTCCTTGATGTAGTACCCGAATTCCCAGAAGGTGAACAAAAGCTTAGAGACTTCTTTAACGATAATTTTAAAATACCAGAGGGTGGTAAAGTACCAAGCAGAGTGGTTGTTTCTTTTGTGGTAGAAAAAGACGGAAGCCTTACAGACATTGCGTCGGGTCCACATCCAAACGAAAAATTTAGGGAAGAAGCCGTGAGGGTAATGGGAAATTGTCCGAAATGGAAACCCGGGCAATTGGAAGGAAAAAATGTTCGAACTCTTCTTGTGATGGTATTTACTATTAAAGCACCAGCTGAAGAAAAAAAATAAAGTTATGATTCGTAAAAACATCCAACATATCAAACTCGAAACGGGGTCAACTGACAACAGTCAACTGACAACCGACAACTTTCATACCGCCGAAAACATCCAACTAAAACCCATCTATTCCGAAAAGGATTTAGAAGGAGTAGAACACCTAGGTTTCGGAGCAGGATTTGCTCCTAACCTTCGCGGACCTTATGCTACCATGTATGTACGTCGCCCTTGGACGATTCGCCAATATGCAGGATTCTCAACGGCCGAAGAAAGCAACGCTTTTTACAGAAGAAACCTAGCCGCTGGACAAAAGGGATTATCCGTAGCCTTCGACTTAGCCACACACCGTGGGTATGATTCCGACCATGAACGAGTGGTGGGTGATGTAGGGAAAGCTGGAGTAGCTATTGATTCTGTAGAAGACATGAAAGTGTTGTTTGACCAGATTCCACTAGGGGAAATGTCCGTCTCTATGACCATGAACGGAGCAGTATTGCCTATCATGGCCTTTTATATTGTTGCTGCAGAAGAACAAGGAGTGGCACCCGAATTACTATCAGGAACCATACAAAATGACATTCTGAAAGAGTTTATGGTGCGTAATACCTACATCTATCCGCCTACGCCTTCCATGAAAATCATTGCCGATATATTTGAATATACCAGCAAGAAAATGCCCAAGTTCAACTCCATCTCCATCTCAGGCTATCACATGCAAGAAGCTGGAGCTACTGCAGATATTGAACTAGCGTACACTTTGGCAGACGGACTAGAATACATCCGCACAGGTTTAGCAACCGGAATGAAAATCGATGAGTTCGCTCCTCGCCTTTCGTTCTTTTGGGCCATCGGAATGAATCATTTTATGGAAATCGCTAAGATGCGTGCCGGTAGAATGCTTTGGGCCAAACTCCTAAAACAATTCAGTCCTAAAGACGAAAAATCATTAGCGCTAAGAACCCATTGCCAAACTTCGGGCTGGAGTCTAACCGAACAAGATCCTTTTAATAATGTGGCTCGTACGGCTATCGAAGCTGCTGCAGCTGCCTTTGGAGGAACCCAATCGTTACACACTAATGCTCTTGATGAAGCTATTGCATTACCAACTGACTTCTCAGCAAGAATCGCTCGTAACACCCAAATATTCCTTCAGGAAGAAACCAAAATCTGCAAAACCGTCGACCCATGGGCTGGCAGTTATTATGTAGAAAGTCTAACCAAAGAAATAGCAAATAAAGCTTGGGCACTAATTGAAGAAGTGGAAGAACTCGGCGGCATGACCAAAGCCATCGAAGCGGGTATTCCAAAACTCCGTATCGAGGAAGCCGCAGCTCGTAAGCAAGCCCGAATTGATAGTACACAAGATATTATTGTAGGCGTAAACAAATACCGTTTAGAGAAAGAAGATCCACTCCATATTTTAGATGTGGATAACCAAATGGTGCGCAAACAACAAATTGAGCAATTACAACACATAAAAGCCACTCGCGATAACGAAAAGGTAAAAGCATGCTTAGCAAAATTAACCGACTGTGCTAGGGCGTCAGTAGAAAATTCAAAAGGTCCTGATATGCATCAGGATGACAATAATTTGTTATCTTTAGCCGTAGAAGCAGCCCGAAACCGAGCCACACTAGGTGAAATTAGTGATGCCCTCGAAGTAGTTTTCGGACGCTATAAAGCACAAATCAGAAGTTTCAGCGGCGTGTACAGTAAAGAAATCAAAAACGACCAAAGCTTTGAAAAAGCAAAACAATTAGCCGACGCTTTCGCTAAAAAAGAAGGCCGTCGTCCTCGTATCATGATTGCAAAAATGGGACAAGACGGTCACGACCGTGGTGCCAAAGTAGTAGCCACAGGATACGCTGATGTAGGTTTTGATGTTGATATTGGGCCCTTATTCCAAACCCCACAAGAGGCAGCCAAACAAGCCGTAGAAAACGACGTGCACATCTTAGGCGTTTCTTCCTTAGCAGCAGGACATAAAACCTTAGTCCCTCAAGTAATACAAGAACTAAAAAAATACGGCAGAGAAGACATTATGGTCATCGTGGGCGGAGTAATTCCTCATCAAGATTATCAATTCCTCTTTGATGCAGGAGCTGTTGCCGTCTTTGGTCCTGGGACTAAAATTAGTGAGGCTGCCATCAGTATTTTAGAGGTACTGTTGGAAGAGTAACAGTGAAAAAAGAAGAAAATAAAAAAACCTACTGGACTATCTGTCAGGAATGCCAGGGACTCGGCAAAAAAAAACGCAGGCTTCGAAAAAAAGTGCGGCTCGAATTCCAAGCAGCGTTAGATACATTTGAAAAAACAAAGGGAGAAGGGAAAGCTCCTGTCCCTCCTGAATCACATCTATATGCCTGTCCCAACTGTTCCAAATCGGGACTGATAATGTCAGCCTTCCCTACTATTGTCGATACCGAAAACTACCCACACGTGGCCATTATTGGTGCTGGTATAGGCGGAGTGGCATTAGCCGTAGCTTGTTTGCACCGAGGCATCCCTTTTACTCTTTATGAACGGGACAACAGCTTCGATGCCCGAGCCCAGGGCTATGGTCTCACTTTGCAGCAAGCCAGTAAAGCCATTGCCGGATTGGGCATTTTTTCATTGGAAGAAGGTGTGGTTTCAACAAGGCATTTAGTCCATACCACCGAAGGAAAAGTAATTGGGGAATGGGGCATGAGAAAGTGGAGGGCTGCAGATTCAGACAAGCCCCTAAAACGAAACAATATACATATAGCACGGCAGTCGTTGCGCGAGGCATTGCTCAAACAACTCGGCGGACATGAGGCGGTACAATGGGGCCATCAGTTAACCGATTGTAAGGAAGGTGATAGCGAAGGTATTCACCTTAGCTTTCTGGTGAAAGGCCAGATAAAAACGACCAAGACAGATCTCGTGGTGGGTGCCGATGGCATTCGCAGTTCAGTGCGCAGTATGATGATTGGTGAAGACGTTACCCCTTTGCGCTACCTAGGCTGTATCGTAATATTAGGAATTTGTCCTTTGGCGGCTCTTGAACCCCATGACTGCACTTTGCTCGACTCGGCTACGGTATTCCAAACGGCCAATGGCCATGAGCGTATCTATATGATGCCTTATACAGCAGACTCGGTAATGTGGCAGCTTAGCTATCCAATTCCCGAAAATGAGGCAAAAACGCTAAGTGCTCAGGGTGTTCAGGCACTCAAGCAGGAAGCAATTCGCAGGACTCAATGGCACCATCCCATTCCTCAAATCGTGGCTGCCACTCCAGAAACGCAACTATCTGGATATCCGGTGTATGATAGGGACTTACTCGATGCCACTATGTTCGAGGATAGTGGTTCCTGCACCCTGATCGGAGATGCTGCCCATCCTATGAGTCCATTCAAAGGACAAGGAGCAAACCAGGCACTACTAGATGCACTGGCGCTGGCCCGAGCCATAACAAAAGAATGTCGACCTCTATCACAATGGCGAAAAGCCGGTGTGCGAAAAAGTATATTGACTGGGTTTGAATCAGAAATGATAGCCCGCTCTGCTATCAAAGTGAAAGAATCTGAAGCCGCAGCACAGTTCTTACATTCTGAAATAGTACTCCATGAAGGGGATAAACCAAGAGGTAGTTGTCGGAACAAAGAATAACGAGGAAGCTATAAGTATGTTAGGAGTGTTGCTACAAGACTAACCTTTCTTGTCAATCCCGCGAAGGCGGGAACATAAAATAAAACACTCACTTTACAGTGGGTGTTTTTATTTATAATGTACACTTTTAGTGTAACAAAAATTAAACAAAAGAAAATAAGTTTGCAATTTGAAAACTTTTATTACATTTGACCAATGAAAATTCTCGTAAGGAAAACGATTTTATTCTACATTAAGAAATATCCAAATGCCGAAACACAAGTAATGATTTGGTATAATGAATTTTCTAAACTAGAGTTTCACAATTTTAATGAACTTAAAAAAGTATACGGAAACGCAAGTATTGTAAATAACAATAGAGTTGTGTTTAATATCAAAGGAAATGATTACCGTTTAGTAGTAGCCGTTAACTTTCTACAAGCAGCTTGTTATGTGATTTGGTTTGGAACTCACAAAGAATATGACAAAATTAATGTTGAAACTATTGCTTTTGATACCACAATCTTAACTGATAAAAAAAGATAACCATGAACTGGAAAGTATTAAAAACCGAAGAAGATTATAATAAAGCTTCCATACGAATGATGGAACTATTCCATGCTGAACCTAACACTCCCGAAAGCGATGAGTTAGATTTACTTATAGTATTAATTAAGGATTATGATGAAAAACACTATCAACTTCCAGAACTCGATGCCTTGGAAGTGATAAAAATTAAAATGCAGGAAATGGGAATTAAAGCCAAAGATCTTGAGACCATAATTGGAAGCAAAGGTCACGTTTCTGCCATACTATCAGGAAAAAGAGAAATCACCTTAAAAATGGCGCAAAAACTAAAAAACTATTTTGGTATTCCTGCTGATGTATTTCTACACAGTGCATAAGAAAATAAAACAGAAGTATACCACAACTTATGATTTCCGTGTGAGTAAAGTAATCTATTATTTAAAGTAAAAACCTGACCGCTTTAAATTGAGTTACTCCTAAAGTTAGTATTGAAAACAAATGAAAATCCAGTCCTTCTCTCCTATCTCTGATGGCAATGGAAAAATTCTCATACTGGGAACAATGCCTGGTGCACAGTCATTAGTCCTAAACGAATATTATGGCAATCCCAGAAATCATTTTTGGAAGCTGCTATTTACCCTCTTTAACGAAACCCATAGTACCGATTATCAAACTAAGAAAAACCTAATCCTTAAAAACAATATAGCGCTTTGGGATGTCTTACAGACTTGCGAACGCCAAGGCAGTCTGGATAGCAATATCCTAAAGGAAATCCCGAATGATTTTGACACCTTTCTAAACCACCATCCTAATATCACTCACATCTTTTTTAATGGGCAACAAGCAGCAAAGTTTTTCAAAAAATATGTCACCGTCACCAACAACTACACCCTAGTGACTTTACCTTCCACCAGTCCAGCCAACGCAGGAACCTCCTTTGAAAAGAAACTAACCGAATGGCAACAGTTAATACTAGAATAACTTAAAGAAAGCAAAATGTACACAAAAAGTGTATCTCTAAGTAAAAATCCGTTAATAGCTTAGACCTGACAGCTGATAATCCCATTAGGGATTTAATTTCTGTAGAAAACCGTTAAATCAAACATGATAACCCCGTTAGGGGTTTAATTTTGGTAGAACAACAAAGGTCACAAACAATAAATCCCGTTAGGGATTAAATTTCGGTAGAAAACCGTTAAATCAAACATGATAACCCCGTTAGGGGTTTAATTTGGGTAGAACAACAAATGTCACAAACAATAAATCCCGTTAGGGATGATATAAAATGGCAAATACATACACGCAAATACATATCCAATTTGTTTTCGCTGTAAAGCACAGAGACGGATTAATCCATTCCACATTCAAAGAAGAATTATACCAATACATTGCAGGCATTATTAAATACCATAATCATAAATTATTAGTTATAAACGGAATGCCTGATCATTTGCACCTATTAGTTGGAATGCGACCAACACAATCTATTTCAGAATTAATGCAAGACATAAAAGCAAGTTCTTCAAAATGGATAAATGAAAAGCAATTTTTAAAAGTAAAATTTGAATGGCAAGAAGGATACGGTGCCTTTTCATATTCTAAATCTAGTGTTAATAGGGTCATTGACTATATTAAAAATCAAGAACAACATCATACAATTCAAACCTTTCAAGAGGAATATTTAGAATTTTTAAAATTATTTGATATTGAATATGACGCAAAATATGTTTTTAAAGAGCCAATGTAAATTATATCATCCCTAACGGGATTTTTCTAATCATTAAAATCATTCTTTCTACCGAAATTAAATCCCTAACGGGATTATTTTACAATAAAATATTGATAGACATTCTAATACAAATACCAAAAACTAATAATCCTCTTTGCCAAATCAAAACCCCGCTAGGGGTGCAATCTGGGTAAAAAACCCAAATGTCATATCCAATAAATCCCTTTAGGGATGGTATAAAATACTATCTTAATATCAATCCCATAAACTAATAATCGTCTTTGCCAAAACAAAACACCGTTAGGGGTGCAATTTGGGTAAAAAACCCAAATGTCATATCCAATAAATCCCTATAGGGATGCTATAAAATACTATCTTAGTATCAATCCCAAAAACTAATAATCCTCTTTGCCAAAACAAAACTCCGTTAGGGGTGCAATCTGGGTAAAAAAACCAAATATCATAACCCAAAAATCCCTTTAGGGATGCTATAAAATACAACTAAAATAATCCCAAAACAATAAAAATACCCCACTAAAATTTCGTAACTTTAAAGTACAAAATTGGCCATCTGTTGGCGTAGAGAACTAATTTTATAACTTAAAATCAAAACAAAATGAAAGCAACAAGAAGAGTCGGAATTTGGTTAGACCATACCGTAGCGCGAGTGATTGAATACAACACTGAGGAGCTAAAAGCAACAACCCTAAAGTCAGACCTTCAAGGTTTAGATGATCAGGACGCGTTGCAACACAGCGAGAGTTTGTTACACAACAAAGAGAACCAACACCTAAAAGCCTTTTATAAGGATATCATTGCCATTATAAAAGACTATGACGAAATCCTCCTCTTTGGGCCAACCACCGCGAAAACCGAGTTATTCAACCTCATCCGCGAAGAACACAAATACGACCACCTCAAAATAGAAACCAAGTCAGCCGAAAAAATGTCCCCACCCGAGGAACATGACTTTGTCATCAACCATTTCAAAA
This sequence comes from Flavobacterium sp. N1994, assembly GCF_025947145.1. NCBI lineage: Bacteria > Pseudomonadati > Bacteroidota > Flavobacteriia > Flavobacteriales > Flavobacteriaceae > Flavobacterium > Flavobacterium sp. N1994. Next base: position 724,387 of record NZ_CP109999.1, read on the forward strand.
CTGTCCTCCACTACGAGAGCCCGTTTACGAAATAAAAGTGTTTATAATTAGTAAAAAACACCCGCTGTGAAGTGGGTGTTTTTTTTATCCAACCCTGATAGGGGTTTAATATGGTTAGATGGATAATCAACAAAACAAAATCCCGTAGGGATTAAATCTGGGTAGAAAAAATAATCTGTCAACCACCAAAATCCCTTTAGGGATGATATAACCCACCAACACACCACATCATTCAACACAATCTTCTCATTCCCGCGAACTTGTGAACCCCAATATTGTCATGCTGACGAAGGAAGCATCTCAAACCGCCCACTATCCTTCTATTTTTTTTATTCTTACCCTCTGAAAACTTTGTTGACAAATACCCAACCATGCTTACTATTGTAGGCGGGTCAATCGTAGGCATCAATATAAATTTAAACACATGAATATTAAAGAAAAATTTGGACAAAAAGTGAAAGCACTACGAGAAGAAAAAGGCTTCTCTATTGAGCAATTAGCTAATATCTCCAATGTAGACAGGAACTATATCTCTGATATAGAAAAAGGAAAAAGAAATGCTTCGATTGAAATAATCGAGAAAGTAATAACCGGATTAGAAACTGATTTTGCAACATTCTTCAGTGATAAAAGTTTTAAGAAATGAAATCTAAAAAATTGAAAGTAGCGGAGCTATTTGCTGGTGTTGGAGGATTTCGACTAGGTTTAGAAAAAAATAATCTTTATGAAGTAGTTTGGAGTAACCAATGGGAACCATCTACAAAAATTCAACATGCTTCTATGGTTTATGAAGCACGTTTTGGTTCTGAAAATCATTCAAACCAAGATATTGCTCAAGTACCAATATCTGAAATTCCCGATCATGATATACTTGTTGGAGGCTTTCCTTGTCAAGACTATTCTGTAGCTACTACTCTTCACAACTCAAAAGGTTTGATTGGGAAAAAAGGTGTGCTTTGGTGGTCGATTCAAAAGATATTAAATGATAAAAAAAACAAACCAAAATATCTATTTCTTGAGAATGTAGATCGACTTTTAAAATCTCCTTCAAATCAAAGAGGAAGAGATTTTGCTGTAATGTTAAAAAGTTTAGACGATTTAGGTTATGCTGTTGAATGGAGAGTAATAAATGCTGCAGAATATGGAATGCCTCAAAGAAGAAGAAGAGTTTTCTTCTTAGGCTATCATAAATCAACCAAACTTTATCAAAAAATGAAACAATCTATAAAAATAGATTGGCTTACAAACGAAGGGACAATTGCAAAAGGCTTCCCTGTTTCAATTGAAAATAGTAATATAAATTCTTTTGAATTAAATGGCGATTTAGTTGAAGTGTCAGATAATTTTAATAAAGATGGTAAATTATCCCCTTTCTTGAATACTGGTTTATTGATAGATGGGCAAATTCATACTATAAAAACTTATCCAAATTATGATGGCAGTAGAACTGTTTTAAAAGATGTATTGCAAAACGGTGAGGTGACTGATGATTTTTTCATAAATGAAAATGATTTGATGAAATGGGAATATTTAAAAGGATCTAAAAAAGAAGTGAGAAGAACTGCTGATGATTTTGAATACAATTACAGTGAAGGAGCAATGATTTTTCCTGATGCATTAGACAATGCTTCAAGAACTATTATTACAGGAGAAGGAGGAAATTCACCTTCAAGATTTAAGCATGTTGTCAAATCAGATAGAGGATTAAGAAGGCTAACACCAGTAGAGCTAGAAAGACTAAATATGTTCCCAGATAATCACACCAAATTAAATGGAATTACAGATACAAAAAGAGCCTTTTTCATGGGAAATGCTTTAGTTGTTGGGGTCATAGAAAAAATTGGCGATGAATTATATAAAAACATAAATGAGTAATGACTCACTACCATATGATGATTCTAACATAAATTCTATTCTGAATTACGCATTGCTATTATTAAATAAATCATTATCTGATGTAATTGAAAATGATTTAGAAACATCATTCAAAGGCAAAGGAAGTTTTGGTCAAAAAATAGAAAAACTATATTTTAAGTACGAACCAAACTCAAAATCAGAACCTGATTTTGTTAAAGTTGGGATGGAATTAAAGACTACTCCTTTAAAAGAGGTTAAAAGAGGATTTGTTTCTAAAGAAAGATTAGTCTTTAATAGCATAGATTATAATAATATTTGTAATGAGGCTTTTAAAACAAGTAGTTTTTGGAAAAAAAATCAATTAATACTATTAATGTTCTATCTACATGAATATGGTAAATTAGATTTTGACTATATCTTTAAAATAATTAGAATTTGGCAATTTCCTTCAACTGATTTAAAAATAATTAAAGATGATTGGGAATTAATTGTAAATAAAATTAAAGCTGGAAAAGCTCACGAATTATCAGAAGGAGATACTGTTTACCTAGGAGCATGTACAAAGGGTGCAAATAAAGAATCTGTTGTAAGTCAACCTTATTCAAAAGAGAAAGCAATGAAAAGAGCTTTTTCTTTGAAATCAAAATATTTAAATTTCATAATTGAAAAAAGTTTAAAAAAAGAAGAAATCGTAATCGACTATGATGAATACGATAAGATTCTTAACGAAAATAATATATCCGAAGAACCTAGGGCTGAATACAGAAAAATAAACTTAAAAGATTTAGAACCTATTGTTAAATCTTTGGATGAATATAAACCCGGAGAAACATTTGAAGAACTAGTTATTAAAAAATTTAACCCATATATTGGATTAACTGAAAATCAAATTGTACAAAAACTAAACTTTAAAGTTACAGAAGCCAAAAACAAAATAAATCTGCTTTCAAAAGCCATACTTGGTGTTACAAAAAATAAAATCGAAGAGTTTGAAAAAGCAGACATTCAAATGAAGACTATAAAATTAGAAAATAGTGGTTCATTGAAGGAAAGTATGTCTTTCTCTCAAATCCAGTATAAAGAAATTATTAATGAAGAATGGGAAGATTCATATTGGTTTAATTCATTAACGAAAAGATTTTTCTTTGTTATATTTGAGAAAAATGAAAAGGGCGAATTAGTGTTTAAAAAAGTAATGTTCTGGACTATGCCTAATAAAGATTTAGAAAAGGCTAGAATATTCTGGGAGGATACAAAAGAGAAAATAATCAATAATGATTTTAATCATTTCATTAAAATTTCAGATAATAAAATGTGCCATATTAGACCTAAAGGTAGAAATAGTTTAGACTTAATGGAAACTATTTCAGGTACAAATGAAAAGAAAAAATGTTATTGGTTAAATTCAACATACATAAAAGAAATAATAAAATAACTTTATCCCCCGCTCCCGCACGAATCCCTTCGTGTGGTATAACTAAACACCCCCCTCAACCCCCCAAAACCCTCATCTTAAGAAAATCTTAAGCAAACTTTCACAATTCCTTAACTAAAAATCTTACGTTTTGGCACGATTTCTGTTAATTCTTTGTCATTAGTAACTCTTAAATGATAGAAATCATGAAAAAAAGATCAACATCCGAAGTAGGACATGCTAAAAATGTAACCAACTTCACAGCGCTAATTGAATTGTTAGAAGAAATGGGACCGTTGTACAACCCCTCAAATCCCGACATTCAACTTACTAATCTGGTAGTCCTTAGAGACCAACTCACGACTAGCATCCAAAACCTAGCCGATCAAACACCTCCTTTCAAAATCGCAGTAGCGAATCGTGAAAATGCCTTCAAACCTCTAAACAAATTGAGCACTCGAATAAAAAATAGCTTCAACTCGCTACGTCAAACAAAAGCTGAAAACGACAACGTCTTAAGCATAGTTAAAAAAATCAGAGGCGACGCACCGGTTCCAAAAGCCGAAAAGCTCGATAAAGAAGAAAGTAAAACAATTTCAACTGCGCAATTAAGCTACACGAGCAGAGCCACAAACTTTCAATCGTTAGTAAGCTTACTCTCAGCCTACAGAAATTATACTCCAAATGAGCCCGATTTAACTTTAACCCATTTAGGAGATTTATATGCCCAACTCAAAAACTTCAATAACGAAGCAGAAAAAAAAGGCTACGCACTAATCACCGCCCGCAAGCAACGAAACGATTTACTCTACTTCAATCCAGTAAATCTATTAGGTATAGTACTTCCAATAAAAGAGTACATTAAATCAGTAGAAGGCGGAGATCCTTATTATAAAGCAGCAATAGCACTTCATTTTAAAACAATTCCTTAAAAGTAAAACAACCCGATAAAACCGAAGAAAAGAAAAGTTCTTCGGTTTTTTTATGTCCTATAGTCAACAGAATAACTACAAATCCCGAAAAAAAGACTGCAATGCCCGAAAAGACAACTGCAATGCCAGAAAAGAAGACTGCAACTCCCGAAAAGAAGACTGCAACGCCCGAAAAGACAACTGCACTGTCCGAAAAGACAGCTGCATCCTCCGAAAAGACAACTGCAACGCCCGAAAAGTCAACTGCATCCTCCGAAAAGATGACTGCAAAGCCCGAAAAGACTACTGCACTGCCCGAAAAGACAACTGCACTGCCCGAAAAGACGACTGAATCCCTCAAAAAGCAACACCCAATTCGTAATTCGTAATTTCTAATTCGTAATTAAATTTTCAACCAGCCCGTAACACTCATCCTCCGCCCCTGAGTCACTAATACTTCATGCTCCAAAACACTGCTTTTAAAAAAAACCGTTTTACCCTGAGTGGGTGTAATAGTTTGGTTGGCATTCGTTTGATAAACCAGCAACTCTCCCCCATCTTGGGTCTCCCAATTCGGATTCAAATAACTAATCATCGAGAATTGTCGGCTAGAGTTGTCTTTAAACTGGTCTAAGTGCTTTACATAAAAGTCGCCCGCTTCATATAAAGAGTAATGAAACTCATAACTTTTAATGTTTGTATAGCAAGTGCTATTCAAATAAGCTACAAAAGCATCCATCTTGGTAAAGAATTCATTCTCATAAGGGTCATTGTGATGCTTATCCAACCAATAAATCTTGTCTTTCCGAATGAACTGACTATGCTGTAGCAAACTATCATTCCCTACTCCTGCTGCTTTGAGTTCATTGTCCTCATGCAACAATAATAAGTTAGAAGCCAAGTGCTCACACAAACCCGCACTCAAAAAATGATCCGATATCCCAATCTTATCTGCTAAATACCCTGCAATCAAGTCCTCAAAATCCGCTTCCATACACTCCACACTTGAATAGACAAGTCGTGGCAAGGTAGACTAATTAAAATCAGGAAACAGAAAATATATCTTGGCCTCACTTTTATTCAGAAAAAAGCTCATTATCAATATTTTATAAGTACATTTATATACCCTTAATCTTGTGGAGTAACCTAAATTATTAATAACCAAAACCAATAATTTATGAAAAACAAGATCATCAACGGGATGGCTCTAGTGGCTTTTATTACTTTAGTAATGGCCTGTCAACCCAAAAAAGAAGAAACCACTGCAGCGCCTGCAGTAGACAAAGACCAAATCAAAACCGAATTACAAGCGCTAGAAACTGGTTTTGCTGATGCCATGAACGCCGGTAAACCCGAAACTATTGTTTATTATGCAGAGGACGCCACCAGTTATGACCAAAACATGGCACCTCTAGTAGGAAAAGCGGCCATTGATGCCCAGCTAGCAGACCGTTCTAAAAAGACTCCTAAAGGCAACAAAGTATCTTACACTGCTAATGAAGTATTTCCATCCAGTGATGGCAATCAAGTAGTAGAACTAGGAAGTTACACTGTGGTGGATTCAACTGGGGCTAAAAAAAGTTCTGGTAACTACATGAGTCTTTTTGTAAAAAAAGACGGTAAGTATACCTGCATCCGTGACATGGGCGCTTCCGATATGCCAAATGAAGAAAAGAAATAACAGGCAAGACAACACAAGGAAAAAGCACTTCTAAATGAAGTGCTTTTTTTATGCTTTAAACAAAGAGTCAACAATAAATTTATACCATACATTAACTGATATTCAACAAATTATTATTACATTTATAAACCCTAAGTCTTGAATTACAATAAAGTGAAACCATTAAAAACCACCCATTATATGAAAAACAAGATTTTAAACAGCATCGTTTTTATTTCAATTTTAGCTTTCGTAATCGGCTGTAAGCCAAAAACACAAGAAGTAACTATTGACAAAGTACAAATCAAAAACGATATACAAGCCATAGAAAACAAAATGGCCGAAATGTATAACAATCGTGAACTCGTAGGCGAAGAATACTATGCCGATGATGCCACCAGCTTTTCACAAAATAAACCCCCATTAGTAGGAAAGTCAGCCATTGATCAATCTATCAAAGAAGACTTAGCTAATTTTCAAAAAGGCAATCAAATAGCATTTGTAGCCAATGAAATATTCCCCTCCAACGACGGAAATCAAGTAATAGAAGTAGGAAGCTACAGAGTATCTGACTCTACTTCAACAGCAATATACACTGGTAATTATATGGCTCTCTTTGAAAAAAGAGATGGTAAATACGTTTGCATCAGAGATATGGCCGCCTCTGACAGACCAAAAATAGAAATCGCCAAACCAGAAGAGAAAAAAGAAGATAAAAAGTAATACCATTAAAATGTATTCTTTAAAAAGTACTTTCAATTGGAAGTGCTTTTTTTGTACTTTTAATTTTTTGAAATAAAAAAACAGATGTCCAAACTCCCCCACATAGGTACCAGTATTTTTACCATCATGTCTCAAATGGCAAATGAGTATAACGCTATCAATCTATCACAAGGTTTCCCCAACTTCCCAGTAGATAAAAGACTAACCGATATAGTAGCTAAGTTAGCGACACAAAACGTACACCAATACACTCCAATGAGCGGCTATCCTCCACTATTAGATAAGATTGTCAACCTGACCCAACAATCCTATCAAAGAACGGTTAGTCCAAAAGAGGAAATCCTTATCACTGCTGGTGCTACTGAAGGAATATTTGCCACCATTCAAGCGCTAGTCAATGCCAATGAAGAAGTAATTATCCTAGACCCAAGCTATGATTGTTATGAAGCGCCTATATTATTAATTAATGCTAAACCTATTAGAGTTTCACTCAATGATGATTTTACACCTAATTGGGAAAGCATCAAAAAAGCAACCAATGAAAAAACCAAACTTATCATCATCAACAATCCCCACAACCCCACAGGAAAAACTTGGACCGAAGATGATTTTATTCAGTTAGAAAAACTAACGGTTGCCTTCCCTAACCTAGTAATCCTTTCAGATGAAGTATACGAATACATCACCTTTGAACAACCTCACGTATCCATTCACCACCGTCCCAAACTTTGGAATAAAAGCATCAGCATTTCTTCCTTTGGGAAATCCTTTCACATCACAGGTTGGAAAATAGGCTACGTCATCGCTCCAGAACACTTGATGAAAGAAATCAAGAAAGTACATCAGTTCCTAGTGTTCAGCGTAAATAGCATCTCACAAGTAGCCATTTCTGAATATTTAGATAGTGTAGAGGTCAATAGCTTAGGGAATTTCTACCAACAAAAAAGAGACTTCTTCAGAACCCTTTTAAAAGATACAAAACTTGAACTCCTGCCTTGCGAAGGGACTTACTTTCAAGTCGCCTCCTACGCCAACATCAGTCAGGAAAAGGATTTAGACTTTACCAAACGATTAGTAACCGAGTTTGGAGTGGCTACTATTCCTATATCTACCTTTTATGCCAATGGTAAAGATGCTAAATGCATACGATTTTGTTTTGCCAAGGATGATACTACCCTATCCCAAGCAGCAGAACGGTTGATGAAGTTATAAATACGAACTGTTTACCTTTTGTACACTTCTAATCTTAGGATTGCCAATAAAAAATTCTAATTTTGAATTATGAATTGCATCAGGACACTTTTCCTTTCTTTTATTTTACTACTAGCAACAAGTGGTTTTGCATTGACATCAGACAATCCGTTGATGCAAAAAGGGTGGGCAGCTCTCGTTAAAGACAATGAGAATGAAGCTTTCCAATATTTCTGGCAAGCACACGAAAAAGCAAAGCAAGAAAAAAACACCGCTGACAATGCCGAGTCTTTACTTTATTTAGGCATCTGCTCTTATGGTTCTAGTTTAGAAAAAGGTTTGCAATACGTAACCCAATCGCTTAGCGAATACAAAAACTTAGAAAAGACCAACCCAGAGAAAGCCACCATTGGCCGCTACAAATGTTTACAACTTATCAGCACCATCTATAGTCGGCAAAAGAAGTACGATGAGGCTTTACAGTTAAGTGAAGAAGTAGTAAAAGAACTAAAAGGCAAAAATGACACTTCAGGAACTTTAGGATTAGCTTACAATAGCCTTGGTTCATTATATGAATTAAAAAATCAAAAAGAAGAATCAGAAGCCTACTATAAATTAGGTTTAACCGAGTTTGAAAATGGGAATAATGTTGCCTACTTGCCCACTTCCTATTGCAAAGTAGGAGAAATTGCCCAACAACATAATGACCAAGAAAATAGCTTACTCTATTTCAAAAAGGCCTTTGAGCTTGCTCAATCCACACAAAACAAACAAGCACAAGTCAATGCTTTATTGGCTCTAGGGAAATGGCATATCGCCTTTGAAAATAATTTACTTTTAGCCGAAAACTATTATGACAAAGCTAGAATTATTGCCACAACATTATCCGATAAGCTTTTTGAAATCAAATGTATAGAGGCTTTAATTGAATTAAAAAACCAACAAGAAAATTTCAAAGAAGTCAGCCAACTACAAGCCGAAGTCATTGCTATCAAAGACAGTTTTTACTCTTTTGAAAGAGAGCAAATAGTGAAAAGTTTGGAAGTCCAATTTGAAGTATCCGAAAAGAATAGAAAGCTAAAATTAATATCGGCAGAACAAGAAGTCTCCAAACTAACGAACTATCTTTTGCTATCCTTATTAGGATTATTAATAGTGGTATTCCTGGTTCTCTTTATCTCCTTAAAACGCATCAACAAACGAGACAAACAACTACTCAAAACCCAAGAAGAATTGGTTCGTGTTATGGAAGAACAAAAACAATTCAAAGAACAACAATTCCAAAACGATATTGAATACAAGGAAAGTCAGCTAAGCGCTATTACGATACAAATGCTCGAAAAGAACGAGCTTTTAGATGAAATCAAAACTATACTGAATAAGAAAGAAGCCACCTCAGAAGCTGAAATCAAAAAATTGGTGAATAAATACACCATGCAAGACAACAACTGGAAAGATTTTGACAACTATTTTGAAAGCGTTAATAAAAACTTCTACACTCGGCTAAAACAAAAATACCCGGATATCAGTTCCAATGATTTAAAAATATGCGCACTCATCAAATTGAATTTATCAATCAAAGAAATGGCTGCCATTTTAAATATTTCTCCCGATAGTGTAAAAACAGCGCGTCATCGTTTGAGAAAAAAACTGCAACTCTCCACTGAAGAAAACCTAACCGATTTCATTCTTTCTATATAATAATCAACTATTTACAAGGTTGTTTACCTTTTGTCAACCCCCTATTTCACCTAACATATAAAATAAAAAATATCTTTGTTTTGAAATCGAAGATTCACGAACACAATAAAAAAATAAACACTCGTGAGTAATTGCTAAGAATAAAAATTCATTCTATTAATCAAAAAATCAACTGCTATGAACAAAAACTATTTTATCCTTTGCCTTTGTTTAGCCCTTACTCCTTTTTGCTCCAATGCTCAAGTAGTAAATGGTGACTTTGAAACTATCACTTGTAATTTTATCCCTTCTAATTGGGGAATGACTTTTTTGCAACAAACTACTATTGACACACAAACTGGGCAAACTACTGGAGATGAAATTCAATATACTTGGTGCATCCCATCGATGGTTTATGTTTCTACAGAACCTCAAAGCGGGAACTACGCTATGGAAATTTCAAATGCCCTTAATGTTACTCAAAATAAAGTTATACCAGGAGTAGCAAACATTTTCAGTGACTCATCACAAAGTGGACCTGGTTGGAATCCAGGTGTTCCTATTGCAGTGAATGAAGATGTATCCATGTTTGGTTTTTACTATAAGTTTATGCCTGCTGGGGATGATATTGCTCAAGCCAGAATGCAAGTTTTTGATGAAAATAGTAACGAAATTGGACAAGCCACAATAGATATATCAGGAACTCATAATGAATATACCTATATTTATCAAACTATTAATTACACTTCAACAGCCACTCCAGCTTTTATGATTATAGCCTTTAGTATGGCAAAAGAAGGGTCAACACCAACCTTTGGGACTCGTTTAGTTATTGATAATGTGGTAACCAATTTTGCAGCACTAGGATTAGAGCAAAATAATCTTCCGAATAAATTTTCTTTCTATCCAACATTGGTCGATAATGAAATCAATATTATCCCTGGGAATTTACAAAGTGATTCCATTTCATATAAAATCATCAATGCACAAGGAAGTATTATAAAACAAAACACTGTCAGCGATTCAAGTGCTTATATCTATACTATGGATGTGAGTTCATTAAGCTCCGGAATGTATTTTTTACAAGCAGAATCAAATACAGGTAGCGTCATCAAAAAGTTCATCAAGAAATAAAACGTTTAAAGTTAATTGCTATGAACTGGATTGGAGATTAATTCTCCAGTCCAGTTTGTTTTTTTAGGAATAGATAGTTTTATATATTTACACTCGAGACCGAACGGTCGAACTAAACGTAGTTAAAAAAGTAAAACTTATGAATTTTTCAGCAAAAATGCTTCGCGATAATGCTTTATCTGATAAAGTAATAGTAGTAACTGGTGGCGGTAGCGGTTTAGGTAAAGCTATGACCAAATACTTCTTAGAACTAGGGGCCAAAGTCGCCATCACTTCTAGAGATTTAGAAAAATTAAAAACCACAGCGGCCGAATTAGAAAAAGAAACTAACGGCAAATGTCTTCCTATTCAATGTGATGTACGCCATTACGATCAAGTCGAAGCCATGTTGGCTGAAGTATTGAAAACCTTTGGCAAAGTAGATGTATTGCTCAATAATGCTGCAGGAAACTTCATCTCTCCTACCGAACGATTATCTGCCAATGCTTTTGATACCATAATTGATATTGTTTTAAAAGGTTCCAAAAACTGCACTCTAGCCTTTGGAAAACATTGGATTGCTGAAAAACAAACCAACTGCAATGTCTTGAATATAGTAACCACTTATGCTTGGACAGGCTCAGGCTATGTAGTACCAAGTGCTACTGCCAAAGCCGGAGTTTTAGCAATGACCCGAAGTTTAGCAGTAGAATGGGCCAAATACGGTATCCGTATGAATGCTATTGCTCCAGGACCCTTCCCAACAAAAGGCGCATGGGACCGATTACTACCTGGTGATTTAGCCGAAAAGTTTGATATGGCCAAGAAAGTACCTTTGAAACGTGTGGGGGACCATCAGGAATTAGCCAATTTAGCAGCTTATTTAGTGTCTGATTTCTCAGCCTACATCAATGGTGAAGTCATTGTGATTGATGGTGGTGAATGGTTACAAGGCGCTGGACAATTCAACATCTTAGAAAAAATTCCACAGGAAATGTGGGACATGTTGGAAATGATGATTAAAAATAAAGGGAATAAATAGTAATTAGTAACTAATTTTAGTAGTAAAAAAACAGCTAAATCTTCTGTCTTTTTTCTTTTCTCTTGCTTCTTGCTTCTTGCTCAAAACTTTACAAGAATGTTAACAAAATTCCGTTGGCAAAGCCATAAATAATTGTATTTTTACGGCTCAAAATTTTTAAAAATTAAATGGGTAAAATCATTGCTATTGCCAATCAAAAAGGTGGTGTTGGAAAAACAACAACTTCTGTAAACCTTGCAGCATCACTGGGAGTTTTAGAAAAAAAAGTGCTTTTAATTGATGCCGATCCACAAGCCAATGCTAGTTCGGGTTTAGGCATCGATATAGAAAATATTGCTATTGGAACCTACCAAATTCTGGAACATAGTAATACCCCTCAAGAAGCTATAATTCCATGTAGTGCTCCAAATGTTTGGGTAATTCCAGCACATATCGACTTGGTGGCCATTGAAATAGAATTAGTTGACAAAGAAAACCGCGAGTACATGCTGAAACAAGCTTTGGAAAGTGTGAAAGATGAATATGATTATATTCTAATTGACTGTGCCCCTTCATTAGGATTACTAACCTTAAACGCATTAACTGCTGCGGATAGTGTTGTGATTCCAATTCAATGTGAATATTTTGCCTTGGAAGGTTTAGGAAAATTATTAAACACTATCAAAAGTGTTCAAAAAATACATAATGCCAATTTAGATATTGAAGGGCTTCTTTTAACCATGTTTGATTCTCGTTTGCGTTTATCGAATCAAGTCGTAGAAGAAGTTCAGAAACATTTCAACGATATGGTTTTCAAAACTATCATCCAACGAAATGTAAAATTGAGTGAAGCTCCAAGTTTTGGTGAAAGTATTATTAACTTTGATGCTACGAGTAGAGGTGCAACCAACTATTTAAGTTTAGCACAAGAAATTATCAAGAAAAACAGCAATTAAGCTATGGCAAAAGCTATAAAAAAACAAGCATTAGGAAGAGGATTATCAGCTTTACTGAAAGATCCAGATAACGATATTAAATCGGTTAATGATAAAAACGCCGATAAAGTTGTTGGGAATATCATCGAATTAGATATTGATGCTATTACTATAAATCCGTTCCAGCCTAGAAGTAATTTTAATGAAGATGCGTTACAGGAATTAGCTTCCTCCATCAAAGAATTAGGACTTATTCAGCCGATTACTGTTCGTAAATTAGATTTCAATAACTACCAATTAATTTCGGGAGAAAGACGTTTACGTGCCTCAAAATTAGTCGGTTTAACAACCATTCCTGCTTACATCCGTATTGCCAATGACAATGAGTCATTGATAATGGCTTTAGTAGAAAATATTCAACGTCACGACTTAGATCCAATTGAAATTGCACTTTCTTATCAAAGATTAATTGACGAAATTCAATTGACTCAAGAACAAATGAGTGAACGAGTGGGAAAAAAACGTTCAACGATTGCCAATTATCTGCGTTTGTTAAAATTAGACCCTATCATTCAAACTGGAATTCGTGACGGATTCATCAGTATGGGACACGGTCGCGCCATCATTAACATAGAAAATCAAGACGTACAAACCGATATTTATCAAAAAATTGTAAGCCAAAATCTTTCCGTTCGGGAAACAGAAGCTTTGGTTAAGAATTATCAAGATAGTATCAAACCTGTAACGGCTAAAGCGAAAAAAACAACTACATTTAGTATCCCTGAAGAACAAAAAAAGGCATTCGTAAATTTCTTCGGAACCAAAATAGACGTGAAAGTCGCAGGTAATGGTAAAGGAAAAATTACTATTCCTTTTCATTCGGAAGAAGATTTTAACCGTATTATCAAATTAATAAAAGGATAGTGAATAAACTTTTATACATAGTTATTATCCTTTTTCTTTTTGGAAATCAAAAGGTCTTGGCGCAACAAATTGGTGATGCCATCAAAGCAAAAGACTCTGTAAAAGTAAATGAGATTGACCCACTTAGACCAGCTAAAGCAGCATTCTATTCGGCTATATTACCAGGTTTAGGACAGGCCTATAATAAAAAATACTGGAAAATACCTCTTGTTTACGGTGCCATCGCATCTAGTCTCTACTTTTATATTACCAACAATAATAAATACCATAGCTATCGCGATGCCTACAACCGACGATTAGCTGGATTTACGGATGACGAATATCGATATCTTGACGATTCAAGATTAATCGCTGCCCAACGTTTTTACCAACGGAATAGAGATTTATCCTTGTTAGTCTGTATTGGTTTTTATGTTTTAAATATTGTTGATGCCAATGTTGACGCGCATCTAACACAATTCAACGTAAGTGATAAATTGTCCTTAAAACCTGATGTGTATCTAAATCAATTCGATTATAAACCCAATTTAGGTCTAACATTTAATTACAAATTCTAAATGAAAATAGCTTTATTAGGATATGGTAAGATGGGGAAAGTGATTGAAAGAATCGCTTTGGAAAGAGGACATGAAATTGTATTAAAAAAAGACAACAGCAATACTTTTGAAGGACTATCAACTGCTGATGTTGCAATTGACTTTAGTGCACCAAGTGTAGCTGTTGAAAATATTTCTACGGCTATCAATGCTGGTATTCCTATTGTTTCGGGCACAACGGGTTGGCTTGAAAATTATCATCAAATGGTAAAGTTGTGTAATGATAAGAATGCTGCCTTTCTCTATGGTTCTAATTTTAGTTTGGGTGTAAATTTATTCTTTGAACTCAACGATTATTTAGCCAAGATGATGGCAAAATTCAAGGATTACAAGGTATCGATGGAAGAAATTCATCACACTCAAAAACTAGACAAACCTAGTGGAACAGCTATTTCATTGGCAAATGCTATCATCAATCATTCCGATAAAAACAATTGGTCTATCGAAAACCCAAAAGAAGACGACTTATTTATTGATGTCAAAAGAATAGATGATGTTCCTGGAACCCATAGCGTTTTTTACAACTCAGAAGTTGACTATATCGAAATCAAACACGTAGCTCATAATCGGGAAGGATTTGCCCTTGGTGCTGTCATTGCTTCCGAATGGATTATTGGAAAAAAAGGCGTTTTCTCAATGAAAGACGTTTTAGATTTACATAAATAATCAAAATTTAAACTTATTTACACATAAACTTTTAAACTTAGTATCATGTCAATATACCAATGGTTTATATTTTTCCTAGCTGTCCAAATCATACATGGTTTAGGGACTTGGAAACTATACGAAAAAGCAGGGAGAAAATCTTGGGAAGCCTTTATTCCAATTTACAATTCCATCGTTTTAATGAAAATTATCAATCGACCAACTTGGTGGACATTGTTGTTATTCATTCCGATTATCAACTTGATTATGTTTCCAGTAGTTTGGGTAGAAACATTGAGAAGTTTTGGGAAAAATTCATCGACTGATACTCTTTTAGGTGTTATTACTTGTGGACTTTACATTTATTACATCAACTACACCCAAGACGTAAAATACATTGCTGATAGAAGTTTAGTAGCCACAACAAAAACTGGTGACACCGTTAGTTCATTGCTATTTGCTATTGTAGTGGCAACATTAGTACATACTTATGTAATGCAACCCTACACCATTCCAACCTCTTCATTAGAAAAATCATTATTGATTGGTGACTTCTTATTTGTTAGTAAATTTCATTACGGAGCTAGAACTCCAATGACAACTGTAGCAGCACCGATGGTTCATGATACTTTGCCTTTAGTAAAAACGAAATCGTATTTAAGTTGGCCACAATTGCCTTACTTCAGATTCCCTGGTTTTGAAAAAGTAAAGAAGAATGACATTGTTGTTTTTAACTGGCCTGCCGATACTGTATATAAATTCTTTGACACATCGGGTAGAAGCATCTTAAAACCTGTAGACAAAAAATCAAATTATGTAAAACGTTGCCAAGGTACTCCCGGTGATTCATTGCAAATAAAAAACGGTACGGTTTACATCAACGGAAAAGAATTGATTTTACCGGAAAGAGCTAAACCACAGTCAACTTATAAAATCTATTCTAAAGAGGGTGTTAATGCCGATTTAATTAGAAATTTAGGTTGTACAGAATTTGAAAGAACATTTGAAGTACAATTTAATAATGAAGATCAAATCAATGCAGTAAATCCTTATACCAGGGGCGCTGAGAAAATTTCTGATGGAAATTATAAAATTAAAACTGGTGCTAATGGAATACCTCAAAAAATAATTCAAGATTTATATATAAATATCAGAGAGGTATACGATTACCAATTAACCGCAACATTAACAAAACAAATTGCTGAACAACTTAAAAATACAGCTTCTATAGACTCTGTTGTAAATATTACATCTCCTTTAGGAAAAGGAGAAGCAAACATCTTTACGCACAACCCTAACTGGAATGGGGACAATTTTGGTCCAATCTATATTCCAGAAGCGGGTAAAACAGTTGCTCTTAATCTTGAAACACTTCCTTTTTACAAAAGAATTATTTCGGTTTATGAAAACAATGATTTAAAAGTAGTGGGTAATGATATTTATGTAAATGATAAAAAAGTAACTTCTTATACCTTCAAACAAAATTACTATTGGATGATGGGGGATAATCGTCACAATTCTGAAGATAGTCGTTATTGGGGATATGTTCCAGAAAACCATATTGTAGGTAAACCTGTATTCATTTGGATGAGTTGGGATACCAATGGAAAAGGGATTCATAAAATTCGTTGGGATAGACTATTCACTTCAGTTAGCGGTGATGGGCAACCACAATCTTTTTTCAAATATTTCCTTTTTTTATTAGCCTTATATTTTGTTGGCGATTATTTTTGGAAGAAGAGAAAAGAAAAAAACAGCTAATTGTTTTTTCGCTATTTAAGTTTTGATTGTAACAAATTAGGCAATACCAAAACTAATACACTGATTAACTTTTAAACTCGCCATCATGTCATCATATCAGTGGTTTTTATTTTTCCTGATTATTCAACTTATTCATGGTTTAGGAACCTGGAAATTATACGAAAAAGCAGGAAGAAAATCTTGGGAAGCCTTTATTCCGGTATACAATTCCATAGTATTGATGAAAATCATCAATCGACCAACTTGGTGGACATTCCTTTTATTTATTCCAATTGTCAATCTTATATTATTCCCTGTAATTTGGGTAGAGACTTTGAGAAGCTTTGGCAAAAACTCCACCGTTGATACTTGGTTGGGAATATTTACATTTGGATTTTACATCTATTACATTAATTACACACAAGATGTTAAGCACATTGCTGAAAGAAGTTTAGTAGCCAAAACAAAAACTGGTGACACTATAAGCTCTCTTCTTTTTGCTATTGTAGTGGCCACAATAGTACATACTTATGTAATGCAACCTTATACCATTCCCTCTTCTTCATTAGAAAAATCATTATTAGTTGGCGACTTTCTTTTTGTGAGCAAATTCCATTACGGTGCAAGGACACCAATGACAGCAATAGCGGCACCGATGGTTCATGATACTTTACCGCTAATCAATACCAAATCCTATTTGTATGATGATAAAAATCCTGAATCCTGGAAAAATAAATTACAGTTTCCTTTTTTCAGATTTCCTGGATTTGAGAAAATAAAAAATACTGAAATAGTCGTATTTAATTCACCAAGGGATACCGTTTTTATGATGGACGTTCCAACAGACAGAAGATACAACAAACCAATCGACAAAAAAACAAACTTAGTAAAACGATGTGTTGGTATAGCAGGAGATAGTCTACAAATTAAGAATGGAGATGTTTACATCAATGGAAAAATATTACCATTCCCAGATAGAGCTAAACCTCAATATTGTTACAACATCAAACTTAAGGGTGCAAGTGAAGAGTCAATAACCTCCCAGTATGAAATAACTGAACATTATCCTTTATTTAAAATTACACGTAAACTTTGGGAGAATAACGTTTTGAGGGACTATCTGCGTACTCAAAAAATGATGCTTTTTGAAGTTTCAAAAGATTCGACTGATGCTTATATAAACGGCAGAATTACTCAAGAAATTTACAATAAATTGAGCTTAAGCATTCCTGACAATTATTTTCAAGCCAATCTAACCGAAGAAAAAGCTTCATTGTTGAAAAGTAATCCAAATATTGAGTCCATTATAAGAAACAACAAAACAGGAGCCGAAGATGGCATTTTTCCTGATACTCCAGATGGAAAACCATCTTTGACAAACAATTGGAATAGCGATAACTTAGGACCTATATACCTTCCGAAAGAAGGCGCAACGGTTAAGCTTGATTTAAAATCACTTCCTTTCTATAAAGTTATCATAACCGAATATGAAGGCAATACAGTAAAAGTCGATGGAAATGATATCTTAATCAACGGAAAAAAAGCTACTTCTTATACCTTCAAGCAAAATTATTACTGGATGATGGGAGACAATCGAAATAATTCTTTAGATGCACGTTATTGGGGTTATGTTCCGGAAAGCCATATTGTTGGAAAACCTGTTTTTATTTGGTTTAGCTGGGACACCAATGGCAAAGGAATCAACAAAATTCGTTGGGATAGAATGTTTACGACGGTTAATGGTGAAGGTCAGCCACAGTCCTATTTTAAATATTTCTTGATATTATTAGGATTGTATTTTGTGGGAGATTATTTTTGGAAAAAAAGAAAAGCCAACAAAGCCTAAATGAGCAATATTCTTATTCATCCTTCTTACTTTCCTTCTATCAGTCATTTTGTGGCTATTGCTAAAGCGGATTTAGTAACTTTTGAAATGGAAGATAATTTCCAAAAACAAACCAATCGTAACCGAATGTACATTTATAGTCCGAATGGCATTCAGTTACTCAATGTCCCCATAAAACATAGCAAAGACAAGCATCAAAGGATTAAGGAAGTCAAAATTGAAAATGATTTTGATTGGCAAAAGCAACATTTCAAATCACTAGAAGCTGCTTATAGAACTTCCCCTTTCTTTGAATATTTTGAAGATGATATTTTACCTATTTTCCAAAAGAAGCATACTTTTTTAATGGACTTAAATTTAGAAACTATGTCTATTGTTTCTAAATGCTTGAAGTTGGAATTTGACTATGATGAAACGGTTGAATATTTCCATCAAGTGGAAGACAAAATGGATTATCGGAATTTAATCAACGGAAAAAAAGACACTTCAGAATTTGAGGTTTACACCCAGGTTTTTGGTGACAAACATGGTTATTTAAATAACCTTTCCATTTTAGATTTAGTATTCAATGAAGGACGATATGCTTTGGATTATCTAAAGAAACAGCCTTTACTTATTCAATAAAAGAAAGTCTTGTCATTATCGGAAAGTGATCTGAGTTTTCGAATTTTGTATAAGTAGTAAAACTTTTAACCGTCATCTTTTTAGAAGCAAAAATATAATCGATTCTTGCTGGGTAATATTTGAATTTATAGGTTTGCCCAAAGCCATTTCCTGCTTCTTCAAAACAATCATTCAAATCCGATTTAATATTGCGATACACATAAGAAAACGGACTATTATTCATGTCTCCACAAATAATAACAGGATAACGACATTCGTTTTTATGCTTAGTCAATATCTCAGCTTGATGTTCTTGTTTCCTGAAGGCATCGCGAATTCTAGTAAAAAGTTGTTCCGATTTGCTTTGATTGATGGAATCAACATGTTCAGAAATTTCATTAACATCAGGTGATATTTTGATGGATTGCAAATGAATATTATAAACTCTTAGCGTATCTTTTCCCTTTTTGATATCAGCATAAATTATATTATTTCCAGCTGTTGGAATTTTGAAGTCCCCTTGATTGAATATAGGAAATTTAGAAAAAATAGCTTGGCCTGTTTTGATTTTCTCGCCTTCCATAAAGATGGCTTTGTATTTGTAAATTCTCAAATCTACTTTAGCATTTTCTGAATATTCCTGAATGCACAATATATCCGGATTTTGCTCATTAATAAAGCCCAATATAGTATCTCCAACCTTTCTATCTGGAATCCAATCAAACAAATTAAATAACCTGACGTTGTAACTCATTACGGTAAAGTCTTTTTCCTCACTCTCAATGTCATTGGAAGAAAACTTGTAAAATTTATTAATGAAGGTAATCCCGAGCAAAAGAACCAAACCCGATAGAATCACTTGACGTTTTAATTGCAAAAGCCAATAAATAAAAAATAGTGTGTTTAGAATGAGAAATAATGGTAGAATTAATGTAAGTACCGAAAGAAGAGGAAACATTTTGGGTGCCAAAAAGGGTAAAACATAAGCCACGAAAGTCAATACAGTAACCACTATATTGAACCCAAATATCACTTTGTTAAACCACGATAATTTTTTCATTTACACTTTATTTCCCTGCTCTGAACAAGAATTCTTTTTCTTCTTTGGTCAAACTGTCGTAACCCGATTGGCTAATCTTATCTAAAATTTCATCCAATTGTTGTTGTGTTTTATCTTTAACAACAATTTTACTTTCCCTTTTAACAGTAGGTTTTTTGGCATTTACGTGTACTTTTTTGAATGGTGTAGTTTGCTTTTTATTAAAAATGTTCAAAACAGCATCTACTATCTTACTCAAATCAGTACCATTTTGCAACAACTTAATGTAAATATAACCAAAAAATGCTCCGCTCAAATGAGCAATGTGACCGCCTGTGTTATTCATTTGAATTTGCAATAAATCCAATAAAAGAATAACTGCGGTGATATGCCAAAGTTTAACATTTCCAATTAACAACAATCTTATTTCCATCAATGGCTGATAAGTTGTAGTTGCCACTAATAATGCCATTATTGCTGC
This sequence comes from Flavobacterium sp. N1994, assembly GCF_025947145.1. NCBI lineage: Bacteria > Pseudomonadati > Bacteroidota > Flavobacteriia > Flavobacteriales > Flavobacteriaceae > Flavobacterium > Flavobacterium sp. N1994. Next base: position 744,766 of record NZ_CP109999.1, read on the forward strand.
AGAAGCTCCAACCATACTTGAAGTTTGATGCAATAAATAAAAACTAAATACAAAGCATAATCCAGCGAAAATAGCACTCAAGATATACAATCCGAGATATTGCTTTTGCGTAAAAAAAGTGAGAAATAATCGGCTCGAAAAATTCAAAACCATCATGTTAAAAAACAAATGCAGGAATCCATAATGCAAAAAAGCATACGTTACTAATGTCCATGGTTTTAGTAAAACAATATTCGGTTCTGATGAAATAGCAAGCCAATTAGGAAAATCAAAAAGACCTAGCTTAAATTGGTAGAAAAAAATAATAGACAATAAAAACAATCCAACATTCCAATAAATCATCTTATTGGCAATACCTCCAATTTTATACTGAAACTTTAAATCGTCAATGATACTGTTCATAGCTTAATTCCAACGGTTTTTATTAAACTGATTTTTCTTCCAATACCACATCATCAAAAAGCCTGTTAATGCACCTCCTATGTGAGCAAAGTGAGCAATTCCTGTTCCACCAGCTCCAAAAAGAGAACTTCCTTTAAATCCTAAAAATAAATCAACCGCTATTATTCCGGGTACAAAATATTTAGCTTTAATCGGAATCGGAATAAACATAATCCCTAGTTCTGCCATAGGAAACATAAAAGCAAAGGCAGTTAGCAATCCGTATATGGCACCTGAAGCTCCCAAAGAAGTAGATTGAAAATTCTGAACTGCTGAAGCCAATATATTAAATTGATCTTGATTACATTTTGCATTTTCTAATATAGTTTTTACTTTACTGGCTATCATTTGACCATTAGCATCAAAGACACTTCCATAATCTGCACTTAAAAGAATTTGAATGTCGCTTTTAGAAAAATTCAAACTTGACAGTTGGTCTAAAGCATATTGAATTTGGAAATAGTTAACTGCCGTATGCAATAAAGCTGCCCCTAAGCCACAGGAAATATAAAAGAAAATAAATTTTTTAGCTCCCCAAAAATGCTCTAAGGCACTCCCAAAAGAAACCAAGGCAAACATATTGAAAACAATATGCATCAAATTAGGCATTGGCGCATGCATAAACATACTGGTCAAAGGTTGCCAAATTCTAAAATGAGGACTCAATGGATAATATAAAGAAAACAACGGATATGCCGTTGCTACGAACTGAGAGCCTATAAAAAATATAATATTGATAATCAATAACTGCTTAACAGTTTCGGTCATTCGCATCATACGCTGAATTTTTTATCTAAATCTTCCACACTCATCGTGATGAAAGTTGGTTTTTGAAAAGGAGACACATTCGGTTCTTTACAAGCAAAGAGATTGTGCACCAAATTTTCTTGTTCTTTTTCGGTCAAATAAGTTCCAGTTTTTATAGCTAAACTTTTCGCCATCGACTTGGCAATGGTGTCATTCTGACAAAAACTACTCTCTGGAATGCCATCTTGCAAATCACTCAATAACTCTTCCAAAACGATAGAAATCTCACTTTCGGTCACATTGACAGGCAAACCTGATATCAAAATATGGTCATCTTCAATAGCTTCAAAAATAAACCCAGTGTTTTCTAGTGAGAATTGTAATTCTTTTACTAATTCTATTTCGGCAGATGAAAAATACAATTGCAATGGGAATAACATTTGCTGACTTGAAGATTTCTCAACGGTCATACTAGTCAAAAAAGCTTCATATAAAATACGTTCGTGCGCTCGTTTTTGATTAATAATTACCATTCCTGATTTTATTGGGCTAACGATATATTTTTTGTGAATTTGATAAGTTCGCTTTACCTCCTGCTCTATTTCATTTTCTTCAAATAAAGAAGAGGAAACAGCATCATTTTCAAAAGTCATTTCGGAAATTTCTTGTCCAGCATTCTTTAAACCCACATACAAACTTTCCCAATTGGGTTGTGGTTCTGCTTTTCTATAATTGGAAGAGGAAGCAAAAGACTTACTTGGCTTTTCATTCGAAAAAGGATTGAAGTTACTATCCACTTGAACTGTAGGATACTCAGCTTCTTTATTTTGATATTGATAAGGTGTATCCAAATTAGGATCTCTATCAAAATCTAAAACTGGAGATACATTAAATTGCCCTAAACTATGTTTAATAGCAGAACGCAAAATAGCATATAAGGCATGTTCATCGTCAAATTTAATCTCCGTTTTTGTGGGATGAATATTGATATCAATAGTATGAGGAGGAACGTCTAGATAGAGAAAATAACTTGGTTGAGCTCCGTCTTTTAATAATCCCTCATAGGCAGCCATTACGGCATGATGTAAATAGCCGCTTTTAATATACCTATCGTTAACAAAGAAGAATTGCTCTCCCCTATTTTTCTTAGCGAATTCAGGTTTACCGATAAATCCGTGAAGATTTACAATTTCCGTTTCTTCTTTTACGGGTACTAATTTTTCATTGGTCTTAGCCGCAAAAATATTGACAATACGTTGTCTGAAATTGGATATTGGCAAATTAAACATTTCACTACCGTTATGGTACATCGTAAAATGAATGTTCGGATGCGCCATAGCCACTCGCTGAAATTCATCAACGATATGACGTTGTTCCACCGTTTCCGATTTTAAGAAATTTCGTCTCGCTGGAATATTAAAAAACAAATTCTTCACCGAAAACGAAGTCCCTTTTGGTAAAACAATTGGTTCTTGTGAAACAAATTTACTGCCTTCAATAATGATATGCGTTCCCAGTTCATCGTACTCTTGTTTGGTTTTCATTTCTACATGAGCAATTGCAGCAATAGATGCTAATGCTTCACCACGAAACCCTTTAGTATATAATGAAAATAAATCTTCGGCATGACGAATTTTAGAAGTGGCGTGTCTTTCAAAACACAAACGAGAATCGGTAATACTCATTCCAACACCATTGTCAATTACTTGAATCAAGGACTTACCAGCATCTTTAATGATTAATTTGATATCCGTTGCTTTAGCATCAACAGCATTTTCTAATAATTCTTTGACTACAGAAGCTGGTCTTTGAACTACTTCACCAGCAGCAATCTGGTTGGCAACATGATCAGGAAGTAATTGAATTATGCTCGACATTCTTTAGGGTTGAGAGTTCAGAAATTAACATTCGATTTTTGATTAACCGAAGTAAGCAAATTTAAGGAAAAAGAATTGGGATTTGTTGTTAATAATTGTCTAAAAATAAAAAACCTATTCATAAAAGAACAGGTTTATATTTTATAATGCTATTGAAAATAAATTAAGACAAAGGCTCACCTGAGTTTTTTCTCAACTCCGCCATTTTTATAGCGGCAATAGCGGCTTCGGTTCCTTTGTTTCCATGAATACCTCCGCTTCTATCAATGGATTGTTGTTCGTTATTATCTGTTAATAAACAAAAAATGACAGGAACATCTGTTTGTACATTCAAATCTTTGATACCTTGAGTTACCCCTTCACAAACAAATTCGAAATGCATCGTTTCTCCTTTTATGACACAACCAATCGTAATGACTACATCAACTTCTTGAGTAACAATCATTCGTTGTGCACCATAGACAAGTTCAAAACTTCCTGGTACATTCCAACGAGTAATATTTTCTGGTAAAGCACCACAATCTAATAAAGCAGCTTCTGCCCCATTATAAAGACCATTTGTGATGTGATCATTCCATTCTGAAACAACAATCCCAAACCGAAAGTCCTTCGCGTTTGGGATTGTATTTTTATCGTAATTGGATAAGTTTTTGTTTGCCGTAGCCATACTATTGAGCTAATCCAATCAAAGCATCTATTTGTTGTGCTTCCGGAGTAGCATCAAAATTGTCTTTGATATCGGTGAAATATTTTAAAGCATCTGCTTTATTTCCTAATGCCAAAGCAGTTTTTCCAGCTTTCAATAAATATCTTGGTCTAGTAAAATCATTTTGGTTAGCGTCAGCGGCTTTAATATAATACTCTAAAGCTTCTTTTTGCTTGTTTTGTTGTGCATATGCATCACCAATAGCACCTTTAGCCAAAGTACTTAACATAACATCATCTGAAGAGAACTTTTCTAAACTTGTAATCGCTTCAGCATATTTTTTAGTATTCAAATAAGCAATACCAGCGTAATAATTAGCTAAATTTCCAGCATCTGTTCCAGAATATTCTTCAGCGATTTTAGTCACTCCAAATTTTCCTTCAGACCCTTTTAATACTAAATTGAATAAAGAATCCGATTTGGTTCCAGTAGCATCATCAACTGCTTTTTGGAAGTTTTGTTGTGCTACAAATAATTCGTTAGCAGCTTCTTCTTGTTTTGGCTCAGCAATAAATTTTTGATACATCAAATAAGAAACAGTCGCTACAGCCACAAGAGTAAGAAACCCTAAAATATATTTTTGGTTTTTGGCAACAAAATCTTCCGCTCTAGATGCTGATTGATCTAATGTGTCAAATGCCTTTGCCGTTGCGCTATCTTTTTCATCAACGTTTACATCTTCTATGTAGTTGTTGTCTAATTTTTCCGCTTTTTCTTTTGGTGCTTTATATCCTCTTTTGTTAAAAGTTGCCATCTATTTTTAATTTAGTGTGCGCAAAAATAAAATTTTTATTCATATTTAAAAGCTATTTTTCTCGATATTTTTGAATAATTTGCACCTCTTTACTTTGAGACTGTGGAATGAATTCATTTTCCTCATATAAATAAGGAGTTTAAGCACTAATTTAAACCAAAAATCAAGTTGTTTTTAAAGCGAATTTCATTATTCAATTATAAAAATTTTTCGGAAGCTACCTTCGAATTTGATGCTAAAATCAATTGTTTCGTTGGAAAAAACGGCATTGGAAAAACTAATGTTCTCGATGCAATTTATCATTTAGCCAATGGTAAGAGCTATTTCAACCCGTTGGCCGTTCAAAATATCAAACATGGAGAAGATTTTTTTGTGGTAGATGGTGAATTTGAAAAAAAGGAAAGAGCAGAGCAGATTTTGTGCAGTTTAAAAAAAGGACAAAAGAAAATTCTAAAACGAAATGGGAAACTCTACGAAAAATTCTCCGACCATATTGGTTTTATTCCGTTAGTGATTATTTCACCAGCCGATAGTGATTTAATCATTGAAGGTAGTGAAACACGAAGAAAGTTTATTGATAATGTTATTTCGCAATTGGATAGTTCTTATTTACAACAGCTAATTCAATATCAAAAAATCATTATACAACGGAATGCTTTACTTAAGTATTTTGCATTGAATCATGTATTTGAAAATGATACTTTGGCTATTTATAATGAACAACTAAATAGTTTAGGACAATCTATTTTTGAAAAGCGAAAACAATTTTTAGCGGATTTTATACCTATATTTAATAAGTATCATAGTGATATCACTAACGGAGCTGAAACCGTTCAATTAGTGTATCAAAGTGATTTGTTTCAAACAGACACATTGACTTTATTGGAACAAAATTTACAAAAAGACAGAGCTTTGCAGTACACTTCCGTTGGGGTACATAAAGATGATTTATCTTTTGAAATTGATAGTCACCCCATTAAAAAATTTGGTTCCCAAGGGCAACAAAAATCTTTTCTAATTGCCTTAAAACTAGCCCAATTCGATTTTGTCAAAAGGCAAAGTGGCGAAAAACCCATTTTACTCTTTGATGATATTTTTGACAAGCTCGATGAATATCGTGTAAGCAAGATTATTGAAATGGTAAATCAAGAAGAATTTGGACAATTATTTATTTCTGACACTCATGCAGAACGCACGGAAAGTATAGTAAAATCAACACATCAAAGTTATAAACTATTTACTCTTTAATATCATTCAAATTTGTAATTTTACATCAAATTTTTTAGTCATGAAATCAAAATTACTCTATCTAGTAGTACTCCCTTTTTTATTTTTGAGTTGTCAAGGACAATCATCAAAAGCCATTCAAACCATTGACGTAAAAACCTTTGCCGAAAAACTGAAAGCAACTGAAAACCCTCAACTTTTAGATGTGAGAACTCCAGAAGAATATAGTTCAGAACATATTGGTAATGCGGTTAATGTGAATTGGAACGGGAACGATTTTGTAACCAAAGCTAATCAATATGATAAAACAAAACCCATTTTTGTGTATTGTAAAGTTGGAGGAAGAAGCGCGCAAGCTGCTAGTAAATTAGCCGAATTAGGATTCAAAGAAATATACAATTTGGATGGAGGTATTATGAAATGGAATGCAGCTGGAAACGCTAAACCAAGTGATAAAATAGTTGGCATATGCGACCAAGAATTTGGTGAATTAATTAAATCAAGTGACAAAGTGATGATTGACTTTAATGCTAAATGGTGTGCGCCTTGTCAAAAAATGAAACCTTATATTTTGAAATTACAAGGAGAGTTAAAAGACCAAATTAAAATTGTTCAATTAGATGCTGATGAGAATAAAACTATCGTTGAACAATTGAAATTAGAAGGATTACCAACTGTAATAGTTTATGAAAAAGGAAAAGAAGTTTGGCGAAACGTAGGGTATATTTCAGAAGAAGATCTTAAAAAACATTTGTAATATGATAACCAAAGAAGCGGTTACTTTTCTAGAAGATTTAGTAGCCAACAACAATACCGATTGGATGCATGCCAATAAAAAAAGGTATGAAAGTTTTAAAAAAGACTATCATAATTATATTGCCAGTGTTTTGGCTGAAATGAAAGCTTTAGACAAAAAGTTGGAGCCCTTAGAAGTCAAAAATTGTACTTTTCGTATTAACAGAGATATCCGATTTTCAAAAGACAAATCGCCTTATAAAACCAATATTGGAGTTTGGATGTCACAAAACAGAAATAGTAAAAATGCGCCGGGTTATTATATTCATTTTGAAAAAGGAAATTCCTTTATAGCTGGCGGTTGCTGGTGTCCTGAGCCCAATGAACTGAAACAAATCAGAAAAGAAATTGCTTATTTTTATGAAGATTTAGAATCCATTGTTAACGATAACAAGTTTAAATCCGAATTTGGAACTATTACTCGAGATGAAAATAATACGCTTAAAAAAGCACCAAAAGATTTCGAACCCAATCATCCAGCCATTGAATTTTTAAAACTCAAAAGTTTTACTGCATCTGAAAAATTAGAAGATAACCTTTTTTTAGAAGCTGATTTCAGTAAAATTGTAGCAAAGAAATTAATTGCCTTAAAACCATTTAATGATTTTTTAACCAGAGCCTTAGAAACTGAAGACTAAACCAAAATGTCAAAAAAACGAATTCTTTTTTTAGGAGAGACTTACCGCGCTGATGCCATCACTTGGATGAATGGTCTTAAAGAATTTGGTGATTTTGAAATCGTCACTTGGGAGCTTAAAAAAAGTAGTATTGGCTTTAGTAGAATTAGCCGATTAATAGAACTTTTAATGGCTTTTTTTACCATTAGAAAAATTACAAAATCATTCCAACCCGATATGGTCATTGCTGAACGAACGACTAGCTACGGTTTTTTGGCTGCTTTAACAGGTATAAAACCAGTTGCCATAGCACAACAAGGAATTACCGATCTTTGGCCTCATAATTCGCCTTTATATCCTTTCAAAAAAATGCTTCAAGATTATGCTTTTAAAAAAGCTGATTTAATTCATGCTTGGGGTAAAGTTATGTCTAACCACATGGAAAATAGTAATGTTGATATGACTAAAGTTTTGGAATTACCTAAGGGAATTAATTTAAATTCCTTCTCCTTTAGTGATACTCAGAATTTAAAATCAATTGATGCTATAGTCACAAGAGCACTTGAACCAGAGTACAAACATGATGTTATCTTAAAAGCATTTTCTATAATTAAAAAGAAAAATATTCCTTTTACCCTTAGAATTGTTGGAGATGGAAGTTTATTGAAATCCCTTCAAAAATTAGCTATTGAACTTGATATTGAAAAAGAAGTCATTTTTAAAGGAAGAACACCTAATACAAGAGTAGCTGAATTACTTCATAATGCCAATTTCTATATTAGTATGCCCATAACCGAAGGAGTTTCAGCATCTTTGTTTGAAGCTATGGCCTGTGGTTGTTTTCCAATAGTAACCGATTTACCTGGCAATAGAAGTTGGATCAGAAATCACGAAAATGGGATATTGATTCCAAGTAAAAATTATAAAATTTTAGCAGAAGAAATTATGAGTGCTTTTGAAAGAGATGTTTGGAGAAAAGCCGTAGTCAATAAAAACAGAGTTTTCATAGAAGAAAAAGCTAACTACACCATCAATATGAATACTATTGCCCAAGCCTATCATGAATTAATAATGGAAAAAATAAGCCCAAAATAACTATGTGTGGGATTAATGGTATTTTAAAGTTCAACCAAGACAAAGTTGACCAAAATCAACTCTTAAAAATGCGTGATGCACTTGAACATCGCGGTCCTGATGATGCTGGTTTTTATATTCAGGAAAATCTTGGTTTAGGCCACAGACGTTTGTCAATTATAGATACTAGTGCCGCTGGTCATCAACCTTTTATTTCAGAGAACCAGAGATTCATTATGGTTTTCAATGGTGAAATCTACAACTACAAATCTTTTTATGGCGAATTAAAAAGCAAAGGTTTAGTCATTAAAACAGGTTCTGACACCGAAGTTTTGATGTTGTTGTTTGAACTATACGGAATGAGTTTCTTACACCGATTGCAAGGGATGTTTGCCTTTGCCATTTGGGATACATTGGAAAAGAAATTGATTTTGGCTAGAGACCGAATGGGTGTAAAACCTTTGTACTATGCGTTTTATCAAAATTCTATTTATTTTGCCTCCGAACAAAAAGCTCTTTTTACTGCTGGAGTTCCATTAGAAATTTCAGAAAACGGATTAGATGAATATTTTTTCAATCGATTTGTAGCTGGTGAAAACACCTTGTACAACCGAGTAAAAAAAGTGTTGCCCGGACATTATATGGTTTTAGAAAACAATGGCTATACTACCTTTACAAAATGGTGGAGTCTAAAATCAGAAATTGAAAATTTCCCAAGTATTAAAAACCCTAAAGATTGGTTTGAAGAAACCTTTTTTGAATCGGTAAGATTGCGGATGGTTAGCGATGTTCCTGTTGGAGTGCTATTAAGTGGTGGTTTAGATTCTTGTTCCATATTATCGTCTCTTTACCATCAGGATTATAAAAACATCAACACGTTTAATATTGGATTTGCAGAAGATGAACACAACGAATCCTTTTTAGCCAAAAAAATTACCGAGGAATACCATTATAATTTCAACAATACTCAACTTGACAACGATTCATTATATCAAAATTTACTTGAATCCACTTATTATCAAGATGAACCTTTGATGCATTTAAATGAACCCCATCTTTTAGCGGTTTCAAAAATAGCAAAACCAAAAGTAAAAGTATTGCTTTCGGGCGAAGGTGCCGATGAACTTATGGGAGGTTATGTTCGTTATAAAGCTTTGAGAAGCCCTTCCTTATTAAAGGTAGTTTCGGGTTTAAGCTTAATGGAACGGTTTAACAAAAAGCCGCGTTATGACAAATTAATGCGCTACTCTAAAATTGACAATGTAGATGATTTAGTTATTTTCAATGGTTCTAACGTATATCCAGAAGATATTAAATCGTTTTATGGTAGAAAGGAAGTTCCTTTTAATCAATACCGACAAGAAATTTTGGAAGAGGCTAAACAATTATATCCTAATAATCCGCAACGACAAGTATTGTATTTTGACCAACATACCTACATGTGTTCGTTACTAGATAGAAATGATCGTTGCACCATGGGAACATCTATAGAATGTCGGGAACCCTATTTAGATTATCGATTGATTGCTGGATTAGGAACTTTAGAGGACGATTGGTTCTTTAAAGGAAAGAAAGGAAAATTCATCCTCAAAGAAACGATGAAAAACTTACTTCCTCCTGAAATAATCAATTTTAGAAAGATTGGTTTGAGTGCGCCTTGGTATAGTTATCTGATGGAATACCCTGCATTTAAAGAAGAATTAGATGCTTTTGCCATAAGTCCCATATTTGAGATGTCTTTTTTAGAAAACCTTGATGGAAAAAAATTGGTAGCCGAATTGCGTCAAGGAAATAGTAAATTGATGCCTTACATTATGCCTATTTTCATGTTGCATATTTGGTACAAAAACTATTTTAAAAAATTCAGTTAATTTGTTTACCTACTTTTGTATGAAGTAATTATTAGTACTATATGAATATCCAACCTAATTTCTCTTTAAAAAAATACAACACTTTCGGTATTGAAGCCAAAGCCAAACAATTTGTAGCAGTACATACTGTAGCTGAGTTAAAGACTGTTTTACAAGAAAACAAATCGGAAACCAAATTTGTTTTAGGTGGTGGAAGCAATATGCTGTTAACACAAGATATTCAGGCGTTAGTGATTCATGTTGATTTGAAAGGCAAAAAAATACTAAAAGAAGATGAGGATTATGTTTGGGTAGAAAGCATGGCCGGTGAAAATTGGCACGAATTTGTACTTTGGACCATCAATCAAAACTTTGGTGGATTAGAAAACATGTCCCTTATTCCGGGCAATGTGGGTACTACTCCAGTTCAGAATATTGGAGCTTATGGCACTGAAATCAAAGATACTTTTGTTTCTTGCGAGGCTATGAATATGGCAACCCAAGACATGAAAACGTTTAGCAAATCCGACTGTCATTTTGGATATAGAGAAAGTGTTTTCAAACATGAAGCTAAGGACCAATTCATTATTACATCGGTAGTTTTTAAACTGACGAAACGCCATCATAAAATCAATACTTCCTACGGAGATATTACCAAGGAACTAGAAAAACAAAACGTGACTACTCCTACTCTTAAAGATGTTTCCAATGCTGTGATTGCCATTCGACAAAGCAAATTGCCTGACCCGAAAGAGTTAGGAAACAGTGGTAGTTTCTTTAAAAATCCAATCATATCAAAAACGGATTACGATAAGATTAAAGCTTTACATCCAGAAATGCCACATTATGTAATTTCAGAAACCGAAGTGAAAGTTCCTGCAGGTTGGCTTATTGAAAAAGCAGGTTTCAAAGGAAAACGTTTTGGTGATGCCGGTATTCATAAAAACCAAGCTTTAGTATTAGTCAATTATGGTAATGCTACTGGACAAGAAATTCTAAATGTTTCAAAAGATATACAAGCCACTATTTTAAAGGAATTTGGTATTGCTATTGAAGCAGAGGTGAATGTGATCTAATCTCAACTATTCGTAATTATCATGTACATTCCAAAACTTTATAAAAACGAAAACCAGGAAGACATTCAAAACTTCATCCATCAAAATGGGTTTGGGATTCTGATCAATCAAACCAATGGAAAGCTTTGGGCGACTCACATACCCTTAGTTTTGGAAGAGCAAAATGGGAAGCAAATTTTAGTCGGACACCTCTCTAAAGAAAACCCCCAAGCGGAAAGCTTTAAAACCAATGATGAAGTTCTCATCGTTTTTTCGGGAGCTCATTCCTATATTTCTTCTTCTTGGTACGACCATGAAAATGTACCTACATGGAATTATTTAGCAGTTCATGTTTACGGAAAACTAACCATTCATTCTTTGGAAGAAACTGTGGCCGACTTAAAAAAACTAGTAGACAAATACGAAGCCAAATCAGAGAAACCCATTCGTGTAGAAGAACTGTCCAAAAAAACTATGCTTCAAGCACGAGGAATTATTGGCTTTGAAATTGAAATAACCGCTATTGAAGCTAAGAAAAAATTATCTCAAAATCGAGACGACAAAAACTACCAAAATATCATTTCAAAACTGGAAAATTCTAATGATTTTCAATCCATTGAAGTGGCAAAAGAGATGAAAAAAAACAGAAAATAACGGCTGTAAAATTTCCTCTTTCTTCATCAAAATTTCATATTTGATTTTGTACATTTGCAGACCTTTTTAAAAGTTGAAAAAGCACTATGTTACTATCTGTTTTTTGTTTATTTATCGCCGTTGTTATTGTTCAATTCCTGTACTACATTGTTGTTTTTGGCAAATTTTCATTTGCTAAACCTCAATCGGCTACACCAAAAAGAATTCCAATATCCGTAATTGTTTGTGCCAAAAACGAAGAGGAAAATGTTAGAACCCTTATTCCACTTTTGGTAGCACAAGACTATCCACAATTTGAAATCGTTTTAATTGACGATGCCTCAAGCGATAATACTTTAGAGATATTTGAAGAATTTGAAAAACTGCATTCCAATATCAAATTGGTAAAAGTAGAAAACAACGAAGCTTTTTGGGGTAACAAAAAATATGCACTAACGCTGGGTATCAAAGCAGCCAAAAATGAATATTTATTATTTACTGATGCTGATTGTCTTCCATCTTCAAAGGATTGGATTAGCAATATGAGTTCGCAATTTACCGTTGAAAAGACTATTGTTTTAGGATACGGTGCTTATGAAAGAATTGCTGGTTCGTTCCTTAATAAAATCATCCGTTTTGAAACTTTACTAACGGCTACGCAATACTTTGCATGGGCTAAATTAGGCAAACCATATATGGGTGTTGGGCGTAATATGGCATACAAAAGAGAGGAGTTTTTCAAGGTTCGTGGCTTTATGGATCACATGAAAATCCGTTCAGGAGATGATGATTTATTTATCAATCAAGCAGCTGACGCTAAGAATACTACTGTATGTTATTTGCCAGATAGTTTTACTTATTCCAAACCAAAAACTTCTTTTAAAGATTGGTTTAAACAAAAACGTCGCCATGTATCTACAGCCAAACATTATAAATTATTTGACCAAAACCAATTGGGTATATTCTATGTTACGCAATTACTGTTTTTAGCATTGCCTATCCTTTTGTTAGCCTTCCAATTCCAGTGGATAGCGGTGGTGAGCATCATTGGGTTCCGTTATATTTTTGCTTGGATTGCGATGGGATTTGCAGCAGGAAAACTTAAAGAAAAAGACGTAATGTATTGGTTTCCCATAATTGAAATTGTGCTAGTTTTAGTGCAACTGAACGTCTTTATTACCAATACTTTTTCAAAGCCAGTACATTGGAAATAAACCCCTACATAGAAAAAGCCAAAAAAGGAGACCAATCGGCCTTTACATATCTGCTCGACCATTACTGGAATGAAGTCTATGGCTTTATGCTAAAACGCACCGAAAACGAAACGGATGCTGAAGACATTACCATTGAAACTTTTTCTAAAGCCTTTGACAAAATTGCTACTTATAACCCCGAATTTCAATTCAATACTTGGTTGATTGCCATTGCCAAAAATGTGCATATCGATTTACTTCGTAAAAAGAAATCGACTCATTTTGTAGAAATCACGGATGAAGAAGACCAACAAGCTTACAATGTTGCCGATACTACACCCTCTATAGAAGACGCTTTGATAACAGAGCAAAATTTGTCTCGACTATTGCGATTTATCAAAGAATTGAAACCCCATTATCAAGAAGTAATCCAACTTCGCTATTTCCAGGAAATGAGTTATCAAGAAATAGCCGACCAATTAGGGGAACCTTTGAGTAACGTGAAAATCAAATTGCTTCGTGCCAAAAAACTACTGGCAGAAATTATTGAAAGCAAACCCTAATTTCCATTTTTTTCACTATTCCTATTATTTAAGAACTAGTTACTACAGTAACTAGCCCTGTTACCTATGTTTTAGAGCACATGGCGGCAGTAGTATGTCCTGTTTTGAAGAATTTAGAGCACATGGCGGCAGCAGTAGGCCCTGTTTTGAAGAATTTAGAGCACATTGCGGCAGTAGTAGGCTCTGTTTTGAAGAATTTAGAGCACATGGCGGTAGTAGTTTGCCCTGTTTAGAAAAATTTACAGTACATGGCGGTAGTATTTTTACTTTTTTTTGAAAAAAAACTAATAAATCATATACTATTTGATAATTTATTGCGTTATATACTAAAATCGCACCACTATGTAACATAAATACCTAACTCAAAAACAATTAATTATGTCAAACGTTAGTATTTATGAAAAAAACTGGATCGATCTAGTTTTTGAAGACAAGAACAAACTTTACGGAGCGTATCAGTTACGCCAGGAAAACTCTCGAACTTCATTGTTAGCCTTATTTGTGGGGATATTATTTATCCTAACCTTACTGGGTTCATGGATGTTATTTTCTTCTTTTGGAAACCAACCTGATGTCGCCCCTATTGATGATAATGGCGTTGTAATCACTCTTTCTGATTATAATACACCTAAAGATGAAGAGCCTAAAAAAGAAGCTGTGGCGCCTTTAAAGAAAGAAGAGGAAACCAAGAAAATCGATAAAAAAGATTTAGTACATCCTACTCTTGTTAAAGCTGAAGACAATCCAGATGCTATTAAATCTAATAAAGAATTAAAAGACAATTCATCGGACACTAAAACGGATGGGACAGACACTGGCGTAACATCTACTAATACTTCAGGAAGTACATCTAGTGTGACAACAATTACAAAACCCGCTGCTGGAGGTGGAAATAATCCTGTAAAAACATATGAATTAGACCGGCTTCCAGAATACCCAGAAGGAATGAAAAAATTCTATGAATATGTAGGGAATAGCATTGATAAATCGGAAATTGATAGTAGCATTTCTGTTAGTGTTATCATGTCATTTATAATAGAAAAAGATGGCAGTATGACGGACATTAAGGTATTGCGAAGTACTGATAAAAACTTAGAAAAAGAAGCTATTAGAGTACTGAGAGCTTTAAGAATAAAATGGTCTCCTGGGGTTAAAGATGGTGAAAAAGTGAGAACCTTATACACCCTTCCTATAAAAGTAGCATTTTAAAATAACCGCTAAACATTCTTGCTTTTTTGCCCTTAAACCTGACTAGTATTAAAAAAATGGTCAGGTTTATAATTTTTAATAACTAGTGTAAAACTTTTAGAAAATATAATAAATTATTTCGCTTAAATATTGGTATTATTGTATACTTATTATTGTTATGAAGTTTACCCTAATTACCTTTCTAATCTCTGTGTTCTGCTATTTTTCTAATGGAAAAAGCAGTCATGATTTGATTACTGATATTCACAAAAATCCAGATGACAGTTTGCATGTAGCTTCCACCTATCCTATAAAAATGGGACCAGTATCAGAGGCTTATATCAATGAGAAAAGACGCAAAATTGATTCATTTTACAATAAAAACATTAATTCTCCTTACTATAGTGGTGGCTTCATTGTGGTGAAAAATGGCCGAGTACTTTACGAAGATTATAAAGGATATGCTAATGTAAAAACGGGACAAAAGATTGATGCTACCACTCCTATTCATTTGGCATCCGTTAGTAAAGTATTGACTTGCATGGCGGTATTAAGATTAGTACAACAAGATAATCTAATGCTGGATGAAAAAGTAACCGACTGGTTGCCTAAATTCCCTTATAAGGAGACCACGATCCGAACTTTATTAAATCACAGAAGTGGTATACAACATTATGCTAACTTTCCGGCTTTGATGAAAAAGAGATGGGATAGACGCAAAATACTTACGAACCAAGATATTTTTAATTTACTAGTAGCCAACAAATTCAGATTAAAAACCCCTGATGATACCCATTTTGATTATTGCAATACCAACTATGTGATTTTGGCACTAATCATTGAAAAAGCTACAGGTTTAAATTATCGTCAAGCGATGCAGGAATTAGTTTTCAAACCTTTGGGAATGAAAAACACTTACGTCTTCAATTATGAAACCGATAGAGACACCGCTTCTAAATCCTATAGAGGTAATACTATTTTTCCGTGGGATCAATTTGATGCATTGTATGGCGATAAAAATATTTATTCCACTCCAAGAGACTTAGTGAAATTTGATTTAGGGACTTATTCTTCAGATTTCATCAATCCAGAACTGTTGCAACAAGCCTATTTCGGTTACAGTGCGGGTCATGTAGCAAAACCAATAAAGGATTATGGCTTAGGAATGCGGATGCGCTTCTTACCTCCTACTGGAGAAAAAATGATTTATCATAATGGATGGTGGCATGGTAATAATACTTCGTTTGTACCAGTGAAAAAAGATACGGTTACTGTAGTTTGTTTAGGAAATAAGTATTCTAACAGACCCTATTCTACTTTAAGTATGGTAAGTAGTCTTTTTTATAAAAAGAAAACAGCTATAGAAACTCCATTACCAGAAGGAACGGAACCTGAAGGTGCAGAATAATTATTCTTTAATTAAATAAATTCCGTCTTCTTTTATTTCGATGAGTTTGTCTTTGTAAAGTGATCCTATGGCTTTCTTAAAGGTCTTTTTGCTCATCTTTAAAACGGTTTTAATGTCTTCCGGATTACTAGCATCATTCAAACGTAAAAACCCTCTGCTTGCTCTAAGTTCGCTTAAGATTTTCTCTGCATTAGGTTCGATGTTTTCATAACCTTGTTTTTGCAACGAAACATCTATTTTATGATCAGGTCTGATGGTTTTGATGAAACCCTTCATTCTGTCTCCAGTTCGGATATCATCGTAAACTTGGTCTTTATACAAAAGTCCTTTGTGAATATCGTTAATGATCACATTGATTCCTATATCGGTGATATGAGAAATGATTAGATCTACTTCATCTCCAACAGCTACCGTCAGATTTTCATTGCTCAAAAACTGATTAGTCTTGCTAGAAGCCACAATACGATTGGTCTTTTCATCCATGTAAGCAAAAACTAAATAGCGTTTTCCTTTTTCCATAGGACGCGCTTGCTCTTTAAACGGAACTAGAATATCTTTTTCCAATCCCCAATCTAAAAAAGCACCAATATTGTTGACATAATTAACGCGGAGCAATCCAAATTCATCCAATAAAATATAAGGTTCTAATGTAGTAGCTACTGGTCTTTCTTCATGGTCAAGATACACAAATACAATTAGTTCATCACCAATGCTATATTCTTTTGGAACATATTTTAAAGGGAGTAAAACATCAGCTGTACCATCGGTTAGAAAAAGTCCAACTTTGGTTTCGCGTGCTATAGTAAGAGTATTGTAATGTCCTATTTCCATTTTAAATGTATCGAATTTTGAACCGCAAAGATAGGGAAATTAGAAACTTGAAATCCTATTCTAAAAAAATGTAGTTTTACCATTGTAACAAAACTTGTTATTTCTTTACTAACGAGACTATGAGTAGCAATTTAGAGCAATCTTTTGTAAAACAATTAAAGGATAACCAAAATATCATTCACAAGATATGTAGGTTGTATACCAATGATGACGATGCGCATAAAGATTTATTCCAAGAAGTTACCATCCAGTTATGGAAAGCCTATCCAAAATTTAGAGGAGAATCTAAGTTTTCTACTTGGGCTTATCGTGTAGCACTAAACACTGCCATTACACTTTATAGAAAAAGTACTCGAACCGTTGCCACATCCTCTTACGAAGGTCAAAAACATTTCTTACCACAAGAGGATTATAACTTTGAGGAAGAAGAACAAATTAAGTTAATGTATCAAGCAGTACAACAGTTAAATGATATTGAAAAAGCGTTGGTCTTTCTGTATTTAGAAGATAAAAATTATACGGAAATATCAGAAACATTGGGTATTAGCGAGGTAAATGCTCGCGTTAAAATGAATAGAATAAAAGGAAAATTAAAAAAAATATTAAATCCCTAAGGATTATGGAAGAGTTGGATTTATTAAAAAAGGCTTGGCAAAAAGACAGCCATTATTTTGAGCAGATTTCGGAAAATGAGATTTATAAAATGTTGCATACCAAATCATCCTCTATTGTAAAATGGATTTTGATTATTAGTGTTGTTGAAGTCTTATTTTGGACAGTTATTAGCATTTGTTATAATACTGACGATTATATGAAAAAGCTACATGCCGAAGACATGATGTTGTATTTCAAAGTAGTGAATTTTTTAAACTATGTGGTGATTTTATGGTTTATCTATAATTTTTATAAAAACTATATTAAAATTTCGACTACAGTATCCACTAAACAGTTGATGCAAGACATTTTAAAGACACGAAAAATTGTACAGTATTATGTATGGTATAATTTAGCTATGATTGTAGTGAGCCTTATTGCTGGATTTGTTATTGCCTTTGTTTATAATCCAAAAATGGCCTTATTGAAAGATAAAATTGCTCACGAAAACAACTACCATACTTTATTAATTACTCTGGGGGTTGTCATTCTAACGAGTGTAGTAATTGTAGGGTTGTTTTGGTTATTCTACCGTTTATTATATGGTATCTTACTCCGAAAATTAAATACCAATTATAAGGAATTAAAGAAAATAGATTTATAATAAAAAAAGCCCCAAAATGGGGCTTTTTTATTTCTTTTAACTATAGAATAGGCTTATTGTTATACTCTATCAAAAGAGTAAATTTCCTTATATTTTGAGTTCCTTTATAACGTTCATCTATAGAAAAATGTATTTCGACGATAAACAATTGTTAATGGTTTTATTTAATGAGTAATTTAATAAATATTAAAACTATTTTTAGTTAAAATTATCCCAATACATGCTCAACTTTATAAAAAACTTACCTATACCCGCAATACAACTTGATAAAAATCAAAATATTCTATATATTAATGCTAAAGGATTAAATTTCTTAAATTTTTCCTTTAACATATTCCCATCAAAAAATATTGTAACACTTTTTCCGTCTCTGAATTTAAATAATTTAAAAAGCAATAATGAAACCTCTTTTATCTATCGCGATAAATTTTTCAAAAAGCATTTATTGAATGTAACTGTTGATTATTACGATAAAGCAAATGGAAATAGTGTACTATATATTATGCCCTCTTCTGAAATTAATGTTTCAAAATTCAGCTCCTTAAAAACAGATTATTTAAAAAACAGGTTAATGCATTTTGAAAAGTTTGTTGATAATATAAGTGAAGGTGTTTTGGTTTTTAACAACAATGGTGATTTAATTTATTCCAATCAAAAAGCCAATAAAAAGTTTAAGCTATCAAGAACTAAAATTAACCAATATAAAGTTTGGCATATTATTCAGCACTATTCTAATCCCACCGATTGGCAAGATTTGACTATACAATTGGAGCAAAAAGAGAGAGTTAATTTTATTTATAAAGAATTAGATACTTGTTTATCTGTTGAGATTTGTCTTCACGGCATTGACAATGTTAATTACTACATGCTTATTTACAGTGATATAAGCGAGTCTACTAAAGATAAATTAGTAATCGCTGAAAAAAGTAACCAAATAGATCTTTTTGAGCGTAACATACCAGCCGCTATATTTAAACTTGAAGTCAGTTCAAATAAAGGCACCTATTTTACCTATGTCAGTGATTCGTTCGAAAAATTATTTGGATTCCAATTACCAATTAATGAGCCCAACTGGCAAACGTCACTTAATATTCATCCGGATGATATCATTGGGTTTTACAATCAAATGTTTGAATCTATTGAACAATTCACCAAGTTTAATTACATAGGCAGATTACTTATTGAAGAAAAAATAATTTGGTGTGAAGTCAACGCAATGCCCATTCTAATAGATGGCATTTTTCAATTTGACGGTATCATTTTAGATATAACTCAAAAAAAGGAAGCCGAGTTTGAAATTAAACAAAAACGTGCTTTTAACGACTCCGTTTTACTAAACATCCCAGCTGATATAGCTGTATTTGATAAAGATCATCGCTACTTATTTCTAAACATGAAAGGTATTGCTAATGATGAACTCCGAAGATGGCTGATAGGCAAAACCGATTTTGATTATTGTGAATACCGAGGGTTAGATACTACTATGGCCGAAAAAAGAAGAGTCTATTTTAATCAGGCCAAAGAAAGTAAAGAACAAGTAGACTGGATTGACACCATAAAAAAGGAAGAGTCTACTGTCTATATTTTAAGACGCTTTTTCCCATTCTATGTGGATGGTATTTTTGTCTATATGATAGGATATGGCGTGGATATAACCGAAATGAAATTAGCCCAATTGCATTTAAGTGAAGCGGAAAAAGAAAATGAATTAATTTTAAAATCAGCTCTTGATGGTGTAATTATGATAGATAAAGACTATAAGACTACTTTTTGGAATCCTAAAGCGGAAGCTATTTTTGGTTGGAAATCCAATCAAACTATTGGTAAGAATATGTTGAGTAAGATATTATCGCATGAAATCGATGCTAATAATGATATCGCAAAATTTATTGAGCAAAACGATAGTCGTAATAGCCATAAAAGGTCAGAGTTTCTAGCTAAACGTAAAAATGGTGTTGAATTTCCAATTGAATTAACTATCGTAAACATAGATGAAGTTGAAAACAAAACGCACTACTGCCTTTTTGTAAGAGACATTAGTAATAAAAAAGCAAAAGAATTAGAAGTTGAAATTAAAAATAAAGCTTTACTTAAGCAAAACAAATCTCTTGAACAATTCAATTACATCGCTTCGCATGATCTTCAAGAACCTTTAATATCTTTAATTGGTTATTCAAATCTGTTAGAGGAAGAATACTCGGATAAATTAGATGAAGAAGGAAAGTTGTTTTTACAATTCATCAATAAATCTGCCACTAGAATGCGTTCTCTAATTGCAGGTTTACTACAATATACTAGAATTAATACTTCAGAAAACTTATCTCATGCTAATATTGTGATTATTTTACAAGAAGTTATAGAAAATTTAAATGATAAAATAAAATTGCATAAGGCTGAAATTAAAATCAACGAATTACCAACAGTGTATTGCTGTCCTTTAAATATTAGTTTACTTTTCCAAAATTTAATTAGCAACAGCATAAAATTTACTAAAAATGACCAACAACCTACAATAACAATTTCTTGTGAAGAAAGAGTAGAAGATTGGTTATTCAAAATAGAGGATAACGGTATAGGTATTCCAAAAAAAGATTTGAACGAAATATTCATAATGTATAGAAGACTTCACAATCAAGATGAATATAATGGATTTGGAATTGGTTTAGCTCATTGTAAAAGGATTGTAGAATTACATAATGGCGAAATATGGGCTGAATCTACCTTAGGGGAGGGAAGTATTTTTTATTTTACAATTTCAAAAAAAATATAAGATGTCAATTAAAATCAACACCGTTTTATTAATAGATGATGATTTAACTATCAATTATTATCACAATAGGTTGCTACAGAAAATAGATATTTCTAAAAGCATCCTTATTTCTAAAAATGGTAAAGAAGGTTTAGCTTCATTAATTGAAATTAATAATAATGTAAATGGTGAGGAAATAGTTATTATTTTTCTAGATTTAAATATGCCAATTATGAATGGATGGGAATTTCTGGAAAATCTGTCAAAAGTCAAAAACAATATTAATTTAAATTTTAATATATATATCTTAAGTTCTAGTATCAACCCAGAGGATGAAGAAAGAGCTAAAAAAAATGAATTAGTAACTGGTTTTTTAAGTAAACCACTTGGAAAAGAAAATATAGAACAGATTAAATTAAAATACCTTCAATAGCTAATTACGTTTCTTGAATTATTTAATTTTTAAAGTCAAAGAAGTAGTATTAATATTTACTACGATTGGATTTACAAAAATACATTCTTATGATAAAATTTCTTGTTTATCAACATTCCATTTTCTAAGCCTGTTTAATCGTTCCTGTTCTTCAATTTCCTCTGCTGGAATCACATTTAAAAAAGAAGGATGTTGTTCTATTGCGTAGGCTACTTTTTCTACTATTTGTTCAATGGTTTCATTTTCATAATCAATTTCCAAAGGTTCTTTAACTATAAATGATTGTAGGATATTTTTCTTTTTCATTCTCAATCCTTTTTTGTCAAAAGAACGTCTGAAACCATCAATCACAATCGGTACTACAATAGGTTTATATTGTTTGATAATATGTGCTGTTCCTTTACGAACTGGTTTGAAGGACTTGGTAGTTCCTTGCGGAAAAGTAATGACCCAGCCGTCTTCTAATGCAATTCTTATATTCTCTGTATCGTTTGGATTGACTTCTCTTTTTTCTTCCACATCTTTTCCACCGGCACGCCAAGTTCTTTCTACAGAAATAGAACCTACATACGCTAAAATTCTTGGTAATAATCCTGATTTCATAGTCTCACTAGCAGCAACATAGTAAATATTCATTTTAGGTTGCCACAAATACCCCACGTTTTTTATAGAATCATGTCTTCCTGAAAGACTAGCATTAAATACATGAAACATGGCTACAACATCAGCAAAATACGTCTGATGATTAGATATAAACAACACGTTTTTATCTGGTAAGGCTTTGATAATTTCTGAGCCTTCAATATGCAATTCGTTAAATC
The DNA here is from genome assembly GCF_025947145.1 of Flavobacterium sp. N1994. Lineage (NCBI taxonomy): Bacteria > Pseudomonadati > Bacteroidota > Flavobacteriia > Flavobacteriales > Flavobacteriaceae > Flavobacterium > Flavobacterium sp. N1994. Next base: position 766,986 of record NZ_CP109999.1, read on the forward strand.
CACGGTATCTTCTGTGAGTGATAATACCAAAAATTCGGATTAACCATTTTTTGATAAAAAGTATATGACCAAAAGGATTTCTTTCAAACAATCCCATAATTAAATTTTTATTAGGAAGGCAAATCTATAAAAAATACTCTTTACAAAATCATTTTTAATGTTTCTTTCAGTTCACTCATCATCATGGCAGTGGCTCCCCATATAAAATGCTGCTCTACTTTAAAACCAGGTACTTCAATATCACCAGCATAAGAAGTTTTCATGGTGTTAGTTACCACATTTTTATCATTCAAAAAATCAACCAAGGGCAACTCAACAATTCCAGCTACTTCATCTTCTTGCAAAGCAAACTCTAATTCTGATTTACTGAAGCCCATAAAAGGATACACCATAAAATTACTTGGCGGAATATATACTTCTGTAAAGGCTCTAATTACATTAATATGGCTAGGATGAACACCAATTTCTTCATGAGTTTCTCTGATGGCCGTTTCGCTTAGATTCAAATCTTCGGGTTCTACTTTACCTCCTGGAAAAGCAATTTGAGAAGAATGCACGCCGTTATAAGATGTTCGGAGAATTAAAGCTAAATGAGTTTGGGTTTTTTTAGGATAAAAAAGCATCATTACTGCGGCTTTCTTTGGGCTTATTTCTTCAAGATTGATGTTTTTAAGCAATTCAACTCTATTGGAAGGTGCCATTTTTACGTGAGCATTCGTTGCCGGAAGCTCGACATTTAGTATTTTTGGCGTGTATTTTAAGAACTCGTCAAAATGCATGAGATATAGTTTAGGAATATAAAGTTACCTTAAAAAATCAAAGCACACCAATATTTAACTCAATAAAATGTATAGTAAAGAAGAAGCACTCGTAATAAAAAAAGAATTTTGGACAGCATTTGCTTCGGCTTACCCTCGAAAATGGTTGCTTTATGATACCAAAATTAAAGATGTCACATTCAAATTTTATATCGATAATAAAAAGGCTCAAGTGTTACTAGATATTGAACCCAAAGATGAAGAAAAACGTAAAATCTATTTTGAAAAAATTGAATCTTTAAAAACAATTTTATTAGAAGAGTATCTCCCAGAAGCTATTTTAGAGCGAAATTTTTATCTTGAAAATGGTAAAGTGATTAGTAGAATTTGGGTAGAAAAATTGGGGATTAGTTTGAATAAAAAAACAGATTGGGAAACTATATTTGCTTTTTTTAATGAAACAATGAGTGCTTTTGAATACTTCTTTTTTGAACACGAAGATTATATCAAAGATTTAGAAATCAATACTTAACGAAGGATCACTTCTTTGATAACTTCTTTTCCTATTTCTTCGTTAATCATTTTAATAATTTTCTGTTTGCCATAACTTAACTCTTCTCTTAATACTGCAGATGTTAGTGAAACATAAAGCGTAGTTCCTTTTAATAAAACTTCTTTAGTATAGCTATTGACACCATTTCCCATAAGCGATTTCCAAGCTTCAGCTACATCAATTTTATCCATACCAGCTTGGAGTTTATTTTTTTCAATAAACTGTTTTATAACATCTCCTATAGAACTTTCGTTGCTGAGTCGTTTAGCCATTATTTAAAATTGAATGGTTTGAATTTTTTATAGGTATAAGATACATTATCTTCATTTTTCAAAACTAAAATCGAATCTTGAATGCTTATGATTTCCTCTTTCCATTTTCCATAATTAGTTTTATATTCAATAGAAAAAGTATTACTATTCTCTACAATCTTGATTTGTTCTTTGATATCATTCGTCTTGAACTTACCGTCAAATTGAGGCATTACTTTTTGGCGAAAGCCTTCATTGCCATTTAGTTCAAAATAATCAATAGTTTCATTGACTTTAAAATCTTTTTTTTCTCCCGTTGCTAGAGTCACTTTTTGAATTTCCCAATAGCCGTTAATCTTTTTGATGTCCTCTTTGTTAATAGAAGAATGACAAGAAATCAATGCAAAAAAAACAATCAATATACTTACTTTTTTCATCGCTAGAACTTCTGATTTGTAGTGTTACAAATTTAATTTATAAAATTTATAAACTCATGAGATTTAGAAATTAATATTATCAACATTAAACTTTTTTATACCTTTAAAGTCCAAAGGCAAATCTTTTTTTTATGAAAAAAATATACTTCTTCCCAATTCTTTTATTTTTAGTTGCCAGTTGTAGTTCTGATTCCTCTTCAGATTCAGCTATAGCTTTAGCCACAGTAACAACAACAGCTACCAGCGGAACAACATCAACGACAATTACAAGTGGTGGAAATATTACTAATGACGGAGGCGCAACTATCTCACAAAAAGGTGTTTGTTGGAGCACCAATCATAATCCTACGATACTTGATACTAAAACAACAGACGGAACTGGTGTCGGAACATTTACTTCCAATATTACTGGACTTACACCAAATACTATATACTACATTAGAGCTTATGCCACCAATAGCAAAGGAACAGCTTATGGTAATGAAGTTAGCACCACTACCGAAGAAACTATGTACTTCCCTCCTAACGACGGCAGTAATACTTGGAATACCAAAGCCATTACAGATTTAGGTTGGAATCAAAATGCTGTACAACCACTTTTAGATTACTTGGAATTGAAAAATTCTAAATCTTTTATGATTTTGGTTAACGGAAGAATTGTGATGGAAAATTACTTCAATGGCCATTCGGCTACAACCAATTGGTATTGGGCTAGTGCTGGAAAAACATTAACTTCAACCATGACAGGAATTGCTCAACAAGAAGGTTATTTAAATATCAATAATAAAGTTTCAGATTATATTGGAACTGGGTGGACTAACGAAAATCTGACACAAGAAAATTTAATTACTTGTAAAAATCTACTTTCGATGACTTCTGGAATTGATGATTATGTTGGTGGTGTATATAGCGATGATGTTACTCCATCGAGCTTGAACTATAAAGCAGATGCTGGAACACGATGGGCCTATAGCAATGTGTATGTCAAACTTCAAGATGTTATTGCTAATGCTACTGGACAAACTTGGAGTAATTATTTTAATACTAAATTAAGAGATAAATTAGGAATGAATGGTACTTGGATTCAGTCAGGAAATAATGTTGTGTATTGGAGTACTACAAGAAGTATGGCACGCTTTGGTCTAATGGCATTGAATAAAGGAAAATGGAATGGTACTCAGATTCTTAATGAAACCTATTTTAATCAAGCAACTACAACTTCTCAAAATATCAACTTAAGCTATGGCTATTTGTGGTGGTTGAATGGTAAAGCAAGTTACCATTTACCTCAATCCCAATTGGAATTTCCCGGAAGCATTATTCCATCAGGACCTAGCGATATGTTTATGGCGTTAGGAAAAAATGATCAGAAAATTTATGTGATTCCAAGTAAAAATATGGTAGTCATCAGAATGGGTGATGCTGCTGATAGTGCAAACTTGGCACTTTCTGATTTTGATGCTACACTTTGGACAAAGATTAGTGCTTTGTACCAATAATTATTTCTTATTGAAATACTTGAGTACAGCGTAAACAAATAAGATAAAAGAAAATAATCTAAGTCCTAAAAAAATACTCGGTAAAGGTTTTTCCAAAAAATAGCTTAGAGCGGCAATTCCGATGCTAATGGCTATTAATTTTAATGCGGATGATTCTTTAAAAAAAGATATAACTTTATTCATAATTTTCTATTTAAAAAAAGAGTCTACAAATTCAATTTTATTAAACACTTGTAAATCTTCGATACCTTCACCTACTCCAATATATTTAACTGGTATTTGAAATTGATCTGAAATTCCAATTACAACACCCCCTTTGGCAGTTCCGTCTAACTTGGTTACTGCAAGGCAAGAAACCTCTGTTGCAGCCGTAAATTGTTTGGCTTGTTCAAAAGCATTTTGACCTGTAGATCCATCCAAAACTAATAACACATCATGTGGCGCATCTTCGACTACTTTTTGCATGACACGTTTTACTTTAGTTAACTCGTTCATTAAGTTTACTTTGTTGTGCAAACGACCTGCTGTGTCAATTATAACAATATCGGCATTTTGAGTTACAGCGCTTTGTAAAGTATCAAAAGCTACGGATGCTGGGTCACTACCCATTTGTTGTTTTACAATAGGCACACCTACTCTGTCTGCCCAAATTTGAAGTTGGTCAATAGCAGCAGCACGGAAAGTATCTGCAGCACCTAAGACCACTTTATAACCTGCTTTTTTAAATTGGTAAGCTAATTTTCCGATAGTAGTTGTTTTTCCAACCCCATTAACACCAACAACCATAATAACATAAGGCTTTTTATTGGGTGGAATAACGAATTCCGTTTCTTCACCTGATTTAGTTTCTGATAAAAGTCCAGCTATTTCTTCTCGAAGGATTTGATTAAGTTCATCAGTCCCCATGTATTTGTCATTGGACACACGATCTTCAATTCTTTGGATAATTTTAAGTGTGGTATTAACACCAACGTCAGAAGAAACAAGCACTTCTTCCAGATTATCTAAAACCTCATCGTCAACCTTTGATTTACCAGCTACAGCTTTAGTAAGTTTTGAAAAAAACGAAGTTTTAGTTTGTTCCAAACCTTTGTCTAAGGTTTCTTTTTTTTCGGATGAAAATATTCTTTTGAAAAAACTCATGGTACTAGATTGAAAATTCAAAAATTGTTGGGCAAATATAAAAATAAAAAAGCTACTTCCGAACGAAAGTAGCTTTGATATAATGAGTTTGTTAAATTAGTTCTTTTTAAGGAAACTATCTACTTCTTCTGGTGTCATAATACTTTCAACGAAAGTGTAAGCACCTGTTTTTGGAGACTTAACCATTTTGATTGCTTTGGTTAATCTTTTTGAAGCTGTTTGTAACGTTGCAACGGTCTTTTTTGCCATGATTCAAGTATATTTTGAAATTTTACTAAAAGTAAAATCGTAATTATTTAATTTCTTTATGAACTGTCATTCTCTTCAAGATTGGATTAAATTTTTTAATCTCTAATCTGTCTGGAGTATTTTTTTTGTTTTTGTTTGTGATGTAACGAGAAGTTCCAGGAAGACCTGTTCCTTTGTGCTCAGTACACTCTAAAATAACTTGTATTCTATTACCTTTCTTTGCCATCTTACTTTATTTTTTTACTGGATTAGATTATTTAATAAATCCTTCAACTTTTGCTTTTTTCAAAACAGCAGCCAATCCATTTTTATTGATTGTTTTAATTGTAGACGCAGCTACTCTTAACGTAATCCATCTGTCTTCTTCAGCAAGATAGAAACGTTTTTTAACTAAGTTAACAGAAAATTTTCTCTTAGTTTTGTTCATAGCGTGAGAAACATTATTTCCTACCATCGCTTTTTTACCTGTAAGGTCACAAACTCTTGACATTGTGCTTTCTTTTATCGTTATTCAATTCGAGGGTGCAAACTTAATGAAAATATATTGTAGTAACAAAAAAAATATCGCAGATTTTTTTCTTTTTTTTTTATTTGTTTTTAATGTGTAGAAAAGAATATCTTTTTTGAACAAATTTATTAACATTCCTATTTTAGTTGAAAGTACTTTTCATAATTTCTTTTTGCAACATTTCTAGGGCTTTATTTGCTGTTCTATCTATCACTTTTTCGCGAGGTTGCCCAAAATTAAATTCTTCAACAATAATTTCAGCAGGTGTTGCTAAAGCTATAAAAACAGTGCCTATCTCAGCATCTGTATTACCTTTACTTGGTCCTGCATTACCCGTAGTTGCAATAGCATAGTCTGTTTTCATGAGTTTTTTAATTCCTAAAACCATCTCTTTTGCAACGGATGCACTTACAACAGAATGTTCATCTATAGTGCTTTGAGAAACACCTAAAACGGAAACTTTTGTATCCGTTGCGTAACTCACTACACTTCCTCTAAAATATTGAGACGAACCAGCCACTGAGGTAAACATTTGGGCAATTTTTCCACCTGTACAACTTTCAGCTGTGGAAATAGTCTTTCCTTGTTTCGATAACAATCTACCCAAGACTACTTCTATAGTATCCTCTTCATCAAATCCTACGATGATATCTCCTATGATTTTGGTTAATGAAGCTATATTTTCTTGAATCGCATTTTCTAAAATTTCTTTATTTTCTCCTCTCGCGGTTAAACGCAAACGCACTCTTCCTGGGTTGGGTAAATAGGCTAATTTTATATATTCTGGGAGGTTGTTTTCCCAATTTTCAATACGTTCCGCAATCATACTCTCTCCTTGACCGTAAGTGAGTATTGTTTTATGAATGATATAAGGACGTTTGTATTCTTTTACTACTTTGGGAATGATTTCGTTTTCAACAATGTATTTCATCTCATACGGAACGCCTGGTAACGAAATATAAACGGTATTTTCCTTTTTCATCCACATGCCTGGTGCGGTTCCCATTTTATTGAAAAGCACTTCACATTTAGAAGGAACTAAGGCTTGATCACGGTTTAATTGGGTAATGGGACGTTTGTAAAACCCTTCAATTATGGCTGTGACATGAGCCAAGACCTCTTGATTTACCACTAAAGTATCTTCAAAGTATTCGCAAAAAGTATGCTTGGTGATATCATCTTTTGTTGGACCTAAACCTCCAGTGATTAAAACTAAATCAACTTTATTTTGAAGTGATGCAAAGGTGTTTAATATATGCTGTTTGTCATCCGAAATGGAGAGCATTTCGTGAGTTTGCACACCGATTTTATCTAATGCTTTGGCAATATAACCTGAGTTGGTGTCAACAATTTGCCCAATTAAAATTTCGTCTCCAATGGTGACTATGGTTGCTTTCATTCGATAGTTGCTGAGTTTTGTTTACAAAAAGAAAACGGAAACTTTAATAGCCCCGATTGTAGAGAAAATCATCCCGATTTATCGGGATATTGTAACGAAAAGCGGGAATTGCCATTACTGATAACTCCCGAACCCTTCGCTTCTTATTTTACATTTCGAAATCTTTCTTAATTTCTTTTACTGCTTTCTCTACTTGACTTTGAATGCTTTCGAAAGTATCGGTGATTTCTTTGCGTTTACCTTCCCTTTTTGTCCAAGCTTCTACTTGAAGAATTTCCTCAAAGGCTACGCTCATTCCTAATAAATCCAAACTTGGTTTTATTTTGTGAGCAAAGGCGTAAGCTAGTTTGTGGTCTTTGGTTTTGATACCTAAATCGATTTGTTTCAAGTCCTGAGGTACCTCAGTAACAAACAAAGTAATGATTTGCATAACAAATTCAGGATCGTTGTCTGAAAGTGCGTACACTTTTGCTAGGTTGTAGTTTATTGCCATTATTTAATGTGTATTCTTAATAGTTTTTTATTTTCTATGAATCCTTCTAAAACATCATTTGGTGCTACTTTGGCAACGCCTTCAGGTGTTCCTGTAAATATAATATCGCCTTTCTTTAAGGTGAAATATTGCGAAACATACGAAATGATTTCATCAATTTTCCACAACATGTGGCTGGTATTTCCTTTTTGAACGGTATTCCCGTTGTTGGTTAGTTCAAAGTTAATATTTTCAATTGAATTAAAATTGTTTTTTGAAACAAAGTCACCAATTACAGCGGAACCGTCAAATGCCTTGGCTTTTTCCCATGGCAATCCTTTTTCTTTTAATTTATTTTGGACATCTCTTGCTGTAAAATCAATTCCTAGACCAATTTCGTCATAGTATTTATGAGCAAATTTAGTATCGATGTACTTCCCTACTTTATTGATTTTGACCAAAATCTCCACTTCATGATGAATTTCATTACTGAAAGCAGGGATGAAAAACGGAAGTTTTTTCGGGGCTATTGCTGTATCGGGTTTTAAGAAAATAACAGGTTCATCCGGGCGTTCATTCTTTAACTCCTCTATATGATTCACATAATTTCTTCCGATGCAAATAATCTTCATGATTCTTAAACGAAAATTAACTGAATTTATTGTTTAGTTTTCTCAATTTAATTCCTGTCAACACTTTTTTAGTGTACAAAGGAAACTCAGCATTCTGGATCCAACCGAAATAACCGGGTTCTTTATCTAAAACTTCATCAACCAAAGCACCTTTGTGTTTACCAAAAGTAAAAATCTCTTGCCCTTCAGCATTTAGAGCAATGAAGCCAGCAAAATCAACTGATTTTTTACGAGTAGTATATTCAGAAAGTGTTTTCATATCGTTTTCTAAATCCTCGTAACGATCTAATTGCGCTTTAAGAATTTCGTAAGTTGCCATAGTATCTGCTTCTGCACTGTGCGCATTTTCTAGACTTTCGTTGCAATAAAATTTATAAGCAGCACTTAACGTTCTTTCTTCTTTTTTATGAAAGATGGTTTGTACATCCACTGACACTCGGTTTTTCATATCAAAATCAACTTCAGCACGTAATAATTCTTCGGCTAAAAGTGGAATGTCAAATCGGTCCGAATTGAATCCAGCCAAATCAGAATCCTTTATCATATTGTGTACTTGACCAGCTAATTCTTTAAAGGTAGGTTCATTAGCAACTTTTTCATTAGTAATTCCATGCACTGCTGTAGATTGTGGCGGAATAGGAATTGTTGGGTTCACCAGCCAGGTTTTACTTTCTTTGTTGCCGTTGGGATAGACTTTGAAAATTGAGATTTCCACGATTCTATCTTTAGCGACATCAATTCCTGTAGTTTCTAGGTCGAAGAAGCAAATGGGTCTGTTGAGTTTTAATTCCATTATCAAAAGTTAAGCTCGCAAATATAAAATATTGGCGTTACCGTTTATCGAAATTATAAAAAGTTTTGCATTTTTTTAAACAAAAAAACCGTTTGGCATAGGAATGAGTTGATTCCTAAACACATAAACACAACTTCCCTAATTTACTTCAAAAGCTCATAGATGATTGCCTAGGAAATATTTGACTATTTGATTTTAAATAAGCTTCAAAATGTACACTTTTTGCTCACTAAAAGAGCAATCCTACTTTTTACATTTACTAAATCAAAACAACCTAAACTTTATAAAAGGTAAAGGAAGTGGTTTACCTCCACAAAGTGACACGATACAAAAATGGCTTTCTGGTTTTTGTATAAAACAGTAACAGAGCATTACTATTTATTTTATAAGGTTGGTTATTAAATAGTAGTACGACAAAACCAACTAAAAAAAAAGCAGCCCTACTACATTATGTTTGGACGACAAAAGTAGGACTGCCAATAATTAAAAATTATTCACAAACTTATGAAAAATTTATTATTTGGCATCATTGCCTTGTTTGCTTTTACAAATCTTTGTAACGCTCAAAAAAACAATCCTTACAACTATGTTGGAGATGATTTTATGAATGCTTATAAATTAATCTCTCAGGATTATAAAGCAGGAAAAATTAAAGATGTAAATCAAGAAACTTTGGATTATTACACAAAAAAATTATCTTTAAGTTATGGTATGAAGTTAGAAGAATTTGCTAAAATTGTAAACTCTTTAAAGAGTACCACAGTAGAAACAGCTATTAGTAACTCAAATTTGACAAGTTACTCTAAAGATATTTTGTTGAAATCATTAAAAACAACAGATTTAGCTAGCCTTGTCGATGATGTTACTAAGAGTAAAATTTCAAGTTCTGAAAAACAAATGGTTTTGTCAACATTAGCAGTTTTTAATACCGTAAATACTAATGGGGCTACTTTTCAACCTCAAGCTAATCGTTGTTGGATTTGTTGGGTAGGCATTGGAATTACAACTGGAAATGCTATTTGTGGCCCTGTTTGTGGTTTGCTTGGAGGTGTTTTGGGAGCTATATTTGGAGAGAGTGAAAAACAAAAATAATAGACTCGATACTAAACTGTTTAAATAATGAAGGGCAAACTTTGCACCGTATTTCTTTTTTTAGTCTTGACCATGTCTTATGGTCAAGACTTACTTCATGGTATTGTGATTGATAAAGAAACCAAAGAACAGCTTGCCTTTGCTAATATACTTATCAATACTAAAACACAGCTTATCACGGATATGAATGGTGCGTTTTCATTTAAAACCTTTTCTAATTCAGTTCAAATAACCTGTAGTTATGTTGGTTATGATAAAACAGAAATTCAAGTGGACAAGAAAAGCTATTCAAAGTTTTTCATTGAATTAAGTCCATCACAAAACAAACTTGACGAAATTGTCATACCAACTAAGGAGAATCCTGCCAATGCCATCATTCAAAAAGTGATTGCTAATAAGGAAAAGAACAATCCTGAAAACATCAATTCGTTTCAATATACTTCTTATAACAAAATCATTTGTGATTACAAATCAACTAGTGCTGATAAAACCGATAGTATAAAAATTCGGAATAAACTTAAGGGGATTCATTTCTTTATGATGGAATCGGTAACTGAAAAGAAGTTTGTAAAACCCAATAGCAGTGAAGAAGTTGTTATTGGCAGTAAAGTGTCTGGCTTTCAGGACCCTTCTTTTGCTACTATTGCTACTGATTTTCAACCTTTTTCATTTTACAAGGACAATATCAAGTTATTTGATATTAATTATCTAAATCCTATTAGTAAAGGGAGTTTGAATAAGTATAAGTTTCATATTGAAGATACTATTCACAGTGAAAGAGATACTATTTATATTCTATCCTTTAAACCCAAGAAAGATAAAAACTTTGAAGGTCTAAAGGGATTGTTATATATCAACACTAACCAATATGCAGTTCAAAATGTAATAGCATCTCCGTTTGAAAAAGGGAAAATAGATATTAAAATTCAACAGCGCTATACATTGATTAACAACGAGTATTGGTTTCCTGAACAATTAAATTTTAGTTTGGTTTTTAATGAGTTACCCAATACAAAAACACCTATAACTCTTGATGGTAAAAGTTACCTTAGTAATATTAGTTTAAATACTGCTTTAGACAAGAAGAAATTCTCTTTGGAGGAAGTTAGGTTAGATGAAAATGCCACTCATAAAGACAGTCTCTTTTGGCAAAAGTATCGCAATGAAAAACTTACTACTACCGAAGTAAAAACTTATCGAGTGATTGATAGCATTGGAATAAAAAACAATTTTGATTCCTATTTAACCTTTGCTGAAAAAATAGCTCAAAGTAGGATTCCTCTCCATGCGATTGACATTGACTTGTCTAAAACTTTTGTTTATAACAAGTATGAAGGCCTTAGGGTTGGCTCGGGTTTATGGACGAATGATAGGGTTTCAAAAAAAATTAGTTTAGGGGGTTTTTTGGGGTATGGCATTAGGGATAAAGACTATAAATATGGTGGTGAAGTACGTTATAAAATTTCAAAGAGAAATGAAGTTACCATTGGTATTAAGTATCAAAATAATTTAATTGAAACAGGTGGTTATGGGTTGGACTCCTTTGGGGAAAACTTATTGAATTATCGAAAGTTTATTGGTTATCAATACGATCAAATAAAACAAAATACTTTTAGTGTGCATTTTAGAAGTTTGAGGTATTTGGTTTGGGATTTCATGTTGCATCAAACTACTACTAATCCAAAGTACAGTTATGTGTTTGATGACAACCTAAACTCTTTTACCAACTACAAAAACACTACTTTGAATGTTAATTTGCGATTTGCTTACAAAGAAAAATTGGTCAATTCTTTTCATCAGACGGTTAGTTTAGGAACAAAATATCCTGTAGTGTTACTTTCTTTTTCAAAAGGATTTAAAAATGTATTGCAAGGCGATTTTAATTATACTAAAGTTGAAGCAGCTGTTGAACACTCTTTTTACACTAAGAATTTGGGAAGTACAAAATATACTCTCGAAGCGGGTTATATTGATAGTCCTCTACCCTATGGATTGTTATTTACTGGAGAAGGAAGTTATGATACTAATGCTTTACTTATCATGAAGAATACCTTTCAGACTATGGCTCCGTATGAGTTTTTATCGGATGAATATGTTACATTGTTTTTGTCTCATAACTTTGGTGGATTACTTTTTAAGGCTAGAAAGTTTCAACCAAGTATTTCTTTGCATACTAATGTGGGTTGGGGAACTCTTTCTAATAGTAGCTTTCATAAGTTTATCGATTTTAAAACAAAAGATAAGTTTTATGTCGAATCTGGTTTACAATTTGACAATATAGTCAAAATGAATTATCTGAATGTGGCCAATATTGGCTTTGGTTTTGGCACTTACTATCGTTATGGTGCTTATACGAATCCAGAATTTAAAGATAATGTTGCCTTTAAGTTTACCTTGAATATCAGTGTAAAATAATCTCTTCTTATGTATCGAATTATTTCTAAAGCAATAGCTATTGCTTGCTATTTCATATGTTTACTATTTGTAATCCATGGGAATTCTCAGAATAACATTGCCAATTTAAAATTGGAAAAGAACACGATTTATATTTTTAGTCGGGGAACAAAAACCAAATCGGGAATCATTGCCGAGAAATTTAATATTCACGACAAGAAAATTACCCACGTAGGTATTGGATTTTTGGAGCATAATGTCTTAAAAATTTATCATGTGGTGGATATTGATACGATGCAAACGGCACTTGTTGTGAGTGATTTGAAAAGCTTTATCAATGAGAGTGTGTATTATTTGAGTGTTTGGAAATGTGATAACCCTGTTGTTGATTTTAAAAACCTCAAAAAGATATGTAAATACTATACTTCTAAAAAAATATATTTTGATTATTCCTTTAGTTTGAATGATAACACTACCCTTTATTGTTCAGAGTTTTGCGAAAGAGTTCTTAAAGAAACTAATTCCGTTACTTTTAATTTTAAACCGAGAGTACTAAAATTGGAACGTTTTTATCAAACGGTGTTGGAGAGAGCCGAGTTAGTTTATTATCCTGTTGATTTTTTTGAGGACCATCCTAGTTTTACTAAAATCTTTGAAAGCGAGTTTACTGTAACTACTGATTAAATTAGTAAAATAGGTAACCCAATAGAAAATGCCAACAGCAACTTTGAAGTGGCCAATGATAACATTGAAACTGCTGACGGTAACATTGAAATGGTGGACGTCAACTTTGAAAATGCCAACGAGAACATTGAAACTGCTGACGGCAACATTGAAATGGCGGAAGTCAACTTTGAAAATGCCAACTAGAACATTGAAACTGCTGACGGCAACATTGAAATGGCCAACGTCAACATTGAAATGGCGGAAGTCAACATTGAAATGGCGGAAGTCAACATTGAAACTACCGACGACAATATTGAAATGCTATCTTTTATTTAATGACATTGGATAATTAAAAATATTATTATGTCTCAAAATCAGAAGCGGTTTTTATTATTGGTTATTTTTTAAATTGGAAAGGAGGTCCTCTTCTAATTTTTTTACTTCCAATTGTTTTTTGGTGATTTTAACTTCAAATTGGCTGCTTTCTACCTCAGATAAATGGCCTTCGTTTTTTTTGCTTTCATATTTTTCTTGAAGTTTTGCTAGGTCTCTATTGGCATTTACTAATTTTTGATTTAACCTGATTTCCGATTTTTTGGCATCATTGAGTTTATCATTATTATCCGCGATGGCTCTGTTTTCTTTTTGAACTTGCTTTTGTTCTTTTTTGAGTTTTTTTTGCTCTTTGGCTAATTCTCTTCTTTGGTCTGTTGCTTTTTCATCATTTCGTTCTTGATCTCTGGTGATTTCCTTTTGATCGTGAAGATCTGACTTCAGTTCCGATTTTTTTTCATCTATTACGGCTTTACTCGATTGGATTTTTGTTTGAACCGAATCTACTACAATGGTAGTTTTTATTTCTTGTGCAGAAGAAATAACGTACATAAATAAGAAAAGCACACTGCTAATTAATTGTTTCATAACTATTTGAATTTAATTTTACGAAACAAATGTACTCGTACCCTACCGTTAGAATGTTACATCAATTGGAATATAATTTACATCTTTTACGGTTTTTAAAATTGTGTATTTCAAATACTAATGTTACTACTTGAAGATTCATGTACATTTAAAAAAAGTACACTTTTTGTACACCAAAAGAGGCATTCCTCTTTTTAAATTTAGGCTATCAAAACGATATAAATTATTAACAGGGTAAAGAAGTGGTTTACCTCCACAAAGTGACACCTTACAAAAATTTTTTCTGTTTTTTGTACTAGATAAAAATAGAAAGCTACTATTTATTTTATAAGGTTGGTTTATAAATAGTATCGTGATAAAACCAGCCATTAAAAAAAAACAGTCTTATTTATAACATGTTTGGACGACAAGTAATGAGGCTGTGACTAATTAAAAATTATACAACAAGATGAAAAATTTATTATTTAGCTTTTTTGCTACTACTTTCTTATTTTTAAATGCTAATGCACAAAGACCCAACCTTTCTAATTATCATTGTGGGGAAGGTCAACACGCTGTTGCCTATTTTGATTTTGATTGTTTAAGATTACATAGACTTTCTACAAATTGCACAAGAAGATTTTCAATTTGCTCGGATGGAACATGGACCGTAGAATGTGTTGATAATTCAAGAACAAGTAAGTCAAAATATAATGCTTTGACTAAGACTGCTACGATTGTTGCCGAAGTTTCTGTTGATGGTAAGTCTGCAACATTGCATTTCCCTATTGAGATTACTAAACTAAAAGAATATACTGCTGAAGATTTTAAAAATTTTGGATTTGATGCTGATTATTCATTATCTAAAGATTTTTTTATTATTAAAGGAGAATATATTCCTACTTTTACTAATGATGAAATTTTAGTCAAAGTACCTTTAAAATAAACCTTTATGAAATTAAAATCGTTATCCTTTTTGTTAGTTATAGTGTTTTTAGCCTCTTGTACGTCTATTTATTCAACGGTTGAAAACGTTAATAATAAAAAAACTTATGACTCGAAAGAACAGTACATCGAGACTGTCAATAAAAAAAATCATATTGCAAAAGAGAAAATAATTATTTTAAAGGATGACGAACTTACTACTTTCATGTCTGAAATTGTCTCCAAAAGGTTGAGTACTTATTATGGTATTGCTAATAAAAGCTATTTTGTTAGTGCTGAACAATTGAGTATCAAAAGTTGTTCGGGTCAGATGACATCGCTCTACAAACTATTTATAGCTGATGATAAGGGTATTAAAAAGTCGGATGCCTCAGAAATCCCATTTTTGACAAATCTGCAACTGGATAATTCTAAGAACACCGTGATTTTTATTTACTCCCACAAATTAGGAGGAATGATAAAAAGTAAAATTAATGGGGTAATTGATACATTAGAAAAAGAAAATAATTTTGATTACCGAGTCATATCTATTGATAATCCTGATATTATCAATAAAACCCGATAAACAAAAAAGGTGTTCAAATGAACACCTTTTTTTATTTCCTAATACTCTCTATTTACATCAAATGCTTCTAGGTAATCGGCTACTCGTTTTACGAAGCTTCCTCCTAATGCTCCATCTACTACTCTATGATCGTAAGAGTGTGATAAGAACATTTTTTGACGGATTCCGATAAAGTCTCCTTCTGGAGTTTCGATAACGGCAGGTACTTTTCTGATGGCACCAAGGGCAAGAATTCCTACTTGAGGTTGGTTGATGATTGGTGTTCCGAATACAGAACCGAAAGTTCCGACATTGGTTACGGTATAAGTTCCACCTTGGGTATCGTCTGGTTTTAGTTTTCCGGCTTTGGCACGGTTTCCTAAATCGTTTACGGCTTTTGCCATTCCGACAAGGTTTAGTTGGTCTGCATTTTTAATAACAGGAACGATTAAGTTTCCGTTAGGTAAAGCTGCAGCCATTCCTAAGTTGATATTTTTTCTTTTGATAATGAAATCACCATCAACAGAGATGTTCATACCTGGGAAGTCTTTTAAGGCTTTGGCCACGGCTTCCATGAAGATTGGGGTAAATGTTAGCTTTTCACCTTCTCTTTTTTCGAAGGCATTTTTAACACGGTCTCTCCATTTAACAATATTGGTAACATCTACTTCGATAAATGATTGTACGTGTGCTGATGTTTGTACTGAGGCTACCATATACCCTGAAATCAGTTTACGCATACGGTCCATTTCTACAATTTCGTCTCCGCCATTTACTGAAACTGGAACAGCTTGAGTTGATGGAGTTACTGGTGTTGCAACTGGTTGAGAAGCTACTGGAGCAGCAACTGCTGGTTGACTTCCTCTAGTTTTGATATAATTTAAAATATCTTCTTTGGTTACTCTATTGTCTTTACCAGAACCTGAGATGGTTTCCAATTCGGCCACAGAAATACCTTCAGCGGTGGCAATATTTTTTACTAAAGGAGAATAAAATTTATCTGAAGATTTAAAATCGGCCGGAGCTGCGTTTGCCTGAGCCACTTCAACTGTTTTTATTACTTCGGCAACTGCTGGAGCGACAGTTTCAGCTTTTGGTTCAGGAATTCCATTCCCAACGGCTCCACCACCTTCTGTTTCAATAATGGCAATGGTTTGTCCCACTTTTACCACATCATTTACCTGAAATAAAATTTCGGTTAAAGTTCCTGATACTTCGCTTGGCACTTCGCTATCTACTTTGTCTGTAGCAATTTCCAAAACAGCTTCATCGGCGTCGATTTTTTCACCAACGTTTTTTAACCAATTTGTAATGGTTGCTTCCGCAACACTTTCACCCATCTTAGGTAATTTCAATTCAAACTTTGCCATATATGTAAACTAAAGTTGTGTGGTTTAATTTCGATTGCAAAAATACTAATTGTTTTGAGCCTACACTAAGAATTATTCAATTTTTGATAAATTTCTAATTATTCCTCTATCGTTTGCGTGATTGCTTCCAATTATAAAATTGGACTGTGGTAAAAACATTTTGAAAGCGCTATTTTTTCCTTTTGTTTTCTTCATAAAACCGATGATTTCTTGGAATAAAAATGACTGAGTATCAAATATCATTTCGTATTTTAGAGCGGGATTAATTTTTAATGGCTCCAACTTTGAATAAGTAATTTTACCTAAAGCGTATTTGGAATTTAAAAGTTCTTTAGAAAAAAGAACCGTTTCATCTGGATAAAAAATACTATTGTGTTGCTGATTTTTTTTTATTTTGCTAAAAATAAAACTTCCTATTTGCATCATCCAATCGAACAAAATTGATTTTCGGAAATGCTTTTTATAAAAAAACTGCATGGCTTCTTGAAAATGCTTCATGTATTTTTGATCTCGAACGGTGCTTTCCCCTTTATAATGGATAACGGTAGTTTCTGCAAAGTAATAATTGGATTTTCCTTTTTGTAGTGAACGATAACTTAAATCAATATCATCCGAATACATAAAGCAGTCTTCATCAAATCCACCTAAATCCGTATACAATTCTCGTTTCATTACCATAAACGCTCCTACTAGAATGTCTACTTTTCCGGTTTGATTTTCGGATAAATGGTGGGCATAATATTTATTGAATAGCGATGATTTAGGAAACCATTTGTACAAGCCAAAAATCTTAGTAAAAGCTACCCATGGCGTTGGAACCCCACGTTTGCTTTCAGGAAGAAAGTTTCCTGCTCCGTCTATTAATTGACAGCCTACAATTCCTAAATCAGATTGTTTTCGGGCGAAAGCCAGCACCTTTTCAAAAGTATCTTCAGCCACAACCGTGTCCGGATTTAGAATGCAAATGTATTCCCCTTGGGCTTCTTTGACTGCGATGTTGTTGCCTTTTGGGAAGCCTAAGTTTTCTTTGTTTTCAATCAATTTGATAGTAGGAAAACGCTGTTTCATCATGTCGCAACTATCATCAGAAGAATGGTTATCGATGACAATAATTTCGGCATCCATATTTTGTATGGCTTTTTGCACGCTCAACACGCACAGCTCTAAAAAGTAGCGCACATTGTAATTAAGGATGATAACCGATAGTTGCATTTGACAAATATAATAGATTGTTAGATACGGCTATGCCTTTATATTGTTAGAAATTTGAGTTACTTTTGCTAAAGAGTTATGATTTTATTAAACTCATGACTTATAATTCAAAATTTATAACTCAAAAAGTGAATTACCTTTCACTAGAATTGAGCAACATCCTAAATTATTGTTTGAATCCATAGAAAAGCGCTATTACAAAGTATCTATTGGGATTTGTATGAAATATAAATTCCTAATTGATACCACATAAGGAATTGAAGAAATAGAATTAGAAAATCATAGAAAATTTAGAGGGTATTCTATAATCGAAAATTCACTTAATGAATTGGGTTATGAAGTAAAGATTTCAAGAGATACTTTTGGAAGAAGAGTTCATCATCCGGTTATTCCAATCTACAAAGAAGAATTAAGAAATTAAGGTTTAGCTCTTATAGATGCAAAGTGTTCTCAACCTATATTACTTCTGAATATTATGGAAGAACAAAATATAGTTGATGTAAAGTATGAAGCAGCATTTAAAGTAGATTTTTACAACTACCTAGTTCAAGAACTGAAACTTCAAGACAGACAACAAGCAAAAAATTTGTTTATGTTCTTTCTAAATTACACCGCTGCATGCTGCAGTTGCATTTCCGGTAGGCCCACCTCCGGCTCCCCAGCAGTATACCGTTAATGAGGTCACTCCGGCCGGAACTGTCAAAGAAGATGTTCCTTGTGAAGTTAGAGTAACCGTTGTTTGGGAATAAAAACGTACTGGCAAAAACAGTACTATTAGTAAAATAACAAGTATTTGTTTCATACTTTAAATTATATTCTATTTTCAGAAGTTTATTATACAAAAAAACTTCACCTTTTGAACTGAGAAAATTAATCGTTATTTAGCCTAAAAAAGCTACGAATTACATACACTGAAGATCTCAACCAACTGCTTTAATTGACCATTCGTCTAAATTTTGTTATCGAAAATCATTATAAATCATATTTATTATCACCAATTAAACCAATTTTTTCTTGGATTGGGCTATGAGTTATGAGTTTTGGGTTCTCTGTTTTCTTTTAGGGATAAGTTTAAATTTGGACTTTTTTCTTCTTCTTTCTTCTCTTGTTTTTCTTTATTTTATTTAAAAAAGGAGATGGGTTTTATATGGGTTTGCCTAAAACTGCTTTGAAGGTTAGTAAGCTATAATCGACTTATAAACCAAGAAACCCTTTCTCATATCTGAGAAAGGGTTATTTTATTAAAAAAAGTGAAATCTATTTTTTTATTACTCGTAGTGTTTCAATACGATCTTCTTGGTTTACAATAACATTGTAAATACCTGATGGAAAATTAGAACCTATTTCAAAATCTGAAACTTCACTCTCAGAAATTTCATACTGTGTAATTAAATTTCCTACTATGTCATAAACTAGAATTCCAACTTTTGCTTCACTTAAATTTGTTAAACTCAAACGAAATGTTTCTGTAAATGGATTAGGATAAACTTTAGCATCAAACAATTTACAAGTTGGTTTAACTCCAATATATTTATTAATTACCACAATTCTAGCATTAGAAACACATTCAGCAGCATTTTTAACAGTAACACTGTAAGTTCCTACACATAAATTACTAAATATAGGAGATGTCTGATATGATGATCCACCATTTACACTATAGCTATAACCAGATCCTATAGGAGATGTAACTGTAATTGATCCTCTCGTAGAAGAAGAGGTTGGTTGTGTCACATTTACAACAGGAGCAGATAATGCAATTGCTGAATTTATAACAACAACTCTAGCATTAGAAATACATTCAGCAGTATTCTTAACAGTAATGCTATAAGTTCCTACACATAAATTACTAAATACAGGAGATGTCTGATATGATGATCCACCATTTTTACTATAGCTATAACCAGATCCTACAGGAGATGTAACTGTAATTGATCCTCTCGTAGAAGAACATGTTGGTTGCGTTACATTTACAACAGGAGCAGATAATGCAATTGCTGAATTTATAACGACAACTTTAGCATTAGAAACACATCCAGCAGCATTCTTAACAGTAATACTATAAGTTCCTACACATAAATTACTAAATGTTGGAGTTGTTTGATAGGATAATCCACCATTTATACTATAGCTATAACCAGAGCCAATAGGAGATGTAACTATAATTGATCCTCGCGTAGAAGAACATGTTGGTTGTGTTACATTTACAACAGGAGCAGATAATGCAATTGCTGAATTTATAACGACAACTTTAGCATTAGAAACACATCCAGCAGCATTCTTAACAGTAATACTATAAGTTCCTACACATAAATTACTAAATGTTGGAGTTGTTTGATAGGATAATCCACCATTTATACTATAGCTATAACCAGAGCCAATAGGAGATGTAACTGTAATTGATCCTCGCGTAGAAGAACATGTTGGTTGTGTTACATTTACAACAGGAGCAGATAATGCAATTGCTGAATTTATAACAACAACTGTAGCATTAGAAACACATCCATTAGCATTCTTAACAGTAACACTATAAGTTCCTACACATAAATTACTAAATACAGGAGATGTCTGGTATGATAATCCACCATTTATACTATAGCTATAACCTGATCCAATAGGAGATGTAACTGTAATTGATCCTTTCTTAGAAGAACAATTTGGTTGAGTTGAACTAGTAGTTGGAACAGCAAGATTAATATTGGTCACAACCCATAAACAACTAACTGTATTGAATTCTGCTGTTTGACAAGAAGTCATCGAAGGTCTAATTGGCTGAATTCCTGTAACATCGTATTGACATGTATTTCCATTCCAAATTGCGTTTTGATAACAAGCTACTGTTGGTGCCTGTGGTTGTGTTCCTGTTACATCGTATTGACATGTAGTGCCATTCCAAGTTGCGTTTTGATAACAAGCTACTGTTGGCGCCTCTGGTTGTGTTCCTGTTACATCGTAATCACAAGTCGTAGCATTCCAAGTAGCTGTTTGGTAACATAATACTGTAGGAGCAGCTGGTTGTGTTCCTGTTACATCGTAATCACAAGAAGCAGCATTCCAAGTAGCTGTTTGGTAACATAATACTGTAGGAGCAGCTGGTTGTGTTCCTGTTATATCGTAATCACAAGAAGCAGCATTCCAAGTAGCTGTTTGGTAGCATAATATTGCAGGTGCAGCTGGCTGTGTTCCTGTTACATCGTAATCACAAGTAGTAGCATTCCAAGTAGCTGTTTGGTAACATAATACTGTAGGTGCAACTGGCTGTGTTCCTGTTACATCGTAATCACAAGTAGTAGCATTCCAAGTAGCTGTTTGGTAACATAATACTGTAGGAGCAGCTGGTTGTGTTCCTGTTACATCGTAATCACAAGTAGTAGCATTCCAAGTAGCTGTTTGGTAGCATAATACTGTAGGAGCAGCTGGTTGAGTTCCTGTTACATCGTAATCACAAGAAGCAGCATTCCAAGTAGCTGTTTGGTAACATAATACTTTAGGAGCAGCTGGTTGTGTTCCTGTTACATCGTAATCACAAGAAGTAGGATTCCAAGTAGCTGTTTGGTAACATAATACTGCAGGAGCAGCTGGTTGTGTTCCTGTTACATCGTAATCACAAGTAGTAGCATTCCAAGTAGCTGTTTGGTAACATAATACTGCAGGAGCAGCTGGTTGTGTTCCTGTTACATCGTAATCACAAGTAGTAGCATTCCAAGTAGCTGTTTGGTAACATAATACTGTAGGAGCAGCTGGTTGTGTTCCTGTTACATCGTAATCACAAGAAGTAGGATTCCAAGTAGCTGTTTGGTAACATAATACTGTAGGAGCAGCTGGTTGTGTTCCTGTTACATCGTAATCACAAGTAGTAGCATTCCAAGTAGCTGTTTGGTAACATAATACTGTAGGAGCAGCTGGTTGTGTTCCTGTTATATCATAATCACAAGAAGTAGGATTCCAAGTAGCTGTTTGGTAACATAATACTGTAGGAGCAGCTGGTTGTGTTCCTGATATATCCCATGAACAAGTAGCACTATTAAAATTAGCCGATTGATAACAAGCTATTGTCGGTTGTTGGGGTTTAGGATTAACAGATGCCGTTACAGCAGAACGTTCTGAAGAACAACCATTATCCAAAGCTTGAGCATAGACTGTTGTATTAAATGAAATTGCAGATGCAGTGAATGTTTGTCCTGTACCTAATAGAGCACCATCTGTAGCTTCAGAGTACCATTGAATACTACCTGAAGATGATGTTGCTGAAAGAGTTACATCACCCGATCCACATACTGATCCGTTAGTAACACTTGCAACTGTAGGTATTGGGTTCACAGTAACTACAACTGGAATACGATTAGAAGTACATCCACTTTTAGTAGCTTGTGCGTAATAGGTTGTTGTTTGTGTAACTGATGGCGTAGAGAAAATCGAAGTAGTATTTAGTACTGCACTTGATTGTTCTGTGGCATACCATTTAATGGTTGCACCACTTTCGGACTGTACTTCTAGTGTAGCACTTCCTGAACCACATACAGAACCTGACGAGATCACATCAATTGATGGCAATTGATTAATTGAAATTAGTATTATATTACTTTCATCTGAATTACAAGATCCTTTTGAAACTACACGACGGAAATAGGTTGTTTGTGTTACTACTCCCGGATTGTATGATGCTGCTGTTGCTCCGGAAATGATTGAAAAATTATTTCCATCTGTACTCGATAACCAAACATAAGAAAACGACCCTACATTCCCTCCTCCAGAAGGAGTAGAACCTGCAATATTAGCCGGATCACCAGAAATACAAAATGATGAGGTAGCAGGAGCTGTAATTGTATTATTAGTAATAGCTGTACCAGGTGTAATTGTTATTGTGCAAATATTACTTTCTGATGAACAAGAACCACTAGTGACAATACGACGGAATCGTGTCGTAGAATAGACTACACCGGGATTGTATGATTGATCGGTTGCTCCATTAATATTTGACCAAGTTGTATCGTCACTGCTTAATTGCCACTGATAAGTATAAGTTCCATTTCCTCCAGTTGGTAATGCTCCTTGTATGATTCCAGCATCACCATTTAAACAGAAAGTCGTTACTTGAGGATTGCTTATCACATTAGATGTTAGCGGACTATTTACTGTAATAGTAACTGTTGCCGAATTTGAACAAGTTGTAGAAAAAGAAATATCATCCAATCCAAAATCATTTCCACTTGCAATACTATTGTCATTGATAATCGTAATTTCAGCAGTAGTTGCTGAACCTGAATTCCAAACAGTATAAAATTGCTTCCAAGCATAAAGTGCTGATGGTGCAGAAATTTGAGGGCCTATTTCAGTTCCATTAATTAAAAAACGAAGTAGCGAAGGGTTACCGGCATTAATAGAAGTAATCCATGCCGAAAAACTATAATTATTGTTTGGCACAACTTCAACAGTTTGACTCCAAATTTTTTGACCAACAACAGTTGCACCATTAATAGCCATATATTTATCATCATTACGACCTACAGTATTGCCTTGATTATGACCATTTCCAAAAAAAGCAGGATGGTATAATGTAACATTAGAATCTGTTCGATTAGCCACAACAGTATATTTTGATTCTGGATAAAGTCCTGTTCCTGAAGAATAACCAACTGCTGTATTAGCAAATCCATTAACAAAAGAATAATCAGATAAAAAACCATTATTCCCCTGATTAAAATCACCATTAGTAACTAATTCACCACTGGCTACATATCCTGTTACGGTATATGTTGTAGTTGTAGTAGGATTTGCAACAGGATTACTTATATTCGTATTGCTTAAGCCTGTACTTGGAGACCAAAAATACAAATCAGCTCCGCTGGCTTGTAATGTTGTAGAGTCACCACTACAAATAGATTTACTTATTCCTGCATTAATATTTACTAAAGTATTATTAACCGTTGCTATTGCAGTTGCAATACATCCATTTGCATCAGTAACTGCCACTGAATAATTGCCACTCGGAATACCTATTAAATCTTGAGTTGTCGCCCCTGTATTCCATGCATAAGTAAAAGGAGAACTTCCATTAATAACAATCAAATTTACATTTCCAGTACTACCAGGACATGAGTTTTGTACATTAGTTTTCAAAGTCAAACGACTTAATACAAATGAAGTTGAAGTTACATTTGCTGATCCACATGAAACAGAAACAGAGTAATTTCCGGGCGTATCAGCACTATAACTTGAAGTAATAGCTCCGGGAATTATCACACCGTTTCTCTTCCAAACAAATACTGCGCTATTCAGACATCCACTAACAGTTGCTGTGAGCGTAGCAGTAGCACCCGGACAAAAAGATGAGGGTCCTGTAATTGTAACGCTCAACGGGATAAAAATGGCAGAATTATCATAATTTCTATCATTTTCAGATGGTTTAAAAAAATTAATTTCTCTTGAATCTTTAACGGTAGGCACTTTATTAGCACATACACTCGAAAAGAAAGAAATTAACGTTAAAAACAGTAATAATTTTTGTTTCATCATTTTATTTTTTTTAATATTTATGCAGCAAAGCTATTTATATGTAAAATTTCTGATTAATTTATTCGATGATTAGCCAAATTAATTGTTAAAATGTAATTCGCTTAATTTTCACCTACATTTAAAGACGTTTTGTCGAATTATAATTATAGGGGACACTAAAAGGAGTTCAATTTGAACAAATAACTATTTAATTTTTTTTGGAAAAATTAAACTCTTTTTTATTAAATATTTTTTTTGCTTGTCGAGAACATTTACATTTGATGACGAAGGAATAAAGTTGTTGGCAAAACGACTAAAGGAACTCCGTGCAGAAAAAGGTATCACCCAATAGTTCCAATTCGATTAGTATCTTTGCCCCACCGAGAGAAAAATTATTTGTTTTTTTGATATGAAAATTAGTCCAAAAATCACCCTACAAATTTTAAAAATCTCATAACTTATTAAAAATAAATTACACTCGTGAATTACCTTTCAGTAGAAAATATATCGAAATCCTTTGGAGAAAGAACCTTGTTTGAAAACATTTCGTTCGGCATCAACAAAGACCAAAAAATTGCTTTTATTGCCAAAAATGGTTCAGGAAAAACCTGTATCATGAACATTATCAACGGTGAAGATGAACCTGATACTGGTCAGGTGGTGCTTCGAAAAGGATTGAAAATGGCGTTTCTTTCCCAAAAGAACAATCTGCAGGAGGAGTTGACGATTGAGGAAAGCATTTTTGCTTCGGATAATCAGATTTTGCATGTGATTGAGCAATATGAAAAAGCTTTGGAAAACCCAGAAGATGAGGAAAAATACCAATTGGCTTTTGATGAAATGGATCGACACAATGCTTGGGATTTTGAAACGCAATTCAAGCAAATTCTATCTAAACTAAAACTAGATGATTTAAAACTGAAAGTAAAAAGTCTTTCAGGAGGTCAGAAAAAAAGATTGTCATTGGCTATCATTTTGATTAATCGTCCTGATTTGTTGATATTAGATGAGCCTACAAATCACTTGGATTTAGAGATGATTGAATGGTTAGAAAGTTATTTTGCTAAAGAAAATATTACTTTGTTTATGGTTACTCACGACCGTTTCTTTTTGGAGCGTGTTTGTAATGAAATTATCGAATTAGACAACGGAAAACTATACCAATACAAAGGCAATTACTCTTATTATCTTCAGAAAAAAGAGGAGCGCATTGCTATGGAAAATTCTACGATTGATAAAGCGCAAAATCTTTTTACCAAAGAATTGGCTTGGATGCGTCGTCAACCTAAAGCCAGGACTACCAAATCGAAATCGCGTCAAGATGATTTTTACAAAATCAAGGAAGTCGCTGAAAGTAGAAGAAAAGATAATGTAGTCGAGCTTGAAATCAATATGGAGCGAATGGGCAGCAAGATTATTGAGCTACACAAACTTTATAAAAAATTCAAAGACAAAACCATATTGGACAACTTTACTTATGATTTCCAACGCGGTGAACGTATTGGAATTATTGGTAAAAACGGAACAGG
Source organism: Flavobacterium sp. N1994 (assembly GCF_025947145.1). NCBI lineage: Bacteria > Pseudomonadati > Bacteroidota > Flavobacteriia > Flavobacteriales > Flavobacteriaceae > Flavobacterium > Flavobacterium sp. N1994. The sequence goes on from NZ_CP109999.1 coordinate 792,827, forward strand.
GAAATCGACTTTCTTGAATATCTTAACCAAAACGATGTTACCTGATGCTGGTAAAGTGGTTATTGGGGATACCATTAAAGTGGGGTACTACACACAAAGTGGTATCAATCCTAAGCCTGGACAAAAAGTAATTGACATTATCAAAGAATATGGCGAATATATTCCGTTAACGAAAGGGAAAATTATTTCGGCTTCGCAGTTATTGGAACGCTTTTTATTTGATGCTAAGAAACAATACGACTTTGTTGAAAAGCTAAGTGGTGGTGAGTTGAAACGACTGTATTTGTGTACCGTTTTGATTCAGAATCCAAACTTTTTGATTCTGGATGAGCCTACGAATGACTTGGATATTGTGACTTTGAATGTATTGGAAAGTTTCTTATTAGATTATCCTGGCTGTTTATTAGTGGTTTCTCACGACCGTTATTTTATGGATAAGATTGTAGATCACTTGTTCATCTTTAGAGGTGAAGGACAGATAGAAGATTTTCCAGGAAATTATTCTGATTTTAGAGCCTATGAAGATTCGGCTGAGCCTAAAAACTTATCGAGTGTTAGTACGGAAAAAGTAAATTGGAAGCAAAACAATCCAACGACTTCTGGTTTGAACTTCAATGAGCAAAAAGAGTTCAGCAAAATTGAGCGCGAGATTAAAGATTTAGAATACGAGAAAAAGCAAATCGAAAATCAGTTTGCTGAAGGGAAAGTAGCTGATGCTGATATTACGGCTAAAGCCAATGAACTTCAAGCTATCATAACCAAACTAGAAGAAAAAGAAGAACGTTGGTTTGAGCTTTCTTCTAAAATGGAGTAAATAAAACTGTTTGTATATTTTTTAAAAACAAAAAAAAATAATTAAAACTAGTATTAAAATTTTAATACTTTACCTAATAATTATATAATGTAAGCTGTTCATTTATATGTAAATTTGAATACTTACAAAATAGTTTTGTGATAAAACTAGTTATTCAAAACTATCTAATGAAGCTCCATTTTTATTTAAAATTACTCACTCTATTATTTTTTATATTTTCTTATCCTCACCTTACATTTTCACAGGAAACGAAAAATGATTCCTTAGTAACTTTTTACGATTTGTTTAAAAAAAAATCTAAAAGAATAGAGAGTAATACTGAAGCTAAAAGTAATATCATCATACTTCCTACCATTGGTTATCAACCGGCAACAGGGTTTACGTTGGGATTTATCAGTCAATACAGTTTTAAAAAAGATTTGGAAGATAAAATATCATTAATTTCTGGTGGCGCTTCTTATAGCACAAAAAAGCAAATCTTAACCTACTTAAAAAACAGTATGTACTTGGATAAAGACAAGTATTTTTTGAAAGGTGATTATAGATATTATATTTTTTCCCAATCTAATTTCGGTTTAAGTTCTGATATAATTCCTTATGGTGATGCCTTTGATGATTTTGATTTTGCTGCTATTGAACAACCCATGAAGTATAATTATTTCAAATTTCATCAAACTGCTTCTATCAGGATTATCAAATCTTTCTACACAGGATTAGGTATTCATGTTGATGACTATAGTCATATTCAAGATGAATTATTGGATGTCAGTCATCAAGAGTTCACTTATCATTATGACTATTCGAAAAAATATGGATTCAATGAAAACCATTATACTGTTGTTGGTGGCAGCTTAAATGTGATTTATGACACCAGAGACAATCTGATAAATACAAATAACGGGTTGTTTGTAAATTTAAATTACAGATTCAATCCAAAAATAAATTCTAGTCAACAACAAAGTACCGTTTTAACATTAGATTCAAGATATTTTATACCATTGGACCATAAAATAAAACAACATGTTTTAGGAATTTGGGCTTATGGCCAATTTAACACTAGTGGTAAAGTTCCCTATTTAAATCTTCCAGCTATTGGTTGGGATCAAAACAACAGAAGTGGAAAAGGCTATATACAAGGATTAATTAGAGGAGCAAATTTATTATGTCTTGAAAGTGAATATCGCTTTCCAATATTGAAAAATCAGTTGATAACCGGAACGGTATTTGTCAATGCTACGACTGCGAGTGATGTAGAAGGAAATGTAAAACTTTTTCATTCCATGCAACCAGCAATAGGTTTAGGAATAAGAATTTTACTTGATAAAAATACTTTCACTAATTTTGTAGCTAATTTTGGATTAGGACGCGATTCTAAAACATTTTATTTTAATGATGGAGAATCATTTTAATGAATAACTTAGTTTTATGTTCTTTCAATAACCGTTATGCTTTACATCTTAAAATCATATTTAAAATTTCTTTACTGCTCCAAAAACCAACATGGAGTGCATTCGCCTTTTGTTTTTAATTTGGTTACCAAATGCTTTTATGACAAGAAACAATATCCTGAATATTCTATACTGAAAAAGTACAGGGATTCGCTTTTACAAAACAAAAATACAATTGACGTTACTGATTTTGGTGCGGGTTCTAGAGTATTCAAAAGTAATACAAGGCCAATTGCTAAGATTGCCTCAACTGCTGGAATCACTAAAAAAAGAGCAGAATTGCTTTTCAGAATCACTAATTATTTTCAAACCGAAAGTATTTTGGAAATTGGTACTTCACTTGGAATGGCAACTTCTGCCCTAGCCTTAGGAAATCCTAAAGCAAAAATTACTACATTAGAAGGATGTCCAAATACATTGAATGTGGCTCAAAAACAATTTGAAAAATTTGGTTTTAAAAACATTCAATCGATTACCACTGAATTTTCAAGTTACTTGAAAACTGCGACTGGAAACTGCGACTGGAAACTAATTTACTTTGATGGAAATCATTCTAAAAAGGCAACTTTGGCCTATTTCGAATTCTTATTACCCACTGTTACTAATGAAACGGTTTGGATTTTTGATGACATCCATTGGTCAAAAGACATGGAAGAAGCATGGGAAAGGATTAAAAATCATCCTAATGTTACAGTAACCATAGATACTTTTCAATGGGGACTGGTATTCTTTCGTAAAGAACAACCCAAAGAGCATTTTGTGATTCGAGCATAAAAAATGGCAACCATCCCTGATTGCCATTCCTCGAATTAAACAAAACCAATTTAATCAATTATTCTTTTGCTTCTTCATTTTCTCTTGCTTTTGCTCCTATTCTGTTTACTTTAAACATGGGAGCAAATTTGAATTTTATGGAGGCTATCTTCATGTTATCGTCTGAAGACAAACCTTCTTTTTCAACAGTGTTTTTACGACTATCTAATGCTTCATAAATCAATTTTACCTCATCGTAATCTTCTCTTGAAAAATTACTTTTGTTGGCTTTATAAGAGTCAAAGAATTTTTGATATGTATCCAAGATATTATCTTTATTTACCCAACCAAAATTCATGTCTTCTCCAATTTTATCCGTACCAAAAAAAGTATTTCTTAACCTTTGATTTGCATTAACCACTACTACTTTAGGAGTTTTAGATGCCTCAACCGAAGTTTTGATGACTATGTATCTTTTATTAATAGAGTCAACACGTGCCTGATTACTAGCTTTTACGTCATCGCCCAATTGCAAGATAGCATCATTAGATTCTTTCGTTTTTCTGTCAAAATCCGTTGAAATTTGATCCCAATTCGCTTCAGCATCAGCCGTTTTTACATCTTCTAATGAATCTATGTAGGTTTGTAATGCTACAATTTTTTCATCAGCAGCTTCTTTTTCTTTGTTTTTACATGACATAATTGTTACTAATAACCCACAAAGCAATCCATATTGTAATACTCTTTTTTTCATTTTATTTTAGTTTTAATGTTACTGTAAATTTAGTTTGAACCTAAACCTGGCGCATTACACAATTATTTTTAATAGTTGCATAATTCCTTGTTTCAAATTATACTGGTGTCATTGTAACATAATCTTTATATTTACTACCTATTTAGCAAATTCAATTTCAGCAAAAAAAATGGCAAATCCATTAATTAACATAAGTAACCTTAAACGTGATTTTCAATTAGGAAGCGAAACCATTTACGTTTTAAAAGGCATCGATTTACAAATCAACAAAGGCGAATATGTAGCGCTTATGGGGCCTTCAGGTTCTGGAAAATCTACCTTAATGAACCTTTTAGGATGTTTGGACACACCCACTTCTGGAAGTTATATTTTGAATGGAAAAGACGTTAGCCAAATGCATGACGATGATTTGGCTGAAATCCGAAACAAAGAAATTGGATTTGTATTTCAAACGTTTAATCTTTTACCAAGAACAACTGCTTTAGATAATGTTGCTCTACCTATGATTTACGCAGGTCACTCAAAATCAGAACGTAATGAACGAGCGACTGAAGTATTAACTCAAGTTAACCTTGCCGATAGAATGGATCACCAACCAAACCAACTTTCTGGAGGACAACGTCAGCGTGTGGCTATTGCTAGAGCTTTAGTCAACAAACCTTCTATCATCTTAGCAGATGAACCTACAGGAAATTTGGATAGTAAAACTTCTATCGAAATCATGAATCTTTTTAATGACATTCACAAAAATGGCAATACGGTAATCCTAGTAACTCACGAAGAAGACATCGCTAAATATGCACATAGAATTATCCGTTTGCGAGATGGTATTATAGAGAGTGACAATCCTAATCCAGATCATTTGTAAAGGTTAAGGAGCGAAAGGCTTGGGCAGTATCAGTAATCTATTTTCCTGCTGTCCATTCTGCATGACGCCATTCCCATCAGGGCTAGTAAGCCATCCATATGAATTTTTGTTACCTTTGTTCTGATTCTGAAATCAAAATCAGAATTCTAAAATATTAAATCAGCATGAAAGTTTATACTAAAACTGGCGACACTGGAACCACAGCTCTTTTCGGAGGCACTCGAGTTCCAAAACACCATATCCGAATTGAAAGTTATGGTACCGTTGACGAACTTAATTCCCATATCGGACTTATTCGCGATCAAGACATCGATGTTTTATACAAAAATGTGCTGATAGAAATACAAGATCGATTATTCACTGTGGGAGCCATTCTTGCCACACCACCCGAAAAAGAAGTTTTAAAAAACGGTCAGCCTCGTTTAAACATCAATCGCATTTCTGAAGAAGATATAGCATTCCTTGAAAGTAAAATTGATGTAATGGATACTGCTTTGCCACCCATGACACACTTTGTCTTGCCAGGCGGTCACACTACTGTGTCATATTGTCACATAGCACGCTGTGTATGCCGTAGAGCGGAGCGTTTAGCAGTCCATTTGCATGAGTTAGAGCCTACGGATGAGTTAGTAATTAAATACTTAAACCGACTTTCTGACTACCTTTTTGTCTTGGCACGGAAGTTGTCCTTTGACCTGCAAGCGGATGAAGTACCATGGATTCCGAGGAAGTAAGCAGTCACAGTTTTCAGTGTTCAGTTTCTCCCAACTGAGATTGAGATTGAATACTCAAAAGGACGTTCTTAAACATATTTAAAAATAAATCAAAAAAAACTTGACTTTTTCAGTATTAAATTTATTTTTGCATTAAATTAAAAATCGATAGAAGATGTATTGGACATTAGAATTAGCATCGTATTTAAGCGATGCCCCTTGGCCAGCAACCAAAGATGAACTTATTGACTATGCTATAAGAACTGGTGCTCCACTTGAAGTAGTAGAAAATTTACAGTCTATAGAAGATGAAGGTGAAATCTATGAATCTATGGAAGAAATTTGGCCAGATTATCCAACCGACGAAGATTATCTTTGGAATGAGGATGAATATTAAAAAATAAACAATTACAAGAGAAAAAAAGTCCATTTCGGGCTTTTTTTTTGTTTAAATTTGCACACCCTTTAAAAATAAAATACAAACCCATTATGAGTTTCATTAATAGTATTATCAAAGCTTTTGTAGGCGACAAATCTCAAAAAGATGTCAAAGCTACACAACCTTATATCAACAAAATAAAAGCTTTAGAACCAGCATTAGCAGCACTTTCTCATGACGAACTTCGTGCTAAAACAGCTGAATTTAAAGAAAAAATAAAACAAGCTCGTGCTAAACAAGATGCTGAGATTGAAGCCAAAAAAATAGAAGCTGAAAATACAGCTGATATCGATTTAAGAGAAGATATCTACAATGCTATTGACGCTTTAGAAAAAGAGGCTTATGAAATCTCTGAAAAAGTTTTAATGGAAATTCTTCCAGAAGCTTTTGCAGTAATAAAAGAAACGGCAAAACGTTTCAAAGAAAATTCAACCATTACAGTTACTTCAACTGAAAAAGATAGAGAACTTTCGGCTACAAAACCTTACATTACTTTAGTGGGTGACCAAACCAATTGGGCCAACCAATGGAATGCTGCTGGGAAAGAAATTACTTGGGATATGATTCACTATGACGTTCAGTTGATTGGTGGTATCGTTTTACACGAAGGCAAAATTGCCGAAATGCAAACGGGTGAAGGAAAAACTTTGGTAGCAACACTCCCTCTTTACTTAAATGCCTTGACTGGAAATGGTGTTCACTTAGTAACTGTAAATGACTACTTAGCCAAACGTGATAGTACCTGGAAAGCACCTCTATTTGAATTCCACGGATTAACAGTAGACTGTATTGACAATCATTCACCAAACTCAGATGCTCGTAGAAAAGCTTACGAAGCTGATATTACTTACGGTACCAATAACGAATTTGGTTTTGATTACTTGCGTGATAATATGGCGCATTCTCCAGAAGATTTGGTTCAAAGAAAACATAACTATGCGATTGTCGATGAAGTCGATTCGGTATTGATTGATGATGCTCGTACCCCATTGATTATTTCTGGTCCAGTTGCTGATGGCGATCGTCATGAATTCAACGAATTGAAACCAAAAATCGAAAATCTTTATAATTTGCAACGTCAATTGGCTAACGGATTTTTGACCGAAGCTAAACGTTTGTTCAAAGAAGGGAATATGAAAGATGCTGGTTTCCAATTATTGAGAGCCTATAGAGCATTGCCTAAAAATAAAGCCTTAATCAAATTCTTGAGTGAAGAAGGCGTTAAACAATTACTTCAAAAAACAGAAAATGAATACATGTCAGACAACAATCGTAAGATGCCTGAAGTTGACGAAGCCTTGTATTTTGTTATCGAAGAAAAAAATAACCAAGTAGATTTGTCGGATAACGGAATCAAATTCCTTTCTAAAGATACGGATGATAAGTTCTTCGTTTTGCCCGATATCGGAACTGAGATTGCTAATATCGAAAAACAAAATTTAGAAAAAGATAAAGAAGCAGAAGCCAAAGAAAGATTGTTCCAAGATTTTGCTATCAAATCTGAGAGAATTCATACGCTTACTCAGTTACTAAAAGCTTACGCCTTATTCGAAAAAGACGTAGAATACGTAATCATGGACAATAAGATTTTAATTGTTGATGAGCAAACCGGTCGTATTATGGACGGTCGTCGTTATTCTGATGGATTACACCAAGCCATTGAAGCTAAAGAAAGTGTAACTATTGAAGCAGCTACACAAACTTTCGCAACCATTACACTTCAAAACTACTTCCGTATGTACAGCAAATTAGCGGGTATGACGGGAACAGCTGTTACTGAAGCTGGTGAGCTATGGGAAATTTACAAGTTAGACGTTGTTGAAATTCCAACTAATAGAGGAATGTCACGTGTGGATAAAGAAGATTTAATTTACCGTTCGGTGCGTGAGAAATTCAACGCGGTAATTGAAGATGTAACCCAATTATCCCAAGCCGGAAGACCCGTTTTGATTGGAACAACCTCTGTTGAAATTTCAGAATTATTAAGTCGAATGCTGAAAATACGTGGTGTAAATCACAATGTATTGAATGCAAAAATGCACAAACAAGAAGCGCAAATCGTAGAAGAAGCTGGTAAACCTGGCGTAGTAACTATCGCTACCAATATGGCCGGTCGTGGAACTGATATTAAGTTAACACCCGAAGTAAAAGCCGCTGGTGGATTGGCTATCATTGGTACAGAACGTCACGATTCACGTCGTGTAGACCGTCAGTTACGTGGTCGTGCAGGTCGTCAAGGAGATCCAGGAAGTTCACAATTTTATGTGTCTTTGGAAGATAACTTAATGCGTTTGTTTGGTTCAGACAGAGTAGCCAAAATCATGGACAGAATGGGATTGAAAGAAGGAGAAGTTATCCAACATTCGATGATGACTAAATCTATTGAACGAGCTCAGAAAAAAGTAGAAGAAAACAATTTTGGTACCCGTAAACGTTTGCTTGAATATGATGATGTAATGAATGCGCAACGTGAAGTGGTATACAAACGCCGTCGTCATGCTTTGCACGGAGAACGATTGAAATTAGATATTGCGAATATGATGTATGACACTTGCGAATTAATTGTAAGTGAAAACAAAAACAAAAAAGATTTCAAAAACTTTGAATTTGAATTAATCCGTTATTTCTCTATAACCTCTCCAATTACAGAAAGTGAGTTTGACAAACTATCTGAAATGGAAATCACAGGTAAAGTATACAAAGCTACTTTAGCCTATTATACTGAAAAAACAGAAAGAAGTGCTCGTGAAGCATTACCAATTATAACGGATGTATATAAAAATGAAGGCAATCAATTTGAACGCATCATCGTACCGTTTTCGGATGGTATTAAGAGTTTGAATGTGGTTACCGATTTGAAAAAAGCTTATGAAACACAAGGTGCTCAATTAGTAGCCGACTTTGAGAAAAACATCACTCTAGCTATTGTAGATGAAGCTTGGAAAAAACATTTACGCAAAATGGATGAATTGAAACAATCGGTTCAGCTAGCAGTTCATGAGCAAAAAGATCCATTACTTATCTACAAATTAGAAGCCTTCAACTTGTTTAGAAGCATGTTAGACGGAGTGAATAAAGAGGTGATTTCGTTCTTATTCAAAGGGGATTTACCACAGCAAAACAATAGTATTCAGGAAGCACGACAAGTACGTGAAAAACAAAATTACACGGAAAGCAAAGATGAAATTCAAAGCAGTGAAAGTGCCAATCGTGAAGCCAGTCAAGCCGCTTCGCAACGACCACAAGTTACTGAAACCATTGTAAGAGATGCTCCGAAAATCAACCGTAATGACAATGTTACTATTAAACATGTTATGAGCGGAAAAACGGAAACCATGAAATACAAAAAAGCAGAAAGCATGATTGCTTCTGGAGAATGGGTTTTGGTTCAAGAATAAATTTCAGTTCCTAGATTTTTAAATAGAATCCTCAATAGTGAAAGCTGTTGGGGATTTTTTATAGTATCAAAAACTGTGAATTATATAAATCTATTCCAGAATTATATAATTTAGTTTAAGTGCAGTACAATATATTTGCGCCGTCAAATAAAGTTTCTATAAAAGAATAAGAAAAGCTATTAGATTTCAAAAGTCTCTTCCTTTTTCATAACACAATTCACATTTACATTGAAAATACACATTAAATATATGGTTTCACTGCGTTGTAAAATGGCAGTAAAAGAAGAATTAGACAAATTAAAATTAGCTTTTACCACTATTGATTTAGGGGAAGTGGTACTCAGAAAAAACATCCATGCTGATGATAGAGAATTACTTCGCAAAGCCTTATTAAAAAAGGGACTAGAATTAATGGATGATAAAAAATCTATGCTCATAGAACGAACAAAAAACGTAATTGTAGAACTGATTCATTACGCAGAAAAACATCCCAAAGTAAATTTCTCAGAATATTTGAGTAAAGAATTAGACTATAATTATACTCATCTTGCTAATCTTTTTTCAGAAGTTACTGGAACTACCATAGTCAATTATATTATTCTGAATAAAATAGAGCGTGTGAAAGAATTGCTCTTGTATGATGAATTATCACTAACTGAAATAAGTTACTTAATGGAATACAGTAGCGTTTCCCATTTGTCAAACCAATTTAAAAAAGTGACTGGACTAACACCAACCTATTTTAAAGAAATTAAAAATTACAAAAAACGTATTCAATTAGAAGAATTGTAAAAAACAGTTAACAATAAATCCAATCCCCAATAGTGAATGCTGTTGGGGATTTTTTATACCAATTCAAAATATTTTATTTAAATTTGGTAAAAAAGCTTATGAAAAAAATTACACTGCTATTCGTTTTCATATCGCTATCTAGCTTAGCACAACCTACTACAATTGGATTACTTTATCATGATGCTAATGTTTCTGATGGGTATACCCTATTCACACCTTTACTTAACAATGAAACCTTTCTAATTAATTCTTGTGGTGAAAAAGTAAATCAATGGACATTTACCGAAATCCCTGGAGCCACTTGTTATTTACTTACTAATGGTAATTTATTACGCGCAGGGAAAGATCATATTGAAATCAGAGATTGGAACAACAATATAGTTTGGAGTTATGCTACCACTGCAAACGGAATTCAACAACATCATGATATAGAGCCTTTGCCCAATGGAAATGTTTTATGTATCGTTGCTGATCAAACGCCACTTGCTGAAATGACATCCCTAGGAAGAAATCCAGCGATTACTTCAGCTACTATGAAGTTAGAAAAAATAATTGAATTACATCCCGTTGGAACAAACGATGCCACCATTGTATGGGAATGGAAATTTAAAGATCATTTTATTCAAGATTTTGATTCTACTAAATTGAATTTTGGTGTGGTTATAGATCATCCCGAATTGTTAGATGTTAATTATAACAATGGCAACACTGTCGATTGGATACATTCTAATGGAATAGATTATAATGCAGCTTTAGATCAAATTTTGATTTCAAGTCGACATCTAAATGAAATATACATCATAGACCACAGTACCACAACAGCACAAGCAGCTGGACATACTGGAGGGAATTCAAATCAAGGAGGTGATTTTTTATGGCGATGGGGAAATCCAGAAGTATACCGTCAAGGAACGGTTGCCGACAAAAAACTGTTCTTACAACACGATCCAAAATGGGTTGAAAGTGGTTATTTAGATGACGGTAAAATTACTGTATTCAATAATGGTGCGCCAAATACAGCTCAAACCTTTACTTCAATAGTTATGCTTCAGCCCGAAATTGTTAATGGTGTTTATATGAAATCAAATAATAAATTCAATCCTATAAACTATGATTGGTCATGGAGAGGTTCCATTTTAGGAGTTACGGTTAATGAATCCAAACAATGCGGTACACATAGCTTGCCCAATGGGAATATGATCATTAGTGAAGCATCTTTAGGTAGAGTATCAGAAATGACAAAATCAGGAACAATTTTATGGTCTTATATAAATCCAACTGGACCAATAGTGAACTCAAATCCAACTTATTATACTCAGTTTACTAACATTACATCTGGTAATAATAGCTTTTTTAGAGCTGAAAAATATCCTGCCAATTATCAAGGGTTTGTTGGTCACAACATGACTTCTACAACTGGTATTCTTGAAAATACAAACTCAGTTTCTAGTACTTGTGCCTCACTTAACACTTCTATTTTTGATTCTCAGAATGTAGTTGTTTTAAACCCAATAAAAAATAATACCATCCTATTTAATAAAACGATTGAAGCCGATAGTATTATAATTTATGACATTAACGGAAGAGTAATGTACCAACAAAATGCATTTCTAGATAACAAAATTGAACTCAATTTAACTCCAGCTATTTATTTTGTTCAAATTCAACAAGGAGGTGCAATAAAAAAATTAAAAATTGTCATTACTCAATAAATAGAAATGAAAAAACTATTTTCTCTCCTTTTTCTGTTATTCAGTTTAAATGCGCTTACGCAAACGATAAGCAGTTTACAATTGGCAACAAAAAAGTTCTATGAAGTCAATTATTTAATGGATTTTGAAACTGTAGCTTCCCTTTCTTATCCGAAAATCGCAGAAAAAAGTGGCCCCGAAAAGTTTCTTGAAAACCTAGAAAACCATTATGAGAATCCTGAATTTCGTTTACGATTGCAATTAGAAACTGTTCCTTTTCAATTTAGTATCATAAAGACAATTCAAGGCAAATCGTTTTGTGTAATTACTTGTCGTAATCCGATGCGATACTTTTTTGAAACTAAATTAACTACTGAAACTGCAACAGAAAAAGCAACCTGGTTAAAGGAAATCAATAAAACCAAAGAAGTTACGTTTGAACCCAACAGAAATAGTTTTAACGTGAAGAAAATAAGCACTTTTGTCGCAGTTATAGATGAGACCACTAACAAAGAATGGAAGTTTTTCAATTTTGACATGGCAACACAATATGATCTTTTTGAAGTATGCTTCGGAAAAGACACTAAAAAAGAATTGGGTTTATAAAAAATAGTATTTACCTTTACTTATCTTAATTAATAACCAAACTAAAAACAATATACCATGGCAAAAGGAAAAGATGTTCAGAAAGCCGCAAAAAAAGAGCCTCTGAAGACGGCAAAAGAAAAGAAAGCGGAAAAGCGTGATAAAAAAAACAGTCCTAAAAGAGATTAAAGTAAAAACCATCTAGTACAAAATTAGATGGTTTTATTTTTATAGTCTTTCAGTATTTTCTCTCCGAAAGAATATGTTTATGTTTAGTTGTTTTTTATAATTTTTGCTGTTACAGTACCTTTTTCAGTTATTATTTTTAAAAAATAGACGCCTGCCTGCACCCTTTCCAAACTTATAGTTGCACTTGTTTCGTTATGCTTATCCATTTGAATGACTCTACCATTACAATCGATAATTATAGTTTGCAGTATAGCCTCATTTCCCTCAATTGTTAGATTAGCAGCAACCGGATTAGGGTATATTTTAAAGTTATTTTCAGGTATAATGGTTTCAGTTGCCAAAGTTGCAGGGCAAACAATAGCAGTAGGTAGATATCTATTAATAGTTGTTCCATCGCCTAATTGTCCCCATTTATTGTATCCCCAAACCCACAGCGAACCATCGGTTTTTAAAGCACTCGTAAATTCTGGTTTGCCGCTAATTTTATCCCAGTTGGTATTGGTATCAATTTGGATGGGTATGTTTTTACCAACATTTGTTCCATCGCCTAATTGTCCCGATGCATTAAATCCCCAAGCCCAAAGGGTGCCATCGGTTGTTAATGATAGGATGTGGTCATAACCATCAACAATAGTTATCCAATTTGAGTTGGTTCCAATTTGGGTTGGAATGTATTTATCAACATAAGTTCCATCTCCTAATAACCCATCATGATTATGTCCCCAGCCCCAAAGGGTACCATCGGATTTTATCGCAAGGGTATGGCCCGAACCAGCACTTATTCTACTCCAATGAGTATCCGTGCCAATTTGGGCAGGTATAGATCTAGAGATTGTTGTCCCATCTCCCAAAGCTCCGATGAAATTACCGCCCCATGACCATAGTGTGCCATCGGTTTTTATTGCAATTTCATAAAAAACTCCGGAACTAATTTCCTTAAAGCATTGCCCAATGGCGAAATGATTTACAAATAAGAACAACACTATGGTAATCTTCAGGTAACTTTTTTTCATAGCTTTAAATTTATCAGGAATTCTTTCCATGTTTATCTTGAATTAGACTTCATCCGGGAAAATCTTTCCTGGATTGAGGATGTTGTTGTGATCAAAGACACGCTTTATGCTTTCCATCAGTTCCAAATGGGTTTTGGAAAAGGCAATATCCATATAGTTCTTTTGTACAAATCCAATACCGTGTTCGCCAGAAAGAGTTCCTTTTAACGAAACCGTCAACTCAAATATTTCGCGAATTCCGACTGGAACTTGTGTTTGCCAATTATCATCGGTCATATCTCCTTTAATAATATTAACGTGTAAATTGCCATCGCCAGCATGACCATAGCAAACGGACTTGAAACCATACTTCGCTCCTATCCTCTTAATTCCCGATAGTAATTCGGGTAACATATATCTTGGTACTACGGTATCTTCTTCTTTGTAAACAGAATTACTCTTCACCGCTTCTGCCACTGAACGACGCATTTTCCAAAGTGCTGCTTTTTGATCCTCAGTATCGGCAAACAAGACTTCATCAATATCAAACTGTTCAACCACTGCCAAAATCTTTTCCGCTTCTTGCATTAAAATCTCTTGATAATTTCCATCCACTTCAATTAGTAAATGGGCTTGATGCTCGGGCTTGATAGTCACAGAAATTCCTTCAACATATTGCAATGTCCAATCAATAGCATCGCGTTCCATAAACTCTAAAGCACTCGGCGTAATACCGGCACGAAAGATGGCGGAAACCGCTTCACAAGCTTCATTAGCTTTATAAAACGGAACTAACATTAATACATTATAATTATTTTTTGGAATTAATTTTAGCACCGCTTTGGTAATAACGCCAAGGGTTCCTTCGCTTCCTACCATCAATTGGGTTAAGTTGTATCCGGTTGAATTTTTTAAAGTGTTGGCTCCAGTCCAAATGATATCCCCATTTGGTAACACCACTTCTAAATTCAAAACATAATCTTTGGTCACACCATATTTCAAAGCTCTTGCTCCACCAGCATTTTCTGCTATGTTACCTCCTATCCAACAACTGCCCATACTACTAGGGTCAACTGGATAGAACAACCCTTTTTCAGCAACAGCTTCTCGCAATACTTGATTAATCACTGCTGGTTCAACGGTGACTTGAAGATTTTGTTCGTCAATTTCTAGAATTTTATTCAAGCGTTCCATTGACAACCCTATTCCTTCATAAATAGACAAAGCACCACCGCTTAAACCCGTTCTTGCTCCAATCGGAGTCGTTGGTATTTTATAATCGTTGGCTACTTTTAAGATGGCTGAAATTTCATTAGCATTGGCTGGTTTTACCACTACGTTTGGTGGAAAAACATAATCTTCTGTTTCGTCGTGACCGTAAAAGTTACGGGTTTCTTGATCGGTGAAAACAAAAGCATCACCAACTATATTCGTTAATTTTTGAAGTATTTCTGGATTGAGAGACATTTTATAAAAATTGGTAGGTAAATATAAGGATTACAAAAGGAAAAGACAAATGCTTTTTAGCCCCGATGGAAGTGGCTACCGTGTAGCGCGAACAGCGGGAAAATGGATTCCAAAAATGCCCGAACCATTCGCTCCTAACGCTTTTTTAAATTGGGAAGTGTAAAACAAATAATGCCAATTAAAGGGAGATAAGAACAAACTTGATACACGTATTGAATAGAAGTGTAATCGGCTAATTTACCTAGCAAAGCAGAACCTAATGCTCCCATTCCGAAAGCAAATCCGTAGAACAAACCGGAAATCATTCCGAGTTTCTTAGGCACTAATTCTTGTGCATACACCAAAATGGCAGGAAAAGCAGATGACATTATGATTCCGATAATAATCATTAAAACATCGGTCCAAAACAAATTCACATACGGCAATAATAAAGCAAACGGAGTAGCACCAAAAACAGACAACCAAATCACATGCTTTCTACCAATCTTATCTCCTAAAGGCCCGCCAAGTATGGTTCCAGTAGCATAAGCAATCAAATAAATAAACATATGAAATTGCGCTTGTTTGATACTGAGATGGAACTTATCCATCAAGAAAAAAGTATAGTACGTTGACAAACAAGCCGTGTAAAAGAACTTAGAAAAAATAACAATTAGCAACACTAGAATAGCCCATTTGACTTTGCTTTTGGATAAGTTGTGAAAATCGATGAAAACGGTGGGTTTGTTCTTTTTGAAAACCAAATGGTCTCGATACCAAAAAGCAATTTTACTAATGATTCCCAAAGCGATTACAGCAGCAATGACAAACCAAAGAATGTATTTTTGCGAATTGGGCACTACAATTAAAGCCACTAAAAGTGGAGCAAGAGCCGTTCCGAAATTCCCTCCTACTTGAAAAATAGATTGTGCCAATCCTCTTTTACCTCCTGAAGCCATATTGGAAATCCGAGCCGATTCAGGATGAAAGATGGAAGAGCCAACTCCTATAAAAACAACAGAAATCAATATCCAATAAAAGTTATTGGCAAACGACAAGGAAATAATCCCTGTCATAGAAAATAACATCCCATAGACTTGGGAAAAAGGTTTAGGATATTTATCGGTATAATACCCCACGAAGGGTTGTAATAACGAAGCGGACAACTGAAAAGCAAAGGTGATTAATCCAATTTGTGAAAAAGAAAGGTGGTAATTTTGCTTTAAAATCGGGTACACTGATGGAATTATAGCCTGAATTAAATCGTTTAACAAATGGGCAAAACTTATCGAAAATAGTATCGAGTAGATTGTCTTTTGTAATAAAGCACTGTTTTCTGGAGTTGAAGTAACTGCTGTTTTCATTTAAAAATGGTTTAAGATGAAATACCAAAAAGCTAGCGTAACAAAAGATAATGGAATCCCTATACCGACCATCATACTACTTAATTTGGGTTTTAGTCCATAGTTAGAAGCCAAGACAGCTCCCGTAATCATTGGTGCCATGGCAGATTCCATCACAGAAACATCCACTATTACTCCTTTGCCTTGCAACATAACTTTATAGAGTAAGAAGAAAATGGCTGGGGTAATAATCAATTTGAATAGCAAGCCAAGTCTAAGGAATTTCCAATGCTGACTTCGTTTGTCTAATTTCAATTGTAATCCTACTGAGACTAGTGCTACTGGAGTTACTGTTGCCCCTAATTTTTGAAAAACCGTTTGGAAATTATCCGTAAAATCAAACTTCATTACATTCATTATACAGGCTATGGCAAAGGCAATAAACGGCGGAAACAATACAATTTTAGAAACTATTTCTTTGGGATTTGCATCGCCTTTAGCAAATACTGCAGCGGTTATTAATCCGAGTGTAGCCATCACAACAAAGGTTCCAGGTTGATCTACCATAATAGCCGTTTTCAATCCTTCCTCTCCATACAAAGCCTGAATAATTGGGAAGCCAACAAAGGAAGTATTTCCTAAACCCGCTGTTATAATCAAACAGCCAATGAGTCGATTGGGCCAACCTAATCGTTTTCCGAGGGTATAAAAAAACAGGAAAGACAAGCCAAAGCCAATCCAAGATTCTGCTAAAGGATATAATAAATTGCTCGAAAGGGTTATTTTGGGGATATAAAACAAAGCCAATCCTGGCAAGGCTACATAAATAATAAATTGGTTTAGGGCTAAGTGACCGTTTTTGGGAAAAGCGGCAAGTCGTTGCATCCCCAAGCCCATAAGCAAACACAGAAAAATCAACAGAATGTTATCCATTCGAAATGATAGATTTATTTTGCAAAGGAACAGCAAAAAAATGGAAAAGAAGAATTACAACGTTGAAAGGTTTACTAAAAAACTTAATTTATTTGCCACAAATTGCACAAATTAGCACGAAATACTTTTTGGAAATTTGTTTAATTTGTGGTTGAATTTTTAGGAAATACAATAAAGCGATTGGTTTTAATTATCTCTATGAAACAATATTTTACTAAATTTACCCAAACGATTTTACTTTGAACGAGAAGCCCAACAAAAGTGCATTGAACGAAAAAGATGGAATTCCACCACCGGAAACTTTCAGTGCAGCCTCCTTGAAGAAAATTGTGACCAGCAGAAAACAACAGCCTTCCGCTTCCGAATTAATTACTGGAATTTTAAACCATGATAAGGTCGCTTTAAGTCGGGCCATCACTTTAGTTGAAAGTACTAATGTTGCACATTTATCGAAAGCCAATGAGATTATCAACGGTTGTTTACCTTATGCTAATCAATCTATTAGAATTGGAATTACTGGTGTGCCTGGAGTTGGAAAATCTACTTTTATTGAAGCTTTTGGAAGCTATTTAACTTCGTTAGGAAAGAAAGTAGCGGTGTTAGCAGTTGACCCTAGTAGTACTATTTCTCATGGAAGTATTTTAGGAGACAAGACCCGTATGGAAGAATTGGTCAAAGATGAGAATGCTTATATTCGACCTTCCGCTTCTGGAGAAACGCTTGGTGGTGTGGCTCGTAAAACTAGAGAAACCATTATCCTTTGTGAAGCCGCAGGATTTGATACTATCATCATCGAAACGGTTGGTGTTGGGCAAAGTGAAACCGCAGTGCATAGTATGGTAGATTTCTTTTTGTTGCTAAAAATCTCAGGTGCTGGTGATGAATTACAAGGTATCAAGCGAGGTATTATGGAAATGGCAGATGCGATTGTCATCAACAAAGCTGATGGTGATAATATCAATAAAGCAAAACTAGCCAAAACCGAATTTAATAGAGCGTTACATTTATTTCCTGCTAAAAGTTCAGGTTGGATTCCGACAGTTTCGACTTGCAGTGCTTATGAAAAAACCGGAATTGATGCTGTTTGGGAAACGATTAGCCGATATATGGAATTGGTTAAAACCAATGACTATTTTGAAAGCAAACGCCAAGAGCAAAACCAGTATTGGATGATAGAAACGATTAACGAGCAGTTAAAAAACAATTTTTATAATCATCCAGAAATAATATCCCTTATAGAAGAAAGCAAAAAAGCGGTTCAAAATGATGAAGTATCCCCTTTTGCAGCGGCACAAATTTTATTAAAAAAATATTTCAAATAAAAAATCCCGAGTGATGAGTTCGGGACTTTTCGGAATTAACTAACTGTTTTTTTTTAACTCTTTCTTAAATGTTGTCCTAAAAGCCAGCGGGCAAACGCTACCGGCTTTAGGGAACAACTCAAATAAACCACAATTATTTGTTTCTTTAAATTTCTTTCCTGTTATAATTTATAATTCTTATCCATTTATTTGTGCAAAGAACTTTAAATAATTACTCCAAATTTCACAATATAATTAGGCTTTAACTATGAGTAAAAAACTATATTTACTATGTTGGATTAACTATAAAAAATACCGTTGTTTAACGGGTATAAAAATGGGTGTCTGGCGGAATTTATTTATTGTCTTTTCTAGTACTTTGCAAATTGTGTATTGTCGTAACGGAATGTAAGTTAAGCATGATTTTAAATGACCCTTTTTTTATCGGGATTTGTTTTTTTACTATAGGATTTTTATCACTTGTTGGGTTTACTAGTGCTTATCTGAATTACTTTTTCAAATCTAAAATTTATCGGTATTATAGTTTGTACATACTAACACTTTTGTTATTTGTAGCAACGGTATATATAAAAGATACTGGCGACTTTCCTTTAAAAAGCAATCGGCGTATTATCATGCAACTAGTCGTTGATGGATTACAAATGTTGAGTGCTTTATTATTTTGCTCTTTCATTTACCACGCCATGGTACTACAACATCCTAAATATAAAAAATTAAAAAAAACGTATTATGGCTATGTTGGTTTTACAGGACTGTATTTTATCATCATGTTCATATTCCCCCATTTTGTTAGAGTAAGCTTCCCTTTTTTCTTAATAACTCGATTGATTATTTATGTGATAGCCTTGCTATTTTATTATCATATTGGAAAAGAACTAAAAGTGGTGTTTTTTAGGTATTTATTCATGGGAACAACCATTTTATTTATTTCTGGAATTTTAGCACTTTGGGATTCTACAGTCAATTCAGCCACTAGTATCTACACTGGTTTTCATTATCTATGCTATGGGTATTTCTTTGAAAACAGTTGCTTCATAGGAGCTTTCATCTATAAATATTTTATAGTAGATAAAGAAAAAAATGAAGTAGAACATCAACATGAAGTACAACTCTTTGCTACCAAAATTGAAATGCAAAAGCAAACCATGGATTACATTGGTAAAGAAATTCATGATAACATAGGACAAAAACTCACTTTAGCGAGCTTGTATACACAACAACTTGAACACGAAAACAACAACTCAAACATAAAAGAAAACATTGACAACATTAGTATTTTAATTAATGAGTCTTTAGCTGAAATGAGAGAGTTGAGTAAATCCCTTACTGATAATACTATTGAAAAAAACGGTATTATCCAACTAATGGAAGACGAATGTGAACGGGTGAGAAAACTGAATTTATGCTCAGTAAAATTTAGTTGTCCTAAAAGAAATATCGAATTAAATTACGACTCTAAAACTGTTTTAGTTCGTATTGTACAAGAATTTTTTCAAAATAGTATCAAACATTCCGATTGTAAAAATTTAACTTTGCAACTTAATACAGATGATAATTCAGTAGAACTTATATTGATAGATGATGGCAAAGGTTTTGATATTAGCAAAACTTACACGAACGGAATTGGTTTAATAAATAGTAAGAAACGAACAGAAATGCTCAATGGTCTTTTTAAATTAGATAGCCAACTAAATATTGGCACCAAAATAACAGTAACCCTACCGCTTTAAATGAAAAACACTATTGCCATAGTAGACGATCACTTACTCATAGCGCAAGCTCTGAAAGGGATAATTTCAAATTTTGAGAACTTTGAAGTGGTCTTTGAATGCGAAAACGGTAAAGACCTTATTCATAAAATAGAGACCTCAAAAGTAATTCCGGATATAGTGATGCTTGATATAAGCATGCCCGAAATGAATGGTTTTGATACGGCATTGTGGTTAAAAGAGAATTACCCAGCTATAAAAATCATGGCTTTAAGCATGCAGAATGACGAACAAAGTGTTATCAAGATGATACGAAATGGTGCTAGAAGTTATTTATTGAAAAATACCCATTCCAAAGAACTTGAAATAGCTTTAAACAAATTGATAGAAGACGGCTTTTTTTACCCCGATTGGGCTTCCAAAATTATTTATTCTAACATGAATGGAACCACGAGTGGTTCTATATCAAAACTTACTGAAAGAGAAAAAGAGTTTCTAAAGTACACCATTACTGAAATGAGTTATAAAGAAATTGCCGAACTCATGTGCTGTAGCCCAAGAACGGTGGAAAGTTATCGTGATAATTTGTTTGAAAAATTAGAACTAAAGACACGAGTGGGTTTGGCTGTTTATGCTATCAAAAACGGATTTTCCTAAATAAGAAAGCAGCTTTTAATTTGAAATAAATCAAATCAAAAACTGCCTTATAAACTAAAACTGAAAACTACTCTTCGTAGCCTTCCATTTCTTTATCGTAGAATTCTCCAGCTAAAGTAATTAAATGCTCCATTTCCGATTCTAATTCGGTTTCATCTTCTCCTTCTAAATCTTCTAGAAACTCTACCTCATCGTCTTTTAAATTGATAATGAAGCGAGGGAAATCAAGATGAATAACAAATATATCTTCGGGAAAATCAGAGTTGTCAGCTAGCACAAATTTTGGTAATTGCATGTTGTCTTATTTTGGATTACACAAAGAAACGAATAAACTATTTATCCGACAATATTACGGGGGCACTTCCTTTGCCCATGAAAATAATTTTGGCATTCGGAGAAGTCGCTATTTCTTTTTGTGCTTTGATTTGTTCGTATTGTAATTGTTTATCGGTCAAACCTGACGAAATAATTCTTTGATAATCAGCAATACCTTGTGCTTCTACTCTTTTACGTTCCGCTTCTTGCTTTTCTTTTTGTAAAACGAAAGTCATTTTTTGAGCATCTTGCTCCGCATTGATTTTACTTTCAATAGAGGCTTTAACAGAGGTTGGCAAGTTAATATTTCGAATTAAAAGTTGTTCTAAAACTAAACCTCTCTTCTTGAAATCATCCTCAATAGATTTAAAAATCCTTTGTTGAAATTCACCTCTTCTAGTAGAATATAATGCTACGGCATCATAATAAACTGCATTATCACGAATACGAGTACGCGTTACTGGACGAACAATTTTATCCGTGTAATCCTCTCCAATTCCTTTTAAAATCTTTGGAGCATCATTAGGTATTACTCTATATAAAACGGTTAAATCGATTACCACTTCCAAACCATCATTTGATAATACCCGAATAGCGTCATCACCTTGCTTTGATCCTTCATCGTGAATGGCTGACATAGTATAGTTTTGGGTTTGTGTATCAAAAATGGTAATATCTAAAAGTGGATTGACAACATGTAAACCACTTTCTAAAACATCAGATTGAACGTTACCATAAAGCGACTTCACCCCTACTTTTCCTGCATCAATTTGTTTGAAGACTGAGGATAAGAGTCCGATTAAAATCACAACAAAACCAAAGATTTTTAAAAGCGGAGCAAATTTTGAGGCAGGATTAGCATTGTTTTTTAGCGTAACGCTAATAATAATTAAGATAACACCAATAATAATGGAAAGTATCATTTTATTTGTTTTTAAATTATACGGTGATTATACGCAACACTCTAATGTAAGTTACAAATTATTGTGAAGTATTTTCTGTAACAAGTTTTTTGGTTAAGTAATGGAAACGTATAAACAAAAAAGTAGCGGCTGCAGTCAAACCTGCAAAAAGGCCAATCCATACACCCACAGCTTTTAGGGAAGTATATTCACCTAAATAAAAAGAAATAGGAAAACCAACTATCCAATACGCCACAAACGTAATATACATCGGAATCTTTACATCCTGCAAACCACGCAAAGCTCCTAAAACAACTACTTGAATTCCATCAGAAATTTGAAAGACCGCAGCTACTAATAGCAACTTTGAAGCAATAGTTATTACTTCTTGATTGTCTAAAAGTTGGGTACCGTTTTCCATATTTAAAAACAAATAAGGTAATACTTGATGCAATGACACAAACATTACAGCAAATAGAATTTCAATAAGTATGGCCAATAAAAAAATAGAACGTGCTACAATAATTAATTGCTTGTAGTCATTCAATCCTTTTTGGTTGCTAATTCTAATCATAGAGACTACACTCAACCCCATAGCAAACATAAAAGTCATGGAAGCCAAACTCAATGCTATTTGGTTTGCGGCCTGACTGGTTTTTCCAATATTCCCACAAAGCCAAATTCCCGCAGTAAAAAGCACTACTTCAAAAAGCATTTGCATCGCCGAAGGGAAACCTAGATTGACAATTTTCTTAATCATATCTTTCTTGATTTCGTCAAAACTAAAATTGTGGAAGTAAGGCTTTAATTTTTCTTTTCGTGACAATATGATGTGCATGAAACTAACCATAGCAATTCGGGAAATAACGGTTCCTAAACCTGCGCCAAGAATCCCCATTTTAGGAAATATCCAAACACCGTAAATCAAACAATAATTGATGATTACATGAAGAATATTGGCCATCACGATAGCGTACATAGATACTTTTGTCATCGATAATCCGTCCGCAAACTGTTTGTAGCCTTGATAAATGATAAGTGGCACTAATGAAAAAGCGACCCAATTCACAAAAGGTTTTGCTAAGGCAATAACTTCTTTAGGTTGGTGCAGTAATTCCATTATAGGTTTAGCCAAAACAACCAATCCAAAAAGAGAAAAGCCTAAAATGATACATAAAAACAAACCATGATGAAAGGCAGAACGTATTTTGGAAGTATTATTTTCTGCATCTGCTTCGGCAACAATGGGTGTAATAGCGGTTGAAAAACCAATTCCCAATGACATGGCTACAAAAATCAAACTATTCCCAAGCGAAACAGCAGCTAGTTCTGTACTTCCTAATTTACCAACCATAATATTATCAACAATACCTATTAAAGTATGGCCCAGCATTCCAATGATAACGGGATAAGCTAGTCTTAAATTATACGAGAACTCTTTAGTGTATTGAGATAGATTCATTTTGAATAAATTGATTGCAAAAATAGGGTATTCAAAGAAAATAAGTATCGTTATACAATTCTTAAATAATAAATATTTTTTTAACTTTACGTCAAACTAAAACTAATTACTTAAACACAATTACAATGAAAAAAATTTTACTCTCTATTTATACATTAACGGCAACGTTGACCTATGCTCAAAACATTTTTCAAGATTCTTTTGCCAGTTATAATTCCAATGCTCAGTTAAGCGGTCAGGGAACTTGGACAAATAACTCCTCCTCAATTGGTGGTTTAGGTTCGTGTGTAGGTGCTATATGTTCTAATGCTAAGGTTATCGACCAAAACATAAGCGCTACTGGTTATGGTTCTTCAACAAAAGCTTTTAGTTTAACTCCTGATACCGATGGTTGTGGAAGAGGATTTACTCCTTTTACAACTAATGGAAATCTATATGTTGGAATGGTTGTAAACATTACGAATGCGCAATCTTCTCCCCTAGACTTTTTTAGGGTGATGAGCGGAGCTAATTTAACCACTACGTTCAGAATGCTGGTTCAACCTACAAGTGGTTCCACTTTCAGTATCGGAATTAGAAAAGGAGACACTACAAATCCAACAGTTTACACTGCCAATTCCTTTAACTATGGAACTGATTATTTATTAATTTTCAAATATACTCAAGCTGCTGGGGCTAATGATGATACTGTTACTTTATATGCCAATGCTAATTATACTGCTGGAGAAGCAGGAAATACAGTATCGGCAACCAACTTTGCTGGTAATGACCAATCTGGAAATATTGACAGATTGTCTTTTAGACAAAATGCTGGACCAGCTGGTATGCCAACAGGAGCCGTAAGTCTTTTAAGCGTAGCTACTACATGGGAAACATTGTCCTTTAATTTGGCTAACAATGAGTTTAATAAAAATACTTTTACTATTGCTAGTAACCAAGTGACTAATGGCATTTTGAATATCAAATCCAATATTGCTTTAGAAAATGCTTTATTAACTATTTATGATATTGAAGGAAGAAAAGTAGACACCAAAACTATTTCATTACAAGAAACGGTAAACGATGTAATTATAAATCCTATTAGAAACGCTGGGGTGTATATCGTAGAAATTATAACTGATAGCAAAGAACGTTTCACTCAAAAAATCATGGTGCAATAAATAGCCTAACGAAATAAAAAAAAAGCGCTGAAATTCAGCGCTTTTTTTATTTACTCAATTGTTCTTTATACAAATCGATGTTGGCCTTTACTGTTGAATCTAGTTCAGGATCTTTAATATCCGTTAGTTTTTGTAGTTCTTCCCAAATGATTTTGGCAACTATCACTCGAGCCATTTCTTTATCATCAGCTGGAATCACAAACCATGGGGCGTGATCTTTAGAAGTCTTATTAATAGCCTCTTCATAATACTTCATATAATCCTCCCAACGTTCCCGCTCTTTTAAATCGCCAGTAGAAAACTTCCAATTGTCTTCTCCGTTTTCTAATCGATGTAATAGTCGTTTGCGTTGTTCTTCTTTACTCATGTGGAGATAGAACTTCAATATAGTTGTTCCATTGTGTGCCAAATGCTTCTCAAAATGATTGATGCTTTTAAATCGGTTATCCCAAAAGGTATCTGTTATATCTTCTACTTTTTCAATTCCTGGTAAATTCTCAGAAAGTAAATATTCAGGATGCACACGGGTAACCAAAACATTTTCATAATGTGTCCTATTGAAAACAGTAAACTTCCCTTTTTCGGGCAAAGCCAAATAATGACGCCATAAAAAATCATGTTCTAACTCGCTTGAATTAGGCGTTTTGAAACTATGCACCACAACACCTCTAGAATTAAATTCCTTAAATACTTCCCGAATTAAGCTATCCTTTCCACTGGTGTCCATCCCTTGCAAACAGATCAAAACCGCGTGCTTGTTATGAGCATACATCATATCTTGACGATGACTCAACTTCTGTTGGATTTTTAATAACTCTTCTTCTTTCTCATCCGCATCCGCATCGATAGTTAACTCGGTTGGGATTTTTGATAAAGAAATAGGTTCAATCACTCTAAAATCATCGGGGTTTATGCTTTTCATCTGGTAAGTATTTATATTTGTAAACTTATGGAAAAATTTCAACTTATACCCTTCCTAGAAATCAAAGGAATTGGAGCAGCATCAGGGATAGTGTATCACAATAATTCGCTATTTATAGTTTCTGATAATAGCTCGTTTCTTTATTGTTTTGACCTCAACGAAAACCTTCTTGAAAAGATAAAACTTTTTGACAATAGCCAAGAAAATCTAGCCAAAAAAGACAAAGCGGATTTTGAATCCCTAACGCTATTTAACGAAAAGCTATATTTATATGGCTCAGGTTCTACAAAAAAAAGAAATACAAGAGTGGTTTTCAATCTTCAAAGCAAAAAAGCTAAAGAAAAAAGTCTCAATAAAATATATGACCGACTCATCGAGAAAATAGCACTAACACCAGATGAGTTGAATATTGAGGGGGTAATTATGACCGCAGAAACCACCTATTTTTTTCAACGAGGTAATGGTCTTAATTCGCAAAATGGAGTTTTTAGTTATGACAAAAAGAATAAAACAGCTCAATTTCACTTGATTTCACTTCCAAAAATTAATGGGATTGAAGCCACTTTTACAGATGCCATTTTGATTGATGATAGTATTTATTTTTTGGCTGCAGCCGAAAATACTTCCTCAACTTACAATGATGGAGATATTGAAGGAAGCATCATTGGAACCCTTGATTTAAAAACATTGCAACTTAAAAATTACATTCAAATTAGTACCCATCAAAAGTTTGAAGGACTGACTTTATATAAAAAAACAGCCACTCAAATCGAATTGCTGCTTTGTGAAGATAATGATACCGAAGGATTAGTATCTACTATTTATAAACTTACTTTAACATAAAACTATTTCTCAATCTCTTTCAGACTTTCCATTTTTTTGTGCGCCAAGAACCCTTTGATATCTTCAAAATGTTCTTTCACTCTCTTGTTGCCAAATTCGAAAACTTTCGTGGCTAATCCGTCAAGGAAATCCCTATCGTGTGACACTAAAATTAAAGTTCCATCAAAATCTTTTAAGGCTTCTTTAATAATGTCTTTTGTCTTCATGTCCAAATGGTTAGAAGGCTCATCCAGAATCAGTAAGTTAACTGGTTCCAACAATAATTTTATCATCGCCAAACGCGTTTTTTCTCCACCCGAAAGCACTTTTACTTTCTTCTGAATATCATCACCATGGAACATAAAAGCACCTAAAATATTCTTGATTTGTGTACGAACATCACCCACCGCAATATTGTCAATAGTTTCAAAAATGGTAGCATTTTCATCTAATAACGACGCCTGATTTTGAGCAAAATAACCAATTTGTGAATTGTGTCCCACCTCTACATTGCCGCTATTGATTTCGATTTCTTTCATGATGGCTTTAATCATCGTCGATTTCCCTTCCCCGTTTTTACCAACGAAAGCTACCTTCTGACCGCGTTCAATCACCATATTGGCATCTTTAAAAATCAAATGGTCACCATAGGATTTCTCCAAATCGCGGACAATAACAGGATATTGTCCAGAACGAACGGAGGG
Organism: Flavobacterium sp. N1994; assembly: GCF_025947145.1. Lineage (NCBI taxonomy): Bacteria > Pseudomonadati > Bacteroidota > Flavobacteriia > Flavobacteriales > Flavobacteriaceae > Flavobacterium > Flavobacterium sp. N1994. Next base: position 819,960 of record NZ_CP109999.1, read on the forward strand.
CGGAAACTTTAGTTTCAACGCCGAATTGTCGATTTCGTCTACTTCAATAGGAACAATTTTTTCTAACATTCTAACACGTGACTGTACAGCATCTGTTTTAGAAAAAGTCCCTCGAAAACGTTCTATAAAAGCTTGATTATCGGCAATGAATTTCTGTTGCTCGTCGTAGGCTTTTTGCTGGTGCACTCTTCTGTCTTTTCTCAACTCCAGGTAATGCGAGTATTTGGCTTTGTAATCGTAGATTCTTCCCATGGTTACCTCAATGGTTCGATTGGTAATATTATCCACAAAAGCCCTATCGTGCGATATGACCATTACCGCTTTAGCCTGATTAATCAAGAAATCCTCTAACCACTGAATACTATCCATATCCAAGTGATTCGTTGGCTCATCTAGCAAAATTAAATCAGGTTGTTTTAATAATATTTTAGCCAACTCGATACGCATTCTCCATCCCCCAGAAAACTCAGAAGTTGGTCGATTAAAATCTTCTCTTTCGAATCCTAATCCTTTCAATACTTTCTCTACTTCCGCTTCATAGTTAACCTCTTCTATCGAATAGTATTTCTCACTTACTTCAGAAACACGTTCAATCAACTTCATGTATTCATCGCTTTCATAATCGGTGCGAATGGTTAGCTGCTCGTTGATTTCGTCTATCTCATCTCTCATTTTGAAAACTTCGGCAAAAGCTTTAGAAGCTTCTTCCATCACGGTACAATGGTCGGCTGAAAGTAAATGCTGAGGCAAATAGGCAATTACAGCTTCTTTTGGTGCCGAAATAGAACCACGTGAAGGCTTGTTTTCCCCAGCAACAATTTTTAGCAGTGTTGATTTACCCGCGCCATTTTTACCCATAAGGGCTATTTTATCGGTTTCATTGATGGCGAAAGTGACTTCGCTAAAAAGTGTGGTGCCGCCAAATTCAACGGCTATGTCATTAACAGTAATCATATAGCATTTTTTTGAAGCGGCAAAGATAGTTTAATTTGAGATTTGACCCTTTGAAAATTAATTTATTCCATAATCAGGTGATTTATTGCTGGTTTATTGTGCTTTTCTTCGGGTGTTGTTCGCAAAAATGCCCTGTTTTGCGAACAAAACCCGAACATGACCCGAACATGACCAGAACAAACTAGTCAAGAGTAGTCAACACTAATCAACACTAGTCAATACTAGTCAACAGTAGTCAAAAATAAGCAGCATGTCAATAAAATGGTTACTTTTAAGCAGTCATTCAGAATAAAACAAGGTATGCCATTACTAGATTATAGTTTCCTGTCCAAAATTTTGCCCAAAGCCAAGATTAAAAAAGGGTTTAGAAATGCTAAGAGATCTTATTTAAATAGGGTTAGGCTTGCTACTTCCTTATTCTTTTTTGGCATGGGATTTTGTTTTGCAACTTGGGCTAGTAGAATTCCAGATATTAAATCGATGCTACACCTTAGCGAAGCTGAATTGGGGACTTTACTTTTTGCTTTACCGATTGGTCAACTTGTAGGCATGCCCCTTTCGGGTAAAATTGTGACTCAATATGGTAGTCGAACTATATCTATCTTAGGGCTTTTAGTTTATTCTTTTTTCCTTATTTTATTAGGATTAGCTACTGTAAAATGGGAATTGGCTATAGGGTTATTCTTATTTGGTTTCTTTTGTAATTTTTGCAATATCGCAGTGAATACACAAGGGGTTTACACACAGCAATTGTTTGATAAACCCATTGTAGGATCGTTCCATGGTTCGTGGAGTTTGGCTGGATTTTGTGGTGCTTTGCTAAGTTTATTGATGTTGGCTTTGAAGCTAAGTCCGTTTGTACATTTTGTTATTGTCTTTGCTTTGATAACGCTGATAGTGATTTTCAACTATAAATTTATTATTAAAGCCAAAGTAAAGAAGCCAGAAGAACAAGCTAACTATTCCTTTTTCAAAAACCCTGATACTACTTTGATATGGCTAGGCATCATTTGCTTTTGCTGTATGGCAAGCGAAGGGATAATGTTTGACTGGAGTGGTGTTTATTTTAAAGAAATTGTCAAAGCTCCCGGTGCTTTGGTAGTTTTAGGGTATACCACCTTTATGATTAGTATGGCTTCGGGTAGGTTCTTGAGTGATATTTTAGCCGCAAAGTATGGGATTAAAAAAGTACTTGTGGTTAGCGGTATCGTAATTTCTACAGGATTATATTGCGCCGTTTTATTCCCTTATTTAATTCCGTGTACCCTTGCTTTTATGATGGTTGGATTTGGAGTTTCCAATGTAGTTCCTATCATCTTTAACGTCGCTGGAAATAATGAAAAAGTGCCTACTAGTATTGCTTTGACTATTGTTTCTAGCATCAGTTTCTTGGGCTTTTTAATTGGGCCACCATTAATCGGATTCATTGCCGAGCTGACCAGTTTGAAATACTCCTTTGCAATTATTGGGGTGTTTGGAGTTCTTATCTCGTTATTAGTAAGTAGGTTGAAGGTCTTTAATTAAATCAATAAGAAACAAACTTATCGTCTTCCTTTTCATCAGGAATGATATAAATTCTATGCCACTCTTCCCCTTCAATAATTTCCCAAGAATGCCCTTCTCCATGAATATCTTTAGCGACAAGAATAATACCAGGTTCTAAAATAAATTGTTTCCCATCGGAAGTAGTAAACCTAAGTTTTCCTTTTAAAGTTACCACATATTGCACTCTTGGAGCCGGATGTTGATGCTTTTGGTATTCTTCTATTTTAGTTTGAATAATAAAGCGTTCACTAGGTATACTTAAGTATTCTGGTAAGACGCCTTCCTCAAAATAGGAATTGCCTACACTATCATTTAGTAATCTAAAGGCTCGCATACTCTTTATCTTAAATACTCAATCGAAAGGCCTCAATAATTGGACTGGCTTTACCAAAATCGACTTCTTGAATAAACAACTCGACTGCTTTTGCCGTTTGTATGCTTGGTAAAACATTAGCCTGATTGTTATCTCTAATGACCACATTAAGGTTAGCTTCTTCTAGTCTTTCTTTTAAACCAACGGCTAAAATTTCTTCTCCAGAAAATATTTTTATTAGTCCCATTTTATCAATTACGAATTACAAATTAAAAATTACGAATTAGGTTTTAATCCTCCATTTCAAAGAAAAGAGGTTCAATCATGATTTTGTCTGCTAGTACCTCTACTCTTTCAGTGATTTGGGAACAAAAGAAAAGGCGTTGTGTTTTTTCAATACTCATCATCAATCGCTGAATAATAGCATCATGTCGCAAACGAAACAGTACATCAGCATCATCAACAACAAACATTTTGATGGTATTAATATTAAATCCAGCTGACGCAAACATGGTGTTGATTTTATTGGGAGTTCCAATTAAAACATCCAATCCCAAAGAGATAATGTTTTTATCATAATCGATGTCACCTTTGTCATGAACACCCAAGATACTTAAATCCTGATACGTTCCGTATTTCAAAAACAGTTCTTCCATTTCTAAAACGCGTTCTTTATTTTCAACAATGATTAAAGCTCGGGTACTTTCGCCCATAGATTTTTCCATCCGTTGCAATACATTCAACACTATAGTAGTTGTTTTTCCGCTTCCTTCAGGCGATTGAATTACCGCATCGGCACCACTTTTAATAGTTGAAAAAGTAGCCAATTGCATTTCATTAGCTTCCGTCAAATCGTTTTCGATAAGTGCTTTTTGCAGATGGGGATTTATTTTTTTTAAGTTCATTATTTACTAGCAAAAAGTTTAACGTCCATTTCCGAAATCTCGCTTCCACCCAGGATTATCAAGCGCTCCACAACATTTCTAAGCTCTCGAATATTTCCGGTCCAATCGTATTCTTGCAATAATTGGATAGCGGGTTTAGAAAATGATTTGGTGGTATTTCCTTGTTCCTCAGCAATCTTTGCAGCAAAATGCTCAATTAGTAGAGGAATATCATCTCTTCTGTCGTTTAAGGAAGGAACTTTAATGAGAATTACGGCCAAGCGATGGTATAAATCTTCACGGAAACGCCCTTCTGCAATTTCCTTTTTCAGATCTTTATTGGTGGCTGCTATAACTCTAACATTAATTTTGATGTCTTTGTCTGCGCCTACCCTTTGAATCAAACTTTCCTGTAAGGCACGTAATACTTTGGCTTGCGCCGATAAACTCATATCTCCAATTTCATCTAAGAAAATAGTGCCCCCATCGGCAGCTTCAAATTTTCCAGCTCTATCTTTTACAGCAGATGTAAAGGCTCCTTTTACATGTCCAAACAATTCACTTTCTATCAACTCTGATGGAATAGCAGCACAATTCACTTCAATCATTGGGGCATTAGCTCTCTCGCTTTTTTCATGCAATTGATGAGCTACTAATTCTTTTCCAGTTCCGTTTGGACCAGTGATTAATACTCTAGCATCCGTTAAGGCTACTTTTTCAATCATCAATTTGATTTGATTGATAGGCTCACTTTTTCCAATGATTTCGTAGTTTTTGGAAACTTTTTTCTTCAATATTTTATTTTCGACCACCAACTTCTTTTTGTCTAAAGCATTGCGAACGGTATTCAGTAACCTATTCAAATCAGGCGGTTTAGAGATATAATCAAAAGCACCCAATCGCATCGTATTAACAGCAGTTTCTAAATCACCATGACCAGAAATCATCACCATCGGAATTTCAGGCTTAATTTTTTTAACAGCTTCTAGTAATTCTTCCCCATTCATTTTGGGCATTTTGATATCACAAAGGACTAAGTCGTAGTCTTCGTTTTTAATTTTTTCAAAACCTTGTTTTCCGTCCTCGGCTTCATCAACGGTATAAGTATCGCTTTCCTCTAAAAGTATTTTGGTCAATACTCTTCGGATAGACACTTCGTCTTCAATGATTAATATTTTGGGCATTGCGTTGCATTTATAAGATTGCAAAGTTAAACATGTAAAGCATTATTTCAATGAAATTCAAATCTAATTCAAATGAAACTAAAATAATGGTCATCCAAATAGATTTAATACTTTTGTATTTCAAAACAAAGCACTATGTCTACAGCAAAAAAAGATTACAAAAGAATTACGACCAAATCATTATTTGACATGAAAGCCAATGGCGAAAAAATATCTATGCTTACGGCTTATGATTTTACCATGGCTAAAATTGTCGATTCCGCTGGTGTTGATGTGATTTTGGTGGGCGATTCTGCTAGTAATGTGATGGCGGGTCATGAAACTACTTTACCTATAACGTTGGATCAAATGATTTATCATGCATCGTCTGTAGTCAGAGCAATAGAACGCGCATTAGTAGTTGTAGACTTACCCTTTGGAAGTTATCAATCGGATCCAAAAGAAGCTTTACGTTCTGCCATTAGAATTATGAAAGAAAGTGGTGGGCATGCCGTAAAACTTGAAGGCGGTAGCGAAATTAAAGAAAGTATTAAGCGAATCTTGAATGCTGGAATTCCGGTAATGGGACATTTAGGTTTGACGCCACAATCCATCTATAAATTTGGAACCTATACGGTTCGTGCGAAAGAAGAAGCGGAAGCTGAAAAGCTATTGGAAGACGCTAGATTGTTGGAAAGAATTGGTTGTTTTGCTTTGGTTTTGGAAAAAATACCAGCCTCCTTAGCTGAGAAAGTCGCAAAAAACATTTCTATCCCTGTAATCGGAATTGGTGCTGGTGGTGGTGTTGACGGACAAGTATTAGTCATTCACGACATGCTAGGCATGAACAATGAATTCAGTCCCCGATTTTTAAGACGCTATTTGAACTTATACGAGCAAATGACAACAGCTATTGGTAATTATGTGGCTGATGTGAAATCTGAAGATTTTCCGAACAAGAACGAACAGTATTAATAACCTTAATTGATGCGAAAAAAAATTGTTTTTGTTTTTGTACTTGCTTTGATTTCGTGTAAAAAAAATGAAGCAGAGCCTGTTATCAAGCCTGTATCAGATTTTCTGAAAACTTCTGATTTATATTCGAAGGTATTTTATATTTCAACCAAATTAAATACAGAAAATTGTACCGCTTATAATGATGGTTGTGATTGTTGTGATGGTAAAATTATATTTTTAAAAAACGGCACATTCGTTAGCGATTTTTATTGCATTCCAGATGTAAGTTATACTACTGGAACATTTGAAGTTCTTGATAAAAAACTGATTTTGAAATACGCCGCTAAAGAAGCGGTTTACGGTCCTTCAAACGAAGATTACTCTGAAGAGGAAGAGAGTGTCCTAAGATTAGCTGACAGTAAGATGTCTGGGATTACTGAAGTAGCTATTCTTCGTTGCAAAGAACATTATGTTTTCAAAAATGGTTCGGATTATTTTTCAGAGGATAAAAAAACTTCATTTCAATTGGCTGTGAACCAATATAAAAGAGATGGTGTATGGGAATTATTAGATATAAAAGAATAATCATGTCTAAGATAGTCTCAACCAAAGATAATCTCCAAGTTCTTCACGAAGACAATCACATCATAGTGGTTAACAAACGTGTTGGCGATATTGTTCAGGGTGATAAAACGGGAGATAAGCCTTTATCAGAAGTGGTAAAAGAATATATCAAGGAGAAATACAACAAGCCTGGAGAAGTCTTTCTGGGCGTGGTTCATAGACTGGACCGTCCAACTACCGGTATTGTTGTTTTTGCTAGAACTTCTAAAGCATTGACCCGACTAAATGAATTGTTTAGCAATCGAGAAACACAAAAAACCTATTGGGCCGTAGTGAAAAACAAACCACCCAAAGTGCAAGACATCCTTATTCATTATCTGAAAAGAAATGAAAAAAACAATACTTCAAAAGCCCATTTAAAAGAAATTCCTGAAAGTAAAAAAGCGAGTCTCGATTATAAAATTATTAAAACGCTGGATAATTATTTTGCTTTAGAAATCAATCTTCATACTGGAAGACACCATCAAATCAGAGCGCAATTAGCAGCCATAGGCAGTCCTATAAAAGGAGACTTAAAATATGGTTTTGACCGAAGTAATCCTGATGGAGGAATACATCTTCATGCCAGAAAATTAGTTTTTATCCATCCTGTCTCCAAAGAAAACATAGAAATCATTGCGGAGGCACCGAAAGATGCCATTTGGAACTCCATTTGATACTAAAAAGCGTATTTTTACGTTACTATATAACCCAAGTAAAAATACCTACAATGAAAAAACTAATTTTAACCTTCTGTTTGCTATTTGGTTTTGGCGTTTTTGCTCAAGACCATTTCTCTGGAATAAGCACTTCTAGTCGAGTTGGGATTTTAAATGGTGTTCTTAATCCAGCTGAATTTTCCAATCTATCTAAAAAATTTGAAATCAATTTTTATGGTGTCAGTTTTGATGTATCCAATAATAAAGTTGGTTTTAAAGATTTAACTTCCAATACCAATCTAGAAACTTTAATTTTCAAAGGTGACGAGCCTGTAAACATGCGTTTTGACGGAACTATTCTTGGTCCAAGTTTTGCTATGAGATGGATGAAATGGGGCTTCGGAATTAGTACCAAGGCCAATGTAAAATTTGATGTAGTGGATGTGGACACGGCGATTGGAAATGCCATTACAAATAATGAAATAGTTTTAAACACTACATTATTAAATAATCCTGACAACCAAAGACTTAATGGAACAGCTTGGGGTGAATTAGGACTTTCAGCAGCCAGAACGTTATTTGAAAATGACAAACACGTTTTAAGTGCTGGTATAACTTTTAAAATGTTATTCCCAGGTACATATTCTAATGTTGGTTTGAAAAATTTAAATGGTACCATTACGGAAAATGCTACTGGTGCCTATTTAACAACCAATCAACCCGCTACATTAAATATCGCTTATTCAGGGAATTTGGCAGATAGTTTTACCAATTTTAATGATTACACAAAATCAATTTTTGGTGGATTAAATGGAGCAGCAACAGATATTGGATTGACCTATCAATGGAAAGACGGAAAAACAAATTATAAAATTAAAGCAGGTGCATCTATCAGAAATATTGGGAGCATGACTTTTAAAAACAACAATAATTACAACACTAATTATACTTTAGATATCCAACCAACGGTACAAAACCCGCAAGGTTTAGATTTAAGTTTGTTTAGTAACATCAACAATTTAAGCGATGTAGAGCAAATTTTATTGAGTAAAGGCTATTTAACCAAAAGCCCTGAGAAAAAGGAATTCAAGGTAAACTTACCAACCGTATTAACACTGTACGCCGATTTTAAAATCGTTCCAAAAGTATATGTGACTGGATATTTACAACAAAAAATGAAAAAAGATGACAGTGATGACCAAATTACCTCCCGTAATATTTTTTCGGTTACTCCAAGAGTTAATTTAGGGTTCTTTGAAGCTTATCTTCCTGTTTCAAATGATAACATTTCGGGGACAAATGTGGGTTTAGGATTTAGATTAGCCGGATTTTACCTTGGTTCCAATTCAATATTTACCTCTTTAGCAGACGGAAAACAAGCCAATGTTTATACTGGATACCGTTATGCATTTTTATAAAGAATAAAGTTGGCATTTAAATGTTAAAATTGTAACTTGCTGAACCAATTGCGCCAAGTCATGATTTTTAAAACTGATGTAAGTTATCGAAAACAATCCTTACTTAAATTATTACATTGTGTTCAGGCACATGAACAAGAAATCATAAAAGCACTCTATGATGATTTCAAAAAATCTGATTTTGAAGCAGTCCTAAGTGAAACAGCTTATATTCAATCAGAACTGAATTATACCATCAAAAACATTACTAAATGGGCAAAACCAACTTTGGTGTTTCCTTCTCTTTTAAATTTTCCTTCAACGGATTATATTTATAAAGAACCTTACGGAAAAGTATTGATTATTGCTCCTTGGAATTATCCTTATCAATTAGCATTATGTCCATTGATTGCAGCTATTGCAGCAGGAAATCAAGTAGTAGTAAAACCTTCTGAATTAACACCAAACACTTCAAAAATAGTTGCTAAAATAATCAACGAAACATTTGATAAAAATCATGTGGAATGCATTGAAGGAGATGCTGAAGTAGCTCAACAATTATTATCCCAACGTTGGGATTATATCTTTTTTACAGGAAGTGTAGCTGTTGGTAAAATCGTAGCTAAAGCGGCTGCAGAAAACTTGACTCCAGTTACTTTAGAACTAGGCGGTAAAAACCCTTGTATTGTTGATGAAACCGCTAATTTAAAATTAGCCGCAAAAAGAATTGTATGGGGAAAATTTCTCAATGCAGGTCAAACTTGTATTGCTCCAGATTATATATTGGTTTCTGAAAAAATAAAAACCCCATTCATTGAATTATTGAAAAAAGAAATTGAAATGGCATATGGAAAAAATCCACAAACCTCTTCAGATTTTCCAAGAATTATTAATGAAAAAAACTGGAAACGGTTAGTTGCCATGTTAGAAAATGAAACTTTACTTGCTGGTGGAATAACCAACAATAAGGATTTTTATCTTTCGCCTACACTAATTGATGAACCAAAATTAGATAGCCTGGTAATGAAAGATGAAATTTTTGGTCCTATTCTTCCTATTTTATCCTTCAAAAATGAAATGGATTTGAAAACCATTATTTCAAAATATGAAAAGCCTTTATCGCTCTATATTTTTAGTAATGACAAGCTTTTTGCAAAAAAAATAATTGAAAAGTATTCTTTTGGAGGCGGATGTATTAATGATACGGTAGTCTATTTTTCGAATAAAAGATTACCTTTTGGAGGTGTGGGCTATAGTGGTATAGGAGCCTATCATGGTAAATTGAGTTTCAACACATTTAGTCATCAAAAGGCTATTGTAAAAAAAGCCAATTGGCTGGATATCCCATTGCGATATGCCCCTTACAATGGGAAGTTAAAAAATTTAAGGACAATACTAAAATGGCTTAGCTAAATTTATTTATTTTTGGATTAATCAAACATGTAACACTATATAATTTGACGGATTTTTTTACTTTTTCTAATACTAATAATTTAATTATCATAGCCATACTGCTGTTATTGCTTTATGGTGCTTATTTTGCCACTAACAAATCTTTAAAAAAGAAATTAAATCTTAGTAGTCGTTCCGAATTTGATGCTAAAGAACAGCAGTACTCTTTATATCTGCTTTTCTTCGGGATTTCAATTCCGTTGATAGAAACCATTTTGGAAATTTTCCAAGTCCGTTCACAAAGTTTATTAGCAACCAATATTTTAATTGGTATCATACTACTAACCCTTTATCTTCTTTGTACCAAAACAGTCTTTTTTGCTAAACATATTAGTAAAGTTTTTACCGTCTGTTATTTTGGTTATTTTGGGATGAGTTTTTATAATGTTTTTTTTAGGCCTTTTGAGTTAATGTGCTATGTGAGTCTAATAATAATATACTTCCTTTCTTATTTTGCTTTAAAGAATATTTTACATTATTGGTTATTTGTTATTACTATATTATTGCTGTTGGTAAGTTCTTATGGTTTTGAATTCATTTCACATCAATACACTATCATCCTTATTTGTGCATTCATACTAACTACAACGTTTCATACGGCTAGACATTTGGCATTTATAGAAACAGAAAATAAATTTAATTTTACAAACATCGTTGTAAACAAAGGAAACTCCTTGATTATGACAACCAATAAAAAAGGGAAGTATCGTTTTGTAGTGAATCTATTGAAGAAATTTTAGGCTATACTGTTGATGAAGTATTAGGATTTAAATATTGGGAAGTAACCGAAGATGATCAATTCATTGGAGAAGCCTATCATAATGATTATGTTGATGAGCGTTTGTACATCCGAAAATTGAAATGCAAAAATGGAGACCACAAATACATTCAGTGGAAAGATAAAAAATATACCGAGGACATTATCATTGGTATTGGTCAAGATGTAACTGGTCAAATTCTTCTTCAGAATCAGTATAGAAGTCTAATTGAATCAGCTGCCGATTTGATATACGAAATTGATTTAGATTCAAAAATTACCTATGTAAATCAATTCACAGAAAAAACACTGGGCTTTCCAAAAGAAGAAGTTCTAGACAATTATTTCTATAAATTTATTAGATCAGATTATGTAGACTACGTTGTCGATTTTTATAAAGATATTCCAACGGAAGCTAACGAATACAGTGACTTAGTTTTTCCAATACTGAAAAAAGACAAAGATATCGTCTGGGTTTCTCAAAAAGTAACCTTAAAGAAAGATGAAAATGATGAAGTTATAGGTTTTTCAGCTATTGCCAGAGATATTACATTGATAAAGAGCCTAGAAATTGAACATTATAACAGAAGTAAAAAAGTTAGAATCCATAACGAGACATTAAAAATATTAACTTCTCAAAGTTATTCGAATAAAGATACTTTCAACGGAATACTGAGAAACATACTTAAAATAGCAAGCACGAATTGTACCATCGATAGAGCAAGTTATTGGGCTTTTCAAAAAGATGGCATACGTTGTGAAAGTCTCTATTATTTACAAAGTGATCGCTTTGAAAAAAACTTCTTCTTAGATAAAGAAAGTCATCCTGTCTATTTTAAAAACATTGAAACTGGATCACAAATTGTTGCTTCAAATGTGTATGACAATCTTACTACACAAGAGCTTTGCTTTGATTATTTCCCTAAAAACAATATCAAATCTTTATTAGACACTCCAATATTTATTAATGGTGAAATTAAAGGGATTTTATGTTTTGAAAAAATTGAAAAAGCAACCGAATGGGATAATGAAGACATCAATTTTTCGCGTTCTATTGCCGATTTGATTGCCATTGCCATAGAATCACAATTACTTTTAGAATCGGATAAAAAGCTTTCTTATAAAAGTGAAATTTTGACAGTAATTAATAAAAACACTCAAAAGTTTTTAATGTCCAAAAATACGGATGAAATATTCCATGGAATTTTAGACACAATTGGTAATGTTATCCAAGTGGACCGTTTATCCTTTTTTGAAAACAACTCAGAAACTAAAACTTTAACCCAAAAATATAGATGGTCAGGGGAAACTAAATCATTAACAGAATTAAATCCATTGATTTTAGAAGTTTCATATTCTCAGATTCCAGACGTAGTAGAAAAATTACTTGAAAACAAACCTTATTATTCCGTAACAAGAAAAATAAAAAATGAGTATAGCAAAGCATTTTTTGACAAAGTAGATACAAAATCTATATTACTACTACCTGTTTTCGTTAAAAAAAATCTATATGGTGCCATAGGGTTCGTTGTAACTCAAAATGAACGCGAATGGACCAATGATGAGATTAGCACGCTACAAACTTTAGCTAATAATATTTCCTATGCTATAGAACGAAATATTAACGAATCCATAATCAAAGAAAGTGAAGAGAAATTCCGTCTGCTGGCAAACAACATACCAGGAACTGTGCACCTTTCTCGATATGATGACAAATGGTCTAAAATATATTTGAATGACGAAATAGAAAGACTAACAGGATATCCTAAAGAAGATTTTCTTCAAAATAAAATTTATTATATTGATTTGGTTCATCCAGAAGATTTAAAAATTGTTAAGAACAAAGCAGATGAGTTATTTAAAGAAAAACAAAAAATTCATTTAATCTATCGCATAATAAACAAAGCTGGTCATTATATCTGGGTAGAAGAATTTGGAGAACCTATTTTCAAAGAGGGTAAAATAGAATTTATTGTTGGTATTTTTATCGATATCACAAAAAGAATGGAAGCTGAAGAAGCTATCAAAGCTAAGAATTACGCTGAAGCAGCTAACAAAGCAAAATCTGAGTTTTTGGCAAATATGAGTCATGAAATTAGAACGCCTTTAAATGGCATTATTGGATTCACCGAGCTTTTGATGAATTCTAATTTAGAAACTATCCAAAGGAAATACATGGATACCATCAATCAATCGGCCAATTCTTTGATGGAGGTTATCAATAATATCTTAGATTTCTCAAAAATAGAATCAGGGAAATTAGAACTCAATATTGAAAAAATTAATCTAGAAGAAATTACAAATCAAGTAGTTGATTTAGTAAATTTTGAAGCCAATCTTAAAAAATTAGAAATTAATTTAGACATCGATCCAAAGGTTCCTAAATATATTTGGGTTGATTACATTCGACTAAAACAAGTATTGGTTAATCTACTTAGCAATGCCGTAAAATTTACTGAAAAAGGGGGAATCTGTTTACATGTTTCTGTTTTTGAATTTATTGATCATGATAAAATTCAATTAAAATTTTCTGTAAAGGATACTGGAATTGGTATTAAAAAGAATAATCAATTAAAAATATTTGAAGCATTCTCTCAAGAAGATAACTCGACAACCAAGAAATTTGGTGGAACTGGATTAGGCTTATCGATTTCAAATCAACTGTTAAGCCTAATGAATAGTCAATTAGAGTTAGAAAGCGAATTAGGGAAAGGAAGTGAGTTTAGTTTTGTGTTAGAAGTTCCTTATTCAAACCAACAAGCAACAGAAAAAAACAAACCAGCCTCTATAGCACTAAAAAAATCCGATAATGTGGTAAGTAATGAGGAAAAGGTAATTTATATTGTCGAGGATAATAAAATAAATATGTTTTTGGCAAAGACTTTGATAAAACAAATTCTGCCCAATGCCAGTATTTATGAATTTGAAAACGGAAAAGAGGTATTAGAAAAAACGCAATCTCTTTTACCTGATTTAATATTAATGGACATTCAAATGCCAATAATGAACGGATACGACTCAACACAAGAAATTAGAAAAATTCCACATGTAGAAAAAATTCCAATCATTGCATTAACCGCCGGAACCATAGTAGGAGAAAAAGAAAAATGCATTGAGTATGGTATGAATGATTACATACCAAAGCCAATAGATAAAAGTGTTTTAATAAAAATCATTAGTAAATGGATAACCGCTAATTAAAATGTATTACTATGAAATGGATAGGAAATCGTCAAAGTGACAATGTAGAAGACCGAAGAGGAATGTCAGGTGGTGGAAAGTTGGCACTTGGTGGTGGTGGATTAGCCATAGTCTTTTTTCTTTTAAAAATATTCATGCCCGAAAGCGCCCCCTTAATTGATAACATTCAAAATCAAGTACAACAAAATCAAACGACTACTTCTCAAAGTGGGGATACTATTGAATTAACTCCAGAACAAAAAGAAATTGGTGATTTTGCAAAAACAGTTCTTGCCTACACTGAAGATACTTGGGGCAAGTATTTCAAGAAAACGGAATGGACTATGAAGATCCTAAAATGGTTTTGTTCTCTAATGCTGTAGAAACTGCTTGCGGAAGTGCAACCTTAGCTTCGGGACCGTTTTACTGTCCTGGGGACCAAAAAGTGTATGTGGATTTAGAATTTATGAAAGAACTAAAATCGCGTTTTGGTGCCGAAGGTGGCGATTTCGCGACGGCCTATGTTATTGCTCATGAAGTGGGGCATCATGTGCAAAAGTTACTTGGCACTTCAGACAAAGTAAGACAATTACAATCGGGAAAAAGTGAAGCAGAAGCCAATAAACTTTCGGTTTGCTTAGAGCTCCAAGCTGATTTTTACGCTGGAGTTTGGGCTCATTACAATAAAAAATATTTAGAAGCTGGCGATATTGAAGAAGCGTTAAGTGCAGCCAATGCCGTTGGCGATGATGCTATTCAAAGTAAGATGTCCGGGCAAGTGCAACCCGACACATTCACACATGGTACCTCTGAACAAAGAATGTATTGGTTTAAGAAAGGATATACCACGGGTGACATTAAACAAGGAGACACTTTTTCAGCCTTAATGAATTAAAATTATCAGTAATTAAAGTTAAAAATAGCATTTCAAAAATTTAATTATGATTTTATTGTCATAATCATAAATCGTATTCAACATAACAATTTTAAAGCCAATTTCAAGACATATTGAAGTTGGCTTTTTTAATTTTGTGAAGCAAAAAATAACAAAATGAAAGTAGGCATTGATAGTATCTCATTTGATATTCCACAATTATATTTACCGATTACCACGTTAGCAGAAAAAAGAAATATTGAAGCTGACAAACTCATCAAAGGTTTAGGACTACACAAAATGAGTTTCCTTGATGTCCATCAAGATGTTGTAACAATGGCTTCCAACGCAGCATTAAAACTGATAAAACAGGAAACTATACATCCAAAAGAAATCAATAGAATTTATGTTGGAACCGAAAGCGGCATTGATAGTTCAAAACCTGTTGGTTCCTATGTTTTATCGAATTTAGAACAAATTTTCGGAGAAGCCAGTTTCAGAAATTGTGATGTCGTTGACTTGACATTTGCATGTATTGGTGCTATTGATGCATTACAAAATTGCTTAGATTATATTCGATTAAATCCAACCAAAAAAGCCATTGTAATTGCTTCTGATAATGCCAAATACGATTTAAATTCTACTGGTGAATATACACAAGGTGCTGGTGCTATTGCGATGTTAATCACAGCCAATCCAAGAATAATAAGTTTTTCAAATGAGGTTGGAGTGGCTACTGAAGGTGTATTCGATTTCTTTAAACCAAGACGTCATTTTACAAAAGAAGAGGCACTACAATTAGAAGGAAATCCAGAATGGCATGGGGTTTTAGAAAATGAAATTGCTATTTATAAAGAACAACCTGTATTTGACGGACAGTATTCAAACCAATGCTATATTAACCGAATTACAGAAGCTTACGAACATTACAAGACAGAAAGCAATCAAAAGGGCAAACTCTATCAAAACTGGGCCAACATTCTAATGCATCTTCCCTACTGCTTTCAAGGTCGACGGACTTTTATTGAAATTTTTGCTAATGAAAATCCTGAGCTAGTAGAGAATCAAATTGGAGAAACTGTAAAAGAAAAAATCAAAGCGTTATCTAAAAGTCCAGAATATTTAGCAATGGTTACTGAAAAAATTCTGCCTTCTGAAATAGCATCTGGACAAGTTGGCAACATTTATACTGGTTCCATTTTCTTGGGATTATTATCAACGCTTTGCTATCATTTCAAACAGAAAACAAATTTAACAAATCAAAAATTCGGTTTCATAGCTTACGGCAGTGGTTCCAAATCGAAAGTCTTTGAAGCTGAAATTTCAGAAAATTGGCAAAACCAAATTGAAAAAGTGAAACTATTTGAAACGTTAGAAAAACGTACTTCAATTGATTTTAGTACTTATGAAAAACTGCATAAAAAAGAATTAAAACAATCAGTCATTGTTCCAAAAAGCGAATTTTATTTAGATAGTATTGAAAAAGAAAATCCAGTGTTACTTGGGGCTAGATATTATAAATTTAGTTAACCCAACCACCCTTCTCTATCTAAACTTCTATACTGAATGGCTTCAGCAATATGATTAGAATTTACTGTTTCTGATTCCTCCAAATCGGCTATCGTTCTGGATACTTTCAGAATTCGGTCATAAGCTCGTGCGGAAAGATTGAGTCTTTCCATAGCGGTTTTTAAAAGCTGTAATGAAGCCTCATCTAAAGCACAATATTCCCTAATTTGTTTCGTACTCATTTGGGCATTGTAATGTATAGCTTCAAAATTTTCAAATCGTTTGGATTGAATTTCTCTAGCTTGAGTAACTCGTTTTCTGATTTCATTACTATTTTCTGCAGGATGAGTCTCTGTTAGCTTTTCAAATGGAACGGGAGTCACTTCAATGTGAATATCAATTCTATCTAACAAGGGTCCCGATATTTTACTTAGATAACGTTGCATTTCAGCGGAAGAAGATTGTATTGGGGAATCAGGGTCATTAAAATAGCCACTTGGACTTGGATTCATACTAGCCACTAACATAAAGGAGGAAGGATAGGTTATTGTAAATTTAGCTCTCGAAATAGTCACTTCTCTATCTTCTAAAGGCTGACGCATTACTTCCAAAACTTCTCTTTTGAACTCGGGCAATTCATCTAAAAACAAAACTCCATTATGAGCCAGCGATATTTCTCCAGGCTGTGGATAACTTCCTCCACCAACTAATGAAACACTTGACGCCGTATGATGTGGATTTCTAAAAGGTCTTTGATTCATCAAGCCAGTATCTTTTACTTTACCAGCTACACTATGAATTTTAGTAGTCTCTAAAGCTTCATTTAAGGTCATTGGAGGTAGGATACTCGGTAACCGCTTTGCTAACATTGTTTTCCCAGAACCTGGTGGACCAATCAAAATAAATATAGGTGTCGATATAATAGCATCTTTTTATATCTTTGTTTTTTTATTAAATCATAATGAAGCACGCTGTAATACTAGTTAGGGTTAGTAGCTACTTTCAAGATTTGGGTCCTCAAAAAAATGCACTTTTGGAGTATGCTAAAAATTTAGGGTTTACAAAAATTCATGTAATTGAGACCAAGGAATCTGGATTAGTAGATGAAGTTGATAAAGTGGGGACTACTGAGATGTTTAAGTTCATTGAGCAAAACCCAAAATATCAAACCGTATTTTGCTCTGAGATTTCAAGATTAGCAAGAAGACAATCGGTACTTTTTTCTTTAAGGGATTGGTTTGTTAATAATAGAATACAGCTAATTCTAAAAGAGGGTAATTATAGGCTTTTTGAGGATAATGGAACAGTCTCAGAAAGTGGTTATAATCTTTTTGCACTATACGGAATGTTTGCAGAGTCTGAAATTAGGGCAAAAAAATTCAGATTCCAACAAGCCAAAACAGCTTTGATGAAAGAAGGACTTTCCATACCAGGTAAAGAACTCTTTGGTTATAAAAGAGTACCGTATAATGATAAAAGAAACACTTATGAGGAGCATCCAGTTAATGCAGATATTGTAAGGAAGATTTTCTTCTGGTATATAAATGGAATAGAGGGTACAGGAACATCCAGTACTTCAATAAGTAAAATCGTTAAACATTGCAGTAGTTTGGAGAACTATCCTATCTATACTCATAGCAAAAGGAATATTAACAAACTACTAAAGGAGGAAGCCTATACTGGTTTTAAGATAACAAGCAACAAACGAAAAAACCCAGAATATAAAACGAATAAAAAAGCAGAACCATATATTGTTACAAATACTGAAATTAAATACCTTCAAATAATCTCTAGAGAGGTTTTCAATGAAGTTCAAATGTTACTTCAAACCAACAATACTAGAGTAGAAAAATCAAATACTAACATTACATTGCTTTCAAAGTTGATTGAATGTGAGTATTGTGGTAGGTTCTTCTTAGCGAATTATAGGGTGCTAAATGGTGTAAACAAAAGTGCATATCGATGCTCTGGAAGGACCAGAATGCATCAATGTCAAAACAAAAAAGCGATAAGTCTTGAAATGCTGGATAGTGCCGTTTGGATTACGTTGAAATCCGATATTAAAAATTTTTATGATGCTGTCAAACTCTTCAACCCAGATGAAGAACTAAGAAAAACTGAGCAATTAATAACCAAAACAACGGAAGAAATTAGTTCTTTAGAGACTGAATTAGAAGAGATTTCTGATTTCCAAAAAGTTCTTAAACAAGTTAAGAATAAAAAAATGATGGGTGACCGATTTAGTGAAATCAGTAAACAAATTTCCAAATATGACAGACAACTTGATAAACTAAATGAAGAGTTATTTAGGTTAGAAAACAAAAAGAAAACAATTGATACTAAGAATCAAGATTTTAATTCGATTGTATTATCAAATCTGGATTTAATTGAGAAGTCAAAGGAAAGTGTAAAGAATTACATAAATTTTTTCATTGAAAAAATTTCAATTGAACACCAATCTATGCGATTTACAATTGTCAAACTTAAATTGAAGTATTTTACAAGAAGTAAAACCGTTAAACAAGCAAATGAAATGGATGATTTCATTTATTTGCTTATCGACAAGAAACAAACTCTAAATATTAAATTGTACAAAGCTACGTGTTCTATTAGAGTTATTTCTAATAAAACTATTAGAGTTGGTGGAGACATTGTAAATGTGGATGACCTTCAAACCATAGATGACCAACTACTAAAAATTAAGCCAAGACTATCTGAACTAAAACAATTAGTCTTTAAGAAATATCATTACATTGATAATTTTTTAGCCGATAACAATCAATTTAAAACTAACTAATGCTTTTGTTTTTATCTTGAAATTTTTAGTTAATCTTTTGGGTTTTCATAGTAATCACCCATTTCTGTTTCAAAATCAGTCTTATGTGGTTTTTTATGTTTAATCAAAGATAAATATGACCATTTAGACCGAGCATTGATACTTAAATTATGATTTGTAAAAATCTCTTTTTTTAACCATTTTTTGTATTCTTCAAGGGCTTTGGGGTGCTTGTCTGGATTCATTGCAAAACCAAGATATTCACTGTAAACACCCACTAAATAAGCTTTTACTTTCTTTTCAAGTTCTGCCTTTGTACTGATACCTAAATCCCCTAACCATTCATTAATCAAGAGTCTTTCAAACTCTTTATAGTCCATAAGATTAACTAAAGTCAACATGTAATCATAAAATTCTTGAGTCATTCCTTCTGGTAGAGTTGATTGTGATTCTACCACTTCCTGTTTATTTGTTGAGATTGAATTATTTTTAGTGACCTCATTTTGATTTGGAGTTAAATTACCATACTCAGAAACCGTGTAATGATTTTTCGATTTATCTAATTTTGATTCTTCACGTTTAATGTATCCGCATTCTTCGAGATTTGAGATTGCTTTAAAAAAGGTTGATTTAGTTATATCGAGCCTGTTGCAATATACGGTTGGTGATAGTTTGAAATTTTCATCGGAATCGGACAAAATATTAACGAGAAGTCTAAATCCGTTGGGTGATAATCGCTTGTCTCTTAATATTGAGTTATGTACGGTAGTGAACTGACCGTTCACATTTGCTTTTCTTATAACAGTTTTGTTTTTCATTTGATTGTTTTTTATTTCCTTATTATTTTCCTTTTTTCGGTAAGGAAAGCTGGGGTAATTAACTCCCCAGCAACCGAAAGCAATGTCTGTACAGTTGAATCACATTACTTATCTATAAATATATCACTACGCCCCAAAATGTAAAGTCTAAGTTGAAACTTTTAGTTAAAAAGCTTTTAATGGTATAAATAATAGACCAATATAGGTATAATTATTATACCATATACTATATAAGTATAATAAAAAACTCCGTGAGGTAAGTGTGTTTTTATAGTGATATGAATTTGGAAAATTGTTTTAGCGAGTATCTTCGCATAGGCTTCGATACATCGCCAACAATTTTCAAATCCTTTGGATACAATAATTGTACTAATAAATATCAATAGCGAAGCGAATACTCACTTCAACGAAGAACAAGGCGAAGCCTTTTTATACTAATCAATGAATTAAGGCGAAGCCAAAACCCACATCAACCTACCAAGGATGATTAGTGTTTTATTGACCCAACCTAAAGGAAGTTACCCAGCCCATGCAAATTGAAAGTCCTATTTTTCGGTTTAATTTAAACTATATATTATGAAAGTAAACATGAAAAATCAATTCGAATTGAACCTAAATTACAGAGGTAAAATAATCTGTCAGCGTTACTTTGAGGACCATAATTTCAAAAAGGATGATGTCGAGTTCGAAATTGCAATAAATATAATTAGGTCAGTAACTGTCATGATTAAGAACCATTTGAAATCAGAAACTTTGAAACACCTATATTCTAAGTACAATTCAACCAGTACTAATGAAGATACCTCAAAGACCAGAGACGAGGACCATATTACTGTTGTATTGTTGTTCAATAATCGGGTAGTCTCTACCAGTATGATTCAAATAGATGATTTTCCAGCAAGAATTCGCTATTCAATCGATATCAGACCTATCATTCCGACCTTGATTGCAAAGATTAGAAAGCATTTAAAAAAAGCTTAACCGTTAATGATTGGGCTACCATCCTAAATGGGTAGACCTCCCTCCGTTTGGAGCAGTTACCTCCCCTCCCTAGGACCATCCTCCGTTAACAAAATCATGTCTATGATGTGGGATTCGAACCTAAATATTTCTGGGTAATTTGGAAATTAATTTCCAAAACGCCTTTTTGAAAAAAAATATTTTTTAAATTTTTTATGGATTTTTTTTGAACTCATAATTATCAATAACGATGTTTTATCTCTGCGTTATGGGGCATGACGCACACGTAAACACGAAGCAATTTGTATAGTATTTGCGTGTGAAGATATTTTAAAACCCCTTAGTTCAAAGGTGTTCAATCACTTCAATTGATTTTTACGATTTTTTTCTAAAAGCATGCTTTTTTTTCTTAAGTTTACACGAAGGAAAACTTTAATTTTTTTTAAAGACATGCTGTTAAAAGAACTATTGAAAACAAAGGGGGTTAAGCAAAAATGGTTAGCATCAAGACTTGGTGTTAGTGAAGTGACTGTCAGCAATTGGGTCAAAGAAAAAAGTGTTCCTTCACAAAAACACCTAGAAAAATTGAGTGAAATTTTAAATATTCCAATTAAGGAACTGATAAATTAAAATGACAATATCGAATAAATATGACTTTTCATTTACAGCATCTTCGTTGCGATTAAACGAGATGTTATTGGTTGCTCGTGCCTATCATGATGGTATTGAGGTTGACTATACCAATGACTTAGGTGGTGGTAAATCATCAACAGGTAAACGAATGTTATCAGAGTTCAAGAAAAGAATATCGCACTTAACACCAGCACAGGTTGAAGTGTTGTTAAATAGTGATTTGGTGACCCAAAAACAATTGACTCTGGTCTCAGTATGTAAATCATATTCGTTTATTAGGGAATTCATCGTAGAGGTTGTTCGTGAAAAGGTATTGGTATATGACTATCAAATTACTGATGGTGATTACATATCATTTTACAGAAGAAAGTTCGACTTTCATGAAGAGATGGATTCTCTAACAGAATTGACAGAGAAAAAAATTAAACAAGTAACATTCAAAATACTTGAACAGGCTGGATTAATTAATGACATTAAGAATAGAATTATTCAACCGCAAATCATAGATTACAAACTTATGAAAGCACTGGTCCAAGATAACCCAAATTGGTTGAAAGTACTATTGGTTTCAGATACCGACATACAAAGAGCAAAAGAATAACATGGTAGATATAACAGCAAAATTTTCGCACTTATACAATGTGATTTCATCAAAGCGTTTCTTGAATAAAGAGGCTTTGGGCGGTGAAATCCCATTCTTTATTACAGCTTATGACGCTCGCCAAGAATTAGAAGTTTGTGATTCAATAAAGCTATTAAAGAACAAATTAGAGACTTCTGGTGTATCGGTACTTGAACTAAATTTATACGACATAGTTTGCGACATACTTGAAGAAAAAGGCGGTATGGAACGCATGTTCAAGATTGAGTTATCCAAGGATAAAGATAAGTTTTTGAGTGCATTGCAGTCAACACTTAACATTCATCAAATCCTTATGCCTAGGATAAAACAAATGATTGATGATAATCCATCCAAGGTTTACTTTTTGACAGGTATTGGAATGGTTTTCCCTTACATACGCTCCCACAATATATTGAATAACCTTCAGAATGTTGCCAAAGATTCACCAACGGTTACGTTTTTTCCTGGGGATTACAATGGTCACACATTGAATCTATTCGGATTATTAAAAGACGACAACTATTACAGAGCATTTAATATTGACATCTTAGAACCTAAATAATGATAGTAAAAGATTTTTTCGAAAAAGACATCAATAGAAATATTGAAACGGTAATCAAAGCTGATGACCGAGATAACATCTCAACCGAAGTTGCGGAGTATGTAATAACAAAAGAAATTGGCAAGAAAATCAGAGATTTGTTCCAAAGCTACAATGATTATAGCGGAGCAAATGGTGTTTGGATTTCTGGGTTCTTTGGTAGTGGTAAATCACACTTGCTGAAGATTGTTTCTTACGTATTAGAAAACAAAGAATTCAACGGTTATAAAAGTGGTGAATTGTTTGCCGAAAAAATTGAAGATGATGAGATGCTTAAAGCCGATGTGCTTTCTGCCACCAGAATTCCTTCTGAATCTATTCTATTCAATATTGACCAACAAGCTCAAATTACAAGTAAAGCTGATGCAAATGCAATCCTTTCAGTTTTCTACAAAGTGTTCTATGACCACATAGGGTACTATGGCTTCCAACCACACGTTGCCGAATTTGAAATGTGGCTGGATAAACAGGATAAATACGAAGCCTTTAAACCTTTGTTCAAGGCAAAACATAATTCTGATTGGGAAACAGCTCGAATCGATTATTTTGACCCTCTGGTTACTTCAAGTATAGCTGAAGCATTGGGTGAAATTTTTGGAACTGATTCTTCCAAGTACGAAAATATCTTAGATTCGATAGAGGACAAACATAAGCAATCCATTGAAGATTTCTGCCAAAGAGTAAACGAATACATCAAGATGAAACCAAAAGGTTTTAGGTTGAACTTTTTTGTCGATGAGGTTGGTCAATATATTAGTGATAATACCAAATTGATGTTGAATCTTCAAACTATTGCTGAAACTCTAGCTACAACAACCAAAGGTAATTCATGGATACTTGTAACATCACAAGAAGATATGGAAAAGGTTGTTGGCGACATGAGCAAAAGCCAACAAAATGACTTTTCACGAATCCAAGCAAGATTCAAAATAAAAGTTCCTTTGACTTCAGCAAACGTTGACGAAGTAATCGAAAAAAGGCTCTTAAAGAAAAACAAAGATGCACATACGAGTTTGACCAGCACCTTTAAAAAAGAAAGTGCTTTGTTGGATACCCTATTGAGTTTTTCTGATTCGGGAGTTCAGTTTAAAGGTTTTAAAAACGATGTAGATTTTGCCAATAAGATGCCCTTTGTATCTTATCAGTTCGATTTATTCCAACAATGTAGAATAGCACTTTCAACTCATAATGCTTTTCAAGGTAAACATGCGTCTGTAGGTGAAAGAAGCATGTTGGGTGTATTCCAACAGGTTATTCAAAATATTGAAGAACGTGGTGCTGATTCGTTAGTAAGTTTTGATTTGATGTTCGATGGAATTCGAAACGAATTGAAAGGACAAATACAAAGCTCTATTCAACTAGCAGAGCGTAATCTTGACAATTTGTTTGCGGTTAAGGTCTTGAAAGCTCTTTTCTTAGTGAAATACTTCGGTAATTTCAAAACAACGAAACGCAATATTTCTGTGTTGATGATTGATTCTATTGGAGTTGATTTAAAAACGCACGAACAAAAGATTGACGAAGCGTTGAATTTACTGGAGAATCAAAGCTATGTTCAACGCAATGGTGACATCTATGAATTCTTAACTGATGACGAAAAAGACATCGAAGAAGAAATCAAGAACACCGACATTGATGACCAAGCAATTACCAATTTACTAAAAGAGATTTTGTTTGACGAAATTATTCGAGACAACAAAATTAAATACAATGACAACAAACAGGACTATGAATTCACCAGCAAGATTGACGGTGTTGTATTGGGGCGTGAAAAAGAATTGGAGATAGAGATACTCACTGAGAACTATTCTGATTTTACCAACATCACTTTTATACAATCTCAAACGATAGCTAGTTCTGGAATGAAGATTTTGCTTCCTTCTGACGCTACATTCATGAAGGACCTTAAGATGTATTTAAAAACAGATAAATACAACAAACAAAACCAATCAACAGCAAACAAAAGCGAGGTAAAAAGAATCCTTCAAGACAAAGGGATGCAAAATGCAGAACGAAGAAGAAACCTTTTATTGATGGCAAACAAAGCCTTGGCTTCTGCTGATGTTTTTTTGAATGGTGAAAAGATTCAAACTGGTCAATCTTCAGATGGCAAAACACTTGTCGTAAATGCCTTCCAAAATTTGATTAAAACGGTTTATGTGAACTTAAGAATGTTGGGAGCTACTCAGTTTTCAGAAGATACTTTCAAGCAAGTTATTGGTGGTAAAGCTGATGATTTGTTTAAATCGGATGATGAAACCATGAGTGAGGCTGAATCTGAAATCTTGACTATTATCAACAGAAGAAAAGGACAGTCTGATAGAACTACTTTAAATGACCTTAAAACCATTTTCGCAAAGAAACCTTACGGTTGGTATCAAAATGCGGTTTGGACCATTGTAGCCAAATTATACAAGCGTGGTAAGATTGAAATCAAGAAGGATTCAAACGTATTGGAAGACATTGATGTTATTCAAGCTTTGTTAAATTCTGCTAGTTACGCAAATACTTTGCTAGAGCCACAAGCTGTTATTGACCCGAAATTAGTAAAAGATTTGAAGGTAGTATATGCGGAAGCATTTGACGAGAATTGCTCATTAAATGACGCTAAAGATGTTGCTAATGCTTTCAAAGAAAAACTCAAAGAAATGAATGGTGATTTAGCTCAATTGATGGCTAGACAAAGTGAACTTCCGTTCATGTCAAGTTTGACTGAGTTTAAAGAGTTGATAGCTAAATTATCCAACAAAGAATACAGTTATTACCTTACAAATCTTAAAGATTTTGAAGATGAGTTACTAGATACCAAGGAAAATCTACTGGACCCAATCAAGCGATTTATCAATGGTGACCAGTTAAAAATTTACGAAGGTATAAGAACAATCGTAAAGAGTGATGTTTCCAACTTTGATTACGTTGAAGGTAATGAATTCAATATTTTAAAGGAGTTATTGGATAACCCAAAACCTTATAGCGGTAATTCAATAAAAGAAGCTAAAACAGCTCAAGATGAATTAACTAAGAAAGTTTTGGAACGTATCAGTGAAGAGAAAACCAAAGCTATTTCTGCTATCCAAGGTGCTATAGATGACATCAAATCAAAAGAAGAATTTATCATGTTAGATTCAGCAAATCAAAACAAGATAACCCTTCCTTTTCAAGAGGTTATCGATAAACTACAGACGCAACGTTACATTGCTTTGATTCGTGATGCCAAATCAAAAACACTGGAACACTTATTTCCAAAGCAGTTAAACGAAATGATTCGTTTGAGTACTCCAGCGGATAGTGGTTCTGGTGTAGTAAATGAGCCAACACCACATTACATAAGAAGAGCTTCCATCAAGGTTGATTTTGACAAAACAGAATTGAGGACCGAAGCTGATGTAAATGACTATGTTGAGGCACTTAAAAAGGCTTTGTTAGAACAGATTAAAGAATCTAGAAGAATTTCATTATAATGAATACAAACGCTCTAAAAAAATTCGCTCAAGAAGCCAGAAGGAAACTCCTAGAACAAGTGGGAGCTAAATTGGAATATGTATTGCATACTGATACACCCGAACTTCGTGAGAAAGCAGACCAAGTTCAAAAGCTAAAAGAAGCCATTCAGAGGACTTCTAAGGAACAAATAATAGATAAGGTTACATACACTTGGTTTAACCGTTTTATGGCGTTACGCTTCATGGATGCTAATGATTACCAACCCATAGGTATTCGTGTGTTGACACCAAAGGATGGCTACACCCTTCCAGAATTATTGGATGAGGCTAAGCAAGGTCACATTCCAGAAGAGCTTTCGGTTAAGAACCAACGAATCTATGATTTATTGGATGGAAAAATACCGAGTACCAATGCACAAAATGAGGCATACAAAGACTTATTGATTGGAGCATGTAACCATTTGAATAAAGTTTTTCCTTTCTTGTTTGAAAGAATCAACGATTACACCGAGTTGTTGTTGCCAGATGACCTTACATCAGAACTATCCATTATACAAGATATTCGTGATGGAATGAGTATTGAAGATTGTGCTGAAGTGGAAGTTATCGGATGGTTGTATCAATTTTATATTTCTGAGAAAAAAGATGAGGTTTTTGCCTCAAAATCGGCTGTTAAAAAGGAAGATATACCAGCCGCAACTCAGTTGTTTACACCACGTTGGATTGTAGAATATATGGTTCAAAATACTGTTGGAAAGTTATGGTTACAAAACAAACCTAATTCCAAGTTAAGAGAGCACATGCCATATTTTATTGAATCTCCTTCGGTGACCAATGAAGACTACTTAAAGTTAAATTCTATTGAAGAATTAACATTGCTGGACCAAGCTTGTGGTAGTGGTCACATATTGGTTTATGGTTTTGATTTATTGTACAAAATTTACGAAGAAGAAGGATACAATACCAACGAGATACCAGAACTCATTATCAAAAACAATCTATTCGGTTTCGAAATTGATGAACGTGCATCACAATTAGCTGGAATGGCATTGATGATGAAAGCCAGAAGTTATAACAGAAGATTTTTTAGAAAAGAAGTTGAACCGACTATACTTTGTTATAAAGATTTGGTACTGAGCAAAGATGAATATAATGAAACATTTAAGCAAATTGGAATTAAGTTAACAGATGAGTTAAATTACGATTTAACACAAATGCAACAGGCAACCAACTATGGTTCTTTGATTGTACCACATACTTCTACCCAAGAATTAGAAAGGACATTAGTTGGAATTATTGCGAAAGAAAATACTAGTGATGCATTCCTAAAGTATCAACTAGAACAATTGAAAATATCTATTGAACAGTTGATTCTTTTGAGTAAAAAATACCATTGTATTGTAGATAACCCACCGTACATGGGTGGTGGAAATATGAACAAAATTTTAGGTGATTATGTAAAAGTAAACTACCCAGATAGCAAAGCAGATTTGATGGCTTGCTTTATGGAAGCTGGAATTAATATGTTACAAACAAGAGGCTTTTTAGGTATGATAAACCAACATTCTTGGATGTTCTTGAGTAGCTACGAAAAACTTCGTGAGAGACTAGTTAAAAACGTTTTCTTCGATACTAATTTGCATCTAGGTTCTCGTACTTTTCCAGAGATTGGTGGTGAAGTGGTACAAAATGCTTCTTTTACTTTTTGGAATAGGACATTAGATGATAAAGGTGTTTATTTTAGATTAGTTGATTTTAATTCATCTGAGCTAAAACGATTGGCTACAATAGAAATTGAAACTAACAAAAGCTCAAAATTATACTTTATCAAAAGCCAAAATAATTTTGAAAAAATCCCTGGCAATCCAATTGGATATTGGTTGAGTGAGAGATATTTAAAACTCTTTAACAACAAACTACTTGGGGAAGTTGAACTTCCAAAAAAGGGTGCAGATACTGGTAAAAATGATTATTTTCTAAGACTTTGGAGTGAAGTAGAATATAATAGAATTGATAGAAACTGCAAGTGGGTATTTTACAATAAAGGTGGCAATTTTAGAAGATGGTATGGTAATTTTGATTACATTATCAATTGGCAAAATGAAGGAGAAGAACTCAAAAATTCGAGTGCCAATTTGAGAAGTAAGGACTTATATTTTCAAGACTCAATTTCATGGAATGCATTATCATCAAATAAATTTTGTGCAAGATTTTCTGACAAAAAGACAATTTTCGATTCTGCTGGGTCATCATTATTTCTTGAAAGTAAACTAAACAATTTTAATGTTTATTTAGGTTTTTTAAACTCAAGAGTATCTCAAGAAATATTAAATATAATCAATCCTACCCTCAATTATGGTGCTGGTACAGTGGCATCATTACCAATAATAAAAATTGAAAATGAAGAAATATCAGAATTAGTAAATAAATCTATAGATATAGCAAAAGAGGATTGGATTTCATATGAAAATTCAGATGATTTTATTCAGTCTAAAATCATTAGTCACAAATCCCAAGACCTTGAAGAAGCTTTTGACCTCTATCAGCAATACTGGAAAAATAGATTTTACCAATTACACAAAAACGAAGAAGAGCTAAATAAAAAATTCATAGAAATCTATGGTTTACAAGCGGAATTATCACCAGAAGTTCAAATAGAAGATATAACTATTCTAAAAGAAGAAACAGTAATTGAGAATGGGCAATTGACATTTAAAACAGAGGAAGTTTTTGCTCAGTTCTTGAGTTATGCGGTGGGTTGCATGTTTGGTCGTTATTCATTAGACAAAGGAGGATTAATTCTTGCCAATCAAGGTGAAACTCTTGAAGACTATTTGGCAAAAATAGAAAAGACCAAGGACCAATTGAGTTTTATTCCAGATGATGACAACATTATACCTGTTCTGGATGACGAATGGTTTGAGGATGACATTACAGGACGTTTTCATGCGTTTCTAAAAGCAAGTTTCGGTACTGCTAACTTTGATAAAAACTTGGCATTTGTAGAAGAGTGTCTGGGTAAAGATGTTCGCAAATATTTTGTGAAAGATTTTTACAACGACCATATCAAGCGTTACAAGAAAAGACCAATTTATTGGATGTTCTCGTCACCCAAAGGTTCATTCAATGTGTTGATTTACATGCACCGCTATACAACAGATACTCTTAATAAAATTTTGAATGGCTATCTGATTGAGTATAGAGAAAAGCTAAACACTCGTTTGGAACACTTGGACCATTTAATCGTGTCTGGTTCTTCCACAGAACAAACTAAAGCTCAAAAGGAAAAAGACAAGCTTAAATTGGTGCTTATAGAGCTTCAAGAATACGAAAGAGAAACACTGAGACCTTTGGCTATAGAACGCATCAATATAGACCTAGATGAAGGTGTTTTGGTAAACTATAACAAGTTTGGTAAAGCAATCAAAGATGTCGCTGGATTAAATGATGCTAAGACAAAGAAAAAGGTTAAAGAGTTTGATTGGATTGATGTAACGCAAATAAGATAGAGAATGACAATAAGAAAATTAATAGAGCAAATTGAGTACTTAGATGAAAATCTACAACAAAATGGTTTTTGGGAAACTACCCAAGATAATTACAATACAATAATAAGTAATAGGCAAAACATTGTTTTGCTAAAGGAACTAACTGAAAAACAAATGCTTAAAATGAGTGCCTTGTACTCAAGTGAAACTCCGTTATTTCTTAAATCAATATTAGTACCAAATGGTTGTCAACCATTCACGGAAACAAATTTTGTTCAACTTTTTCAAGATTTATTGAGTTCAAATGTTGTAGATGTAAATCAATACTACAATGAAATAACTCCAATATTTAATGACTTGATTGCAAAGATTACAGAAAACATTGAAAAATTGGAGAACTTGAAATCTATTTTTAAACCCTATCTTGATAAAGATTATTCAACTCTTCAAACTGATGAAAACGCAATTTTTTCCATCAAATTTAATGATGAAAAAACAATCGGTGGATTGAAAAATTTGGCTAAAGAAATTAATAAATGGAATACTAGTCTTTTGATATATTATGGTCTGATTAAAGGTGAATCACCAAAGGATATTGAATTAATTGAAGTTGATAATGGTTCCATTGATTTCGTCATTAATATCAATTTTGACATAGCAAGCAAGTTTTTAGAATTAATCAAAGTAGGTTTTGAAGTATTTTCTGCATACCTATTATACAAAACTACAGTTGCTCAGATTACTAAAAGTTATGGTGATAATCAAAAACTAATTGATGGTGAAAAACAAAGAGAAGAAGACCTTCTTGAAAACATATCAATTCAAGTTGAGAAAGCAATTAAAAGACAGCTTAAGGAGCATAAAAAAGGAACGAAACCTCAAATAGAAGCATTAGACAAAAAAATTGAGGTCATTGCCAAATTGGTTAAAGAACACATCGTAAAAGGGAACTCTGTTAAACTGCTTTCTTCTCCAGAAGCAGAAAGAGAAAATACAGCTTTGGTCCAGAAAGATAATCAAGAACTAACAGAAAAAACTAAAATCCTGTTTAAGCAATTAGGTCCAGAGGAACAGATTAAACTTTTGGAGGCTTTTGTTCAAGAGACAGAGGAGAGCATATAATTATTACCTAGGTTCTATGAATAAAATATCAGAAGCATTAATAAAGTTGTTCAATAAACATCGTATCATTTTTTGGTACGATGAAAAGGAAGAACTTACAGAACAATTCAACGAGGTGTTACTTGATGATGTGTCCAAAATTCACGTTCAAGGAAACGAATTTGCTGTCAAACACATTATCAACAAACAAAACCCTAAAGGTAAGTTTCTATTGTACTTTACAGGAGAAAAACCAGCCAACGAAGACAATTGGTTGTTGGATATGGAATTAGCACATCAAGTGTTTCATACAGACCAAGAAGCGATGTGGCTTCAAGAAATGGGATTGGGTTATCATCTGAAAGAGTTGGTTACCGAGCACATGGAGTTTTTTAGAGCTAAAGAACGAAGACTGAAGCTAAAAGATTTTTTGGGTGACGGTGATGATTATCAAGAAATACGTTATAAGATGCTTGCTGTTACATTTGGAACTGAGAACATCAGTTTGGTAACATATATACATGCACACGCTTCCTCTTTTTCTGATGGAAACGAAAAGTTTGACAAGGACCTAGATAGGTATAATTTAACCAAATACTACTGGAGCGAAATTAAACGAAAGTATAACTACACAAATGATTTACCTTCAATTTACGATTTCCTTCTGGAAGTATTTAATTCAAACTTCGTACTTGGAATTAAAAATGGAATAGCAAAAGAATCAAGGCTTTTGTTATCACTTTGGAAAGACACAATTCAATTTAGAGAGTTTTTCGGAAAGGTTTCGGATAAAATCGCAATAGACATTGATGTAGAAAACAAGTTGAATCAATCAAATATAGATTCTCTTGTGAGTGATGACTTGTTTAAACTCATTGATAAGAAGGTAATCCATGAGCTTGTTAATTTAATTACTTCTGAAGGAATATCAAACGATAAAGTTTTACAGTATGTGAAACAACGTGAAAATAAATATTGGTATGGTGAACTGGAATCATTTTATCAAAGTATTGTTTTTGCATCGCAAATGATAACATTGGTTAGAAAAAATGGCAACACCAAATATGATTCATTTGCTGAAGGAACTAAGGATTACGCAACCAGTCTTTACGAAATAGATTTGTTGTACCGTAAATTTATTTGGAGCTATAGAAGGACCAATCAAAATAAAATTCTTGCAGAATTAGCTGATAAGGTAGAGAAAGTATATTCAAATGACTGGTTGTTGATATATAACAACAACTGGCAAAGTGTGATTGATAATCTTTCATCATGGACCATCGATTCAGCAACCAGTCAAAAACATTTTTACAATACACATGTAAAGCCTGTAGTCGATAAAAAACAACGATTGTTTGTGATTATATCAGATGCGTTTAGATATGAATGTGGTGCTGAATTAGCAAAAAAATTACAATCAGAGAACCGATACGAAGCCTCAATTGGTCACATGGTTGCAAGTTTACCCTCATATACTCAATTGGGGATGGCTTCATTACTTCCTCATAAAGAATTAAGTATTCAAGATGGTAGTGATTTGGTCCTCATAGATGGTATGTCAAGTAGTGGTATTCAAGGTCGTTCAAAAATTCTTGAAACTAACTCTGACGCTAGAGCAACAGCAATCAAGGCAGAGGACTTTATGAAGATGAATTCTGCCAAAGAAGGTCGTGATTTTGTGAAACAATATGATTTGATTTACATCTACCATAATCGAATAGATAAGACTGGTGACGATAAAACAACAGAAGAAAAAGTATTTGAAGCTGTTGAAGAAGAGTTTGCATTCTTGATGGATATGCTAAAGAAGATAAACAACATGAATGGTTATAATATGATAATAACTTCCGACCATGGTTTTATCTATCAACATAATGAATTAGCAGAAAGTGATTTTAGTGAATCAAATCACATAGGTGAAATTTGGAAGGAAAACAGAAGATTTATCTTAGGTAAAAACCTTTCTAATGATTCAGCAACAAAAGCATTTAAAAGCGAACAACTTGATATAAAATCGGGTGTTGATGTATTGATTCCAAAATCCATAAACAGACTAAGAATAAAGGGTGCTGGTTCACGTTTTATTCATGGTGGAGCATCTTTACAAGAAATAGTAATTCCGTTGGTTAAAATCACTAAAACAAGACAGGATACAACAACTCAAGTTGACATCGACATCATTAAATCTACTGACAGAATTACAACAAATATTCTTGCAGTTTCATTTATTCAGAAAGAAGCTGTTAGCGAGCAAGTATTACCTAGAAACATTCGAGCTTTTATACGTGCAGAAGACGGTGAGGAATTAAGTGACCAATTCAAATACAATTTTGACATCGAAGAAGGAAGCGAACGACAAAGAGAAGTTAAACATCGATTCCAGTTAAGTTCTAAAGCCAGTGGAAAGTACAAAAACCAAAGAGTGCTATTGGTTTTAGAAGAACCTGTTGAAGGCACTTCAAAATGGAAACAATACCAAGAATACTATTACACGTTGAATATATCGTTTACAAACGACTTTGATGATTTTTAATATATGAAAGCATTAGACACAAAATTAAACGAACACTTTGGTGGTAAGGTGGTTCGTAAAGACCTTACAAAATTAGTCAAAGGAAATGCTATTGTACCTATATATGTTCTTGAGTATCTTCTTGGACAGTATTGTGCTACAAGTGATGAAGAAACCATACTTCAAGGAGTTGAAACGGTTAAGAATATAATAACCAAACACTTTGTTCACAGAGACGAGGCACAAATCATTAAGTCAACTGTAAGAGAAAAAGGGTCGCATAGAATCATTGATAAAATCTCGGTTAAACTAAATGATAGAGAAGACCAATACGAAGCATACTTTGCCAATTTAGGACTTAATAGAATTCCAATTGCTGATTCAGTGATTCGTGAGCACCAAAAACTATTGTCAAGTGGTGTTTGGTGTATTTTAACTTTGGGATATGTTTCTACTGATGAAAAAGGTACATCACCTTGGGTTATTGAAACCATAAAACCAATTCAAATTTCTATTAGCAACCTTGAAGAGTTTAAAGAAGGAAGAAAATCTTTTAGTAAAGAAGAATGGATGGATGTTCTTCTTCAAACCATAGGTTTAAATCCAGATGAATTTACTTTTAGGTCCAAGTTGCTTCAATTAACAAGACTTGTCCCATTTGTTGAGAATAACTACAACTTGATTGAGCTTGGTCCAAAAGGAACGGGTAAATCACACATTTTTTCGGAGCTTTCACCACATGGAATGTTGATTTCTGGTGGTGAAGTTTCAAAGGCTAAACTATTTGTAAATAACAGCTCTGGAGAAATCGGATTAGTTGGTTACTGGGATGTGGTTGCTTATGATGAGTTTGCTGGTAAAACCAAATCTACTGACCGTGGATTGGTTGACATCATGAAGAACTACATGGCAAACAAATCCTTTTCAAGAGGAACTCAAGTCTATGGTGCTTCAGCGTCAATGGTTTTTGTTGGTAATACGGACCACAGTGTTCCATACATGTTGAAACATAGCAACTTGTTTGATGCGTTACCAAAGGACTACTATGACACAGCTTTCTTAGACAGAATCCATGCCTATTTGCCAGGGTGGGAAGTTCAAAAACTAAGAAACGATATGTTCACATCTGACTATGGATTCATAGTTGATTACTTAGCAGAAATACTCAAAGAGCTTCGTAAAGAAGACAGGACCAATGAATATTCAAAATACTTCGAATTATCTGATTCGATAACGACCAGAGATAAAACGGCTATCATCAAAACTTGTGCTGGATTAGCAAAAATACTATATCCACATGGTGAAGTATCTGAAGTAGAAATGAAGGAGCTTTTAGATTTTGCTATTGAATGTAGAAAACGAGTAAAGCTTCAATTGCAGAATATGGATGAAACTTTTGAAGAAGTTGATTTTAGCTATACTATCAAAAGTTCTGGTAAAAAAGTTGAAATAGAAACTCTTGAAGTTCTGGAGCATCTAAAACCTATTTTTGAAAAGCAAGTAATTGAATCAGAAATAAAATCCGAGGATGCAATAGAAACTAAAGTAACAACACCAATTACACTTAGTGCTGGTCAAAAAATAATCAGAGATAACCAAACAGGGATTTCTTATGATTTACTTTTTGGAGCTTATTTACTTGGAACAACAGATTTTAAAGTAGTTGACCCTTATGTAAGACTACCGTATCAACTGAGGAATTTTATGGAGCTGGCAAAACTAATCTCGGAGAAAAAAGACCCAGATACTGAGGTAAAATTGCATCTGGTAACAAGTAACAATGAAGATTATATAGAAGGTGCAAAAGACGCTTTTGAGCAAATGACCTATTCTTTAGAATCGATTGGGATTATTTTCACCTACGAATTCGATGAAAATATTCATGACCGTTCAATAGTGATGAATAATGGTTGGAAGATTGTTTTAGGTCGTGGATTGGATATTTGGCAGAAGACAGGAGGATGGTATGATGTCAATGAATACATCCAAGAAAAGAGATTGTGTAAAGCTTGTGAAGTGACGTTTGTAAAATAATTTTATGGATGCAACTACAAAAAATAAAATCGCTGAATTTATTTGTGGTGATTTAAAAGAAAAGCACCCTATTTACAGAAGTTCGTTTTATTTATCGAAATTCTTTCAAGAAGTTGGAATAAATGAAGTTCA
This sequence comes from Flavobacterium sp. N1994, assembly GCF_025947145.1. Taxonomy (NCBI): domain Bacteria; kingdom Pseudomonadati; phylum Bacteroidota; class Flavobacteriia; order Flavobacteriales; family Flavobacteriaceae; genus Flavobacterium; species Flavobacterium sp. N1994. Next base: position 855,327 of record NZ_CP109999.1, read on the forward strand.
TGATGGGAGTAGTAGAAATCCGTGGACATCGAATTTAATAAATAGGTTAAGTGGTGTTGATTTACAAAAAGTAATAATAAGACTTGCTTCGCCAAAACTTTATGGTGGAGATAGGGAAAAAATACAATTGGCATTGAGGACCCTCAATGAAATTTTAATGGTTGAAGGTCTAAAAATTTCAATTGAAGGTGTTAATCCAATACTTTCTAAAATTGTACCCAATTATAATTTTGAGGAGACCAGCAAGGAAGATATTAGCAAATTTGAATTTTTACCGCCACCTAATTTTGATTTTTTAAATTTCGAGTTTGGATTAGCCGAAATCCTAAAAAAGCGTTGGGTAGAAATCAATAACTGTATTGAAAATGACTCGCCAATTGGTGCAATAATTTTAATGGGGAGTGTTCTTGAAGGTATATTGCTGGGAATGTTTCAGAAAAATCCACGAATAGCAAATTCGGCAAAGAACGTACCGAAACAAAAAGATGGTAGTGTAAAATATTTTGCAGATTGGACTTTAAATGAGATGATTGATGTTGCTCATGAAATTGGATGGATACAATTAGATGTTAAAAAATTTAGTCATGTACTAAGAGATTTTAGAAATGTTGTACACCCATATCACCAACTATCAAATAATTTTAATCCAGATATTGATACATGTAAAATTTCATGGATGGTGATTCAAGCAAGTTTTAACGATATTGAAAGGTGGATTGGTTCTTCTAAAAGTAACGTCTAAATACTGGTGTTTACTGCATAAGACTCCCAATCGAATCCTTCTATTCCTTCTTCTATAAGTGAGTTAATTGAAAAAGAGAATAAGTCATCTATTGCCCAAACAACTACCAACTCAGAACCATCGAATTTTTTAAACGGGTCATCAATACTTTTGTTTGATGAAAGCCAAAGATAAACTGTGTATTTCTTGAAGTGTTTCAAATCTAAGTTGAAACTCTCTTGATTCATCACGGTTTTACGTTTTCCCCATTGTTCGGGTGCTTTTAAATTCTCATATACATGAAAGTTGTCTACGAAGCTCGGTGACCCAGCCAAAATCTCACCATAGGTTCTTCTAATGTCAATTGCAATTACTTCAACTTCGTGACCGCATTTTAGTTTGATTGTTTGATTTTTCATAGTTTGCTTTGATAATAAATATCTATGAATTGGACAAACTATTTTTCGCCATCTAAAATTTTTAAACCTTTTCGAATTAATTCTTTTGATTCATCAACTTCTTGTTGGGTTATAGCAGTTCCTTTAGTTGGAACAAATAATTCTCTTACATCTACATCTAATGCTTCGGCAATCTTTAATAGCAGTTGTATTGTCGGTAGATTTTTTTCACTAGATATATTGGATATGGTAGTGGGTGACACTTCGACCTTATTCGCTAAATCATCACGTGATATTCCTTTGTGATTCATAATCTCTTTCAATCTGAGAATAGCCATATATTTTTCTTTTTTGCAAATTAACAAAAAATAATCAAGTATCACTTAATTTATTTAAATAAATATCAAATACAGTTTGTTTTATTATAAAATAATGCTTTACTTTGTAATATATTAATCAAGTATTACTTTACATTATGGAGATAGCAAGAACAATTTTAGAACAAATCAAGTTTGGAGACAAATGGGCTTTGATGGCTTATGGTGCAAGCAATTATGTAGCATTACCAGAATCCAAAGAATATCAAGGTGGTGTTAAGTTTCAAGTAAATGGTTTGAGACACAAAGGAAATGTATTGGTCCAGCTTAAATGGATTGATACATATACAGTCACATTTGTAAATAAAAACGGTGTTGCAGTAAGAGAAGTCGAAGATGTTTACTGTGATACTTTGGTTGATGTACTTGATTACATCGAAGGAAAATAATCCTTCGGTGTGCAGAATTAGATTATAACCTATCAGTTCGAGATAGATAATTTAAAAGAAATAGGAAAACCGATAAAAAAACTCGTGCAAAATACACCAACCTAATATTTCACAACTTTTAGATAAAAAACAGAATTATGAAAAAGGCTAGATACATTCGTCAAAGTAGTAAAACACAAACAAATCTTCGTCAACTAGCAAAAGCACATCCAGACGAAAGTTTGTTTATTGATATTATTAGTGGTTCAATTCCATTTGCTGAAAGACCAGAAGGAAAAAAACTCATTGAGGCTGTTGAAGCTGGTTCAATAAGTTACTTAACATTCCATGACCTATCAAGAGCTGGTCGCTCAACAATTGATGTTTTAACAACATTATCCTACTTTCAAAATAAAGGTGTGATTGTTAAAATTGAAAATTTAGGTCTTGAATCCATTGTTAATGGTAAAATCAACCCGATTTTTAATCTAATTACTACGGTTCTAAGTGAGATTAATTCTTTGGAGAGGTCAACTCTGCTTGAAAGGCAAGCTGAGGGGATATATCAAGCCAAGCTTCGTGGAGTTTATACTGGGCGAGTAAAAGGAACTACTGATTCACCAGAAGTGACGCTAGAAAAGCACCGTAGGACAGCTAAAATCATTAAATCTAATCCAACTTTATCACTCCGTGACTTAGCAAAACTAGCTAGTGATGGTGACTATAAAGTATCAGCGAACACAGTGAAAAAAGTAAAAGCAATCCTTAACGAAACCAATTAGTATGCACTTCATCCAATTAAATAAAATCTACATGGAACTTGCAAGAAGGTATAAGTGCCACCGCTTCGAAGTTTTTAGCAACATGAATAGAACTGGTACGTCACCAGTTGAAACGATGATTGAATTTTGGCTACCACGTGATACTAAAGTAGACCAAAAGAAACTTGGCTCAACACTTGAAAAGTATATCAGCAACGTAAAGTTTTTTCATTTTATAATTGAAGATGATTCAATCTTCTTAATTATTAAATTCCATCAGAAAAAGAATATGCTGGGAATGGATTATGAATTTAGTTTGAATTAAACATCATGAAGAAGACAAGAATCACCATAACGCATCAATTAGAAAAAACGAAACATTTTTTTATGGTCCTCGACCCAAATAGGTTGACCCAAAAAGAAAAGGAACGAATAATGGCTAAGATGAATGTTGAAATACTTTTTGTAAATGGTAAAATTTACAAAATATGATTTTAAAAAAAAATATAATGGTGCTATCTTTTTGATTTAATGGGTTTTAAGTTATATAAAATAGATGCTATTATATAGCAACCTATTTATATAATGTTATGTCCTCCAGCAGCGGCTATTTCCATACATCGTTTGATACTTTCCTGTCCTTTAACATCCGCAAAATCAAATTCAGGAAAATCTAAGGTTTTATAAAATTCTTCTCTAGTATCAATTACAGTAGGTTCCAAAGTGCCTTTGCCTTCAAAAAATTCAATGACTTGGGTTACATTTTCCACACCATAAACATCCAATCCCTTTACAATAGCTGCTTCTTTTACGTTTTGAATGGGAAGAAAAAAACCTTTAAATCCCTCCTCCTTTGCTTTAATAGCAATTGATAAAGCTCCTTTTATAGGTTGCAAACTACCATCTAATGACAATTCTCCCATGATTAAGTAATTACCGACTTCACTAGCTTTTATTTGTTTAGATGCTGCTAAAATACCTATTGTTAAAGTCAAATCATAAGCAGAACCTTCTTTACGCAAATCGGCCGGTGCCATGTTAATCGTGATTTTTTTTCCTGGTAAAGTATAACCATTGTTCTTCAAAGCCGCAGCAATACGATAACTACTTTCTTTGATAGCGTTATCAGGAAGACCTACCAAATGATAGCCAATTCCTTGGTCTATATTAACCTCAACTGTAACAGTGGTTGCTTCTACTCCAAAAACGGCACTTCCAAAAACTTTTACTAACATCTTTACTATTTACCTCCTAAAAATAAACCTTTGCTTAAATTAAAAAGTAAGCAAAAAGTGTACATTTTATGGAGAAAAATTGAAGATGAGTTTACTTAAAGTAAGACAAGAAAGGGTTACTTTGTTAAAACTAAAGTTTTATTTCTTTTCACTTAACAGCTTTAACAATTGCACTTTTTCACTTTCTGAAAGTGATGACAATAAGTTTTCAAACAAAGTTCTGTTACTAGAATCTAACAACAAGCTTCTAATTTTATCTCGAGCAAATTTGCTAAACTGCCATTTGAAATGAGTGGTAGCATTTACCAAATTTTTCAGAACTATAGTATCTTTTTCGTCAATTGTCAAAGCATTAATAATAGCATTTTGACGCACGGAGCTTTCGTATTTTGGAGAAGTATAGTCGACTAATTCATTATAGTAATTGTCCTTTTGAGGGCTATCATTTTCTATTGAAAAAGTCAAAAATAAAATGCGCAAACTTTTGTCATTTCCGCCAACCCAATTTTTAGCTTTCGCCAAATAATTAGTTCTATCATCAGGGAAATTTTTCCATAAGTTCATGAAGGCAATCTCTTTGGTATCATAAGATTGATCCTCAAGTAACGACTCATATTGAATTTTAAATTCTAACGGAATTGTTTCAGTAAATTCAGCCACAGCTTGACGAACTTTGATATCATTGGTTTGCAAAGCCAAAGACAACAATTCTTTTTTATCTTGAAAATCGATGTCTTTAATTTGATATAAAATCTCTGTTTTAACTGGATAAAAAACCGTGGATTGCAACAATTGTTTAAACTTCTGCTTGTTTTCGGCAAATGCTTTTTTTCTCATTTGTTGTACTTCAAAAAGCGTTTGCATGAAAGCATTTTTCTTCAACAAGTCATTCACTTGATCTGTCTGAAAATGATAATCTTCTAACCAAGTTTTTTTGAAAGTTGCCACATCAAATGTTGGAGCTACTTTTTTAACTTCTGCTAAAAAATCATCACTTTCAACATTTTGATATTGGTATTTTTTCAGATAGTTTTTTACTGCTTTTTGAAAGGCTTTAACACCAATAGCTTCTCTAATAGTATGCAATGCCCAAGCCCCTTTTTGATAAAAAGACAACGAACTAGTTTTTTCATTCAGCATCGGAATAGTATCAGTCTTTGAAGCATTTCTTAGTTGCAATGAATTACGATACAGCTGATGGTAAAAATAATCATCTCCAAAAAGTTTCCGTTCTGCCAACAAGGCATAATAAGTAGCAAAACCTTCCTGTAACCAATGATGTTTCCCTGATTTTGCGGTAACCAAATCGCCAAACCACTGGTGAGCTAACTCATGTGCGTTGACATTGACATAATTTCTATCATTAAAACCAATCTCGTCAATCACAAAATCTTGAGCAAAAAGCGTTGCCGATGTATTTTCCATACCAGCATACAAAAAATCTTCTACTGGAATTTGCTTGTAAATCCTCCAAGGATACTTCACTCCTATTTCCTTTTCTAAAAAGTCGAAAATTTCTTTGGAATACCTATACGTTGCTTCAAATTTGACGGTGTCTTTAGGTTGAATAAATAGTTGTAACGGTATTCCAGATTTAGAAGCCAAGACTTTATTACTATAATCCCCAATGGCTACTGCAAGTAGGTAAGAACTCATTGGTTTTTGCATTTCATATTTCCAAATTCTTTGATTTTTATTCGGAAAAACATCTTTTAATACGCCATTTGCTAATACGTTATACTTTTCATCAAAAGTAATGTTCATATTAAAAATTACCTTTTCATTCACATCATCAAAACTTGGAAACCAATGACTGGTATATTTGCCTTGCCCTTGTGTCCATACTTGTAAATTATCTCCATATTTATTAAAATACATGGTTTGTTTTGGGAAAGCTTCATAAGTAAATGTCAACATATACTTTCCTTTTTTATAGCCATCAAATAATAGAAATTTCTTCCCTGAACTAGAAAACAAACTGGCTTTACCATTCATTTGAACTGCATTGAAAGTCATATTTTGCGCATCGATTTTGATGGTATCAATATCTTGCTTAACTTCCAAAGTATATCGAACGGAACCAAAAACCTTTTTCGCAATTGGATCAATAGTAATATTTCCTGTGACGGTTTTGAAATCCACTTTTTGGGTTTGTTGTGCAAAAGTAAAAACGGTAAAAAGAAGAAAAAATACGTGGCGCATCGGGATACAATATTTCATACGAATATAATCATTTTCAAGTTGTGTCCTTTTCAAATTTTCAAATTAAAAAACTATCTTCGCTACACCAATTTTAGCTAATGTCAAACTCACTTTTACAAACTCCCATCGAATACCTAAAAGGCGTTGGACCTCAACGTGGAGAGTTATTGCGAAAGGAACTAGGCATTCATCGGTATGAAGATTTAATCAATTTTTATCCCAATCGGTATATAGACCGAACTCGATATTACAAAATCAACGAGTTACAAAAAAATGAAAGTGAAGTTCAAATCATTGGTAAAATCATCAATATCAAAACAGTTGAATTTGGTAAAGCCAAAAAAAGATTAGTAGCCACTTTTGTAGATGAAACAGGACAAATTGAACTAGTATGGTTTCAAGGACACAAATGGATTAGAGATAGTTTGAAAATCAATGTTGCTTATGTGATTTTTGGAAAAGTAGCTTACTTTGGAACCACCTACAGTATGGCGCATCCAGAAATGGAATTACTCACAGAACATGAACAAAGTCTGCGTTGTTCTATGCAACCTGTTTATCCATCGACGGAAACCTTGACTAATCGTGGAATTTCCAATCGGGTCATTAATAAAATGATGCAACAACTGTTTCTTGAAACTCAGGCCAAATTCACTGAAACCCTCCCAACTTATCTTTTAGAGGAGTTAAAATTGATTCCGAAAAATGCTGCCTTGTTCAACATTCACTTTCCTAAAAGTCAGGAGCTGTTATCTAAAGCGCAATTCCGTTTGAAATTTGAAGAGTTGTTTTTCATTCAGCTGCAATTGATTACCAAAAATTTAGTTCGAAAACACAAAATCAAAGGACATCCTTTTACGATTGTGGGGGATCATTTTAATAATTTCTATCAAAATCACTTGCCCTTTGAGTTAACCAATGCGCAGAAAAAAGTGCTAAAGGAAATTAGAAACGATATGGGAACCAATGCCCAAATGAATCGTTTACTTCAAGGTGATGTGGGTTCGGGGAAAACAATTGTTGCACTGATGGCGATGCTAATCGCTTTGGATAACGGTTTTCAAAGTTGTTTGATGGCGCCTACAGAAATTTTGGCAAACCAACATTATAATGGTTTAACGGAATTAGCTAAAGACCTAAATATCAATATTAAAATACTGACTGGCTCAACTAAAACTGCAGAACGAAAAATCATCCATGAAGCTCTAGAAAACGGAAGTTTAGACATTCTCATTGGTACTCATGCCTTGCTCGAAGATAAAGTGCAATTTAAAAATTTAGGTTTAGCGATTATTGACGAGCAACATCGTTTTGGCGTAGAGCAACGTTCCAAACTTTGGCAAAAAAATGATATACCACCACACATTTTGGTGATGACGGCTACTCCTATTCCGCGTACTTTGGCGATGAGTTTGTATGGTGATTTAGATATTTCAGTGATTGATGAATTACCTCCTGGAAGAAAACCTATTCAAACGGTACATCGTTATGATAGTAACCGATTGAAAGTATGGAAATTCATTAAAGATGAAATTGCCAAAGGGCGCCAAATCTATATCGTATACCCGCTCATCAAGGAAAGCGAAACCATGGATTATAAAGATCTGATGGATGGCTACGAAAGTATTTCTAGGGATTTTCCTTTGCCACAATACAGCATTTCTATAGTTCATGGTAAAATGAAACCTGCCGATAAAGATGCCGAAATGAAACGCTTTGCTGAAGGTAAAACCAATATTATGGTGGCCACAACCGTGATTGAAGTTGGTGTGAACATACCAAATGCCAGTGTTATGATTATTGAAAGTGCGGAGCGTTTTGGGTTATCGCAGTTGCACCAATTAAGAGGTCGAGTTGGTCGTGGCGCGGAACAGAGTTATTGCATTTTGATGACTTCTTTTAAACTGTCTAGTGATAGTAAAATTCGTTTAGAAACTATGTGTCAAACTAACGATGGTTTCGAAATTGCGGAAGTCGATTTAAAACTACGCGGTCCAGGCGATATCATGGGAAAACAGCAAAGCGGCGTCCTAAATCTTCAAATTGCTGATTTAGTAAAAGACAAAGACATATTACTTTTAGCTCGACATAAAGCTATTGAATTACTAAAAAAAGATGCCAGTATGACTTTGCCCGAACATCAAACGCTTCGAGCTGTTTTTATAGAATTGACCAAAAAGAAAAACATTTGGAATTATATTAGTTAAAAATTCTATTATAAGTGTTAAATAAAAACTAACTGTACCGTAGCTTTCATTGGTAAAAAGTAGCTTTGTAATTCAAATTTACTTACGTTTATTTCAATGAAATTAAAACACCTAATTATCACTGTTCTTGTCATCGCTTTAGGAAGCATGATAGCCTACAGAATCACTAAAAACAAAACCGAAAACGAAAAAGGAAACGATAAAAGTGGAAAAAAACCACCAACAGTTGTTAGTGCCATTGTGGTTAAAACTCAGGATTTTTCGAATACCATTTCACTCTCAGGTTCGATAGATGCTAACGAACAAATTGAAATTCACAGCGAAGTTTCTGGAATTGTAGAAAGTATTTCTTTTTCTGAAGGGAGTCAAGTAAGTAAAGGGCAAGTCTTACTTAAAGTGAATGATATAGAACTCCGAGCGCAATTGGTACAAGCCAAAACCAAAGAAAGCTTAGCATCGGAAAACGAAAGACGCGCCAAACTCTTATTACAAAAAGAAGCTATCAGTCAAGAAGAATACGATATTGCCAGTGCCGATTATAGAACTGCTAAAGCACAAACCCAATTGATTCAAGCTCAAATAGGAAAAACTTCAATACGAGCGCCTTTCTCTGGAAAAATTGGATTACGCAATATTTCACCAGGGACATATGTAACGCCAGCCACTTTGATTGCTAATTTGGTTAACACCAATCCACTAAAAATTACCTTTTCTATTCCTGAAAAATATGCTTCTGAAATTGAAAAAGGTTCTCAAATCACATTTACTGTACCAAATATAACAGACAAATTCACTGCCAAAATCTACGCTTTAGAACCGGGTATCGAATTGGCTACAAGGACTTTAAAAATAAGAGCCTTAACCGAAAATTCAAATGGAAAATTATTACCTGGGACTTTTGCCAATATTGAACTTCCATTAAAAAATATTAAAGACGCCATCATCATTCCAACTGAAGCTATTGTTCCGATACAAGATGGTAAAAAAGTGTTTATTGCAAATCACGGTCAAGCCAAAGAAATAAAAGTGGAAACTTTAGCAAGAACCGACAAAGATGTAGTCATCACTTCCGGATTGAAAGCGGGTGATACTTTGCTAACTTCTGGCATGATGTCATTGAAAGATGAAGCCGATATCAAAGTAAAAATCAAGTAAACCCCAGCAAAACTTATGAGTTTATCCACCTTAAGCATCAAACGACCGGTTTTTACGATTGTTATCAATCTGACCATTATCCTTTTTGGGATTATTGGTTATAGCTATTTGGGTGTTCGTGAATTTCCATCTATTGACCCTGCTCAAATCTCTGTGCGAACCAATTATACTGGTGCGAATGCCGATATTATCGAATCCCAAATTACCGAGCCTTTAGAGAAAGCTATCAATTCTATTGACGGAATTCGGAATATAACCTCATCAAGTAATCAAGGTTCAAGCACCATTACCATCGAATTCAAACTGGAAAAAAACCTAGAAGAAGCTGCCAATGATGTTCGAGATAAAGTATCGCAAGCGGTTAAAAGTTTGCCACAAGATATAGACGCGCCACCTGTAGTTTCAAAGGCTGATGCCGATTCTGACCCCATCATTACTATGACGGTTCAAAGTGACACCAAGAATGCTTTAGACTTAAGTGATTACGCCGAAAATGTTATAGCCGAACGTTTGCAAACTATTCCTGGAGTTAGTAGTGTTCAGATTTGGGGACAAAAACGATATTCCATGCGCGTTTGGATTGACCCTGTGAAATTGTCTTCTTATGGCGTTACCGTTTCCGATGTTCGAACTGCGTTACAAAAACAAAACGTAGAATTACCAGCAGGAAAATTAACAGGAGCCAATACCGAACTCACCGTGAAAACGATGGGAAATCTTTCTAAGCCTGAAGAATTCAACAATATCATAATCATTGCCAACGGGGATAAAGTAGTTCGTTTAAGTGATATCGGTCACGCCGAATTAGGGGCAGAAAATCTGGAAACCCAATTAAAATCAAACGGTCAACCAATGGTAGGTTTGGCAATTATTCCTCAACCAGGAACCAATTATTTGGATATTGCCAAGCAATTTTACAAACAGTTTGATGCGTTCAAAAAAGATTTACCCAAAGACATTAAAATCAATGTGGCTTTAGACAATACGTTATTCATCAAAAAATCGGTTGTAGAAGTAGCTGATACCTTATTGATATCGATTATTCTGGTAATCTTGATTATCTACTTGTTTTTCAGAGATTGGGCTATTGCTTTTCGTCCTTTAATTGATATTCCGGTTTCTTTGATTGCTACCTTTTTCATCATGTATTTATGTGGGTTTTCAGTAAATGTTTTAACGCTATTAGCCATCGTTCTAGCCACAGGATTAGTAGTAGATGACGGAATTGTAGTCACAGAAAACATCTTCAAAAAAGTAGAAGAAGGGATGACTCCTATTGAAGCGGCCATCAAAGGTTCTAATGAGATTTTCTTTGCCGTAATTTCGATTTCTATAACACTAGCAGCTGTATTTCTTCCTATCATTTTCCTGGAAGGATTTGTGGGAAGGCTGTTTCGAGAGTTTGGCGTCGTCATTGGTGCTGCTGTTTTGATTTCAGCTTTTGTTTCGCTTACGCTTACCCCAATGTTAAATGCTTATTTAATGAAAGGTGGCGAGCAGAAAAAAACTAAATTCTACACCTTTACTGAACCTTACTTTGAAGGATTAAATAAAGGGTATGCCAGTGCCTTAGAAAACTTCATGAAAAAGAAATGGCTAAGTTTCCCAATCGTAATTGTTTGTTTAGGATTGATAGTTTTATTCTTTAAAATTATTCCAAAAGAGACTGCGCCTTACGATGATAGAAGTTTGGTTATCGTTGGAGTTAGTACCCCAGAAGGCTCAACTTATGACTATACCGACCGATTTATGGAAGAATTAACTAAGTTGATTAACGATTCGATTCCTGAGAAAAAAATAGCATTGGTGATTACCGCACCAGGTTTTGCTTCAGCTTCTGTAAATAGTGGAAGAGTTCGTTTGGCACTGAAAAATCCGGAAGATAGAAAGCATTCTCAAAAAGAAATCGCTGATGCTTTTACGAAATGGACTAAAAAATATTCTCAAGCCAAAGTCACCGTATCTGAACAGCCCACAATTGCAGTAAATAAACGGGGCGGTTTACCTATTCAGTATATCATTCAAGCTCCTAATTTTGAAAAGCTTCGGGAAAAAATTCCACAGTTTATGGATTTGGCTAATCAAAATGAAACCTTTTCTAATGTGGACGTTAATTTGAAATTCAACAAACCCGAAATCAATGTTACTATCGATAGAGAAAAAGCGGAGAGTTTAGGGATTTCTGTTTTAGATGTGGCACAAACACTACAGCTTTCCTTGAGTGGACAACGTTTTGGTTACTTTATGCGAAACGGAAAACAATACCAAGTTATTGGACAATTTGATGAAAAAGATCGGGATAAACCTTTAGATTTAACTTCGATGTTTGTCAAAAATAACAAAGGCGACTTAATTCAGTTAGACAATATTGTTAAAGTTGATGAACAAAGTAATCCACCACAATTGTACCACAATAACCGCTACATGTCGGCTACCGTTTCTGCAGGTTTAGCTCCAGGAAAAAGTATTAGTGACGGAATTGACGCCATGGATGAAATCAAAGCCAAAGTGTTAGACAGTACTTTTACTACTGATTTAGGTGGTGAGTCACGTGATTTTGTGGAGAGTAGTTCCAATACTCTATTTGCTTTTGGATTGGCATTGCTTTTAATTTATTTGATTCTAGCTGCCCAATTCGAAAGTTTTATTGATCCGTTTATTATCATTTTGACTGTTCCTATGGCTGTCGCTGGAGCCTTATTTTCTCTTTGGTTGTTTGGACAAACCTGGAATATCTTTAGTCAAATTGGAACGGTAATGCTTATTGGATTAGTAACCAAAAACGGAATTCTGATTGTCGAATTTGCGAATCAATTACGAGAAAAAGGATTATCCAAATATGACGCCATTATTCACGCTGCAGAGGCTCGATTAAGACCCATTTTAATGACGAGTTTAGCGATTGCCCTTGGAGCCTTACCGATTGCTTTATCTCTTGGAGCGGCTTCAACCAGTAGAATCGGAATGGGAGTTGTGATTGTTGGAGGCACTATTTTCTCCTTGATACTTACGCTATTTGTGATTCCATCGTTTTACTTGATGTGGTCAAAAGCCAAAAAGCACCGCCCTGAATTTGATAACCTAGAAGCTTTAGAAAAATAATGACTATGAAAATCAAATCATTATATCTCATCATCCTACTCTTGAATTGTATTCCAAAAACACAAGCACAAGAAGTATTGAAACTAGAAGATGCCGTAAAAATTGCTTTAGAAAACAATTTTGATATCCGAATAGCTTCTAATAATTTAAAAATGGATGAAGCTAATGCAACTGCAGGAAATGCAGGCATGTTACCAAAAGTAACGGCAAGTGTAGTCGATAACAATGGAATTCAATACAGTAAGCAAACCAGACAAGATGGAACGATAACAGAGTTGAATAACGCCAAAAATAATAGCCTTACTTATGGCGCCAATTTAGATTGGACCATTTTTGACGGATTCAAAATGTTTGCCAAAAAAAGTCAGTTAGCCGAATTACAAAAACTGGGCGATTCCAAATTAAAACTAACCATCATCACCAAAATAAGTGACGTTAACAACACTTACTTTGATTTGGTGCAGCAACAACAACAATTAGCGGCTTTAGATAGCTCTATCGTGATTTCTAATCAACGTTTAACTGTGGCGCAAAACCGATTTACTATTGGTAAGGCTTCTAAACTTGAAGTGCTCAATGCTCAAGTAGATTTGAATACGGACCAAACCACACTATTCAAACAAAAGGAAACGTTGGCTAATACCAAAATTCTTTTGAATCAAATTTTAGCACGCGATGTCAAAACTGATTTCAAAGTAGTGGATGCTATTGTGGTAGATAAAAGTTTATTGTTGCCAGCTTTATCGAATTTGGCCACAAAACAAAATCCACAGCTCGAAGCCCAAATCATCAACAAAAGAGTAGCAGAACTACAATTAAAACAAGTCAAAGCAAATCGCTATCCCACAGTAAAAGTCAATACAGGTTATAATTTTTCTGAAAGTCAATCGAGTTTAGGATTTACTTCGTCAGCTTATGCCAGAGGATTGAATTATGGTTTTAGCGCTAGTTTGAATCTTTTTGATGGCTTTGCTCAAAACCGCAACGAAAAGATAGCCCAACTTGAAATCGAGAATTCTAAAATTGCCATCGAGCAACAAACTAGTGCTTTGAATGCGCAACTAGAAAGCGGGTACCAAACCTATTTAACCAATTTGGATTTGGTAAAACTAGAAGAAAAAAACGAAGCCATTGCCAAACAAAACTTAGATATTACTTTGGAGAAATTTAAAATTGGCACCATCACTCCTATTGAATTCAGAACGGCACAACTAAATTATATCAATGCTAAAGTCAGAAACACGAACGCGCAGTTCCAAGCAAAACTATCCGAAATCAACCTAAAAGAATTAGCAGGAAATTTGAGTTTTTAATTTTTTTGATATTGTCATTATAAACACTACTTTAGTGGAACTATTTGTTTTTTATGTCCATTAGAGCCTTACTTAATAAACCTGCACTTACCCACGAAAAGTCTTTGAAGACTTTAGTGGAAAACCGTACTATTTTTTCGTTAGACCATTGCGAACTGAATATTTTTGAAACCTATCAAAAATCAGATTTGGTTCCTTTAAAGTTTAATGATTTGGTAGTAACAAGTATGCTTCGAGGGAAAAAAGTAATGCATCTTTTTGATGAACCCCAATTTGAATACCTTCCTGGTGAAACCGTTATCGTTCCTTCCAATGTAGAAATGAAAATCGATTTCCCAGAAGCTTCTAAGGAGAATCCTACTCAATGTATTGCTTTGGCTATTGATAATCAAATCATAACCAACACCTTAGATTTCTTAAACGAAAAATACCCAAAAGAAGGCAAAAGCAATTTGTGGAAACTAGACCATGAAAACTATTTCTTTTACAACAATGTTGAACTCGCAGGCACCATCAACAAACTCATCAAGGAATGCATGGGTGACTCGATAACCAAAGACGCTATTGCCGATTTAACCTTGCAAGAACTAATCATCCGCATCATTCAAACGCAAACGGCAAAACGATTTGAAAATGAAAAAATTATTGACAGCAATAGTCCAATCACACCTTCTATCGAGTTTATTAAAAAGAATATTCGGGAAACGATTAATCTTAAGGACTTGAGCGACAAAGCTTGTATGAGCACGACTTCTTTTTATCGTTATTTCAAAAGAGAATTAGGTATGAGCCCGATTGAGTATATTTTGAATGAAAAAATAAAATACGCCAAGAAACTCCTAAGCAATCCCAACATTCATGTAAATGAAGTATCCTATGCTAGTGGTTTTGAAGATTGTAACTACTTCATTCGATTATTCAAAAAATATGAAGGCGTTACGCCAAAGCAATACCAATTAATGAACTTTTCTTCGCATTAATTAATAAGTATTGTATTTAACGGGTTCCAACATTTCCAATTCTTCTGGAGTAAACAAACGGTACTTGATGATAAATGTTTTGCCATAAGGGGTTTCCAATGAAAATCCTCCTGCTCCTATGCCATCCATCACATCTAAAGTGAAATGCGCGTTTTTCCAATATTCGAATAAATCTTTATCTAGCCAAAAATCAAAACCATCCACCTGACCAATACAAACATCTTCAGTTCTCAGAAAAAAACCTCCTTTTTCAAAACATTGGGGTTGCGTTCCTTCACAACACCCTCCCGCTTGATAAAACATTAAATCGCCAAACTTACCTTTGAGCATCTCAATTAACGTCAATGCTTCTTGTGTTACGTCTATTCTTTTCATTTTATTTTTTTTATAATAAACAAACCGCAAATCAATAGGGGAAAATCGATTTGCGGTAAGTACTAACCAACTATTTGTATTCTATTAAAAGAACCCTAATTTACTTTTACTATAAGAAATCAACATGTTTTTAGTTTGACGATAGTGTGCCAACATCATTTTGTGATTTTCTCTTCCGATACCCGATTGTTTATAGCCTCCAAACGGCGCTCCAGCAGGATAAGCATGATAACTATTTACCCAAACTCTACCAGCATGAATCGCTCTCGGTACTTGGTATAATTCGTGTGCATCTCGAGTCCATACTCCAGCTCCTAAACCATATAAAGTATCATTAGCAATGGCAATGGCTTCTTCTGTAGTTTTGAAAGTAGTCACCGCTAAAACTGGTCCGAATATTTCTTCTTGGAAGATTCTCATCTTGTTCGTTCCTTTGAAAACGGTAGGTTGAATGTAATATCCGTTATCTAAATCTCCTCCCAATTTGTTCTCTGCGCCACCAATTAACAACTCTGCTCCTTCTTCTTTTCCTAGATTGATATAGGTCATGATTTTGTCTCGCTGTACTTTCGATGCCTGTGCCCCCATCATCACCGTTGGGTCTAATGGATTTCCAGTTTTTACCGCTGCAACTCGCTCTATCACTTTGGCAATAAACTTATCGTAAATGTCTTCGTGTACCAACAAACGCGACGGACAAGTACATACTTCTCCTTGATTCAAGCAATATAAAACAGCGCCTTCAACAGCTTTGTCTAAAAATTCATCATCGGCATCCATTACGGAAGGGAAGAAAATGTTCGGCGATTTTCCTCCTAACTCTAAAGTTACTGGAACTATATTTTCGGTAGCATATTGCATTACCATTCTTCCTGTGGCAGTTGAACCTGTAAAGGCGGCTTTGGCTACTTTTGGATTGGTAACTAAAGCTCTTCCTAGTTCAGCTCCAAAACCGTTTACTACATTCAATACTCCTACTGGCACTATGTGACCAATCAACTCCATTAAAACCATGATCGAGATTGGAGTGTTTTCTGCTGGTTTCAACACTACACAGTTTCCTGCAGCAAGGGCTGGAGCTAATTTCCAAACGGCCATCAATATTGGGAAGTTCCATGGAATGATTTGCGCGATTACACCAATTGGTTCATGAACAATTAAAGAAACCGTAGTTTCATCTAACTCGCTTACCGAACCTTCTTCAGCTCTAATAACTCCAGCGAAATATCTAAAGTGGTCTATCGCTAATGGCAAATCTGCTGCCAAGGTTTCTCTAACTGCTTTCCCGTTGTCGATGGTTTCTACTGCCGCTAAATACGCTAAGTTGTCTTCCATCACTTGGGCGATTTTAATCAACAAATTGCTTCTGTCGGTAACCGAAACTTTGCTCCACGTTTTGAAAGCTTCATAGGCTGTATCAACAGCTAAAGTTAAATCTTCTTTGTTAGAATGGGCGGCTTGGGTAAACACTTTTCCGTCTACTGGCGACACTACATCAAAGTATTGTCCTGAGGCTGGTGGCACAAATTTTCCACCAATGTAATTATCATACTTATCTTTAAATGTAGGTCTTTGAACTAAATTACTCATAATTGTATTTTTTTGATTTATCCAAATGTACCTGCTATATCTATTGGAGAATAGCACAATTCAAGCATTTTATAGCACAATTTTGTTGATATGCTAATTTTAACACTTCATAATTACCAATCCTTAAAAAATACTTTTAAATAATCAGTAATATGACAATCGGTTGCCTGCTAATGGTAAGCGTTTTTGACTGAAAATATATTTTAATCTAAAAACTACAATCCCTATATTTGCAGCCTTAAAGTACACTACATGAGAATTTCATACAATTGGTTAAAACAATTCATTAAAATAGATTTAAAATCAGAGGAAACCTCAGCTATTCTTACCGATTTAGGGTTGGAAGTAGAAGTGGTAGAAAAATACCAATCGGTTCGTGGAGGACTCGAAGGTGTGGTGGTAGGTCATGTGCTGACTTGTGAAAAACACCCTGATGCCGATCGATTGAAAATCACAACGGTTGATTTAGGTGATGGTACTCCAGTACAAATTGTTTGCGGTGCAGCTAATGTGGCGGCTGGACAAAAAGTTCCTGTGGCTACTATCGGAACCAAATTGTTTGACAAAGACGGAGTTGAATTTGAAATCAAAAAAGGAAAAATTCGTGGACAAGAAAGTCACGGAATGATTTGTGCCGAAGATGAATTAGGTTTAGGGACTAGCCATGAAGGGATTATGATTTTAGATGACAAACTAAAACCAGGTACTCCTTGTGCGAAAGTCTTCAACATAGAAAATGATGAAGTGTTTGAAATTGGTTTAACGCCTAACCGTGCCGATGCTATGTCGCATTATGGTGTAGCGCGTGATTTGCGTGCGAGTTTACTACAAAAAAATAGCAACATCGAATTGATTACGCCTTCTGTGAGTACGTTCAGAATTGACAAAAGAACTTTGAAAATTGACGTGGATGTTAAAGACAGTAAATTAGCGCCAAGATATTGTGGGGTAACACTTTCGGGGATTACTGTAAAACCATCCCCTGCTTGGTTGCAAAACCGTTTGAAAGCTATTGGCTTGACTCCAAAAAATAATATTGTTGACGTTACTAATTATATTCTGCATGATTTAGGACAACCGCTTCATGCTTTTGATGCTTCTAAAATCAATGGAAAGCTGATTGTAAAAACGGTGGCGGCTGGAACCAAATTCACTACACTTGATGATGTAGAAAGAACTTTGAGCGAGGAAGACTTAATGATTTGCGACGAAAAAGGACCGCTTTGTTTGGCTGGTGTTTTTGGTGGTAAAAATTCAGGCGTTACTGAAACTACGAATTCTATCTTCTTGGAAAGTGCTTATTTCAATCCGGTTTCAGTTCGTAAATCAGCGAAACGTCATGCTCTGAATACCGATGCTTCTTTCCGTTTTGAAAGAGGAATTGATCCTAATGTAACCGAGTTTGCATTAAAACGTGCCGCCTTATTAATCAAAGAAGTAGCAGGTGGCGAAATCACTTCAGATATTGTAGACATCTATCCTAAAAAGATTGAAGATTTCCCAGTGTTCTTGCATTTTGACAAAACGGCCAAGTTAATTGGACAAGAATTGCCGAAAGAAGTCATCAAAAAAATATTGGCTTCGCTAGATATTAAAGTAAACAGTGTTTCCGATGCTGGTTTGGGGTTAATCATTCCTTCTTACCGTGTGGATGTGCAACGTGAAGTAGATGTAGTAGAAGAAATCCTTCGGGTGTATGGCTACAACAACATCAATTTTACTAAAAAATTAAACGCTACCGTAGCGAATTCGGCTAGAACCGAAGATTATAAAGTACAGAATATTATTGCCACGCAATTGAACTCGTTAGGATTTCATGAAATGATGGCGAACTCTTTGACGAATGCCGATTATGTAAAATTATCGGATATGCTGAAAGAAGAATACAACGTTACGATGTTGAACCCATTGAGTAATGATTTGGCCACGATGCGTCAGTCGTTGTTGTTCTCTGGTTTAGAAGCCGTGTCGTATAACATTAACCGAAGAAATGGCGATTTGAAATTATTCGAATTTGGAAAAACCTATCACAAATTACTTTCGGGTTACAGCGAACCAAAGCATTTAACTTTATTTGTTTCTGGAAATCGTTTAGCCGAAAGCTGGACAAACGGTGATAAACCATCGGATTTCTTTTTGTTTAAAGGCTATGTGAATTCGGTATTAAATCGTTTGGGCATTTGCAAAATTGAAAACCGACCTGTAGCCTCTGATGTATTTGCTGAAGGTATGGCTATGGCTAGTGGGAATGATATTTTAGTGGAATTTGGAACTGTAAAGAAATCTATTTTAAAGCATTTCGACATCAAGCAAGAAGTATTTTTTGCCGATTTCAATTGGAACCTAATTTTAAAACTAATCAGCAACAAAATCAAATTTACCGACATTCCGAAATATCCAGAAGTTCGTAGAGATTTAGCTTTATTGGTAGACCAATCCGTAACCTTTGATGCTATCTACAACATTGCGCGTCATACGGAAAAATCTTTGCTAAAAGACATCAATTTATTTGATGTATACGAAGGCAAAAATCTTCCTGAAGGTAAGAAGTCGTATGCGGTAAGCTTTACCATCCAAGACAATTCTAAAACCTTAACGGACGAGCAGATTGACAAAATCATGAGCAAACTTCAGAAGAATTTAGAAACCGAAGTGGGTGCTAGTTTAAGAAAATAATCGCTCTTTTGTCATTCTGATGAAGGAAGAATCTCAGTATATATAAAGCCTCGATATCTCGGGGCTTTTTTGTTTCATTATGATTCCCTTTGGTTTTGATTTTTTTGTGTCAAATTTTTTGAAATGAAATTTTTGACACACTTTTTGTGTCAAATTTTCCAAACTGAAACTTTTGACACACTTTTTGTGTCATTTTTTTCAAAACGAAACTTTTGACACATTTCTTGTGGCAATTTTTTTGAAATGAAACTTTTGCCACACTTTTTGTGGCAAATTTTTTGAAATGAAACTTTTGCCACACTTTTTGTGGCATTTTTTTCAAAATGAAATTTTTGCCACAACTTAATCAAGTTGTTGATAATTATTGACTACCGTTGGGAATGGTTTTTATAATTGTAATATTTTTACATGGAGTGAATAGAAAAACAGTGTTATAAGCTTGAGTAGATTTGCTAGTTATAAGCCATTATTTAAACAACATTGTCCTAAAATGAAGAAAGTCATTTATTTATTATTTTTAAGTCAAATCGTAAGCTCTTGCTTTTTGATGCCTTTAGGAGCTCCTCATACTCATTATGTTAAAAATGTTAGTAAATCAGATTCTCAAATAAAATTGAGCATTTTTTGTACGCCACATAACAAAGCCTATGTAATTTCAGGCAATGTAGAAAGGGATAGTATTTATATTAGTTCGTCAAAAATGAAAACAAAACAAAATTATTGCAATACAAAAGATTTTTTTGGTCAGACTGCTAGAATTTATTCGCTGAGAATCGGAGATTGCAATTTTCATCACGGACTTTTAAATGACACTATCGAAGTAAAAATTGTGAAGCCAAATTTGACGTCCGAAAATTATAAATTTTTAGTACTTACAGATTATCATATTAAAAGCTAAAATCGGGAAAACATTGATTGCAAACTTAATAAACCTTACCTTATGAGAACATTTTTGACGACACTAGTATTTTTTATTGCTGTAAATTCCTTTGGTCAAAATTTAGACGAACTCGGCATGGACAACAATCCAAACTTAACGGAAGCGGAATCTAAATTTTTAACCGATTATATGTCAAAAGAGCAACGTCAAAACTTTAACTTTAAGGATAAGAAAGTAATTTTCGTTACCGGAAACAGTGGACAGCAGTTAGGAACAAAATCTAAATACTTTGACTACATAAGAGAGTGGAACAAAAATGGAAATAAAATTGCCACTTGGGTGGTAGAGTTGAATGAAAAGGAAAAAATCTATTCCGGTGGATATGATGTTATTGTAACGTATTGGGTAAAAATGTTTACAGAAAACAGAAAGAAAAAGATTTTAAAATTAGTCAAAGCCAACAACTAAAAGTAGTTTGGCAAAATAACCACTATAGTTTCTCCTATCCAGAAATTACTCAGTAGAAAATTTAAATATCTTTACAAGAATACTGTAAATTTCATCCATTTTCTGCTAAACATCAGCAAACACAATGAAAAAAACAACGCTCCCCTACTTCATTCTAATTGTTCTAGCAACTTGCTTTCATTGTAAGGCTCAAAAATCTGATTTTATTGTTATTACATCTAATGATACTATTTATGTAGATAAGATTACTATGACTGACTTTGAAATTAAAACAAAGACTCCCGACAAAAAGAAAAAATATAATATGGATGACATAATTAGTTACTACATATCAAAAGAAAATAAGTACTATGTTCGCATACCGCTTGAAAAAAAAGAAATAAAAGCTCCGGAAAAATATGATTACAGAAGAAATGAAAATTCATATTTAGAGGAATATAGAAATAGTATAAAGTATAAATATATTGAAAGATTAACCGTTGGAAAAGTAAATCTATTCGTTGATGAAGTTTATGAACCCGCTACCGGTACTCCTGGACAAGCTAGTGCTCCTGGACAAGCTGGTTATATAGCTGCACATAAAAATAAAACCTATTATATCTCAATATATGATTCAAAATTAGAAATGATCAGCGAATTTGGGAAGTTACTATTGACAACAGATGTCTATGACATAGTAAAAGAATATTTAAATGGAAATAAGGAAATAGAAAAACGATTAGATACATTATACAAATCAAGACCTTTTGCCGAGGAAAAACAGATCATAGATTTGATTAATGATTATAATAGTTGGGTAAAGTCTAATAAATAACAATGAGTAAAAGGACATATAAGTTTTATCCAGTTTCTCCAATCTCTCCAAATAAAAAAGTCTCCCCTAACCTAAAAAGGGAGACTTTTCTCTTTTACACAAAAAGTAATTCGAAGTACTGGTATAAAAATTATGCTTTTGGAGTTACAACAGCATCAATAACATGAATCACTCCATTAGATTGATTTACATCGGCAATAGTCACTTTAGCGCTTTTTCCATTTTCATCCGTGATGTAAAGGTCTTTTCCTTTCATCCAAGCGGTTAAGGTTCCACCACTAACGGTTTTTAAAGTAGCTTTCCCTCCTCCTTTTTTAATAGCAGCAACAATATCAGAAGCGTTCATTTTTCCGGCTACCACGTGATACGTTAAGATGGTTTGTAGTGTTTTTTTGTTTTCTGGTTTTAATAAGGTTTCAACCGTTCCTTTTGGCAATTTGGCGAAAGCCTCATTCGTTGGTGCAAAAACAGTGAAGGGTCCTTTGCTTTGTAACGTTTCTACTAAACCTGCTGCTTTTACTGCCGCTACTAAAGTTGTATGATCTTTAGAGTTTACGGCATTTTCAATAATGTTTTTAGAAGGATACATCGGTGCACCACCAACATTTACTGTTTTTTCTTTCTGAGCAAAAGTAGCCGTGGTTGCAAAAAGGGTTAAGGCAAAAAAGGCTGTTGTTAAAAAATGTCTAGTTTTCATAATATTTTTTTTAAAAGTTATAAAGCCATGTACGCCATGAAGTTGTTTATGGTTTTATCGAACGCAATTTTTTTTGATAAAATTAACACCCATAAAACTTTAACAATAGTTTAAAGTGCTGAAAGCCAAAAAACAAGGAGAATAATTTGGTGAAGCTGTTTTTTATTTTGTACTTTAGAATCATTGCGTTTCAGGTATCATTATTAATTAAAAAGCATTGAAAATGTTTGATAATAGGATTAATTTAGAAAAAAAATTGCTTTCAGAAAGAAGAAAATTCAAATCGGAAGCCACCATTTTAGAAGAAGTCAAAGCTATTTTTGAAGCCAATGAGGTAGCTCGAAATCAAATTAGGAATACCTTAAAAAACAAAAGTCAAACAAAAGCCCATCAGTTGTCGTTGGATTTACTGGAAACCGATAAGATTTTTCATTTAGATCAAATCAAAACGATATGTATTGATTATCGTCTGCGTTTTTTAGACAGTCATTTATTTAAGAATACCATTCCAGAAGAAGCTATCACTAAGATTCGAATGATGGAAGAAAATCATAACACTAAACTAGATGGTTTTAAAATAGTCGCGCCAAGCAAAGCTTTTCATTTGTTAAACTATGACGATCCCTTACTCTTTTTACCGTTAGGAAATGACTACTATTATTTAGTTCATAAGTGGGGAACAGAAATCAATGCCACCAGAAAACTGCTTGTATTACCTATTAAGAACTTATGGAACTTTACCATTTTCAGTGTATTGATAAGTGTGTTATTGACTTTATTGATACCAACGAATAACTTAAGTAAATCGGTTCCTTTGGCTCCAGCGATTATATTCTTATTTAGCTTCAAGTCTATTTTTGCAACTTTAGGGTATTACTTTTTTATGATGGGAAAAAACTTTAATGAGGAGATTTGGCAACGGCAATACTATAATAACTAAATAAAAAAAGTCCCGATTACTCGGGACTTTTTAATTATAAACTTAAAAAGATTATTTCTTTTTTTCTGTTTTTTCCATTTTTGCTTTTAAACCAGCAAGAATGTCATTGTTATCTCCAAGAGTTTGAGCAGGTGCATTGTTATTTGAAGCAACTGATTCAGCTACAGCTTTAACATTTTTCTCTTCTTCTTCTCTAAAGATAGCGGTGTGAGATGCTACTACTCTTTTGAATTCTTTGTTGAATTCAATTACTTTGAAGTCAGCTGCCTCACCTTTTTTCAATTTTTTACCGTCTTCTTTTTCTAAGTGACGTGTTGGAATAAACGCAACTACATCATCTCCGAAATCAACAGTAGCTCCTTTGTCAACAATCTCAGCGATAGTTCCGTTGTGGATAGTTCCCACCGCGAAAGCATCTTCATGTTTGTCCCAAGGATTAGCAGTAGTTTGTTTGTGACCTAAAGATAATTTACGTCCGTCAACATCTAATTCTAATACTACTACATCTAATTTGTCACCTACGTTAACAAATTCAGATGGGTGTTTGATTTTCTTAGTCCAAGAAAGGTCAGAGATATACACTAAACCGTCTATTCCTTCTTCTAACTCAACGAATATACCGAAGTTAGTAAAGTTTCTAACGATACCTGTGTGTTTAGAACCTACAGGGTATTTAGCCGTAATGTCTGTCCATGGATCTTGTGTCATTTGTTTGATACCTAAAGACATTTTTCTTTCATCTCTATCAAGAGTTAAGATAACTGCCTCAACAACATCACCCACTTTTACGAAATCTTGAGCCGAACGCAAGTGCGTAGACCATGACATTTCAGAAACGTGGATTAAACCTTCAACACCTTCAGCTACTTCGATAAATGCACCGTAATCAGCGATTACAACTACTTTACCTTTCACTTTGTCTCCGATAGCTAATTTAGCATCTAAAGCATCCCAAGGGTGAGCGTTTAATTGTTTTAAACCTAATTGAATTCTTGTTTTCTCATCATCAAAATCAAGGATTACAACGTTTAATTTTTGGTCTAATTCCAAAACTTCACTTGGGTGGTTGATTCTTGACCAAGAAAGGTCAGTAATGTGGATTAATCCATCAACACCACCTAAGTCAATAAACACACCATAAGAAGTAATGTTTTTCACAATACCTTCTAATACTTGTCCTTTTTCTAATTGACCAATGATTTCTTTTTTCTGAACTTCGATATCTGCTTCGATAAGAGCTTTGTGAGATACCACAACGTTTTTAAATTCGTGGTTAATTTTCACAACTTTGAACTCCATCATTTTGTTTACATATACATCGTAATCACGGATTGGTTTCACATCAATTTGTGAACCTGGTAAGAACGCTTCGATTCCGAATACGTCTACAATCATACCTCCTTTAGTTCTACATTTAACAAAACCTTGAACGATTTCTCCAGTTTCGTTAGCTGCAATAACTCTATCCCATGATTTGATAGTTCTTGCTTTTCTGTGAGATAATACTAATTGACCTGTTTTGTCTTCACGAACGTCGATTAATACTTCTACTTTGTCACCCACTTTTAAGTTTGGGTTGTAACGGAATTCATTTAAAGAAATAACTCCTTCTGATTTCGCGTTAATGTCAACAATTGCGTCTCTGTCAGTAATTCTTACTACTACACCTTCTACAACTTCTTCTTGATCTGTTGAGATGAAAGTTTTAGTTACTAAGTTTTCAAACTCTTCTAAGTTTTTTTGATCAACTGCGTCAATTCCTTCGGAATAGTTGTGCCAGTTAAATTCATTTAAAAACGCTTCTTGTTCTTTGTTCAATACAGCCATGCTGATAAAATAATTTGTATGTTATGTTCTTCGAGTTTCTTGATGCAAATAAAAACACAACAGTGTTAGATTTAAATAGTTGATACCTAAAGGAAACTCTTCTTCGCCAAAAGGTGTGCAAAAGTAAGCATAAAATATTAATTACAAAATAATTATACCAGAAAAAAGAAGCAAGAAGCAAGAGAAAAGATTTTAAAATTTAGGAGCGAATGGCTTGGGCTTCAAAGGTTTCCCTATTCCTGCTATCCGCGCTACAAGGTAGCCACTCCTATCAGGGCTAAAGAGGAATGGTATTGAATAAAAAAGACCTGACAGGTTTAACAACTTATCAGGTCTAATCTTATATATTAAAAGATACTAATGACTCACATTCGCTACAGCATTCGGGTCGTGTTTGTGTTTAAACATTACAGCAAAAGCAATCGCAATTACTAAAGCATATCCAGCAAACGAAAGCCAGATATTATGCCAGTCTCTGTTGCCATCATGAGTAAAGAATTCGTCAATAATATAACCGCTGGCTAAACCTCCAAATAAAGCTCCAAATCCGTTAGACATCATCATAAACAACCCTTGAGCAGAAGAACGTATTTTAGAATCGGTAGTAGTTTCCACGAAAAGTGAACCCGAAATATTGAAAAAGTCAAAGGCCATTCCGTAAACAATACAAGACATAACAATCATCCAAAGTCCGTCAGCTGGATTACCGTAAGCAAATAAACCAAAACGCAATACCCAAGCAAACATCGAAATCAACATCACTTGTTTGATTCCAAATCGTTTCAAGAAGAAAGGAATTGCCAAAATAAATAAGGTTTCCGAAATCTGAGAAATCGACATAATCAATGTTGATTTTTTCACGATGATACTGTTGGCATATTCTGGTACTTTTCCAAACTCTGACAAGAATACATCACCATACATATTGGTTAACTGCAAGGCCCCTCCTAAGAACATCGAGAACAAAAAGAACAAAGCCATTTTATAAGTTCCAAATAATTTGAAAGCATCTAATCCTAGTTTTTGAGTCAATGTAGCGTTTTCTGCAATCAATTTTTGTGGTGGACATTTTGGTAATGTAAACGAGTAAATTCCAAGTATAACCGCCGAAACAGCCGAGATATAAAACATATTAGCCGAAGCTTTATTGCCTGATAAATTAGTCAACCACATCGCTGCAATAAAACCAATTGTTCCCCATACTCGGATAGGTGGAAATACTTTAACTACATCATAGTTATTATTTTTTAAGATATTGTAAGCCACTGAATTGGATAATGAAATCGTGGGCATATAACAAAGCATTGCCGCAAAAATAACCCAGTAAAAAGTAGTTGGATTATCTACTTGTGGAATATACAGAAGGGCAACTCCTCCAAGAATATGTAATATCCCGTAAAGTTTCTCGGCATTAATCCATTTGTCAGCAATGATTCCTGTAATCGCAGGCATAACGATAGAAGACAATCCTAAAGTGGAAAATATAGCTCCAAATTGTTCGCCACTCCATTGTTTG
Organism: Flavobacterium sp. N1994; assembly: GCF_025947145.1. Lineage (NCBI taxonomy): Bacteria > Pseudomonadati > Bacteroidota > Flavobacteriia > Flavobacteriales > Flavobacteriaceae > Flavobacterium > Flavobacterium sp. N1994. Next base: position 881,929 of record NZ_CP109999.1, read on the forward strand.
GTTCCAAACCAGTAATTTCCAACAGTAATTAGCCAAGCTCCCCAAACGAAGAATTGGAGAAAACTCATCAATGTCAATCTCAATTTTATACTCATAAAAATAGTTTTGGTTTCATTAAAATAGAACGTAAATCTACTATTTATATTGAGAAAAACAAATATTTACAACGATTTCGTCACATCTTCCACCATTTCTAAAACGGCATTGAATTGCTCTTCACGGGTAAGGTATGAATTGTCTATTTCAATAGCATCATCTGCTTTTCTTAAAGGAGAATCATCACGGTGAGTATCAATATAATCGCGCTCTTCTACATTTTTTAAAACCTCTTCAAAAGAAACTTCCTGCCCTTTCCCTTTCAATTCTTCAAAACGTCTTTGTGCTCGAGTTTCAGCACTTGCGGTCATGAAAATCTTGAGTTCTGCATTTGGAAAAACAACAGTGCCAATATCTCGACCATCCATTACGATGCCTTTTCCTTTGCCCATTTCTTGTTGTTGCTCTACAAGTTTGGCTCTGACTTCTGAAACTTCAGCTATTAAACTCACAAAATTAGAAACCTCAAGTGTTCTGATTTCTTTTTCAATGTTGACGTCATTGAGATACATTTCGGCAAAACCTAAATCCGCATTAAATTGAAAATGTAGATTGATAAACGGCAAACTATTAATTAGGGATTCTTTATCGAAAAAATCTTTATTAATGTACCCATTTTGCATAGCAAAAAAAGTAACCGCACGATACATAGCACCAGTATCAACATATACGTAGCCTAAGTGTTTGGCTAATTGTTTGGCTAAAGTGCTCTTTCCTGTTGAGGAAAATCCGTCGATGGCTATGGTAATTTTTTTCAATTTGTTGTGTGTTTAGTTGTCATTAGCGAAATCAATAGTCAACCCAAACAAACTTGTATTGGCGGCTAAAGTATATCTTGAATAGGAATAATTAAATTTAATGTTATTCATTTTTAATCCGAAACCAACTGAAATTCCAGAAAAATTTCGCTGCTCTAAAATACGTAATTCTTCTGCTCTTCTGAAGTTGTACCCTAATCTCAAATTAAAAGCTCTTTCTGGAAACAATTCAATTCCAAGAATAACATGGCGTAAAGCATTGCCAAAAACAGAAACATTTTCGGGAGTTGAACCCCCATCCAATCCACCTTGTGCCCTATTGGGATTAGCAAATGCTAATTGCCACTGCTGCATGTTTTCTAAAGTTAGATGCCAACGAATGGGAACATTTTCCATTAATTGAGAAACTCCGATTAAAACTTCTAGAGGCAATTTTTCTCTTGTGTCAGCATAGGTTGTAATTTGGGTTCCCACATTTCTGATAGAGATAGCCCAGTTGACATCATTTCGGGTATCAATGAACATAGCGCCAATATCAACAGCGGCTCCAAAAGAATTGTAGCTCTCTAAAGTGGACGAAATCAATTTAGCATTGGCACCTACATAAAAATCAGAAAAAGGAATATTGTAAGCATAACCGAAAGTTAACGCTATTTCGCTTCCTGTAAAATTAGAAGTTGTATTGCCATTTTCATCATAACCATCAAATTTTCCATAATTGACATAATTAACCCCTCCAAAAAATGTTTGAACATGTCGATCATAAGTATAGGCGTAAGAAGCTGTACCATAAGTAACATCTCCAAATAAGCTACCGTAATTCAAGGAAAGTTTATTGTCCATCTCTGGATTTATATTAGCCGGATTGAAATGGGCTTGATTGACATCGCTGTCATAAAAAGTAATTACTTTTCCACCTAAAGCAGCTTGTCGTGGGGAGGTGACCAAGTTTAGAAATTGATATATTGACTTCCCTCCAATTTGACTAAAACCAATCAAATTAGTGAGACAAAATCCAATACAAATTGTTTTTCTAAACATTAAAAAATGGCTTATGCTATATACTATAACGGAAATGCGAAGATATTATTTTATATGGTATGAAAAAAAGTTAAAAGAAAAAGGCATAAGGGTTGTTTTGCTTATGCCTTAACTGAATTATTTTGAAAGTACTTTATAACTTTTTAGCGTTTTTTACCTTTTGATTGGTTAGAGCTGCTTCAATCACCTCGCTCATTTCTTTAACATAATGGAAAGTTAAGCCTTCGATATATTCTGGTTTGATTTCATCAATATCACTTTTGTTTTCATGACACAAAATAATCTCTTTGATGTTGGCTCTTTTGGCTGCTAAGATTTTTTCTTTGATTCCACCCACAGGCAATACTTTTCCACGTAATGTAATTTCACCTGTCATGGCTAAGTTTTTCTTTACCTTTCTTTGTGTCAATAAGGAAACTAAGGAGGTCAACATAGCAATTCCGGCACTTGGTCCATCTTTTGGTGTAGCGCCTTCTGGAACGTGTAAATGGATATTGTATTTAGAAATCATTTCTGGATCTAAACCAAAAATCTCTGCATTAGATTTTATATATTCTAAAGCAATAGTTGCCGATTCTTTCATCACTGTTCCTAAGTTTCCTGTCAGCGTTAAGTTACCTTTACCCAATGAAATTAAAGACTCTATAAACAGTATATCTCCTCCTACTGATGTCCAAGCCAATCCAGTTACTACACCCGCAACATCATTGCTTTCAGACTTGTCACGCTCTAGTTTTGGTGCACCCAAAATCTTAACGATATCTTCATCGGTAACTTTCTTATTGTAGTCTTCTTCCATGGCTACTGATTTAGCAGCATTTCTGATGACTTGAGCTAATTTTTGTTCCAGACTTCTAACACCCGATTCCCGAGTATATCCTTCCACAATTTTTTCTAATTGTTTTTTTCCAATGGATAAATCTTTAGTGGCCAAACCGTGCTCTTTCAATTGCTTTGGAAATAAATGCTGACGAGCGATTTCTATTTTCTCTTCAATAGTATAGCCAGTCATTTTGATAACTTCCATTCTGTCTTTTAAAGCTGGTTGAATGCTAGCCATATTATTGGAAGTGGCAATAAACATTACTTTAGATAAGTCATAGCCCATTTCTAAGAAATTATCGTAGAACTCACTATTTTGCTCAGGATCTAAAACTTCTAATAAAGCCGAAGATGGATCCCCTTGATGACTATTGGATAATTTATCGATTTCATCTAACACAAAAACTGGATTAGATGTTCCTGCTTTTTTCAAACTTTGGATAATTCTTCCCGGCATGGCGCCAATATAGGTTTTACGATGTCCTCGTATTTCAGCCTCATCCCGTAAACCTCCTAATGAAATACGAACATATTCTCTGCCTAAAGCTTCTGCAATTGATTTTCCAATAGAAGTTTTCCCAACCCCTGGAGGCCCAGTTAAACATATAATTGGAGACTTCATATCATTTCGCAATTTCAATACAGCCAAATGTTCTATGATTCTTTTCTTAACATCTTCTAAACCAAAATGGTCTCGATCAATAATTTTTTGAGCGCGTTTTAAATCGAAATTATCTTTAGAATAATGATTCCAAGGCAATTCTAAAAACAACTCAAGGTAATTTCTTTGTATACCAAAATCAGGAGCTTGTGGATTCATTCGTTGCATCTTGGCAATCTCCTTATCAAAATGTTTGGCAGTTTTTTCGTCCCAAGTTTTAGTTTTGGCTTTCAAACGCATATCTTCTATTTCCTGCTCGTTGGAAACGCCACCCAATTCTTCTTGAATGGTTTTCATTTGTTGGTGCAAGAAATATTCACGTTGTTGTTGGTCTAAATCAAAACGAACTTTAGATTGAATATCATTCTTAAGTTCTAGTTTTTGCAATTCAACATTCATGAAACGCAAAGTTTCTAAAGCTCTTTCTTTTAGAGCATTAATAGCTAATAAATCTTGTTTCTCTTTAACCGTAAGATTCATATTAGAAGAAACAAAATTGATTAAGAACGATTGGCTTTCAATATTTTTGATAGCAAAAGTAGCTTCCGTTGGTATGTTTGGACTTTCCTTGATAATCTCAATCGCTAGTTCTCTAATAGAATCAACAATAGCTTGAAATTCGGTGTCGTGTTTTCCAGGTCTTTTTTCTTCTACCTCTTTTATATTGGCTTTCAAATAAGGCTTTTCTGAAGTTACTGTATCTATTTCAAAACGTTTTTTTCCTTGTAGAATTACCGTAATATTTCCATCAGGCATTTTGAGTACTCTGAGAATTTGTGCTACAGTTCCAACGGTATAAATATCATTTTTCGTTGGATCTTCATCTTCTTCATTTTTTTGCGCTACTACACCAATGATTTTATTTCCAGCATTGGCATCATTGATTAGTTTAATAGATTTATCTCTTCCTGCCGAAATTGGAATTACAACACCCGGAAATAAAACAGTATTTCTTAAGGGTAAAATGGGCAAAGAACTAGGAAGTTCTTCGTTATTCATTTCTTCTTCGTCTTCAGGTGTTAAAAGAGGAATTAAATCGGTTTCGGTATCGAATTCTTGTAGTGACAAATTGTCAAAAGAAATAATATTGCGGTTTGACATAGTATTTAATTAAAGTCAAAATGACATTAGAAATTATTCAATGCTAAACAAAAGTAGAACATCTTTCTTAGGAAATAAATTAAAATCGATGTATAACAGTTGATTTGGCTTAAAATCGATATATAAACTACTATTACCGATTTGCAACATTATTAGTCAAGTATTGTGCCAAAAAAAAACGTCTTGTAAATATGACAAGACGTTTTTATATTTTAATTAAAAAGAATATCTAGGTTTATTGTTTTGTATAAACAAAAGTAATATCAGCCGTTAATTCTACAACTACTCCTCCTTGATTGGTAAGTACTGATCCATTTGTAAATGTTGTAGATAATGTACTTCCTGAGACAATAAAAACTTGAGGTGGATTTGTAATATCAGAACTTGTTAATGTAAGTTGATTTCCACTAAGAGACCAAGTTCCAACATCATCTGGATCTGTATAACATTCATAACCTCCAGTTAAACTTAAATCAACTCCTCTAGAATTTGCTAAATAAGTATTGTTTGCATTTATAACTAAAAGCGAATTATTAAAACAATTTACTTCGTTCATTTGATTTACAGATGAAGTTCCGTCTCCATTCAAATCTGTAGCAGGTGTGGTATTGAAAGCAGTTAACGTATAAGTTCCTGGTACAGTTGCTGTAGGTCCACCTCCACCAACTGCTGCCACTACAACTGGACCAATCCAACCACTGCTTTCTGTAGCAGAACATTTAGCTCTAACATAAAAATCATAACTACTAGAAGCTGAAACACCAGTTATTGTTGCGGTTGTATTGCTAGAACTAACAATTGTTCCAGAACCTAATGAAAAGCCACTGGTTCCAAATTGAATTTCCCATTGAGTTTCAGTATTTCCAGCTATCCAAAGTAGATTTACATTGGTATTTGAGCCTGCATCTCTTGTGGCAGTCAAACCGCCAGGATTTGCGCAATTAGGATTAGACTGAACTGCTGCAACATTTACTGGTCCAACCCAATTGCTGCTTGACGTAGCACTACATTTAGCCTTTACATAAAAATCATAACTGTTGTTTGAATTCAAACCAGTAATAATAATAGTAGTATTTGATGTTGTAACTGATGTTCCTGATCCAAGTACAAAACCTACAATTCCATATTCAATAGTCCATGAAGTCTCCTCATTACCAGGTATCCAACTTAACGTTACCGTATTATTATTGAAAGGACTTGCCAAAAGTGACGTTGGGGTTGCGCAAGTTCCAAAATCATTTAGATTAAGGGCTGCATCAACTGGTTCATTCTCACAAGACGTAAAAGTAAAAGCCATAAGTATTAAAAAAAAGGCTCCTAATAATTTTATTTTATTCATGATAGATTTGATAATAATTGTTCAAATATAATTTTTTTTGAATTTATGACAATGCTTTTTTTGGAATTCTCAACAATAATAACATACCTGTTAAAAAAAATAGGCCCAAAAATACAATAGCAAATCTTGGACTTCCCGTAATTTGATCAATTAATCCATAAACCATCATCCCGATAACAATGCCAATTTTTTCGGAAACATCATAAAAACTGAAGAAGGAGGCTGTGTCTTCTGTTTCGGGTAAAAATTTAGAATAGGTTGATCTACCTAGTGATTGTATCCCTCCCATTACTAATCCCACTAAACTTGCCATGATATAAAAATCGTTTGGTGTTGTAATAAAATAAGCGAATCCACAGAGTAATAACCAAAATCCATTCAGAAAAATCAGCACATTAATATTTCCAAATTTTGCGGAAGCTTTTGAAGTTAGCATGGCACCAGCAATGGCAATCAATTGAATTAAAAGGATACAAGTTATTAAACCTATTTGACTTTCCTCAGGACTACTCCATTGAATCTCTTGTGCACCAAAATAAGTGGCGATAAGCATTACTGTTTGTACAGCCATACTAAACACAAAAAAACTCAATAAATAACGTTTTAATGGAATTTCAGTTTGAAGCATTTTCCATACTTTCTTCAACTCTCTAAACCCGTTGAATATTACAGAAAAACTAACTTTTTCTTTATTAGAATTTCCTTTTGGCAGGTAATAATAAGTATATTGACTAAAGACAATCCACCAAATTCCAACCATTGCAAACGAATAACGCATCGCTTTTATTGAGGCTTCCCCTGGCGTACCTGATATATGAAAAAGAGTTGGTTTCATGATCATCGCTAAATTGACAATCAATAACAAAACACTTCCTATATAACCTAATGAATACCCTTTGGCACTGACTTTATCTTGTTGTTCTGGAAAAGCGATATCAGGTAAATAAGAATTGTAGAATACCAAACTTCCCCAAAAACCAATCAGTCCAAAAAAGTAAAAAGTAAGACCAAGACCAATGTTATTCAAATCAAAAAAATATAACCCAATACAAGACAAGGCACCTATGTAATTAAAAATTCGCATAAAAACCTTTTTATTACCCATATAATCTGCAATTCCAGAAAGTAATGGAGAAAACAAAGCCACACACAAAAACGCTGCTGCGGTTACAAAACTGATTAGTGCCGAGTTTTTAAAACTATGTCCAAAAACAACTATGTAGGGATTGTCTTTATCAAACAAAGCATTATAAAAAATAGGAAAAACTGCCGAAGCAATAACCAAACTATAAACTGAATTAGCCCAATCATAAAAAGCCCAAGCGTTGAGTAATTTTGGATGACCTTTAGGAAGTATTGACATAAGTATTTCTTTTAAATAAAAAATCCCGACATAATCGGGATTAAATATACTCTTTTTTTGGAATTGTAATGTTATTTAAACGTTACGCCAAATTTAGCTGCTTCTGCCTTAGCTTCAGGAACTAATCTACGTAATGCTGCAATCCTAGTTTCATCTGATGGGTGCGTACTCATAAATTCTGGTGGTTTATTCCCTCCTCCTGCTGATGCCATTCTTGACCAAAATACTACGGCTTGATCTGGATTGTATCCAGCAATGGCCATTAGGGTTAATCCAATTTTATCAGCCTCACTTTCATGGCTTCTACTAAAAGGTAACATTCCTCCTATTTCTGTTGTAGCTCCATAAGCTGTCATAGCTATTTGCTGTGTTTCGGCACTTTTACTTCCTGTTGCTGCTGCTACTCCAACGGCACCAAGTTGCTGAATCATTCCTGCACTCATTCTTTGTTGACCGTGATTAGCCAATGCGTGTGACACCTCATGTCCTAAAACTGTAGCTAGACCAGCTTCATCTTTAGTAATGGGTAAAATTCCAGAATAGACTACAATTTTCCCACCTGGCATACACCATGCGTTTACTTCTTTGTTTTCTACTAGTTTGTATTCCCACGCATAATCTTTCAAGTAGCCTTGATATCCATTAGCATTTAACCATTTCTCGGCAGCATTTTTGATTTTGGTTCCAACAAGCTCTACTTTTTTAGCATCAGTAGTACCTGCTATAACTTTATTCTCTTTTATAAAGGTTCCGTATTGAGCAAATGCCGATGGTAAAATTTCACTATTCGGAACTAAAGCTAAGGTGTTTTTACCTGTGAAAGGATTTTTAGCACAAGATACAACTAGCGCAACCATCACAACACCACAGAGTAAGATTCTATTTCTCATATTATTTCAATTTATTGATAACAAATTTAGGAATTTTTTATCCGCCAATAATATGTAATTCTGTGAAATCTTTATATAATATCAAGGTATTGTCGCCGTTTAATCGAAGGGAATCTAAAGTTATTTTTTCGTTATCAACCTCTATTTTCTTTACTTTAAAAGGCAACGCTTTTAGATTGATTTTAAAATTAGAGTATCCTGTTTCAAAAGTCCCTTCTTTATGTTGCTGAATAATAAGCTCTTTCTCTTTTCCATTTAAGGTAAAGGTTCTTAAAGAAAATCTTCCTTTATTGTAGTCATATCCATCTTGAGCATCTTCATAAACGGTAGATTTTTCCTTTCCTAATTTATAATAAACATCCAAAGTCAATTCATCAAATTGTAATTCCCCAACGTATTGTTGCACCGGATATTTCGGGATGATAGCTCCTTCTTTGACGAAAATTGGAATCTGATCGAAATCGGTTTTCACCCAAAGTTCTTTTTTACCTTCAACCAATTCGTTTGTCCAGTAGTTGTACCAATTGCCTTTTGGCAAATACATTCTTCTTCCAAGCGCATTAGGTTCTAATATTGGGCAAACCAAAATTTGATTCCCAAAAATAAACTCGTCCGTTCTGTAATGCGTATGCATATCATCCTGATCGAAATAAACTAAAGGCTTCAACATCGGAGTTCCTTCATTAACATATTGCCAGAACATGGTATACAAATACGGCAACAATTGATAACGCAATTCGACAAATTTCCGAGTAATATCAATCACTTCTTCCCCAAATGACCAAGGCTCTTGTTCTCCATGATCTCCTGAAGAATGCGTTCTACAAAAAGGATGAAAAACCCCTAACTGAATCCAACGTGCATATAATTCTCCCGAAGGTTGCTCTGCAAATCCACCTATATCAGAACCTGTGAATCCCATTCCCGACATGGACATACGTTGCATTTGAATATTGGCAATCCACAAATGTTCCCAACTCGCTACATTATCACCTGTCCAAGACGAAGTATAACGTTGTGCTCCTGAATAAGCTGAACGCGTAATGATAAATGGTCTTTTCGGATAGGCAAATCGCTTAACCCCTTCATAGGTAGCTCTCGCCATTTGCGTTCCATAAATATTATGTGCTTTTCTATGACTACAAGGATTTCCATCATAATCATGACGCACATCATATGGGAAAGTTTTTCCAGGAACATCCATTACTGCTGGCTCGTTCATATCATTCCAAACTCCCTTCACTCCTATTTCCGAAATCAATTCTTTGAATAATCCCGCCCACCATTCTCTTACTTCTGGATTAGTATAATCAGGGAAATTACATTCGCCTGGCCATACTTTTCCTTTCATATAAGGACCATCGGCACGCTTACAGAAATAATCATTTTTTAAGGCTTCTTGGTATACCCAATAATCTTTATCGATTTTAATTCCAGGGTCAATGATAACCACCGTTTTAAAACCGTCTTTCGCTAATTCCGCCACCATTCTTTTAGGCTCGGGGAAATATTCTTTACTCCAAGTAAAACAACGGAAGCCTTCCATATAATCGATGTCTAAATAAATAGCATCACAAGGAATTTTTAATTCTCTAAATTTGCTGGTAACTTCTTTTACTTTACTTTCTGGATAATAACTCCATTTGCATTGATGGTAACCCAAAGTCCACATAGGTGGCAATTCTGGCTTTCCTGTCAAATGCGTGTAAGTAGTCACCACATCGCTCATTTTTGGACCATAAATAAAGTAGTAATTCATCTCACCACCTTCTGCCCAAAAGCTAGTTACATTTCGTTTTTCATGACAAAAATCAAAAAAAGTTCTGAAGGTATTGTCAAAGAAAATTCCATAAGCTTTATGATGATGCAAACCAATGTAAAAAGGAACTACTTTGTATAATGGCTCTTGGTCTTTATGAAAAGCATATTGATCAGTGGCCCAGTTTTCTACACGTTTCCCTTTCAAATTCAAATGGGTTGGCTTATCCCCCATTCCGTAAAAACTCTCCCCATCTTTAGAGGCTTTGCTCATTTTTACGATATTGCCACCATGCTCATAACATTCTTCCCAATGAAACCCATATTCATCTTCTAAAATGGTAAAACCATCAATATCATGAATGGATATTTTCAAGTCTTTCTTGTTGACTTTACAAAATACTTTACTGGTTTTTATCAAATAAAAAGCATTTTCTTCAGTCAATTCCAACTGATTATAGCCATGAGATTGCGTCTTATCGATAGCATAGGAAAAGTCATTGCTGAAGTAGCCTTTGGTAGTATATCGAAAACGAATTAAACTATCTCGAAGAATGGTTATCTTTAGAATTACATTATTGTCAGTATTGAAATAGATGCTATCTACATCTTGTTGGAAACTAACTATTTTAGAAGGAAATTGATCGCCTTTGTATTCAAGTTCTTGGTTGGTAATCATATGGTTTGTTTTGTGTCGAGTGCCAAATTTACAAAGTTGACCACTATAAATTTACATATAGATAAAGTAGTTTTTAACTACAACGTTTGCGAATAGTAATAAAAGAAAATAACCACGAATTACACTAATTTACACAAATCAATTCGTGTGAATTAGTATAATTCGTGGCCAAAAAAAATTTAAGATATTTTATAAACCGTAACTCCCAATGGTGGTAAGACTAATTCAGCCGAATAATCTCTGTAATTCCATGGAGTTTTATCAATTTTAATCGGTTTGGTCATTACTACGCCACTTCCGCCATATTCAGTGTTATCAGAATTAAAAATCTGAGTCAGTTTTCCTTTGCTATGCAAGCCAATTCTATAGTTTTCTCTCACTACTGGTGTGAAATTACAAACTACTACTAAACTTTCCTTTTCATTATTTCCTTTACGGATGTAGCTCAACACCGCATTCTCGCTATCCGAATAATTAATCCATTCAAAACCATCTACATGGAATTGCTTTTCATATAAAGCGGGGTTATTTTTATACAAGGCATTCAAATCCGTAATGCATTTTTTGATACCATCGTGATAGCCAAATTGCAACAAATGCCAATCCAAACTTCCTTCAAAATTCCACTCACTGCTTTGCCCGAATTCAGCGCCCATAAACAATAGATTAGTTCCAGGATGCGTAAACATATAGCCATACAACAAACGTAAATTGGCAAACTTTTGCCACTCATCACCCGTCATTCTCCCTAAAATAGATTGTTTTCCGTACACCACTTCATCGTGAGACAACGGCAACATGAAATTCTCAGTGAACGCATAGGTCATCGAGAAAGTCAAATCATTTTGATGGTATTTTCGATACACACTTTCTTTTTTGAAGTATTGTAACGTATCGTGCATCCAACCCATCATCCATTTCATTCCGAATCCTAAACCTCCTATAAATGTTGGTCTAGAAACCATTGGAAAACTAGTACTTTCTTCTGCTATTGTTTGTGTATCTGGGAAGTTAGCATAAACGGCTTCATTAAAATCTTTTAAGAAACTAATGGTATCCAAGTTTTCTCTTCCACCGTAAATGTTAGGTTCCCATTCGCCCTCTTTTCTTGAATAATCCAAGTAAAGCATAGAGGCCACTGCATCTACACGTAAACCGTCAACATGGTATTGGCTTAGCCAAAATATTGCATTACTTATTAAGAAAGAACGAACTTCATTTCTGCCATAATTGAAAACCAAACTCTTCCAATCGGGATGATAGCCTTTACGTCTGTCTGGATGTTCGTATAAATTAGAGCCGTCAAAAAATCCTAATCCGTGAGCATCATCAGGGAAGTGTGACGGAACCCAGTCTAAGATTACTCCGATTCCGGCTTGGTGCAATTTATCAACTAAAACCATGAAATCTTGTGGTTTTCCAAAACGCGAAGTGGGTGCAAAATACCCCACCAATTGATACCCCCAAGAAGGATCATAAGGATATTCCATAACCGGCATGAATTCAACATGTGTAAAACCAGTTTCTTTTACGTAATCTACCAACTGGTCAGCCAATTCAAGATAGGTTAAAAATTTACCTTCTTTATTCCTTCTCCACGAACCCAAATGCACTTCGTATACCGAAAAAGGTTTGTCTAAACCATTTTTGTCTTTTCGAGTGTCCATCCATTTTTTGTCTTTCCACTTATAGTCTAAATCCCAAATAATGGAAGCCGTTTGCGGTGGATGTTCGCAATATAAAGCAAACGGATCCGCTTTTTCAGTAATGATACCGCCGTTGTTGGATTGTATTTTATATTTATAAGTAGTTCCTTTTTCAACACCTGGAATAAAACCTTCCCAAATACCAGAAGCATCCCAACGCACATTCAACAAATGTTCGCCTTGTATCCAATAATTAAAATCGCCTACCACTGAAACCGAACGTGCGGATGGAGCCCAAATGGCAAAGTAAACGCCTTTAACCCCATTGACTTCTATAGGGTGCGCCCCCATCTTTTCGTAGAGTTTGAAATGTTTTCCTGCTTTAAATAAATCGATATCAAAATCGGTAAAAAGCGAATGTACTTGTACTTGGTTCATTTGTATTTAGTTGTGTAATTATATTGTTTTTAAATCAATTCAAATCCTCTCTAGCCCCGATTGTAGCAAACTACCGTGTAGTGTGGAAAGCGGGAAAATGGCTTCCTAAAATGCCCGAGCCTTTCGCTCCTAATACCCCATAATACTCTGAATGCCACGCAACGGAATCACTGCCCATCGTGGTCTTGAGTTGAGTTCGTAACCCAATTCATAAACTGCTTTTTCTATCAAGCAATATTTAAGTAGAAAATCAATTTCATGGTTGTACCCAATGTTCAGATTCCCGGCTTGTGCTTTCTCTACATAGGTTTCCAAAAAGACCCCAACGAAGTAGTTAAACAATATTTCGGCGGCTTTGAAAAGATGCTCTTGATCATACGGATATTTGTCTTTATTATTGAAAATCGTAGCATATATAGCATAATGAAACGAACGGAACAATCCTGCCACATCTTTTAACGGAGGTTGCTTCACTTTTCTGTCCCGAATGGTGCTTTCTGGTTCGCCTTCAAAATCTAGAATATAAAAATCATCGCCATTCACTAAGACTTGTCCCAAATGATAATCGCCGTGAATTCGGATACGTTCTGATTTCATTTTCGTCCAGTCGAAATCTACAAAATGCTTACGCACTAGCTTCTTGTTTTCCATAAACTGATGCGCCAACTCTAAAGCCAAGCCATCTAACTTATGCAAACTATTTTCTATAATATTTAATCGGTTTTGGAATTGATACAACATTCGGTTTTTTAACCAAACGGTATAATCTCCGTTGTAAGTCGTTGGTGTAAAAGCTGTGTCATGGATATCGCCTCCAAGTGCAATGTGCATTTCTGCAGTACGTTTGGCCAAGGTTTGCAAACGAAGAAACAAACTCAATCCAACCCAATCAATAATCTCAGGTGGAATTTCATTTATTTTTAATCTTTTGAATAAAGGAATATCGGGTAGCTTGTCAATCTTGATTTTCTTGGTTTTCAAATTGCTAAAAACGCCATCCACTTCTTCCAACATGAACTTCCAAGCATCGCCTTGATTAGGCACTAATTCCTGCATTAAACCCAAAGTAATGTTACCTTCTGGTAAAGCTAAATTGATACTTCCTGTATAAGCTGGTGAGCTTTCAAAATGCATTCGCTCCGTTAGGAAACGACTGATTTCATAATCTGGATTGGTACTAACATAAATGCGACGGAAAATCTTAAGAACAAAAGCATCATTATAAATAATGGAAGTATTGCTTTGCTCTAACCCCATGAATTTGGAGGATTTGTATTCCTTATCTTCAAACTTGGCTCCTTTATGGAAAACCAATTTAAATTCTTTGTTTTCTTTGGATTGAACGATGTTTTCAAAAAGCAATTTTCTGAAATCTTCCTGATGCAAAGCGTCTACCAAAAAACCATTCTGTTTGCCCATTTTTACAGGTGCAATGATAGTACTGGTGTCTAATTCTTCCTCTGACATAAAAGCCAAAGGCATAAAGTAATGCTGATAAAAAGCTTCCTTGAAGTTGACTTCCAAAAGCACGCCGTAATAGCTGTTTTTCTTGGAAGTAATTTTAAAATGATCTACTACTTCAATATACTTTAACGTACTTGCTTTTCCGCCATACCAACGTTTATTGATGATGTAATTCTCTAAAATATCCGAGGAGAATACTTTGATAAACTCTTCATCTTCAAAGGCTGATTTCCAGTCAGTTTTGAAAATAAATGGAGTTGAAAAAGTATCTTGATTATCGTTTTCCATGACTATTTCACAATTTTAAATAAATGGAAGGGCAAGGCTGGATTTAATTCGACAAAATTCCATTCTTTATCCCAAATGTAACTGTTTCCAGTAATCAATTCAATCACTTTAATTGGTTGTCCCGGATGAACTCCCAAAGCTTGCAAAGGCAATTGAACCCATGCTTGTTTTGCATAATAAGGATCAATACTGCAAATCATTAACGTTTCATCTAGTTTATCATCATCATATTTGTAATATGCCAAAACTTGATCATTGTCGGTAGCACAAAATTGGATGTTATTGGTTTGTTGCAAGGAAGGTTGCTCGTGTCTAATTTTATTCAATCGAGAAATAACGGTAATCAATTTATTCTGAACTGACCAATCCCAATTATAAAATTCATATTTCTCGGAATTGTGGTATTCTTCTTTTCCAGGCATAGCTTCCGAAATCATATACTCATAAACAGGTCCATAAATTCCAATACTAGAACTTAAAGTCGCAGCCAAAAAGTATTTGTGAAGGTAAACGCTTTCATGTCCGCTTTGCAAAGCATACGGCAATATATCTGGAGTATTCGGCCAAAAGTTAGGTCGGAAGAATTCCTTTTGTTCTGTTTTAGATAATTCTTCCACATATTCAATCAACTCTGCTTTGGTATTTCTCCATGTGAAATAAGTATAGGATTGTGTAAACCCTTGTTTAGCCAACTCATGCATAATTTTAGGTCGAGTAAAAGCTTCCGCCAAAAACAATACATCAGGATGCTTTTTCTTCACTTCGGCAATAAGCCAACCCCAAAAATAAAATGGTTTGGTATGTGGATTATCGACTCTAAATACTCTGATATCACATTCTTCTACCCAAAATAAAGCTACATCCAATAACTCTTTCCAAAGGTTTTTCCAATCACCACTTTCAAAATAAATAGGTTGAATATCTTGGTATTTCTTAGGTGGATTTTCAGCATATTGCACAGTTCCGTCTGGACGCCATTTGAACCATTGTGGAAAATCTTTTACATACGGATGATCTGGAGCAGCTTGTAAAGCATAATCCATAGCGACTTCAATATTTAGTTTTTTTGCTGTTTTAACTAAGGATTTGAAATCGTCAATTGTTCCTAATTCTGGATGCGTCGATTTATGTCCACCATGCTTAGAACCTATTCCCCATGGCGAACCAACATCTCCAGGTTGTGCATTGGTAGCGTTGTTTTTCCCTTTTCGATTCACTTCACCAATAGGATGTATTGGTGGAAAATACAAAGTATCAAATCCCATCGCAGCCACTCTTGGCAACAATTTTTCACAGTCTTTAAAAGTGCCGTGCTTTCCCTTTTCTTGGGATGCCGAGCGAGGAAAAAATTCATACCACGTACTAAATAAAGCTTTTTTTCTATCTACATATACCTTCAATTCTGCAGAAGCATTGGCTAATGTTCGTGTTGGATACTGTTTAAATATATGATGCAATTCTGCTGACAAAGCAATAGCTACTGCCTTATCGTATTGTTTTTCATCTTGAAATGCTTTGATAGCGGAAGTCAAATAGGCTTTCTCCTCTTTACTAACCTCTTTTAGAATAGCTTCACAATATTCAGCCCCTTCTAATAATTCTGATTTTACATATTGATTATCTTCAATTTTTCGTTGGGTTCCGTGTTGCCAATTCAAAGCATAATCCACCCAACCTTCTACAAAATAGGAATAGAATCCTTGTTTGTCTACTTTAAATTCGGCTATCCATTCATCATTCCCTGTTTCAACCATTCTAATCTCTTGCCACTTCTTTTCTTTTTCGTGTTTAAATTTTACACTACAGGCTACGACATCATGACCATCAGAAAAAACATTAGCAGTAACAGTTACTTTTTGACCTACAATTCTTTTGATAAAAAAAGCTCCACCGTCAAGTTGTGGAGAAACATTTTCAATTATTATTCGGGTTTGGTTTTGCATTTTAGTTGTACTTTTAGGAAGTTGTAATTTAGAAAAAAATATAATAAGTTATAAATTGCACTATAATTTTATTGAAATGACAAAAAAAGTCAGCATACCCAATCAATCATTGCAAATTCCTAAAGCAATTACCGTAACCGCTAAATTATTACAAGCAATTTCTAAGAAATTAGCAACGCTTTTTGCTGCAAAACTATTCACAACGCCACTAAAACACAGTATTCCGAAGAGAGAATTACACATGGAACGGGATAGTAAACAACAAAAGCTATGGATCCCCAAAATCAATAAAGAAATAAATGTTTATCACTACGGAGAAGGTAAACACAAAATACTCCTAGTTCACGGTTGGTCAGGACGCGGAACCCAACTAGTGAAAATCGCTGATGAATTACTTCAAAATGGATTTTCAACCATTAGTTTTGATGCACCAGCCCACGGAAAATCAGGCAGTAAAACAACTCTAATGCCCGAATTCATAGCGTCTATTTTAGAGATAGAAAAACAATTTGGTCCGTTCGAATTTGCTGTTGGTCATTCCCTAGGAGGCATGTCTATACTGAACGCCATCAAACAAGGTTTGGAGGTTAAAAAAGCAGTAATCATTGGGAGCGGAGATATTATTCAGGACATTTTAGATTCCTTTGTTTTAAAATTAAAACTAAAACCCGAAATCGCCTACATAATGAAAGCTCATTTTGAAAAGAAATTTGGAGAACCTATGGAAAAGTATTCTGCTAGCTTTGCGGCTCAATCTATAGCAATTCCAGTGCTAGTCATTCATGATGAAAATGATGATGAAATAGCTGTAAAGGCTGCGCATAATATCCATTCTAATTTAAAAAACGGAAGCCTTCTCATCACCGAAAAATTAGGACACAGAAAAATTTTAGGAGACAAAAAAGTAAACGAAAGTATGCTTAACTTTATTTCAAAGTAAAAAACATCATGGAACTATTTAACCAAACCAATCACTGGGCAGAAAAACTGCAACCACTAATTCAAAAATACCAAGGCAAAAAACATCCTCTTGACTATCAAAATACCTATCAACTGATGGTAATGGTGATTTTATCAGCACGTGATTCCGATGCCAACATTAATAAAATAGCTCCACAACTCTTTGAAGCATTTCCAAGTTTGGAATCGTTAACACAGATAAACCTAGAAACTTTACTTCCCTATGTTTCTAAGGTTACCAATTTCAATTCAAAAGCTTCTTGGATATTGGAGATTGCTCAAACTCTTAAAGAAGACAAAAATATTCCACAAACCATGGTCGAATTAACAGCCTTAAAAGGAATCGGAAGAAAATCTGCCAATGTCATTATGCGTGAAACCAATGCGCCAGCCGAAGGAATTATAGCCGATTTACACGTTATAAGAGTAGCACCCAGAATAGGAATCATTCCTGAAACCGCAGATGGTATTAAAGCAGAAAAACTCTTAATGCAGGCGTTACCCAAAGATATATGGAGCGAAATCGGTATGGCAATCTCTTTCCTTGGAAGGGAAACCTGTAGACCATCCAAACCAAAATGCCCCGAATGTCCTCTTCAAAATGACTGTAAATATCCATTAAAGACTATTTAGAAACATGGGCGTGCCCCTTCGGGTCGGGCTGTCCACAGTACACGGTACTCGCTCCCATCCCTCACGCAATAGTCATAAAACAAGACATCCTATTAAACCAAATATCAACTCCCATCAGACGATATTTAACTTACATAAGAAGATATTTAACTTCCATCAAAGGATATTTGACTTCCATCAGAAGATATTTGACTTCCATCAGAGAATATTTAACTTCCATCAGAGAATATTTAACTTCCATCGGAAGATATTTGACTTACATTGGAAGATATTTAACTTACATCGGAAGATATTCGACTTACATCGGAAGATATTTAACCTACATCAGACGATATTTGACTTCTATCGGAAGATATTCAACCTACATCAGAAGATATTCGACTTACGCCGAAAGATATTTAACTTACATCGGAAGATATTCGACTTACATCGGAAGATATTTAACCTACATCAGACGATATTTGACTTCTATCGGAAGATATTCAACCTACATCAGAAGATATTCGACTTACGCCGAAAGATATTTAACTTACATCGAAAGAATATTGGCTCTCCACGTCAGTTCGAGTGATTTCGATGCAATCGGAATTATATCGAGAACCTTTGATAGTAAGAGGAGGACTGCCAGTGGCAGTCAGGTACCCGAACTTCAGTTCGCCAATAACTATAAACAAAAAACCCTATCCAAATAAATGAATAGGGTTTCTAAAAAAAGATTTGAAATTAAAAGGAGGACTGCCAGTGGCAGTCAGGTACGCGAACTTCAGTTCGCCAATAACTTAACTTCTCTGTTCGACTATCTTTAATTAATTTTTTCTAAAAATTTATATAAAACAAAAAACCCCATCCGTTAGGATAGGGTTTCTAAAAAAAGGCAGCGACATACTCTCCCACATAACTGCAGTACCATCTGCGCAGTCGGACTTAACTTCTCTGTTCGAGATGGGAAGAGGTGAGCCCCGACGCAATAACCACCTTAAAAGGTTTTGCAAAGGTGATTGACTTAATCAATCAACATTACACAATATCTTAACATACTGAGATAAAGAAATAACAATTTTCAAGTAACAAAGAGTGCTGCGCCTCTTTCGAGGCGCAAGCGTGTACATAAGCTTACGGGTTATTAGTACTACTCGACTATGACATTACTGCCTTTACATCTATAGCCTATCAACGTGGTCATCTTCCACGACCCTTAAAAGAAATCTCATCTTGTGGTGGGTTTCGCGCTTATATGCTTTCAGCGCTTATCCCTTCCAAACGTAGCTACTCTGCGGTGCTCCTGGCGGAACAACAGATACACCAGAGGTTTGTCCAATTCGGTCCTCTCGTACTAGAATCAGATCCACTCAAATTTCTTGCGCCCACAATAGATAGAGACCGAACTGTCTCACGACGTTCTGAACCCAGCTCGCGTGCCACTTTAATGGGCGAACAGCCCAACCCTTGGGACCTTCTCCAGCCCCAGGATGTGACGAGCCGACATCGAGGTGCCAAACCCCCCCGTCGATATGAGCTCTTGGGGGAGATCAGCCTGTTATCCCCGGCGTACCTTTTATCCTTTGAGCGATGGCCCTTCCATGCGGAACCACCGGATCACTATGCTCTACTTTCGTACCTGATCGACCTGTATGTCTCTCAGTCAAGCTCCCTTATGCCATTGCACTCTACGCACGGTTACCAAGCGTGCTGAGGGAACCTTTAGAAGCCTCCGTTACTCTTTTGGAGGCGACCACCCCAGTCAAACTACCCACCAAGCAATGTCCCCCACATACGCGGGGTTAGACCTCAGATAAGCAAAGGGTGGTATTTCAACAATGACTCCACAACGCCTAGCGACGCCACTTCATAGTCTCCCACCTATCCTACACATCACTTATCCAAGACCAATACTAAGCTATAGTAAAGGTGCACAGGGTCTTTTCGTCCCATTGCGGGTAATCGGCATCTTCACCGATACTACAATTTCACCGAGCTCATGGCTGAGACAGTGTCCAGATCGTTACACCATTCGTGCAGGTCGGAACTTACCCGACAAGGAATTTCGCTACCTTAGGACCGTTATAGTTACGGCCGCCGTTTACTGGGGCTTCAATTCAATGCTTCTCCGAAGATAACATCTCCTCTTAACCTTCCAGCACCGGCAGGTGTCAGGCCCTATACCTCATCTTACGATTTTGCAGAGCCCTGTGTTTTTGATAAACAGTCGCCTGGACCTTTTCACTGCGGCCAGCATTGCTGCTGGCGACCTTTCTCCCGAAGTTACAGGTCTATTTTGCCTAATTCCTTAGCCATGAATCTCTCGAGCACCTTAGGATTCTCTCCTCGACTACCTGTGTCGGTTTACGGTACGGGTACTGTTAATCTAAGTTTAGAGGTTTTTCTTGGAAGCCCTTAGGCGCACTATCACTTTGTCCGAAGACTCCGTGTACTATCGTATTTCCCCAAAAGCCGTGGATTTGCCTGCGGCTCTTATAGGTAGGTACTTTAACGAACTATTCCGTCAGTTCGCGGCGCTTTCATCACTCCGTCACCCCATCACAATTAACAGTAGTACGGGAATATTAACCCGTTGGCCATCGACTGTTCCTTTCGGATTCGCCTTAGGACCCGACTAACCCTCAGCTGATTAGCATAGCTGAGGAAACCTTAGTCTTTCGGTGTGCGGGTTTCTCGCCCGCATTATCGTTACTTATGCCTACATTTTCTTTTCTAACCAGTCCAGCATGCCTTACGACACACCTTCAACCCTGTTAGAATGCTCCCCTACCACTTATACTTACGTATAAATCCATAGCTTCGGTAATATGCTTATGCCCGATTATTATCCATGCTCGTCCGCTCGACTAGTGAGCTGTTACGCACTCTTTAAATGAATGGCTGCTTCCAAGCCAACATCCTAGCTGTCTGGGCAGACAAACCTCGTTTTTTCAACTTAGCATATATTTGGGGACCTTAGCTGATGGTCTGGGTTCTTTCCCTCTCGGACATGGACCTTAGCACCCATGCCCTCACTGCAAGTAAACATTATATAGCATTCGGAGTTTGTCAGGAATTGGTAGGCGGTGAAGCCCCCGCATCCAATCAGTAGCTCTACCTCTATATAACTTTAACACTTGCGCTGCACCTAAATGCATTTCGGGGAGTACGAGCTATTTCCGAGTTTGATTGGCCTTTCACCCCTACCCACAGGTCATCCGAAGACTTTTCAACGTCAACCGGTTCGGACCTCCACTATGTGTTACCACAGCTTCATCCTGCCCATGGGTAGATCACACGGTTTCGCGTCTAACACTACTGACTAAAGCGCCCTATTCAGACTCGCTTTCGCTACGGATCCGGTACTTAATACCTTAACCTTGCCAGCAACGTTAACTCGTAGGCTCATTATGCAAAAGGCACGCCGTCACCCCACGAAAGGGCTCCGACCGCTTGTAAGCGTATGGTTTCAGGATCTATTTCACTCCGTTATTCACGGTTCTTTTCACCTTTCCCTCACGGTACTGGTTCACTATCGGTCTCTCAGGAGTATTTAGCCTTAGCGGATGGTCCCGCCAAATTCAGACAGGGTTTCACGTGCCCCGCCCTACTCAGGATACCACTATCCTTATCTTCTCTTACTTATACGGGACTATCACCCTCTTCGGTTAACCTTTCCAGGTTATTCTAATTCAATCCGCAAGAAATGTCGTGGTCCTACAACCCCAAAATTGCCGTAACAACTTTGGTTTGGGCTAATCCGCGTTCGCTCGCCACTACTTACGGAATCACTTTTGTTTTCTTCTCCTCCGCCTACTTAGATGTTTCAGTTCAGCGGGTTTGCTCTCCTATCGGAGTGACATGTCTTCAACATGCCGGGTTGCCCCATTCAGGTATCTACGGATCAATTCGTGTGTGCCAATCCCCGTAGCTTTTCGCAGCTTATCACGCCTTTCTTCGCCTCTGAGAGCCTAGGCATCCCCCATACGCCCTTATTTTGCTTATTGTACTTTTGCTTCTACACATTACTGCATAGAGAGCGTGTTCTTTCTACTTTGTTATTATTTTCTTATCTCAATATGTCAATGAACTTTTCCGCGTTAGCGGCTGTGGAGAATATCGGAGTCGAACCGATGACCTCCTGCGTGCAAGGCAGGCGCTCTAGCCAGCTGAGCTAATCCCCCGTTCTATTTAGTGGACAGTTAACAGTTTTCAGTTAACAGTACTTCAAACGGTCACTCAACCTCTAAAATTTCCTTAAACAAGCTAAACAAAGTAGTCCCGCCCAGACTCGAACTGGGGACCCCTACATTATCAGTGTAGTACTCTAACCAGCTGAGCTACGAGACTCTGTATTTTGCTTATTATAATATTTGAACTAACAGCGAGAGTAATTGAATTTCTAATTTAAGGTCTAGTCCTTTTTATCGTCTCTAGAAAGGAGGTGTTCCAGCCGCACCTTCCGGTACGGCTACCTTGTTACGACTTAGCCCCAGTTACTAGTTTTACCCTAGGCAGCTCCTTACGGTCACCGACTTCAGGTACCCCCAGCTTCCATGGCTTGACGGGCGGTGTGTACAAGGCCCGGGAACGTATTCACCGGATCATGGCTGATATCCGATTACTAGCGATTCCAGCTTCACGGAGTCGAGTTGCAGACTCCGATCCGAACTGAGAACGGTTTTGTAGATTCGCTCCTGGTCACCCAGTGGCTGCTCTCTGTACCGTCCATTGTAGCACGTGTGTAGCCCAAGGCGTAAGGGCCGTGATGATTTGACGTCATCCCCACCTTCCTCACAGTTTACACTGGCAGTCTTGTTAGAGTTCCCGACTTGACTCGCTGGCAACTAACAACAGGGGTTGCGCTCGTTATAGGACTTAACCTGACACCTCACGGCACGAGCTGACGACAACCATGCAGCACCTTGTAAATTGTCTTGCGAAAGATCTGTTTCCAAACCGGTCAATCTACATTTAAGCCTTGGTAAGGTTCCTCGCGTATCATCGAATTAAACCACATGCTCCACCGCTTGTGCGGGCCCCGTCAATTCCTTTGAGTTTCATTCTTGCGAACGTACTCCCCAGGTGGGATACTTATCACTTTCGCTTAGCCACTCAGATTGCTCCGAACAGCTAGTATCCATCGTTTACGGCGTGGACTACCAGGGTATCTAATCCTGTTCGCTCCCACGCTTTCGTCCATCAGCGTCAATCCATTAGTAGTAACCTGCCTTCGCAATTGGTATTCCATGTAATATCTAAGCATTTCACCGCTACACTACATATTCTAGTTACTTCCTAATAATTCAAGTCTGACAGTATCAATGGCCGTTCCATCGTTGAGCGATGGGCTTTCACCACTGACTTATCAAACCGCCTACGGACCCTTTAAACCCAATGATTCCGGATAACGCTTGGATCCTCCGTATTACCGCGGCTGCTGGCACGGAGTTAGCCGATCCTTATTCTTACGGTACCGTCAAGCTCCTACACGTAGGAGTGTTTCTTCCCGTACAAAAGCAGTTTACACACCATAGATGCGTCTTCCTGCACGCGGCATGGCTGGATCAGGCTTGCGCCCATTGTCCAATATTCCTCACTGCTGCCTCCCGTAGGAGTCTGGTCCGTGTCTCAGTACCAGTGTGGGGGATCTCCCTCTCAGGACCCCTACCTATCGTAGCCATGGTAAGCCGTTACCTTACCATCTAGCTAATAGGACGCATGCCCATCTTTTACCGTTGGAACTTTAGTAATCAAGTGATGCCACTTAAATACACCATGGGGCATTAATCCAAATTTCTCTGGGCTATTCCCCTGTAAAAGGTAGGTTGCATACGCGTTACGCACCCGTGCGCCGGTCTCTAGTATTGCTACTATACCCCTCGACTTGCATGTGTTAGGCCTGCCGCTAGCGTTCATCCTGAGCCAGGATCAAACTCTTCATCGTATATTGTTATGCTGATATCGCTATCTGCATCGTAATGTAGACAAAGGCTAGGCTTTTTCAAATCTTGCGATTCTCTTACTCTCTTTATTTGTTTCGAAATCTCTTTCGAAACGGCTGTCAATTCAATATGTCTATGAACGTGTTCTTCTTTTTTAATACCGCTTTCATTCTCAAAGCGGGTGCAAAAGTAATTATTCTTTTCTAACTAACAAGGCTTTTTAAAATTATTTTTGAATTATTTTAATTCCTCGTTTTTTCAGTCTTCAATGAACTTTTCCTCTCTTGCGGGGTGCAAATATAAGAACTCTATTTCTTTCAATCCAAATAAAATTTGCCCTTTTTTCCATCTTTTTTTAAGATGTTGATAACTTGTGTTTTACAATTACCATTCGTCGAGTACTACTAAAAACTACTTCCTGATGAAAACCAAAAGTCATCACTAGCCCCGATAGTAGTGGCATCCTTTTTCCTTTTTTAAAGGAAAAAGATAGAACGGATAGCGGGACGACACGTTCCTGATGACCACAGACGCTCTGCTCCTAATAAATACATTAATATAATATACTACTAGTGTTGTATGTGTTTTGGTAATCTTATATATTTGCAGTCCATAAAATATTAGGAATGATAAAGATTACACTACCTGACGGTTCGGTTAAGGAGTTTGCGAAAGGCACAACTCCCATGGATGTTGCAAAAAGCATCAGTGAAGGATTAGCGCGAAATGTGATTTCGGCTGTTTTTAATGGTACAACAGTTGAAACGGAAACGGAATTAACCACCGATGGTTCTCTTATATTATATACGTGGAATGACAAAGAAGGAAAGAAAGCTTTTTGGCATTCGACCTCACACGTAATGGCTCAGGTTTTAGAAGAGCAATTTCCAGGAATCAAGTTAACACTTGGTCCTGCCATTGATAATGGATTTTATTATGATGTGGATTTTGGTGATCAAAAAATTACTGATGCGGACTTTAAGAGAATTGAAGACCGCGTTTTAGAAGTTTCGAGAGAGAAACATGAATTTAAAATGCGTCCGGTTTCAAAAGCAGAAGCCTTAGCTATTTATAAAGATAACGAATATAAAACCGAATTGATTTCGAATTTAGAAGACGGAACGATTACGTTTTGTGATCATGCTAATTTCTTTGATTTGTGTCGTGGTGGCCATATTCCGAATACTGGAATTATCAAAGCCATGAAAATCATGAGTGTGGCAGGAGCTTATTGGAGAGGTGATGAAAAGAATAAGCAATTGACAAGAGTTTATGGAGTTTCCTTCCCTAAGCAAAAAGATTTGACCGATTACTTAGAATTATTGGAAGAAGCGAAACGTCGTGATCATAGAAAACTTGGGAAAGAATTGGAATTATTCGCTTTCTCTCAAAAAGTGGGTCAAGGTCTACCATTATGGTTACCTAAAGGAGCTGCCTTAAGAGATAGATTAGAGCAGTTCTTAAAAAGGGCTCAGAAAAAAGCAGGATACGAACAAGTAGTTACTCCACATATTGGACAAAAAGAATTGTATGTTACATCAGGTCACTATGCTAAATATGGTGCTGATAGTTTTCAACCGATTCATACTCCTGCAGAAGGTGAAGAGTTTTTGTTAAAACCTATGAACTGTCCACATCACTGTGAGATATACAATAACAAGCCTTGGTCTTATAAAGATTTGCCAAAGCGTTATGCTGAATTTGGAACCGTTTACCGTTATGAGCAATCAGGAGAGTTGCATGGTTTGACACGCGTTCGTGGATTTACTCAGGATGATGCCCATATTTTTTGCACACCAGATCAATTAGATTCTGAGTTTAAAAAAGTAATTGACTTGGTACTGTATGTTTTTGGCTCATTAGGATTTGAAAACTTTACAGCTCAAGTTTCGTTGAGAGATCAAGAGAATAGAGATAAATATATTGGCAGCGACGAAAACTGGGAAAAAGCAGAAAGTGCTATCATTAGTGCTGCAAAAGACAAAGGGTTGAATTACGTTATTGAATATGGTGAAGCTGCTTTCTATGGCCCGAAATTGGATTTCATGGTAAAAGATGCTTTGGGAAGACAATGGCAATTGGGAACCATTCAGGTAGATTATAACCTTCCAGAGCGTTTCGAATTAACTTACAAAGGAGCGGATGACAAATTACATCGCCCTGTGATGATTCACCGTGCACCTTTTGGTTCGATGGAGCGTTTTATCGCTATTTTACTGGAACATACGGCTGGAAATTTCCCATTATGGTTGATGCCAGAGCAAGCTATAATATTGTCTTTGAGCGAGAAATATGAAAATTATGCGAAAAAAGTTTTAGAATTGCTAGAAAATCACGAAATTCGCGCCCTAATTGACAACCGCAACGAGACGATTGGAAAGAAAATCAGAGAAGCTGAAGTTCAGAAAATGCCGTTTATGCTGATAGTTGGAGAGGAAGAAGAGAAAAACGGAACCATATCTGTTCGTCGTCACGGTCAAGAAGGAAAAGGGAATATTACGGTTACAATTGAAGAATTTGCAAGAATTGTAAACGAAGAAATTGCCAAAACATTAAAAACATTTGAAGTTTAACTAAAATAATAAAGCCATAGCAATTAGAAACAACAGAGGATATCAACCTCGAGTAGAAAAAACAGCAGCACATAGAATTAATGATTTAATTCGTGGTGTTTCTGAAGTCCGTTTAGTAGGAGAAAACATTGAGCCAGGAGTATTTAAATTCTCTGAAGCTTTGCGTTTAGCTGAAGAGCAAGAAGTAGATTTGGTAGAAATTTCTCCCAATGCCGTTCCTCCTGTATGCAAATTGATGGATTATGGGAAGTTTATTTATGAACAAAAGAAAAGAGATAAACAACTAAAAGCAAAATCTACACAAATTGTTGTAAAAGAGATTCGTTTTGGTCCACAGACAGATGAGCACGATTATGAATTTAAAAGAAAGAATGCTGAAAAGTTCCTTAAAGAAGGTGCCAAATTAAAAGCATTTGTATTTTTTAAGGGTCGTTCCATCATCTATAAAGAACAAGGTCAAATCTTATTGTTGCGTTTGGCACAAGATTTAGAAGAATACGGAAAAGTCGAAGCGATGCCGGTTCTAGAAGGAAAGAGAATGATTATGTTCATTGCTCCAAAAAAGAAAAGTAAGTAAGTTAAATTAAATAAACTAGGAAAAAATGCCTAAAATGAAAACAAAATCCAGTGCTAAGAAGCGATTCAAAGTAACTGGCTCTGGAAAAATCAAGAGAAAACACGCTTTTAAAAGTCATATCTTGACTAAAAAATCTAAAAAGCGTAAATTGGCTTTGACACACTCTGCTTTGGTTCACAAAACAGATGAGAAAAGTATCAAACAACAATTAAGAATTATCTAATTCATCATCATTTGATAATAAATTAGAATTCTTTAGGTTACAAATTATTTAATAACCTTGGAGTATGGCCAATAAAGTTCCCTTGATTAAATTCGGGACGCCTGCTACAAAAAAACAGAAAAATTATGCCAAGATCAGTAAATTCAGTTGCTAAAAGAGCAAGAAGAAAAAAGATAATGAAGCAAGCCAAAGGTTTCTTTGGTCGTCGTAAAAACGTTTGGACGGTTGCTAAAAATGCGGTGGAGAAAGCTATGTGCTATGCTTACCGCGATAGAAAAGTGAACAAAAGAAATTTCCGTGCTTTATGGATTCAACGTATCAACGCTGGAGCTCGTCTAGAAGGAATGTCTTATTCACAGTTTATGGGTAAAGTAAAAGCTAACGGTATCGAATTGAACCGTAAAGTTCTTGCGGATTTAGCAATGAATCACCCAGAAGCTTTCAAAGCAGTACTTAAAAAAGTAAAATAAACGTTTGTACAACCTTATTTAACTTACTTATAATAAAAAAATCCCGTCGAAAGATTGGGATTTTTTTTATTTAATACCGTGCAAATTCTAGAATTCTAAGCACAATTGTTCGCAAATTATTAGAAATAGCAAAAATCAACAATGGCTAGTGTATTGAGAGTGAACTCGTTTTATAAATATTTGTTTTATTCGTTAAAAAAAGAAATAAAATAGTTGTAAATTATAGAATGAACTGTTACATTTGCAACCGCTTAAAGAGAAAAGTTCTTATTTTTATATATTGAATTTGGAGAGATGCCAGAGTGGTTAATGGAGCAGTTTGCTAAACTGTCGACGGGTGACTGTCGCCAGGGTTCGAATCCCTGTCTCTCCGCATTCGGGGTGTAGCGTAGCCCGGTTATCGCGCCTGCTTTGGGAGCAGGAGGCCGCAGGTTCGAATCCTGCCACCCCGACTTTTTAGTAGTTTTTATGCAAAAACTATTTAAGGGTTCCATAGCTCAGCTGGATAGAGCAACGCACTTCTAATGCGTAGGTCGAAGGTTCGAATCCTTCTGGGATCACATAAAGCCATCTTGTTATAGTAACTTGATGGTTTTTTTATTTCAGGTAATGAATTCCCTTCCCCTATCATATTCTATTTCAAAACTTTTTAAGTTAAATATTATAAGGCTTTCAATTCCATAATTTGCAATAAAAGTTTAGTTTTGCAGTACAAACAACAAACCCTTCATCATGAGTAAAAAAGTAGTTATCGTTTCAGCAGTTAGAACCCCTATTGGAAGTTTTATGGGATCATTATCCACTGTTACTGCTACCCAATTAGGTGCCGTTGCCATCAAAGGTGCCTTAGATAAAATTAATTTAGACCCCAACTTAGTAGACGAAGTTTTAATGGGTAATGTAGTTCAGGCTGGCGTAGGACAAGCTCCTGCTCGTCAAGCGGCTCGTTTTGCTGGTTTACCTGATACTATCCCCTGCACTACCATTAACAAAGTGTGTGCTTCTGGAATGAAAGCTGTGATGCAAGGTGCTCAAGCTATCATGGTAGGAGATGCTGATATCGTTGTGGCGGGCGGAATGGAAAACATGAGTTTGATTCCCCATTACGTTCATTTGAGAAATGGCGTTAAATTTGGTCCAACCTCTATGATCGACGGAATGCAGAAAGACGGATTGACAGATGCGTATGATAACAATGCAATGGGAGTTTGTGCCGATATGTGTGCTGCCGAATATAAAATATCAAGAGAAGAGCAAGATGCTTTCGCTATTCAATCGTATGAGCGTTCTGCTAAGGCTTGGGAAGCTGGGAAATTCAATAATGAAGTAGTTCCTGTTTCTATTCCTCAACGTCGTGGAGAACCGATTGTTTTTGCTAAAGACGAAGAATTCACTAATGTGAAATTAGATAAAATACCATCCCTAAATGCTGTCTTTACCAAAGAAGGAACTGTTACAGCAGCCAATGCTTCTACTATTAATGATGGAGCAGCTGCTTTAGTTTTAATGAGTGAAGAAAAAGCACAATCCTTAGGTTTAAAACCATTAGCTTATATCAAATCATACGCTGATGCAGAACAAGAGCCAAAATGGTTTACCACCTCTCCTGCTAAAGCCTTACCAAAGGCATTAGACAAAGTAGGTTTAGCTGTTTCAGATGTTGATTATTTCGAATTCAATGAAGCTTTTGCTGTAGTAGGTTTAGCCAATGCTAAAATTCTTGGTTTGGCTAATGATAAAGTAAATGTAAATGGTGGAGCGGTATCTTTAGGACATCCTCTAGGGTGCTCTGGAGCTAGAATCATAGTAACTCTAATCAATGTCTTAGAACAAAATAACGCCAAAATTGGTGCAGCAGCTATCTGTAATGGTGGTGGTGGCGCCTCTGCTATTGTTATTGAAAGAGCTTAAATAATTAAAATTGATAATTAACAATTATCAATTATCCATTATCAATTATATCTGAATGTTTGCCATTTGTAATCTTGCTATAATTCCGTTACGAGCCGAACCTAGTGACCGAAGCGAAATCGTTTCGCAAGTTTTGTTTGGTGAGCATTTTGAAATTACCGAGACCCAAAATCAATGGTCCAAAATCAAATTGCAGTATGATGATTATGAAGGTTGGGTCGATTCAAAACAGTACCAAGTTATATCTGAAAAGAATTTCAAAGACTTATCTAAAGATGCTATCATCCTTAACTCCGATTTGGTAGACTATGTAACCAATGCCAAAAACATCTTGTTACCTATTCCACTAGGCGCTTCCCTTTCTTTTTTAAATCATAGCGAAATTAACAGGGAAGGTTTCGAATTTGAAGGCATGAGAGCCAGTGGTGTGAAAGCAAAATCAGAGTTGATTGCTACTGCTTATTTGTATTTGAATGCGCCTTACTTGTGGGGTGGCAAAACGCCTTTTGGAGTGGATTGCTCAGGCTTTACGCAAATGGTTTATAAACTGAATGGCTATAAATTATTACGAGATGCTTCTCAACAATCAACACAAGGCGATGCTTTGAGTTTTATTGAGGAAAGTGAACCAGGAGATTTGGCTTTCTTTGACAATGAAGAAGGAAGGATCATCCATGTGGGCATCATTATGGAAAACAATTATATCATTCACGCCAGTGGTAAAGTTAGAATTGATAGATTAGACCACTTAGGAATATACAATGCTGAACAAAACAGACACACACACCGTTTGCGTGTCATCAAAAAAATCATTTAAACCGAAACATTAGTTTCGGTTTTTTTTATTTATTTTAGATTTCTAAAACTTCCCAAATGAAAAATTCAGCTAAAATACTTTTATCATTTTTAGTGATTACTGCCTCAAGTTGTCTTAAAAAAAATGATGAACCATCAACCGATGATTCTAGATACCAACCCAAAGAATATGTAGAATTGAAGCACCCGGAATGGGCTAAAAATGCTACCATTTACGAAGCCAACATTCGTCAATTCACGCCCGAAGGAACATTCAAAGCCTTTGAATCGCATTTACCAAGAATCAAAGCTATGGGTATTGATATCATCTGGCTAATGCCAATAAACCCTATTGGAGTAGAGAAAAGAAAAGGGACTTTAGGCAGCGAGTATTCAGTGAAAGATTATTATGGAGTTAATCCAGAGTTTGGCACTAAAGCCGATTTTAAACATTTGGTGGATAAAATTCACAGTATGGGAATGCATATAATTGTGGATTGGGTAGCAAATCATTCGGCATGGGATAATCCCTTAGCCAAAGAACATCCCGACTGGTATACTAAAACAGATGAGGGCAATTTTCAACCTACTCCATGGTATGATTGGGATGATGTAATTGATTTTGATTATGAACAACCTGGGATTAGAAAATACATGACCGAAGCTTTAGTGTATTGGGTGAAAGATTTTGATATTGATGGGTATCGTTGTGATACGGCTGGTTTTCTTCCCACTGATTTTTGGGACAATGCTAGAGCTGAAATGGATGCTGTAAAACCCGTTTTTATGTTGGCCGAATGGGAATCTCGTGACTTACACAAAAAAGCTTTTGACATGACGTATTCTTGGACTTTCTTTGATAAAATGACTGCAGTTACTCGCGATAAAAAAAGCATGGGAGGTCTAGTAGAATATATGGCGCATGATGTGAGTACGTTCCCGCGTGATGGATACCGCATGCTGTTTACTGACAATCATGATATGAATTCTTGGAACCACAATATGTTTTTTAATTTTGGTGACGGATTAGAAGCTTCAATGGTTTTGTGTGGCACTGTTAACGGAATGCCATTGGTTTATGGCGGACAAGAAGCTGGACTTAGCAAATCACTAAAGTTTTTCGACAAAGATTTAATCGATTGGAGTAAGATGCCTTATGAAGGTTTGTTCAAAAAACTCTTCGATTTAAAACATAGCAATCATGCTTTATGGAACGGTAAAGAAGGTGGTGTAATGGTTCGGATTTTTAACGACAAACAAGACCAAGTGATTTCGTTTTCAAGAACTAAGGATAAGGATAGAGTAATTACAATAGTTAATTACAGCGACAAGCCAACCTCCGTAAAACTCAATTCAAAATTCCAAAAAGGAGATTATACGGAATGGTTTACTGGAGTAAAAACAACACTCAAAGGTGATGATGTTTTAGAACTCAAGCCTTGGCAGTATATGGTTTTAGTAAAATAAGACTAAATACTTTTTAGCGTTTCGACAAAATAATCAATTTCTTTTTTTGTGTTGTAATGACTAAAAGAGATACGTAAACTTGGTTTGGCTAATTCTTCAACCGTGAGCATTTCGGCTAAAACATGAGAAGGTTTTATGCTTCCGCTTTGACAAGCGCTTCCACGAGAAACTGCAATTCCTTTCATATCCAAATTAAATAAAATCATAGCTGTTTTTTCAGAAGAAAAAGGCAGTATAACATTTAGAATATTATAAAAAGTATTCGAACCGTTTACTTTAATTTCAGGGAAAGCATTTCGCAATTGTTTTAAACAATACTCCTTTAAGTCTCCGATGATAATGGTTTCAGCAGCTAAATAGTCATGCGATAACTCCAAGGCTTTTGCCATACCAGCAATCTGATGCACGGATTCGGTTCCCGCTCTCCAGCCTTTTTCTTGCTCTCCTCCAAAAATCATAGGTTGCAATACTAAACTTTTGCGAACAAAAGCAAACCCAATGCCTTTTGGCCCATGAAATTTATGAGCACTAGCTACTATAAAATCGATAGGCAATTGTTGCAAATCCAATTCCGTTTTACCAATAGATTGTACTGTATCACAATGAAATAAGGCTTTGTTTTGATGACACATCTCTCCTATCCTCTTGATATCGTTAACAACACCAGTCTCATTATTCACATGCATCAGGGACACTAATGTTTTTGTTTCATCAGAAAGCAATGAAGTTAATTTATTGTAATCTAAAACCCCTTCGTGATTGACACTCAAATACTCCACTTGAATTCCATACTCTTGTTGCAAAGCCAAAATGGTATAGAGTGTAGCATGATGTTCCACCTTGGAAGTAATGATTCTTTTTATACCAAAATCTCTGACTGCACTTCTTACTATCCAATTGGTGGCTTCAGTAGCGTTTGAAGTAAAAACTATTTCGGAAGCATTGCAATGCAAATATTTGGCAATCGTTTTTCTAGAAGTTTCTATAACTGCTTTCGAACTTCTACCAATGCTATGTGTAGAAGAAGGATTTCCATATTCCGTTTGCATCACTCTAACCATTTCATCAATAACTTCTTGACGAATGGGAGTAGTGGCTGCGTTATCGAAGTAAATTTTTTGCATGGTGCAAATATAAAAAGGAGTGTTCTTAATTAAATGATAAAAGGGAAAATTAATAGTATAAAAAACTTATTTTTGCTTAAAATTTATACAAAACCAATGAAAAGAATTTCAAGTATCCTGATCTTACTTTTATTAATTACCGCTTGTGATGATGGTAGATTAACTGTTGATACCATAGATTTTTCTGATGTTCCCGCTCAAAAATGCAGTGACAAAGATTTGATTTATAAGATTAAAGACAATATAATGCTCTTTATTGAAATTCCAGGTACTACCTTTATAGAAGACCAAACTCTTGACGGTGTACCTATCGAAGTGCCTATTTCAGGTACAGTAAAAGTAACTTATAGAAAATATGCTAGTACTGTTTCGGCAAATAATATTTGTGGTGCGGCTCCAGATGTAACACCTAACTTGGTAGAACAATGGACAGCCACTTCTGGAATCATACAAATCACGTCTACGGCTATTAAAACCACAAACGCAAGTAATAATTCAACCAAAATTACTGGATACACTTACAATATAAATTTTAAAAATATAACGTTTCAAAAACCTAATGGTAGTCAGCAATATGACAATTTCCCCTTTGGGAATTATACAAAACCAATAGCAAATTCTTTGACCTTTGGATTTAATCAACAAGTCGACAAAAGCACCTGTAGCGGCAGCGATAAAATTTATGATTTTAGCGGTGGAGAAGTTTTCACATTAGATGTTGCTGATTTTCCAACATTATTTGCTAATGAACCAACTACAACACCGAGAACTGTTCTGATTAATGCAACTAATAAATTATCTTATCGATTATATTCTGGTGTAATAACTAATGATTATTTCTGTGCTACAACAATACCTGCAACTCCAACACTAATACAACAATGGAATGCAGTAGATGGAATTGAAGCCACCAGCGGAATAATTGAAGTAACTACAACCACTTTAGGTGCTGGTTTTCAACATACTATTAATTTGAAAAAAGTCACCTTGAAAAAAGGAAACAGCGATTTTTATTTAGGCGATAATTATCCTTTTGGAACATTAATTACTAATCCATAAATAGAACTAATAAATGCCAATCGACAGTATTAGCTATCAAAAATCAGGTTATTTCACTAAACTAATTGTAGATTATTTAGAGGAAAAGCCAGAATTGAAGTCCCTTTACAATCGGTTTCCTAAACTTGAGAATTTTAAAAATCAAATTGACGAAAAGGCAGTAAATTATGTGCAAGAAAGTAGAAAAGTTTTAGTTGAAGCTTTAAAAAATCAATATCAAAAATTTGAAATTTCAACGAATACAATAGAAAACATTTCTCTTTTATCTGATGCTAAAACTTTTACGGTAACTACTGGTCATCAGTTAAACTTATTTACTGGTCCACTATATTTTTTATATAAAATTGTTTCTACTATAAATCTTTGCAAAGAATTAAAACAAAAATATCCTAACTATAACTTTGTTCCCATTTATTGGATGGCAACAGAAGATCATGATTTTGAAGAAATCAATTATTTTCAGTTTAAAAAAACCAAAATAAAATGGAATACCACAAGTAATGGCTCTGTTGGAAGGCTCTCTACTGTTGGATTGGAAGAGGTATTAGCTGTTTTTGGTGACCTACTGGGTATCGGGCAAAATGCCAACTATTTAAAACAACTTTTCGAAAACAGTTATTTAAAACACAATAATCTTGCTGATGCTACAAGGTTTTTGGCTAATGAATTATTTGGAGACAAAGGATTAGTTATTCTTGATGGTGATGATAGATCTTTAAAACAATTATTCATTCCTTTTGTAAAAGAAGAGTTGCTAAACAAAACATCATTTAAAAAGGTTACAGATACGAATTCGATTCTCAAAAAAGACTATGAAATTCAAGTAAACCCGAGGGAAATTAATCTGTTTTACATCGAAAATAAGCTTCGGGAACGAATAGTTTTTGAAGACAATCTGTTTAAAGTAAACAATACCAAACTGAGTTTTTCTGAAAAAGAAATTTTAGCATTACTGCAAAGCCATCCTGAAAAGTTTAGCCCTAATGTTATTTTAAGACCTTTATATCAAGAGGTTATCTTGCCCAATTTATGCTATATTGGAGGTGGTGGTGAAATCAGTTATTGGTTGCAATTACTCTCCAATTTTCAAGTAAACAAGATTACTTTTCCAATACTTTTAATTCGAAATTCCGTATTATTAGCTACTGAAAAGCAAGTTCAAAAAGCCGATAAATTAAACCTAACTTGGTCTGATTTATTTTCTAATCAACAAGAATTATTCAATACTAAAACTCAGGAGTTTTCTAGGTTTAAAATAGATTTTTCAGAGCAAAAAGAGCATTTGAAGCAACAATTTCAAAAGCTAATTGAGATTGCTAATCAAACTGACAAATCATTTTTAGGTGCTGTAAAAGCACAGGAAATAAAACAAACAAAAGGTTTGGAAAACTTAGAAAAACGATTACTAAAAGCGGAAAAAAGAGTACATGCTGAAAAGTTAGAACGCATTATACTTTTACAAAACGAACTTTTTCCTAACCATGGATTACAAGAGAGAAAACTAAATTTTTCGGAGTTTTATTTAGATGTAAATCAAAAGTTAATAGAAAAATTGATCCATGAACTCAACCCCTTGGAATCTAATTTTAGCATAATAACTCTTTAATTACTAGAAGTTTTCAACACGAAAACGTTTTCGATTCACTTGCATTTTTCATTATGCTCATTTTGGTTTACATTTAGATACACTAATTATAAATCAAACTTCTATGAAAAAACAATTACTCTTACTTATTCTTTGTCTAAGTACACAACTAAATTATAGTCAAGTTATTTCTATGATTGGAAGTACTAGCCCTTCAGGAAATTGGACTGTGGACACTGATATGAATACCACAGACAATATTACTTATACTTTAAATAATGTTACCATAACAACAGCTACAGATCCTGGTACAACTGGATTGAAATTCAGACAAGCACATGATTGGACTGTCAATTGGGGTTCTGCTAATTTTCCATCAGGAACTGCTACACAAGGTGGAGCAAATATCATGACCACAGCAGGAACTTATGATATAACTTTCAACAGAGTAAATGGAACCTACACTTTTATTCCATCAGGTTTTCCAACTATTGGAATTTGGGGGCCGGCGGTAGATTCTCAAAATGGTTTTGTTGGCCCAGATGTAAAAATGGGAACTACGGATGGTATTATTTACACGCTATCTGGTTTTTATTTTAGTAGTGGTACAGCCTATTTCCGTTTTAATAATGATAACTTTAATACTTGGGGAAGTGTAGCTTTTCCAACGGGAACAGCTGTTCAAGGAGGTCCAACAATACAGGTAACAGGTGGTGAATGGTTTGTAACTTTTAACCGAAATACTGGAGCATATAGTTTTGCTTATCCAAGTGTTGGAATTCTAGGAACCGCTCTTAATGGGTTTACAGTTGCTGACACTGATTTATCAACATCTGATGGATTTAGCTACTCCATTTCTAATCTAGTATTAACAGATGGTCTTGTTAAGTTCAGAAAAGACAATTCATGGGATGTCAATTGGGGGGCTGTAGATTTCCCAACAGGAACAGGAACTCAAAACGGACCAGACATACCTGTGACTGCAGGGACTTACAATATTACTTTCGATAAAAGTAATGGAAATTATACGTTTACCAATACATTATCAATTACTGAAAATGCTATTACAAATGTCAAAATATACCCTAATCCAACAAATTCATTTTGGAACATCTCGCATACAACCACTATAGATAGTATCGAACTTATTGATGTGACTGGTAAAATGCTACAACGTTTTACGCCTAATGCTTCTCAATTCCAATTAGACGGGGCTGCATTTAGTCAAGGAGTTTATTTTGTGAAAATTACTTCAGGTTTAGATTTTGCAGTGCAAAAAATTATCAAGAATTGATTGCTGTTCTATTTTTAATAATGGTATAAAAAGTTTACTTTTGCACCCAAATTAAAAATAAACAAACAAAAAATGGCAACGAATAGAACATTTACCATGATTAAACCAGATGGTGTTGAAAACGGACACATCGGTGGAATATTAAATATGATTACTGAAGGTGGTTTCAGAATTGTAGCAATGAAATTAACACAATTAACTGTAGCAGATGCTAAAGCATTTTATGCAGTACACGCTGAAAGACCTTTCTACGGAGAATTAGTAGAATTTATGACACGTGGACCAATTGTAGCAGCAATTTTAGAAAAAGAAAATGCAGTTGAAGACTTCAGAACGTTGATTGGTGCTACAAATCCAGCACAAGCAGCTGAAGGCACTATTCGTAAAAAATATGCCACTTCAGTAGGTGAAAATGCAGTTCATGGTTCAGACAGTGATGAAAATGCAGCTATCGAAAGTGCTTTTCATTTTGCAGGAAGAGAGCAGTTCTAAATAACTGAACTTTAAAAATAAAAAATCCCGCTTCGTTGAAGCGGGATTTTTTATTGTATGATTACAAACTTTTACTTTCAAATATTTTCATCATTTGTTCGGCTTTCTCCAATTGATTAATAGCCTTCAATGACTGAGCATACCTATAATAATATACGGCATCTAAATCTGTGGTCGTAGTAAATAACTCAGAATACCATTTAGCTGCAACAATTAAGTCATCATCGAAAAAATGGCGGTTAGCTACTTTCTTCATCATATCAACCGATTTATAACCATTATCCAAGACCCTTTCATAAGTACTTACAACATCAATCGTAACATAATCCTTAATTACCGTTGGAGTTATGGATGTTACTTTATTGGGACTTACATCTGTACTTAAAGTGGAAACCTCAGTCTTTAATTTTTCTTTACTTGTCGTTACAACAACAGCTTTAGGCTTAGCATATTTTGGAGTAATCACTCTGCTATTATTTGGTCCTAAATCGTTGGTGCTAACTAGGTCTAAATTAGGAACATCATAGGTAGTGATATTGCTTCCAAGATATACATTGATTCTTTCCTCAACATGATAGGATACTACAGCAAGATCTTTGTTGGATGATAATTGATTGTTTTGTTGGGCAAAACAACTAAAAGATAAAGCACTTCCAAAACCTATAAAAAAACGGGCACATTTTTTCATACTTACGCAATTAAGATGGTTAAGAGGTAGGCTTATGGATTGAGGTAAGTCAAAGTTATTAACAATGTTAATAAGTGATGTTCTTTCTCTATGAAAAACACAAATAATCGACGAAATGCAGATTTAAACTCTAAATTCTTATTAAAATAGTAAAATATCTCTAATTATTTAACCTGAATTTTGATTATATTTTATAAAAAAGTATAAAAAATAATAAAAATAGCATTCGATTAGAGAATAAAAAAAGTCCCAATTTCTCAGGACTTTATTTTTATTTCAAACTAGCTAAACTTTGCTCTATTGTAGTAATCTTTGCTAAAGCATCAGCCTCTTTTTTCCTTTCATTATCTATGACTTGAGGTGGTGCACCTGAAACGAATTTATCATTAGATAATTTGCCTTGTACGCTTCTTAAAAATCCTTGCGTGTATTTCAACTCTTCTGTAAGCTTGGCAATTTCAGCAGCAATATCAATATTTCCAGAAACTGGTATAAAATATTCATTTGATTTTACTCGATACGTCAAAGCGCCATCAACTTTTTCTGAAATATATTCTAAAGAAGTAATGTTACCCAGTTTCATTATAACACTATCAAAATACAAGGAAACCTTTTCATGATTTATTGCTTTCAAATCTATAGCATCTTTCATGGCAATATTTTTCTCTTTTCGGATGGTTCTGACACCTGCAATAACTTCGGCAGCAAAATCAAAATCAGTAATTAGTTGCTCTTTAAACGAAGTCATAATAGGGTATTCAGCAATAATCAATGCTTGTTCTGGTGTTCTTTCAGTAATATGTTGCCAAATCTCTTCTGTCAAGAAAGGCATAAAAGGATGCAATAATTTTAAATTAGCTTCCAACATTTCAATAGCTTTATTGTATGTTGTGCTGTCAATTGGTTGTTGATAGGCTGGTTTTATCATTTCCAAAAACCAAGAACAGAAATCATCCCAAACCAATTTATAGATACTCATCAAAGCATCAGACAAACGGTATTTTTCGAAATGATCTTCAATTTCTAATAGTGTTTGTTGTAACTTGGCTTCATACCATTCTATAGCCACTTTAGAGCTTTCCAGCTGAGGAATATCAGTAACTTCCCAACCTTTGATTAAGCGAAAAGCATTCCATATTTTATTGGCAAAAGCTTTACCATTGTTACACAATTCTTCATCAAACATAATGTCGTTACCAGCAGAAGCACTTAACAACAACCCTACTCTTACTCCATCAGCGCCAAATTTTTCAATCAGTTCCAATGGTTCAGGAGAGTTTCCTAACGATTTAGACATTTTACGACGTTGTTTGTCTCGAACTAACCCTGTCAAGTATACATTGGTAAAAGGCTTTTTACCCGTATATTCATAACCCGCAATAATCATACGAGCTACCCAAAAGAATAAAATATCTGGTCCAGTTACTAAATCATTAGTTGGATAATAGTATTTAAAATCTTCATTTTCTGGGTCAAGCATCCCGCCAAAAACCGCTATTGGCCATAGCCATGAAGAGAACCAAGTATCTAATGCATCAGCATCTTGAGTCAAGTCGGACTGGGTTAGTTGGTCATTCATTGTAGCTATTTTAGCTAAAGCTAAGGCTTCTTCTTTAGTTTCAGCAACTACAAAATCTTCTTTACCATCTCCATAATAATAGGCAGGAATTTGTTGTCCCCACCACAATTGGCGTGATATATTCCAATCACGTATATTTTCTAACCAATGACGGTAAGTATTGTCAAAACGAGATGGATATAGTTTAATTTCTTTAGTTTCTAATACCGCTTTGATGGCAGGTTTAACTAACTCTTCCATACTCAAAAACCATTGATCGGATAATCTTGGTTCGATAACAGCTTTAGTTCTTTCTGAAGTCCCAACTTTATTAATGTGGTTTTCCACTTTTGCTAAAGCATCGATAGCTTCTAATTCTCGTGAAATTTCTTCTCGAACTACAAATCGGTCCTTACCTTGATACTGTAAACCAAAACTATTCAAAGTAGCATCCTCATTAAAAATATCAATGATTTCTAGGTTGTGTTTTTCACCTAATGCTTTGTCGTTTACATCGTGAGCAGGTGTTACTTTTAAACAACCTGTACCAAATTCCATATCCACGTAATCATCAAAGATAATTGGGATAAAACGATTGCAAATAGGAACAATGGCTTGTTTTCCTTTCAAATGCTGATAACGCTCATCATCTGGATGAATACAAATAGCAGTATCTCCCAAAATGGTTTCTGGACGTGTTGTTGCAATCGTTACAAACTCATTACTGCCTACAATTTGGTATTTTAAAAAGTACAACTTTCCTTGACGTTCTTCATAAATTACTTCTTCATCAGACAAAGTAGTTTTTGCTTCAGGATCCCAGTTCACCATACGGTAACCGCGATAAATATGTCCCTTTTTATATAAATCAACAAACGATTTAATTACCGATGCGGACATATCCGGGTCCATGGTAAATTTAGTTCTATCCCAATCACAAGAACAACCTAATTGCTTTAATTGCTCAAGAATAGTCCCTCCGTATTTATTAGTCCAATCCCAAGCATGTTTCAAAAACTCTTCTCGGGTTAAATCATTTTTGTTTATCCCTTCGCTTTTTAGCTTAGCAACAACCTTAGCTTCAGTAGCAATAGAAGCATGGTCTGTTCCTGGTACCCAACAAGCATTGAATCCTTTCAATCTAGCACGACGAATCAAAACATCTTGAATAGTGTTATTCAACATATGGCCCATATGTAAAACACCAGTCACGTTGGGTGGTGGAATTGTAATAGTATATGGAGTTCTATGGTCGGGTTTCGAATGAAAATACTTGTTTTTCATCCAATAGTCATACCATTTTTTTTCTACTTCTTTGGCGTTGAATTGTACAGGAATCATAGTATAGATTGTTAGACTTCTTAGATTATTATATTTTCAGATTACAAATGTGCCCTTAGTCTCTCTTTTAGCCCCGATTGAAGAGGCTACCGTGTAGCCCGAAAAGCGGGAAAATGGTATACTAAAATGCCCAAAACACTCGCTCCTAACTTTGGTATGATTTTTGTAAAACTGAACTGCAAAAGTAATTAATAAAGACTTTAGAAAAAATTAAGAATTAAATTTTTGTGTATTAATTTAAACGAGCTATTTTTACTAACCAAATAATACATTTGAACCATGAAAAAATATATACTTTTAACTGTACTCCTTGTAAACGCTACGATTTTCGCTCAAGGTGGTCCTAAGATTGAATTTAAGGATAAAGACAATACTATTGACTACGGAACAGTAAACAAAGAAGATGATAATGGTGTTCGCTCTTTTGAGTTTACCAATACAGGAGATGAACCTCTTATCATTACTAATGTGCAATCTACTTGTGGTTGTACTGTACCATCAAAACCAACTGAACCAATATTACCAGGAAAAACAGGGAAAATTGATGTGAAGTACAATATGCATACTGGCCCAA
This sequence comes from Flavobacterium sp. N1994, assembly GCF_025947145.1. Lineage (NCBI taxonomy): Bacteria > Pseudomonadati > Bacteroidota > Flavobacteriia > Flavobacteriales > Flavobacteriaceae > Flavobacterium > Flavobacterium sp. N1994. Next base: position 923,464 of record NZ_CP109999.1, read on the forward strand.
TTAGAAAAACAATTACGGTGGAAAGTAATGCTGTTAATGTACAAGAAGGACGAGTAGCCATAAAAATAAAAGGTGAAGTGGTTGAAAAACCGGTAGTCAACCTTCTAGAGAAAAAATCAACAAGTCCGATGATGCAATAAACGAAACGTCCCAAATATGGGACGTTTTTTTTATAGAATACTTTTGAGTTGAAATTTATAAGTAAAGGGAATAGTATTTCTCTCAATTTCTATTTTAATGGTTTTGCCTTCTTGTGACTTGAGCAACTCGTTGATTTTTTCAATGGTTAAATCTTTAATCTTATTACCATTTATTTTAAGAATTTTATCTCCTTTTTTTAAACCTACTTTCTCAGCGTTTGAATCTTTCCGTATATTAGAAATTCGAAAAATGGGTTTCAGTTCAAATTTAATTTGAAGTTTGTTTTGAAACCTTTCATCAGTATTGTTAGTATAAATTTGTATCCCCTCTGGTCTATTATTTTCATAAGATTCTTTTGTCCATTCTAAACCTGCATGTTCCACCTCGATTCCACTCATGTTAAAATTGAATGGATCATTTATTTTATCGTTTGCTTTAGTGTAAATAAGGTTATTTTTATAGTCAAAAATCACTGTAAATCTTTGCATTACTTCACCCCCGATTGACCCTATTCTATTGGTTACAAAATTTACTTTTCGATTCGAGGTTGAATCCGGAAAAGTAACTATTGGATTTTCGAAAGCGGTATTTCCAAAACTAAAACTATTGAGTCTACCTCGTTTTCCAAATATTTCACCACTAAACCCTCTTCCCAAAAAATCATCAATGGTATTCTTTGGCAATACAATGTCTTTAGTTTTATTCAAAAAAACCCAAAGCGCATCACTGTTTCCCGTATCTAATAATAATTTTGAGGATACAATTTTGTCATCCTGCGTAATAGTAGAAATAAAATAAGGCTTACTTTCTTCAATAATTATCGGCTCTTTACTGAAATTTCTGTTAAGTTTCTTCTCTAATTTTTTATTGGAATCGGAATAGATGATTACTTTTTTCTTTTCATAATTAATTTCAACCTTATTGTTTTTAAAAAAATGATACCCAATGATGCCATTCACAGGAATACCAACCTTAGAAGAAAAATTAAAGTCTTGATCTAATACCAAATAAATTTCATGATTTAAATCAACATAACCATTAGCTTCAAGTTTGTTTTTAGAGGATTTATAAGCTTCTACTGCATCATTATTGCCAAGTCCAGTAAGTTTTAATTTTTCGATATTAAAAAATTGAACTTGTTCTTTGTCATCTAAACTAAAAAGTATGGTCTCTTCTACTCCTGTATCCAACAAAAAAGTCAAGTCTTCACCATTTACTTTTATAGGAATGAAAATCAAATTGTTAATCAGTTTAAAAGGAATGACGACTTTTTTTTGGTTACCTGTTATTTGAAATTCTGATTGTCCAAAAGTAGTGATGGAAAAAAGAAGAAATAGAAACAATAATTTGAAACGCATTCTAATTGATTTTCTATAAAAATAAAAAATAAATTTCCGACAACTGCTATTTTAACAAATTATATCTTGTAGTTTGGATTGTATACCAATGAAAAAAATCGCAATTTTGCATCTCTAAATTATAACTCATGCCAAAAATATCATTAAAAGGGCAGCACATGCCTGAATCGCCAATCCGAAAATTGGTGCCCTATTCAGAAATTGCAAAAAAGAAAGGAAATAAAGTATACCATTTAAATATTGGACAACCCGATATTAAAACTCCTGATGTGGCTTTAAATGCGGTTAAAAATGCGGATATTAAAGTGTTAGAATACAGCCACTCCGCAGGTTTTGAGAGTTACAGAACTAAACTTTCTGCTTACTACAAATCACATGGTTTACCCATTGATGTTGCCGATATAATAATTACAACAGGTGGTTCTGAAGCCTTGCTTTTTGCAATGGGAAGCACTATGGATGTGGATGATGAAATCATTATACCAGAACCTTTCTATGCTAACTACAATGGGTTTTCTACCGCTTCTGGTGTGAAAGTTGTACCTGTGATTTCTACCATTGATGAAGGTTTTGCACTACCACCGATTGCTGCTTTTGAAAAATTAATTACACCAAAAACAAAAGCCATTCTAATTTGCAATCCCGGAAATCCTACTGGCTATTTATATTCACAAGAGGAAATTTTACAATTGGCCGCCATCGTTAAAAAACACGATTTATTTCTAATAGCCGATGAAGTATACAGAGAATTTATCTATGATGAAAATGATAAACACTTCTCCGTAATGAACGTTCCAGGTTTAGAAGAAAATGCCATCATGATTGATTCGGTTTCCAAAAGATACAGTATGTGTGGGGCCCGAATTGGATGTATAGTTTCTAAAAATAAAGAAGTCATGGCAACTGCAATGAAGTTCGCACAAGCAAGACTAAGTCCACCCACTTATGCCCAAATTGCCAGCGAAGCAGCCTTAGACACCCCACAAAGTTATTTTGACGCTGTCATCGAAGAATACAAAGAAAGAAGAGATACTTTAATTGCCGAACTACAAAAAATTGATGGCGTAAAAGTAGGTACTCCAAAAGGGGCGTTTTATTGTATCGCCAAATTACCAGTCAAAAATGCAGACGATTTTGCACAATGGCTTTTGGAGTCTTATGATAACAACAAGGAAACAGTAATGGTCGCTCCCGCTGCTGGCTTCTATTCTACTCCAAATGTGGGTTTAGACGAAGTCCGTATCGCTTATGTTTTAAAGAAAGAAGATTTGATTCGTTCAGTCGCAATTTTAAAAGAAGCATTAAAAGCTTATAACCAAAAGTAACACAATTATATTCCTAAGAAATCCTGCCATCGGCGGGATTTTTTATTTTAGAAGCATAACTTCCCTGCTTCTTTACACTCTCCCTCCCGCTATCCGCGCTACATGGTAGCCAGCTCCTATCGGGGCTATAAACTACTATTGCAATTCTTACACTATGTTACTTATTCGCATTGTAATTTATAAAGTGGCCAACGTAATTTATAAAACTCCACTTGTAATTTATAAAACTTCACTTGTAATTTATAAAACTCGACTTGTAAATTTTAGAACTCCACTTGTAATTTATAAAAGTCCAGTTGTATTTTATAAAACTCGACTTGTAATTTATAAAACTTCACTTGTAATTTATAAAAGTCCACTTGTAAATTTTAAAACTCCAATTGTAATTTATAAAACTTTACTTGTAATTTATAAAAGTCCACTTGTAATTTATAAAACTCCAGTTGTAATTTATAAAACTCCAGTTGTAATTTATAAAACTCCACTTGTAATTTATAAAACTCGACTTGTAATTTATAAAACCTAAATTTCCAATTCGTAATTCGTAATTGCTAATTCGTAATTAAAAAAAATCCCCTTCATCTCTGAAGGGGATTTTTGTTTATCGTTTAAGCGTAAAGTGCGCTTTAAATTGTTTAGCTGTGGCGTTTTCTATATAATCTACACTAAACCAGTAATCGTCTGAAGGTAAGAGATGTCCGTTAAACGTTCCATCCCAACCATCGCCTGTAGAACTAATTTGTTTCAACAGTTTGCCATAACGGTCAAAGATGTAAATCCTCGCATCAGGCTGTCCTCCTAATCCAACAATATTCCAAGTATCGTGTATGCCATCGCCATTCGGGGTGAAGTAATGTGGGTAATCAATGATTTGTACATCTTCTATAACAAGCTCCTCACAACTATAAGCGATGCCGCCTTCAGTGTCCCAAACATGAATTACATGGGTTCCTAACGAAACACTGTCAAAAATAGTGCTCGCCTGTCTTGGTCCATCATCCAAACTGTATTCATACGTCCCATATCCTTGAATAAGTACCGTAATAATTTGTTGTTCAGTAAAGGCATTAGTTACCGTATACCCAATAGTTCCAGTTGGAATAGAAGCTTGCCCTGATTGTATCACCGCAAACGAGGCCGAGGTAGTATCACAAGCCAGTGTACTGTTACTGGTAACATGCACCGTATAATTTCTAGTAGCTCCCGTTGCCGATGAAGTGTTCACCGTATACGTTGGTCCTGTTGCCCCTGCTATCGGAGTAGTGGCTGCATCCTCAAACCATTCAAAAGTATAATTCCCGGGATTAGCAATACCACTATCTAGTGTTAATGGTCTTACTACTGCGTTGGTATCAAAGTCAACACAAATTGTATTCACACCATTATTCGTTACGATAATAGGATTAGGATAACGCTCCACGGTGATATCAATAGTGGTAATAGCATAACATAACGGTGTAATGGTATTACTGCTGTTCTCTACCTTAACCCATATTGTATCGGTATCTGGATCGGTTTGATAGGCTTGAGCTTGGGCTAATGTTAAGGCATTTGTCCCTGCTGTAGCATCTGCCAAACTCGTATAATAACTTACTAAGAATACCGTTGGGCTTTGTCCATTAAGTATCGCCGTAGCATATTGAGTCAAGTCAATTTGGTGGATACCATCATAAGGGTCATTATAATTATCACATTCTGCAAAAGTTTGTGGCCCTGTAGCGGTAGCATATTGTTCTACGGCTAAAGTAAGTACTCCTGTATTAGTACATCCTGTGGTATTGTTTACTACTCTAATGTAGATGTTTTGTGAATTGGCAGTAACATTAGTATACGGAGATACTAGCGGTAGTTGTCCTGTATTAGTCAGTGGATTAGCGCCTGCTGCTGTTAAGTAGTAGCTTATCGTAAAGTCTGTAGTAGCTTGTGCTGCTCCTAGTATCTGTGGGGCTAACAATGGGTTAGTCAAATCAAATGGGGCTAATCCATCGGTATCATTATCACATACTCTATAAGGAGCTAATGGTTGTACTACCGTTGGCAGTGGATTCACTTTCAAAGCTTGTTCAACCAGTACATAACAGTGATTCCCTTGATAGTCCACTCTGGTGTTCTCTACTCGTATCCAAACATTAGTCCCCACTAAAGCGTTGGTTGGGGTTAGTATTTCGTTGGCTACAATATTATTTTCTGCATCTGCTTGTGTTGGGAAGTAATGGAAACTTAAGTTCGGGTCATTATTTCTAATGTAGCTTTCATTAACCGTTAAATCAAAATACTCTAGCATATCCCCCGGATTATTATCATCACATTTTGGTGCCAAAGCCGCTGGATTGGTATTTGGAGTTGGAATTGGTAAGACTCTAATATCCAAGGTCGTGATACTTTCACAATTCGCCGGTGCTGGACTACTAACCACTACTCCCAAGGTTTGTACCGCTGGATGTAATAGGTCATTTTGATACGCTGTTGGTGTAGTAATTGGATTAGTATGGGTTTGTGCTTCTAGTAAACTTGGATAATACGTTACGGTATATCCTAATAATCCTTGGGTGATTTGAGCATTTTTTACCGTTAAATCAAAAGTATGGTATTGATTGTTTGGATTAGCATCATCATCACACAAACTAAGCGGAGTGGGAGTAGTAAGCAACAGTGGAGTATTAATATGCAACAAGAAGGTGCCTATATTATAACAATGGGTCACATTGTTCTCTACTCTAACCCATATCGTCTGACCATTACTGCCAACATAGTTCGTGTCTGGTATAATCGGTGCGGTTCCTACTTGGGCTATAGCTAAGCTGGTGTAATACGTTACACTATAGGCTGTAGCTGGCAAAGGTTGTTGTGATAGAACACTAGCGGTTAATTGGGTTAAATCAACTCTTGTACTTGCATCTTGTGGATTGTTATCCGTATCACATACTGTAATATCAACTAAAGATACTGGCGTTTTTGGACTCGGATTAACATCCAACTCTATGGGAATAACACTAACGCAGTGGGTTAAATTATCTTCCGCTCTGGCATAAATAATCTGAACAAACGGATTGATATTAATATACTGCGCCGGATTAGGAATCGTAGTACCATTACTAGCAGCATCTTGTGGCGTTTCATGGAAACTCACTGTATAAGTAGTAATCGAATTTAACAATCCTGGTAACAAACTCGTTAAATCAAAAGTAGTAAACCCATCTTGATCATCATCGCAAAGTGTGTAAGGCTGTGTAGGTGGAATTAAACTTGGTAAAGGCTCTACTCTAATATCCATCGTAGAGATAACAGAACATCCTGTGGCATTATTGGTAATGCTTATCCCTAAGGTTTGAACATACTGTATCTGGTTTTGATACAGTAAGTTGGTAATTTCATTAGTCCCATTCTGAGCATCTCCTAAACTGATATAAAACCTAACCGTCATTCCGGTTTGTCCTAATAAAATATCATTGATCTTACTGCCTAAATCAAAGGTCTCAAAGCCGATATTACTTTGGTCAACATCACAAAGAGAATACTGTGGGTAGTTCGGCTGAAGTGAATTCGGTATCGGATTCACTACTAATTGCAAGGTTACTACATCATAGCATCCCGTAGCGATAGTCTCCACTCGAACATAAAGCGTTTGGGTGTTTGGACTAGCATTCACATAACTAGAAATACTAGTGATAGCATTGGTTCCTGCATCAGCATCCGGTTGACTTGTGTAGAAACTTACGCTTGTTAATGCCGGGTTAATACTACCCAATATCTCATTAATTTTTGTGGTTAAATCAAAAGTCTCAAAGCCAACGGCTCCGGTGTAATCACACAATGCATAAGGTGTTGGTTGGGTCGCAACTGGGGTCTTGTTGACTATTAATTGGAGTTGAACATAATTAGCACAACCTGTTAGGGTATAAAATACACGAACATATATTGTTTGAGTATTAGGTTGAATATTGGTGTAGGAGCTTGGTAAAGGGTTAGCTCCTATTAAAGCATCATCAGGTGTTTCATGATAAGTAACGGACACTCCAAGAGGTAGAGGCGCACCCGGAGGTGTTCCTGTTATTTCATTGGTAGCATCTGTTAAATTGAAGGTGCCAAAACCATCATTATTCGGATCACATATTTGCAGTGGTGTCGGAGTAATGGCCACTGGCCCTTGAGTTACGCGTAATAATTGTGTCGTGGTAGCATAACATCCTGTAGCATTATTCTCTACTCGTATGTATACAATCTCTGTATCAAATCCTAAATAAGTCTGTGGGGTTGGTATAGGATTGGTAAGAGTTTGTGCATCAGCAAGTGAATGGTAATAGGTTACCGTTACTCCTGTAACGCCACCTGTTACTGTTCCTTCATTTACAGTCAAATTAAATACTGCTGTTGGAGATATTCCATTACTACATTGAAAGATAGGCTGTGGTAAAACCGCCACTGGTAATGGATTAACAATCAAGTTAAAGAAACCTGTCGTATTACAACCTGTAATATTGTCACTAATGTTTATCCAAATCTTTTGTGGATTACTAATGTTGGAATAAAAATTAGGCAAAGCATTAGTTTGAGCTTGAGCATCGGCTAAGGTTTCATAATAACTTACTGTTACTCCTAATTGTCCATTGGCAACTTCCAAACTTTTGGTTCCTAAATCAAAAACCTCTACTCCATCACCCGGATTGTTGATATCACAAAGTAGATAATCTGTGATGTTTGGATTAGGTAGTGGAATAGGATTAACTATTAGATTAAAAGAGGTCGTCGAATAACAACTCGGTGAACCTAAATTATATGCTCTAACATAAATTGTTTGAAATCCAGCATTATTAATATTACAATACGGACTTGTTAGTGGATTGGCTCCTGTTTGAGCATTGGTTGGGGTCTCGTGATAGGTAATAACAACATTAGGATTAGTACTTATCTCTATGTCTTTTGTTGTTAAAGTAAAACAATAAATACCATCATTATTTAAACTGTCATCGCAAACTACATAATCTGTAGGGGTATTGATTGTTGGTGCAACATTTACAGTGATTGTAGCAGAGCCTGTTTGAACCTGAGAACAAGTTGTTGAACTCGCATCTTGAACACTTTTCAAATCGTAAATAAAAGTACCTGCTGTTGATGTTGGCGCATTAATTAATAATACATTATTTCCACCCGATGTCTGAACTGTTGGCTGCAGAACATTGTTAATAGAATATGTAAATGTGTAGGGAGGAGTCCCATTGGCGCCAGTAAATGATATCTGTGGTGATGTGGAATTTAAACAAACTGATGTGGTTCCTGAAATAGTTGCAGTTGGTAGAGTATTTACTGTAATCGTTACAGAACCTAGTTGTGGTTGTGAACAAGCTGGTGTAGTAGAACTTGAAACACTTACTAATTGATAGGTAAATACTCCTCCAGTTGATGTTGATACTGGTAAAGTTACACTATTACCTGATGTGGTTGAAATTGTCTGAGACACTCCACTAGGATCTAAATAAGTGAATGTATATGGTGCTACTCCATTAGAGCCTGTAAAGGTTATTAATGGACTTGGTGCGTTTTGACAAACTGCTGTGGTTCCTGATATAGTTGCCGTTGACAAAGGATTAATAGTAACAGTAACAGAACCAACTTGTGGTTGTGAGCAAACTGGTGTTCCAGAGCCAGCTACACTAACTAATTGGTATGTAAATGTTCCTGCTATAGTAGTTGATACTGGAAGTGTTACACTATTTCCAACTGTAGTTGTAATTGTTTGTGAACCCAAAGCTGGATCTAAATAAGTAAAAGTATACGGTGCAATTCCATTGGCTCCTGTAAATGTAATTGAAGGACTTGAAGAATTTTGACAAACAGTGGTTGTTCCAGATATGGTAGCAGTTGGAAGCGGATTAACTGTAACTGTTGCAGAGCCAACTTGTGCTTGTGAACAAAGAGTAGATCCTGAATCTGAAACACTAACTAATTGATAAGTAAAAGTCCCAGCAGTTGCAGTAGAAACTGGAAGTGTCACGCTATTTCCGACCGTAGTTGTTATGGTATGAGAAACTGCAGCTGGATCTAAATAAGTAAAGGTATAAGGTGCCGTCCCATTAGCTCCTGTCCACGTTATTACTGGATTTGATGTATTTTGACAAACAGCCGTAGTCCCTGTAATAGTTGCCGTTGGTAGAGGATTGACTGTAATTGTTGCAGAACCAACTTGAGGTTGAGAACAAGCTGGTGTACTGGAACTTGAAACACTCACTAATTGGTATGTGAATGTGCCAGCCGTAGAAGTAGATACTGGCAATGTAACACTATTTCCAACTGTTGTTGTTATAGTATGAGAAACTAAAGCTGGATCTAAATAAGTAAAGGTGTATGGTGCAATTCCATTGGCTCCTGTAAATGTAATTGAAGGACTTGAAGAATTTTGACAAACAGTGGTTGTTCCAGATATGGTAGCAGTTGGAATCGGATTAACTGTAACTGTTGCAGAGCCAACTTGTGCTGGTGAACAAAGAGTAGATCCTGAATCTAAAACACTAACTAATTGGTAAGTAAAAGTCCCAGCAGTTGCAGTAGAAACCGGAAGTGTCACGCTATTTCCAACCGTAGTTGTTATGGTATGAGAAACCGAAGCTGGGTCTAAATAAGTAAAGGTATAAGGTGCAGTTCCATTAGCGCCTGTCCACGTTATTACTGGATTTGATGTATTTTGACAAACGGCCGTAGTTCCTGTAATAGTTGCTGTTGGTATAGGATTTACTGTAATTGTTGCAGAACCAACTTGAGGTTGTGAACAAGCTGGTGTGCTGGAACTTGAAACACTCACTAATTGGTATGTAAATGTGCCAGCCGTAGAAGTTGATACTGGTAATGTAACACTATTCCCAACTGTTGTTGTAATAGTATGAGAAACCAAAGCTGGATCTAAATAAGTAAAGGTGTATGGTGCAATTCCATTGGCTCCTGTAAATGTAATTGAAGGATTTGGTGTGTTTTGACATACAGCAGTAGTTCCAGAAATTGTTGCCGTTGGCAATGGATTTACTATTAATTGAAAATTTCCAGTACCATAAGTAGCATGGTTTGCATTTTCTTCTAATCTGATGTAAATCGTCTGTGGATTTGAAGTATTATTAAAAGAGTTTATGGGGTTAATTGCACCTGTATCGGCATCGGCAGCTGCTTGACTTAAATGATAGGTAACAGTATAATTGGCTGGAGGATTGCCTCCTAAGGCTATAGCTGTCTGAGGCGTAAAATCAAAAGTGGCAATTCCATCATTAGAAGGGTCATCACAAACAACAAGGTTTGGTGTTGGTGCAGGCTGAATAGTACAAACAGTACAACCAATTGTAAATGGGAAAACAGAAGTACAACCACTTGATGAGGCACTATTATCTGTTATTGACAAATAAATCGTTTCTCCACAAGTAGCAGCATATGCAGCGGGATTTGCTATAGGATTTGATGTTAGTTGCGCATCATTAGCAGTATGATGGTAAGAAATATCATAATCTCCGGGATTTAAACCCGTCCCAGTAAAAATACTTGTTGAGTTTTGTGTTAGATTAAAATTAGGAATGTTATTACATTGACTTAAATTAGAAGGCGGATTAATTGGTGGGGGGGCATTAAAAGAAACCGTTGCAGTATCAGTGGAATTGGCTACACAACCTGGTTTATTCACAACTACAGTATAGGTACCAGGTTGAGTAACAGTAATAGATTGTGTATTTCCAGCAATAGGACCCGTTACTGATGAAGACCATTGATAGCTTGTAGCTCCCACAATGTTTGCTGTTAAAATAGCTTGACCACCTGAACAAATTACTTGATTAGGAACATCCAATGGACAAATAATATTACAATCTGTAGCACCAGCACTAGCTTGACCAGTGTTGGTTTGTGTTAAGGTAATATGTCCTGCAGTTCCATGATAATTGGTCAATAATACAACATAAATTTCTCCCACTTGGGCATTGGGAATTGTAAAAAATTCATCTGCGGCTATTGAATAACTACAAGCTACTTCTGATGAAGGGTTCAAATTTGCTGGACCACAAGCTGGAGTTGTAAAAGGGCCCCATGCAATAAAATCAACATCACGAGGCGTTCCTCCATTGTCCACTTGTGAAATATGAAAGTCTATATTACCTGCTAAACCAATCTGCATGTAAAACCAAGCTGGATTGGGTTGCGTTCCAAGACAATCATAATTTACATCTGTTTGAGCTGTTGTACCGGTAGAATTAGGGAAGGTTAAGGCTGAGCCCCCTGCGCAAAATGCGGTTGAAGCGCCACAACTAGCCCCTTGAGAAAATATATTATTTATTGAGAATAAACTAAATATAAGTAGATAGCAATAAATTTTTTTCATGTTGTAAGTCAATTTTTGGAGCGAAATTTACATAAATTAAAGAAATATTAAATCCAAAAGATTAATTATTTTCAAATATTAACACATCCAGATGGAGTTTAAATATTATTATTTATCTTTGTTCTCTTATTCTAAAACCCCAATTAATTCTTTTATTTAATGATAAATAATGATGATTTTCAGGATGAATTAGGAAATAGTCATATTGCGACTAGTGCTCAAAATCCTGTGCGAGAAGACGCTTTCAACATAAATGATGAGGAAAAAATTAACTCCATTAAGAAAGATGTAGAGAACATTCTCAAAACTTTAGGAATGGACTTAACAGACGATAGTTTGAAAGGAACTCCAAATCGTGTAGCAAAGATGTTTGTGAAAGAAATTTTTGGCGGATTAAATCCTAATAAAAAACCAAGTTCTTCTACTTTTCAAAATAATTATAAATACGGTGAGATGTTAGTAGAGAAAAATATTACCCTCTACTCTACTTGTGAACATCACTTATTACCTATTGTTGGTCGTGCTCATGTTGCCTATATTTCAAATGGAACTGTAGTGGGGCTTTCAAAAATGAACCGTATTGTAGATTATTTTGCCAAAAGACCTCAAGTACAAGAGCGTTTGACTATGCAAATTGTACAAGAATTGCAAAAAGTCTTAGGTACTGAAGATGTAGCTTGTGTTATTGATGCCAAACATTTATGTGTCAATTCTAGAGGCATAAGAGACATTGAAAGTAGCACCGTAACTTCTGAATTTGGAGGAAAATTCAAAGAAGACCAAACTCGAAGAGAATTCCTAGACTATATTCGATTAGAAACTAATTTTTAATAGCCCAGATTGAAGTGGTATCCTTTTTCTTGCTAAAGAAAAAGATATAACGGAAAGCTGGAAATAGCTCCTAACAAAAATGCAACTTTACAAAGACCAATCACTCAAAATATACAATTCCCTTTCGGGAGAAAAAGAACTTTTTAAACCGGTTCATGCTGGCAACATTGGCATGTATGTTTGTGGCCCAACGGTCTATAGCAATGTGCATTTAGGCAATGTGCGTACTTTTATGTCGTTTGATATGATTTTTCGTTATTTTCTGCATTTGGGATATAAAGTCCGTTATGTTAGAAATATTACTGATGTGGGTCATATTGTAGATGATGTTGATGATGGCGAAGATAAAATTGCTAAAAAAGCCCGTGTGGAGCAATTAGAACCTATGGAAATTGTACAACGTTATACGGTAGATTTTCATGATGTTTTAAATCAGTTTAATTTTTTACCGCCAAGTATTGAGCCTACTGCAACAGGGCACATCATTGAACAAATTGCAATCGTTAGTCAAATTATTGAAAAAGGATTTGCCTACGAAAAGAATGGCTCTGTCTATTTTGATGTAGTGAAATTTAATGAAACCAATCATTACGGAAAATTAAGTGGCAGAAACATTGATGAAATGCTTGCTAATACTCGAGATACAGACGGACAGAGTGATAAGAAAAACCCACAAGATTTTGCGCTTTGGAAAAAAGCCGAACCTGAGCACATTATGCGCTGGCCTTCGCCTTGGGGAGTTGGTTTCCCAGGTTGGCATTTAGAATGTACGGCTATGAGTACTAAATATCTTGGTGAAACCTTTGATATTCACGGAGGCGGAATGGATTTAAAGTTCCCGCATCACGAATGTGAAATTGCTCAAAATGAAGCTTGTACTGGTCATAGTCCTGTAAACTATTGGATGCATGCTAATATGTTGACCTTGAATGGTAAAAAAATGTCAAAGTCTACTGGAAATAATATTTTGCCAAGTGAAATTTACCATGGCGGAAGTCCGTTTTTGAGTAAAGCTTTCTCTGCTAATGTGGCTCGTTTCTTTATGATGCAAGCGCATTACAGAAGCATACTCGATTTTACCAATGACGGAATTGTAGCTGCTGAAAAAGGATTCAACCGTTTGATGGAAGGCATGGATATTGTCAAAAATTTACAACCCAGTTCAAGTTCATCGATAGCTATTTCGGCATGGAAACAGCAATGTTACGATGCTATGAATGATGATTTTAATACGCCTATTTTGATAGCCAACTTGTTTGAAGGCATCAAATATGTTAATTTAATCAATGACGGAAAAGAAACTGTGACGGCTGAAGATTTGAAAACCCTTTCGGAAACATTGCACACTTTTACTTTTGATGTCATTGGAATCAGAGATGAAAAAACTTCGGCGGATAACTCTGAAAAACTTAGCGGTGTTGTTGAAATGCTAATAGGAATGAGAGAAGAAGCGCGAGCCAATAAAAACTTTGCCCTTTCGGATCAAATTCGGGATCAATTGTTAGCCCTAGGAATCCAACTTAAAGACGGAAAAGAAGGAACCACATTTAGTATATAATCTAAAGCAATGTTGAAGAAAATTATAATTGCTCCATTTTTAGTGCTTATCTATTTTTACAAAATTATAATTTCTCCTTTGATGCCATCTAGTTGTCGGTTTCAACCCACTTGCTCGAGTTATTTTATTGAAGCACTAAAAGTTCATGGGTTATTTAAAGGAACTTATTTAGGGCTAAATAGAATTTCAAGATGCCACCCTTGGGGAAAAAATGGCTATGATCCTGTACCTGAAAAAAAAGGCGGTCATTAAAGTTTCCTTAATTTATTCTAACTTTTAGAACAAAACACTATTTTTACACCTAAACTAAAGCAAAAAACAATCAATCATGATTTGGAATCCATCAGAAGGAATTAATATTGGTTTTTTTACTATCCGATTTTATAGTTTAATGTTTGTCGTTGCCTTTGGTCTTGGATGGTACATCATGAAATACATTTTCAAAAAAGAAAATGAACCACTAGAAAAATTAGACACTTTATTTATATGGACCGTAATTGCAACGCTTCTTGGCGCACGTTTAGGTCATGTGTTTTTTTACGATTGGGAATATTACAGAAATAATCTGTTAGAAATTTTACTTCCATTTCGTTTTAGTCCAAAATTTGAATTTACTGGTTTTCAAGGATTAGCTAGTCATGGTGCTGCAGTTGCCATAATTCTTACGATGTATTTCTACAGCAAAAAAGTCATCAAAAGACCTATACTTTGGGTTTTAGACCGAGTGGTAATTCCAGTAGCTTGCGGTGCAATTTTTGTTAGAATTGGAAATTTCTTTAACTCCGAAATTGTGGGTAAAGTAACCGATTCTCCTCTAGGGATTCGATTTGTTAGAGATTATTATTCTCCTAAAGATGTAGTGAATGATACTCATATTTCAAATGTTAATGAGGCCTATCATGCCTTAGTGACCGATCCAAAATATGCTGCTCTTTTAGATAAAGTTCCAGCCAAGCATCCAGCGCAATTGTATGAAGCGTTTGCCTATGTATTTGTATTCTTGATTTTATTTTTCTTGTATTGGAGAACCAAAACTGCTGAAAAACAAGGCTTGTTGTTTGGATACTTCTTAATACTACTTTGGTCAGTTCGATTTGTCGTTGAATATGTAAAAGAAAGTCAAGGGGGTATCGAACAATACTTCGGATTACTAACTACCGGACAATGGCTTAGTATCCCTTTTATACTAATTGGGATTTACTATTTGTTTGTCGCTGAAAAGCCTATTGAAGACGAAATATAATAAAACAAAAAAGCCCCGATATTAAATCGGGGCTTTTTTTATAAAACATTTTTTTCTTACAAATAAACCTTTATTTTTGCCAACATATAAAACCAATTAATTATACACCTTTTATGAAAAGAATTTCAATTATTACAATGCTATTAGCCATGTGCATTCTGTTAAACAGTTGTGGAGTTATGTTTGGAGGAAGTAAGTATAACGGAACAATTACTGTCAAGGATCACCCCAATGCTGAAATCTATGTTAATGGAAAAAAATTAGGAAATGGAACAGCTACCAGTCTTTTTCCTAGAAATAAAGAATTAACTGTTGAAGTAAGAGAGTCAGGTTGTGAAACAAAAACGCAAACATTTAATAAAGCGTTCCGTACAGGAAATTTTATTTTAAGCGTTGCAAGTTGGGGATTGGTGGGTCTTGGTGTTGATTTAGGTACTGGGGCTTGTTATAAACCAGACCATAAAAGTAACCCCGGTGTTAAAAAAGAAAGCACAAAAGATTTTACTTTTACTGTAGATGGACCAACTTGTACTAAATAATCAAAATTATATTATACAAAAAAGCCCCGATTTAATATCGGGGCTTTTTTTATTCTTCTTCTTCTTGATTAGCATTTGACTTAGCATAGTTGCGCCATTTCTCAATGCAATCTGTCATGTCTTTTGGTAACTCAGTATCAAATCGCATGTATTCTTTTGTTGTGGGATGAATGAATCCCAATGTTTTAGCATGAAGCGCTTGTCTTGGCAAGGTCTTGAAACAATTGTCTATAAATTGTTTGTATTTGGTAAAAGTGGTACCCTTCAAAATCAAATCCCCTCCATAACGTTCATCATTGAATAAAGTATGCCCAATGTATTTCATGTGCACCCGAATTTGATGTGTTCTTCCGGTTTCTAATTTGCAGGAAACCAAAGTAACATAACCAAAACGCTCTAACACTTTGTAATGTGTAACTGCATGTTTTCCTATCTCTCCATCGGGAAAAACGGCCATTTGCATTCTATCTTTTACGTGACGTGCAATATTGCCTTCTATAGTTCCTTCCTCTTCTTTAACATTCCCCCAAACCAAAGCAATATATTCACGTTCGGTGGTTTTGTCTTCAAATTGCTTGGCCAAATGCGTCATAGCTTGCTCTGTTTTGGCAACGACTAAAAGTCCAGATGTATTTTTATCTATTCTATGAACTAATCCTGGGCGATCGCTAGAATTTTTAGGCAAGTTTTCAAAATGAAATGCCAAAGCATTGACTAAGGTTCCTGTATAATTTCCGTGACCGGGATGCACTACTAATCCTGGTGGTTTATTGATTAATAATAACGATTCATCTTCATAAACAATATCCAAAGGAATATCTTCAGGAAGAATTAAATTTTCAAAAGGAGGATGGGATAACATCACGCGAACTACATCAAAAGGCTTAACTCTGTAATTGGACTTTACCGGAATATCATTGACCCAGATGTTTCCGTCTTCTGCCGCTTTCTGAATTTTATTTCGTGTGGCATTTGCAATCAACTGCATCAGGAATTTATCTACACGCAATAACGATTGCCCTTTGTCAGCGACATGTCTATGGTGTTCGAATAATTCCTCTTCTTCTAATTCGGGCGTAGTATCAGGATTATTGTCCATCTAAAGGAGGCATTTGTGTGGTATCTACCGTAGTAGTATCAACGGTTTCTTCATAAGTAACTTTTCCGTCTCCCAGAACTAAATCAATTTTAGACGATTTTAGAATTTTATCACCTGCTTTTAATTTTTTTCCATTCATACTCATTTCAAGTACCATGTCTTTTCCTAAATAAGGTCTATAAGAAATAGTTCCTTCTTGTAAACCAACTGCTTCTAATGTTGGTACAGCCTGGCGATAAGTTTTTTCAATCAAATCAGGTAAGGCAACCATGGTATACGTTGAAGCATTTATCTTGATGTAAATCTTTCTTCCTTCTTTTACTTTGGCTCCTGCTTTTGGCTCCTGCTCTACTACAGTCAGCTTTGGGAAGTCGGGTTTGAAATCAACGGTATCCAAAACTACAAAGTCTAAATCAAGTGCCGATAATTGCTCTTCTGCCTGTTCTACCGAAAGTTTGGCCAAATTAGGAACCGTAATTTCCTGACCATGATGCGTAGTGTAAGTAATCCAATGAAAAAATAAAAACGAGATAACAGCAACTATTGCCATGGCGGCAAGAATCTGTGCAAAGAAAACCCCACTTGTTAAATACTTTCGTAAACTCATAAAGAAATTTTAATTTGCACAAAGATATAAAAAACATAAAGGTATTTGGTTTCAAAAAAAATGATAATTTTGTTTCAACTAAAACTTACCTAAATGAACGTAGCAGTAGTAATGGGTGGATATTCAGATGAATCTGTGATATCATTACGAAGTGGTCAATTAATCCTAAATCAACTTGACAAAACCAAATACCAACCGTTTGAAGTTCATATCCTTAAAGACGAATGGTATTGCTTAATTGAAGCGACTAAATATCCCATCAACAAAGCTGATTTTACTGTTACCAAAGACAATCAAACTATAAAATTTGATGTTGCTGTAAACACAGTGCATGGAACTCCAGGAGAAGACGGTCATCTTCAAGCCTATTGGGAACTTATTGAATTGCCTTACACTGGTTGCAATTATTATCAATCAAGCTTGACTTTTAACAAAAGAGATACCCTTTCGGTGTTGTCAAAATTTAATATTCCTAAAGCCAAATCGATTTATTTGACCAAAGGAGAAGCCATTGATGGAAATAAAATTGTGGCCGAATTGGATTTGCCTTTCTTTGTAAAACCAAATCAATCCGGAAGTAGTTTGGGTGTTTCTATGGTAAGTACTTTAGAGGATTTGCCAAAAGCTTTGGACTTTGCTTTCGCAGAAGATAATGATATTTTAATCGAATCCTATTTAAACGGAACGGAAGTGTCTGTTGGTGTTTTAAATTTTAAAGGTGAAACCAAAGTATTAGGTATTACCGAAATATTATCCCAAAATGAGTTCTTTGATTACGAAGCCAAATATTTAGGAAAATCCGAAGAAATCACTCCAGCCCGAATCTCAAAAGAGTTAGAAGATTTAGTAATTGAAACCGCTAAAAAAGTTTATCAATCTCTAGGCATGATTGGGTTCTCGCGTACCGATTTTATCATCATGAATGGCATTCCACATTTTATAGAAATCAATACCAATCCTGGATTGTCACCACAAAGTATCTTTCCGCAACAAGCGGCACATGCTAATATTCCTTTTAGCGATTTGTTGGATAATGAAATTAGTTTAGCTTTACAAAGAAAACCGATTTGGAAAAAATAAATCATCATGAAAAAAGCAGTCTTCCCAGGTTCGTTTGACCCAATTACTTTAGGGCATTATGATATTATCAAAAGAGGCATTTCACTTTTTGACGAAGTGATTGTAGCTATTGGTATTAACGCCGATAAAAAATACATGTTTTCTCTTGAAGACAGAAAAAAGTTTATTGAAGAAGCCTTTAAAGATGAGCCAAAAGTTTCTGTGATTACTTATGAAGGTTTAACGATTGATTTATGCCGAAAATTAGATGCCGAATTCATCCTAAGAGGATTGCGAAATCCAGCCGACTTTGAGTTTGAAAAAGCCATCGCTCACACCAACCGAAGATTGTCTAAAATAGAAACCGTGTTTCTTTTAACCGCTTCTAAAACTTCGTATATTTCTTCCAGCATCGTAAGAGATGTGATTAGAAATCATGGCGATTATACTGTTTTGGTGCCTGAGAGCGTTGTGGTAAAGAAATAGTCATTTGGTAAACAATACATTTACTTTCCAATCAGTAGCGTAAGCGCATAACGTACTCTAACCAATTGTCCGTTTTGTTTTCCTGGGCTCCACTTTGGCAAACTCTCTAAAATTTTAATTAAAGCTTTGGCCTTGGGAGTCTCAATATGACGCAAAATGGCAACATTGCTGAGTGAACCATCTTTTTCAATTACAAATACCGCATAAACTTTTCCTTTTACTTCTGAGGCAAATCCAGCTTTTAAGTAGTTTTCATTTACTAAAGTAGTTAAGGCGTCTAATCCTCCAGGAAATTCTGGTTTAACATCAATCCCAGTAATATCATAAATAGGACTTGCATCTACTTTTGCATTACTTTGAGAAAAGGCAGCTATTGTTATAAATAGCAGTAGCAATGTTATTGTTTTTTTCATTTTTGTATTGGGAAAGTAGTAGTTATTTAAAAATATTCATCTCCTCATTATAAATGGTACTTTGTATGTTTAAAAAGTTTAAAACACTATGAAACACATGGTTTTGAGAAACGGTTGTATTAGGCTTAAGTTGTTTAGAACCTTCAGACATCCAAACTATAAAGGGAATCTCATACTGTTCTTTAGGAGCAATACTGATAGGAATTCCGTGCATGTATAGATTTTTTTCTCCTAAGGATTCTCCATGATCTGACACAAAAATCATAGCGCTTTTGTACTCTTTCAATTGTTTCAAATCTTCGATTACTTTCGATAAAATATAATCGGTGTAAACAATCGTGTTGTCATAAGCATTGATTAACTCGGTTTGAGAACATTTCCCTAATTCTACACTATTACAAACGGGTTTGAAATTTTCAAATTGGGGCGGGTATTTTTTGCTATACGTTGGGCCATGACTAGTACTGGTGTGCAATACTATCAATATTTTATTTTTCTTACTGGCTAGTATCTGCTCGTTTAGTCCCTTCAAAAGCGCTTCATCGTAATTGCATTCATCACCTTCACATTTGGGTAGTATCTCTTCTCGTTTTTGATAATTTTTGATATGCACTGGTGGCTCTCCCCAGTTAGAGGTTCTCCAAATCACTTCTACATTATTCCGGTATAAATAATTAGGCAAAATTTCATATAAATCATCCGTGTTGGCATGTTCTAAAATACATTTTACTCCAGCAGTGGTGTAGGTTGCACAAGAGTTCGCTTCAAAATGATAGACATCAGGCATTTTGGAAAGCAGTGGATTTGTATTTTTTTTGTAGCCATATAAAGAAAAATTTTGGCTTCTAGCCGATTCTCCTATGACTAAGACTACAACCGATTTCTGATTGTCTTTTATAGTAGCATTAGGCAATAAAATTTCCTTTTGATTTTTACTAAATTGATGCTTATAAAAAAGGGAGATGTTCACCGTATAAGACCAAGGCATAGCCAATCCTCCTAATGTTTTTGAGTTTTTATCTATCCACAACCAATTGCTGGCATTGGCAAAGACTAACGTTAGAATAAATAAAAGCGTAAGCGAAACCGTAATTAAAAACTTCTTCAAAGGAACCTTTGTGATTTTAGCTTTAAAGATATAAACACTAGGGATAACTCCAAATAGAATGATTTCTGCCACTAATCTAATAGAAAAAAAACTACTTGCCTCTTCGTATTTGGTATTGAGTACATTCCCAATCATCGTTTCATCTATAATGACCCCATACGTATTGACAAAGTAAACGGCAATGGCGTTGATTATAAAGAATAAGATGAGTAAAAACTTTCCAACTCTTCGGGATAGTGAAAATAGTAGGTAAAAGACAAAAGCATTTAAAACCAACATTAAAACAATCAAACTGATAATCAGAATAATGCCACCAAAACTTTTATAGTCAACGTTATCAAAGACAAAAGAGAAAAAAGGAAAATGGAAGAATAAAAAGTTAAGACAACTCATTATCAAGGCGAAATGAGTTATTTTCAGATTATTTTTTAACATAAACTGTGGTAATTTTATAGAGTGAAACAACAAGACTAATCAATGTTACATAAAATATAATCAAATTCTCTTTGCTGATTTTATCGATTACTACTGCCCCACAAACTAGAAACAAGACGATAAAAATGGGATAGCATTTTTTATGATTAACCCAATTCCATATTTTATATTTTTGACTGATAAAAATACCTAGAAGGCCACAGCAATACCCTACAATACTTCCTACTGTAACATCAAGCGGATAATGAGCTCCCACTCCTACTCTGGTTAATACCAAAAGGATTCCTGTGATGAGTATCAATAAACTCCATAAAACTTTATTAGTTGCTTTTTTAGGCATAAAGGCAAATAGCAATACGGTAAGCGTAGTAAAAACGGTAATGGAATGTCCAGAAGGCAAACTGTTTCCTCCAGTCAATGTTTTCCCGATAATCACAAAAGTATCATTGTCAAATACGGCAGCAGGTCTTGGGACAGCAAATATTTTTTTTAGTATCGCCGATAAGATTGCAGATACAATGGATGCGGATAGTAAAGCCTCCCACACCTTGGGTGTATAAACAATAAGAAGCGTTAACAAGGATAAAAAAATGAGCGCATCACCAAACTGGGTCAGGTTATAAATAACCTCCGGGAATTGGGATAATTTTGAATTAATACCATAAAACCAAGGTTTCTGAATTTGACTATAACTCCCAACATTTAAAGCATTCTGACTATACAGAAATACCACAATAGCCAATACTAAAAATAACGGTAAAAAAAATAACGAACGTTTGAGTTCAGAGAAATTAGCAATAACATAGGTGTTCATTATGGTATTGGTTTCCAGATTTTCTTGGGTGGTTTGTTGTAACATGTACTGCTATTTTAAACTTTAACTGGGACTTTTCAATGGCACCCATCTTAATGAGGCTCCACTGACGTTGACAAATATACCTAAAAGTTTTAAAGTATAAACGGGATAGCACTGAGAAAGATTTTACTAAGCCATAGCTTTAAATCTAGAGTTGTTCTTTTGCTGCGAACTGCTGTTAATAGCCATTTTTCATCAATTCATCTGTCTGTTTTTCGTTAATTGTCCAGTTACAATAACTAATATAAATACCCCGACTAAAACTAAACTGGCTTTTAGGTTTCCTAAATTAAATCCTTCTTCTTTCGTCATATAGTCGCCCATGGTCGCACCAATGGGGTGGGTCAAAATTATGGTACACCAATATAAAATTTCTCTCGATATGGTGGTCCAAAAATAAAGGCCAACCACAACTGCAAGAAGTCCCAATAAAAGTAAAGTCCCTCCGTCAAAACCTAAAGGTGTGTTGTGTGCCAATAAATCGCCAAAAGCAGTTCCTAATGTACTGGAAGTTAGTATCGCTATCCAATATAAAAATTCTGTTCCCTTGTTTAGTCCGTTTGCTATGGTGTTGGTCTTGGAATGGTATTTCCAAATACTAAATGTCAAAATCAAGGCAACGATTAGTATAATAGTCCCGAAGGTATAGCCTTGGTTTTCTGTAAAACCTAATTGCAAATGAAAAAACGATCGGCTTATGAAATCTGAAATGGTAGTTCCTAATGTACTTGCCAAAGTAATCACGGTCCAATACAAGAGTGGCTTCTGACTTTTTGAATACAAGGAAATGATCAAAGCCATTAGAAAAAGCCCAAGTAAAGCAAGTGTTCCACCACCATACCCTAAATTAAACGTTTGGGAAATCAAATCTCCTGCCGTTTCTCCCATGGTGTTCGCACTAATGATTAATGCCCAATAAAAGAGGTTGATTTTAGGTAAGTGTTTCATAATTTGTTGGTCAATGCTAGAGTTACTATACGTTTGTGGGCATACTAGAACATTTGGAATTGCGCGAAACCGGAGTTTACAGCCGCAATTTTCAATTCTCTAATTTTACTAACTCAGATTTTTTTGGAATTATAAGTTTATTATTAAAATTGGGGAAAATCACCATTAGATCTTCTTTTCCTATAGCACAATCTATAAAGTACCAATTTTTTCCTTTATCTAACGATACTGCAAGTAAATTACTATTGTCTTGAAATCGGCCTTCTTTAGATTTAAAGATTATTTTTTCAGGAACAAGACAATGTAATTCTTTCCCAGCATTATAAATAATGCCTGGTTCACCAATTATTACATTTTCAATTTCTATTCCTTTGGACTTAAGAATATCCATAGTATTAGTAATAGCATTTAAAGCTTCTTCTTTGGTGAAATTTTTTAAAATTTTTGGATATGTATATTTTAAAACTATAGCATAATTATAATTTTTTCCAGCATTGGCCATTTCCTCGGCTTGCTGTTTTAATGTTCCCGAATCTTGTGCATTTGAATGATAAGTTAACATTATAAATGTAATTAAAAAGAGGCTTTTCATATAAGTATAATATACTATTTAAGGTTACGAATTATGGCTGTTAACGTTCCGCCACTTCAAACAGTGATGAACCTCGGAACATTGGATTTTCCGTTAAAGATAAAATTTCTTGCCAAATCGCTTTTTGCAAATCGGCATTATTATTTAGTTTGCTTTTTTGCAACAACTTTAATGGATTTTGCCATTTTTTCAAATGATTTGAAATATTTTTTAAATCTTTCTTCATTATTGGCAGAAAACACCAATTGAACTATTGTTTTTTTGCATTCAATAAATAGCATACATAGTTTTTGTCCATTTTCATAACTGTAGGTATATGTTTTATAGTTACCCGTCATAAAATTATCCTTTTTTATATTTTTAATTTTAAGGTCAAAAGTTTCCATTTTTATATCACTATGATTCTTTTTAATATTTTCATGAAGTTCCTCAATAAATTCCTCCAATTTTGGCGTTTTAGAATAATCGTTTCCAATTAGCTTTATATAAGTTTCTCCGCTTGCATCCTCGTAATCAGGTATAATATAAAATGGTCCTTCATCAGGTAACTGAATCCAATTTATAGGTTTTTCAACAACGATTTTATGTTTTAATCCCTCAATTGTTTTTGATTGCCCAAAGGAATAACTTGTGTACATAAAACAAGTTGCCATAATAATTATTACTTCTTTAATTTTCATGTTTTTTTTCAGTTTTAGTATTTTTTACTATGCTGCCTGCCACTGTTCCGATGTTTCAAGCTGTAGCCAACTTCAGAACATTTTATTTTCTGTTAAAGATAAAACTTCTTACTAAACGTTTGTGGACTTACTAGAAAATTTGTGTTGTGTAAAACGACTGTCGTGCGATTTTTCTATTCTACAGTTCTATTTAGGTGAATCATTCTAATCAAATCTGTTGGACCAATATCCGATGTTCCAACGTCAAGTTTAACTATCTCTCCGTTAGAAAGGCCTAATACCAAATATTGATGGGATGGACCTCCATGAACTATCTCAATTCCAGTAGTCATAATATCGTCCCAAATTATGGTCTGGTCTTTAAAAGTGAACGAGGTTGAATTGGTCGTGAAAATTATTTTACTGTTAAAGTAGATAGTATAGAGGGATAAAACTAGTAACCCGAAGCTAATACAGCCTAGTAAAATCAGAAAACCCGACTTTTCATTACCGTAGTTAATGAAAGGAAAAATAAACAAAAAAGTTGCCGAAATA
Source organism: Flavobacterium sp. N1994 (assembly GCF_025947145.1). Classification (NCBI taxonomy): domain Bacteria; kingdom Pseudomonadati; phylum Bacteroidota; class Flavobacteriia; order Flavobacteriales; family Flavobacteriaceae; genus Flavobacterium; species Flavobacterium sp. N1994. Next base: position 947,623 of record NZ_CP109999.1, read on the forward strand.
ATCAATATAACTATTGGTCTCGTTTTGTCAACCCCAATTCTCAGGTTTTTCGTTTGATCTTTAGTTTTGTAATCAGAACTTTTAATTTCCAAATATTCTTTATAAGTAACCGATGGAGACCATTTTTGCAAAATATTTTTTGGAGAATACTTTGCTGCAATTATTTCTCTTACTTCTTCGATGGACAATTTTTTTTTCATAAAATGCTTAATAGTCTATTGGAATGTTGCTCAACTAAAAAATTTGCTTATGTGGGAAACAGCTGTTATCAGTAGTGCTCATAATTAGTTAACTTTTGTTTCCGACCAACCAGTTTGATTGCCAATATCACAATTGACAGAAATTCTTATTGATTTGTTTTCATATATGATTTTCCTATATCTATAGTTATAAATTGAGCCACTTTCTAAAACTTGATAAGCTATTTTTTTTCCATCTTTTTTCTCAAGAATTGATATGTCTTTCCATCTTGAATAATTATTAGAAAATGCAGTTGAAATATTATAGATACAAATTAAGGTATAAGGCAAGGCTGTTAAAACAATTAAAATTATGAAAGCTATTCTGAGTATTTTGGAATTAATTTTTTTTGATAATTTAAAAAGAAAAAAGAAAATTATAATAACTAAAATTGAAATAACAAACCTTGCTATTCTTTCAGTAAACATATCGCTAAATTCTATTGGAAAACCAGTAAATATTAATGATATTAAGATAGAAATTGAAATTAAAATTATTATTAAATGTCTTTTCATTATCCTTTTTTTTGTGTTACCACTAACAAGCAAATCTCCTCAAGCCTCTCATCCTTTTCCGATTCACTCAACGTAAAAATATTACAAAATCAAAGGCAACCAGAAGGGTTTCCTTTATAATTATCAACAACTTAATTTTTTTGTGTCAAACTTTTCATTTTGGAAAAAAAGACACAAAAAGTGTGTCAAACTTTTCGTTTTGAAAAAAATGACACAAAAAGTGTGTCAAAAATTTCATTTCAAAATAGTTGACACAAAAAATGTGGCAAACTTTTTGCTGTGAAAAAAAAGACACCAAAAAAATAGCGTTATGAAAAAAGAAGAAACTATCACCGAATTGTTAGGTACTACTCAAAATGAGACAGCTATGTTCCTAAATATTAATCGTAGCCAATGGTCTATGTTCGTATCAGGAAAACGAGATTTGCCACTAGAAGCCAAAGAACAACTAGCGGAACTACTCACCCATATACAATCAGCTAAGGCAAAGAATACTGAAAACCTTTTGGCTAGTCAAAAAAATGAAACTAAAGAAAGACTTGAGGCCTTGCTAAAAGAAAATCAGTACCAGCAAATGCGAAACGATAAAAAAGTAAATCGATTAGAGAAAAAACAGCAAGCTAAGGAAGCAGCAATGCATTTGGTACAGTATTTCGAAAATCATCCCAACAAAAAAACAACCTTCACAGAAAAGGTAGTGCAAAGCATCCAAACTAGAACCAAAAAAGACAAACAACAAAAAGTGTTGCCCGATTTGGTTACCCAACAAATAAAACAACAGGTATTGCAATACGAAGCTTCTTTGCTAAAAGCAGCGTTGGAAAAGTTGGCTTAGTACTTCTCAGGTTTTGCGTCCTCTTCTTTCTTAATCACTTTACGCGCTACTTCAATTTTAAACTTCTTGCCTTTCATTTTTTCGTCTCGAATATTGGAAAGCAAGTCCTTTACTTTATTGAATTTTACAGCGGCAAAAGAGATGAAATCTTTGACTTCAATCAATCCCAAATCGCCTTTCTCTAGTTTTCCTTTTTGAGAAAAGAAGCCTACGATATCAATTTTATTGAGTTTGTTTTTCTTGCCTCCGCTAATGTAAATCGTTTGAAATTCGGGTGGCTTGGGTAAAGTAGTTTGGTTGTCAACCTTTAAAACGGGCATACTATAATCCAGATACTCTTGCTTTTTTTCACTTTCGTGCGCAATGATATAAGCAGTTCCCGAAGCTAACATTCGCGCTGTTCTTCCGTTTCTATGGGTGAATTCGTCTTCTTTTGACGGCAAATGATAATGAATGACGTGTTTCATTTCGGGGATGTCTAACCCTCTTGCTGCCAAATCGGTCGTAACCAAATAACTCACGCTGCCATTTCGAAACTGAATTAAAGCGCGCTCGCGTTCGTCCTGATCCATTCCTCCATGATAGTAGGTGGCGTAGATTCCTTTTTCGTTTAAAGTGTCGCTAATCCGTTCAGCCGCATCTCTGTGATTGCAGAAGATTAAAGCCGATTGCGATTTCAACGAACAAAGTAAGTGAAACAAACTCCCTATCTTATCTTTCTCTTTAGAAACTACCATTTTCATAGAAAGATTGACTTTCTCTTCTTCGGATGGAATAAAATCTAAAACCGTCGGATTGACTACTCGAGTATACTTTGGAATTTCAATTCCGGACGTAGCCGAAACCAAAACGCGTTTGTTCAGTTTGGATAATTTCCCAATGATAAAAGACATTTGCTCATGAAAACCCAATTGCAACGATTTGTCAAATTCATCTAATACTAAAGTTTGAATACGGTCTACTTTAAACGTCCCTCTATCAATATGATCCGCAATTCGTCCTGGAGTTCCAATTAAAACCGCGGGTGGATTTGATAAGTTTTTGATTTCCGTTTCGATGGAATGTCCACCATAACACACATTCACTTTATAAGTGGTGCCCATTTTCTTCCAAACCTGCTCAATTTGCAATCCCAATTCTCGGGATGGAACTAAAATCAAGCATTGCACCCCGGCCACATATTCGTCTAACAATTCATAGATGGGCAATAAGAAAGCCAATGTTTTCCCCGAACCTGTTGGCGAAAGCAATAAAACATTAGAATCATTGACAATAGTTTCTTGTGCGGCAAGTTGCATTTCATTTAAGCTGTCAATGCCTAAATTCAGCAATAAATTGGTAGAATGGTGGTGATGCGTCATGCGGCAAAGATAGCCCCAAAAAGTGAATTACAAGAGATGTTCTTCTTCAAACAGCAATTTGATGTTCTCATAAGAATTCAGCAAGGCTTCTTTGATTTGCACTGGGTTAAGCCAAACGGCTTTATCAATCCCTTCATTGGCTTGCGGAAACGGAGTGCCTTCAAAAGTAGATTGCATTTCGAACCAATGCGTAATTTTCAACTTGTATTTTCCGTTGCGTCTGAAAACGTGATAGGTTTTTTGGAGTTTTTTGGTGATAGTTAGATTACTAACACCGGTCTCCTCCTCAACTTCTCTCATAGCGGTGTCTTCAATCTCTTCATTTTTTTCGATGCCGCCTTTGGGTAAATCCCATTTTCCGTTTCTAAAAATGAACAAAACATCGCCATCTTTGTTATAAACTAATCCTCCCCCTGCTTTGCAAACTGGAATTTTTTCTTTGAGTTTTTTCAGTATGGCTTTTTCATCGGGATAGTACAAAGAGGCTTTCTGAATTTTGTTCTGAAACATTTTGATGATGAGCTGTTCAATATCAATGCTTTCCAGCAAAAACAATTGAAAATCGGTTTCTTTAGCGATTTCATTTGTTAGAAAAAGAGGTTTGTCGTTGACAAAAACTTTATACATTTGTACTATGATTTTTAATAAAGACTCAGCCGAAAAAACTGCCGAATTGCTTTTACAAATAAATGCAATTAAATTGAATCCAAAAAATCCTTTTACATGGGCTTCGGGTTGGAATTCGCCAATTTATTGCGATAACCGACTAATCCTCTCATTCCCAGCGATAAGAAATTTTGTCCGAGAAGAATTTTCTAAACAAATTGAAAAAGAATTTGGAAAACCGGATGTGATTGCCGGAGTAGCCACGGGAGCCATTGGTATCGGGATCTTAGTAGCAGAATATATGGGATTACCCTTCGTATACGTTCGCCCAGAGCCTAAAAAACATGGCAGACAAAACCAAGTCGAAGGCTTTTTACAAAAAGGACAAAACGTTGTCGTGGTAGAAGATTTAATCAGCACGGGCAACAGCAGTTTATTAGCTGTAGAAGCTTTAAAAGAAGCAGGGGCACATGTTAAAGGCATGGTCGCTATTTTTACTTATGGGTTTGATGTAGCTGTGGATAACTTCAAAAATGCCAATATTGATTTAAAGACGTTGAGCAATTATGAAACATTATTAAACCTAGCCGTAGCCAAAAATTATATCACCGAAAAGGAATTGAAAGCATTACAAGAATGGCGTGAAAGTCCATCCACTTGGAGTGTGTAATGGAGAGAAACGAAGCAAGAGAAAAGAAATAAACAACAAACTATACACTATGAATTTAGAAAGTCCGAAAGTTACCGTAGAAAAATCAGCACAACATCTCTTTGATTCGTTATCGGATGTCAAGAATTTTGAAAAATTAATGCCTGAGAACATCGCTAAGTTTGAAGTGTTGGGAGATGATATTTTCAACTTTGGTTTAAAAGGCATGCCCGAAATCAAATTGAAAATGAAGGACAAAACTCCGAATTCCAAAGTAGTATTAGCAGCAGCTAGTGATAAATTACCTTTTACATTAACGGCTAATATTGACAGTCTTTCTGATACTTCAAGTGCGGTACAATTACATTTTGAAGGCGATTTCAATCCTATGATGGCGATGATGATTAAAGGGCCTATCTCTAAATTCATCGAGACTTTAGCAGAGAATATGCATAAATTATAAAACACTAAATTGTCTTTCCCGCGAAGGCGGGAACCTATAAAAAAAGCTACTCATTGAGTAGCTTTTTTGTTTTTATTTAACCGTAGTCAAACGCTTATCGATAACCCTTTCCATATAATCCTGGACGAATGCTTTACATCTCAATTCCAGCAAATTCATAGCGGCATTTCGTTTTAAGATTAAGTTGTGTTCCATCGCTTTGTCATTCTTATCATAGAAGCCGGTCGCTTTCATACCATCAAAAGTACAAATGTAATCGCCGCTCATAAATTGGTACATATCGGAACTGTACTTCACTACAAAGGGAGCCACTTGTTTGTCATTAATCAAACTTCTACCCCAACTTCTAAAAGGTTTTTGGTAGCCAATCATATCTAGCAGCGTTGGATAAATATCGATTTGTTGCGCCCAATCGTTGTTAACTCCCACATATTTTTCATTAGGAGAGAAAAACAAAATTGGCACCGTGTTTTTATTGAATTCCTTTGTGTATTCATCATAAGCAATCGTATTACAATGATCGGCTACCATTACAAAAATGGTGTTGTTGTACCAAGGTTCTTTTTTGGCTGCAGTAAAAAATTGCTTTAAAGCATAGTCGGTATACCCAATACTTTCATGAATGTTGACTGTTCCTTTTGGAAACTTACCTGCATATTTTTCAGGGACTTTATAGGGTTCGTGAGAAGAAACAGAAAAAAGAGTAGCCATAAAAGGTTGTTTCTTCTGAGACAAAGTCTTATTGTAAAATTGGAAAAAAGGTTCGTCCCAAATACCCCAAACCCCATCAAAATCAGCATCATTATTGTATTCGGTCTTACCATAATAATGGTCATAGCCTAAGATGTTTCCGAAACCAAGAAAACCCATTGAACCATTAGGGGCACTATGAAAAAAGGAAGTGTCATAGCCTTCGCTTTTCAAAGTAGACACCAACGATTCTATTTTCTGTTGAGGATAAGGAGATGATGTAAACGCATCTTTAAACGAAGGGATTCCAGCAATAACAGAAGACACTCCGTGAATCGATTTCCAACCATTGGCATACCCATTCGTAAAAATCAAACTGTGTTGCGCCAACGAATCTACAAAAGGCGTGTAGCTTTGATAATTGGGAATTTTAGTTCCTTTGTTAAAGGCTCCATTGTATTCTCTCGCAAAACTTTCAATGATAAAAATGACAATATTAGGCTTGGTAGGAGGATTATTTTTATACTGTTTTATCGGCACTATTAAACTATCAATTTGGGCTTTGGAAACTAGATTGACTTTCTTAAAGTTATTAAGATCCCAAGTTCGAATAATAGCAAAAGGCGTATTTAAAACTAAATTCGATTGCGAGATATTAGTAACATAACGGCTAGCGTCTAAAATATTAATAGGTCGGGTACTTTTCTTGAAATCGCCACGAATGCCTCCAATACAAAGCGTAACCACTACAAGAAAGGTTAGTATAGAGAACCCGAAGTATTTAGCATTAGGCGTTTCTTTTACGTGATGCACTTTAACCTTTTTGTACAAGTAAATCCAAGCAAACGCCAATATAAAGAACCATAAAAACACATCCCAAAAATGGACTATAAAATCAAAAAGTAAAAGCATCTTATTATTCTCATGCTCAAGAGTATCCAGTGAAGCAATCGTACTTCTGCTGAAGGTGTAACGGTAATAAATAAAGTCGACGAAATTGGTTGCGTACGCAATCAAATTGGTTACAAAATACAAGTAGAATAAAAACTTTTGAAACTTCTTTTTAGAGTTGGACAGTATCGGAATGATGGATAGTAAAATAAACAAACTATTTACATACATCAGCGCTGTAGTGTCAAAGGCTATACCGTGGTAACACAGCTCTAGAAAATCAGAAACGCTACCAACTTTTATTAAAGAACTATTATAAACATAGAATAAAACTCTTGCAACAGAGTAAAAAACGTAAGCCAATAAAATTCTATAGCCTAATACTTTATACTCCTGAAACCGTGGGTATTTTTTCATGAAAAAGTAAAATTTAAAGTGACAAAACTACATATTTCGGCTATATATTTTTTATATTTTAAATTAATATTGTGAATAAAACTATTATTAATTAATTTGCATTAAAATTACCATTCTAATGACGTCCATCACAAGACTTTTTGACTTTCCATACTATCAGCTTGAAAAAAACAATATGCCCAATTGTCTTGTCACCAAATACGACGGCAAATGGATAAAAACCTCAACTAAAGAATACCTAGAAAAGGCTAATACCATATCGAGAGCTCTACTTCGATTGGGAGTTCAAAAAGATGATAAAATTGCGGTCATTTCTTCCAACAATAGAACCGAATGGAATATTATGGACATTGGCGTATTGCAAGTGGGCGCTCAAAATGTTCCCATTTATCCCACGATTTCAGAGGATGATTATGAATACATTTTAAACCATTGTGAAGCTAAATATTGTTTTGTTTCGGATGAAGAAGTGTTGCGCAAAGTAAACCTCATCAAAAGCAAATTGACTAACCTTAAAGAGGTTTATTCTTTCAATGAAATTACGGGTTGTAAAAACTGGAAAGAGCTTTTGGTCTTAGGTGAAGACACCAGCAATCAGGATGTAGTAGAAGACCGAAAAAACCACGTAAAACCAGAAGAACTAGCGACCATAATTTATACTTCAGGAACCACAGGAAAACCTAAAGGCGTAATGCTTTCGCATAATAATATTGTTTCGAATGTATTGGATAGTGCCGAACGCATTCCATTTGAAGAAGGAACGAGTGTAGCTTTAAGCTTTCTTCCTATTTGTCACATCTTCGAAAGAGTAATTTTATATATTTATCAATATTATTCGGTCGCTATCTATTTTGCCGAATCAATTGATAAATTATCGGATAACATCAAGGAAGTAAAACCTACTGTGTTCTCTGTAGTACCTAGACTTTTAGAAAAAGTATACGATAAAATTCACGCTAAAGGCGAAGAACTAACCGGAATCAAAAGAGTACTGTTCTTTTGGGCTATTGCTTTAGGATTGCGATTCGAACCTTATGGTGCTAATGGTTGGTGGTATGAGTTCCAATTGAGCATAGTACGTAAACTAATTTTTAGCAAATGGAAAGAAGGTTTGGGTGGAAATTTAACGGTAATGGTGTCAGGAAGTGCCGCTTTACAACCAAGACTTATCCGAATGTTTGCCGCTGCTGAAATGCCTGTTATGGAAGGTTATGGTCTAACTGAAACTTCACCAGTAATCACTGTAAATGATCAAAGAAATAGAGGCTTTAAAGTCGGAACTGTTGGTAAAGTAATCAAAAATGTAACGGTTAAAATTGCCTCTGATGGAGAAATACTTTGTAAAGGTCCCAACGTAATGATGGGCTATTATAAAGATGAAGTATTGACCAACGAAGCCATTAAAGATGGTTATTTCCATACTGGAGATATTGGAGAAATTGACTCCGAAGGGTTCTTAAAAATTACCGACCGTAAAAAAGAAATGTTCAAAACCTCTGGCGGAAAATACATTGCCCCTCAATTAATAGAAAACACCATGAAACAATCCTTGTTTATTGAACAAGTAATGGTGATTGGGGATGGCGAAAAAATGCCAGCGGCTTTTATTCAACCTAGTTTTGATTTTGTGAAAGATTGGGCCAAAAGAAAAAATATAACTATAGGAACCACCAATGAAGAGATTATAGCCAATCCAGAAGTCATCAAAAGAATACAAGAAGAAGTAGATATTTCGAATGAGAAATTTGGCAACTGGGAAAAAATAAAACGTTTTGAACTAACCCCAGATGTTTGGTCTATTGATGGTGGACACCTCACTCCTACGCTCAAATTGAAGCGCAAAATCGTAATGGAGAAATACAAAGATTTGTATCAAAAGATTTATAACTAATAAGTTTACTGTTTCCTTTAAATAAAAACTGCCCAATATTGGGCAGTTTTTTATTTTAATTGGGTTGTTATAACGGAATATTACCGTGTTTTCTATTTGGAGTGTTAACCACTTTATTTTCTAACATACTAAACGCTTTAAGCAGTTTTCTTCGAGTATTTTTGGGTAAAATTACTTCATCAATAAAACCACGTTGCGCTGCTGTGTAGGGATTAGCAAACAACTCAGCATACTCTGCTTCTTTTTCTAATAATTTCGCCGCTGGGTCGGCTGCTTCACTAATTTCTTTTTTGAAGATAATTTCAGAAGCTCCTTTAGCTCCCATAACCGCAATTTCCGCACTTGGCCAAGCAAAATTCATATCGGCGCCAATGTGTTTGGAATTCATTACGTCATAAGCACCACCGTAAGCTTTACGAGTAATAACAGTTACTCTTGGCACAGTAGCTTCACTGAAAGCATATAGTAATTTAGCTCCGTGAACAATAATACCATTCCATTCTTGATCGGTTCCAGGTAAGAAACCAGGAACGTCTTCTAATACTAACAACGGAATATTGAAACAATCACAGAAACGAACGAAACGCGCTCCTTTAATAGATGATTTCACATCCAAACATCCTGCTAAAAACTTAGGATTATTGGCCACAATCCCGATACTTCTTCCTCCCAAACGAGCAAAACCTACAATGATATTTTCAGCAAAGTCTTTATGAATTTCAAAGAATGAGTCTTCGTCAATGATGTTGTCTATTACATCGTGCATGTCATAAGGCTTGTTTGCATTATCAGGAACTATTGTATCTAATTTTTCGCGTATTTCATCATTGGTAAAATAGGGCAATTTCGGAGTAGTTTCTCTATTGTTTTGAGGCATATAGCTCAACAACTTTTTGATGTCTTCCAAACATTCGATTCCGTTTGGAGAAGTAATATGTGCCACACCCGATTTTGTCGAATGCGTACTTGCACCACCAAGTTCTTCAGATGAAACTTCTTCGTTAGTTACGGTTTTAACCACGTTAGGTCCAGTAACAAACATATAACTATTCCCTTCTACCATCATGGTAAAATCGGTCATAGCAGGCGAATACACCGCCCCACCAGCACAAGGCCCCATGATAGCCGAAATCTGTGGAATGACTCCACTAGATTGTACGTTTCTATAAAAAATATCCGCATATCCTCCTAAAGAACGAACCCCTTCTTGAATACGAGCACCACCTGAATCATTTAATCCAATCATCGGGGCACCGCTTCGTAAAGCCATATCCATTACTTTACAGATTTTCTCCGCATGAGTTTCTGATAAAGCACCACCAAAAACTGTAAAATCTTGAGCAAAAACATACACTACTCTACCGTTAATAGTTCCGTAACCGGTAATCACCCCATCACCGTAATAGATTTCTTTTTCCATTCCGAAATCAGTGGTTCTATGGGTTACTAACATTCCGATTTCTTCAAAAGAACCTTCATCCATTAAATACGCTATACGTTCTCTTGCTGTTAGTTTCTTCTTGTCGTGGTGTTTGGCTATTCTTTTCTCGCCTCCGCCTAATTTGGCCAAGGCAATTTTATCGTTTAATATTTTGATTTTATCTTCCATTTTTTTTTATTTTTTAAACACATAGAAACATAGATTAATAATTTCATTTGTGTTGAGATGCTTCGCTTTATATAGATTACATAGTTACTATGAAAATCGAAGATTTTTCTATTTTATCTTTTAAAATCTTAAACCTCCTATGATTCTATGTGGTTTAAATTAATTTAATGTGTTAATATAAATCGCTAATTACTAATCACTAATTATTGGTAATCTTAAGATTTTGGCATCAGCTAAATATTGTTGTAAAGCTATCATCGCGGCAATTTCTGCTTCGGTGTCTAGATTGGCTTTCATTTTTTCAGGATTATAATACGCTTTCACAAAACCCGTATCAAAATCTCCGGAACGGAAGGCTTCGTGCTCCATAACAAATTTTCCAAAAGGTAAAGTTGTCGCTACTCCTTCTACATGATAATTATCTATAGCTTTAATCATCAACTCGATGGCTTCTTCACGGGTCTTTCCGTAAGTAACCAGTTTCGATAACATTGGGTCGTAGTAAATAGGCACTTCCATACCTTCTTCAATTCCGTTATCCACACGAATGCCTTCGCCCACAGGCAATTGATAAGTACTTAAAAGCCCCACATTCGGCAAGAAATCATTCATAGAATCTTCGGCATATACTCGAAGTTCCATAGCGTGACCGTGAATTACTAAATCCTCTTGTTTGATAGTTAGTTCTTCGCCTCGAGCTACTCGAATTTGTAATTCTACTAAGTCTAAACCAGAAACCATTTCGGTAACGGGATGTTCCACTTGCAAACGGGTGTTCATTTCCAAAAAATAGAAATTGTGTTTATCGTCCATCAAAAACTCTACGGTTCCAGCTCCAAGATAATCACAAGCGCGAGCCACTTTTACAGCAGCCTCTCCCATTTCTTTACGTTTTTCCGGAGTTAAAATAGACGATGGCGCTTCTTCCACAACTTTTTGATGACGACGTTGAATGCTACATTCTCTTTCAAAAACATACAACACATTGCCATGACTATCCGCCATAATTTGGATTTCGATGTGGCGCGGTTTGGTTACATATTTTTCAATAAAAACAGAACCATCTCCAAAAGCAGAAGTAGCTTCACTAATCGCTCTATCCATTTGGGAAACAAAATCTTCTTCTCTTTCCACGATACGCATTCCCTTTCCACCACCACCTGCAGAGGCTTTAATCAAAATAGGAAAACCTACTTCTTTAGCTGATCTTTTCGCTTCTTCAATATCTGTAATGGCATGGTCAATACCCGGAACCATTGGAATATTGTATTGCATCACTGCTTCTTTCGCTGCCAATTTACTTCCCATCATTTCAATGGCTTTGGATTTGGGTCCGATGAAAATGATGTTGTTTTTTTCGCATTCTTCCGCAAAAGCGGAGTTCTCACTCAAGAAACCATAGCCAGGATGAACGGCATCTACACTAAGTTCTTTACAAACTTCAATAATCTTATCGCCACGCAAATACGATTGACTAGAAGCAGCTTCTCCAATGCAAACGGCTTCATCAGCATATTTAACGTGAAGTGCATTTCTGTCGGCTGTTGAAAAAACGGCTACTGTTTTAATACCCATTTTCTTAGCGGTCTTCATTACCCTAATGGCAATTTCACCCCTATTGGCAACTAATATTTTGGTTATTTTTTTCATATTTTAAAGATTAAAAGAAGAAAGATCCTATCTTGTTTCTTGCTTCTTGTTTCTATTTTCTATTCAAATTCAATTAGTAATTGTCCTTTATCTACAGCGTGTCCTTTTTCAACAGCAATCGATTTAATCACTCCATCTCGTGGTGAAATAAAACTGTTTTCCATTTTCATGGCTTCTAAGATGATTAAAAGGTCGTTTTCTTTTACTTCTTGGCCCACAGCAACATTAATTTCAAGAATTAATCCAGGCATAGGAGCTTTGATAGCATTGATTACTTTAGTGCGTCCGCGTTCAATGCCCATGCTTTTTATCAACCGGTCCAAATCATTGGCTATCGCTACTTCATAAGTATTGTTGTTGACTTTAACAGTGTATTTTTTGGCCAAAAAATCAGCAGCTATAATTTCTGCTTTATAGGGTTTGGAATCTTGGAGAACATGAAATTTATTTTTTTCAACGCTGACAGCATCTAATTTTTTTAGATCGCTTTCAGACAAATCAAAAGAGAGGTTGTGATTTACCGAAAGTGTATAAGAGTTACTCATAATTCTTAATTTAAATTTGAAGTAAAAATAGGGATTCGAAATCGATTGCGAAATGATAAAAATCAATTTATTGCTTATTTAATATAGTTATGTGACATTTTTTACTGGATATCAGAAGATATGTGACTTACATCAAAGGATATTCGACTTCCATCAGAAGATATTGGATTACCAACAAAAGAAAAGTAGCTAACCGAAATTATGTTTATATTTGAATATTATGCGATTGAAGTAATTCACTAACAACACGCTAGTTACCTTTTTAATTTCTATTATCTAAATAATAACTCATAAATTATAAAACATGAAAATGAAACTACTCCTAAGTACTTTGCTAACATTACTGTTATTGACGGGTTGTAAAGAAAGTAAAACCGAAGATTCCATAAAAGCCAATTATTTGGATTTCTCCAAAAGAGATGACCAAGCTACTGGTGGTATCAAAATGATTCCCATTACTACACCTATTGGCAAGTTTAAGGTTTGGACCAAAACAGTGGGGAACAATCCCAAAATAAAAGTGCTTTTACTTCACGGAGGCCCTGGCGGAACCCATGAATTCTTTGAAAGTTTTGATGGTTATTTTCCGCAAGAAAGCATCGAGTATATTTATTATGATCAATTAGGGTCTTACTACAGCGATCAACCCAATGACAACAGACTTTGGACGACAGAGCGTTTTGTAGAAGAAGTGGAACAAGTCCGTAAAGCCTTGAAATTAGACAATACTAATTTCTATTTAATGGGACAATCTTGGGGCGGAATTCTTGCCATGGAATATGCACTGAAATACCAAAAGAATTTAAAAGGATTAATCATCGCCAATATGATGGCCAGTGCACCAGCATATAACAAATATGCGGAAGATGTGTTAGGTCCAAAATTACCAAAAGAAGTCTTTGACCAAATCAAAACTTTTGAAAAAAATAAAGACTACACCAATCCAAAATATATGGAATTGCTAATGAAATATTACTATTCAGAACACATCTTAAGAAAACCTGTTGAACAATGGCCTGAGTCTATCAACAGAGCTTTCAAACACCTGAATCCTAATGTATATGTGTTTATGCAGGGTCCGAGTGAGTTTGGAATCACTGGTGATGCTACTCTAAAAAATTGGGACGTAACTGCTCGTTTAAAAACATTGACTATCCCTACTTTAGCCATTGGAGCTCAATACGACACTATGGACCCCAAACACATGGAATGGATATCTAATGAAGTGCAAAACGGACGGTTCTTATATTGTCCTAACGGAAGTCATTGCTCTCAATATGATGACCAAGAACATTACTTCCCCGGAGTTATTAAGTTCTTGAAAGACGTTGATAATGGGACTTTCAAGAAAGAAACTAGTCATCAATTACAATAGAGGTTATTAACAATTACTGATTTTAAAAAGTTAACAATTAAACAGTTACCAAATTATTACATGCTCATTCTTTTAATACTTTTAATGTACTAACCAATTAAATTATTAATTATGAATGTTAAAAACTTTATTGTCGGTGGAATTGTTGGCGGAATTGTAGACTTTTTAATGGGATGGCTCGTTTGGGGCATTTTGCTGAAAGACACTTTTCCTAAACCTGAGGGCGCCGGAGCAGAAAACATGACCTTTATTTTCTTAGGATGCCTGTTTTTCGGATTTTTAATTTCTTATGTTTTTTCAAAAGGAGAAGGCATTTCTACTTGCATGAATGGAATTAAAATGGCTGTCGGTATTGCCTTATTCTTAGGCTTAAGTGATAATTTCTTTAGAAACATGTATAAAGAAGTTATTGATTTTAAGTTAATGGGAATTGACATTGTAGCTACAATGGTCGTAGCAGCAGTTGTAGGAGCCGCTGTTGCCGTAGTCAACGGTAAAATGAAGTAATTACATAGTTTTTATAATGAGAAAACGCCTGAGATTAAATTCTCAGGCGTTTTTTTTATTATAGGTAGTCTAAATACAAAGCCTGACTAATTGTTTTATTCTAACATAAAGCAACATTATATATTACCCTGATATATTATTCATGAAGATGGGGTATTCATTCATGAAGATGGGATATTCATATATGAAGATGGGATATTCATTCATGACGATGACATATTTATCTATGACGATGGCATATTTATCTATGACGGTGGGGTATGCATTTATGACGATGGAATATTTATCTATGACGGCGGGGTATTCATTCATGACGATGGCATATTTATCTATGACGGCGGGGTATTCATCCATGACTATGTACTATTTATCTATGATGGCGGGGTATTCATTTATGACGATGGCATATTCATTTATTGGCGTATCAATTAAAATAGGAGAAATAAAATAACATTTAATTAGTTTTTTAAGACCATTAAAAGTAAAAATGTGGGAAATATGCAACTTAATAAAATTATTATGCAAGAGTTAACAGATAAAAGGAATAACCTTTGTCGCTGTATCGTTTAACAGTTGTTTACCAACATTAAAAAAGGAATATGAATCTAAAAAGAATTTTTGGAGCACTACTTACACTATTAGGAATAGGAAGTCTCATCTATGCCGCACAAGTATTTCTGTCAGCAACAGAAAGCACTAGAGATATAAAAACACTAGTCATATATGGAGTCTTAGGATTACTTTTTTTTATTTCAGGTATCAATTTAGTAAGAACTACCAAGGATGAATCGTAGGTGTCAATATAAATTGAATTTAAACATATCGTTTTCCTCAATTTAAAGTGACTACCTTTGTATATATAATATTACATAGAAATCTATTTTGTGATATTGTTATTTATTATAACCCTTAAAAAAAAATCATGGATACTTCGGAACTTGACAAAGCTAAATCTCACATTATTGTTGAAATCATTCAATACATTCCCAATGCAGTGGTAAGCAAAACTATTATCAAAAAAACAACAGGAAACATTACAGCTTCCTCTTTTGACGCCGGAGAAGAACTGGAAGAAAAAATATCTCCCTATGATAATTACATTCAAATTATTGATGGAACTGCCGAAATAGTTATCAAAAAACACAAACACAAATTGTGCTTAGGAGAAGGAATCATTATTCCAGCACATGCACAACATAGCTTTAATGCTAACGAGCAATTCAAAATGATTTCTACCATTATTAAAAGTGGTTACGAAGATTAGAGCTTGCCCTTCCTAATTTTCATTTCTACTAAAAGTTACCGCATATTCGAAAGAAAAAATAAAAAATTAGTTTAACGTTGAAAGTGCAACGAAGTGCTTTTCAAATGAACTACCAAAAATGAAACTCTATATCAAATATATGGTCAGCTTGCGGTGCAAAATGTTAGTCAAAGAAGAATTAAAAAACTTGGGATTACATTATGTATTGGTAGAATTAGGCACTGTTGAAATTATAGAAAACATTACTCCAGAAATACGCGAAAAACTCAAAGCCAATTTACTTGAATCTGGTTTAGAATTGATGGATGACAAAAAAGCTATGCTTATTGAAAAAATAAAAATTGTCATCACCGAAATGATTCATTACAACGATGAATTACCCAAAGTAAACTACTCCGAATACATCAGTAAAATAATGGGGTATGATTATACTTATTTGGCGAACATCTTTTCTGAAGTCAAAGGAATTACCATAGAACACTACATCATTGCCCACAAAATTGAGAAGGTAAAAGAGTTGTTACTTTATGACGAACTCAACCTCACCGTGATATCCTATAAAATGAACTACAGTAGTGTTTCGCATTTATCCACCCAATTCAAAAAAGTTACTGGCTTAACCCCTACTTTCTTTAAAAATCTTAAAGACAAAAAGCGGAATACTCTTGACGAAGTGTGAATCTTGCAATTTAAACTGATTATTGTGTAACCTAGTAACGCTTCAAAAAGTAAACCTTTGCCCAAAAAAGTCAAAAAATAGAGAATTTGAAACTATATATAAAATACATGGTCAGTACCCGTTGCAAAATGATGGTAAAAGAGGAACTTAAAAAATTAGGTTTACACTTTATGATTGTTGATTTGGGCGTGGTTGATATTATGGAGGACATCTCGGATAACACAAGGGCCCTTCTCAAAGCTGGTTTATTAGAATCGGGATTGGAACTTATGGATGACAAGAGAGCCATCATGATTGAAAAGATCAAAAACGTAATCATTGAAATGGTGCACTATGCAGAGGAGCCACTAAAAGTGACTTTCTCAGAATACCTTAGCGAAAAATTAGATCAAAACTATACCACGCTTGCCAACTTATTTTCGGAAGTACAAGGAACCACTATAGAGCAATTTGTGATTTTACACAAAGTGGAACGCATCAAAGAACTTATCATTTATGACGAACTGAACATTACGGAAATTGCCTGGAAAATGAACTACAGCAGTGTAGCCCATTTATCTACACAATTTAAAAAAGTAACGGGTTTATCGCCTTCCCATTTCAAACTACTTAAAGACAAACGAAGAAGCCCCATTGAAGAAGTAGGCAATTAATGTTAATTAAATTAGATGAATCAATTCAATATATCAGAAATTAAAAAAATCAAATCACACGATTTGTTTTTTGACATGTTTGAAAACTGTGCTATCGGTATGGCTTTTTCCGATGTAAAAACTTCAAAATTTGAATATGCCAATCAATCCTTTCTGAATTGCTTTGGCTATACCAAAGAAGAAATTATTGGAAAAACCGCTACAGATGTAGGGATTATAACTCCTCAAATTAGAGATGAAATTATACTGAAATTAAAAAATCAAGAAAATTCAAATAATATCGAGATTGAACTCAGTAATAAAAAGGGAGATTCTATTTGGTTTCTAATTTCCATTCAAATCATAGACTATGAAGGAATTGAATACAACCACACTTCTTTCATAGACATCACCAATCAAAAGAAAATAACAGCCGAATTACTCCTCGCCAATAAAGAACTGGCTTTTCAAAATGAAGAGAAAGAAAAAAGAGCAGCAGAATTAGTAATTGCCAATAAAGAGTTAGAGCATCAAAACAGCGAGAAAGAAAAACGGGCTAATGAATTGCAGGTAGCCAATAAAGAATTGTTATATCAAACAGGAGAAAAACAAGACAGAGCGGATGAATTAGTAATTGCCAATAAAGAATTAGTAATTGCCGATAAAGAACTTAATTTTCAAAACGAAGAAAAAGAAAAACGCGTCTTTGAAAACAAAGAATTGGAGGCCTATAATTATTCACTCAAATTAGCTTCGCAATATTCTTTAAGTCTTATAGAAGCTAGTCGTGATCCGCTTTTTACCATTAGCCCTCAAGGCAAAATTACCGATACCAATCAAGCCTCTGTAAGAGTTACAGAAGTTTCTAAAGAAGATTTAATTAACACCAATTTCATCAATTATTTCACCGAACCTGAAAAAGCTAAAAAAGGGTATGAAGAAGTTTTTTCCAAAGGTTTTGTGGTTGATTATCCCTTGGTTTTAAAAGATGGAAAACTTACCGATGTATTATTCAATGGTGCCGTTTATAAAGATGAAGAAGGCAATATCATTGGTGCCGTAGTAGTAGCAAGAGATATAACAGAACAGAAGAAAGCACAAAAAGAATTAATTGAAGCTAAGACTTATGCTGAATTAGCATCATCAATAGCTGAAGAAGCCAAAATAATTGCTGAAGCCGCCACTATCAAAGCCAACGAAGCGGTTAAATCAAAACAACAGTTCTTGTCAAATATGAGTCATGAAATTCGGACCCCTATGAATGCCATTATTGGGTTTACCAAAGTGGTGCTAAAAACCGAATTGACAGCCAAACAAAAAGAATACCTGACTGCTATAAAAATGAGTGGTGATGCTTTAATCGTACTAATCAATGATATTCTCGATTTAGCCAAAGTAGATGCAGGAAAAATGACTTTTGAAAAAACCCCATTCAAATTGAAATTGTCTATCAAAGCTATGTTGCATCTTTTTGAAACCAAAATTCAAGAGAAAAACCTAAAATTAGTAACCCATTATGATAAGGATATCCCCGAAGTATTAGTGGGAGACCCTGTACGTTTGCATCAAATCATTCTGAATTTAGTTAGCAATGCTGTTAAATTTACCAGTGTTGGAAAGATTACTGTCAGTGTGGATTTAGTTTCTGAAACTGATGACGATGTGGCTATAAAATTCTCCGTAGCCGATACGGGTATAGGAATCAGTGAAACAAAAACCGAAAAAATATTCGAAAACTTTCAACAAGCCACAAGTAGCACATCCAGGATATTTGGCGGAACTGGTTTAGGTTTGGCTATTGTAAAGCAGTTGGTTGAAGCACAGAATGGGAATATTGAGGTGGAAAGTACTATTGGTAAAGGATCCAATTTTAGCTTTGTACTCTATTTTGACAAAACAAATGTGGAAGCGGTGTTAGAACCTGAAATTTTAGAAATTGATACCGAAATAAAACACACTAAAATATTAGTGGTAGAAGATATGGAACTGAATCAGTTGCTAATGAAAACACTTTTAGATGATTTCGGTTTCGAATGTGATATTGCTGCTAATGGTAAAATCGCTATAGAAAAACTTCAAAAAAACAACTATGATATTATTTTGATGGACTTGCAAATGCCCGAAATGAATGGTTTTGAAGCTACAGAACATATTAGACAAAACATGAAATTAATGCTGCCTATTATAGCACTAACAGCCGATGTAACCACAGTGGATGTGGCCAAATGTAAAGCAGTAGGAATGAACGATTATATTTCAAAACCTGTTGACGAGCGTTTACTATATAGTAAATTAATAAGTTTTATTAAAAAACCTATTGCTATTATCGAAAAGGAAACGAAAGGAAACATGCAAACTATTCGATATGTTGATTTGAGTTATTTGTCACTGATTACTAAAGCCAATCCTGAATTAATGACAGAAATGATAGAGGTCTATCTAAAACAAACACCCTCTTTATTAACATCGATGAAGCAAAGTTATAAAGATAAAGATTGGATATTATTAAAAGCAACCGCTCACAAAATAATGCCTTCTTTCGCCATAATGGGGATGAATCCTCAATATGAAAATCTAGCTAAAAAAATTCATGACTATGCTGAAAAGCTTGAACTTTCATCTGAATTAAATAGCTTATTAACAGAACTAGAGAAAGGTTGTTTACAGTCATTTCTTGAATTAGAAAATGAATTAATCAATTTAAAAAAATAAGTATGAAAACTGGAAATAAAATCAAGCTCTTCTTGGTAGATGACGATGCCGTTTTCTTAAAAGCACTACAAATACAATTTATGGAAAATGATGATTTCGAAGTAGAAACATTTTCAACAGGAGAATTGTGTATTCAAAATTTAAACAAAAAACCAGATATAGTTGTATTGGATTATCATTTAGATGGTATAGTAAAAAATGCTATCAACGGAATGCAGACTTTAGATAAAATCAAAGAAACTAATGCTGGAATCCCAGTAATTATGTTATCTAGTCAAGATAAAATTGAAGTAGCAGTAAGTTGCATGCATCACAAAGCTTTTGATTATGTAGTGAAAAGTGAAACTGCATTTGTTCGATTACAAAAAGTAATTTCAAATATTTTTAAATACCAAAAAATGGAGAAAGAACTCAATTGGTATATGGACAGAATGTAATTTTCAATACCTCTCAAAAGCACAACACCCCCAGAATGTGTGAATTATTAAAATAAAGACCTAAATCATATAACAGATTTAATCTTCTTCCTTCCCAACTTTGTATTGATAAAACAATCTTCAATTAATACAAAGAAACATGGCGACTACAGCAACCAAAATTGGCATTTGGATGGATCATTCCATCGCACATCTAATGGAGTTTTCTAATAACCCATTTGAAGTAAATACCATCGAATCTAATTTTACACATCAGGAAAAAATGGATAGCCTTTTAAAAGGAGAACTTCACTTGCATAATAAAGAACAACAAAAGCAATTAAAGTATTATAAGAAACTAATGGATGTTGTAAAAAAATACAATGAAGTAATTCTCTTTGGCCCTACCAATGCTAAAGAAGAGCTTTTCAATGTTATCGTTGCTGATACTCGCTTCCATGATATCAAAATACAGGTAAAACAAACAGACAAAATGACGCCACAGCAACAGCATGCTTTTGTTAGAGATTTTTTTGCTGCCAAATAAAAAATAGTATGAAAAATAGAGCTGCTAATTATCAAACTAAAGTATCCTATTATCAATTCAAAGAAATGGTTGACAGAAAAAAAATGAATAATTCAGAATTGGTAAATGAAAAAGCAATGATTGAATTAAAAAAAATCTATTGGTATGAAAAACAACTTTTGATTGCAATTCCATTGCTAATAAGTAGTGCCTCTACTTTTGAATTAGTGGAAACACTTACTGTTCTAAACAAATATACAAGAGAACATGTTAAAGACTTAGAAGCTAATTTCCCATCCATCTGTAAAGCGGATAAAATAAATAAATAAAACAATTCAAACAAAATGTAAATTAAGGTTACACTTAAAAAAGCTATTCAAGAATAACCAACTACATGCTCTAAAGGCATTTCGGAATTTAGGTTGAATTTTGGTTAGTTGATAATAAACGTTGAGACCGTTTATTATTGGTCCTGTCGACACTTCGCGGCAGGACTTTTTTTATGTACTCATTTTAAAATGTGGGAATAACGCAAACTATAATAATAGTTGTGTAACTGGTTACCCTTAAAACTATGCAACCTTTGTCTCAAATAATTAAACATTATAAAAATGAAAAAATTACTACTATTATGTATTTGCTTAGCGGCAACATTTTCGACAAAAGCTCAAACCGAAGACAAAAAATGGAATGTGGGTCTTCATGGCGGAGTTATTCAATATCATGGAGATTTAGGCAGAGATTGGTATAAGACCGATAAAGCTATGTATGGTTTTGCTGGGATAAGCGTTTCAAGGTATTTATGGAAATACATTGACATTAATGGAATGTATTCAAGAGGAACATTGGGTTACGATAGCGGAACAACTGGTTATAAAAGTGATTTTAGCGCTGCTACCATTAATTTAAGATGGAATTTTATAACTTCTGAATATATAGTTAGACCTTATGTATTTGGTGGTATAGGTGTCATCTTGTTTGACAGACAACTTAATTTTCACAAAGAGCTAATTGATTCCGCATTACCAACGGCCGGTGCTGGTATTAACTTTAGATTATCTTCAGTGGTTACTCTTAACCTTCAGGAAACATTTATGTTTACCAATAATGATGCTAGAGATGGAATTGTTGCAGGTAAAAATGATGACTACTTAATGCACTCTGCAGGTTTAACTTTCAATTTTGGAAGCAAAAAAGATGCCGATAACGATGGTGTTTCAGACAGTAGAGACAAATGTCCTGATACACCAGCAGGTGTAGCGGTGGATAAAACAGGATGTCCTCTTGATAAAGATGGCGATGGTGTTGCCGATTATTTAGACAAGTGTCCAGACATGGCAGGTAATGCCCTAATGAACGGTTGTCCAGATAAAGATAATGATGGAGTAAGCGATTCAGAAGACCGTTGTCCTGATACAAAAGGAACTATTGAATTAAAAGGATGTCCTGATACCGATGGTGATGGTGTGGCCGATTTAGATGATAAATGTCCAAACTCAAAAGCGGGAAGCCGTGTAGATGCAACAGGTTGTGCTTTAGATAATGACAAAGATGGTGTGATGAATGATGAAGATCGTTGTCCAGATGCTTTCGGACTAGCCAGTTTAAAAGGTTGCCCAGATGCAGATGGAGATGGAGTTGCGGATATTGATGACCGTTGTCCAAATGCTAAAGGATCTATGGAAAACAAAGGTTGTCCAGAAATTGCCAAACAAGACATCGTGAGAATCACTTATATTGGAAGTAAACTTTTCTTTGAAAACAATAGTGCTAAATTGAAAGTAGCTTCTCTAGTGAATTTAGATGAATTAGTGAAAATTTTAAATAAATATGAAGGAGCCAATCTATTCATAGATGGTCATACCGACAGCAATGGTTCAGATGCTTTAAACCTAAATCTTTCACAAAAACGTACGGATTCTGTAAAAGCCTATTTAATCAGCAAAGGTATTTCTGGTGGACGTTTAACAGCTACAGGTTTTGGCGAAAGCAAACCAATCGCTGATAACAAAACTGCTTTAGGTCGTGCTAAAAACAGAAGAGTAGAATTGAGAACAGCTTACTAAACCACAATTTTGTTTGCTCAATTCTTTATAAAAGGTTGCCTCAAATGAGGCAACCTTTTTGCTTTTATAGCCTGACTAGAAAATAATTAAAGTGTGAATAATATAATTTATAGACAGATTTGTATAACAGCTTAGCACTGAAATAGAACGAAATTTATAATTATAAACTAATCCTTTTTTTAAACTAAAAAACACCAAAAAAGGAAATTAAATCTTAAAATCATGAAAACTACTTCAAAACTAAAAATGATAAGTCTACTATTGGTACTGGTTTTTTCTATACCAATGGCCGCGAATACCAATAATCCTATAACTACTACTGCCATTAGCGCTGCACCATCAGAAGATGCTAAAACTGAAGTATTATTGAATCGATTGAATGAAATCAAAGACATGGATAAATCCAACCTAACCAGAGCGGATAAGAAAGCACTTCGTTCAGAAGTTAAAGCCATTAAAAAAAGTATGAAAGCTTCTAGTAGAGGGATATACCTTTCTATCGGAGCGGTTATCATTATCATTTTGTTATTGATTTTAATTTTATAAAAGCACCTCAACCATGATAAACGTAATTAAAGAAGGCATACTGCTTCAAAAAACGGGTCTTGATTTTGAAAACGAAGGGGTTTTAAATCCAGCAGCTATAAGAGATGGCGAGTTTGTTCACCTTCTTTACAGAGCAGTAAGCAAAGGCAATCACTCGAGTATTGGTTATTGTAAACTCAATGGACCTTTATCTATTGAAACTCGAGATAAAAAACCCTTGCTCGCTCCTCAATTTGATTATGAATCTCATGGTATTGAAGACCCTAGAATTGTAAAAATTGATGACACTTATTACCTAACTTTTACAGGGTATGATGGTGTTAATGCACTAGGTTGTTTGGCTACCTCGAAAGATTTAATCCATTTTAACCGAAAAGGAATTATAGTGCCTCAGATAACTTATGAAGAATTTAATCGGTTGATTAATGCAGAGGGTATCAGCAATGAAAAGTATTATCGCTACAACCAACACGATCACATTCTTGAAAAAGATGGAAAAGAGATGTTGATTTGGGACAAGAATCTTATTTTCTTTCCTAGAAGAATAAACGGAAAATTGACTTTTCTGCACCGCATCCGTCCCGAAATACAAATTGTAACCTCAATTGAAACATTAGAAGAATTAACTAAAGAATTTTGGGAAAACTACTTCTTACATTTTAAAGACTATGTGGTTTTGAAACCCAAATACGACCACGAAGTCAGTTACATCGGAGGAGGTTGCCCTCCTATTGAAACCGAACAGGGCTGGTTGCTTATCTATCATGGTGTTCATGATTCTTTGAAAGGTTATGTTTACTCGGCTTGTGCTGCGTTATTGGACTTAGAAAATCCGCAAAAAGAGTTGTCAAGATTACCCTATCCCTTGTTTGTGCCCGAGTTTTATTGGGAATTAAAAGGTGAAGTCAACAATGTTTGCTTCCCCACTGGAGCGGTAGTTTTTGATGACACGCTATACATTTATTATGGTGCTGCCGATGAACGAATTGCTTGTGCCACTATGAGTTTAACCGAATTAGTAAATGAATTAATAGCAAATAAAATATAGCATGATAAACAGAACCCAAAATACTCCCGATAACTTACCCGAAATTGTTTGTATTACCTCTTATCCACCACGAGAATGTGGCATAGCGACCTATTCTCAAGATTTGATTACTGCCATAAGAAATAAATTTGGGAAGTCATTTAAAATCAGTATTTGTGCTTTAGAACATCAGACAGCCAAATACAATTATCCTAAAGAGGTAGCCTATGTCTTGGAAACAGATAACTCTGAATCCTATATTGAAACGGCGGAAAACATCAACCAAAGTAAGACTATCAAAATTATTGTTGTGCAACACGAATTTGGCCTTTTTAAAAACAATGAAAATGATTTTATAGAATTCTTGAAGCAACTTAATAAGCCTATAATAATGGTGTTTCATACGGTTTTGCCAAAGCCAGGTGATGTATTAAAAAAATTAGTTAAAAACATCAATATTGCTGTGCAACAAATCGTAGTAATGACCAAAACGTCAGCTAAAATACTAACCTCCGATTACGAAATCAGCGCTGATAAAATCACTGTTATCCCTCACGGAACACATCTTGTTCAGCATTTGGACAAAGAAATTTTAAAAGAAAAATACCATCTGAGTGGTAGAAAAATACTAGCCACATTTGGTTTATTAAGTTCTGGAAAATGCATTGAAACTACTATAAGTGCCTTGCGAATCATAGTAAAAAGATATCCCGATGTACTTTTTTTAGTTATTGGAAAAACGCATCCAAATGTTATCAAAGAAGAAGGAGAACAGTATCGCAATTCATTGGAAGCAAAAATTAAAACATTGCATTTAGAATACAATGTAAAATTCATCAATCAATATTTGCCGCTTACAGATTTACTAGAATATTTACAACTTACCGACATCTACTTATTCACTTCCAAAGACAGAAATCAGGCCGTGAGTGGTACTTTTTCCTATGCTTTGAGTTGTGGTTGCCCCATAATTTCAACACCAATTCCACATGCTATTGAAGTGTTACAAAACGAAACGGGAATCATAGTCGATTTTGAAAACCCAAAACAATTAGCTAGAAAAGTTATCGAACTTATTGAAGATGTAAATTATTGCACCCGAATATCAGCTAACGGAATTCATAAAATAGCACCTAGCGCTTGGGAAAACTCGGCTATCGCTCATAGTATGCTTTTTGACACCATTTCTGAAAAGGGATTGCCATTGCAATTCAAAATTCCTGAAGTAAACTTGAATCACATCAAAAAACTGACCACACCCTTTGGTATGCTTCAATTCTCTATTATCAATAAACCTGATTTAGATTCGGGCTTTACTTTAGATGACAATGCCAGAGCTCTAGTAGCCATGTGTCAGCAATATAAACTCACTAAAGACAAATCCTGCCTGGAATACATTCGTATTTATTTTAATTTCATCAAATACTGTTTACAGGATGAGGGGTATTTTTTAAATTATGTAGATATCAATCAACAGTTTACAAAACAAAACAACGAAACTAATCTATCAGATTCTAACGGAAGAGCCATTTGGGCTTTGGGGTATTTGATTTCAATAAGTGACCACCTTCCATTTGATTTGGTTGAAGAAGCTAAAGCGACAATGAAATTATCATTATCCAATGTACTAAAGATACATTCTCCAAGAGCCATGGCCTTTATCATAAAAGGCATTTATTATGCCAATATCAAAAATAAATCAGAAACTAATCTACTCATTTTAGAACACTTAGCCAACAAATTAGTCCAAATGTACAAACATGAAGCTAATGAAAATTGGCAGTGGTTTGAAAGCTATTTAACGTATGGGAACAGCATTTTATCAGAAGCGATGCTCTGCGCCTATTTAACTTTAGAAACTCCTATTTACAAAGAAATTGCCTTACTCTCATTTGATTTTTTGCTATCAAAAATCTTCACCAAAGACAGTATAAAAGTTGTCTCTAATAAGGGCTGGATGCATAGTGGACAAGAACATATTAGAAAAATTGGTGGCGAGCAACCTATAGATGTGGCTTATACTATTTTGGCTTTGAGTAAATTTTATGATGCCTTTGGCGATACTGATTATTTGCAAAAAATGGTGATAGCTTTTAACTGGTTTTTGGGTAAAAATCACTTAAATCAAATCATCTATAATCCTTGTACTGGTGGCTGTTATGATGGACTTGAGGAAGACTATGTCAATTTAAATCAAGGAGCCGAATCAACAGTAAGTTATTTAATGGCTCGATTGACTTTAGGACACTATTTTAAAACAGAACCTAAAAATCTCCCTTTAGTAATTCAAAAAAGAGACTTAAAAACAAGCAAACAATTACAACATATACCAATTTAAAAACTGAACATTATGCCATTTCCAAAAAAAACAAAAGTGATGCCTAAAAAGAGTGGGACCACAAAAAACACAACTAATGCAGATAACAGCAATAAATCACCTTATTCCAAACAGAATATCAAAAAGAAAATCAATGAATTTGGCGATAACGACTCCATATAAAAAAATAACACCATGATAATGACACCCAAAATAGGAATAGCTGAAACTAACTTGAAAAAAAGTACTTCTTTATTATCCATTCTTTTGTCGGATGAAATGACTTTATACGTCAAAACCAGGAAATTCCATTGGAATATTTCAGGCAACAGTTTTATGGAACTGCATAAATTATTTGAATCTCAGTACATACAATTTGAAGCAATAATAGACGAAGTAGCTGAACGTATCAACAAACTGGGAAGTAAAACTATCGGAACCATGAAAGAGTTTACCAATCTGTCTCGATTGGAAGAAAACGAAAATAACTATCCAGCTCAAAAGGATATGATTTTAGAACTATTAAAGGATAACGAAACTTTAATAACCGAAATCAGAAAAGATATTGATGTATGTGCTAATGAAAATCATGATGCGGGTACAGCGGATTTATTGACCAAAATATTGCAACAACACGAAACGATGGCTTGGATTTTAAGACGCTATTTAAATTAGACTAAAAGTATATGATAGCAGGACTTAAAAATATTTTTACCGATACAGGTTCGATTACAGTATTTACCGCAAGGTTTTTCAAGGAAGTTTTCAAACCACCTTTCCAAATTAACGAGTTCATAAGGCAGTGTTATGCCGTTGGCTATAAATCATTGCCTTTGATAACCATTACTGGATTTATCATGGGCTTAGTGCTAACGATTCAATCCCGTCCTACTATGGCTAAGTTTGGGGCAGAATCCTGGTTGCCCAGTATGGTTTCACTTTCACTGATTAGGGAAATTGCTCCTGTAATCACTGCGTTAATTTGTGCCGGAAAAATTGCTTCGGGTATTGGTGCCGAATTAGGTTCGATGAAAGTTACCGAGCAAATAGATGCTATGGAAGTTTCGGCTATCAACCCCTATAAGTATTTAGTGGTAACCCGAATATTAGCCACAACATTAATGATTCCCCTTTTGGTAATTTATGCCGATTTAGTGGGGATTTTTGGTGGTTATATTGGATACAACATTCATAGCGATATGAGTATGTACCGCTATTTTACCGGAGTATTCGAACATTTAGAATTTCTAGATGTTATGCCTGCCACCATTAAAACTTTCTTCTTTGGATTCTTTATCGGACTCATTGGTTGCTACAAAGGATTTAATGCTTCCAATGGTACAGCTAGTGTTGGTGTGGCTGCTAATTCAGCTGTCGTGACAGCATCGCTTTCTATTTTTATTATCGATATGTTGGCCGTTCAAATAACTGATTTATTTTTCTAATGGAAACCAATAAACCCGTCATAGAAATCAAAAACCTACATAAGACCTTCGGAGAAAATGAGGTGCTTAATGGTGTCAATATCACCGTCAATAAAGGTGAGGATGTAGTAATCTTAGGTCGCTCTGGATCAGGGAAATCAGTTACGATTAAATGCCTCGTCGGATTAGAAAAAGCAGATGAGGGAACCATAAAAGTATTTGGTACCGACATCACAAAACTCCATGAAAATGAACTCAATACCATCAGAGCTCGCATTGGTTTTATGTTTCAGAACGGAGCCCTTTACGACTCTATGTCCGTCAGACAAAACCTGACGTTTACCTTAAAACACCATGATAAAAATAGCACCAAAGAAATCATTGATACTAAAATAAACGAAGCCTTAGACAATGTGGGTTTATTAGAAGCAATAGATAAAATGCCCTCAGAGCTTTCAGGAGGTATGCGTAAACGAATTGGTATGGCCAGAGCCTTAATCGTTCAACCAGAAATTATTTTGTACGATGAACCAACTTCAGGATTAGATACCATTACCTCAAGAGAAATCAGCGAATTAATGGTTTCGATTCAAAAAAAATACAAAACAACATCACTCATTATCACACACGATATGGCTTGCGCCAAAGTAACAGGAAATCGAATTATGATTTTAAAAGACGGAGTGATTAATGCGGAAGGTACTTATGCTGAATTGGAAAAAAGCAAAGACCCTTGGGTAAAATCATTTTTTATATAATTAAAAAAAACAGTTATGATTAAAAAAACAGGATATATATGGAAGTTAGGTATGTTTGTCATCATAGGCATATTTCTTTTTGCTATTGGGATTTATGTAATTGGAAGCAACAAAAACCTCTTTGGTGAAACGTTTCAACTAAAAGCTAATTTTAAAAACGTTAGCGGATTAAAAGTAGGCAATAATGTTCGCTTTTCCGGAATCAACATTGGCTCTGTAAAAGCCATTGATTTTGTTTCAGACTCTGCCGTCGTGGTTATAGTCGTTATCAAAGAAG
Source organism: Flavobacterium sp. N1994 (assembly GCF_025947145.1). NCBI lineage: Bacteria > Pseudomonadati > Bacteroidota > Flavobacteriia > Flavobacteriales > Flavobacteriaceae > Flavobacterium > Flavobacterium sp. N1994. The sequence continues at coordinate 976,511 of NZ_CP109999.1, forward strand.
AAGTCCATCGATACATCAAAACAGACGCTATGGCTAGTATTGGATCTGATGGGTTGATGGGGGATAAAGTATTAACCATTTCCCCAGGAAGTAAGTCAAAAGTAATGGTAAAAAACAATGCGCTAATAGCCACTACCAAAGCCATTGAAATCGAAGACATTATGAAAAGCGTCAAAGTCAGTGTTGATAATGCACAATACATCACATATGAATTGGCGGAGTTCACTTCTAAGATGAACAATAAAAACAGTGTCCTTTCTAAATTGGTAAACGATGATAAAATGGGCAAATCGCTTGATGCAACACTAACCAATATGCAACATGCCACAAAAGGATTAAATGAAAATATGGAAGCGGCTAAACATAATTTCTTACTAAGAGGTTACTTTAAAAAACAAGAAAAAGAAGCCGCAAAAAAGAAACAGGAATTGGAAGAGGAAAAACAATCGAAAAAGAAAAAGTAACCAAAAAGTAGGAATCCTATAACTTAATTCCAGTATTATATAACTACGCAGCTGTAGTATTATCATACCTTTATTAGGTCGTAAAAAAGAATCATTTCATTAAAAGAGCACCTTTTTTATGGTGCTTTTTTCTAATCTCTACATTATGCTTTTAGAACAAAAATTAAACGAAGACATCTTAAAAATCACTATGAAAATTCGGAATGAACATCCCGAATTATTAAAGTATTTGAATGAACTTACAGTTACATTACCCGATGTTAATAACCCAGAAATGACTAATAAGGTGTTGCAAGAGTATTTCAACTCCTTAGAATCAATTTTAAAAAAATACACTATAAATCAATAAATAACAGTAGTAGTTCCTACTGCTCTTAACCAACAGATAATACTATGAAGAAATTGGGCATTTACATGGAAACCGCATCGGCAAATCTCATTGAATTTACCCTTGAATTGCTCCAACTAAAAATAGGAGCATCTCAATGCCTTTTCGTAAGTGATGAAAACCATACGCTTCAAACCAATGAAATTCATCTTGAATATAAAGAAGACTATCTCAGTAAGGAGTATTTTCAAAAATTGAGTGATTATGTGCTACAATATGATGAAGTAGTCTTGTTTGGTAAGCCCAATGTAATAACGCAACTCTTTAAAAGTCTTTCATCGGATAATCGTTTTTATAAAATAATCATAGCTACTAAACCAACCAAAATGCTAACTACAGAGCAACAAAATGATTTTGTGACTGACTATTTTTTACTAAATAAACTATGAATAAACCCTATATCGTAATTGAACGGATTTTTGAAAAATTAACTTCAATAGCTACTAAAATACTCGGGAATTCTATAACCTTTATTTTAGCGCTTTGCCTTGTGCTTTTTTGGTGGACTCGGGGCATGTTTATCTCTAATGATCTTCACCAGAATATTGGTGATTTTATCTTTGGGACTACTTTTCTAAGTTTGTTTATCATCCAAAAATCCTTCAACCGCTACTCTGCCCTAGTACACTTAAAAATGAACGAACTAATCTCTTCCCACGAAACAGCTAATAATGCCGTGATGAATACTGGCGAAAAAACCGAACAGGAAATAAGAGAATTAGCAAAAGAATATCTAGAAATAGAAGAAGAAATTCTTGAAGAAACCATTAAACAATCAGAAGCAGATACTGACGTTAATACACAAAACAATCACAATGTATAAGTGTGAATACTACAATTCTTATTCAAAATTGTGTAAGGGAAATGGTCTCGATTCAAGATACCTTTACAATATCAAAATAACTAAAAAAAGACAATCATGAGCAATTTACTTTACACCATAGCCGTAATACTAATTATTCTATGGGCCATTGGTTACTTCGCCTACAGTGCAGGTGCTATTATACATATTTTACTAGTGATAGCGGTGATAGCTATAATACTAAGATTAATACAAGGAAAAAGAATTTAACAATAAATAATTAATTAAAAACATTAAGATTATGAAAACGAGTACAGTAGTATTAGGCGTTTTAGGTGGCGTAGCCGTAGGTGCATTAGCCGGAGTGCTGTTTGCCCCAGCCAAAGGAACCAAAACTAGAAAAAGAATCATGAAAAAAGGAAGTGATTATACCAAAGACCTTAAAAATAAATTCGAGGACTTATATGGTAACATTGCAACTCAATATGAAAATGTGATGGAAGATGCCAAAGAATTTGTTTCTGATCATCAGGAAAAATAAACTTATCCTTTCTTAAAAATTTATGGAAAATAGCGCCACAACAATAGAAAATCTAGTCGAAAGGATAGAGCAGTATAGTAAAACTTCATTTGATTTATATAAGTATTCTGCCATTTATAAAACTGCAGCGCTATTTTCCTTATTAGCTGTAAAATTAGTATTCACTTTAATAACTTTTATCGTCACTTTACTTTTCACAGTGGCATTAGCGTTATGGATAGGTGATGTTTTACAGAAAACAGCTTATGGTTTTTTAATCATGGGAATCTTTTATGTTGTTTTAGGCATTATCATCTATATTTTCAGAAAACCATGGATTAAAATCCGAATCAGCAATTTGGTTATTGACAGTTTTGAATCTGAACAGAAATCATGAAAACTATAGACAAAAAGGTGTATTTAATGGAACGCATCAGTGCTTTAGAAATACAACAAACCGCTGAATTACATTTACTCAAAAAACAATTTCACTCCACTATTGAACAATTAAATCCCTTGTATTTTTTAAAAAATACTATTTCTGGTATTATAGGTTCTCCCGATATAAAATCAGACTTACTTCATGGTACTATCAATATGGCTTCCAATTTTATTGAAAAAAATACTGTATTAGGAGTTTTTCAAAAACCCATCAAGAAAATACTGGGTAACTTGACGATGACTTTACTCAATAAGTTAAGTCCGAAAAAAGAACTATAAGGTTAAATCATAGAACCCATGTTAAAATCAAAAGAGTTGCAACCGAATGCAGCAATGGAAGAACAAAACAAATTAGACCTTTTTTATTGCATTGTGTTTCTCATTTCCTACTTAGCCTTAAAAGCGGTAGTTAATGGCAATCATTATATTTGGTTAGCCTTTACTAAGAAAACAATAGTCTCCATTTAAATCCAACTTCTCCTTGCCGAGGAGTTTTTTTTGTTTATTGCTGTTACTGAAAAAAATAGTTAAACAGTAGAAGCACTACTCCCCTTCTTCTTTACACTTCCCCTCCCGCTGTCCGCACTACAAGGTAGTTTGCTCCCATCGGGGCTATAAAGACGAAGATCTTCCTATCATAAAAAAAAGACCCTCGATTGCTCGAAGGTCTTTCTTATTTATACTAAAGAGTTATTTATCTCTTAATCACTCTAACGGTTTCAATACTATCCTCCTGTGATACAACTACGTTGTAAATACCCGATGGATAACTGTCTCCAATTGTAGTGTTTTCAATATCAGATGCATTTACCTGACGTTGTTCTATCAATCTTCCAACCATATCATACACTTTTACGCCTACAACTGATTTGCTTGATGTAGTAACATCTAACATAAAGTTATTAGCAAATGGATTTGGATAGGCCGAAGCTTTAAATGGCAATTTAACTGTTCTTGATGGAGCCGCTGTGAACAAATCACATGCTGTTGAATAATCTCCAAACACACCATTTAATTTAATAGCTACCGATACGTTATAGTTTTTACCTAACTGTGCAATTGAGAATTGATTCAATCTGAAGTTAGAATAAGTAACAATGATTTCTTGTGAATTAACTACATCTTCTCCACTAATCTCATCTAACTTAACTTTATAGTTAGGGAAACCTGGGTAAGGTGTAATATTCAACTGTTGTGTTAACGATGTTGGAGTAGTCAAACCACATTGTGATGGTACTAGAGAAGTCACTGGGAAGAATGGTGTTTTAACAATACATTCTGAACCAAATCCTGACCATTGCGTTACACTATTAGTCAAAATACTATACTCTACCGCGATAGAATATTGGGTGTTGTAAGCAAACGTAACACCTTGGAATGCTACTAATGATGAGAATCTACTTGCATTTGGTAGGGTGTAATAATACGTTGGCGTTGGCCCATTATCACTTGTCAAACGAATACGGAAACGGTATCCTGTAGCATAAGCTGCTGGACTCGATGTAATACCCGCATTCATTGTAGCTACTTGTGAACCACAAGTTGGTGCCGCCAAACCAATTAATGGAATAGATGGAGTTAAAACGGTACACTCTGTTCCATAGCCTGATTGAACTGGTAAGCTCGTTACTGGGTCAGTGAAAGTATAATGTACAGCTACTTGATAACTTGTATTATACTGTAATGGGAAACCAGCAAATGAATTAGCTCCAACAAAACGAGTGGCTGATGAAGAGAAACCATACGTTGGTGTTGGTCCATTATCCGTTGTTAATCGAATACGGAAAGTATACCCTGTAGCATTCAATCCGCCATTAGCCGAAATCGTAGAAGCTAAAGTAGCCAAAGTAGCACCACAACTAGCAGAACTCAAAGTAATCAATTGAACGGTTGGTCCGTTTACTCTAATAGTATTTCCGTAGAAAGGAACAACTTCATCATTAATCACTGCTGATACTTTGATAATATAAGTAGCACCATATAAATGAAGTGCGGCTGGAATAGTTATATAGCGTGATCCTTGAATAACATCAGGAGCCTTAACACCTGTAGTTTCATTTTTAACAGAAAAACGATATTTAATATTCGAAGTGCCTGGGTAAGTATACCCTAATGCTGGAATGGCTAATGAAAAGGACACCAATGTAGTATTGTTATAGGAAGGAGTCATATTAACCACCATTGGTGCACAGCCTTCTGAATCAGTACCATTACAATTATCATCAATATTGTTATGACAGATCTCTGTTGCTCCAGGATTTATAGCTGGATTACCGTCTGCACAATCACCACCGCCAAGTATACCACTAGTGGTAAATCCTGCTCCAGGTGAAGTACAGGATGGAACTGCAACTCCTGAATAATAATGGTCACCATCAGCATCCAAATACCATAAGGGTTGAGCCGTTACCGTTACTGTAGTTGGCAGAGATGATGCGCTCACGCATCCAAATGAATTAGTTACCTGTACTGTATAATTTCCTGTTGTAGTAACAGTGATACTTTGTGAAGTAGCTCCATTAGACCATGAATAACTGCTGCCTGCAGTTGCTGTCAACACAACACTTCCACCTGCGCAGAACGAAGTTGCGCCACCAGGTGATATTGTTGGTGTCGCGGGTAATGGATTAGTGCTAATAGTTGCTGTTGCACTATTTGCTGCACTACATGCGCCACTAGTAACCACAGCTCTATAAAAAGTAGTGGTTGTTAAATTAGTCACAGTCAAAGATGTGGTTGTATTGGCAATACTAGTTCCTGCAGTTGCGAAGTTATCCAAAGAGGATTCCCATCGGGTGATAGCACCTGTGTGGCCGCTTAAAGTCAAAGTGGTTGAATTGGTTCCTGCACAAACTGTTGCGCTACCGGCTATTGTTCCTCCAACTGATGGTGGACTTACTGTTACAGTTGCCGCATCACTATTTCCAATACCACAACCACCGCTTCTTACCACTGCTCTGTAATAGGTGCTAGTAGTTACATTAGAAACGATTAAAGTTGTTGTTGTATTGTTAATATCGACAGCATTTTGAAAAGTACCTAACTGTGCAGATTGCCATTTGATGACATCACCTGTTTGACCACTTAAGGTTAAAGTGGTCGAATTGGTCCCGCTGCATACGGTGGTGCTACCCGTAACCGCTCCAGCAACGGTTTGGGGAGAAATGGTAATGGTTCCCGAAGCACTTACTGCATTACATGCTCCTCCTATTGAAGTGATGGTATAAGGAAATGTACCTATTTGATTTGTTGAGCCAGTAATATATAATACAGGCGAATATGTAGAAGGATAATATGTGCCTGAAATACCTGATGGTAATCCCGAGACGGTAACTCCTGTTATTCCTGAAGATCCTCCCGAAGTTCCATAAAATTGATAATATATGGTTCCAATACCTTGATTGATACATACCGTTTGCGCATTTGTATTTACTGCCGATCCTAAATATACACCAGGTAGGTCGTTCACTATAATTGTTCCAGTAGCATTTACTGTACCACAACCTCCTGTTACTGGGATGCTGTAAGCAAATGTTCCTGATGCTGTTGGTGTACCACTAATGGTAATGGTGTTACTTGTAAATGATGCTGTAACTCCTGCTGGTAAACCTGTAGCCGTTCCAATTCCTGTGGCACCTGTAGTAGTATGCGTGATTGATGTTAAAACCGAATTAATACACAAAGTTGGCGTGCTTGATGCAGCACTTACTGTTTTGTTTGTTGTAACCGTGATTATTCCAGTAGCATTTACTGTACCACAATCTCCTGTTACTGGGATGCTGTAAGCAAATGTTCCCGATGCCGTTGGTGTACCACTAATGGTAATGGTGTTACTGGCCCACGCAGCGCTTAATCCCGCTGGTAAACCAGTCGCAGTTCCAATACCTGTAGCATCTGTAGTAGTATGCGTGACTGATGTTAAAACCGAATTAATACACAAGGTTGGCGTGCTTGATGCAGCACTTACTGTTTTGTTTGGTGTAACCGTGATTGTTCCAGTAGCATTTACTGTACCACAACCTCCAGTTAATGGAATGCTGTAATTGAAAGTTCCTGATGCTGTTGGTGTACCACTAATGGTAATGGTGTTACTGGCAAATGATGCTGTAACTCCTGCTGGTAAACCTGTAGTCGTTCCAATTCCTGTGGCACCTGTAGTAGTATGTGTGATTGATGTTAAAACCGAATTAATACACAAAGTTGGCGTGCTTGATGCAGCACTTGCTACGTTGTTTGTTGTAACCGTGATTGTTCCAGTAGCATTTACTGTACCGCAACCTCCTGTTACTGGGATGCTGTAAGCAAATGTTCCTGATGCTGTTGGAGTACCACTAATAGTAATGGTGTTATTTGCAAATGATGCTGTAATTCCTGCTGGTAAACCTGTAGCCGTTCCAATTCCCGTGGCACCTGTAGAAGTATGTGTGATTGATGTTAAAACCGAATTAATACACAAGGTTGGCGTGATTGATGCTGCACTTACTGTGTTGATTGGTGTAATTGTTATTGCACCAGAGACATTACTTGCTGCAGAGCAGCCACTAGAATTGGTTACTACAACATAATAATAGGTTGTGCCTATAATAGCAGAACTTGGGGTATAACTGTTTAAAGTAGCCCCACTAATAATTGTTCCACCTGTATTGTTAGCCGAATTATTACTATACCATTGAAAAGTATACTGAGCTGTGCTCAAACTACTTGTTAAAGCGGTAACTGTCGCATTTTGACACAAGGTTTGTGGGTTAGATCCGATATCTAAGCCATTATTACTAAATGCAAATGTTCCAGACGATGTAAAAGTATGAATGGTATACCCATTGCTCTGTGTAATAGTTCCACCAGATGCAATTGGAGCTCCAGGATATTGAATAATAACTATTCCTGAACCACCAGCACCACTTGGTCTTCCGGAACTTCCGCCACCGCCACTTCCAGTGTTACTTACACCCGATGTAACAAAATTAGCATCAGCACCATCTCCATTTCCACCAATTGAACTACCTCCTACTCCTTTATTTCTTCGCCCAGGAACGCCTGCGCCAGCATCTCCTCCAGATCCACCGCCACCGCCTGCAAAATAACCAGATGGCCACCCTGAACTAAAACTAACAGTCACCCCTTCACCACCATTTCCACCATAGTCACCATAACCGTTAAAATTTGGAGAGTACCCTGCATTTCCAGCACCGCCGCCGCCGCCAGCAGGGAAACCAGTACTTCCACTATAAGACCTACCACCCCCATTTCCATAATGACTGGTTTCATTGACTTGTGCTGTTTGAGTAGATGATCCTGCAGTAGCAGTAGTACCAGACAACGATATTGCTGCACCTCCACCGGAACCTCCATTTTGACCGAAGTAAGCAGAACTTATATAATCACTCCCGCCGCCGCCGCCGCCAATGGCGGTTAGGGTTCCAAATACTGAGTTGCCTCCATTATTGCCATTTACAGCACCGATACCAGGTGACGTTACAGAAGTTCCACCATTACCAACTGTAACACTATAGGTACCGTAAGTTAAAGTATAAGCGTTTGAAAAAACAACTCCACCTGCTCCTCCACCTGCTCCTCCTAATTGTTGTCTACCTTTTGCACCACTTCCTCCACCCGCAACAACCAATACTTGACCAATTATTACACTGTTGAATTGATTTACCGTTATAGTTCCTGTAGCATTCACGCTTCCGCTACCTCCTGTTAATGCAATGCTGTAATTGAAAGTTCCTGATGCTGTTGGAGTACCACTAATGGTAATGATGTCGCTAGACCATGTTGCAGATACTCCAGCTGGTAAACCGTTAGCTCCTGCTACTCCGTCATTGCTAATACCAGTTGCTCCTGTGGTAGTATGAGTTATAGAAGTCAAAGGTGTATTGATGCATATAGTCGGAGTAGAAGAAGCTGCTCCTACAGTATTTATTAAAATTTTTAAGGACGTACGAGCACTTGAGTGTGTTAAAATATCAAAATTTTTAAAAGTCGGTGCTACACCAGTAACAGCGAAAGAACGCTTCATAATCCCAGCACCAGCCATTACCGCTTCATTTGACGGTGAGATAGCTCCTTTGGGAACTGAAAGGGTTGTATCAACATTTGCTCTTGTAATTTCATTGAAAGCAATAATACGAGAAGCGTGCGCCGAAATGCTCATGCCTAACATAACAATACACAAATAAAAAACTTTTTTCATTTTAATATATTTTTTAAATTTTTGGCAATGATAATACAGTACTGCAAAACATAAAGGTCATAAAATATAGACCTACTATTTTTTTTAATAAATAGTAAAAATTTACAATTTTTAGTAACAAAAAATACTACCTACATTGCTTTAATTTATATAATTTAGCACTTACTAAAAATCGCAAATTAGAGCTTTTTTTATAAATAAAATTGCAAAGCAACCAGTAAAACCATGCCTCTATGTCTGCTAACATTATAATACTTTTATCAGTTTTTTTAGGTTATATCGTTATTTTTTTAGCCTTTAAAAATTATAAAAACAATATAATAGTAAACTCTTTTTTATTGATTATTTTTTTTATATCGAATATACCCGTTTGATGATCGATGGCATCGCAGAAATGTATAATATAGCTGATTTAAAAAAATTTTCTATAACAAGCAATAGTTATACTGTTTTATTTATACCCTGTTTTTATTTATATTTTAAATATTTAATTAACAATCATAAACATTTTATTTTTAAAGATTTATTGCATATAGTAGTGCTGTTTTTAGCAATAATAGAGCGAGAATTTTTGCTATTAGACAGTTTATTTGATTGTAAATTGAACTATTACCTTAGTCAATTTGTTGCGGTTTACGTTCTCGTTTATTTAGTAGTGATTTTTTTACTGCTTAAAAAAAATGTGTGGCATAAAAAAGCAACTTTAAGTTTTGTGAAAACCCAAAATAATTTAATTACGAAATGGACTATACTATTTTTTATTGCCATAAATGCTTTTGTATTGCGCTTCTTTCTTTTGTATTACAAAGAATATTTATTTTATGAACCTTTAATTATAGAACCTACAAAGTACCTTTGGGTAACCGCATTAGTGTGGATTGTATTATTTTTGATAATTTTATCAAATCCACAGTTACTTTACGGTTATTCTTATTTACAGGTAGAAACCACTAAAACTAATTCCGATTTAAAAAGCAATAATTATTGGAATATACAGTCAAAAATTAAAATAAATAATAACCAAGACCAATTGCTAAAAGAAAAAATAAGTACTAAAATTGAACCATACGTCTTTGAATTAAACGCACTTTTATTTAACAATAGTTATTTTAGAAATCCCGATTTTTCTATTAAAGATTTAGCGCAAGTGTTAAATATTCCCAATAGTCATTTAAAATATATTTTTAAATACCATTCTAAATTATCATTCTCAGATTATAAGAAAATATCTAGAATTCAAAATTCATTAGAATTAATCAATAACAATTATCTAACTACAAACACGCTCGAATCACTATCAAAAGAGGTAGGGTTTAGCTCATACAACCCCTTTTTTACCTGTTTTAAAGATGTTGTTGGTAAATCGCCCCATCAATACATTTCATCCATTAATAGTGATTAAAATAATTGATAATCATTAGTAAAATCAATTCCCTATAAACGGTTTTATATAAAAATAAAATAGTTAAAAACATATATTTATTTATGTTTTAAGAATGCAATTAACATAAGTATCTTCTCGAAATCTAGCAGCAAATTGTTCGAGACTAAATCTAAGAAGGCCACTAATTTTTCAAATAAAACCATTAATGCCAAAACTGAAAAAGTGGTACGCTATAGCATAAGAAAAATGAACTGATTTTAGAACCAAAGAATTATTCAAGATTACTTAAGTTTCATTCTTTTCTTTAACTTGTCATTTTTAGTGTTCGCTAGCCTGCATTTATTACAAGAGTACTTTAAATTTATATTACGGTTTTCTTTAAAAGACAAAAAAGCCCTCCAAGAACAATAAGAACAAAATAGTAAACTTCAAAAAGCAAACGAAGCCATCCTAAAACGCTTAGAAGCTTTAGAAAAAAAATAATTAAACAACCATTAAAAAGCCCTCTAAAGAACCTTACAGAGGGCTTAGGTTGGTTTTATCATAAAAAAAAGACCCTCGATTGCTCGAAGGTCTTTCTTATGTATACTAAAGAGTTATTTATCTCTTAATCACTCTAACGGTTTCAATACTATCCTCTTGTGATACAACTACGTTGTAAATACCCGATGGATAACTGTCACCAATTGTAGTGTTTTCAATATCAGATGTATTTACCTGACGTTGCTCTATCAATCTTCCAACCATATCATACACTTTTATGCCTACAACTGATTTACTTGAAGTGGTAACAGCTAACATAAAGTTATTGGCAAATGGGTTTGGATAGGCCGAAGCTTTAAATGGTAATTTAACTGTTCTTGTTGGAGCAGCTGTGAACAAATCACATGCGGTTGAATAATCTCCAAACACACCATTTAATTTAATAGCTACCGATACATTATAGTTCTTACCTAACTGTGCAATTGAGAATTGATTTAATCTAAAGTTAGAATAAGTAATCACGATTTCTTGTGAATTGGTAATAGACTCTCCACTAATTTCATCTAACTTAACTTTATAGTTAGGGAAACCTGGGTAAGGTGTAATATTCAACTGTTGTGTTAACGAAGTCGCAGTTGACAATCCACATTGTGATGGTACTAACGAAGTCACTGGGAAGAATGGTGTTTTAACAATACATTCTGAACCAAAACCTGACCATTGCGTTACACTGTTACTCAAGATACTATACTCAACCGCAATAGAATATTGGGTGTTGTAAGCAAACGTAACCCCTTGGAATGCTACTAATGATGAGAATCTACTAGCATTTGGCAATGTATAGTAATACGTTGGCGTTGGGCCATTGTCACTTGTCAATCGAATACGGAAACGGTATCCTGTAGCATAAGCTGCTGGACTAGCTGTGATACCCGCATTCATTGTAGCTACTTGTGAACCACAAGTTGGTGCTGCTAAACCAATCAATGGAATCGATGGCGTTGAAACAGAACACTCTGCTCCGTAAGCTGATTCTACTGGTAAACTTGTCAGAGGATCTATGTAACTGTATTTTACTGCTACTTGATAGCTGGTATTATACTGCAATGGGAAACCTGCAAATGAGTTAGCACCCACAAAACGAGTTGCTGATGATGAGAAACCATAGTTTGGTGTTGGTCCATTATCAGTTGTCAATCGAATACGGAAAGTATAACCAGTAGCATTCAATCCGCCATTAGCAGAAATCGTAGAAGCTAAAGTAGCCAAAGAAGCACCACAACTAGCAGAACTCAAAGTAATTAATTGAACTGTTGGTCCAGTTACTGTTATAGTATTACCATAAAACGGAACAACTTCATCATTAATCACTGCCGATACTTTAATAGTATAGGTAGCACCATATACATGAAGTGCTGAAGGAATAGTTACATATCGTGAGGTTTGAATAATATCGGCTGAAGTAACATTTGTGGTTACATTAGTGATAGAAAAACGATATTTAATATTCGAGGTTCCTGGATAAGTATAACTTACCGCTGGAATAGCTGTAGCTAATGAGACTAAAGTAGTATTGTTATAAGAAGGGGTCATATTTACAACTACTGGTGCACAACCTTCTGATTTTATACCATTACAATTATCATCAATATTGTTGTAGCATATTTCTGTAGCTCCTGGATTTATAGCTGAATTATCATCAGCACAATCGCCGCCACCTAATAAACCACTAGTGGTATATCCTGCTCCAGGTGAAGTACATGATGGAATTGCAACTCCAGTATAGTAATGGTCACCATCAGCATCCAAATACCATAAGGGTTGAGCCGTTACCGTTACTGTAGTTGGCAGAGATGATGCGCTTACGCATCCAAATGAATTAGTTACCTGTACTGTATAATTTCCTGTTGTAGTAACAGTGATACTTTGTGAAGTAGCTCCATTAGACCATGAATAACTGCTGCCTGCAGTTGCTGTCAACACAACACTTCCACCTGCGCAGAACGAAGTTGCGCCTCCAGCTGATATTGTTGGTGTAGCTGGTAATGGATTGGTAGTAATTGTAGCCGAAGCACTTGTTGCAGCACATCCGTTTCCGTCTGTATAAGAATACGTATAAGTAGTACTTGGTCCAGTGTATGGATTAGCAATACTAAACGTTCCTCCTGCTGGTGAACCAACTAATGCAATCGCTGTGCCTGCACATCCTGATACATTTCCAGAAGTAACTATTGGTAATGGATTGGTAGTAATTGTAGCCGAAGCACTTGTTGCAGTACATCCGTTTCCGTTTGTGTATGAATACGTATAAGTAGTGCTTGGTCCAGTGTATGGATTAGCAACACTAAACGTTCCTCCTGCTGGTGAACCAACTAATGCAATCGCTGTTCCTCCACATCCTGATACATTTCCAGCAGTAACTGTTGGTAATGAATTGGTAGTAATTGTAGCTGAAGCACTTGTTGCAGAACATCCGTTTCCGTCTGTATAAGAATACGTATAAGTAGTACTTGGTCCAGTGTATGGATTAGCAACACTAAACGTTCCTCCTGCTGGTGAACCAACTAAAGTAATCGCTGTTCCTGCACATCCTGATACATTTCCAGCAGTAACTATTGGTAATGGATTGGGTGTAATTGTAGCCGAAGCACTTGTTGCAGAACATCCGTTTACGTCTGTGTATGAATACGTATAAGTAGTACTTGGTCCAGTGTACGGATTAGCAACACTAAACGTTCCTCCTGCTGGTGAACCAACTAATGCAATCGCTGTTCCTGTACATCCCGATACATTTCCAGCAGTAATTGTTGGCAAGGCATTAACCGTTATCGTAAAATTGGTTCCTATGCTTACATCTCCAGCTGCATTTTTTACCGTAATAGTACCTGTGTAAGTTCCCTCAGTAGTATTTGCCGGAACAGCAATACTTATTTGACCTAATGTTAATGTAGCATCAGTAACTGCCGCAAAACTATTGGCGGGCGTCCCACTCCAACTAATTCTGTAGGTTGTGGGCGCGAGTGTTGTTGCACTGTAAGCCAACGAACTATTTTGTGCGCTGGTACTTTTGCAAACTGCTGTTGCAGTTGATGAAGTGGTAATCGTCGGCCCCACAGTAAAAGTACCACTGCTAGTAAAGGTATGTATTGTATAGTTACCCACCTGCGTAACAGTCCCTCCGGTTGCTCGTATAACGGAACCTAAATACCTAACTATTACTATTCCTGAACCTCCCGCACCCGATAAGTTATTGCTTACTCCTCCATTAGTACTTCCAAAACCGCCACCGCCACCGCCAGTATTTGCAGTACCACTAGTAGCAGTAACATCACCTTTCGAACCAGCGCCGCCCCCACCATTTCCACCAACTCCCGCAGCAGATCCATTAAAAGTTACACCGCCGCCGCCGCCGCCGCCATAAAATACAGCAACACCAGTTATGCTATTAGATACACCCACTCCACCATTTCCGCCTTTGACTCCATTGCTTGTTCCTCCTAAACCACCAACAGCTCCTGCACCGCCACCGCCACCGCCACAAATATTTGAAAAATTCTTATTATTGCCTTGGGAACCGCCACCATTATTACCCATACCTGATACCGCTGTTCCTCCTGATAATAAAGACGTGGTGGTGTTTCCACCAGCGCCACCGCCAGAACCTGCACCACCTCCACCGCCACCATCGGCATTAGGGCCATTAGCGCTGCTACTTGATGTTGCAATTAACGATCCAAATCTGGAGCTCGCTCCCGGATTTCCAACTACTATTCCATTTGCTGTACTTACTGCAGCTCCACCTGCACCAACAGTTGTTGCTATGGCACCGGAAATTGATTGATTAGTAAAGTATTTTACTGCGCCGCCGCCGCCGCCGCCGCCAAAACCTGCTCCACCACTACCACCGCCAGAAACTACTAATACATCCACATTTAGCTGTTGCGCCGAAACTGAAAAAATCATTGAGATTAATAGAGAAAGACTTAAATAAATTCTTTTCATTTTTTTTACTGTTTTTAATTTTATAGGACAAAAATGTGAAATAATATACTGCCCGCAACAACAATTCTTTTTTTTACTGATTTTTGATTTACGATTCCTAGTTTTTGAGATACTATTTTTTATTTCCCGGTTTTTGGAGTCCTAAAAATGAAGAAAACGATAGCCTATTCCTCTAAAATATTAGGACAGGCATTACACTAGTTTTAGCTAGAGAAAAATGGTTAGATTATATCAAAAAAATAATAGCCTGATGAAATTTCCAAATATCCCCTTTTTATTGTTTTACGACATTTTTTCAATTTTTTGAGAGATTATTTCCAGTTTTTGAGATGTTTTTTTTTTGAAACGGTGACAATTAATATGGTAAATTGCAGTCTTTTTTACATCCCATTTTGGGAGAATATCAAAGGTCTTTCTTCTTTAAATTATTTCGCTTTATGCTTAGCAACATTATATTATTTGTTACAGCCGTACTCGGATTTTTGTGCACAGCATTAATCTTTGGGAAAAATAAATATCAGGAACATTCTCTAATAAATAAATACCTGACTATTATTACTGCAAGTAATGCGATACGATTTTTTTTTCATGGGATAGCAGAATCGTACCCAGAAATGTCCATAAGTAAATTTGTAACTGTACTCGATATAGGCGTTATCATGTTGATGCCCTGCTTTTACCTTTATTTTACAAATATTATATACGAAAGCAAGTTCGAGCTAGGAAATTTGTTGCATTTTGTAGTGCCTTTTTTGTTGGGCAGTTTATTTTTCACCTTTCTTCATAGTAATCCTGAAAAAGCAGATTTGATAAAAAAACTGTTTTTCTTATTTGTCTTTTTGTTTTATATCAACTATGCTGTTTTTGGATTCGTGATACTCTATAAACATGTATGGCGGCGTAAAACCTATATCAAGGCTATCCAAAAACAAAACGAATTGATAAAAAAATGGAGTTTATTTCTGTATTTTTCTTTTGTTTTTATTTTTTTAATACGGATATCAATAAGTATTATCAGCTATAGAAATGGTACGTCTAGGGACCACTACCTTTGGATAACAGGACTAATTTGGATGGGTATATTTATAAAAATAATTCTTACCCCCGAAATCCTTTACGGATATAACTTATTAAACAAAACCATTGATACCGCTAAAGAAAGATTAGTACTAAGCACTGTATGGAATTTAGAAGGAACGGTATTTCCTATTGCAAGTGAGAAGGATAAAAAACTAGAGAAAAAGATGAAACCAGTGCTTCTGGAATATGTTCATAAACTGGAAGAGTATTCTTTTCATACGCATGCATTTCGAAGTCCCAATTTGACTTTGGAGGATATTGCTATTGCGATAAAAATTCCTGTTAGCAATATCCATTTTATTTTTAAATTTCATTGCAACGAGAGTTTCACCGATTATAAAAAGATTGTACGCATTCACGATGCCACAAAATTGCTAGAAGAGGGTTACCTCAATGACCATAAAGTAGAAACGCTTTCTACCACAGTAGGGTTTTCATCATACAATACCTTCAGTATTGCTTTTAAAAATATTACGGGAGTAACGACGCAGGAGTATGTAAAGCGGTTATAATTTGTAGCTAACTTCTTCCGTCTTATAGTAAACTAGGTCTATTCGAATTTCCATCCTACAACTTTTTTTAACTTCAATTCGATAATTGGAGAGTCGGCGTAAAAGAATTATTAGAAACTAAGGTGCCTTATTTGAAAGTAAAGCATTGTGCATTGGAGGATAAATTTATGGACTTATTTATTTTGAGAGTATTATCGGATTTATAGTCAACTTCTCTCGGGACAAGATCCTGACAACTTTTGAAAATGCAGTTGACAAATTTTAAATAGCGACTTGATTTTTTCACCACGCAGCCTAAACATTTTCTTGACGTGGCTTGGACATTTTGTCCACCGTATTAAAAATAAAAAGACCCTCGATTGCTCGAAGGTCTTTCTTATTTATACTAGAGAGTTATTTATCTCTTAATCACTCTAACGGTTTCAATACTGTCCTCTTGCGATACAACTACGTTGTAAATACCCGATGGATAACTGTCTCCAATAGTAGTGTTTTCAATATCAGATGTATTTACCTGACGTTGCTCTATCAATCTTCCAACCATATCATACACTTTTACGCCTACAACTGATTTACTTGAAGTAGTAACAGCTAACATAAAGTTATTGGCAAATGGGTTTGGATAGGCCGAAGCTTTAAATGGTAATTTAACTGTTCTTGTTGGAGCAGCTGTGAACAAATCACATGCGGTTGAATAATCTCCAAACACACCATTTAATTTAATAGCTACCGATACATTATAGTTCTTACCTAACTGTGCAATTGAGAATTGATTTAATCTAAAGTTAGAATAAGTAATCACGATTTCTTGTGAATTGGTAATAGACTCTCCACTAATTTCATCTAACTTAACTTTATAGTTAGGGAAACCTGGGTAAGGTGTAATATTCAACTGTTGTGTTAACGAAGTCGCAGTTGACAATCCACATTGTGATGGTACTAACGAAGTCACTGGGAAGAATGGTGTTTTAACAATACATTCTGAACCAAAACCTGACCATTGCGTTACACTGTTACTCAAGATACTATACTCAACCGCAATAGAATATTGGGTGTTGTAAGCAAACGTAACCCCTTGGAATGCTACTAATGATGAGAATCTACTAGCATTTGGCAATGTATAGTAATACGTTGGCGTTGGGCCATTGTCACTTGTCAATCGAATACGGAAACGGTATCCTGTAGCATAAGCTGCTGGACTAGCTGTGATACCCGCATTCATTGTAGCTACTTGTGAACCACAAGTTGGTGCTGCTAAACCAATCAATGGAATCGATGGCGTTGAAACAGAACACTCTGCTCCGTAAGCTGATTCTACTGGTAAACTAGTCAGAGGATCTATATAACTGTATTTTACTGCTACTTGGTAGCTTGTATTATACTGCAATGGGAAACCTGCGAATGAGTTAGCACCCACAAAACGAGTAGCTGATGAAGAGAAACCATACGTTGGTGTTGGTCCATTATCCGTTGTTAATCGAATACGGAAAGTATACCCTGTAGCATTCAATCCTCCATTAGCCGAAATCGTAGAAGCTAAAGTAGCTAAAGTAGCACCACAACTAGCAGAACTCAAAGTAATCAATTGAACGGTTGGTCCAGTTACTGTTATAGTATTACCAGCAAAAGGAACAACTTCATCATTAATCACTGCTGATACTTTGATAGTATAAGTAGCACCATATAAATGAAGTGCGGCTGGAATAGTTACATAGCGTGATCCTTGAATAACATCAGGAGCCGTAACACCTGTCGTTTCATTTTTAACAGAAAAACGATATTTAATATTCGAAGTGCCTGGGTAAGAATACCCTACCGCTGGAATAGCTGTAGCTAATGATACTAAAGTACTATTATTATAAGAGGATGTCATATTGACAACAACTGGTGCGCAACCTTCTGACAAAGTACCATTACAATTGTCATCAATGTTGTTATAACAAACCTCAGCTGCACCTGGATTAATGGCTGCAACGCTATCGTTACAATCACCACCACCAAATAAGCTAGCTGTAGTATATCCTGTTCCTGGTGAAGTACAAGAGGCCACTGCTGTTCCTGTATAGTAACCATCATTATCAGCATCTAAATACCATGAAGGTTGTGCTGTAATAGTAACTGTTGCAGAAGCACTCGTAGCCGAACATCCACTGGCATTGGTATAAGAGTAAGTATAAGTAGTACTTGGTCCTGTGTATGGATTAGCAATACTAAACGTTCCTCCTGCTGGTAAACCAACTAAAGTAATAGCTGATCCTGCACAACCACTCACATTTCCAGCAGTTACTGTTGGTAACGGATTTACAGTATTGGTAATACCTGTACTAGAAGCTGTATCACTAGTTCTACAAGTACCCCCTGTAATATCAATATCTACTGTTACTATTTGACCAGTAGTCAAGGTAGTAGTAGTATAGGTATTATCAATACTAGATTGAACGGAAGAACCATTTACTTTGAATGTATAAGTTACTACAGCATCTCCAGTTGTAGCTGGACCACTAACATTAGAAGCCGTTGCAGTGAAGGTAACACTAGTTCCTGTACAGAATGAGTTATCAGCATCACTACTATCCAATTGAACTGATGGTGTCAATGGTGCATGGATAGCTGGATCATTGTCATCACAATCTACTCCGAGTGAAGTAGCACTGTATAATGGTGATAAAGAAGCTCCATAACATAAATTTACTAATGGAATATCTAAGTTATAACCATCTCCATCAACATCAATGTAGAAATCTCCACTTCTCCATACATCTGGGTCTGAATCATTACAATCAGTACTGTTGCTTACATATCCACTAGGAGCGGTAGTAGCTGAAACAGTTGAAGCTAAATCTCCAAATCCGTCACCATCGGTGTCAGCATAGAAAGTATAATAATCATTGCTGAAATATACATTGTCTAGATAAATCTGACGAGCTGCTCCAACGTTTTGCTCAAATTTCAAACCATAAATAGTTCCTAAAGGTGATCCAGGATATGCAGTTGCTAAATTAATATTCAAAGAATTCCACCCTGCTACAAGAGCTCCGGTGTTGTATAATTTATCAGCAGCTGTTGATACAAGAACAACAAACATATTTGAAATAGGTGAATTTAAATACACATCTACATGCAAGTTAGTCATTCCTACTGCACTGAAAGTGCCTGAACTAGCTACTAAACCTAAAAACCCAAGATTATCTAATTGTAAACAAGTATTAGTTCCATTTGGAATCGTGGTCATAGTAGTTGCACCTGTCCAGCTAGAACGAACTGCTGTAATAGCATTGGCATATACTGAAGGTGTACCAGTAAACATAGATACTACTCTAGCCGTATCTCTAACTGGTGGCACTGGAGAAGCTCCAGGAGCAGGATAAGTTACTACTAAGCTAGCTGTTTTACTAGTTGGCCCATAAGTTCCATCTGCAACTTGTGAGGCTGTAATGGTAGCCGTTCCACCACCTACTACTGTAAGGGTACTTCCACTAATAGTAGCTATATTAGTATCACTACTACTATAAGTAAACGGACTAGTATTATTAGAAGTTGGAGGAGTTAAGGTAAATGGCGCATCGCCCAATACTTTAGCAGGAACTGTAAAAGTACCTACTGTCGCTGGAGGAAGCGTTGCAGCTCTATAGAAATAGATGTTATCTAAATAAGATGAGTTTGGATTAGCTCCATTAGGATTGAAAAAATCAAAATAAGAAACGGTTGCCAAATTTAACCCAGACGGAATATAATCTGACAAAAGAATGTCAACACTTGTCCATCCATTCACAGGAGTACCTACTGTAACTGCTTTGTCATTCAATCTAAACTGCCATGAACTTTGATTTAGAGCATAAACATCTATATGTAAATAAGTCATCGCTGAAACATCAGTAGACGTAAAAGCAAGTCGATATGTTGGTGAACCGGTAAGGAATCTACCATTGTTACCTGATAGCGTAACACCAGTACCAAATCCTGCCAAGTTTGGCGAAGAAGAAGTGGTATAAGCGTCACTATATAGAGATACTACATCCCAGGTATTTCTGGTAATTGGAGTGGGTGCTGCAGGAGGGGTTACTGTTAACGTAGCCGTCGTACTTCCTGCACCATAAGTGCCATCACTAATTTGACTTGCTGTAATAACAGCAGTTCCAGGTCCTACAATATGAACTAAAGTACCAGTAACCGTGGCTACTGCTGTATTACCACTAGAGTAAGTAATAGGATTAGTATTATTAGATGTTGGAGGCGTTAAATTAAAATCAGCATCTCCAACAACTTTTGACGGAATAGTGAAGGCTCCATAAGTTGGAGGTTGCGTTGTAGCTGGTCTGTAGAAATACATGTTATCAAAATACACTGTTTTTCCACCTGAACCTACAACTTTAAATTGGAATAAAGCGTTAACTGCAAAACCAGATTGGCTTGTCCAAGCTGTGATTGGAATGTCATAGCTATTCCACTGCCCTTGAACTAATGGAGTAAGGGTATAAGATCTTTCTCCACCACCATTGTTGATTTGGAAAAACTGTAAAGAAGTCTCATCAAAAGTCCAAACATCTACGTGGAACGTAGTCATGGCTGAAACATTTACGTTAGCGCCAAAATCTAATCCTTGATAGTTAAGGTTAGTAGCACGCCAAGCATTGTCACCTGCTAATGAAACCACACTAGCAGAACCAGCTTGTCCCCAACTAGGATTGTATCCTCTAGTTCCTGGAGCCGCAGTATAAGCAGCATCACTAAAGACTGAAATCACATCCCAAGAATTTCTTGCTGGAGGTGCTGTAGGACCTGCCAATGGCGTTGTAGAACCCGTAACCGTTAAGGTAGCTGTTGCAGAACCTGCTGCATACGACCCAGTAGCTACTTGCGAAGCAGTAAGTGTAGAAGTTCCCACACCTACTACTGTAACAGTAGAACCACTTACTGTAGCTACAGCTGTATTACTACTAGTATACGTAATAGCTGCTGGACTAGTAGAAGTAGCCGCCAAAGTGAATGGTGCTGCTCCCATAACTTTCGCTACGGATGAGAAGTTAGAAAACGTTGGTGCAGTCAAGGCAAAATAGAAATAGATATTATCTACATACATATTTCTCAAAGTACCTGCTCCAAGTGGATTCTCAATCTTAACAATATTAACGGCTGTTAAGTTAACTCCAATAGCAGAATATTGTGACAAAGGAATATCAATACTCGTCCAAGTATTTGGAGTTACAGCGATATCTTTTCTATTAGTTCCTACCCATAACCATAAAAGCGATGAGTCTAAAGAATACACATCAACGTGGATAGTACTCATAGCAGAAACATCTTTATTAGCGAAGGCTATTTGTCCAAATGTAAAATTACTCACAAACCTTGCATTATTACCTCCTAAAGATACATCAGCATTAGTACTGCTACTTGACCAAGTTGGAGTAGCTGCAAGCGTGTAAGCATCACTATAATAAGAAATAACATTGGTTGCCACTCTAACTGGCGGTGTTGGCGCTGCTGGAGGCAATACAGATAGTTGAGCCGTTACAGTACCTACCCCATAAGTGCCATCTGAAGCTTGAGTAGCAGTAATAGTAGTAACACCACCTGCTAGTACAGTTACCGTGTTACCTGAAATGGTAGCTACTGAAGTGTTACTACTAGTGTAAGTCCATGCACCCGAACTATTAGAAGTTGGGTTCGTTAAAGTAAACGGAGCATCCCCTACCACTTTTGAAGGAACCGTTAAGCTTCCTAACGTTGGTGGTTGTAAAGTAGCTGCTCTGTAAAAATAGATATTATCTACATAAACATTTCTTAAAGGAGTTGCTGCCCCTGTTGGACTTTCTATCTTAATAATATTAATAGCTGTTTTATCGGCTACCACAAAAGTTGATAATGGAATATCTAAGGAAGTCCATACACCAGTGGTAACTGGGGTAATAATATATTTTTCATTATTTAACCATAACCATGTAGTGGTTTGGTCTACAGAATATAAGTCTAGGTGTATTGTTGACATGGAAGTAACATTCTTATTGGCAAAAGCAATTTGACCAAAAAGATAGCTACCTAAAAACTTAGTAGCATTACCCGATATAGGGGTATCGGCTGTTTGTCCACCCCAAGTTGGCGCAGAGGCAACGGCGTAGACCGAACCTACATTAGTATCACTATAGTAAGAGATGACATCCCAAGCATTTCTTGCTGGAGGATTCGGAGCCGGAGTAGCCGGAAGTGGGACCGTTACTACTAAAGAAGCAGTTGTTGAACCTGGACCATAAGTACCATCAGCTACCTGACTAGCTGTAATAGTAGAAGTACCGGCTCCAACAATAGTTACTGTACTACCACTAACAGTAGCTACAGCTGTATTACTACTAACATAAGTAAATGGGCTAGTATTATTTGAAGTTGGAGGTGTTAAAGTAAAAGGTGCACTAGTAGTTAATTTAGCTGGAACTGTAAAGGCACCATATGTTGGAGGCTGAGCAGTAGCTGCTCTGTAGAAATACATGTTATCAAAATAAACTGTTTTTCCACCTGAACCTACTACTTTAAATTGGAATAAAGCATTTACGGCAAAACCAGATTGACTTGTCCAAGCCGTTAATGGAATATCATAACTATTCCATGAGTTCTGAACTAAGGGTGTAAGGGTGTAAGAACGCTCACCACCTCCGTTGTTGATTTGATAAAATTGTAAAGAAGTTTCATTGGCAGTCCAAACATCTACGTGGAACGTAGTCATGGCTGTAGCATTGATGTTACCTCCAAAATCTAAACCTTGGTAATTAAGATTTGTGGCACTCCAAACATTGTTACCACCTATGGAAACAACACTTGCAGACCCAGCTTGTCCCCAACCTGGATTATAAGTCCTAGTTCCAGGTTGTGGAGTATAGGAATCGCTAAAGACGGAAAGCACATCCCAGCTATTTCTTGCAGGAGGAGCTGACGCCCCTGCTCCGGGTTGTGAATATCCTAATGAAAAAGTCATCAGGAAGAAGAGTAATAATAGTTTTTTCATGTTCATAAATTTATAGTTCTGTATTATTTTAAAATGTAGGTGCTTTTTTTGGTTGAGGTTTGCTGCTAACTTGAATAAAATCAAGTGACTGTGTCCAAAGTATTTTGTTTCATAAAATCTAATTTTTTTTAGTGGTTGGTAAATTTATATTTATTTGCATTCTGTAACTACAACGTTTGAGTATACAAAAACCATACAAGTTGGTGGTATTAAAAATTCTAGCCTTATATAGCCTACACGCAATCGATGTAGCTTTTATTGTTAAAAAAAAATACCTAACTGTGTTTCTGTATATTCGCACTTTTTATTTATAATGTTGTATTAATGTTGTATTGAAACAACGCTTTACCATTAATAGAACTCCTATCCATTTGTATTAATCTGTTATTTTTTTATCAATAAAAAAACGGATACTTTAAAAAAACCATCTTTTTTTTATGTTTTTTACAAACTCATTTCGAATTAGATAAAAAAATAGAATACCTTATTTTTTGTTTTCTAAAGCTTCTAGTCTTTTCATAATAACTTCATTCATTTTCATCAGTTCAGCATTGGCTTTTCTCAGCGCTTCAATTTCTTCTTGTTGTTCTTGGATTCCCTTAACAATAACTGGAAGCAAATTTCCATACCGAGCTTCTAATCTTTCAGGATTATTATAAGTTACTAAATCTAAATTCTCTCCTATGGCAGATTTTTGTTGTAAATCCAATAAATCTTGAGCTATAAAACCTGCTGCCTTAGCTCCAACTTTTGACTTATCTCTAGTATTCCAAGTGAATGTTACGGGTTTTAATTTCTTTATAAATTCAATTCCCTCTGCTAATGTCACGATATCTGCTTTATCTCTTCGGTCAGATAATGCTGTAATCGTAGTAGCTTGACATCTTAAAGTTGTAATGGAACCATTTCCTAAGGTAATCGTATTATCAGCATTAGCACTAGCACCTGCCCCAACTACGATTTGATTCCTAGCTGTGGCACCAGAACCTTGAGCACTCCAACCTATAATTACATTATCAATACTTGTTGAAATAGCATTTCCTGCATTATAACCAATAGCCGTACTCCTTGTTGATCCGGTGCCGCTACCAGATAAAGCATTAGATCCTATAGCTACAGACTGATCGATAGTGCCACCTCCTGGCAACGCATTATGACCAACCGCAACATTATCCAAAGAAGCATTGCCATTTACACCTGATAAAGCAAGCGCACCCACTGCGGTGTTACGAGCTCCTCCATTAAGCGCAGCTAATGATGAACTTCCAACAGCAGTATTTTTATTTCCTGCACCCGAATTTAGTGTGTTTGCTGCCAAGGCATTATAACCAATGGCGGTATTATCACCAGGCGAATTGTTAGCTGCTAAAGCATTGGTACCAAATGCGGTATTGTTTGTTCCTGAATTAGCCGCTAAAGAACTAACACCAAAAGCAGTGTTGGTAGCTCCAATAAAACCAGCTGCTGTATTGCTTCTTTTAAATGCAACGTCAAAATTGTCTAGCGTTCCTATAAAAGAAGTTGCTGCTCCAACAGTATTTCCTGCAGTTAGCCAACCCGTTGTAACTCCAGTAGCAAATCTTACCCAGCTAGACCCATTCCAATAATAAAAGCCAGGTGTAGCACCACCAACCGTAGCAGTATTGTATATAATTTCGGAAGTGATAGGTGCCGTAAGTGGTAACGCATTAGCTGTCCCCACTGTTAATGGCACCCTTGGAATTAAAAAACCATCAGTTGTAGAAGTAACATCTAAAGCTCCTTGTGGGTTTGTGGTTCCAATACCCACTTGTGGAAATACAAAGCTTGAAAAAAGCAGCATGGCTGAAAATAAAAATAATTTCATGTTTAACTTTATTTAAGTTTTAAAACTTAAGGTTGATTCGAGATGCTGTAGGTGAACGAGAAAGTGTTTTCTAGTTCTGAAGATTTTGGAATTTAAACTTAATGAAGTTATAGTTACAATCGTTTTTACTATAGTATATAAGAACTATACAATACCATTTTATACATCAATCGCTTAAATGGCTAGCTATAGCTGGATTTTAGAAATATTGTTTTTTTAAAACCTTCCTATCAAATGAAGCTAAATACTGTCAAAACCTATATTTTGTATTGTTGTTGTATAGGTTTTTTGACTATTTAATCCCTAAATAACCGTACTATTTTAAAATATTTAGTAGAATTTATGGGTAAAAAACAATAATTTTATTTAAAATACAATAAAATGATAATTATACTATTCGAATTATATAGGATATTTATTAAATAAAATGGAATTAATAGATGCCTTCTTTGTGAATATATAAGATTTCGAAGAATAGAAAAACCTACAAGAAGCTACTTTATCTTGTAAAAAGACCTTCAAAAACGGGATACAATCCCAAAACCTTATAATTATATAAAACTTACTTTTTATTGTAAAACAATCCAAAAGAAGATTACTATGAACTTTGTCCTGTTGTGAAACCTAATTCACAACATAATATTTAAACTATGAAAAAAGTAATTTTAATGGCGTCATTTATGGTATTGGGAATTTCATTTAATTCTTGTACTAGCGACTCTAATTCAACGGGGAAATATGCGTACAAAGTGCGTATGACGGATGCTCCTGGTCCTTATGACCAAGTAAACATCGATCTACAAGCGGTAGAAGTAATTGGCAGTGATGGACAAACAGTTACTTTAAACACTACAGCTGGTATCTACAATTTGTTGACCCTTTCTAATGGGGTGAATGCCATCATTGCTACTAGTGGCTTAAGCGATGTAAATGCTACACAAATTAGATTATTATTGGGTACTAATAATTCGGTAGTAGTGAATGGGGTTTCATATCCTTTGGATACGCCAAGTGCTGACCAAACGGGGTTGAAAATAAATCTAAATCAAACCCTAGTGCAAAACGTAGAAAATGAAATCTTAATCGATTTTGATGCAAATACCTCTATTGTGCAAACAGGAGCTGGTACTTACAAATTAAAACCGGTATTGCGAAATGTAGTGGTAACGGCATCAGGAAGTATCAAAGGATCGATTACTCCTATTGGAACGCTTGCCACAGTAACAGCAACTTCTGCTACCAACGTAGTGTATTCTAGTAATGTAAATGCTTTGGGTCAGTTTCAAGTTTTAGGACTTCCTGCTGGCGTGTATTCGTTTACTATAACTCCTGTTTTACCTTTACTTCCAGTAACGCAAGTCAATGTATCCGTAACAGCAGGTGTAGCTACCAATCTTGGTACAATAGCCTTGTAACAAACCACCACCCCTTGCGGGTAAAACAAAATCAAAATCGCCTGTAAAATACTTTATAGGCGATTTTTTCATTCCCTCCTTTTAGCAAAAAGTTCTTACCTCTTGCCTCTTTCTTCTTGCTTCTAACCTCAACTCACCGTCACCGCCCCCATATACACACTAGTAGCATAGCTAGTATTATCCGCCGAAGCGAACGTAATCCAGCTTTGCACCTCAAGTCCTACGAAGTAGTTAGGCAAAGCCAAGATAACTGTAGTAGCATCTCGGGTAGCAGCATTCAATAAATAGTAATACAAATTTTCCGCAGGAGCATACAGCACCACTATCAATTGGTCACTAGCTTTAGCCGAGCCTTGGTCGGCATTGTTATCCCAAGTGTAGCTAACCTTGTTACCACCTAAAGCTATTACAGCCGGATTTTGAATACCTTCTAAATCCCCTCTGCTGATTTGCACCTTATTGTACAAAATGGTAAAATCGGGGGCTACATACTGCACCGCATTCCTCATGTGATAGGATGTGGCCTGATTGCGACGGCTTTGCTCTCCGCCTCGTCTTCCAAAATACAGCGATAGCACTGGGCTTATCGGGGTTAAGAACTCGGAAACGTTAGTAAACAACTGACGTTGCAACTTTTGTGTCTCACTTGGAGTTCGTTTGTTTTTTTTAGGTAACGAACGCATTACGTCTTTACCTCTCCAGTTGGCGCCTATCACAGTACCAACTTTTCCTGAAAATGGGCCTAATATGCCCTTGTTGTAAGTTCCCATAACTAATAGATTTTAAGGGATTTATACTAAGAATCTCAGCCCTATTGGTCACTGAGTACAACAAAGCTATACCAACCCTTTTCCCTGCACAATAGCGTGATTAGTAATGATTAGAGTTGACTAGTTTTGACTAGTATTGACTACTGTTGACTAGTATTGACTAGTGTTGACTAATGAAAAACCCCTTCTTGAACCCCGTTCTTCGGATGTGGTTCGGGTCTTGGTCGGGTTTCGTTCGCAAAATGGGGGTATTTTGCGAAGAAGTTGTGGAGGAAAGCAGAATGGAATAAGAAAGGAGAGCAGATTTTAACCCTAAAAAACTACTATAATCAAAGTAATACCTTACTTGAAAATCACCATTAGTGGTGAGGTATGGGTGGGAAAAGTTTTGTAAGTTTGGTACTAATAACTAGAAGTCTTGTTTTATCTTTTTAAAAAGGGGTAAGAACTTTAGTAGATTTATTAGTTGGTAGACATACTATCTGACGAAAAAATACGTTATAAAGAAAATTAACTAAACATATGAAAATTAAAATCACTTTAATTACAGTTTTATCACTTTTTGTTCAATTTCTTTTTGCTCAAAAAAACATTCCAATTATTAAAGCAACTTCTAAAAAAATAGACGTGCGAGATGGAAAAAATTTCAGAAAACAAAATTGGACAATTTCACCTGAAATAAATCCTGATGTTTATGAAACAAGTTCTTTGGGACAAAAAGTTACTTTTATTACTGATAAAGATTCAATTACAATTAAAATTAAAAAAGACACGGAATTTAATTTTATCGTTTTATTAAATGACTCAATAAAAGCAAATACGCAAATAAAATATAAAATGCCGTATTTAGAAAAATTAAAGAAAGCAGAAAAATATAACTCATCCGACAATCGATTTATTCCAAAATTTGAATATCAATCAATGGATAACCCTAATCTTGTAAAAATAAGAAAAGATTTAAAATTAGATTCAATTGCAGGTAACGGAAATGAAGTTTCAAAAATTCTTAACTTATTACATTGGGTTCATAATATAATAAGACACGATGGTAGTAGTAATAATCCAACATTAAAAAATGCAATCGATTTAATTAAAGTTTGTAAAACTGAAAAACGTGGAGTTAATTGTAGAATGATGGCAACTATTCTAAATGAATGTTACTTATCAATGGGAATAAAATCAAGATATATAACTTGTATGCCTAAAGAAACAGAATTTGATGATTGTCACGTAATAAATATGGTTTACAGCAATGAATTAAAAAAATGGATTTGGATTGACCCAACATTTGATGCTTATGTAATGAATGAAAAAGGAGAATTACTTGGACTTGGTGAAGTCCGTGAAAGATTAATAAAAGGTAAAACATTAATATTAAATCCAGAAGCAAATTGGAATAAAAAAAATTCACAAACAAAAGAATATTATTTAGAAACTTATATGGCTAAAAACCTATATAGATTAGAAACGCCATTGGTAAGTGAATATGATTCTGAAACTTGGAAAAGCGGAAAAGAAATAACTTATGTTGAACTCTTACCATTAGACGGAATTGTACAAACTCCACAAAAAAAAGAGCAAACGAATACGAAAACAGGTGTGAAATTTATTCACTATAAAACTAATAATCCAAGTTTATTTTGGACAGAACCAAATAAATAATAAGTATGATCTGCCAATACAGGTTTTCCCCCGCTACCGCACGAATCCTTTCGTGTGGCAGTAATTGTCTCGTAACCCCACCGCTAACGCACGAATCCTTTCGTGTGATATTAGTATAGTCTTATAGCCTCAAACCACAAAAGCACAAGCGGTATACTCCTACCATCTGTAAGCTACAATCAAAAGAATGCATTGGGTTTAATCATCACCCCCCCCTGCTACCGCACGAATCCTTTCGTGTGGCAGTAATTGTCTCGTAACCACAAAAGCACAAGCGGTATACTCCTACCATCTGTAAGCTACAATCAAAAGAATGCATTGGGTTTAATCATCAAACCGTTTAGACCGGTCTTCGTTTTTCCCCCGCTACCGCACGAATCCTTTCGTGTGGCAGTAATTGTCTCGTAACCACAAAAGCGCAAGCGGTATACTCCTACCATCTGTAAGCTACAATCAAAAGAATGCATTGGGTTTAATCATCAAACCGTTTAGAGCGGTCTTCGTTTTTCGTAATGCTGTTTAGGAATTCCTGAGTAAGGAAGCTTTTTGGGTAGCGGTATACCCCTCCTACTTTGCAGCAAGGGATTATGCCTTTGTTCCGCCAGCGGTATAAGGTGGCTGGACTGCATTTGAGCAAGCGCTCCATTTGGTCACTGTTTAAAAAAACTTCTTCTAGTAAGTTACTTTTGTTGTAGCCTGCCCTAGCTATCAGCTCTTGGAGTTGCTGCATAATGGCGTTGATGTCATTGTTTTTCATAAGGAATAGCATTAGTTATAAATAAAGTCGTCAGGGCTATACGACCTCTTACAAATTTCGTGCCTTTTTTTGATACTTTTACATCACTAATGAAATCTTAAGCAAATCTTAAGTTAATATCAATCAAACCAATAGACATAAGCCATCATGCACTATGGGTTTTTAGCCTTATGTGCTAAAATACTATTCCTTCCTACTTTTTGTACTCTAAAAAAGAGTATATTTAGCGATAAATCAAAAAGAAAAAACACTATTTTCCCACTATCGAATTAAATTGAAGATTTGACAGCGCCATACTATACGTGGTGCCTATTAATTTTATACTATGAAAAGAAGAGAATTTATAAGTTTAAGCGGTATGGTAGCCGCTAGTGGTTTAGTTACAGGATTCACTCCTTACCCTACTGACCGTTCAAAAGAAACCCCCAAAGGAAACAGCACCTTACCCTCAATGACTGCTGATGTCGTTCCTATTTCAGTAGCAGAACGGGAAGCCAGAATTACCAAAGCCCAACGCTTACTTACTGAAAATAAAATAGACGCTTTAGTGGTGGAAGCTGGTACTAGTCTCTTTTACTTTACCGGTGTCAGTTGGTGGCCTAGTGAGCGAACTATGTTAGCAATTATTCCGGCTAAAGGAGCCGTGCGTTATGTAGGTCCCGCCTTTGAAGAAGCTAGACTTAGGGAACAGCTAACAATTGGCAATCAGGTTTATGTTTGGCAAGAAGACGAGAGTCCGTTCCAACTAACAGCCAAAGCACTCAAAGAAATGGGGACTCCTTTTGGAACCATTGCCATAGAAGAAAGAACCCGATTCTTTATCAGCAACGGCATACAAAAAGAGGCACCCTATCTTTCTTACGTCAGTGGTGACCCCGTTACTATTCCTTGTCGTATTATTAAATCTGCTGCGGAGCTTCAACTCATGCAAAAGGCTAATGACATTACCCTTGCCGCTATAAAATACGGTGCTAGTCAACTAAAGGAAGGCATGTCGCAAGACGAACTCTCTGGAATCATCATGGAAGCCCAGACCCAATTAGGAGGAAACGCTGATTTTGCCTTATGCTTGTTTGGGAAGGCTTCTGCCTATCCGCATGGCACTAAAGTACCACAGAGTCTGAAAAAAGGAGATATTGTATTAATGGATTGTGGTTGCACGGTAGAAGGCTATAATTCAGACATTACCCGTACTATCGTTTTTGGAGCCCCACCTACTAAAAGGCAAATCGCTATATGGAATCTTGAAAAAGAAGCACAAGCGGCTGGTTTTGCTGCTGCTAGAATAGGAGCACCTTGTGAAGCCGTAGATGCGGCAGCACGTAAAGTAATCACGGATGCTGGTTTTGGTCCGGGATATCAATTACCGGGGCTACCTCATCGCACTGGACATGGCATTGGCATGGATGGACATGAATGGGGGAATATGGTAAAAGGCAATAAAGCCCTGCTACAAACCGGTATGTGCTTTAGTATAGAACCCAATATTTCTATCTTTGGAGAATTTGGCATTCGCTTAGAAGATTGTGTGTATATGACTGAAGAAGGCCCTAAATGGTTTTCTCCTCCTAGCCACTCTATTGATGAACCCTTTGCCTAATATTTAAAGTTCTAAAACTTTATCAAAGCTAAAAAGATGTCTATATAATTCTAAATGAAATTATTGTTAAAACAAAATGAATAAATAGATGCTAAAAATTCTTACTATTATAATATTTTTTGTTAACTATGCGTAAACAAAAAAACTAACTATTTCTCTAAAATATGAAAGCATTCCTATCTTCCTTTTTTATATTGTTCATTTCCCATTTTATTTTGGCACAAAATGACATGACCATTTCTTTTAACGAAAGCATTCATTTGAGTAATGTTAGTACTAAAACCCAATTTATCATTACGGGAGGAACAGAAAAAATCCAATTAAAAGGCAATGAAATTAATAGTTACAAATTTCAAAAGCCTGGAAAATATACCATTAAAATCATAGACAACTCCTCTAAGAAAAAAGATTGTGAAGAGGTTCACTTACCTAATGAAATTAAGCTCAATGTAAGTCGCATTAAAATGACTTTTGACACTAAACACATTTCGTTTTCTGAACCCATTCGGAAAAATAAAGATACGGCTAACACTACCGTAAGCATCCCAGTTACTATAACTACTTATGATCAACAACCTGTAGTACTAAATAATAAAACAGTTACATCAGCGGGTATTGGCACTACCATAACGGCTCATTTAAAAAATAGTAATAGAGTGTATTATGATGGCACCCATATCATTCAATATTCACTAACCGGACAGGTAACAGAAAACTCCTGGCTCATGTTCGATTTTATTGATGCCAATGATACCGTTCAATCTGTTTCTTTAGTAACACCTATACAAGATTAATTATGAAAAAAATAGTGATACTATTGTTCGCGACTTGTTTATTTGCCATAAATCCACTATTTGGGCAATGCGATTCTGAGGTGTGTAATGGAAATACCGGTCTTTACTCTAATGATGATGCCGCCAGTATTGCCTATGATAATATGGGCGCTGCTTATCATGCTAGTTATATCCGAGAGCCTAATGGGAGTTGGAGAGCTTGGGGGGCTTACATCAATAATACTGGGAATGGGCATTTTCTATCTCCAACTACGATTAATGCTACCACCTATCCCGCTTTAACAGGCACTATATTTAAAATAGGGATTGGGGATTTAACACAAATGGTAGTGTTAACTTCAACAGGACTATTTGTTGTGGGGTCTCCAAATTCTGTAATAAGCAGTTCTGTCGTTACCTCTAGTTCTTTTAGAAAAATTACAGTAGCTGGAAAAGCAGATGGCCTACCCTTGAACATAACCCCTACCGATGTTAAAATTCTTTTTATATCTTCAGGTACTGTAATGATAACAACTTGTACTGGAGAGGTATACGTATTATCTCGAAATTCACTGATGAGAGGAAATACAGGAACAGAAACAGGTTGGGTAAAGATAATGCAAGACCCAACCACCCCTTTGAGTAATGTAATTGTTAGTAGAGGCTCTGGTAATTTTGGATTTGCCTTAAAATCGGATGGTACACTTTGGACATGGGGGGAATCTACCTATTTAGGAAATGCCACAGG
Source organism: Flavobacterium sp. N1994 (assembly GCF_025947145.1). Classification (NCBI taxonomy): domain Bacteria; kingdom Pseudomonadati; phylum Bacteroidota; class Flavobacteriia; order Flavobacteriales; family Flavobacteriaceae; genus Flavobacterium; species Flavobacterium sp. N1994. The sequence continues at coordinate 1,009,351 of NZ_CP109999.1, forward strand.
GGCAACAGACAGATCTTTTGCCACACAAATGACATTACCAACAGGGATTCCGGGAATAAAGATGATTCAAGGAACCTTTGACAGTAGCTCTTCGGGGTCTCCCTCGTATTATGTTTTAGGTACCGATAAAAAAGTATACAGTTTGGGGGAGAATGGTAATGGTCAATTGGGTGATAATACTGCGACTGATAGAAATATATGGGTGAATTGTAAAAATCCAAATGGCTCAGTAATTACCGATGCTGCTTGGATTTCGGCTAATGAACATGATAATTTATACCCTGGATTATCGGTCATAAAAGCTGGAGGGCTTCTATATACAGCGGGTGTTAATAGCTATTATATGGCAGGCCGAGCCGTTGAATCAGGAACTAATTATTTAAATATCCCTGCTGGTATTCAGAGCACCGATGTCATTACGCATTGTGAAACTGGTGGACATTCTACTGCTGTGATTAAATTAGGAAGCATTAGATATGGTTATGTAGGGCATCGTATTAATGGTTCTATGGGAGATGGTACTAACCAAGACATGAACCAAACGTCCTTCGATTTTATTACCCCCCCTATTGTTGCTGTTTGTGGTACGCTTTGTACTACTCCAGTGGTAACTACTAATTCTCCTATTTGCCCTGGTCAAGATGCCATTTTTACTATATCAGGTACTCCTGGGGACATTGTTAGTTATAAAATTAATAATGGTAGTACACTTAATGTTACTATAGGAACAGGTGGAACATCTGTTGTTACTATACCTAATGCCGCTACCGATCAAACCATCAATTTGGTCTATATTTTAGGAGCTACTGGGACTTGTTCTAATAATTTATCTACGGTAGCAACTGTGAGTGTAGGGGGCAATGTGTCGCCTGTATTTACTCAAGTTCCGTCTATTTGTCAAGGGCAACCTTTAAACCCTTTGCCTACTACTTCGGATAATGGGATAACGGGAACTTGGGCACCAGCTTTAAATAACCAAACCACCACTACTTATACCTTTACACCATCAAGTTCAGGGAGCTGTCTCAACACAGCGGATATGACCATAGTGGTTTCTCCAACGGGGTCGGTGCCAACCTTTAGTATACCAACCACAATTTGTGAAGGAGATGTATTATTGCCATTACCAACCAGTTCTATCGAGCATATTACAGGAAGTTGGTCACCAGCTCCCAATAATGTAACTACTACTGACTACACCTTTACCCCTAGTGCTGGGACTTGTATTAACAATGTTCAAATTACTATTAATGTAAATCCACGAGTTACTCCATTATTTACGCAAGTGAATCCAATTTGTGTTGGAGATACCTTCACCTTACCAACTCAATCTAATAATAGCGTGACAGGAACATGGGCTCCTAGTATTGATAATAACAACACAACGACTTATACTTTCACTCCTTCGGCAACTAGTTTGTGTACCAATAGTGCCACCATGACCGTAGTTGTAAATCCGAAAGTAGATCCTACCTTTACTACTATAAACCCCATCTGTGAAGGAGATACGCTTTCGCCGCTGCCTTTGGTATCCAATAACAGTTTTAGTGGAACTTGGTCACCAAGTGTCAATAATTTAGCTACCACTACTTATACCTTTACGCCAAATGCTGGTGTTTGTTCTAATCCAAAACAAATAACGATTACAGTCAATCCAAAAGTCAATCCTACTTTTACTCCAGTAGCCACCGCCTGTTATGGAAGTAGCATTACTAATCTTCCAGTAACGTCTAACAATAGTATTCAAGGTACTTGGTCTCCAGCTATCAATAATACCCAAACAACCACGTATACCTTTAGTCCTAATATTGGTGAATGTGCCAATACAACTACTTTGAAAATAGAGGTGTATAATGATTTTGATTTTGAGTACAAAGGTTATTGTGACAATGGTGATTTCTATTTTCAGGTTACTCCATTAAATCAAAGTTTTGATGGCACTACAGCTTCTTATATTTGGCAGCTGAATAATCAAACCGTTAGTACTTCGGCGCTTTTTGATGTGACAGCCTATTTAAATGGAACACCAGCTATAGAAACGTTGCCTTTGAATTTCACTATAAAAGTGATTAATACTAATGGCTGTGCAGTGAGTAAAAACGTTCTTGTTGATCATGTTTTTTGTGGGGTTCAGAAAGGGATTTCAGTAAATAATGATGACAAAAATGATTTTTTCGACTTGCAACTATTAAATGTAAAACACTTAAGTATTTTTAATAGATATGGCATGAAAGTCTATTCTAAAGATAATTATTTAAAAGAATGGAAAGGTCAAAAAGATGATGGCACCATATTACCTGATGGTACTTATTTCTATGTAATTGATTTTAATGATAACCGACAAGAATCAAAAACAGGTTGGATTTATCTTTTAAGAGAAGACTAGTCTTTATCATAGTTTGAAATTCCATTGATAGTATAGTAATGAATACCTTTCATGAGAGAAGAACTTAGAAAAAGAATGAGAATAGTGGCCTTACTTTTAGGCTCTATAACATTGGCAATACTTCTTTGGGCCATCTATAAGTTGTATATAGCTCATCAGTAAAATAATGATGGTATCTATAATTAAAATCGAATTACTCTTTATCTTTGGCTACCAAAAACTAAAAATAATACGTTATGAAATTTGTAGCTTCACGCCTATCCTCTGGCAATAAACTGTTTCCTGCTGAAATCTATTTAGAACCCTCAGGCATTACCATCAAAATACCTGGACTATTTAGCGGAGAAACCAAACATTTTGATTACGATCATATAGCCTCTGTTGAGATAGATACGCCATTAATAGGTTTCTCTTCCATTACTATTTTTGCAGGGGGTACTATGATGGCAGCTAATGGTTTTACCAAAGCCGAAGTAAAACAAATCAAAGAAGGCATCGAAAAAGGAAAAATGGAAATAAAAAGTGCCATGCAAAATGAGCCTAATCATACCCATGCAAGCTCCACCACAAGCAACATAAGCATAGCCGACGAACTAAAAAAGCTCAAAGACTTGGTAGATGACGGCGTAATCACTTCAGAAGAATTTGAACAACAAAAAAGAAAAATATTAGGGAATTAAATACCGAGACACCTAAAATACATCACTATCCTAAACAATACAATTCTCAATTATAGTATCATCATGATTCAAAAAACAAAATTGCCATACCTAACTTTTCTTATGTGTTCCTTAAATATAGTTATAGGCCATTCTCAATCAAAACAAGAGAATACAAACAATCCTTTTCTAGTAGGTTTGAATGAACCAGTAGCCTATGCAAAAGTGACTCCCAATGACGTAACCGATTATGCAAATTACATCATTAAAGAAGTAAGCAAAAAGATGGCTGCTATTAAGAAAGAGCCTACCACCACTTTTGCCAATGTATTTGAAGCTATGGATGAAGTTAGAAATAGGATTAGCACCACTAGCTATAATTGTTTTATGCTGAATTGGGTTTCTACTGATTCGCTTATCCGTGCCAAAGGAATCGCTAGTTATCATGTTATAGACTCATTAACTACTGTTATCAATGCCGATAAAGATATTTATGCTAAAATGATTGGTTTTAAATCATCGGCTGCCTATAAAGAGCTTAAAGGAATTAAAAAGATGTTGGTAGATGACATGATTCTTAAGTCAGAGAGTTCTGGAGTAAATTTGAGTGAGGCACAGCTTCAAAAATTCAAAAAACTGACCCAAGAAATCGGTGACCTTTCTACTGACTATTCTAACAATATGAATACGTCCAAAGATATCCTAGTAGTAGATGAAAAGGGAATGCAAGGACTGCCTGAAGAATTTAAAAACAACTATAAAGTAGGTGAAGGAAAATATGAAATCCCTATCATTAACGCTACTAATGAAACGGTTATGAGCAATGCCGCATTAGAAGAAACCAGAAAGGCTTATTATATTAAATTCAATAATAGAGCAGCGGATAAAAACCTAAGCATCTTAGATAGTATGGTCAAAAAACGCGATGAGTTAGCCAAAGTCATGGGGTATCCCACCTTTGCTGCTTATAGTTTGGTTCAGAAAATGGCAAAAGACTCAAAAACGGCTTGGGGATTTATCAATGATTTGATAAGTCGTGCCAAAGAAAAGGCAATAGCCGATGTTCAACTGTTAACCGATGAGAAAAAAGCGGCATTGAACACAAAAGATAAGGTGGAGTTAGCGCCTTGGGATATTAGTTTTTACAAAAATCAAATAGTAAAGAAAAAGCACCAGGTGAATAATGAAGAATTAAGAGCCTATTTCCCAATGGAACAATGTCTAAAAGGAATGTTTGACATTTATCAGAAACTATTAGGCTTTGAATTTAGAAAAGTGGAGCATCCTTCGGTATGGCAAGAAGATGTTGAAATGTATGAAGTATATGAAGGCAATACTTTAAAAGGTCGGTTTTATATGGATCTTTTTCCGAGACCAAATAAAGAAACTTGGTTTTATGGAGTAAACATAGCTTCTGGAAAAGGAAAGGAAATACCGGTTTCCATGCTATTAGGAAACTTTACAAAACCTAGCAAAACTTCTCCTTCACTATTGAGCCAAAAAGAGTTAAATACGTTATTTCATGAGTTTGGACATATTGTAAACATGATGTCTTTTCATGGAGACTATTCTTTTCAATCGGATTCAAAACCCGACTTTGTAGAGTCGATGTCACAGTTATTTGAAAACTGGATTAGTAATTATGACATTGTTAGTACGTTTGCCAAACATTACAAAACTGGTGAAACACTTCCAAAAGCTACCTTTGAGAATATCCAAAAAAGCAAAACAGTAGCTTCTGGTTTAAGTACCATACAACAACTTCAAAAATGTTTGTATGATATGAATTTGTATGACAAATACAATTCGAAAGCACCAATTGCTACCGATCAAATATGGAAAAATATTGATAAGCAATTGGGCATAATGAATTTTTATGTAGATAATACCCATCCGCAAGCTAGCTGGATTCACATCAATACACACCCTGTATATTATTATGGTTATTTATGGTCCAGAGTTTATGCGCAAGATATGTTTACCCAATTTGAAAAGAATGGTTTGACCGATACTAAAACAGGGTTGCGCTATCGTGAACTAATTTTAGCTAACGGAACCCAAAGAGATATCATAGAAGCCGTTGAAGAATTTTTAGGAAGGCCTTCTAATAATAAAGCCTACATTAAAAGCTTAGGACTTCACTAGGAGCAAAATATGAATCGAATGTTTACAGAAGCGAAAGAGTAATTTCTTTCGCTTTTTTTGTTCCCTAACTTTACTTTCAAAATAAAAAATAGTATGCATGCATAAAATTTAACACAAATAGTATGCGTGCATAATAAATTATTTATATCTTTGACTTCGGAACTAAAACGTTATCGTAAACCAAGATGAAAGACAAAACCATTGATTATATACTCCGCGCTACTTGGCAAGCCGTTGCCCGCATGTATAACGAAGAAGCATCCAAATTTGAAGGTTCTATGGCAATTGGATTTGCCTTATTAAGTATTGATAAAGAAGACGGAACCCCATCTACTTATATCAGTAACCGAATGGGAATGGAACCTACAAGCTTAACACGGACCTTAAAAACCCTTGAAGAAAAAGGCTTAATCATCAGAAAGAAAAATCCAGATGACGGTCGTGGGGTATTGATATACCTAACCGATTTAGGAAAACAGATGCGAGAACAATCAAAAAGTACTGTTTTAAAATTCAACGAAATAGTAAAACAAAACATCTCTGAAGAAAAGTTACAACACTTCATGGAGGTTGCTGAAGTGATTAATGATTTGATAACCGAGAAAAAGATATTTTAAATAGAAGAAAGAAGCAAGAGACAAGAAGCAAGACTTATGAAACATAATTTTAAAAATCTTAAAATATGGATATTGTCAATGGATATTGCATCAGATATAAATAAAATGACACATGATTTTCCTAAATATGAGGTTTATGGTTTAACAAGTCAAATGAACAGAGCTGCGATTTCAATGCCATCAAATATAGCTGAAGGGTCTAACAGAAGTGACATTCATTTTAAACATTTTTTAAATATCAGCTTAGGTTCCTCTTTTGAATTACAAACACAAGTATTAATAGCATATCAAAATAATTATATAACCGAAGAAAGAACAAAAGAAGTAGAAAATAAGATAATTGAATTCCAAAAAATGATTACTGGTTTTATCAGTAAATTGGAATAATCTTTTCTCTTGCTTCTTGCTTCTTTCATCTAATAAAAAATAAATGAAACGAACAATTAAAAAAGTGGCTGTAGTGGGTTCTGGAATCATGGGTTCTGGAATTGCTTGTCATTTTGCTAACATTGGATTAGAAGTTTTGTTATTGGATATTGTTCCAAATGCCCTTACTGAAATCGAAACTAAAAAAGGATTGACGTTAGAAAGTAAAGCGGTTCGCAATCGTATTGTGAATGATCATTTAGCGAATGCCTTGAAATCGAATCCCTCTCCTATTTACAGTCAGAAGTTTGCTAGTAGAATTACTACTGGAAATACTACCGATGATATGGCGAAAATAGCTAACTACGATTGGGTTATTGAAGTAGTAGTAGAGCGACTAGACATCAAGAAATTGGTATTTGAACAAATCGATAAATTCCGTAAGCCCGGAACTTTGGTCACTTCAAACACTTCTGGTATTCCTATCAAGTTTATGAGTGAAGGAAGAAGCGAAGATTTCCAAAAACATTTCTGCGGAACACATTTCTTTAATCCTGCTCGTTATTTAAAATTGTTCGAAATCATTCCGGGACCTCAAACGGCTCAAGAAGTATTAGATTTCTTATTTGATTATGGTTCTAGATATTTAGGGAAGACTTCGGTCGTAGCCAAAGATACTCCTGCTTTCATTGGGAACCGAATTGGAATCTTCGGAATTCAAAGTTTGTTTCATTTGGTAAAAGAAATGGGCCTAACCATCGAAGAAGTGGATAAATTAACTGGACCCGTTATTGGTCGACCAAAATCGGCTACATTCAGAACTGTGGATGTGGTTGGTTTGGACACTTTAGTTCATGTAGCCAATGGTTTATATGAGGGTTGCCCAAATGACGAAGCACACGAGCTATTCAAACTCCCAGATTTCATCAACAAAATGATGGAAAACAAATGGTTGGGAAGTAAAACAGGACAAGGTTTTTACAAGAAAGTTGACAAAGATATTTTATCATTAGATTTAGATACGATGGAATATCGCCCAGCGAAAAAAGCTTCGTTTGCAACATTAGAATTGACCAAAACTATTGATAAACCTATTGATAGATTTAGAGTATTAGTAAAAGGAAAAGACAAAGCAGGTGATTTCTACAGAAAGAATTTTACTGCCATGTTTGCTTATGTTTCCAACAGAGTTCCTGAAATAACTGACGACTTCTACAAAATTGACGATGCCATGAAAGCGGGATTTGGTTGGGAGAATGGTCCGTTTGAAATTTGGGATGCTATCGGAGTTCAAAAAGGAATCGAATTAATGGAAGCCGAAGGTCTAAAACCTGCTGCCTGGGTTAATGACATGATAGCTTCTGGGAATACTAGTTTTTATACTATAAAAGAAGGGGCTACTTATTTCTATAACATCGGAACAAAATCACAAACTAAAGTTCCGGGACAAGATAGTTTTATCATACTAAATAACATCCGCGAAAGCAAAAAAGTTTGGAGCAATAGTGGTGCTGTTATTCACGATTTAGGCGATGGTATTTTGAATTTAGAATTCCAAAGCAAAATGAATACCATTGGTGGTGATGTTTTGGTTGGAATCAACAAAGCAATAGATCTTGCCGAGAAAGAATACAGTGGATTAGTGATTGGTAATCAGGGAGCTAATTTCTCTGTGGGAGCTAATATCGGAATGATATTTATGATGGCGGTAGAACAAGAATACGATGAACTAAATATGGCCATCAAAATGTTCCAAGACACCATGATGCGAGTGCGCTATTCTTCAATTCCTGTTATTGTTGCTCCTCATGGCATGACCTTAGGTGGGGGTTGCGAAATGACGTTACATGCTGATAAAGTGGTGGCTGCCGCTGAAAGTTATATTGGTTTGGTAGAGTTTGGAGTTGGAGTAATTCCAGGTGGCGGGGGTTCTAAAGAAATGGCATTGCGTGCTTCTGATTTATTCCGTAAAAACGATGTGGAATTAAATGTACTTCAGGAATATTTCTTAGCTGTGGCGATGGCTAAAGTATCAACTTCAGCCTACGAAGCATTTGATACCGGAGTATTGCAAAAAGGCAAAGATATTGTCGTAGTCAATAAAGACCGTCAAATTGCTGAAGCTAAGAAACACGCGTTGCTAATGGCTGAAGCTGGTTATACACAACCTATCCGAAGAACCGATGTAAAGGTTTTAGGAAAGCAAGCTTTAGGGATGTTCTTAGTGGGAACCGACCAAATGGTAGCTGGAAAATACATATCGGAACACGATCAAAAGATTGCTAACAAACTAGCTTATGTTATGGCGGGTGGCGATTTATCAGAACCAACCTTAGTATCCGAACAATACCTATTGGATATCGAAAGAGAAGCCTTTTTATCGCTTTGTACCGAAAGAAAAACATTGGAACGTATCCAATTTATGTTAACCAAAGGAAAACCATTGAGAAATTAGAAGAAAGAAACAAGAAGAAAGAAGAAAGACAAAAAACAATCTTTCAGCAAAGCGGTCTTGCCTCTTGCCTCTTTCCTCTCAAAAAATAAAAATATGAAAACAGCCTATATAGTAAAAGCATACAGAACAGCCGTTGGGAAAGCGCCAAAAGGAGTTTTCCGATTCAAAAGACCCGATGAATTAGCTGCCGAAACCATTCAGTTTATGATGAATGAGTTGCCCGATTTTGATAAAACCCGTATCGATGATGTAATGGTAGGAAACGCCATGCCCGAAGCCGAACAAGGATTAAACGTAGCGCGTTTAATTTCGTTAATGGGATTAAAAGTTACTGAAGTTCCGGTGTTACCGTAAATCGTTATTGCGCTTCAGGATTGGAAACCATCGCCATGGCAACTTCTAAAATTCAAAGTGGTATGGCAGATTGTATTATTGCAGGTGGTGCCGAAAGCATGAGTTTCATCCCAATGGGTGGTTACAAACCCACTCCAGATTATGCTGTGGCTAAAGAAGGTCACGAGGATTACTACTGGGGAATGGGATTAACAGCAGAAGCAGTGGCCAAACAATTCAATGTATCTCGTGAAGACCAAGATGAATTTGCTTTTAATTCACACAGAAAGGCTTTGGAAGCTCAAGCAAATGGTAAGTTTGACAAACAAATCGTACCGATAACTATTGAGCAAACCTTCATCAATGAAAATGGTAAAAAAGAAACTAAATCATACACAGTAACCAAAGACGAAGGACCAAGAGCTGGAACTTCTACAGCAGCTTTAGCCGGATTAAAACCTGTTTTTGCAGCTGGTGGTAGTGTAACGGCTGGTAATTCCTCTCAAATGAGTGATGGAGCCGCTTTTGTTTTAATCATGAGCGAGGATATGGTAAAAGAATTAAACCTCACTCCTATTGCCCGAATGGTAAGTTATGCAGCAGCAGGGGTTGAACCGCGAATCATGGGAATTGGTCCAGTAAAAGCAATTCCGAAAGCCTTGAAACAAGCAGGACTAACATTAAATGATATTAACTTAATTGAACTAAACGAAGCCTTTGCATCCCAAGCATTAGCCGTTACACGCGAATTAGGAATCAATCCAGAAATTGTAAATGTGAATGGTGGTGCCATTGCTTTAGGGCACCCGCTTGGCTGCACAGGAGCTAAATTATCGGTACAATTATTTGATGAAATGAAACGTCGTGGTGATAAATACGGAATCGTTTCTATGTGTGTAGGAACTGGGCAAGGTGCGGCTGGAGTCTATGAATTATTATAAATTTTAAATTCTAAATTTTAAATGAAAGATAATTTGATAGCTAATAAAACATTTGATTTTTCATTGATGATTATCAAATTATTTATTCAATTAAAAAAAGAAAACGAATTTATAGTTTCTAAGCAGTTATTAAGATGTGGAACTAGTATTGGAGCAAATGTTGAAGAAGCGATTGCAGGTCAGTCAATGAAAGATTTTATCAATAAGCTTTCTATTGCTAACAAAGAAGCAAGAGAAACTAAGTATTGGTTAAGACTATTAGATAAATCAGAATTGACTAAAATAAATGTTGAAGAATACCTCATAGAAATAGAACACATAATCAACATAATAACTAAGATTATCAAAACATCACAAGAGAAGAAATAATTTAAAATTTATAATTCAAAATTTAAAATAATAAAGCCATGAGCGATATAACAAGAGGAGGACAATTCCTCGTAAAAGAAACCAAATGTGAAGATATCTTCACTCCCGAAGATTTTTCGGAAGAACAAATTATGATGCGCGATTCGGTTAAAGAATTCGTGGACAAAGAGATATGGCCCAACAAAAACAGATTCGAGGCTAAAGATTATGCTTTTACCGAAGAAGTAATGAAGAAAGCTGGTGATATGGGTTTCCTGAGTGTTGCTGTTCCTGAAGCTTATGGTGGAATGGGAATGGGATTCGTAGATACTTGCTTGGTATGTGACTATATTTCCGGAGCAACAGGTTCGTTTTCTACAGCCTTTGGGGCTCATACTGGAATTGGGACTATGCCCATTACGTTATACGGAACCGAAGAACAAAAACAAAAATACGTTCCTAAGTTAGCCTCAGGAGAATGGTTTGGTGCTTATTGCCTAACAGAACCAGGGGCGGTAGTGATGCCAATTCAGGAAAGACTAAAGCAGTACTTTCTGCTGATGGAAAAACCTATAGCATTACTGGAGGAAAAATGTGGATTTCAAATGCTGGTTTCTGCTCACTATTCATCGTGTTTGCCCGAATTGAAGACGATAAAAACATCACTGGTTTCATTGTAGAAAATGATCCAGCTAATGGAATCACCATGAACGAAGAGGAACACAAATTAGGAATTCGTGCTTCTTCTACTCGTCAAGTATTTTTTAATGAAACTAAAGTTCCTGTCGAAAATATGTTAGCCGGTCGTGGTGAAGGGTTTAAAATTGCCATGAATGCTTTGAATGTAGGTCGAATCAAATTGGCTGCTGCTTGTTTGGATGCGCAACGTAGAGTTACTTCAAATGCAGTGAATTATGCTAACGAAAGAATTCAGTTTAATGTTCCTATTTCTAGTTTTGGTGCAATACGATATAAATTAGCCGAAATGGCAACCTCAGCTTATGCAGGAGAAAGTGCCACTTATCGTGCAGCAAAAGATATCGAAACCCGAATCAAATTACGTGAAGCAGAAGGTACTTCTCACCAAGAAGCCGAGTTAAAAGGGGTTGAAGAGTTCGCTATCGAATGTTCTATTCTTAAAGTCGCCGTTTCGGAAGATGTTCAAAACGCTGCGGATGAAGGGATTCAGATTTATGGTGGAATGGGATTCTCTGAAGATACTCCGATGGAAAGTGCTTGGCGTGATGCTCGTATTGCTCGTATTTACGAAGGCACCAACGAGATTAATCGTATGTTATCCGTAGGAATGTTGATTAAAAAAGCTATGAAAGGACATGTTGATTTACTTGGACCAGCTTCTAAAGTACAAGAGGAATTGATGGGTATTCCTTCATTTGATACACCTGATTACTCTGAGTTGTTTTCAGAAGAAAAAGAACTTATCGGTAAACTGAAAAAAGCCTTCCTTATGGTAGCGGGTGGTGCCGTACAAAAATATGGACCTGATTTAGATTCACACCAACAGTTATTAATGGCTGCTGCTGACATCTTGATTGAAATTTATATGGCCGAAAGTACTGTATTGCGTACAGAAAAGTTAGCCAAAAAAGAAGGAGAAGCCAATGTAAAAGAGCAAATTGCTATGGCTAAATTATACTTATACAAAGCAGTCGATGTAGTAACTCAGAAAGGAAAAGAAAGCATTATCTCCTTTGCCGAAGGCGATGAACAACGCATGATGCTAATGGGATTACGTCGTTTTACAAAATATACTAACATGCCCAATATAGTTGGTTTAAGAGAAACCATTACCACCAAGTTAGTGGCGGAGAATGGCTATTGTTTTTAGTTAGAAGTTAAGTTAAATGTTTTGAAAAAGAAGAAGGTACTCAATAATGGGTGCCTTTTTTTTGTTCGGCCCAATGAATGTCTTTTATACTATTGCTAGTCAATAACAACATTACGTTTTCCCAATTCGATGATTTCTAAATTTTGAATTTTATCTCCATCAATCTCAAAACGTAACATGGTTCGAACTTGATGAAACCCATAAATTCCAGCCGCTCCCGGATTCATATGTAGCAAATTCAGTTTTTTGTCAAACTGCACTTTTAAGATGTGCGAATGTCCACAAATAAAAAGCTTTGGGGGATTAATTTGAATTTCATTCCTAATAGTTTGATTGTATTTCCCTGGATATCCACCAATGTGAGTAATCCAAACATCAACATCCTCGCATTGAAATCTATTGTTCAAAGGAAAATCCATTCTGGCTTTATCATCATCAATGTTCCCATAAACAGCTCGTAGTGGTTTAATTTTTTTTAAAGTATCTGTAACCTTCAAATCACCAATATCGCCAGCATGCCATACTTCATCCGCTTGACGAACATATTTTAAAATAGCATCATCTATGTGGCTGTGGGTGTCGGAAAGAAGTAGTATTTTTTTCATCGTTTGAATAGGGTACAAATTTATACCAAAAACTTTAACCATTTGGCAACATAAAAACTTTGTAACTTTGTAATGTCAAAACTTTGGAATTTCAACATTGAGATATTTTATTGAATTAGCGTATAAAGGAACGAATTACCACGGTTGGCAATACCAACCCAATGCTAGTTCTGTACAAGAAACTCTGAATAAAGCCTTATCTTTATTACTAAAAAATGAAATCGACATTGTTGGTGCTGGTCGAACTGATACGGGCGTTCATGCCAAGCAAATGTTTGCTCATTTTGATTATGATAGTGCCATTGAAGTGGAACCTTTAGTAAAAAAGCTCAACTCATTTTTACCGAAAGACATTGTGATTTTCAACATTATCAAAGTAGCTGATGAAGCACATGCTCGTTTTGATGCTACTAAAAGAACGTATGAATATCATATCCATACGGCTAAGGATGCTTTTGAAAGTGACGATAGTTGGTTTGTTACCGCTCCATTGGATTTAGACAAAATGAACGAGGCCTGTCAACTCCTTTTTAAGTACAATGATTTCGAATGTTTTTCTAAAACAAATACCGATGTTAGAACTTTTAATTGTGTTATTTTTGAAGCTCATTGGAAGCAATCGGGAAACACTATCGTTTTTACCATTGCGGCGGATAGGTTTTTACGGAATATGGTTCGAGCTATTGTAGGAACGATGATTAACATTGGCACTGGAAAAATAAATGTAACAGATTTTGAAAAAATAATTGAAAGTAAAGATCGTAATGAAGCTGGATTTTCAGTACCAGCACATGGATTATATTTAACCCAAATTGAATACAAATACCTAAAATAATAAATGCAAGCAAAAGCATTTGATACCCAATTATTCAAACGAATTTTAAAATACACCAAGCCTTATAAATTCAGGTACTATGGTGTGGTTTTATTTGCTATATCACTATCTGTATTTGCTGCGTTGCGTCCTTATTTATTAAAACAAACTGTTGATTCCTATATCAAACCCAAAGACGAACATGGCTTACTGTTTTATGTAGCTATGATGGGAATTGTGTTGCTTTTAGAGACCTTTTCGCAATTCTATTTTGTGTATTGGGCGAATTGGTTAGGACAAGATATTATCAAAGATATCCGAACTAAATTGTTCAAACATTTGCTAACGTTTAGAATGCGCTATTTTGATAACGCTCCCGTTGGACAATTAGTAACTCGCTCTGTCTCTGATATAGAACAAATCGCTCGAATCTTTAGCCAAGGTTTGTTCATGATTTTTAGTGACATGATGAAAATGGTGGTAGTGCTCTTTTTCATGCTCTATATGAACTGGCGATTAACCTGGATTGTTATTATTGCCATGCCTCTTTTAGTTTATATTACAAGAATATTTCAGCGTAAAATGCAAGTGGCTTTTGAAGAAGTACGAACGCAAATAGCCAACATGAATACGTTTGTTCAAGAACGCATTACTGGGATGAAGATTGTACAACTATTCAATCGAGAAGACATTGAATATGAAAAGTTTAAAGAAATCAATAGCAAACACAATAATGCTTGGATAAAGACCATTTTTTATAACTCCATCTTCTTCCCTATTGCCGATATTATTTCTTCTTTAGTACTAGGTTCTGTAGTGCTTTACGGTGGTTTTCATATTTTAGATGGTGATAAATTTACCACCTTTGGGGATTTGTTTTCCTATACCATGTTCATTGGTTTATTATTTAATCCGTTGCGTCAAATTGCTGATAAATTCAATGAAATGCAAATGGGAATGATTGCGGCCAACAGAGTATTTGACATACTAGATAGCGATGACGATATCCAAAGTAACGGAAAAAAAATAGCCAGTCATTTTAAAGGTAATATCCGTTTTGAGGAAGTTCGTTTCAGCTATATTGATAATGAAGAAGTGTTGAAAGGCATTAATTTAAAAGTAAACGCTGTCGAAACGATTGCTATCGTCGGTGCTACAGGAGCAGGAAAATCAACTATTATCAATCTTTTAAATCGTTTTTACGAAATAAGTTCGGGAGCCATTTACATTGATGATGAAAACATTGATGATTTTCAGTTGGATAGTTTACGAGCTCAAATTGCCATTGTACTTCAAGATGTTTTTCTTTTTGCGGATACCATTCACAATAATATCACTTTAAATAATCCGGCCATAACTAGAGAAGATGTAATCGCTGCTGCTAAAAAAATTGGCATTCATAAATTCATAAAAAGTTTACCCAATGGCTATGACTATGATGTAAAAGAACGTGGGGTAATGTTATCCTCTGGTCAACGACAACTGATTGCATTTCTTCGAGCTTATATGAGTAATCCGAGTATTTTGATTTTGGATGAAGCGACTTCCTCTATTGATACCTATAGTGAAGAATTAATTCAAAGAGCTACTGAAACTATTACCCAAAACAGAACCTCTATTGTAATTGCTCATCGATTAGCAACCATCATCAATGCCGATAAAATTATTGTAATGGATAAAGGACAGATTGTAGAAGAAGGAAAACATCAAGAGTTAGTCAACAAAAAAGACGGGTATTATAAAAAATTGTATGATTCTCAGTTTGCTTCTGAAGTTGAATAAATTTCAAAATAAATCCATAAATTCGCAGTCTCAATTAATTTAGAAAATCATACAAAAATGACACAAGCTTTTGCGACTGCATTTTTACCAATATTAAAATAAATTCGAAAAAATGAAATACGATATTATTGTTTTAGGAAGTGGTCCTGGCGGTTATGTTACTGCTATTCGTGCCTCACAATTAGGCTTTAAAGTAGCCGTAATCGAGAAAGAAAACCTTGGCGGTATTTGTTTAAATTGGGGTTGTATCCCAACCAAAGCCTTACTAAAATCAGCTCAAGTTTTTGATTACCTAAAACATGCTTCTGATTATGGACTAACGATAAAAGAATTTGACAAAGATTTCTCAGCCGTTGTAAAACGTTCGAGAGATGTTGCTGATGGTATGAGTAAAGGGGTTCAATTCTTAATGAAGAAAAATAAAATAGACGTTATTGATGGTTTTGGTAAAATAAAACCAGGAAAAAAAGTTGATGTAACAGCTGCTGACGGAAAAGTAACCGAATATTCAGCTGATCATATCATCATCGCTACTGGTGCCCGTTCAAGAGAATTACCAAACTTACCACAAGATGGTGTAAAAGTAATTGGATACAGACAAGCCATGACCTTGCCAACGCAACCAAAGAAAATGATTGTTGTAGGTTCAGGAGCTATTGGAGTGGAGTTTGCGCATTTTTACAATGCGATGGGAACAGAAGTTACCATTGTGGAGTTTATGCCTAATGTTGTTCCAGTAGAAGACGAAGACATCTCAAAACAATTTGAGCGTTCGTTGAAAAAAGCAGGTATCAATATTATGACCAATTCCTCTGTTGAAAAAATAGATACCTCTGGAAAAGGAGTAAAAGCTTTTGTAAAGACTGCTAAAGGAGAAGAAATTCTTGAAGCTGATATATTACTTTCGGCTGTTGGTATTAAAACTAATATTGAAAACATTGGTCTAGAAGAAGTGGGTATCAAAACCGATAAAGATAAAATCTTAGTAGACGCTTATTCTCAAACTAATGTTCCTGGTTATTATGCTATTGGTGATGTTACTCCAGGTCAAGCTCTAGCACACGTGGCTTCAGCGGAAGGAATCAATTGTGTAGAAAAAATAAAAGGATTACATGTTGAACCCATAGATTATGGAAACGTACCAGGTTGTACTTATGCTACTCCTGAAATTGCTTCTGTTGGTTTAACCGAAAAACAAGCTAAAGAAAAAGGATACGAATTGAAAATTGGAAAATTCCCTTTCTCAGCCTCAGGTAAAGCTAAAGCTGCTGGAACTCCAGACGGATTTGTAAAAGTAATTTTTGATGCTAAATATGGTGAATGGTTAGGCTGTCACATGATAGGTGCCGGAGTTACGGATATGATAGCAGAAGCTGTCGTAGCACGTAAATTGGAAACTACAGGACACGAAATCCTGAAATCAATCCACCCACACCCAACCATGAGTGAAGCCGTTATGGAAGCTGTAGCTGATGCTTATGGAGAAGTGATACATTTATAAATAACAAATAAGAATTTATAGAAAATCCGTTTTGTTAAAGCAAGACGGATATTTTCGATTAACAATAAAAGCCCAATCTTTCGATTGGGCTTTTATTTTATATTTTTATAAGTACTAAGTAAAGACCTCCTCTTTTTCACCATCAAAACTAGCAAAGACCATACTAGGATGAGAGTCTTGGTGAAAAATGGTTCCTCTACTGTCAATGGCAATGGCGCCAGCAAAACCATCGAAAGGTTTTAGTTCATTAAAGGTTTTCTCAAAAGCTTCCGCTAAAGTAAATCCGTCAGTAACTCGGGTGACAATTTTGGCTGCTACTGCACCACTCACTATATCTTCACCAACTCCTGTTAAACTTACGCCACAATATTCATTGGCATAATTTCCAGCTACTGTTGCCGAATCGGATATTCTTCCCGGAATTTCAAAACCTTTTCCTCCTGTAGAAGTAGCTACAGCAATTTTCTCATTAGCATCCAAGGCTACACAACCTACAGTTCCTATTCTTGTTGCTTCTAGTTTAGCTTCATATTCTGCTCTACGTTGCGGAATTTCGGTAGAGAATTTTTCAAAACCAAGTTCCCTTGCAAAATTTGTAGCTCCGCTGCCTCCCAAAACTTTGTCATCGTAATTCAGTAAAACTTTGGCAACTTGCACCGGATTTTTTACTTCTTCAATATTTATGACTCCGCTCATTTTTAAAGTCGAGCCATCCATCAACGAAGCACTCATTCTGATTTTGCCATCGCTTTGAATTTGGGAACCAATACCAGCATTGAATAACTCATCGTCTTCCAATAATGATGTAGCGTACACAACCGTATCAAGTGCAGAATGTGTTTTTAAATAATCATAGGAATCTTTGACAATATGAAGTAAGGCTTGCTGTTTGGCAACTTTGGTTTCATGATTGGTAGATGATTCAGAGAAAAAACCTCCGTGAATGATAATTTTCATGGTGGTTAAACGTATTGTGAAGACTTAATAGTCATCTTAAAAGTAGTCAAATCAAACGTATCATTAATACTCATCACATGGGTAACCAAATGATTGATGGATATAGGTTGTCCTAATTCTACTTGCGTCAAATTGGTATCTTTTATTTCTCTTCCATCCACTAGAATTACAAGCCCTGATCCAATGGCTTCCATCATAGAATTATTGGTAATCAACAAACCAGTATCTTCTCCAAGTCCAATACCAAGCACTTTTGGATTACCCACTACAGCTTGAAAAAGCCTTCCTATTCTACCCCGTTGTACAAAATGAGTATCGATAATTACACCATCAATTAAACCTAAACCGCTCGTGATTTTTACTTCACCTTTCAGCAAAGCTTCACTACTACTTCCTTGATAAATCATATTATTAGAAGCCGCAGCAGCACCAGCAGAAGTTCCGGCATATACAAACTCTTCATTATGGTATTTGTCTAATAAAACATCATGGAATGGCGTTCCTCCAAGAATAGATGTCAATCGCAACTGATCTCCACCAGTAAACATTACCACATCCGCAGCTTTTAAACGATCTAATATTTCATTGTCCATAGCTTGTTCCCGACGCTCAATGTTAAGTACATCAACGTTGTCAGCTCCAAGATAATGCAATGCTTTTACATATTCTGGTCCAATTTCTCTTGGAATTTTGGAAGCAGTTGTAATCACTTCAATGCGAGAATTGGCTTTATGCTTTGATTCGTCTATAATTCGTTTTAAGATTCCAGCCTCAAAAAAGTTTAAATTCTTTGCGGCATTTTTATCTAAATCGGTCTCAGTAAAACTGCCTTTGTCAACAGCTCCACCAATTATAATTAGTTTTCCACGTATATTCATGTGGGTAAAAATAGGAAAATCTTACTACTTACAAATCTTTTTTTTATTTTTTTGGAACCAGTTATTAACTTACTTATCAAGAAACAGAAATTAAAATCAACTTCTTAAATTATCCTATATTTGCCAAATGGAAATCAATCAGACACGCATTAATAAATTTCTTTCCGAATCGGGATTTTGTTCTCGTCGTGAAGCGGATAAATTATTGGAAGAAGGACGCATTACCATTAACGGAATTGTTCCAGAAATGGGAACCAAAGTTTCTTTAGATGACGAAGTGCGTGTGGATGGTAAATTGATTAGAGAAAAAAGAGAAAAACCAATCTATTTAGCCTTTAACAAACCCGTTGGAATTGAGTGTACTACCAACCAAAATGTCAGAGATAATATTGTTGATTACATCAATTACCCTAAACGAATTTTTCCTATTGGAAGATTAGACAAAGCCAGTGAAGGTTTAATTTTCATGACCGATGATGGAGATATAGTAAACAAAATTCTCCGCGCCAGAAACAATCACGAGAAAGAATATATCGTTACGGTAAACAAACCAATTACGGACCGATTCATCCAAAAAATGAGCAATGGAATTCCAATTTTGGATACCGTTACCCGAAAATGCAAAGTAGAACAAATCAGTAAATTTGTCTTCCGAATCATTTTAACCCAAGGGTTGAATCGTCAAATTCGAAGAATGTGTGAGTACTTGGATTATGAAGTTACAGCACTAAAAAGAACAAGAATTATCAATATTTCACTTGATGTTCATGTGGGTCGTTATAGAGATTTAACGGAAGATGAAATCAAACAATTAAACAAATTAATTGAACCTTCTAGCAAAACAGAAGAGGCTAGTTTACCCAAGCAGAATCATAGAATTAATAGAAATCCAAATTCTTAATAAACATGTTAAAAACCATTTTTTATATAGCTATTGGAGGTGCCTTAGGAAGCGTATTGCGCTTTTTGACTTCTGTTTTGGTTTCTAAATTCTGGTCAAATCAGTTTCCTTTAGCCACTTTTATTGCTAATTTGGTTGGTTGTTTTTTAATTGGATTATTTATTGGGATTTTAGAAAAAAATCAGTTGAGTGACAGTCAATTAAAGTGGTTTTTAATCACTGGTTTTTGTGGTGGATTTACGACTTTTTCTACCTTTGGAATGGAGAATTACAATTTGTTTCAGAACAATAATTCACTATTGGCTTTTGGATATATTGCAATGAGCCTATTCCTTGGACTTTTTGCCATTTGGTTTGGTCTTTTGATGGCTAAATAAAACTTAAAATCTCGTTAAGCTGTGCAATCTTGTTTCATTTTTTAGTACTTTCGCCAACGATGAAAAAAGAAGAAATTAGTGCCATTCAAAATTTATTGGCAACTCCCAAAAAGATTGCTATAATTCCACACAGAAGCCCTGATGGTGACGCTATTGGTTCCACCTTGGCATTATATCATTTTCTTTTAAAATTAAATCACCAACCTGTCGTCATTGCTCCAAATGATTTTCCTCATTTTTTGGCTTGGATGCCAGGTTCGGAAACAGTTTTAGTGTATGAAAACAGTAGAGAAAATTGCACCAAAATAATAAATGACGCTGAACTAGTTTTCACTTTAGATTTTAATGCATTACACAGAACTGGTGAAATGGAGCAAGTGTTGAACAAACTTTCTGTTCCAATGATAATGATTGATCATCATCAGAAACCAGATACTTATGCTACCTTTACTTATTCTGATACTTCTTTTGGTTCCACTTGTGAAATGATTTACAATTTCATCTCCTTTTTAGACAAAAAAGAATTGATAGATAAAACCATTGCCACTTGCATTTATACTGGAATTTTAACCGACTCTGGTTCGTTCCGTTTCCCATCAACTACAAGTACAACGCACAGAGTTGTGGCTGATTTAATTGACAAAGGGGTTCAAAACAGCGAGGTTTATAATTTACTTTTTGACAATAATTCATACAGTAGTTTGCAACTTCTAGGTAGGGCTTTGCAGAATATGAAACTGTTTCCAGAATATAAGACCGCCTATATTACTTTATCACAAAAGGAATTAGATACATTTCATTACGAAAAAGGAGATACTGAAGGCATTGTGAATTATGGGTTAACTATAAAAGGGATTCATTTTGCTGCCATTTTTATTGAGCATAAAGATGAAAATATTATCAAGATTTCGTTCCGCTCTCAAGGTAATTTTGATGTGAATCAATTTGCCAGAGAAAATTTCAACGGTGGTGGACACATTAATGCAGCCGGTGGAAAATCATATGAAAGTATGAAAGCTACAGTTGCTAAATTTGAAGCTTTAATTTCAAAAATAATCATTTAAGAACATGAAAAATCTAGTTAAAATACTGATTCTCTTTCTAGCACTTACAGCGTTCACAAGTTGTAAACAACAACAAGCCCGTATGCCAATTTCACGTTCTTCAGGAACCTTTATGAAAGAATCTGCTATTAGAAATAAGAAGCTTATTGCAGGTGAAGAAAGTAAAATAGACTCCATCATAAAGAGTAATCCAAAAATACAATATATCGCATCTCAAAAAGGATATTGGTATCATTATGTAACCAAAAATGAGCGCGATACTCTTCGTCCAAAAAAAGGAGATATTGCTCAATTTGATTATGAAATCATGGACTTAAAAGGTAATGTTGTCTATTCAGAAGTAGAATTGCGACCTCAAACCTATCATGTTGATAAACAAAATATATTGATGGGGTTACGTGACGGAATAAAATTAATGCATAAGAACGAAAAAGTAACGTTCCTTTTTCCATCTCATATGGCTTACGGATATCATGGTGATAACAAGTTGATTAAATCGAATGAGCCCATTATTTGTACTGTCACCTTAAATGATTTTAAACCGCAAGAAAAAGTAAAACCAGAAAATTAATAGCACAAAATGAACAAAAAGATTTTTCTTTTATTAGCCATTATTACAGCAAGTTTAACCTCTTGCAAAGATGAATATAAAGATTTGAAAGACGGATTATATGCCGAGATGGAAACTTCAAAAGGCACCGTTTTACTAAAACTGGATTACGAAAAAGTCCCAGTTACTGTAGCCAATTTTGTTACGTTGGCTGAAGGTAAAAACCAATTTGTTACAGAAGAATTCAAAGGAAAACCTTTTTATGATGGATTAAAATTTCACAGAGTAATCTCAAAACTAAACGGTGATACTGAAGATTTTATGGTACAAACTGGAGACCCTTTAGGAAATGGTTCAGGCGATGCTGGTTACAAATTCAGAGATGAATTTACCGATTTAAGACATGACAAACCAGGAGTTTTATCTATGGCAAATTCTGGTCCCAATACTAATAGCAGTCAATTTTTTATCACTTTAGTAGAAACACAATGGTTAGATGGAAAGCACACTGTATTCGGTTCAGTGGTTGGAGATGGAATGACAGTAGTAAATTCGATTGTAAAAGAGGATGTTATCAAAACCATACGAATCATCCGTAAAGGAGAAGCCGTTAAAAAATTTGATGCTGTAAAAGTCTTTGATGACTATTTCAAAAAAGAACTTGAAAATCAAAAAAAGCAAGCTTTAATTGATGCTGAGAACAAAAGAAAATATGACCAAAAATACAAAGCGGTAAAAGACAAAAAAGTTTTGTATTTCAATGAATTAAAAAAATCAGCCACTAAAACTTCATCTGGGTTTAAATTCAAAATACTTCAAAAATCAAAACAAGATATACCAAAAGATGGAGAAACTGTTTATATAGAATACTCAGGGTTTTTAGAAGACGGGACACTTTTTGATACTAGTGACTCGGCAGTTGCCAAAGAATTTGGTATGTTTGACGAACAAAGAGCTATACAAAATGGTTATTCTCCATTACCTTATGTAATGGGTTCTAATAGAATGATTCCTGGTTTTGTTGAAGGATTAAGCAAATTAAAACTGGGTGAAAAAGCTATTTTTTATATTCCATATAATTTAGGTTATGGAGAACAAGGAGCTGGAAATGTAATTCCTCCAAATGCTAATTTGATATTTGAAGTCGAACTAAAAAAGTAAATTATAAATAGTAATAAACCATAAGTATAAATTAATAAATCATGAAAATTAAAATTAACATTCTTCTTTTGATTTGTATTGGTATGATAAGTGCAACTGCACAAACTGCCAAAAAAACAGGACCAAAAGCAACAAAACCAACTACAACTAAAAAAGTAGGTTTAAAACCCGCAACAACCTCAATTGATGAGGGAATTTTTGCTGAAATGCAAACTACAAAAGGAACTATTACCATTCAATTAGAGTACAAAAAAACGCCTATTACTGTGGCTAATTTTATATCGCTAGCTGAAGGAACAAATACTTTTGTAACCGATGAAAAACTTAAAGGAAAACCTTTTTATAATGGTTTAAAATTCCATAGAGTAATTACTAAATACAATGGCGACCAACAAGATTTTATGATTCAAGGTGGAGACCCACAAGGAAATGGTTCTGGTGGTCCGGGTTATGCCTTTAAAGATGAATTTACAGATGCTGGATTTGACAAACCAGGAATTCTTGCGATGGCTAATTCGGGGCCAAAGACAAATGGTTCCCAATTTTTTATTACTGTAGCACCAACAACATGGTTAAATGGTAAACATACTATTTTTGGTTATGTTGTAAAAGGAATGGATATAGTAAATACAACTAAACAAAATGATGTAATCAATAAAGTTACTATTATTAGAAAAGGCGCTGAAGCTAAAAAATTTGACGCTGCCAAAACTTTTTC
This sequence comes from Flavobacterium sp. N1994, assembly GCF_025947145.1. Lineage (NCBI taxonomy): Bacteria > Pseudomonadati > Bacteroidota > Flavobacteriia > Flavobacteriales > Flavobacteriaceae > Flavobacterium > Flavobacterium sp. N1994. Next base: position 1,032,758 of record NZ_CP109999.1, read on the forward strand.
TGATTATATGGCAAACAAAGCTGGAGATGATGCTAAAGAGGCTGCTATAGCGGCAGAGAATCAAAAAAAACAAGCTGAATTAGAAGCACAGAAAAAAGCTGAATACTTAAAAACATATGGACCTGTAATAGCAGCTAAAGCAAAATATTTGACAGAAACAAAAGCTACAGCCACAGAAACAGCTTCAGGTTTAAAATATAAAATGTTACAAACTGGTACGGGTAAAAAACCAGCTGATGGAGCAAACGTTTATATTAATTATGCAGGATATTTAGAAGATGGTTCTTTATTTGATAGTTGTATTGAAAGTATTAATAAAGAGTATGGAAAATTTGATGAAAACAGAGCAAAACAAAATGGATACCAACCATTTCCTTTTCCTTATGGTAAAAAAGATGGTTTGATTCCTGGATTCATTGAAATGTTAAACCTAATGAATTTTGGAGATAAAGTTTTAGTATATATTCCTTCAAAACTTGCTTATGGAGAAAGAGGAGCAGGAAATGTTATTCCGCCAAATGCCAACATCATTTTTGAAGTTGAAATGTTGGAAAATGCTCCAATTCCAGCAGCTAAGCAATAATGTAATAAAGCAAAATAAAAAAGTCCCGATTCTAAAAATAGTATCGGGACTTTTTTTATTATTCGATTATTTTTTCTTCATAAAAAGATAATAAACAGGTATTCCAAGGGCTACAATCACTAAGCCCATACCAGTATTTCGGGTATCATAAATTAATAAATCAACGCAAATTAAACTCGTGACTATTATATATAAAATCGGCACAAACGGATAACCAAATGCTTTATAGGGACGCTCAGCATTAGGCTCTTTTTTTCTAAGTATAAATAAACCTCCAATAGTTAGAATATAGAATAACAAAGAAGCAAAGGTGGCATAAGTCAATAAATCTCCATAACGTCCTGTTAGACATAAAAAGGAAGCCCAAATACATTGAAACCACAAGGCTTTTGCTGGAACATCATAATCATTTAATTCGGCAGCTTTTTGAAAAAACAGACCATCTTTAGCCATCGCATAAAACAATCTACCTCCCGATAAAATCAGTCCGATATTACACCCAAAGGTGGAAACCATAATTAATCCAGCCATAACTAAAACCCCTATGTTACCCATAATAGCACTAGCTGCGGCAGCTCCTACTCTATCTTGACTGGCAAACATAATTCCGTGTTGCGCTATAGTTCCATCATCACTAGGTGTTCCATAAAGTGGTAATAAGGCTAAATAAGCAATATTCGCTAGAATATAAATAATAGTAACAATCAAAGTTCCTAAGAACAAACTTCTCGGAATATTCTTTTTGGGGTCTTTAATTTCTCCAGCAATAAAAGTCACATTATTCCATGCATCACTCGAAAACAAAGAATTTATTATAGTAGCTCCCATAGCACCAACTAATACAACTCCGGATAATTTGGTTATGGTTAATGTTCCGTTTTCATTTAAAACTGTTTTTTTGGCTTCCCACATAGTGGCAAAATTCTCAGCAAAAGTGTTGCTATGAAAACCGATATAAATTCCCAATGTTATTAGAGCAAACAAAGCAATGAGTTTAGCAGAAGTGAAAACAACTTGAATTATTTTACCACTTTTGATTCCTTTTGTATTAATGAAGGTTAAAAGCATGATAATAATTATCGCCAAAACCTGCTTGTTGGTAAATGAAAAACTAGTTCCTATCGTTAGAATTTTATTTTCCAGCATTGGAAAAAAAACAGCAGTATAATTAGAAAAAGCTACAGCTACTGCTGCAATAGTTCCTGTTTGAATTACGGTAAAAACGGTCCAGCCATATAAAAATGAAATTAATTTTCCATAAGCTCTTTGAATGTAAACATATTGTCCGCCAGCATTGGGCATCATTCCAGCTAATTCCCCATAACTTAAGGCAGCTGACATAGTTAATAAACCAGTAACTAACCAAATAACTAATATCCAAGCCGCCGACCCTACATCTCTTGCCATGGCAGCCGTAACAATAAAAATTCCGGAACCTATCATGGAACCGGCAACTAAACTTGTGGCATCAATTAGGCCAAGGGAACGCTTTAATTCGTGTTTTTCTTCTGACATATTTTTAATTCTATAATCTCAAATATACATTTTTTTACTATAAAATTTCATTGGTATGATATTTATCAGTTTTTAAATCTTTATGGTTTCTAATATTTGTAAATTAAATAAACTAGTACCTACTTATGAATAATAATAAATCCGCTCATACTTTTCATATTCCAGTAATGGGATTGGCCTACACCATTGATAGTCCGATTAGAGTAGCACACTATGGAATTTCCTCCGTAATGTCAATAATAGATGATGAGCTTATCGAAAAAATGCATCTCTTTTACAGCAAAAAATTTCAATTTAATTATGAAGGAATCTCTATTAAAATTCATGATTATCGTGCCGAAAGAATCACGACCTATCTTAATATGGTAGACGATGTTGTAAAACAGAAGTTTGAAGCATTCAAACAAGAATTAGTCGAAAGTAAAGAAGCGTTAGAAAATTATATAGCCTTACTTCCTAATAAATCAGAACTTAAAAAAGGGTTACAACATCTAATTAATGATGGAATTGCAGCCAAAGAAGTCATACAGAATTATCTTGAAAAACATTTACATCCAGGAAGTATTGATGTCAATATTATGACTAAAGTGGATAAAGACAACTTCATTAAAAACGAACAATTACCAGTCACTTTTAACGATGCTCATGCTTCATTACGCGGATTTGCTAATAGTAAATTAACCTCATCCGTTGTTCTTTCTGCCGGAATGAATCCAAGATTATACAGCTATTTTGAAAGTTTTAAAGATTTCTTTCCTGATTTCAATGGCAAATTAAAAAAGAAAATTATTCTAAAAGTAAGTGACTTCCGTTCGGCTATGATTCAAGGGAATTTTTTAGCTAAAAAAGGACTTTGGGTTTCGGAATACCGAATTGAATCGGGTTTGAATTGCGGAGGTCATGCCTTTGCAACCGACGGATTTTTACTAGGGCCTATCATGGAAGAATTCAAGCAAAAGAAAGAGCAATTAATTCAATCCGCACATGATTTAATGGTTAAAGCTTTGGCTCAAAAAGAAATGCCCGCTCCTGAAAAACCGTTAGAATTAAAAATTACCGTTCAAGGTGGTGTGGGCACAGCGGAAGAACATGATTTTCTTCTAGATTATTATAATGTAGATTCTGTGGGTTGGGGCTCTCCTTTTTTATTGGTTCCCGAAGCCACTTCTGTTGATGATGAGACTAGAGCTTTATTGGCAAAATCAGAAGAAAAAGATTTTTATATCAGCCAAATATCTCCCTTAGGAGTTCCTTTTAATACCGTACGTGGTACAACAAATGAACTATTAAAAGTGGATCGTATCGCCGAAGATAAATCGGGAAGTTCCTGTCCGAAGAAATTATTGGCATTGAGTAAAGAATTTTCAGAACAAGGAACTTGTACCGCTTCAAGAAAATATCAGGATATTAAGCTCGAAGAATTGAATGCTTTAAAAGATATATTATCCGATGTTGAATTTGAAAAGAGAAAAACAAAAATCACAGACAAATCTTGTCTTTGTGTAGGGTTAGTGAATGCGGCTTATTTGGAAAACGGAATTAAAATAAAAGGCGAAGAACAAGGCGTTGTGATTTGTCCAGGACCAAATTTGGCCTATTTTGATAAAGTAGTTTCATTATCAGACATGGTACAACATATTTATGGAAACAAATCGGTATTAGGCAATATCAATCGCCCTAATCTGTTCCTCAATGAATTGAAAATGTATGTTGATTATTTGCAAAATGAAATTGGTGATATGGCAAATGAAATTACATCGGCACAAATCAAAAAACTACAATCATTTAAAAATAATTTACTAGAAGGCATTGAGTATTATGTTGCCTTATTTAAAGAAACTAAATTCTTTAAAACAGATTTTGAGAAAATTCAAAACCAATTGTATGAGTATAAAAATGCTGTTTTAAGCATCGAAATACCACAATTAGAAATGGCATAAATCAAAAGCGGCTTGAAATTTAACTCAAGTCGCTTTTTTAAAGTTTTTTAGCTTCGTTCCAGAACACATCCATCTCAGCTAAAGTCATATCCATTAAGGGTTTCCCGAGTTCTCCAGCTTTACTTTCTAGGTACATAAATCGCTTCATGAATTTTTTATTGGTACGTTCTAAAGCGTCTTCTGGATTGACTTTCAAAAATCGGGCATAATTAATCATAGAGAATAATACATCACCAAACTCGGCTTCAATTTTGTCTTGATTACCCGCTTGAACTTCGTCTTGCAACTCTTGTAATTCCTCTTGCACTTTATCCCAAACCTGATGGGGTTCTTCCCAATCGAAACCTACTCCTTTTACTTTGTCTTGAATTCTGCTAGCTTTCACTATGGCTGGTAAACTTTTAGGAACTCCTTCTAGCACCGATTTTTTGCCTTCTTTCAGTTTTAGTTTCTCCCAGTTTTGCTTTACTTCTTCTTCATCAGCCACTACAACATCTCCATAAATATGAGGATGACGATCGATTAATTTATCACAAATACTGTTAGCTACGTCTGCGATATCAAAGTCATTGGTTTCGCTACCAATTTTAGCATAAAACACTATGTGCAACAACAAATCGCCCAACTCCTTTTTGATTTCTTGTAAATCATTATCTAAAATAGCATCGCCCAATTCATAAGTTTCTTCGATAGTAAGATGACGTAAACTTTCTAGGGTTTGCTTTTTATCCCACGGACATTTTTCACGTAAATCGTCCATGATATCTAACAATCTGTTGAAAGCTTCTAGTTGTTGTTGACGGGTGTTCATAAAATTTGGATTTATGTAAAAATAAAAAATCCCATCACTAGAAATTAGCCATGGGATGTATATTTATTAGAAAGTAATTAACTATTTTTTGGTTTTGGGTTTAGCCTCTTTTTTAGCTTTCACCTCTTCTACCACTTGTTCTTTAACAGCTTCAGCGTTCTCAATTATTGGTTCTTCTTTTGAAACTAATCCTTTTGATTGCAAAATATTGTACCAATTCAACAATTTTTTTATATCCGAAGCATACACTCTATCTTCATCATAATCAGGAAGAATTTCTTTAAAATAAGCAATTAGCTTAGCATTATCATCTTTATGAGAAACTGCAGTTGGTCCTTCATTTTCTTTAATAGCGATAGCGCGCATAATTTCAACCAATGGTTTTTCAGCGCTATAAGTATACATGGAGATTTCAGAAAGCAAACTTACATTGCTTCTTAATCCAACAGTGATTTTCTTTCCGTCTAATAATGATTCTGCTAAAAAGCCAGAGCGGGTTTGTATTTTCAATTCGAATAAACCTGGTTTTCCAGCAATAGCTAATATTTTTTCTACGTTCATTTTTTATTTTAGTTTATGGGGCAAATATAAATAATAAAAATCCCAAAGTTCAAAAAGCAAAATTCATTTTAAGGTAAAATTAATAATGTTCTTTTTTTGGGGATTGATAAACTATCTTCCTTTTTTATTGGCAAATTTCATTCGGTAATCAGGGAATGCTTTACCATCCATGATGTTTTGTAATTTCTTTTTTATCAAAGTCTTCTTCAATATAGTAAGATGGTCAGTAAACAAAATCCCTTCGATATGATCATATTCGTGTTGAATTACTCTAGCAATCAAACCATCAAAGACTTCTGTTTTCTTATTGAAATTTTCATCGCAATATTCGATGGTGATTCTTTCATTTCTATAAACGTCCTCCCGAACATCTGGAATACTTAAGCAACCTTCATTAAAACCCCATTCTTCTCCTTCTTCTTTCAACATTTTAGCGTTGATAAAGGTTTGTTTGAAGTTTTTTAATTGTGCTTGTTCTTCTTTTGACAAATCATCACTATCACTAAATGGTTCGGTATCTATTATAAATAAACGAATGGCTAAACCCACTTGAGGTGCAGCTAATCCAACGCCATAGGCATTATACATTGTATCATACATGTTGGCAATAACTTCTTTTAGATTAGGATAATCAGGAGAAATCTCTGCTCCCACTTGTCTTAAAACCGGTTCGCCATATCCGAAAATAGGAATAATCATTTTTGTAGTATCAGATTAAGTATTCAATAGAATACGTTACTTTTTATCGAATGCAAAAGTAATCAAAAAAATAAATTAGTAATGTAATTTCAAGGTTTTGCTTGTCATTTCTTGAATTGAAGCCAACAATTCCGGATTATCATTTAGAGATTGTCCGTAAGAAGGAATTATCTGTTTCATTTTTTCTTGCCAAATAGAGCGCTGCATTTTACTACTAAAACATTTGTTCAAAACATCTATCATAATAGCTACAGCAGTTGATGCGCCGGGAGAAGCGCCGAGTAAACACGCTAAAGTACCATCAGAAGTTGAAATCACTTCTGTACCAAATTCTAAAATTCCACCTTCGTTTTCATCTTTTTTGATCACTTGAACCCGTTGACCAGCTTCGAGTAATTCCCAATCTTCTTTCTGGGCATTAGGAAAATATTCTTTTAGTGCTTCCATTCTTTCTTCATCAGATTGCATGACTTGCTCCACTAAATATTTGGTCAAAGGTAAATTATGCCAACCTGCAGAAAGCATGGGAATTATATTATCCGGTTCAATAGATTTTATTAAGTCAAGATAAGAGCCGTTCTTTAAAAATTTAGTTGAAAATCCAGCAAAGGGACCGAAAAGTAATTCTTTCTTTCCGTTGATGATTCGAGTGTCTAAATGCGGAACTGACATTGGCGGCGCACCAACTGTTGCCTTTCCATACACTTTTACTTGATGCTTTTGGATTATAGCTTCATTGTTGCATTTCAACCATTGTCCGGAAACTGGAAATCCACCAAAACCTTCTGCTTCTTTGATATCCGCTTTCTCAAGCAGTAATAAAGAACCTCCTCCCGCTCCGATAAATACAAATGCAGCTTTTGATTTTATAGTTTCAAGAGTAGTTGCATTCTTAATTTTTAAGCGCCAAGTTTTGTCTTCTTTTTGCTTTATTTTACGAACTTCATGATTGTAATAAATAGAAACGCCATCTTGTTTCGCTAAATAATCAATCATGCTTTGTGTTAATACTCCAAAATTCACATCAGTTCCCAAAGGCATATAGGTCGCTACAAATTTGTCTTGTCTCTTTCTTTCTTCCATAACCAAAGGCATCCAAGCTTTTAATTGATTGAAATCAGAACTGAATTGCATCGCTGAAAAAAGAGGATTTTTTATAATTGTTTGATACCTGTTTTTAAGAAAATCAATATTTTTATCTCCCCAAACAAAACTCAAATGGGGCACCGAATGAATAAAATTATCAGGATTTGTCAGCTTACCATTAGCAACTAAATAACTCCAAAACTGTCTTGACAATTGGAATTGCTCTGCCACTTTGATGGCTTTTTTACAATCAATGGCTCCGTTTTCATTTTCTGGAGTGTAGTTCAATTCACAAAAAGCAGAATGTCCAGTACCTGCATTATTCCATGCCTCAGAGCTTTCTTGTGCTGGTTTGTCTAATCTTTCGTAAATGTGAATTTTAATGTCTGGCTGGAGTTCTTTAAGGAAAACACCTAGTGTTGCGCTCATTATTCCGGCACCAATTAGAATTACATCAGGGTTTTCCATAAAATTTTATATCATTTTTCGGGTCAAATAATCTTGAAGTAGAATTGTAGCAGCAATTTCATCTACCAACCCTTTATTTTGTCTTTGTTTCTTTTTTAATCCGCTATCAATCATGGTTTGAAAAGCCATTTTGGAAGTAAAGCGTTCGTCAACTCGAACTACAGGTATTTCGGGAAAATTAGTAACAAACTCTTTCACGAATTTTTCAATGATAGGCGTACTTTCTGAAGCAGTACCATTCATTTGTTTGGGTTCACCGATAAGAACTTTAGCCACATTTTCCTTAGAAAAATAATCTTTTAAAAATGATATAGCCGTATCGGATGCCACTGTTGTTAGTCCCGATGCAATAATTTGCAATTCATCGGTAACAGCAATTCCTGTTCGTTTTATTCCATAATCTATAGCTAGAATTCTTGACATTCTTTTTGGGTTATTAAACAAAGATACTTAAGTGTATTAAGATTTGAATAAAAAAAATCCTCACCAAAGGCAAGGATTATAAATTAAATAAATGTTATCTATTTAATAGCTTTAAACTTAGCGATTGCTTTTTTTCCATTATGAAAATGCAGCATTGTTCCTTTTTCTTCAATCATGTAATTGTCTGTCATTTGAATGGTTTTAATAAAATCATTTTCAAAATCCATTGCATCACATGCTTTTTTAGTTCCAACAATTTTAGAAAATCCTAGCTTATTAGCAGCTTTCATAAAAAAAGTTCCCTTAATTGTATTGCAACCAGCAAAAGCTTCAAATTTTCCGCTCTTAGAATCAAAATTTATATAATACTCTTTTTTATTAGGGCTTTCTACTGCCTTTCCGTTTAATTCAACTAACTTCCATTTTGTTTCTGCTAAAGCAAATTTTCCTTTTGAAGGATCTGTGGTGTTTGTGGATGTTGATGTTGACATTTTATTAGGCAAATTAACATCCGACGAATCGCTTTCTGTTGAGGTAACATCAGAACTCGCAGTATCTTTGGCTTCTACTCTATTTTGCTCCACAGCGATAGAATCATTAGTATTTTCAACTTCAGTTGCTTCATTATTTTTACAACTAGTAAAACCCAAAAACAAAATAGCAACCGTAAAATAAATATTTCTCATAAATCTAGGTATAGTAATTTGTACTATATGATGCAAAATTAACCTTATGAAATTTAAAAGAATTATACAATTTTAGCTGTTTATTACACAATTCAATAGCTTTTATTTAATAGCTACAAATTTTGCAATGGTTTTTTTTCCTTGACCAAATAAAGTAAGAGTTTCGCCTTCTAATTTAAATTTAATTACTTGAACAAGCATCGCACCGAATTTATCTTCTAATGTCATATCAGGGCAAGCCATTCTTGTCATAATAACTTCTGAAAAATCTAATGTGTCTGATGAGGGCATAATATAATTTCCGGCGATAGAATTACAGCCTGCATAAGCGCTAAATCTGGCGTCTTTTGAATTTAATTTTAGGAAATAAACTTTCTTTCCTTCTTGAGTAACTTTCGTTTTATTGAGCGAAATTAATTTCCATTTGGTCTCTGCTAAAGTATATTTCCCAACGGCTGGATTCACCTTTTGAATCACTGTTGTTGTGGCCATCCTACTATTTAAATCAACGGTCGCTTCATTATTTTCTTCAACAGTTTCTATAGAAGAAGTATCAGTAGGTTGTTTTGATAAAATATACTCATCAGTTAAACTCCCTGAAATCTTTTGACCCGATAAATCTAGCTGGGTTAAAGTATTTTTTCCAACTAAGTATTGATTGGGTGCATTTTTTACATCGGTTAGGATGATTATTGTCTTTTTTTTATTCCAAGCAAAATTTCCTTTTTGAATGTAGACTTTAGCTCCTTTACCTAAATATTTTGTTGCTACAGAATAAGTCGAATTTTCATTTATTGCAATTACTGTTTCCAGCCCATCACAATCAGCGCAAGGAAGAATTCCTTTATAAGTTCCAACATAGTTCAATGGATATTTAGCATTTAGGGAAGATATACTCTTTGAATCTTTACCATTATTATTTGAATTGCTCTGTTTTTGGCAGCTTACTATAAAAACGAGTGCTACTAGTAGAATAGTTTTTTTCATGGAAGTACTATAAGTTGCTCAAAATTATCAAATCATATCGTAAAATAAAGTTAAATAAAATGCATTTTTAACAATAGGCTAAAAAACTTATCTTTGAGCACTCGATACCTTTTATCGAGGATAGGCAAGAAAATTAAAAAAACATGAATCACTTACAATCCATAATAGAAAAAGCTTGGGAAAACCGAGAATTATTGAAAGACGAAACTACTTTAAAAACCATCCGTGAAGTCATAGCATTGCTTGACGCAGGTACTTTACGTGTTGCAGAACCAACAGCCAATAGTTGGCAAGTAAACGAATGGGTAAAAAAAGCGGTAGTAATGTATTTTCCCATTCAAAAAATGGAGACTTGGGAAGCAGGAATTTTTGAATACCACGATAAAATGTTACTAAAAACAGGGTATGCCGAAAAAGGAATTCGAGTTGTTCCGCCAGCCACTGCAAGATATGGAGCCTATATTGCTAAAGGTGTGATTTTGATGCCAAGCTATGTTAATATTGGGGCTTATGTTGATGAAGGAACTATGGTTGACACTTGGGCTACTGTTGGAAGCTGTGCTCAAATTGGTAAAGATGTTCATCTTTCTGGTGGAGTTGGTATCGGTGGTGTTTTAGAACCTTTACAAGCAGCTCCAGTAATTATAGAAGATGGGGCTTTTATAGGTTCCCGATGCATTGTGGTGGAAGGAGTTCGTGTTGAAAAAGAAGCGGTTCTTGGTGCCAATGTTTGTTTGACGGCCTCTACAAAAATTATTGATGTTACAGGAAGTGAACCAATTGAATACAAAGGGTATGTTCCTGCACGTTCTGTTGTAATTCCTGGTAGCTATACTAAATCTTTTGCAGCGGGTGAATATCAAGTACCTTGCGCTTTAATTATTGGTACGCGAAAACCTTCAACCGATTTAAAAACATCCCTCAACAATGCTTTGAGAGAATATGATGTAGCAGTATAAAATAATATATAGTGACACTTAGCAGTGCTTACTTGAAATAAAATAAATTGATTAGCTTTACAACCATTTATAATTTTTAAAAAAATACTTATGATAGACAATTATGTATTTAACCCCAAAAGCCCAAAGTATTATGTCAAAAAATATTTAGACCATCACATTGAACGGTTTAAAAATAAAATTGTCATTGATTTGCCAGCTGGAAATGGAGTAACTACAGAAATTTTATTGATGAATGGAGCAAAACCAATAGCGTTTGATTTATTTCCTGAATATTTTATGCTAGAAGGAGTTGAATGTAAAAGAGCTGATATTATTGATAAAATCCCAGTTGAGGATAATTTTTCTGATTTCTTAATTTGTCAAGAAGGGATCGAACATTTTAGTGATCAGTTAAAAGTATTTAAAGAATTTAATAGAGTGATTAAGAAAAATGGTGAATTAATAATTACCACTCCTTCGCAATCCAATTTGGCTTCAAAATTTAGTTATATGCTTTTTGAAAGTGAAACTACTAAGTTGATGCCTCCTAACGAAATTGATGATATTTGGATGTCAGATAAAGAAGCTACAACCGAAATTTATTATGGTCACATTTTTCTTGTTGGACTTCAAAAATTAAGAATGCTCGGAAAATTATCTGGCTTTAAAGTTAAAGAAATACAATATTTAAGATTGAGCAAAGGTTCCCTAGTATTGTTTCCAATAGTTTATCCTTTTATTTTTATAAGCTCATACCTTAGATACTTCAAAAATTTAAAGAAAAAAAAGGAAGTCCCTACAGCTATCAAAAAGGAAGTATATCGTGAACAATTAAAAATAAATTTGAGTGTTAAAAATCTTTTGACCAAGCACACTTTTATAGTTTTTGAAAAAGAAAAACAATTAAATGAAATAGATTTTAATTTTAAATCGACTATGAAATCCTTTGATAAAATAATGTAACTATTTAATAAATTCTTGATATTTCCATTTAAATGAGAATCGGATTTGATGCCAAAAGATTTTTTCATAACAAAACTGGTTTAGGAAACTATAGCAGAAGTTTGGTTAAGCTATTATCTGATGCTTATTCTGAAAATGATTATTTGCTCTTTAATCCGAAACAATCAAGTAAGTTTTCTTTACAAAATTACTCTTCAAAAGTAATCGAAGTACTTCCTTCAAATATTTTATTCAGAAAACTGAGTTCGCTTTGGCGTTTGTATTTTATTTCAAATGACATTAAAAATCATAGTATAGAAATTTATCATGGTTTGTCAGGAGAATTGCCGATTGGTTTAAATAATAAAACTAAAAAGATAGTTACAATACATGACTTGATTTTCATTCGTTATCCTAATCTATATGGTTTTTTTGATAGAAAAATATATTTTTGGAAATTCAGATACGCAGCAAAAAAAGCTGATTTAGTTATTGCCATAAGTGAACAAACTAAGAAAGACATTGTTGATTTTTTAAAAATTAATCCAGCGAAAATTAAAGTCATTTATCAAGGATGCCAAGATGTATTTAAAAAAGAATACACTCTAGAGGAAAAAAAAGCAGTAGTTGAAAAACATAACTTACCAGAAAAGTTTATTCTAAATGTTGGTACAATTGAAGAACGAAAAAATTTGTTCACTATTGCAAAGTCGATAAAAGATATTGATATTCCTCTTGTTATTATTGGTAAAAAAACGTCCTACTACAATGAGATTCATCAATATATTATTGACCATAAAATGGAAAAAAGAGTTTACCATTTGAGTAAACTAGATAACAAAGAGCTTGCCATCATATATCAATTAGCCACTATTTTTGTTTACCCCTCTATTTTTGAGGGGTTTGGAATTCCAATTATTGAGGCTTTATATTCGAAAACTCCAGTTATAACAACCAAATCAGGCGTTTTCCCAGAAGCTGGTGGTCCTGATTCTATTTACATTAATCCAGACAATGCTGAAGAATTAAAAAAACAAATTATTTCGTTGTTAAGTAATGAAACATTGAGAAATGAAGTAGCTGAAAAAGGATATCAATTTGTGCAAAAATTTAATGATCCAATAATTGCTGAACAATTAATCAATTGTTACAAGGGTTTGTTATAATGTAAATCAAAAAGTTTGGCATATTTGATGAAACTGCTGTAAGAAGCCAACATGCTCCAAATAAAACCTTCATAACCATTCATAAAATTTCTTTGAAAAAAATACACTCGAATAAATTCAAAAGGAAATTTTACAGCTACTTTGAAAACAGAAACTTTTTTATTTTTCTCAAATAAAAACTCACCTCCTAAAAGAGAATATTTTGTTTGTTTTTGAACTGCATTACCAAAATCGAATACAGTGTAATGAAGCATTTCGCTATTTAATTTACCTAATTTTCCTTCAACCACTATAGTTTCATGAACTTTATTCTCAATAAAAGAGCCTTTAGTTTTATCAAAAAAACGAAGAATAGGTTTCTTGTTTTCAGACCCATAACGAAAAATTTTATTTAAAAAAACATGAGTTCTAGGAATTAAATATCCTGAAAAATTGTTTCCGTTTAAATCTAGTGATTGAATTTCATTACACAGTTCCTCCGATAGTATTTCATCAGCATCAAGAGATAAAACCCAATTATTAGTAGTTTTGTTTAAAGCAAACTGTTTTTGTATACCGTAATTTTCAAAATCTTTTAAATAAACCTTAGCGCCATATTTTTCACAAATGGCCACGGTTTTATCTGTGCTTTTTGAGTCAACAACAATGATTTCATCTGCCCAAAGCAATTTTTTTAGACATTGTTCAATGATCTTTTCCTCATTGTAAGTAATAATAAAAACCGAAATTTTATGATTCATTATAGATTGTTTTATTAGATCTTGAACTTTATTTAAGGTAATCTATTAGTTTAAATTACTTGCTTGAACATTATCCAAATGTCTATCAATTATTGAGTTGTAATAATTCTGAATAAATGATTTACAGAAGACTTCAATGTATTTGAATTCTTTTCTGTTTTCTTTGATTAAGTTTCTAGTGTAATTCGAATCTGTTTTGTAATAATACCCAGTTACTTTATCACCACTAAATGTACATATATAATCACCATACATAAATTGATATTGGTTATTTATATAATTAACCACGAAAGGTTTTACCTCATTTGTATTGAACAAACTTCTACCCCAACTTCTGAAAGGCTTGTCATAATCTAACAAATCCAATATAGTAGGATAAATATCTATTTGTTGAGCCCAATCTTTATTAATTCCATTAAATTCTGGGTTCCCAGGCATGTAAATAAGGATGGGAACAGCGGATTTATTTAACGTTTTAAAGTATTCATCGTAATAAATTTGATTGCAATGATCGGCGGTAATTACAAAGATGGTATTGGAAAACCATTTCTCTTTTGATGCTTTTTCAAAGAATTTTTTTAATGAATAATCGGTGTATCGAATACATTTATGAAGCGGAACATCACCTTCTTTAAATTGATTTTTAAATTCTTTAGGAACTTGAAATGGATCATGAGAAGAAACTGAAAAGACAGTAGCAAAAAATGGCTTGTTCTTTTTAGACAAAGTGGCATCCATGTATTGGAAAAATTTATGGTCCCAAATTCCCCATACCCCGTCAAAATCATCATTATTATTGTATTCATTCAGACCATAATAGTGTTGAAAACCTAAAATACCACATAATCCTAGGAAACTCATAGAACCATTGGGTGCTCCATGAAAAAACGAAGTGTCGTATCCTTCTTTATTCAGAACGGAAACAACCGATTCAATTTTAGTATTTATATAAGGTGAAGTAGTAAAAGCCTCTTCAAAAGAGGGAATACCAGCTAAAACAGAAGGCATGGCATGTATTGACTTGACTCCATTAGAATAGGCATTAGTAAAAATATAACTTTTCGTTGCTAATGAATCTAAAAAAGGAGTGTAACTGACATAATTCTTTATGTGTTTGTCTTTGTTGAATGACCCTAAATATTCACGCCCAAAACTTTCCAAAATAAAAACAACTACATTCATTTTTTTGAATGGCTTTCCAACCTCGGCATAATTTTTTATGGGTTGGATAGTAGTCTCAATTGCATGTTGGGAAACATAATTTTTTTTATTAAAACTTTGATCATCAAGTGTTCTTATCACACAAAAACTAGTATTTAAGACAATGTCGGATTGTGCTCTATCGTTTACATAATTGTTTGCATCTATGATATTAATAGGTCGATTGGTAACATCTAAAGAGCCTCGAATACCAAAAAAGGCAACCAAGAAAATTGTCAAGGTAATAACTATAGAAAAGAAATAAAACTTTGCATTGGTAACATAGTGGTTTTTTTTAGGCTTTACTTTTTTAAACAAAAAAATCCAAAGGATAAGTAAGACAAAGAAATAAACATATACATACCAATAATTCACCAAAAAAGTGGATAGTAATTTTATTTTATTTGGTTCATTTTCAATGCTTTCAAAAATATGAGACGTACTTCTTGCCAGAGTAAATTTGTAGTAAACTATATCAACACAATTAAATATTAATCCAATAGTGTTAGGAATAAAATAGAAATACGATAAAACTCTCTGGTATTTTTTATGGCTTAAGAACTTTAATGGAATTAAAGAAAATAAGATAAAAAGAATATTCAAGTAGATGATCGAAACCGTATCAAACTTTAAACCATAAAAAAACAATAAAAATAAATCTTGAATTCCCGATTTATCAATATGCAAGGAGTTAGAGTTATGCAAAACAAATAAAATACGGGTAATGGTATTAAGCAAATACAATAAAAGTAACCTGTATGCTAAAACCTTGTATTCATTGATTCTAATATAATCTTTCATGTTTTATTATAACTTAATGGCGTTCGAATATAATGAACATTTTATTAGTTCTTAATTCCGGTTTCAATTTTAGTTATTTTATTTTTTTTATTAAACTTTCTGATGGCTAAATTTTGCTTTATCCCTTCGGGATCTACATAACTTCTTGAATGGTCTAAATGCAGACAAATGGCAATGTATCTAATTTGTTTTGATAGTAATCCGTTATTAAATAATCGTTCTCCCATTTCTCTATCTTCTCCGCCATAATGTAATAATTCATTAAAACCATTTATAGCAAGAATATCTGATTTGAAACCCGATGAATTATGTCCATTCCAAGAACGTTTTGTAGGAGTGACCCAATTCATAAAAGCCGAAAAATAGCTGTTATGAGTGAGTTTTGTTAATTTAAAATTGATTTTTAATCCGTTCTTTTTCAACCATAAAATCTTAAAACAATCTTGGCTAATGATATCATTTTCAGAAATTAACTTTGAAATGGACATTGGTAATTTAAAATAGCCTCCCGATAAAAAATAACCCTTTTCTTTATTTTTTAGATGATTTTGAACAAAATCTTTTCTCGGAATACAATCGCCATCAGTAAAAATAAGATATTCGGAAGTGCTTTTTAGTATGGCTTTATTTAAAATTTTAGTCTTTTGAAAACCATCATCTTCCTGCCAAACATGAATTATAGGATACTTAAATTTGGATGCAAAACTCTCAACAACCTTTTTAGTTTCGATAGTAGAACCATCATCAGCAACAATAACTTCAAAATCCATTTCTGTTTGAACACTAAATCCAGTCAAGACTTTTCTTAACCAATCTTCTGAATTGTATGTGGTCATTATTATGGAAGCTTTCATCAAAATTATTGAAAAGTGAAAATACTATATTTTTTAATACTACTTATAAAAAGCTTTTCTTTTTCTAAATTATTAAAGTAGTTCGTAAAGTATTTTCAAATTTAAGACTACTATTTCATTTCAGAAATAAATTCTTTGAAGGTAACAAAAGAGTAATTTTCTTTTTTCAACCATTCAATGAATAAATCCATACGATGTATCATTGAAACACCAGAGTTTTTGGAGACATATCCGGGAAAATTAAATCTCTCAGGCTGATTTAAGTTAGTGAATTCCCATGGATGAAAATATAAATTAAGGTAACCATCTTTTTTTAAAGTTTGCTTGCATAAAAATTCATAAATAGAAAGAGGCAAGTTATGAAACGACAACCAAAACAAAGGAAATCTAATTATCGGGCTAACAGAGGCAGGTATTTGTAATACTCCTTTTTCCTTAAAAAAAGTTCTCGGCTTTTTAAAATTATTATACCTCCCGGGAATGTAGGTAGGATTTAATGATGAGTTGTATTGATAACCTGCATTAAAAATTTCTATTTCATCAACAGGCTGCATTCTTGGCATTCTAAATCCATGAACTTCTTGACCTGTGAGTTCTTCCAATTTTTCTCTAGATAATTTTAAATGTTCTACCTTAAAATCGCTATGATAATAATTATGAGAGGCTATTTCATGACCTTCATCAATAATTCTTTTGATAATTTCGGGAGCGTGTATAGCGAAGGTAGCTGTAGAAAAAAAAGTGGCTTTTACATGGTGCTTTTTCAAGATATTTAAAATAGCAGTAGTGCCCTCAACAGATATACTTATTTGGTCAATAAAATCTATTGATTTATTATATTCTAATGGTAAGTCAAACTCTTCAATATCAAAACTTAGCAATACCATTGTTAGAAATTTTTTGTGTCGATTATATAATTCGGTCTATCTTTTGCTTGCATAAACATTTTTCCAATATAAATGCCAATAACTCCAAGCATGATTAATTGCAGCCCTCCAAAAAATACGATAGTCATAATTATGGAAGACCATCCTGGAACTTCAAGATGATGTATGATGGAATAAATAATGTAAGGAATATATAAAATGGACAATCCAGAAAAAATAAAACCGATATAAATTGCGCTATAGAGAGGCTTTGTACTAAAAGAAGTTATACTGTAGATGGCTAATTTTAAAAGTTGCGATTTTGAGTAATTAGTCTCTCCTTTCAATCTTTCGTTTGGAACATATTCAATTCCTATTTGATTGAATCCAACCCATTTCACCATTCCTCTGAAAAACAATTCACTTTCATTCATCGACTTTAAAACGCCAATCACTTTTTTATCTAATAATCTAAAATCTGAGATTCCATCTTCTAAATCTAATCCCGAAAGCATATTTAAAATTTTCCAAAATAATTTTGAAGATAATTTATTAAAAAAAGAAGCGTGTGGATTATTCCCTTTTCTGTGCGCATAAACCACATTATAGCCTTCTTCATACTTTGAAATTAATTCTGGAATAAGCGAAGGTGGATGTTGTAAATCTGCATCCATAGTGATAACAAGGTCCGATTTAACACTATCAATACCCGCTTTTAGAGCATTGTCTTTACCAAAGTTTCTCGAAAAGGAAATGTATTTCAAGTTAGCATATTCCTTAGCACTTGACTCTAAAACTTCTAACGTTTTATCTGAACTTCCATCATTTACAAAGATTACCTCCCAATTATAAGAAGTAAAACTTAAAAGAGCTTTTTGTATTTCTTGATATACCGGAAGTATATTATCAGCTTCGTTGTAGGCTGGTATTATTATCGCTATTGTCTTCATCTATTGTTGTTTCAAATTTTAAAGTCATCAATTGATATACTATTACTAACCAGATGACTATACAAGGTATTGCTTTTAAAGAATATTTTCTAACATAATTTTCTACTATAAAATTTGGAAATAAATCCGTGTGGGATAAACTTGTTAAAATTATGGCAAATATAAGCAAACCATTTACCCAACCTCTTTTTGGTAGCGGTTGTTCTACATACCAAATAGCAACCCCAACAAAAGCGATGATGTAAGTTGGTGATTCTGAACCTGAACTAAAAATTACAGTAAAAATTAAAACAGAAGCTAAAGTTAAAAGTCGGAATTTAGAATTAGCATAAGCTTTAAATCTCAAATAGGGTAACCCAAATAGTAATAATCCTCCTAACAGGAAAGGGTAATTAGGTATAGAATTATCATTTGTTACTCTTCGAACGACACCCATAACAGAAAAATCTTGATACGAACCTAAAACAGCATTAACATCATTTTTGATTACTAAGGCATTATACCATTCTACATATCTATCTAAAATATATTGTGGTGAGGAAATTAGCATCGGAAGAACAAAACAAAGTAGGCTCCAAAAAACCAAAGACCAAATAAACTTTATTTTATTTTTTGAAAAGAAGAAAAAAGCAAGCCCTACTATACCATACAGCTTTATAAAAGTCCCAACAGCAATCAACATAGCTGCCCAAAAATCTTGTTTTTTTTCAATGAAAACATAAGTCATTATTATGATGTAAACCATGATTGGATTCACTTGAAAACTTTGTGCAGTAATCAAATATTCATTCAAACAAATCCAAAGTATAATAACAACATTGATTGACTTTATAGGTAACTTTTGAATGGCTGATAAAATTAAGATGGTTGTAAAAACACTCCACAAAAGCAATCCAAAAAAATTAGGCAGTAAGGCAAATGGCGCTATAATTAAACTAAAAACGGGACCATACAAGTTAATATCGAAATACAAATCAGGATAATGAGCGTATAAAGGCAATTGATCATACACATGCCAAAACACATTTTTATAAATCAAATAATTATTATACTTATCTCTGAAAAATTTGGGTAAAATTGCTATTATATTGACTACAAGCCATATAATAGAAATATTTCTTTTGCTTTTAAAAAAAGGTTTGTCAAAAAATAGTAGAATTTTATTAATCATAGTAATAATTTGAGGCAGATAAATTAAAAACCCATTTTACAAATTTATTAATTAATTTTGTAAGTTATAGAGCCAAAAAATAAATGTATGAATTATAATCATCCTATAAATTCTTTTAAAGGAAAATTAGACGAAAATGCTGTTTTTTCAATTTTAATACCCACTTGGAACAACTTAGATTTATTAAAAATTTGTGTCGAAAGCATTGAAAAAAATTCTCATTTCAAACATCAAATAATCATACACATTAATGAAGGCACTGATGGCTCTTTAGAATGGGTTAAAGCCAATAATTATAGTCATACTCATAGTGATCAAAATGTTGGGGTTTGTTATGCTCTTAATGCATTGGCTAAATTAGCAACTAGCAATTACATATTGTATATAAATGACGATATGTATACTTGTCCCGATTGGGATAAATACCTAATGGATGCCATCCAAGAACAAGGCGATGAATATTTCTATTTTTCTGGGACAATGATTGAACATACTGGAAAAAGCAATAAGTGTGTTTTATCACCCTATGATTTTGGGACTACTGCAGATAATTTCAAAGAGAAAGAGTTATTAGATTTTCTAAAAACTGCTAAAAAATCAGATTGGTTTGGTGCTTCATGGCCTCCTTCCATTGTACACAAAAAAATATGGGATAAAGTTGGCGGATATGATATTGAGTATTCACCAGGATTTGGCTCTGATCCCGACTTTAGTATGAAACTTTGGGACGAAGGTGTTCGAAATTTTAAAGGGATTGGTAAATCTTTCGTGTACCACTTTCAATCTAAGAGTACAGTTAAGGTTAAAAAAAATAATTACAGAAAAACATTTGCTTCAAAATGGGGAATAACTTCTAGTTATTTATATAAAACCGTTTTAAGACTTGGTGATAATTATGATGGAAAACAATTAGTTCTAAAGAAAAATTTTAACTACTTTATAAATAAACTGAAAGCCTTTTATTTAACAATAAAGTAGAAACTATCTTTTAAAATTTAATAACAATTTACAAGCAATGAGCGACATCAATACAGAAGTCCATAACGCATTCGAGATTATTCAAAGCGGCGGCATCATCCTCTATCCTACTGACACTGTTTGGGGAATAGGATGCGATGCTACCAATGCAGAAGCAGTAAAAAAGATTTATGCTTTAAAACAGCGGGAAGAAACTAAAAGCATGATTGTGTTGATGAATGGTGAAAAAATGATGTATAACGTGTTCAAAGATATTCCAGAAACAGCATGGCAAATCCTAGATTTATCCGAAAAATCAACAACATTAATACTTGACAATCCAAGAAATGTAGCTCCAAATATCATTGCAGAAGACAAAACACTTGGGGTAAGAATAGTGAAAGAACCCTTTTGTTTCAAACTGATGGAACGCATGAAAAAACCTTTGGTTTCTACCTCAGCAAATATTTCGGGGATGTTTACTCCAAAGTCTTTCAAAGAAATTGATTCCGAAATTATAAAAGGTGTAGACTATGTAGTAAATTTGCACCACGAAAAAATTTGCGATAAACCATCAACTATTATTAAACTCTCGTTAGATAATCAAGTGAAAATAATTCGCAAGTAACTTATTATACTTAGTGTCAAAAAACTACAAAATAGCATTAGACAATAAAATTTTTGAAATCGTTTCAAAAGCATCACAAGAACTTAACCTTGAAAGTTATGTCATTGGTGGCTTTGTTCGCGATTATTTGTTGCAACGCGATTTTAAAAAAGATATTGATATTGTTGCCATTGGCTCTGGTATTGATTTGGCTTTAAAAGTTGCTGAATTGTTACCAAATAAACCAAAAGTTCAAGTTTTCAAAAACTACGGAACAGCGATGTTGCGTTACAAAGAAATCGACATAGAATTTGTAGGTGCCCGAAAAGAAAGCTATTCTGAAGACAGCAGGAATCCAGTTGTTGAAAACGGAACGCTTGAAGACGACCAAAACCGTCGTGATTTTACCATTAATGCCTTAGCCTTTTCTTTAAATGAAAAGAATTTTGGAGATTTAGTGGACCCTTTTGATGGTTCAACCGATTTGGTAAACAAAATCATTAAAACACCTTTAAATCCTGATATTACTTATTCTGACGATCCTTTAAGAATGATGCGTGCGATTCGATTTGCAACACAGTTGAACTTTGTTATAGAAGCCGAATCTTTAAAAGCCATTGAAAGAAACAAAGACAGAATCAAGATTATTTCTGGTGAACGTATTGTAGATGAGTTAAACAAAATCTTATCCACAGAAAAGCCTTCTATCGGATTTTTACATTTATACAAAACCGGACTTCTAGACATCATTCTGCCTGAATTGACAGCATTAAATAACGTTGAAGAAATTGAAGGTCATACACATAAAAACAACTTTTATCATACCCTTGAAGTGGTTGATAATATTTGTCCGAATACCGATGATGTTTGGTTGCGATGGGCTGCTTTGTTGCATGATATTGGAAAAGCGCCAACTAAACGTTTCAACAAAAAACAAGGCTGGACGTTTCACGGACACGAATTTTTAGGTGGAAAAATGGTAAAGAAAATCTTTGAAAGATTACACATGCCATTGAATCAAAAAATGAAATTTGTATCCAAAATGGTGATGCTAAGTTCAAGACCCATAGTACTTTCGGAAGATCTTGTTACCGATTCTGCAGTGCGCCGTTTGGTATTTGATGCTGGTGAAGATGTTGATAATTTAATGACCTTGTGCGAAGCTGATATCACAACCAAAAACCCAACCAAGTTTAAAAAATATCATAACAATTTTGATATCGTTCGTCGTAAAATCATCGAAGTGGAAGAGCGTGATCATGTCCGTAATTTTCAACCTCCAATTTCTGGGGAACAAATCATGGAACTATTCAATTTAAAACCATCTCGCGAAATTGGAATGCTAAAAGAAGCTGTGAAAGAAGCAATTCTTGAAGGTGAAATTCCAAATGAGTATCAAGCGGCCTACGATTTTGTTTTGGCGAAAGCCGAAAAAATGGGATTAAAAAAAGTTGTATAAATTGATAGTAGATTAACTATTGTTGAATGCAAAATTTGAGACTCAATAACTAATTTTGCAAAACATTTTAATAGAAATGAAAAAAGATAAATCGGTTATTTACTGGCTACTTTCAGGTTGTGTTTTAGTATTTTTAATGGTAGTGGTTGGAGGTATTACACGTCTAACCAATTCGGGACTATCAATGACGGATTGGCATTTGGTTACCGATACTTTACCTCCTTTGACAGATGCTAAATGGAATGCCGCTTTTGAAGAATACAAGAAGTTTCCTGAATATCAAAAAATAAACGTTCATAACGATTTTCAGCTCACAGATTATAAATTCATATATTTCTGGGAATGGTTTCACCGTTTTATAGGTCGTATCATCGGACTAGTATTTGTCATCCCGTTTGTCTATTTCCTAATTAAGAAACGTATTGACAAAGAAACATTAAAAAAATGCTACATCCTCCTCGGTATGGGAGCTTTACAAGGTTTCTTTGGTTGGTTTATGGTAAAAAGCGGTTTGGTGGATAATCCTGATGTGAGTCATTTTCGTTTAGCATTGCATCTAACGTTTGCTTTTATAACGTTTGCTTACACTCTTTGGGTATCGCTTGATTTGATTTATCCAGAAAAAAAAGAAGTCATTGTTCCGTTAAAAAAACTAGCTCGAATCACATTTGTTTTTCTTTTAATTCAAATCATTTATGGTGGATTTGTAGCCGGTTTAAACGCTGGATTGATTCACAATCATTGGCCTTTAATGAGCGACGGACAGTTTTTTCACGACAGTATTACATTAGAAAAAGATTCGTGGATAGCCCGATTTACAGAAGGCAAAAGTGGAGTTCAATTTGTACACAGAACTATGGCCTATGTTGTGGTAAGTTTAATTCTATTCTTATATTTTAAAAGTAAAAAATATCCACTTTCAAGACAACAACAAAATGGATTGAATGCTTTGGTTTTTATCGTCTTTCTACAGTTTACTTTAGGAGTTTTTACGTTATTATATAGCGTTCCTCTTTGGTTAGGATTAATTCATCAAATCACAGCTTTCTTTTTATTAACGGCGATGACCTACACATTACACAGATTATCAAAATAATACGCTTACCCAGACTATATTGTCGCATTTACTCGTTTACCAACTTAAATGTCTAAACTTGCTGCTCAAGATAAATTTATAGATTTATCAGATTATGGAAGATCTTTCGGTAGATTTTTCGCCTATCAATTAAAAAATACTCGCTTTACCCCTATTCATGTTACCTTGCTTTTCGGGCTTTCTGGTTTGATTGCTATATATTGTATTCTGACTAATCATTATTGGCTTGCCGGATTTTTTATCTTATTAAAATCAGGGATTGATGCTGCTGATGGTGAATTAGCTAGACTAAAACAAACACCCTCTTATTCAGGGCGCTATTTAGATAGTGTATTTGACATTATTTTAAATTTTATGTTTTTAATGACGATTTGTTATGTTTCAAAAACCACATTTTGGTTTACTTTTTTGGCTTTTATTGGTATCCAATTACAAGGTACTTTATACAATTACTATTATGTAATTCTGAGAACAAAATCGGTTGGAGGCGATTCAACAAGTAAGATATTTGAATACAAAACGCCGAAAGCATTACCAGGAGAAAGTCAAAAATCTGTCAATATTTTATTTGGAATTTATACCATCGTTTACGGCACCTTTGACAAAATTATACATGCATTAGACCAAGATGCCTATAAAGTAAAGACATTTCCAAATTGGTTTATGACATTACTTTCTGTTTATGGATTAGGTTTTCAACTACTAATCATCGCGATAATGTTACCATTAGGTTGGATAGAATATATTGTTCCTTTTTTTATTGCTTATACGTTATTGATTTTTGCTTTGATTGGGATTCGTAAAAAATTAATACTGTGAATTATATAATATCGATTTATAATTTTATAACACCTATTGCTTCTAAATTAGGAAATTTACGGTACATAAATTTTAAACTATAAATCATGCCGAATTCAAAAGAAATTAAAGGAGACTGGGAACAATTAAAAGGAAAATTGAAGCAAAAATATGCTGAAGTAACTGATGATGATTTGCTTTATGAAGAAGGCAAAGAACAAGAAATGTGGGGAAGATTGCAGGAAAAAATAGGAAAGACTGAAAAAGAGATTAAAGCCTTATTTGATTAAAACAAATAAGACTTTAATTATTTCAAAAATGTTGAATCAATGAAAAAGCCTCTGTAAATTGAGGCTTTTTATGTCTAATTTGTGTTTTCTGGATACTTTTATTTGACAGTGAGTATATCCAATAGTAGCATATATAATATGTTAACTATAACCTTTTAACCCAACCATTCCTTAAAATCATTGACTCGTTCTCGAGCCACAATTACCTCATCGTCTTTGTACGATAGTAAAATAACTTTTAATCTTGAGTTGCTGTAAATCTGAATTTCTTTGATACCTCTCAACGGGACAATGAATTTTCGGGAAACACGGTAAAAATCTTTAGGATCAAGTTCTGTTTCGAGTTGTTCTAAAGTGTTGTCTAGTAAATAATCACGGTTATCAAAGGTATGGAGATAGGTTCCTTTGTTTTCGGAATAAAAACATTCTACTTCTTCTATATTAATCATCTTAAGCTGTTGACCCATTTTTATGGTGAAACGTTTTTTATAGTTTCTATCCATCGGGTTTACCAACATTTTCTTTATCATTTCAAAGTCGAGCGATAAATTAGGTAAGCCACTATTTCTTGCTTTGAATTTATTGACAGCGATTTCCAAATCATCTTCATCAATAGGTTTCAACAGATAATCAATACTGTTTAACTTAAAAGCTCGCAAAGCATATTCGTCATAAGCAGTAGTAAAAATAACAGCACTTTTGATATCAATAGTTTCAAAAATTTCAAATGACAAGCCATCAGAAAGCTGAATATCAAGAAAAATTAAATCAGGATGTGTATTCGAATTGAACCAATGAATAGCTTCTTCAACAGAATGCAAAAGCGTATTGACTTCTAAGCCTAATTTTTCAACTTTACGTTGAAGCAATCGTGCGGCAGGCTTTTCATCTTCTATAATAATAATTTTCATTTTCTATGAATTAGGTTTTTTGTTGCATACTTTTTAGACCAATAAAAAATTAGCGGTGTTAAAATTACAGTTGGCAACAACCAGGCAAAAACAGGAGGTAAATAAGTATTATTGACTACCAAAAAAGCCGTTAAAGCAGCAATATAAGCTCCAATCATTCGTTGAATATGGATTAAAAGCCAATAGTTTTTTATTTTGATATCTCCTTGATATATGGCAATATCTTTTTTAGCCATTAGAATACTTATTGTCCCAAAAACTAATAAGACCAAACCAAAATTGGTATCATTTGCAAGTAAATAAATACCATAAACAATAAAGAAAACAGCAAAAAGAATCATCGAAATAGTTAATGTCCAATCTTCTCGTTTTGGATTCTGACCTTTATCTAAACTTTTTAAAGCCAAAATTCGTTGGCCAGTTGCCGTCATATAAAAAGAGAAAACAGCAATAATTAGCAAAAATAAATTTTCGTGTAAAATGGACATTACAAATCCTGCAACAGCATTGATTATCATTGAAAAGAAGAAAAAAACTCCAACTTGTCGATGTGGTTTGTTTCCTTTTTTTCTTGTCACATTTAAAGTTCCTGTAATAAGACCAATACAACCCGCTATGACATGAATTACGAGTAAAATTTTAAATACTAATTCCATCTTTTATATTAAAAATAAACTGTTACTGATAACAGAACCAATTCATTTATTCCCATTTATTTTGCTTTTCTTTTTCCATTAATTCTTTGATCTTTCTTTCTTCCCAATCTTTGCCTAAAACCATTGTTGGCAAAAATACAGAAAGACCATGACCCAATAAACCTATTCCCCAAAAGAAGACCGTATTAAAAGTTTGCCAGCGCCAAAAATTTTCATTGACATCAATGTTTTTATATTTAACAATTAACAACATGGCATTGATTACTATATATACAATCAAATGCGTATAAAATCCTTTAATTCGCTTAACTCTTTTAAGGGCTTGTTGGTATTTGATTTCGTCTGGAGTGTAATTGTTATTCATATTTATTGCCTTTTTCTTTATCTATAAATTCTTTTATCTTTTTTTGTTCCCAATCTTTTCCTAGGAAAGGTGAAAAGTTAAACGCTTTTAATCCGTGAAACAACAATCCAATTCCCCAACCTAACATCGGCCAAAAGAACCATAAATTTTGAGGTGTATATTTTAGATTGATAAATAATAAAATGAGCATAACTAAAACAAATGAAAGTAAGTGGCCATAAAAGCCCCTGATTTCATCTACCTGCTTTTT
Organism: Flavobacterium sp. N1994; assembly: GCF_025947145.1. Classification (NCBI taxonomy): domain Bacteria; kingdom Pseudomonadati; phylum Bacteroidota; class Flavobacteriia; order Flavobacteriales; family Flavobacteriaceae; genus Flavobacterium; species Flavobacterium sp. N1994. The sequence goes on from NZ_CP109999.1 coordinate 1,059,536, forward strand.
AGCACGTTGGTATCTTTCATATTCTTCGTTATACTGTTCCATGATTAATTCCATTTCGTTTGTTTGTCTTTGTTCAAAATTTCTTGAATTTTCTTTTCTTCCCATGATTTACCATAACCAAAGGTTTCAAAGGCATGAAAAATTAGTCCCATTCCCCATCCACCCATAGGGAACCAAAACCATTGAAATCCTCCACTTTGCAGATTGATGAATATTAGAACCGGAATCACACAGCAATAAGAAATCAAGTTGCCGTAAAATCCTTTGAGCTTTTCTACTCGGTCTTTGGCTCTCATAAAAGCCATGTTTTCGTTGTATATATTTTGTGTTTCCATAAAAGCAATTTGTTTTGTTAATATTGGAATTTTTACTTTAAAATAAGCTTCGTTTTCTTCAATCAGCACTTTACGTTCCGAAATTAGTCCGTAACGGTTGACAATATTTTGAAGGCCTACTCCTCTTCTATCTTGGAGTACTTCTTTCTTTTGCAGATTGTTTTCTACTATGAGATAATTGTTTTCAATATAGATTTTAATATGCAACGGTTTATTCTCGCTAACAATATTGTGTTTAATAGTGTTTTCTAATAAAAGTTGTAATGATAATGGAACTACTTTCGCTTCAAGATTATCAAAATCAGTGGGGATTTCATATGTGATACTGTTCTCAAAACGCATTTTTAGCAAGTTCATATAGGTTTTGGCGAAAGCCAATTCCTCTGAAACCGAAACTAATTCTTTATCCTTTTGTTCTAAAACATATCTATAAATTTTAGATAAGGAAGTGGTGAAACGCTGCGCATTATCGGGATTTTCTTCTATCAAAGAACTCAACACATTCAAACTGTTGAAAAGGAAATGGGGATCGATTTGATTTTTTAAGCTTTCAAACTGTGCCGATACCGTTCCTGCAATAATCTTTTGTTCTTTGACTTTGCTTTCGTTGTATTCCTTATAAATATAAAAGATATAAAAACAAAGCAACACAATAAAGGCCATGGCTGAGGCAAAAACATAATTGGCAAGTTTTTCATTGGCCCAATACTTTTGGAAAGTACCTCCTTCTATTACAACATCCGTAAAAATCCGCAGTAAAAAAATAACAAAAATCGTTACTATAAAAGAGGTTACAAAACCCACAATCATTCTTCTTAATGAAAACCGTTCAGCAGCAAACTTCTTATCGAGGTAAATAAACACTAATCTATTGGAATAACCCAACACAATAGAGTACAACATCGTATACAAAAACAGTACTCCAAGTTGGCGGTTGAATTCAATTTTGTCACCATAAATAATATTCAAAAGAAGAATGACAAGAAAAATAATTATGCCAATTCCTATTGATCTTAGAACCTCTCTTAGTCTGAATTTCATCATTTTCTTATTTACTTTTTTCGCCTTTGTAAAGTGCCGATGCCAAAAATCCTACACCCATTCCAACCATAGTTCCCACTCCACCACTATCAAACGCTTCTCCAATTCCCATTCCTATGAACATACATCCTATGAATATATACCAATCAATGTGATCTCTTTTTTTGTCTTGACTTTCCATGATTAAAAAACTTAAAGATTTAGATTATTTACAATTTTTCAATGTTTCTTGTGCTCTATCTAATCCCCAACTTGGATGAAACGGACTTTCAGGTTTAAAGTTAGCAAAAAGTTCAATTGATTTGGCTACTGCTTCGCACATTGGTTTGGTATCCGATCCCCAGTATTTAGCACCACCTATTTCAAACTCAGCTTTGGAGAATACCACTCTTGGATTTTTAGGGTCTATAATTAAGGCTTTGTTGTATTGTTCCAGAGCTAAACCAGAATATTTTTGTCCATTGGTCATTGGATCTTGAATTAATATAGCCGTGTAAAGCATGGCCTGAACTACCATAATTTCAGGATTATTTGGACTAATAACTGTTGCGTTGTCTAAGGCATTCTGCGCTTTGGTTAAAAGTGCTGGTACTTGTGTTTTGTCTTTGGCACCAAAAACATCAATAGTGCAAATAAAAGCGATGTAGTAATTAGGTAACCAATTAGTTTTTTCAACTGATGCAATGCGTTCAAAAGTGGCTACTGCTTCAGTGTCTTTTCCTTGCCCCCAAAGTTGCATGGCTTTTCCCATTCCTTGTTCGTATTGGGTTTGAGCGGATAATAATGAACAAATAAATAAAGCGAAAGATGTGATAATTGTTTTCATGTTATTGTTTTTTTTTGGATTGATTAATTGAAACCTTGTTTTTAATTCTGATGTAAAAATATTGTGGATTTGCTTCTGATAAAATTTATACTTACTGAACTGTTGATTTTGATGGATGAATTGTTTTATAGTTGTTTACTGTATTACAAATTCTTCAACTGATTGTCTTTCTTATTATCACTAATCGTCCAAAAGAACCCCACAAAAAAGAATCTATCTGCTGTAGGCGTAATGGCTCTCCTATCGTACATACCACTTGCATTTTGAGTAGTAGCATACTGATAGCCAAAGATGTTTTCTGTCGCTAAAACATTAGAAACTGAAAAGTACAATATTTTTTGTTGAGATAATAAATACGCCCAATTGAAACTTAAATTGCTATAGGTTCTTGTTGTTCCGTTCATAAAAGCAGTTTGATTAGGGTCGTTGTAAGGTCTGCCAGAACTAAACTGTTGTGTAAATCCTACTTGTGATTTCCAGTCTGATATCCAATATTTGGTAACCAATGACAAACTGTGATTAGACACGAAACTTGGCGTCACTTCGGCAGTGAAATTTTTATAATCTCTTTGGGTATCGATATAAGAATAGGAAATCCAATACTCTAAGTTTTTGATGCTATTGCCATCCCTCCAAAATAAATCTAATCCTTTAGCATATCCTTTTCCATTATTTGAATACTGAGAATTAAACTGTGCCGATGGGGTATCATATTTTACTAAATCGGAATATCCTTTAAAATAAACTTCAGCTCTTAAGGTAGTACTGTTTTTAACATATTGGTAATTCAGAATATAGTGCGCTGCCTTCTCGGTTTTAAAATCATCTGAATATTTCAAATAGTCTTGTTTAGGTGCTTGTTCAAAAGTACCATAAGCAAAAGAAAACTGAGAGTTTTTAGAAATTTTATAAGCTATAGAGGCACGTGGTGACAAGCTGTTTTCCCTGATATAATTATTGTTAGAAGCTCTCACACCTACTTTGGCAGCGAAATTTTTCGAGAAGAAAATATCAGCTTCCGTATAAATGGCTGCTATACCCGCATTGTATCCACTTTTGAAAGTTGTGTTATAGTTTTCATCAAATTTGGTGATAAAATAATCCGAACCAAAATTGAGTTTTATTCTGTCAGACAATTTCTTAGTAAGTTTAAATTTTAAATGAGAAGCGTGCTCTGCATTGCTTATATCATTAGCATCAATGGCTATTTTATTTTGACCATAACCATAACTTAAGCCTGTAAATATTTGCCAATTCATTCCAAAATTACCTTTATAAGAAGAATTGAGATAAAAATTATTATTTCTTAAATTAATTCTTACTTTGTTGGGTTGGTTAATATCCTCTTGGTTCAAATCAAATCGTGAGGCATCAAACGCAGCATAAAATTTGAATATCCCATTGGCAAAATTATAACGATACACAGACTCTCCTGATAGCGATTGAAAAGGTTTGTTCCAATCTACATTTTGTGGAATCGCTGCTTGATAGGCTGCTAAGTCGATGTATGCTGTATTTACGCTTAAAGAAGATTTATTCCATTTTTGCGTATTGCTCAAACCTAAACCAACAGTCATAAAGGAAATATCCGTTTTGTTTTGAGTGGCTTCATCTTGTGTGTTTAATAATAGAACACTTGACAGAGCTTCCCCATATTCGGCTGAATACCCTCCAGTAGAAAATGAAATTCCACTAAACAAAAAAGGAGAAAATCGACCACGAGTTGGCAAATTATTAGTCGATGCCCCATAGGGTTGCGCTACTCGAATTCCGTCAACAAAGGTTTGCGTTTCATCGGCTTCACCACCACGAACAAACAATCGACCATCTTCTCCAACGTTTTGTGTTCCTGGTAAAGTTTGCAAGGCTGCAATAATATTTCCAGCAGAACCTGCAGTAGTAACAATATCTAATGGTTTCAAAACCGAAACTCTACTTTTTTCTCCAGCACTAAATGTTCCAGCAGTAACAACAACGGCATCTAATGTATTGACGCTTTCTTTAAGTTTAAATGTTTTGTCTTTGCAGTTACTAGCATCAATAGCCACTTTTAAGGTTTCAAAAGTTAAGAAACTAATCACCAGAATTTGATTTCCTGAAGCTGACGTTTGGAAAGTAAAATTCCCTTTTTCATCAGAAGATGCACCGTCATAAGTACCATCGATAAAAACATTAGCTCCAACAACTGGTTTGCTTTTTTCATCGACTATAGTTCCTGAAATGATTTGCTGAGCATTGCTTATAAAAGCAATAAAAAGAAGTGTTAAAGTGTAAAGCGTCTTCATATGTTTATGTTTTGATGGGCCAAAGTTGCATCAAGAGTTAAAACTATACAATTTAAGTTTACTGAAATGTTATTTTTTAAGGATGAACTGCAAAAAAAAACCTATTCGATTAAGAATAGGTTTTTTCAGTTTGAATTATTAATTATCTGACAGGATATTTATCTTTAAAGAACACTACGAATTAAGTAGTATATCTTGATGTTTTTCTAACTTTATAAGGCTAAATTAGTGGAATACTATTCCTAATTATAACTTAATCGTTAAACTACCTCAATACTCGATAGAGTTACAATTATTCAATTTTTGGTGCATTTCATCGATGTTTTTTTTATGTAATTCAAACTCAAAACATTGCCTTTTTTTTTAACAATTTAAATCAAAAAAGTATGTTTTTTAACAGTAAATAAAAATTAAAATTAGTAGCATTACGAAACCAAAAAAAGAGAAACCTATTAATGAAAATTATTAAATCACTGTTTGCTTTTGCTACATTCTTTTCTATGAATTCTGCATCTGCCTTACCGTTCGAAATAAATTGGCCTCAGATAAAAGCGTATCACGAAATTATTAGTAAAACCTATAAACGTAAAGAAGTAAATCTTAAATCGATTAAATTAAATTCTAAGGTATTATTGGAAAGAGCAGATAATTTATGTGTAGAAAGTATACCTGAAGCGTTTCGAAATCCAAAAATGATTGAAACCTTATTGACTTTGAAAAAAAATACAGTCATAGTTCATGATTTAGTTGAAACTAAAGCTTCTGATGTTGAAATAAAATCAGCTTTCAATGTCTTACATGAAACTTTTCATAAAATCATTGGACTCTGTATAGCCGAAAAAAAGTAATAATCTATTCCTAACAATCGTTAGGTTTTTTTACGGAAAATCTTTTCAACAATTCACAATTCATAATTCATAATTTATAATTTATAATTTACCTTTGCTCGCTTACTAAAATTTAGATTATGATTTATAAATTTAGAGCAATACTCGATGCCGAAGACGATGTTTTCAGAGATGTTGCTATTCAAGAAGAAGATACTTTAGAAGATTTACATAATACCATTGTAAATGCCTTTGGTTTTGATGGATTAGAAGTGGCTTCATTTTATACCTGCGATGATACTTGGAATCAAGAAGATGAAATCCCAATGTTTGATACTGGTGATATTCCAGGAGAACAAAAAACAATGAGTGATTATCAATTGAATCATTTATTTGATAAAGATCAAACTAAGATCATTTATGTTTATGATTTTATCAATATGTGGACATTCTTGGTAGAACTTGCTGCCATGGAAGAAGCAGAAATTGGTGAAACCTATCCAAGTTTATTATTTTCGCATGGAGAGTTGCCTGCCATTGCACCTGAAAAAGAGTTTGAATCAGAAGGAGAAGATTTCTACTCCGAGTTTGAAGATGATTTAGATGAAGATGATTTAGATGCTTTTGGAGGTGATGATAGTTTTGAAGATTACGGATTTGAGGAGAATTGGAATTAAAAATTACTTTATATTTTAAATGATTGCTAGTCATTTAATACATTTCAAATAAAAAAATGATAAACCTATTTAATGCTCATATTGAGAGCTTGTCAATACACCGAGTTGGAAATAAAAGTCGCAATGAAGCCGTATTTCTTTCGGAGGAAGCCTATAATTTGAATGACGAAATTGTTCCTTTGTTAAAAGAATATTTTTTCAAATCGTTTCGTGAAAAGGAAGAAAACTATTTCCAGTTTGCCCACGAGGTAGATTTAGAATACAACGATATGTTCAATTTGGCTACCGAAATTTTTACGAATCCGAGTGATGCTCATGAAATTTCAAAAAAAATTACAAACCATCTTTTTGAACAGTCCAATCATCCTCACATCAAAAATGGTGAAGTTTATGTAACTTATTTAACCAATCTGAATATTGACAATAATGTTGTTGATGCCATAGGTGTTTTCAAAAGTGAAATCATGTCCGATTTTATGCAGTTTGAAGAAAAAGGAAAGACCCTTCAAATGATTTTACAACAAGGAATAAACCTTAATAAATTAGATAAAGGTTGTTTGATTTTTAATTACAAAAAAGAAGAAGGTTACAAGATTTTATCGGTTGATAGTAACCGATATGACACTCGCTATTGGTTAGAGCATTTCCTTTCAGTTGATGCTTTTCAAGATGAAAATTTTATCACCAAAAAATATTTGAAGTTCTGTCAAGGATTTGCTAAAGACGTAGTATTTCCTGCAGAAGACAAGAAAGAAGAAGTGATGTTCATGAATCGTTCGGTTAATTATTTTGCCAAAAACGATCAGTTTGAAGAAACGAATTTCTTGAATGAAGTGTTAGACAATCCCGACTTAATTCCTGAATTTAAAAACTATAAAGTTGATAAAGGAGAAAAATACAGTATTGAAGACGTTACTACTTTTCCTATCGCTAATGGAGCCGTTTCTGACGCTAGAAAATCGATCAAAAATGTAATTAATTTGGATACTAATATTCAAATCAAATTAGATTTCATTAACCCTGAAAGTGCCGAAAAATATGTAGAAAAAGGGTGGGATGAGGAAAAACAAATGTATTATTACTTAGTTTATTTCAACAAAGAACAGAAGTCATAAAACTTTTTAAATCATAAAAAATAATCCTCAATTGTTAAAGGCAGTTGGGGATTTTTACTTTTTAGTACAAATAAAACTGAGAATTATATAAATTAAAATTGCTAAAAAGCTATTATATTTGTTTGTTTCGAACATGCTATGAAATTCAAATTCCTATATTTTATTTTTATTTTCTTCCTAGCTTGTCAGCTAAGTCATGCCCAGATAAAAAATAGCGGCAATGATTCTGTCAAAGTATATAAAAAAATTGAGGATTATTCTAAGAAATCGAAGTTCAAAAAATTCATTTATCGCCTTCTATTTAAATCCCAAAGAAGCGAAACCAAATCCCAAAAAAATGTTAGAAGAGAGTTTTTTATCAAAAAATCATTTGATAGAAACGAAGGGAAAATTATTAGAGAAATAAGAATTGAAACCTTAGACCCTTTTGGTTATTCGGTTGATAATTATAAAGATGAGCCTGATAAAGGGTTTGAAAAATTTGGAAACAGGTTACATATAAAAACCAAGAATTGGACCATTCGAAATTTATTGCTTTTCAAAAAGAATGAACCTTTAGATTCGCTTGTAGCCAAAGAATCAGAACGTTTGATAAGAAGACAGCGCTATGTCAGAAGCGTAATTATTAAACCCGTTGAAATTCCTGGCTCTAACGATTCAATAGATGTTTCTGTTAGAGTTTTAGATTCATGGAGTTTGATTCCAACGGGGGCTGTTTCAGATTCCAAAGGGAATTTTGACTTGATTGAAAGGAATTTTTTTGGTCTAGGTCATGAAATTGAAAATGACTTTATAAGAAGATTTAATGATGGAAAAAAAGGCTACAATGCTAGTTACACTATTAACAACATCAAAAACACTTATATAAAAACAACCTTTGCCTACGACAAAGATTTAAATGATAACATAAAACGAAGTGCCAGAATAGAAAGACAATTTTTCTCTCCATTAACAAGACTGGCTGGTGGTGCGTATTTTGAAAACCGATTTCGAGTAGATTCATTGCCCGACAATGCAGGGGTGTTTGCCAAACAAGATTTTAAAACAGAAACACAACAATATTGGTTAGGTCATTCTTTTAAAATTTTTAAGGGACGTAGCGAGGATTTTAGAAGTACTAATCTTGTAACAACATTTGGATATAAAAATGTTGCCTATATATTAAATCCTTCCATAGTATATGATCCTTCGAGGTATTTTTCTTCAGAGAAACTATACTTAGCAACTATTGGCTTGAATACACGAAAGTTTACCGAAGATAAATATTTATTCAACTTTGGTATTATTGAAGATGTTCCCTATGGTCAGGTATATTCGATTACTGGTGGATTTCAAGATAAAAATAATTTAAGAAGAACTTATTTTGGTGGGCGTTTTTCATATGGTACTTATTTTCCTGTTGGTTACGGAAGCATTAATATTGAATTAGGAAGTTTCTTTGATACAGGCAATTCGCAAGAAACAACATTAAGAATTGAGGCTAATTATTTTACAAATCTATTGTCAATAGGTAGTTGGAGAGTTAGACAATTTATTAAACCCACATTTGTAATGGGTACACACAGAGTACCAATTATATCCGACAGACTAATCATTTCGGATCAAAACGGAATTTCTGGTTTTAATAACCCACTGATTAATGGTACTAAAAAACTTTTCACAACTTTTCAAACACAAACTTATGTTCCAGGAAACTGGCATGGATTCCACTTTAGCCCATTTTTTAATATGACATTAGGGTTACTTGGAAACGAAACTAATAAATTCCTTAATGATAAAGTTTACTCTGTTTTTAGTATTGGTGCTTTGATAAACAATGATTATTTAGTATTTAATAGTTTTCAAGTTTCATTTTCCTTCTATCCTTCCATACCATATCAAGGAACTAATGTCATAAAAACTAACAGTTTTAAAAACAATGATTTATCCTTACCTGACTTCCAAATTGGTGAACCTACCATTGTCCCTTATAATTAATTTTTTCTTTTTTTGTAAGTATTAAACACTATAAAATTACAAAAAAGTGTATTTCATCGATTATTTTTGGTTTGATGACGACAATCAAATAGATTTATTTTAACAAACCTAAACCCTAATGTTATGAAATTAAACTACTTAACCCAAGGAATGGTTAAAAAAAGCTATTTCTGTACTTTATTGGGCCATCGTTTTGTAGAAACAAAAAAAGTAAATGCTCATTTTAGCGAATTTGAATGTACTGTTTGTAAAATGCAGGCTACAAATGATATTAGAAATAATAAAATTGCTTTAACTTCAGAACTTAAAGACATCAATGAAACTCTTTTTTATATCAATTTGAAGAAACAATTTGTTTCTAGGTTTTACTTTAGAAAAAAAGAATAGTAACAAAATTTAGCTTTAGTCGTCCTAAAGGAAACTCTAAAACCAAAACCTTTGGAATCGACTATTCTCTCTATCAAAAATCTTCACAAACGTTATGGCAAAGTTCATGCTGTAAACAACGTTTCCCTCGAAATACATAAAGGTAATGTCTACGGAATTCTTGGTCCAAATGGGTCAGGAAAATCGACTACATTAGGAATTGTTCTCAATGTTGTCAATAAGACTTCTGGTGAATATAGTTGGTTTGGTGGTACAATTGAGACTCATGAAGCACTGAAAAAAGTTGGAGCTATTATTGAACGCCCCAATTTTTACCCTTATATGACAGCTAAAGAAAATTTGGAGTTGGTCTGCAAAATCAAAAATATTGATTATTCTAAAGTAAATGAAAAGCTCGAAATTGTAGGGCTTATCGATAGAAAAGACAGCAAATTCAAATCCTTTTCATTAGGAATGAAACAACGATTAGCTATTGCTTCTGCCCTTTTAAACGACCCTGAAATTTTAATTCTAGATGAGCCTACAAATGGTTTAGACCCGCAAGGAATCCACCAAATCAGAGATATTATTCGATTGATTGCTTCACAAGGAACGACAATTCTTTTGGCTTCTCATTTGTTGGATGAAGTAGAAAAAGTTTGCAGTCATGTTTTGGTTTTACGCTTTGGCGAAATTCTGTATTCAGGAACTGTTGATGGAATGACTAACAGTGGTGGTTTTTTTGAATTACATGCTGATAATAATTATAAGCTCATAGATATCCTTAAAAATCATCCTGAAGTTGAAAAGATAGAAGAAATAGAAGGAAAAATAATAGTCCATTTTAAGAATCAGTTTGACGCCTCTATCCTGAATCGCTATTTATCAGAAAAAAGAGTTTTTCTCAATCATTTAGTCTATAAAAAATTGAGTTTAGAGGAACAATTTTTAGCATTAACCAATAAATAAAAGTCAAAGTATGAAAAGATTACTCGCCATTGAATTACAAAAAATTTGGAAAAATCGTGCCAGTAGAGTTTTGACTATTAGTTATTTTGTGATACTATCTTCTATAGCTTTAATATCCTCAATAAATTTTAGTTTTATTGGATTGAATATTAGAATGGCAGATATGGGAATTTATAATTTTCCTTTTATTTGGCATTTTAACACATTCGTTGCAGGTCTATTTAAGTTTTTCTTTGCCATAGTAATTGTTTCAATGATTGCTAATGAATATAGTTATGGAACCCTTAAACAAAACCTAATAGACGGCCTTAGCAAAAAAGAGTTCATCCTTTCAAAATTTTATACTATTCTTTTTTTCTCATTGTTGTCTACAATTTATGTTTTCATAATGACACTAATTTTAGGTTATAGTTTTTCCTCTTTTGATGAATCAGCTATTGTTTTTTCTGATTTAGAATATCTAATAGGTTATTTTGTAAAACTGATGGGATTCTTTTCACTATGCTTATTTATTGGAACTTTAATAAAGCGTTCCGCTTTTGCCATAGGGTTTATTTTTATTTGGTACATCTTTGAAAAAATCTTAATGCATGTGATTAACATCCCTAATTCATTAGATAAATTTCTTCCTTTAGAATCTATGTACAACTTAATTCCTGAACCAATAACTCGATTTAAAGCTTATAGAGCAATAGAAAACCAAGTGTCTGGAAAAGATTTGCTTAGAGACTATGATGTTCATTTTTCTGCAATTCTCATAGTCCTATTTTGGAGTATTTTGTTCCTCTTCTTATCCTATAAAATTATCCAAAAAAGAGATTTATAATTCAATCATCAATCAATTCCTTAAAGAAAACATAAAAGACTTAACTTCTTTTATGTTTTCTTAATTATTTGCTAATTTTAGCGAATGAAAAAGAGGTTACTGTTTTTACTTTTTGTTTTGCTTTGCTCGTTGAATTGTCAATCACAATTTAGTAAAACTCACTATATTCCGCCACTATCCAATTCAGATTTACAAGAGCCTCATTATCAAACCTTGTATATTTCATGCCCTAGTATTACTCCTATTAGTTTTCAATTACAAGAAATTGGTGGTGCCACTATTACAGGTACAGTAAGTCGAGATAATCCATACATCTACGATATTGGGACTGGTTTTGATACTCAAGTATTAATTTCGAGAAGTGATGTAGGAACTATCAAAAATAACAAAGGATATATTATACAAGCACAAGACTTAGTATACGTAACCGTACGAATGACTTCTTCTCAAGGTGATTTTCAGGCTGGCGGTATTGTTTCCAAAGGCAATGCTGCGTTAGGAACTCAATTTAGAATTGGTGCTTTTGTAAATACTTTTGCTCCTAGTACTTCTGCTAATCATTATACTTTTGCTACCATTCTTGCCACTGAAAACAATACTGAAATTTCATTTGGTGATATAAAACCAGGGGTCCAATTAATTAATAATACCGCAGCTGGTAACACTCCAGCAAACATCTTTTTAAATGCTGGAGAAAGTTATGCAATAGCTGTTGAAGGAACAAATACAGCTAATAAAGATGGTCTTATTGGTGCTTCTATTACTTCTACAAAACCTATTGCTGTTAATTGTGGTTCTTTTGCTGGAACTAATGGCACAACCAATAACTTAGATTTAGGTTTTGACCAAATTGTATCAGCAGAACGAACTGGTAAAGAATATATTTTCATAAAAGGCTCAGGAGTCAATGAAGTAGAAAGACCCTTAATTGTAGCTAATGAAAATGGAACGGATGTGTTTTTAAATGGATCAACTACACCTTATATAACCTTAAATTCTGGACAGTATCTTTCATTGGATGGAACTAGTTTTTCAGCAAATGGTAATTTATATATAAACACTTCCAAAAATGTTTTTGCCTATCAAGGAATAGGAGGTTCTACTAGTCAAGCTAATCAAAACATGCAGTTCCTTCCCCCTCTTAGTTGTCAAACCCCAAAATCCATCAATAATATTCCTTACATTAGTCAAGTAGGAACTTTGGGAGGGTTTAATGGTACAGTATGTATTGTTACAAAAGTGGGAGCTACTTTAAATTTTATAATCGATGGAACAAATTATACTTTGGCTAATCTTCCAGCTACTAGCGTAAATGGTCCTTCAACTATCACTGGTAATACAAACTATGTTACTTATACATTTGAAGGTTTGATTGGTAATATTTCCGTTTTTTCTTCTGAAGAAGTTTATCTCTCTTATTATGGCTCGAGTGGAGCTGCAACTTATGGAGGCTTCTATTCTGGTTTCACCTTTAAACCGGAAGTTGCTCTGAATGGAATAGCTACTACTCAAACATTCTGTATCCCAAATAGTGTGTTGTCTGTAAATGCAATTAGCAACTTTGATAGTTTTCAATGGTTTTTTAACAATAATCCCATTTCGGGTGCTACAACCAATACCTATACTCCCACTACACCAGGCTATTACAAAGTAGTGGGTCAACTAATAGGGTGTCCTTTAAGTGTTCCTCCTTCTGATAACATTCCTGTGAGTTCTTGTCCAACGGATGCTGATAATGATGGAATTATTGATAGCCTAGATTTAGATAATGATGATGATGGAATTACCAATTGTATGGAATCTTTTGGAAATAAAGATTTCGATTTTACAAATTTAACTACCGGTACTATCGCAGTAGCTAATTATTCAAATTCTTATACTGGCGCTGTTAGTTTTTTAGGTACTGGAACCCCTCAAACCATTGCCGTAACAGGTGATTCTCAGGGTAATTTTACTTCAGAAACGGCCATACCTAAAAACAATTCGGTACTTTATACGCTATCTAATTTCACAAAGCCTTTGAATATTTCCATTGAATATCCAACAAGTGCACTAACTAATGATTTATTGACCGCTGCTTCAGAAATAAGAATTACATGCCCTGTAAATAAAACGCTGACTATACTCAATACTAACAATCAACTATTGATTGACACTAATTATGATGGGATTTTTGAAAGTGGTGTTACGCAATTTTCTTCATTCGAATTACGTTTACGATTGAATGGTGTAACTCCTTTAGTTGCTGGATCTGGAACATTTTCTATAAGAGGAACCGCTATCAATTCTTTAATTATTCAAAATTTGAATATCTCTGATGTAAGTTCTAGTCGCGTCAAACTTCACGTAACCGCTACTTGTGTACCAAAAGATAGCGACAATGATGGGATTCCCGATCAAGACGATTACGATAGTGATAATGATGGGATACTTGATATATATGAAATACGAGGACAAAGTGGTACTATACTTTCTAATGTTGATGTTAATCAAGATGGCATTGACGATGTTTTTAATTCTGGAGTAAATCCAATTGATACTGATAATGATGGAATCCCAAACTATTTAGATTTAGATTCGGATAACGATGGAATTCATGATTTAGATGAATCGGGCTTTAATACCATTGATGCTAATAATAATGGTGTTATCGACGGCTCCAATTTTGGGACTAATGGATTATTAAACTCTCTAGAAACTTCACCTGATAGCGGAATTTTAAACCCAATTTACAGCTTAGCCGATACTGATGGAGATGGAATTTATAACGCGATTGAATTAGATAGCGATAATGATTCATGCAATGATGTAATTGAGGCCGGGTATTTAGACAGCAATCTTGATGGATTATTAGGAGGGACAGCACCTCCAACAGTAAATACTACTGGGCTTGTAACTAGTGGAACTGGCTATGGAAATCCAAATCCAAATTATATAACAGCTGCTCCTATAGTAATTACTACACAGCCTCAAAACACAACAGCTTGTGAACTACAAAGTGCTACTTTTTCAATTAGTACAAATGCTGTAAACAGTTATCAGTGGCAACTATCCACTAATGGTGGTATATCATGGTCACTCATTTCAAATAACGCGACCTACTCGGGGGCAGCAACAAATTCGCTTACTGTTTCTAATGTAACACCCGCTATGGTTGGTTATCAATATCGAGTTTTCCTTATGAAAAATGGAAATACCTGTGGCTTGCTTTCTAATGCAGCAACGCTTACTACCTTCGCTTTACCAGTTATTACAACCCCAATAACATTAAAACAATGTGATGATGATACTGATGGAATATCCATTTTTAATCTAACACAAAAAAACGATGTAATATCAACTAACTATTTGGCAGAAACATTTACATATTACACAACCCAAGCTGCAGCAAATACTCAAAACAATGCTTTCTTAATTTCAAACCCAATTGCCTTCACTTCAAGTAGTGCAAGTGTTTATGCTCGTGTCGAAAATAGTAACGGATGTTATAGAGTGGCTCGAATTGATTTAATTGTTTCTGTGACTCAAATTCCAGCAAGTTTTGTCATTCCAAATCAATATAAATGCGATGATTTTATAGATGCTGCTCATGATGATAGAGATGGTGTTTCTAGTTTTAATTTTAGTAGTATAACCGCCAGTCTTGTAGCTATTTTGCCAACAAACGTTGCTATAAAATATTATAAAACTCAAGCTGATTTTCTGGCAGAAACCGATGCATCTGGAAACTCTTTAGCCATTCAAAATCCAACAAACTACAGAAATATTGGATTCCCAAACCATCAAACCATCTGGGTTCGAGTAGAAAGCACATTGGATAATTCTTGTTTTGGATTCAAAACTTTTGATGTCATCGTTGAAGCATTGCCAGTTGCAAATCCAGTGAATGCCTTAAATCTAATTCGTCATTGTGATGATGACCAAAACGGAATTTATGGTTTTAATACCTCAACAATTCAAGCCACCGTTTTGAATGGACAAACCAATGCCAATGTTAAATACTTTAGAGCTAACGGAACCCCACTTTCTACACCATTACCAAACCCATTTTTTGTAAACGGTACTGAAACTATTACGATAAGAGTGCAAAACAATACTACTCTAACAGGCGGACAACCTTGTTATGATGAGGAAACATTACAATTTATAGTAGACGATTTACCAGAAGCATTTGCCCTAAATCCTAACTTAACTTCATTTTGCGATGATGAACCCAATCCTGTTGATCAAAACGGATTACTTGATTTTAATACTTCAACTTTTGAAGCTACTATTCTTGGAAGTCAAACCGGAATGCAAATATCCTATACCCTTCAAAACGGAACGGTTTTAAATCATTTGCCTAATCCATTTAGAACCGGAACTCAAAATGTCTTGGTTACGGTTACCAATCCAATTAACACCACTTGTACTGCTCAAGTAATTATTCCATTTGTGGTGCATCCCACTCCAAAAATAGATCAACAAGAACATATCATTATCTGTTTACCGGATACACAAGCTATTCTTGATGCAGGGATTCTAGATAATTCACCAACCTCTAACTATCAATTTCAATGGTATTCTAATGGTGTATTGATGACTAGTGTTACTACTCCAACGCTAACCGTTAGCGCAACAGGAACTTATAGTGTTGATGTCACTAATGCTTTTGGTTGCACGAAAACTAGAGTTATTACGGTTACCCGTTCGCAGATTGCCAGCATTCAATCTATTGATGTTGTGGATTTGTCGGATGTCGATACTATAACAGTTAACGTTACCGGTGCAGGAGTTTATGAATATGCAATAGATGATATCAGTGGACCTTATCAAGACTCTAATTTATTTTATAATGTTCCTATGGGAATCCATGAAATTTATATTAGAGATAAAAATGAGTGTGGTACAGTAGGCCCCATTACTGTCGCTGTCCTTGGAATTCCACATTATTTCACGCCAAATGGTGATGGATATAATGATTACTGGAATGTAAAAGGAGTTAGTGCCGATTTTAATTATCACTCAACAATATACATTTTTGATCGTTTTGGAAAATTGTTAAAACAAATTGGAACCACTGGACTTGGTTGGGATGGAACCTTTAACGGTCATCCAATGCCTGCCGATGACTACTGGTACAATATACAATTTGAAGATGGAAGAAGTGCTAAAGGACACTTTACTTTAAAAAGATAGTGTAACTTTGCCTAGTCAAAAATACCACAATGCTTTTTAAAAAATTTCATCTCTTACTTTTATTGATATATTCAGCAGCTTCTGCTCAATATATTACTACAGATGAAACTCATACTCCTCTTCAATTAATAGAAAATGTATTAATTAATTCTGGTTGTGCTTCGGTTACTAATGTATCTGTTTCAGGAGGTAATTTTACAACTGGTGAAAAAAGCTGGGGTTATTTTAATGCTAATGGTTCCACTTTTCCATTTACAGAGGGGATTATTCTGAGTACCGGAAAAATTGTAGATGCGCAAGGACCAAATGCTTTTGTTTCTGATGATGGTGGTGGAATGGGCTGGAATGGGGATTCAGATTTAAATTCGGCATTAAGCATATCCAACTCTCTAAATGCTACTTTTCTTGAATTTGATTTTGTTCCGCTAGGAAATCAGATTAGTTTTGACTACATCTTTGCTTCTGAAGAATATCATGATAGTGCCACTTGCACCTACTCTGATGGTTTTGCCTTTTTATTAAAGAAAGTGGGAGATCCTGCCTATCAAAACTTGGCTTTAATTCCCAATACTACAATTCCTGTGAAAGTAACCTCGGTTCATCCTGATATTTCTGGAAGTTGTACCGCGCAAAACGAACAATATTTTGATGCCTTTAACCCAACGGAATACCCAACCAACTTCAATGGGCAAACTAAAATCTTAACCGCTAAATCAGCTGTGATTCCGGGGCAACAATACCATATAAAATTAGTCATTGCTGACGAAGGAAATTACAGATACGATTCTGCCATATTTTTAAAAGGAAGTAGCTTTTCCTTTGGTGTTTCTTTGGGACCTGATAGAACTTTTGCCAATCAAAATCCGGTTTGCTTCAATGAAAGCCTAACTTTAAATGGAGCATCATCTACAGGAATGCAAACGTATCAGTGGAATTTTAACGGGAATCCCATTCCAGGACAAAATGCAGCAACCTTAAGTTTCAATCCGCCTTACAGCAGTTCTCAAAACGGAAATTATTCCCTAACTACGACCTATTCCCCTACCTGTTCGACTGTTACGGATATTGATTTGGATTTTGCTCCACAACTTATAACTGGACAAACTTCTTATACATACTGTGATCAAGATGCTATCCAAGATGGAATTTCCACGGTTACCTTAAGTGATTTTGTACCCACCTTATTTACGAATTTGCCTGCCAGTTACCAAGTGAGTTTTTATAGTAGTCCCACTAGTACCACACCATTACCCAACTCCTATTTAAACACCATCCCATTTCAACAGATTATCTACGCAAAAATTGATAACACTACTTGTTATGGTGCATTTCCAGTAACGCTAAACATAAAGGTTTTTGCTAATCCTATAGCTGATGTAACAATTGGCATATGTAATAACAACTCGACAACCCTTTTAGCTGACAGTGGTTATCCATCCTATCTTTGGAGTACTGGCGATATAACACCATCTATTCAGGTTTCCAATCCGGCAACCTATACCGTTACTATTCAAAATACTGATGGTTGTTCTAAAATAAAGACCTTTACAGTACTCGGTTCAGAAATAGCTACTATCAGTAACATTATAATAAATGATTTAAATGATGACAGTTCGGTTGAAATAGTTCCCTCGGGTAATGGAAACTATGAGTATTCCATAGACGGCATTCATTATCAAGACAGTCCCATTTTTGAACACTTAGGCGGTCTAGTTTACACTGCATTTGTTAGAGATAAAAATGGTTGTGGAACGGTTTTTCAAGAGTTTTATCTCATGCAAGTACCTAAGTATTTCACTCCCAATAACGATGGCTATAATGATTATTGGAACATTCAAGGCATCAATCCTGTGTCACCCAATGCTAATGCCATAATTTATATCTTTGATCGATTAGGAAAACTTATAAAACAAATTAGTGCTCTTAGTCCAGGCTGGGATGGTAATTTTAACCAAAAACTAATGCCCGCTGATGATTACTGGTATTTCATTCAATTAGAAGACGGAAGAAACGCTAAAGGACATTTCACTTTAAAACGATAATTTATGAAAAATAAAATCTCCATTGTAATTCTTATACTGATGAGTATAGTTTCCAACGCACAAGAAGTAAAAGTGACCTCGGGAAAAGTACAACGCTTTGCTAATTTTAAATCACAATATGTGGATGCCAGAAATGTGGATGTTTGGTTACCCGATGGCTATTCTCCAAATGAAAAATATGCTGTGCTTTATATGCATGATGGGCAAATGCTTTACGATGCCGAAACCACTTGGAACAAACAAGCTTGGGAGGTAGATGAAGTGGCCGGAAAAGTAATAGCTGAAGGCAAAACTAAAAAATTCATTGTGGTAGGGATATGGAATAATGGAGAGTATCGTCACTCAGAATATTTCCCACAGCGCATTATCAAGGATATCCCAGAACCAACTAAAAAATTGGTTATCGAAGAACAACTAAAAAACAAACCACAATCAGACAATTATCTTAAGTTTTTGGTAACCGAATTAAAACCCTTTATCGATAAAAACTTTGCTACTAAAACCGATGTCAAAAACACTTTCATTGCGGGTTCCAGTATGGGAGGTTTGATTTCATTGTATGCTATTTGTGAATATCCTAAAGTATTTGGTGGAGCAGCTTGCCTTTCTACCCATACTCCTATGATTTTAAAAGAAAAAATTACTTTTAATATTGATGCTGATATTGCTTCTAAATTTAGAGAGTATCTAAGATTACATTTGCCAAATCCAAAGGATCATAAAATCTATTTTGATTATGGTGACCAAACACTAGACAGTTTTTACAAACCTTTTCAAGAAAAAATTGATGCTATTATGATTGAAAAAGGATTTACAGCTAAAAACTGGATCACCAAATTCTTCCCTGGTAAAGACCATTCTGAAAAAGCTTGGCACGAAAGATTACCAATTCCTTTGGAATTTTTATTGGGAAAATAAAATTATAAGTGATTGTTAGTCCATCTGAAGAGCAATCGCCAAGATATTTAGAGCAATGATGTCCTACTGAAGAGCAATCGCCACGATATTTAGAGCAATGATGTCCTTCCGAAGAGCAATCACTCCCTTTTGTAGAGAACCAGTTTCCATCCGATGAGAACTCACCTCCTTATTTAGAGAACCAGTTTCCTTCCGAAGAGAACTCACTTCCTTATTTAGAGAACTAGTTCCCTTCTGAAGAGAACTGAATCTCATAATTAAAATTCTAAAAACAAAAAACCCTCTCATCACTGAAAGGGTTTCTCTTATATCTTAAAACTAAGATTAAATTTTATTACGTTTTCTATCCGTTTCGTTCAAATAGATTTTTCTCAAACGAATTGATTTTGGCGTAACCTCTACATATTCATCTTTTTGAATGTACTCCAACGCTTCTTCTAAAGAGAAAATAATGGGTGGGATAATTCTAGCTTTTTCATCATTCCCTGAGGAACGAACGTTAGATTGTTTCTTAGCTTTAGTAACATTGATACTCATATCATCGCTACGAGAGTTTTCTCCAATAACCTGACCTTCGTAAATTTCATCATTTGGATTAACGAAGAATTTACCACGATCTTGCAATTTATCGATAGAATAAGGAATCGCTTTTCCGTTTTCCATAGAGATTAACGAACCGTTGTTTCTTCCTGGAATTTCTCCTTTGTAAGGTTCGTAACCAATATAACGGTGTGACATAATGGCTTCACCAGCAGTAGCCGTTAAAAGTTGATTTCTCAATCCGATGATTCCACGAGAGGGTATATTGAATTTTACAATCATACGCTCGCCTTTCCCTTCCATCGAAAGCATTTCCCCTTTACGGATCGAAACAAACTCGACTGCTCTTCCTGATAAATGCTCAGGTAAATCGATGGTTAATTCTTCTATTGGTTCACATTTTTTACCATCAATTTCTTTGATGATTACTTGTGGTTGACCAATTTGTAATTCGTATCCTTCTCTTCTCATCGTTTCAATAAGAACTGATAAGTGCAATACGCCACGACCAAAAACCATAAATTTATCAGCGGAATCCGTTTCACCTAATTTCATCGCTAGATTTTTTTCTAACTCTTTAGTCAAACGATCTCTAATATGACGGGAAGTAACAAATTTTCCTTCTTTACCAAAGAATGGGGAGTCGTTAATAGTAAACAACATACTCATTGTTGGTTCGTCAATGGCAATAGTTTGTAAAGCTTCTGGATTTTCGAAGTCGGCGATAGTATCTCCAATTTCAAACCCTTCAACTCCAACAATAGCGCAAATATCTCCAGCAATTACACTTTGTACTTTTTTACGTCCAAGACCTTCAAAAGTGTGTAATTCTTTAATTCTTGATTTGAATATTCTACCATCTCTTTTTACTAAAGAAATTGGCATTCCTTCTTTTAATTCTCCTCTTTCTAAACGACCAATAGCAATACGACCGGTAAATGAAGAGAAATCTAATGAGGTGATTAGCATTTGAGGTGTTCCTGTAGACACTTTTGGAGCTGGAACGTGTTCAACAACCATGTCTAATAATGCTTCTACGTTATCCGTTATATTTTCCCAATGGTCAGACATCCAATTGTTTTTAGCCGAACCATAAACCGTTGGAAAATCCAATTGCCATTCTTCTGCTCCTAATTCAAACATTAAGTCGAATACTTTTTCGTGCACTTCTTCTGGAGTACAGTTTTCTTTATCTACTTTATTAATAACCACACAAGGTTTTAATCCCAAGTCGATAGCTTTTTGCAAAACGAAACGTGTTTGAGGCATAGGCCCTTCAAAAGCATCTACTAGTAGACATACTCCATCGGCCATATTTAATACTCTTTCTACCTCACCACCAAAATCGGCGTGACCTGGAGTATCAATAATATTGATTTTTGTACCTTTATATACAACCGAAACGTTTTTAGAAGTAATTGTAATTCCTCTTTCTCGCTCTAAATCGTTATTATCCAAAATTAAATCACCAGTGTTTTCGTTTTCACGAAATAATTGACAGTGATACATGATTTTGTCAACTAAGGTAGTCTTACCGTGGTCAACGTGAGCAATAATAGCAATGTTTCTAATAGATTCCATCTGTGTTTTTTTGTGGGTGCAAAGGTACACTTTATTTTTAGATAAAAAACGGATTATTCGTTTGTTTAAAATTTGCTAACATTCAGAAGTGAAAAGAGTAACATTTTACACAATTTTTATATTTAAATAATGAAAATTAATTTTTGATTATGTAAATTTGGGTCAATGAAAAATAATTCTAATAAAATTACATTACTATACGTACTTATTTTGGTGTTTGTGGCAATCCTTGGCCATAAATTATTCGCAGATTATTTTTCTGAATCCAATACCAAGTCTTTACTGCAATTAAATTTTATAAAAGACCTCCTTTTTATTATTATTTCGGGGGCGGTTTTAAAACTCATTTTGTACCAAAATGAAATGAGAAATAAATCGGTTTTTGAAAAATTGCAATTAACCAACATCGAAATCAAAGAATCTAACGAACGCTATGACATTGTGGCCAAAGCGACCAGTGATACCATTTGGGATTGGAAAATGGAAGACGATAGCTTTATTTGGAACAAAGGAATACAAGGAGTATTTGGGTATAAAAAAGAAGAAGTTGGGAAAACATCCAAATGGTGGTTTGATAGAATTCATCCTGAAGACAGTTTAAAAATGTCGGTTAAACTATACTCTTTCCTTGAACAAAAGACTGAAAAATGGCAAGATGAGTATCGTTTCCAATGTGCTGATGGCAGTTACAAATATGTTTTTGACAGGGGCTTTTTGGTAAAAGATGCAGATGGAAAGTTAATCCGAATGATTGGAGCCATTCAAGACATTACCAAACAAAAAGAGGAAGAGCAAAGACTTCGATTATTGGAAACCGTAATTACACAGACGAAAGATGCGGTTATGATTACCGACATTG
This sequence comes from Flavobacterium sp. N1994, assembly GCF_025947145.1. NCBI lineage: Bacteria > Pseudomonadati > Bacteroidota > Flavobacteriia > Flavobacteriales > Flavobacteriaceae > Flavobacterium > Flavobacterium sp. N1994. The sequence goes on from NZ_CP109999.1 coordinate 1,081,898, forward strand.
ACACTAGTGAAGATCCTATTCCCAATATTATCTTCATCAACTCTGCTTTTACAGACATGACTGGTTATTCGGCAAAAGATGTTATAGGCAAATCGCCTTCGATTTTTTTTGGAAAAAAATCAGATTTTTTAGAATATGACAAATTAAAAACTGCAATTCAAGAATACAGAGAATGTTTTATTGAAACCATTAGTTATAAAAAGAATGGTAAAGAATTCTGGGTTAATTTTTCTATGATTCCAGTAACCAATAAAGATGGAGAACATTCCCACTGGATATCCATTCAAAGAGATGTCACTTTAGAAAAAGAAAAAGAAAAAGAAAGAGAACAACTCATTCGGGAATTGACACAGAACAATAACGACTTAAAGCAATTCTCCTATATTACTTCTCACAATTTGAGAGCTCCTTTATCTAATTTAACGGGGTTATTGAATCTTATTGATGACATCGATATAGAAGACCCTGAGTTAAAAGAAATAATTACTGGTTTCTCCAAATCAACACATTTATTAAATGAAACGATAAATGATTTAGTAAAAGTGATTATCATTAAAGATAGTCCTTCCATTCAAAAAGAAAAAGTTTTAATAAAAGAAGTCTTTGAAAATGTATTTAATCAATTAAGCTTCCTTATTAGTGTTCACAAACCTATTTTAAAGATTGATTTAGAAGACGTAACGATTTTAGAAATAAACAAGTCCTATTTAGAAAGTATTTTTTTAAATTTACTGACGAATGCTATAAAATATAGAGCCCCAATTAGGCAACTAAAAGTCAGTATAGCTACAAAAGTAGAGGATGATAATTTAATCATTACCTTTAAAGACAACGGAATAGGTATTGATTTAAATAAAAATAAAGATAAAATTTTTGGTCTTTATCAAAGATTTCACAATTACCCAGACAGTAAAGGATTGGGATTGTATTTAGTCAAATCGCAAGTGGAAAGTATGGGAGGAACGATTTCAGTAAGTAGTATTGTTGGAAAAGGAACTACCTTTACCATTATTTTTAAAAACAGTTAGCAGAAAATGTTAGACAAAATTTTATGTGTAGATGATGACCCAATTACACTCATGCTTTGTAAAAAAGTAGTGGAGAAGGTTGATTTTGCAAGAGAAATAATTACTGTTAACAATGGAGAAGAAGCTATTATCTATTTTGACAATTTATTTGAAAGCAGAAAGAATAATGATTCTGTAGTATATCCAAAATTAGTAATCTTGGATTTAAATATGCCTGTAATGGATGGATGGGAGTTTTTGGAATGCTATATTAGCAAAGATTACCATAAAGTATTTGATTCAACCAGGTTCATCGTTCTCTCTTCTTCTATTGATCCTTACGATATAAACAGAGCTAAAACATACCCAGTAATAGGTTTTCTTTCAAAACCAGTAACAAAAGAAATGTTAGAGAATTTAAAACCTCAATTTCCACAATAAAAAAACCTCTCGAATTTCGAGAGGTTTTTTTATATTCTAAAGTTTCAATTACAGTTTTGAAACGTGTTTTGTTAACTTAGATTTCAAGTTAGCTGCTTTATTATCATGAATGATATTTTTCTTTGCTAATTTGTCGATCATTGAAACAACAGCAGATAATTTTGCAGAAGCATCAGATTTGTCAGTCGCTAATCTTAATGCTTTTATTGCATTACGAGTAGTTTTGTGTTGGTATCTGTTTAATACTCTTTTTTTCTCGTTACTTCTAATTCTTTTTAAAGCTGACTTGTGATTTGCCATTTTCTTGTAATTTAAATTTAATTGTAATTAATAAAATACTAGTTAAAAAAGAAAAACCTCCCACAATTAAACATAATCACTTTGGTTTTAACTAATAAAACAAAAATTCGAGACACTGAACTCTTGTTTTATAAAACTAATTTACAACTAATTTGTAGCCCGTAGGGGAATCGAACCCCTCTTACCAGGATGAAAACCTGGCGTCCTAACCGATAGACGAACGGGCCATCTTTCTCAATGCGGATGCAAAAATACAACTATTTTTTATTTTCACAAGAGACTGAGATATTTTTTTTAATCTTTTTTTAATAAGCTTTCGCAAACAACACTCTACCAGTGGATTTAGCACCAGAAAAAATACACTTTCCTTCTTCCTCTACTCTATCTAATGGTACACAACGGATGGTTGCTTTAGTCAAATCTTTGATTTTTTCTTCTGTTTCTGGAGTTCCATCCCAATGTGCAGCAATAAATCCTGTTTTATTTTCTAAAACATCTTCAAATTCTTCAAAGGTATTTACCTCAGTTATATGTGCATTTCTATAATCTAAAGCACGATTAAATAAATCTTTCTGAATTTGCTCGAGTAAGTCAGAAATATAGTTAACGATACCCTCTTTAGGTTTTACTTCTTTGGATAAAGTATCTCTTCTAGCTATCTCAAAAGTTCCATTTTCTAGATCTTTTGGTCCAATCGCAATTCTTACTGGAACTCCTTTTAATTCCCATTCTGCAAATTTAAACCCAGGTTTTTGAGTAGTTCTGTTATCAAACTTAACCGAAATATTTAATTTTTTAAATTGAGCGATTAATTCATTAGCAACAGTGGAAATAGTTTCAAGTTCTTCATCTGTTTTAAAAATTGGAACAATTACTACTTGTATTGGAGCTAAGTTTGGAGGTAAAACTAATCCGTTATCATCTGAATGTGTCATCACTAAGGCTCCCATCAGTCGAGTAGAAACTCCCCATGATGTACCCCAAACATATTCTTGTTTTCCGTCTTGATTGGCAAATTTTACATCAAAGGCTTGAGCAAAATTTTGTCCGAGAAAATGTGATGTTCCTGCTTGCAATGCTTTTCCATCCTGCATCAATGCTTCTATGCAATAAGTTTCTTCCGCTCCAGCAAAACGTTCTGACTCGGTTTTTAATCCTTTAATTACTGGTATAGCCATAAAATTCTCAGCAAATTCTGCATACACATGCATCATTTTTTCAGACTCTTCTATTGCTTCTGCCTTTGTCGCGTGAGCGGTATGTCCTTCTTGCCATAAAAATTCTGCTGTTCTCAAAAATAATCTTGTTCTCATTTCCCAACGCACGACATTAGCCCATTGGTTAATTAAAAGAGGTAAATCTCTGTATGATTGAACCCAATTTTTATAAGTAGACCAAATAATTGCTTCTGAGGTTGGACGAACAATTAATTCTTCTTCCAATTTTGCATTTGGATCAACCATAAGTTTTCCTGGGCGCGATTCGTCATTTTTAAGTCGATAATGAGTAACTACGGCACACTCTTTAGCAAAGCCTTCTGCATTTTTTTCTTCAGCTTCAAACATGCTTTTGGGCACAAAAAGAGGAAAATAAGCATTACTATGCCCAGTTTCTTTAAACATTCTGTCTAATTCTGCTTGCATTTTTTCCCAAATAGCATAACCATATGGTTTAATAACCATACATCCTCGAACTCCTGAATTCTCAGCTAAATCAGCCTTTACGACTAGTTCGTTATACCATTTTGAATAATCTTCTGCTCTTTTTGTTAAGTTTTTACTCATTTTGAATAGTTTGGCATAATAATTGTTTAACTTTTTTTAACTAAATAGTTCGACAAAACTAACTATTTTTGTATAGTCCAACAATAAAAATGCTGTAGTTATGAAAACTTATTATTTTACCCGTAAAAAATTATCCATTTATTCTATACTTGGATTAGTTGTATTTGTAATTTCCTCTTGTGGATCTTATCAAAACAGTTCTTATTATGATAGTGATGGAGTTTATGGGAATTCCCAATCTAATAAAAGAGAAAGTTCAAACAAAAACTATTCTCAAAGCAATAAATATCAAGAGTATTTTAGTGATTTAAATAAAGACTCTCAAGTTTTTACTGATGTTGACAAATACAGTTCTGTAAGTAACGACACCATAAATAGCAGCAGCACTAATAATTACAATGCAAATAATTCCAGTTGGGGAAATAATCCACAAAGCGTAACAGTGAATGTTTACGATAGTAATTGGGGGTATGGTTATTGGAATAATTATTGGTACGGAAGTTATTGGGGATATAATAACTGGTATGGACCAAGTTTTGGTTGGGGATGGAATAGTTGGTACGGTCCAAGTTGGAGTTTAGGATGGGGTATTGGATGGAATAATTGGTATGGACCTGGTTACTATGGCTGTAACAATTGGTGTGGTAATTATTACAATAACTATTATTATAATGGAGGTAGAAGAGGAACTTCAAATGCTTATGCCTACAATGGATTTAGAGGAGGAAGAAGTTCAAATTACAGTAGTATTGGAGGTGGTAGAAGTTCTATTTACAACGGAATGAGTGGTGGCAGAAGAAATTCAACTACAGAGTCTATGAATTCCTCTACTAGAAACAATTATTTCAATAATAATACAAGATCTTCAACTTCATACCCAGTTAGAAATAATACTAATTACAATTCTTCACCTACAAGAAATAATACGTATCAACAGCCAACAAGAAGTAATGAATCACAACCAGTTCGTACTTATACACCATCATCAAACTATGGCACCCGATCTTCATCATTTGGAGGAGGTGGTGGTTTCAGTGGTGGCGGTGGCGGAAGATCATCAGGCGGTGGTGGTAGAAGATAAAAAAAATGAATTATAAATATCTATACTATTTTAATCTGTAGTATAGATATTTTTTTGAATAAAAAATAAAACATTATGAAAAAGTACTTATCTATTATTATTGCTGGATTAGCGTTTTCAGCAACTCAAGCACAAGAAACAACACCAGAAGATGCACTTCGTTATGCAGTTGAAAGTTTAACAGGATCAGCTCGTTTCAGAGGAATGAGTGGCGCTTTTGGAGCAGTTGGAGGTGACTTATCAGCAATTAATCAAAACCCTGCTGGCTCTATTTTCTTCAATAATAATTATGCCACTTTTACAGGAACTAGTTATAATACTAAAAATGGTTCAACTTATTTTGGAAATAAGACTAATGACAACAGCAATACATTAGATATTAATCAAGCTGGAGTAGCATTTGTTTTTAAAGATAATAATCCGAAAAATGATTGGAAAAAATTTACTGTAGCGCTCAATTACGAAAACAATAATAATTTCGATAATAACATTTACTCCGCTGGAATTAATCCTTATAATTCTATTGATAAATATTTTTTAAGATTTGCCAACGGCTTACCTCAAGAAGGAGGAATAACCCTAAATACTCTTGAAAATGCTTATTTTGAAAATTTAAATTTTATTGATCAACAAGCTTTTCTTGGATATCAAGCCTATATATTTAATCCTGTAGATGGTACTAATCCTCAAAATTCAACTTATGTTTCTAATGTTCCAACAAGTAATAACTACTATCAAGATTATTATAATATCACAACGGGATACAACGGAAAATTTACTGGAAACTTTGCTACTGGATATAAAGATATTTTATTTTTAGGAATTAATCTGAACTACCATTACACTGATATTAAAAAAACATCATCAGTATATGAATCCTATGACACAACAAATTCTGCATCAGGGTTGCAATCTGTTCAATTTGATACAGAAACTCACACATTTGGAAGTGGTTATTCATTCAGCCTAGGAGCTATCGTTAAAGCAACTCAAGGTTTGCGCCTGGGATTAGCCTACCAATCTCCAACTTGGTATAGATTAAAAGATGAGCAAAGACAAGCAGTTTATGCTGATTGTCCAAACTGTGGTTCTAATAATCCAGTAGTATTTAATCCTGATGTGACTATGGTTTATTTGCCCTACACAGTTCAAACACCTAGTAAATGGACAGGAAGTATTGCTTATATCTTTGGAAAAAAGGGATTATTAAGTGTTGATACTTCCTTAAAAGATTATAGTAATACATCATTTAGACCGAAAAATGACTACCAGGGTATAAATTCTTATATGAGTTCTGTTTTAGATAAAGCATATGAGATACGTCTTGGTGGTGAATATAAATACAAAGAATATAGCTTCAGAGCTGGTTACCACTTCGATCAAAGTCCTTATAAAGTAGATTTGCCTTTTGGTGATCTGACAGGGTATTCTGGAGGTTTAGGATATACATTTGGCGATAGCAGAATAGATTTAGCCTACTCTTATGACCATAGAAGTATGAATCAAACATTTCTATCTTCAGGTATGACTGATGCCGCTAGGATAAGTAGTTACTACAACAATGTAACCATAAGTTACTCTATGAATTTTTAAACTTATAGACTCTCACTAAAAAACCATCTTCATCAATTGAGATGGTTTTTTTTATTTATAAAGAATGGGGACTCCTTTAAATTAAAATAAAAAGAGTAATTTTGCACGCCTTCAAAACAATCGGAATTAAAGCTATGAGAACTAAGTCATTAAAGAAGAATAAAATCAATGTTATCACTCTAGGGTGTTCTAAAAACACTTATGATAGTGAAGTCTTAATGGGACAATTGAAAGCCAGCGGAAAAGATGTTGTGCATGAAGAAGAAGGAAACATTGTTGTTATAAACACATGTGGTTTTATTGATAATGCCAAAGCAGAATCTGTAAATACTATACTTGAATATGCTGATAAAAAAGAAAAAGGGCTTGTTGACAAAGTATTTGTAACCGGATGTCTTTCGGAAAGATACCGTCCCGATTTAGAAAAAGAAATTCCAAATGTTGATCAATATTTTGGCACAACAGAATTACCATTACTTTTAAAGGCTTTAGGAGCCGATTATAAGCATGAACTACTTGGGGAACGTATAACAACTACCCCTAAGAACTATGCCTACTTAAAAATAGCTGAAGGTTGTGATAGACCCTGTAGCTTTTGTGCTATACCAATTATGCGAGGCAAACATATATCACAATCTATAGAAAAATTAGTAAAAGAAGCTGAAGGTTTAGCTAAAAACGGTGTGAAAGAATTAATTTTAATTGCACAAGACTTGACCTATTACGGATTGGATTTATACAAAAAAAGAAATCTTGCGGAATTATTGGAAAACCTTGTAAAAGTAGAAGGAATTGAATGGATTCGATTGCATTATGCCTTCCCTAAAGGTTTCCCAATGGACGTATTAGACTTAATGAAACGTGAACCAAAAATTTGCAACTATATTGATATTCCTCTTCAACATATTTCAGACAATATTCTAAAATCTATGAGAAGAGGTACTACCAAAGAAAAAACAACAAAACTCTTAAAAGACTTCAGAAAAGCTGTTCCTGGAATGACAATTAGAACTACTCTGATTGTTGGCTATCCCGGAGAAACACAAGAAGATTTCGAAACAATGAGAGACTGGGTTCAAGAAATGAAGTTTGAAAGATTAGGCTGTTTTACCTATTCACACGAAGAAAATACTCATGCTTATTTATTAGAAGACGATGTTCCTGAAGAAGTAAAACAAGCCCGTGCAGCCGAAATAATGGACTTACAATCACAAATTTCTTGGGATTTAAATCAGGAAAAAATTGGGCAAACTTTCAAATGCGTTATTGATAGAAAGGAAGGCCAATATTTCATTGGAAGAACCGAATTCGATAGTCCTGATGTTGATAATGAAGTACTTATAGACGCTTCCAAATTCTATGTAAAAACTGGTGATTTTGTCAATGTGAAAATTATAGATGCTACTGAGTTTGATCTTTACGGAGAACCTGTTTAATAGTTAAAGCTAATCCCAACTACTAGAAAGTTTTTACCAAAAGTTTCAGTGTTATTTTTGGCTCCATTATGAACAAAATTCAATGAAAGTGGCATAGAAATTCCTTTACCTAAATCTATTTCTTTTGTGGCTTTGATTCCCATGTTACAAAATGATACTTCGTCGTAATCAGCGTAATTGTAATAGGCAGCTTTATTATTGATAACAGCTCCAATGAAAGGGTCTAATTCAATTCCTTGTAAAGTTTTAATTAAAGATTTTTGAAATAAAGTTAGTGTGTAACCCAACTCAAAATAGGTTGTGTAATTTTGCTTGGGATTCTCTCCATTATTATCATATTGATAATCATTACCAGCAACAAGCGTGCTGATGGTAGCATTAAATGGATATTTGTATCCTTCTGAAAAATCAAAATACAAAATAGCGTCTACCGTTTTTACACCATCATTTCCATAGTTAAAAAACCTATTATCAACACCATCTACTCTATTAACGGATGGCCAATAATAATCCCAAAGTTGCACTTGTAAAAAATCATTTAATTGATACGTGGCATAAAAATCTATTTCTTGATAGCCTTTATAAAAAGTAGTCTCATCTGGATAAAAATAATCACTTTTAAAATTGGTCGTTCCCCAAAAGCCTAGAGTTAATTTAGGTGTAATTGCATATTCAATTGTAGGTTGCAATGCAACATAATCCCCTCCCCAGCATTGACCTCTCCAAAGATAACGACTGACCAAATCTAACTTTAATGATATGCTTTTCTCTTTTTCACTGCTTATACTATCCGTTTTCAATTGGTTTTCTTGTGAATACATTGAAGAAGAGAAAACTAAAAATAAAAACAATACCCTAAATTTCATAACTATTTTTTTTATTAAGATATTGATCTATTAGTTCAAATAGTCTCTCTCTATTTAATGGTTTTGTTATGTAATCTGTAAAACCAGCTTCCTCAATTCTTACTTTATCATCAGAGGAAGAATAGGCAGTTTGAGCGATAATTGGTAACATTGGACGCATAGGTAAAATTTGCTCCAAAGCTTCAAAACCGTTCATTAATGGCATTTTAATATCCATCAAAACCAAATCAATATTCGGATTATTGAGGCATGCATCTACGGCTTCCTGACCATTGATAGCTCTGATAATTTTGAAATTTGTTTTTTGCATCATCTTTTGGAACAACAAGAAATTAATATTGTCATCTTCGGCAATAAGGATAACTTGATCTTCTGATTGAATAACTTCGACATTATTTACAGGTTTTACAACTATATGTTCCGCTTTAGCATAAACCAATGGTATAGAAAAGTAAAAAGTAGAGCCTTCACCAATTTTTGATGACAAACTAATCGTTCCTCCCAATAAGTCTATGTAGGCTTTTGAAATAGCTAGACCTAATCCTAATCCGCCAACTTTGATGGAAATATCGCTATCAACACGTTTGAATCTATCAAAAATATTTTTATGATTATCTTCATCAATTCCCAAACCAGTATCTTTTACTGTAAAATGAATTAATTTATTTTCTTCGTCAATTTCAAAACCTAAAGTAACAGATCCTTTTTCGGTAAATTTGATGGCATTAGTCAACAAATTAATTATTACCTGTTTGAGTTTTATATCATCGGTTATAATATTAAACTCGGTCGGAACTTTACTTTTTATTAATTTGAAATCAATATTCTTATTCTTTATGGTTATTTTAACTGTTTCGTAAAGCTCATTAATACAGGATTCTAAATTAACAACAGCATGATTTGGAATGAGTTGATTCGAGTCTATTTTGGACATTTCAATCAAATCATCAATAATAGAAACTAGATTTTTACCACTTTTTTCAATTATATTTAGATATTCTAGTTTTTCAGATTTACTGATTTCAGTATTAATAATTAATTCTGTAAAACCATTAATGGCATTCATTGGAGTTCTTATCTCGTGAGATAAATTAGCTAAAAAGGATGATTTTAATCTATCTCCTTCTTCCGCTTTTATCTTGGCGTTGATTAATTCAATTTTTTGATTGCTATTCTCCTCAAATAAATCCCCTATATAACTGAACTCACCGGTAGTTTTCTTTAACTCTTTTATAGCTTTTCTATTCCCAGTTTCTAATGCTCTTCTTACCAAATCTAATGGGTAGTACACTAACCTTCTTGTATAAAATAAATTAATTAAAAGATTAATAATGAAGGCAACTATAATAACATATAATATACTTATGGCATTCTCAAAATAGACTTCAAACTTTCTTTTAAATAAAAAATTTCCAACGAATTGATTGTTATAATCGGTCAATTTGTACAAGGAAGTAATTTCATTTTTATGCTTTGGCAAAACCGGATTAGTATCGGTAAAAATTATTGTTGAACTGGTTAATTTTTCTAGGTTTTTAACATATTTAATATCTATCAATCTAACCACAAAAAAATAGCCCGCAGTTGGCGTTTTATTTTTCATAGGGTCATTTGACGCATGGATTGCGGCACCGGTTACTTCTACAATTCCTTCTGGAATTTTCATATAGAATTTATTAATCCCAACTTTATCTAGTAATTCCATTTCTTTTTTTGGAATAAAATCTAGTGTTTTAATTTTTGCTGTTGGTGTTCTAATGATAAAGTTCTTTTGGGCATCATAAGCGCCTAAGTAATCCGCTTCATAGATTTCTAATTCATTTCCTATAGTACTATTGTACCAATTTTCATCTTTTGATTTGATGAAATTCACAAATTCGTCCCAATTGGTATCGTTATTTATAGCAACTAATATGGGCTTTGCATTAACTTCAAGTAGTTTATTTATTTCGTGATTAAACTGTTCAATCGTATGCCCATAAACTTGTGTTTCTGCTTTTTTGGTATAATAAAATAAGGCGAAGTAGAGAAGGATAAAAAAAATGCTGGAAGAAAATATTAACCAAAGTATTTTGGGAAATGTCTTTTTTACTGTCATTATTACGGATATAGATAATTATTTTGCTGAGCATTAAAAATATGTTAAAAAAACGGAAATAACTACCCATAAAAATAAAAACAATCAAGAAGTTATTAAGAATTTAGAATAGTTTCTTGGCCTCACAAAATCTTAAAAAAAGACCATGATTTATTCATTTTTTAAAGACATTTTCACAATAAAAATTTAAATTTGTTATATATGATATTCGATAATAATTATGAAGATACTATTCTTGTTTTTGATAACTATGACCTCTATAACAAATGCTAATAGCCAAACGTTAAAAGAAGAATATAAAGAAAAAGCTTCTCAACATTTCTATAAAGAAGAGTTTAAAGAAAGTCTTGAATGCTATACTAAAATCATTCAATTATACCCCAATGATTCATCCGCTTATAACTTTAGGGGGCAACTTTATGAATTACTTCACGATTATAAAAATGCCATCGCCGACTACACAAAACAAATAGCAATTGACCCAACTTTTGCCGATAGTTATTTCTTTAGAGCTATGGCAAAAGAAAAAGTAAAAGACCATAAAGGAGCCATTTTAGATTATACAAAAACTATAGCATTAGAACCTAGAAATTCGGATGCTTATTATTTTCGTGGCCTAAATAAAGTAGCATTAAAAAACTTTAAAGACGTTATGAATGATTATGCAAATGCGATAAAATTAAGACCCGATCATGCTGAAGTATATGCTGATAGAGCTTCGCTTGAAATGCAATTTAAAGAATATAAAAAAGCTATGCTAGATTATAATAAAGCTATTGAATTAAATGACATCAATCCTGAATTCTATTTAAAGAGAGGCAAATTAAAAGTCAAAATTGGTCAGCAAAAAAGTGCTTGTGATGACTTTAAAAAATGCTGTGAATTAGATGAAAATTTTAAATCAAAATTACCTAAAGTTAATTGTAACTAATTACATAATGAAAAAAATACATTTTTTTAGTTTTCTTCTAATTTCAATTTTTGGTTATGCTCAGAATGAACCTGTCAAAATAGAAGGAGAAGCTCAAGGTACAACTTATCATATCACTTATTTTGATAAGAAAAATAGAAATCTGAAACCTGAAATTGAGAAATTATTAAAAGACTTTGATAAATCTGTTTCAACTTATATCCCCAATTCAATTATTTCTAGAGTAAATTCCAATCAAAAAAATGTCAAAGTTGACAAGTATTTTATTGCCTGTTTTAAAAAAGCCAAAGAAGTTTGGAAGAATACTAATGGTGCTTTTGACCCAACGGTTTACCCCTTAGTAAATGCATGGGGCTTTGGTCCAGGAAAAAAACAAAAAATTGAAAAGGAAAAAATTGATAGCATCCTTAAGTTTGTTGGTTTTGATTTGATTGAATTAAAAGGAAACACAATAGTTAAAAAAGATCCTCGAGTTGCCCTTGATTTTAACGCCTTTGCCCAAGGATATTCAGTGGATGTAGTTTCTGGATTTTTAAATTCAAAAGGAATTCACAATTATATAGTTGAAATTGGTGGGGAAGTTTATGCCAATGGTAAGAAACCAAATGGTGAGAATTGGAGTATTGGAATTGAAAAACCTATTGACAATAAAACGGAATTAAACCCTCTGAAAGCAGTAGTCAAATTAGAAAACTTAGCAGTAGCGACTTCTGGAAATTATAGAAGATTTATTATTGAAGATGGCGTTAAGTACGCTCATCATATAGATCCTAAAACAGGATATCCAACCAAAAATAATTTACTAAGCGCTTCTGTTTTCTCGAAACAATGTATCAGTTCTGATGCCAATGCTACAGGTATTTTAGTAATGGGATTAGAAAAGGCTAAAGCGTTTTTACAAAAGCATACTGAACTTCAAGCTTATTTGATTTATTCTGATGAAAAAGGGAATTATCAAATCTTTGAAACACCTGGCATAAAACTAATACTTTCTGAAGTAACTGATGAAGAATAAAAAAAGCATCCATAAATGGATGCTTTTTCCTAAAAACATAGTCTCAAAAAAATTATTTATCCAAAAGAACTTTATAAGTTGCTGTTCCTTTGTCATTAGTTAAACTAAAAATATAAATACCATTAGCAAAGGAAGATAGATCTATCTTTTTAGTGGTATCAATCAATGAAGAATCAACATCTTCGCTATAAACTACTTCACCTAAAATATTTACTACTTTAATATTGTTAACTTCATTTTTAAAATCAATATTAAAAATACCTTTTGATGGGTTAGGATAAACTACAAAAGCTGGTGTAGTATTAAAATCTTCAACACCTAAAGTTGCTGCCCAACTTAAAGAAATTGCGGTAAAGTTAGTGTCAGCTGCTGGAGTTTGTGAATCAGTATTTGGACCTTTAGTAAAAGGGAAATATCTTGTTGCTGTAGCGCTACTATGTCCCCATGTTTCTTGAACAACTACTCTATAAGATCCATCTGCTACAACTGTACCAGCAACGTTTGTTCCGTTCCAAGTGTATGTATGAGGTAAAAACGCATTCGCTAATGAATTAGGCGTTCCAGTTGCTCCTCTTCCCATTGTTGCTCCAGTAGAGGCATCTACAACGCTACTTCCAGATTTAGAAACCCAAGTTGCTAAATGATCATTGGTCCCACCTGCCCAATAACGGGCTTTAGTTTTAACAAAAGTTGAAGTTCCTGCAGTAGTTCCACATGGAGTACAACTTTCAATCCAAACAGCTATTACATATCTACCATCAGTTTCATAATTCCCTGAGGTATGCTTTGGACAAGTTAATGTAAATGTTAATGTTCCTGCTGTCTGAGCTGATGCTTTAAAAGAAAAACCGAACATCACAAATATCGTTGCAATACTTAGTATAATTTTTTTCATAATTAAAATGTTTTACTTTTTTGAACTAAATGAATTTCATTTAAGTTCTTATTATTATTTATTTTCAAGTGGTAATTTAATAGTGATTTTAGCAGTTTCTGCTAATGTTTTTTTGGCTAATGCAGGAACTTCAAGTTTATAATCAGCAAGTTTAATAGTGAAACTTCCAGCAATATTTAATTTAGCACCTTCACTAGTAACAGTCATTTTAGTTTTTACTTTATTAGTCACTCCGTGAATAGTCAAATCACCTTCTACATCGTAACTTCCAGTTTTTCCATCATAATTTAAAACCTTTCCCTTGAAACTTGCTTTAGGAAGTTTATCACTTTCCATATAGTTTTCATTGAAATGTTCTTCCATTAAAGGAGATTTGAACTTGAATGATTTTACCATAGCTTGAACAACAACTTCACCAGTAGATTTGTCAAAAATACTTGAAACTGTTTTGTTAGTTCCTATAACTTCGTCCATAGCTCCAGGAACAGTGGCGTCAAACTTAATCTCTCCAACACGTGTCATCATTTTTTGAGAAAATGCTGCTCCACCTATTAAAAGAGCTACTACTATAATTGCAATTTTTTTCATAATTATTTTAATTTATTATTGTTGGATAAGCCCTTGATCTATCCATGCATTAAACATATCTATTTGTACTTGAGGTAATTTACCTGTTTGTGGCATTAATCCACATGAAGAGCCATCAAGTCTACAAGCAATATTATCAGCATTATCAACTACTTGTTGATAGGTTTCTAATGGAGAATCTGGTCGAGTCCCATTGACACTATGACATGATACACATTGTGCAGTCATTATTTGTTTTATTTTACCTTCATACGTTGGATTGGCAACAAAACCTGAAATACCCGAATAGGTATTCGATTCGCAAGAAACTACTAATGTTCCAATGGCTACTAAAAAAAGAATTTTTACTGTTTTCATATTGTTAAAAAGCTCTATACATGTTAAACCCAAAATAAATACTTCCTCCTGCGTCCCATCTTCCTGTGGTGTTGGTAAAATAAGCAACATCATTCATAGGCTGAGAACTAGAGAAAACTAACTGAAATACGTGACCTCCTGTTTCTATATCAAAACCGGCTGTTAAAGGATTGTGATAATATTCATGCTCTACTGGAGTTAAACGAGCAGCATATTCTAAATTAAAACTAATTCTTTTAGATAATTTACATCTTCCGCCGAAACCAATAGCCATTTGATCTTTTCTATCTGTCCCTGGTTGTAAATCATATAAGTTTTTGTGAATAAACACTGGATTAACTTCTAATGAAATGGCATCAGAAAATTTTCTTGAAATAAGTAATTGACTAGTAAATGCGAAACGATTTGATTCTTTAAAATCTGGATACAAATTAGGATCAAATTTAGAGGAATTGATGTCCATTGTATTGTATCCTACTATAGTAAATGGAAAACCGTTCTCCAATTGATTCGCCAATCTATATTTGATAGAAAATTCGAATGTTTTTTGATAAGTGTGGCGAGACAATCCTAAAGACAACCAATCCGTTGCTCCATAAATCCCACCTAATCTTGTTAATGCATTGTCTAGACCAAAGAAATTATTGATTCCTTCTTTTAAATCACCAAAACGGTGAGAAACTAGAAAATACCACTCATTTTTGGCTGGTAACTTAGTGGATTGCATATTACATACTTGCAATCCTTTAAATGCTGCTGAAACAGCTAGTTTTTGTTTTGGCACTGAATCGAGTTCACTCATTAAATCCTGAGCACTTGCTGCATTAAAAGCAAATATCAAGAAAGCTGAACACGCAATTTTAATTAATTTCATCTTGAGTTTATTTGTTATTTGATTGGTTACATTGGTCTAATTTTAATTCCCCTAAAAGATCATCATATCCTACTACTCTTCCTTTAATAGTCACATTTTGACCATTTTTTATAGTAGTATCAGCTGAAGAAAAATTACAATTAACAGCATTATCTAATATCACTTCTTTATCGTTAACAGAAGTTACAGTTCCCGAAATAGCAACTGGTTTTTCTAAATACTTTTTGTTAGCAGCATCAACGTTTGAAGTAAACTCAGCAACAATGGCTTTTGTTGTTATTGTAAAGGCAGCTTCTTCTGACTGGATATCTCTTTTGCCTCCGTGGTAAGCATAATAGCGAGCTCCAAAAAAGCCTCCTACTGCTATGACTACTAATAGAAGTAGTATTTTGATTGTTTTATTCATATATAAAGTATTTAAAGTGCTTATAATTGTAACTTATTTTAATCTCAAATCTTATTTCATTAAGTGAAAATTGATTATACAACTAAATGATATTGCTTATATGATGGTTAAAACAAACATGACAAATAATACCCCACCCAAAATTTAAAAAAAAGTCTATAAAAGTGAAAAAAAATAGATAAAAGGACCAAATCAAATTAAAATTAAGCCAAATTCTTTCAAAATAGCAATTGGTTTAGAAAACCAAAACAGCTCAAAATCATCAAATTGCGTTTCAAAATCCGTTTTTAGTTGAATAAAGGTAACTTGCATTTCCTTATTTGGGGTAGCATAATAATTTTTAATTGTTATATCATCCAATGTTCTTAGTAACCAATTGGCTTTGTCTTTTTCTAGTGAAATTTCGAAAGTCTCTTTTTTATCATGAAAGGTTAATTTCATCATTTCCCATGAATTTCCTTTCTTGTATTTACTATAAATTTCAGTAATTGGTTTGTTTCCTAGCCAAATAATTTTAGCCGAAGGTTTTATCGTGAACTTATCTTCTTTTTCAAGACAAGAAATAATATAATCGGAAGGAATGGTAGCATTTGGGATTTTGAAATCAAACCAATCTTGTAATTCATAATCAAAACAAATTCCGTGCATGTAATTGAACAAGGATTTCTTTAATCCAAAACTGAATTTATCATGATTGATTCCGGTTTTATCTTTGAATTGAATATCGTTGTTGGCAAAAGTTATTTCATTTATTTCAGGAATAACACCAAATTCATCGGGAAACATTCCCACTGGACTGTGAGCTGTCATGGCAAATTGATGCCAAAATCCGGATTGTAAAACCCCTACTTCAAATAATTGACGTACCATTTCTAAACTATCTATTGTTTCTTGAATAGTTTGTGTTGGATAGCCATACATTAAATAAGCGTGAACCATAATGTCAGCTTCAGTAAAGTTTCTTGTTACTTGGGCTACTTGTTCTACCGTTACTCCTTTTTGAATTAACTTTAACAATCTATCAGAGGCTACTTCTAGTCCGCCTGAGACGGCGATACATCCTGAAGCTTTTAGCAATAGGCATAAATCACGAGTGAAACTCTTTTCAAAGCGAATGTTGGTCCACCACGTGACAATTAGGTTTCTGCGAATGATTTCTAGAGCTAGTTCTTTCATTAAAGCGGGCGGTGCTGCTTCATCTACAAAATGAAAACCATTTTCCCCTGTTTGCGCTATCATTTCCTCCATCCTATCTACTAAAGTTGAAGCAAGAATAGGTTCGTATACTTTGATATAATCTAAAGAGATGTCGCAAAAGGTACATTTTCCCCAGTAACAACCGTGAGCCATGGTGAGTTTATTCCAACGGCCGTCGCTCCATAGGCTGTGCATTGGGTTGGCTATTTCAATTACTGAGATGTATTTCTCTAAAACCAAATCAGAATAGTCAGGGGTGCCTACTTGACTTTGCTTGTAATCAGGTTTTGAGGTATTGTTTTTATAAACTACTTCGTTGTTTTCTAGAAGAAAGGTTCGTTTGAATTGAGATTCTTCAGTTCGTTCAGAATGACAAACGTTGTGGTGTAATAATTCGACTGGGAGTTCGCCGTCATCTAAAGTGATGAAATCAAAGTAGTTGAAAACTCTTTTATCTTTTAAATCTCTTAGTTCCGTATTGGGAAAACCGCCTCCCATGGCTGTCTTTATATCTGGAAAATGTTTTTTTATGAACTGTGCACATCGAAAGGCGCTGTATAAATTCCCTGGAAAGGGGACTGATATGAGCACTAATTTCGGAGAAACTTCCTGAATTCTTTCTTTTAGGATATTTAACGTGATACCATCAATATAGGTTAGCTCTTTTTGGAGATGGTCATGTAGTTCATCAAAAGAGTTGGCGCTTCTACCTAACCGTTCGGCGTAGCGACTGAAACCGAAGTTTTCATCTATGCAGGCTACTATGAAATCGGAGAGATCTTCTAGGTAAAGTGTGGCAAGGTGTTTCGCTTTGTCTTGCATTCCCATGGAACCAAAGGCCCAGTCCATGTCATCTAGTTGTTCGAAACGAGACCCTTCGGGAAGGAAGTTACCAGAACAGATTTGGCGTGCCAGTGTTTGACTATTACCTTGGAGAAATTCAATTACGGCATCGATAGTATTGATGTATTCTTGTTTTAGCGAATAGATTCGTTGTAGGTTGTGGGTTGTAAGTTGTGAGTTGTTGTCAGCAACTTGAAAAATATTGGTTAAACCTTGTTTTGAAAAGAGTTGGAGAATGACTTCTATTCCTAAATCCATTTGGAAGGCGGCAATGCCTTTGGTGTTTAGAAAACCTTTCAGGTATGCTGTAGCCGGATACGGTGTGTTTAGCTGTGTGAAGGGTGGCGTGAGTAATAGAAGGTCTTTCATGGATGGGATATCGAGGAACAAAATTACTCCATATTTTTTATGATGTCGTGGATTTGCTGAATTTTCTCGGCGGACATGGCATTAATCTTACCGATGATTTCGTTGGAGATTTCGGGTTTGGTTAAAGTATGTAAGGCGTGGTCTTTGGTGAGATTGTCTTTGGTATTGGGACGAAAGTCTAGGATATCATTGGGCGTACAATTGAAATCTTTACAAAATTTTTCTAGACGTTCGAGGTTTATTTCTTGTACTCTATCATTGGTTAATTTAGTAGCATAACCAGCGGAGTATCCATTATTTACTAAATAGCTAAAAGGCTTAGTAATTCCTTTTAGTTTGAAAATTCGGGAGAAATTAAAGAAAATCATAGTGGTTAGTTTAAAAAATCAGTCATTAGTACTAAAAATTACATGCTAAGATATGAAAAAAAAATAATTAGTAATAAGTAATTAGTAAATAGTTATAAAACTAAATAGATAAGTTGTAAAATATTATTAATCTAATATAAAATATAATAATTAAATTATAATAATAAAATATTACAATATAATAATATAATAGTTAGTTTTAAAAATAAAGTAATAAGATATAAAAATAAAGTCGTTCGATATACATTAAACTCTTGTTGCCTTGCGTTTTTAGTGCTAAAAAATTTACCTTTTTGATTGATTTTTTTTAGTTTTTAAAGAATTATCTTTATTTTTGGTTCCCGACTAGCTGACAGTAGTTTGGTTTTTAATAAAAATTAATGATTTGTTATGTTAGTTACAAGCCCTTTGAAGACAATTTCTTTTATTGCCCTCTTGCTCTGCTGCAGTGCTGCAATGGGTCAGCACAAAATTATTTCTAAAAAAACTACTGCTCCTTTTTCACTTGATGGAAACCAAAAAATTGAGGACCGCAATGGTCGTTTGATTACGGATCCTTTGGCGCGAAAAGCTTTTTTTGAAAAAAGACAGAAAGCCATTGATTTGCAAAAAAAGAATAGCGTTTCCGCTTTGGCTTCGCTTCCCTCTGTGCCCTTGTGTTCTAATGGTGGTTTTGAGGAATTTGAGACTTTAGGAAGCGTTAATGTGTTGAAGAATTTCGAGACTACTTCGGGAGACCCTATTAATCCTATGCAATGCCGGCCTATTGATGATCAAGCTAATGCTAGAATTAAGCAATATGATCCGGCGGATTCTGGTTTGATGGCTTCTACAGTTCCGTCTAATTTTATTGATGAATTTATTGGTAACATTAATGCTTTTGATCAATATACTTTAAAGATTAATTTTAAAGAATCTTCTACCAGCTTAGGATTGGTGCAAGCCAAACGCTTTAAAACGAATAATGAGAATCAGTTAAAATTCAATTATAAAGCAGTACTTCAGAGTATTACTGGAAGTGATCACGACAATGAGCAACCTTTTCTGAAGGCTAGAATAATCAATAATGCCGGGGTTATAGTAGATGAATTTTGTTTGATTGGAGACCCTGCCAATTGTATTTTTACGCAGGCTCCTGTCATTGAGGGCGGTAGTATTATTTTGTATAATCCGAATTGGCAATCTGGTATTTTAGATATCTCGAGTATCCCGAATAATCAAGATTTTACGGTTGAGTTTATGGCCTCGAGATGTGGATTGAATGGGCATTTTGGCTATACTTATATAGATGATATTTGTCTGTTACATTCTAATGAAAGTTTACAAGGCAGTATTGAATTAGATCCTTTGAATAAAGTCTGTCCTACCCTTCCTATTTCGGTTTGTGGTAAATTTACTTTACCTACCTCAGGAGGAGTTAATGCTAATGTAACCTCGGTAGTTTTGAATGTTAGAGATGCTACTAATGCGATAGTGTATACTTCACAAACGCCTGTATCGCTTGATATTGCTACCAAGAGATTTTGTTTTGATATTGCCGCTTCTAACTTACCCAATGTTCTTACTGGTACGTATAACGTTAGTGTGACGATTAATTTTGGCATCCTTCAAACGAATTGTTCTGGGGCTACTTTTAATGCAGCTACTGATGATGATGCTAATCCGGGTTGGGATATTTGGTTTTTGAATTGTGCCAATTGTGCTATCAATGTTCAAACTGCCAGTCTTACTTTGTGTGATACGAATCATGATGGAAAAGAATTTTTTAATCTGTCGAATGCCAATGTGCTGGTTACTACTCCTCAGGCTGGGTTAACTTTTAGTTATTACGAATCTTTGGCTAATGCTACGGCAGACACCAATCCGATTACTACCTTTTTGAATTATGATAGTTACTCGACTACCATTTTTATAAGGGTTACTTTGAGTGCTACTTGCTATAAAATTATTCCGATTCAATTGGTTGTGAAAAATCCGTTTGTAAATATTAGCGGTATCTTGAATGTGTGTAGCGGAAGTACTGTATTGACGGCTACCCAAGGTGCAAGTTATTTATGGGCGGGCAGTTTGCAGACTATGCAAAGTATTTCGGTAACTTCTATAGGGTCTTATTCGGTAACCGTTGTTGACAGTAATGGGTGTTCTGCTACTGGTTCGGTAACCATATTAAGTAATAATGTGGCACCGTTGCCTTCTATTGTGGTTACCCAACCTACTTGTTTCACTAGTACGGGTTCGTTACATGTGACCTCCCCTGCTTCAGAATACAGTTTTGACAATGGTGTTACTTGGGGTCCAAACGATACCATGTCTAATCTTCCTTATGGTACTTACAATGTTAAGATTAGAACCTTGGCGGGTTGTACTTCGTATAGTTCTGCTGTTAGTATTATCCCTTATTTATCCTTTTTTCCTTCATTTACTAAAGTTGACCCTACTTTTTGTGGTGGATTGGGAAGTATCACTATTACGACTACCGCTGCAGAATATAGTTTTGATGATGGCGTAACATGGACCACTAATAATGTTGCTAGTGGACTTCCTTCGGGTATTTATTTGATTCGAACCAGAGATGCTCAGGGTTGTGTTTCTAATTTTAATAGTGTTGATTTAAATAGTGAGTTTTTATCGCCTCCTCTTTATATCAAGGACAATCCCTTTTGTGGTAATCTGGGAAGCATTATCATTACTACACCTGCTAGCCAATATAGTTTTGATGGTGGAACCACTTGGCAAACTTCGAATACTTTAGGGAATTTGACTGACGGAAGTTACCTTATTAAAATAAAAGATGCACAAGGATGTACATCGCCTAACGTTTATGTTTATTTAACTAATCTAGAGGACAGTTACCCAGAGTATGATTTGATTGAAGCTGGTTGTGGCACCTATGCTACGTTAACCATTGAAACACCGGGAGATTTTTATAGTTTTGATGGTGGGTTGACATGGACTACAAACCCTGTGCTTGCTAATTTAAATGGGCCAGCTAACTTTAGTATCGTGGTAAAAAAAGCTACTTGTATTTCACGTACACGATATGTTTACTTGTACTCGCATTATCTTCCGATTCCTGTGACTAGTGATTACCAGACTACACTTTGCGATGCGTTTAATGACGGTTCAGAGAATGTTGATTTGACTTTGTATATTTCTAACTTGATTGCTAATTCGAGTAATTACACTTTTGCTTATTATACTAGTGCTTTATACGCTGAAACTCCAAATTCATCGGGTATTATATCCAATTTTACGTCTTATAACATGAGTAATACCAATAATACCGTTTATGTTAGAGTCACTTCTTCAGATGGTTGTTATAAGGTAGCGCAACTTAAATTTATTTTCATTGATTCGCCAAGAATACATATGCAGGATTCCTATCCCGTGTGTGAAAACAGAAATGTTTTGATAGACGCTGGGCTTGGGTTTGATAGTTACTTATGGTCCTCAGGACAAACCTTTCATGCTATTCCGATTGCGCAACCGGGGAATTATACCGTTACTGTGACAGAAAATCATGGCAGTTTGGTTTGTGATTCTACGAAGAGTTTCTCTGTGTTTTTATCTAATCCAGCTACAATCACCTCTATTAAAACTATTGACTGGACTGCCAATCAAAATGTGATTGAAGTCTTTGTCACTGGCATACGTCCTCAAGATTATGTTTATTCCTTAGATGGTATAACCTATCAAGAGAGTAATTTATTTGAGAATCTTGTTCCGGGTATTTATCAAGTATTTGTTAAGGATAAAAATGGATGTGGTATTGTAACGGACGAAGCTTTGTTATTAAACTATTCTAAATTTTTTACGCCCAATAATGATTCCATTAATGACACTTGGTACATTAAGTTTTCGCAATTTGAACAGGAATTTGATGTAAAAATATTTGACCGTTATGGCAAGTTACTTAAAACCATGAATAGTTCTGAAGCATGGGATGGCACTTATAATGGTTATATGATGCCTTCTGATGATTATTGGTTTTATGTAACTCGAAAAGATGGTAAAGTTCACAAAGGTCACTTTGCTATGTTGCGCTAATCAGCGTTTTACTTTTCGTCTTTTTTTCTATCGGCAATAAACTTGTTAAGTTTTTTACCGTAAAAAGATTTGGCGATTTTTGGTGTCATTGATTTTTGAATGGTGTCTAAAAATTTTAGATTGATATCGTAAATCTCGGCCAAAGCCACATACGGAGCTACTTCATAATCTGCGTGATTGACTGCAAAATTGGTAGTGTACAGGTATTTTCTTTTTAAGATGTCTTTTTGTTCTTCATCTATTTTATTGACTTCCTCCGTTTTTTTATCTTTTACTGCTTTGAATTTCTTTTCAATCAAATCTAAATCCTGATCTACAAATCTTGAAACTACTTTTCGGTATTCCTCATATAACTCTTGATTTTTTGAACCTGTGATTTTAGCATCGGCCGTAAAAAAATCCAATGAGCTATCAATGTTAAGATGGCCTTGTTCAGCAAAAAACGGAATGTTATTATCCAGTGAATTGGTCACTCCACGATCTAAAAACAAGTATAACATTTCGGGAGATTGCAAATCAAATTCGCTGGTAAAATGGGAATCACCATTAATTTTTATGGTATCAATAGCGACTAGGGCTGTGTCTTTTATTCTTTGAATGTATAGAGTTCCTTTTTTTAATCCTTTAATGTTTCCCGTTAAAACAAAGTTCTTGGTTGATTTTTTTTCAGTACAAGAAATCAGAACCAGTATAGAAAACAGAGCAATTAGTGATTTACGCATGATTTAAAATTTTGGCAATGATACTAAAAAAACCTCAATCTGATTCACAAATTGAGGTTTTGAAGTTTATTTTTGAATGAACTATCCTTTCAACCAGGCTGCATTCAGTTTTTCTTTTGAAGTATCTGTAAACTTATATCCTTCTTCTTCTTTAAAAGACAATTTTACTTTGCCATTGATGGTTTGTTCTTTACCGTCTCTTTTGATTTTTACGCTGATAGGATCATCCGTTTTCCAGTTTTGACTTTGCATAATCATGTCGTAAACAGAATCTAAATTATAAGGTTTATCGTTGATAGCTACAATGACATCACCTCCTTTAATACCCAAGTTATTCATGAAGTTATTTAAATCTGAACCAGGAATAATAACGATTTCTTTGGTATTAGGGTTAATTGTGATAAAAGGTGTTGATTCATCTTTTAAGAAAGGATTCATTGGGATTTGAACTTTATCTTTGTTAACCCCAACTTTTGCAAAATACACATCGTAAGGAATTGGCGTTTTACCCGAAACGTAAGTGGTTAAGAACTCCCCAACTTCAGGATAAGTCAACTCGGTTATTTTTCCGAAAAGCTCATCATCATTGAAGGGTTTGCTAACGCCATATTCTTTTGATAATTTTTTCATTAAATCTAAAATACCTCTTTCTCCATTACTTTTTTCACGGATGATGATATCGATACACATTCCGATTAACGCTCCTTTTTCATATACGTTTAGATATTGGTCTTTATAGGGTGGAACCAAAACATTAGCGCTCATTTCGGTAAAGGGCATAGTGTCATTTAAAGTTGAGGCATTGGTGATTTTACCCACCATTCTTTGATAAAACTCATCTGCATCAATTAACCCTTGATTTACTTGGAATAGATTAGCAAAATATTCAGTTACCCCTTCATACATCCATAAATGTTTAGACATTTTAGGATTAGCATAATCAAAATATTGAATCTCTTTAGAGTGAATACTTAAAGGAGTTACTGTGTGAAAAAATTCGTGTGAAACGACATCTTTTAATTGTTCCCCTAAAGCATCGGCGGGCATAACTTCAGGAAAAACTACAGTAGTTGAAGTATGGTGTTCTAATGCTCCAAAGCCTTTAGCGTCATTTTTTTGCATATCCGATAAGTATAACAAAACAGTATATCTTTTATTGGTGTTTATCGGTCCAAGAAAAGCTTTCTGAGCTCGCATTGTTTTTTCTAAATCAGGTAACAATTCTTTGGCAGTATGTGTTCCGTTTGGAGAATATACACTAAATAGAATTTCCATTCCATCTACTGTAAACGTTTCATAATCTGGTTTAGCATACATAATCGGATTATCTGTCAAATCAAAATAGCGTGAAACAACGAAATTATCAACGGTATCGCTTTTATCCATATCTATTAAAGAAGTAGCGCCAAAAAGTTTTGCTGGATGCAAAACAGTAAGGTTGAAGTTTATCTCGGTTTTACCCTCAAAATAGCCTACAAACCCATGGTTGTTTACCACAAAGTTTTCACCATCCAAAATATTGGTTCCTGAAGGAGAAAAGATATCGTCTTTCCCATATCCTTTACCAGATTCAGAATCGTAGGTATCATTTACCCAATAGGTGATTTTGGTTAGCGATTTAGCATTGGAGATTTTCCATGAATTATCATCTGTTTTACTAGTAGATAATTCCTTACCATTTTTTCCAAATGCTTTAAAATCGGCAATATATTTACCATAATTATCGGCAGAATAGGTTCCGGGAACTGTTTTTGGAATGTGATATACAATATCGCTTGTGGTAATTGTTGGTGGTGTAATGGTTACCATCACTTTGTCATTTTTTACCGTATTCAAATCTATTGTTACTTTTTCGACTTCTGTTGATGGTTTGTTTTGTGCTGTAATACTGAAGCTGAAAGAGGCTAAAGCAAAAACAGTACTAAAAATTAATTTTTTCATTAGTTCCTATTTATTTTTTTGAATATGTCCCCAAAAGTAACCAATAGTTACAACGGTTTTATTTTTTTTAGATTTGATTAACTAAATTCTTCCAAAAAAAAACTCTCGCTATTGCAAGAGTTTTGAGTTTTAATCAAATTTATTTTTGATGTAATATTTACTATCTAAGTCATCGAAGTCGTCAATGATTGGTTTAGGCTTTGGCTTACTACCTACAGCTTTCTTTTTCCAAAGTTCGAAATTGTCTTTAGACAATCTTTTTCGCATTAATTCGGTCACTTCATTTTCAGTAAGTCCAAATTCTTCTTTAATTACTTCAAAAGGTTTTCTTTCCTCTTGCGCCATGCTTACAACTCTTTCTAGTTGTTCGCTATCAAGTTCCGCTAACTTACTTTTTTTCATTTCTGTAAAAGCATTTTATAAAAATCCGTATTCTATTTGTTAATTCGTATTTCAATATTAGTAAAAAAAATAATTAGTTGACAAACATCAATATCTTTTTTTTCAAATCTTAAGAATTGGGCCTTCTGGTTTTTTGAAAAGGAATAGCCAATAAATTCGAAAGTTTATTGTTTTCTTCGGGTTTCATATGAGTATCCACGCCATATACTAATTTGTCTCTGTCTAAAGTTTTAAAGGTTCCAAATAATCTATCCCAAACCGAAAATATATTACCGTAATTGCTATCCGTGTAAGGCAAAACATAATGATGATGTACTTTATGCATATCTGGAGAGACAATAAAGTAACTCAAGAAATTGTCTAGTTTCTTTGGTAAAAAGATATTGGCATGATTGAATTGGGTTGCCACTACCGATAAAGTTTGATACAAAAACACCATCCACATTGGACATCCTACTATTAAAACCCCTAGGGTTGTAAAAATAAAGCGTAATACACTTTCTCCAGGATGATGTCGGTTGGCCGAAGTGGTGTCAATCCAAGTATCGGTATGATGTATCAGATGAAAGCGCCATAGGAACTTTACTTTGTGTTCTATTAAATGAATTAAGTAAGCTCCGATTAAATCCAAAAGGAGCAAGCCGACAATAGTATACATCCAGATATTAAAGCTTGGCAACCAATTTAAAATTCCGAAATGATGTTCAGTAGCCCAATTAGCAGCTTTCAATAAAATCAAGGCCAAACAAAAGTTGACAATCATGGTGGTGACTGTAAAAAAGATATTGATTCCAGCATGTTGCCATTTGTTATAACTGAATTTAAACAGAGGAACCGCGGTTTCAATCAACCAAAAGAAGGCTATTCCACTGGCTAAAATTAAAGCTCTATGAGAAGAAGGAATAGTAGAAAAGTAGTTAATAATTTCGTTCATGGCTTAAGTATTTGATTCAAATATACTAAAAGGAACTATTTGATAATTCGGAAAGTGAGATTAATTCTTGGTCCGATAGGTTTGGTTGTTTTCGGAATTTGATGCTTCCAAAAATGTTGTGTTGTTCCTTTCATAAGTAACAAACTTCCATGTTCCAAGTTTATTTTTAGTTTTTGCTCTTTGAGTGTATTGTGTTGTAAATGGAAAAATCGCTCTTCACCAAAACTTACTGACGCAATGATAGGATTTCTTCCTAATTCTCTTTCGTTATCCGCATGCCAGCCGTTACTGTCTTTCCCGTCTCGGTAATAATTAAGCAATACAGTGGTGAAGTTCTCCTGACAAATTTCCTCGATTTCATTTTTGATAAACATCAATAGTGGATTCCAAGGATGAGGCTGCATGACAATATTAGAATAACTATAAGGTTTGCCTTCGTTGCCAAATAAAGCGGTCAATCTAGGTTGTGGATGTGTTTTTCCAAAAACAGTAATGTTATCTTGCTGCCATGGAATTTCATTCTTAAGTTTCTCAAAAAGTTCGTTGGAGCGATTGGCATCAAAGAAATTGGGATAATATTCAATCTCCGCATCTGGGATGTTGAAAGTGATTTGTTCTTTGGGGAAAAGTGAATTCATACTTCAAAAATAAAGAGAAAAAAATGAACTCATTCACTCTTTTCTCTTTAAACAAAAAAATATTAAGGGAGATTATGCAGCTTCTTTTTGTTCTAATAGCATTTTATAAATAAACCCAGCTACTAAAGCTCCAGCAATTGGGGCAACCCAAAACAACCACACTTGATGTAATGGTTCGCCACCAGCAAAAATAGCTTGTGACAAAGAACGAGCCGGATTTACAGAAGTATTGGTAATAGGAATGCTAACTAAATGAATTAAAGTTAAGCCTAATCCAATAGCAATTCCAGCAAATTTTCCGTTAGCGAATTTATCCGTTGCTCCCAGAATTATTAATAAAAAGAACATCGTCAAAATGAATTCGGCAGCAAAACATGACATCATCGAATAACCATCTGGAGAAAAAGCATCAAAACCATTGGAAGCAAATGCGCCTGCTTTAGTATTGTCTATAACATTTCCAGTTTTTCCAGACCAGATAAAGAAAAGTGTGCCTGCTGCTGCAATAGCTCCAACACATTGCGAAAGAATGTAGGGAAGTAAGTCTTTTGCTGAAAAGCGTCCGCTGGCCCATAATCCAAAAGAAACTGCTGGATTAAAATGTCCTCCAGAAATGTGTCCCACCGCATAAGCCATGGTTAAAACGGTTAATCCAAAGGCTAGTGAAACTCCAACGAATCCAATGCCCAAATTAGGAATTCCTGCGGCAAATAATGCACTCCCACAACCGCCAAAGACCAGCCAGTAAGTACCAAAAAATTCTGCAAATAGTTTTCTCATAATAGTTTTGTTTACATCATGAAGGATCATGATTGGTTAGTAACTTAAAATTACAAGGAAATTACTTGGTAAAAAATGAGTTGAAGCAAACTTATTAACAAGGTTCTGAACCAATTACCTTATTTATCCTCCAATGGTTATCATGCTTCTGTTCTGTGAAAATAGTTCTGGATTTTGGAATTTCAAATCATCATCCAATCCTGCACGAACTGCTTTTTTAGTAATCAGATTTTGATGTATCAAGGGAAGTATAGAATCTCCTGAACGAAGGGTTTCTAACAATGGAATTTCTGAATTAGAGAATAAACAGTTTTTAAGCTTTCCGTCAGCCGTTAACCTAATGCGATTACAAGTGCTACAAAATGGATTAGTAACCGAACTGATGATGGCAAAGCTACCTGGATAGGTATTAATTTTAAAGTTTTTAGCGGTATCATTTGGAGCATCTTGTAGCCGTTCTATCTCACTCATTTTATATTTCGACTGAACGATTTCCATAATTTCGGCATAAGAAACCAATTTTGATTTGTCCCATTGGTTACCATTGAAAGGCATGAACTCAATAAATCGAACTTGAATATTTTTGTTTTTTGTCAAAGAAATAAAATCGAGTATTTCATTGTCATTAAAGGATTTAATTAAAACTACATTAAGTTTAACCTTAAATTTTTCTTGTAGTAATAAATCAATGTTTTTTTGAACAACGTCAAAATAATCCCGTCTAGTAATGGCATTGAATTTATCTTTTATTAGACTGTCTATGCTGATATTTACGGTTTTGATTCCAGCTTCTTTGAAGGTCTGAATAAAATTCGAAACTAGAATTCCATTAGTGGTTATACTTAAATTAACTCCCAATTTCCCCAATCGCAACATAATAGCAGCTGCATCTTTCCGAACTAAAGGCTCTCCTCCTGTCAATCTAATCTTTGTCACACCTAAATTTACAAAAGTTTGAGCAATGACAATAATCTCATCAGCCGTCATCAAATGAGGTTTTGGGGTAAGCGAAATTCCTTCTTCTGGCATACAATAAGTACATCTCAAATTACAATGTTCTGTAATTGAAATACGCAAGTAATCATGCTTGCGCCCTAAAGTATCCTGCAAAAGATTACTGCTTTCCATGATCGAAACCATTCAACAATTGAAATAAATGCAATACGGAAGGAAAAACAGCATCAATAGACTCGGCAGCACCACTAGTAGAGCCCGGCAAAGCCATAAGTAAAGTATCGCCTTTAAAGCCAACCACACTTCGAGACAACATAGCATAAGGAGTTCGTTCTTGACCATACGAACGAATAGCTTCTTCAATTCCAAGAATTCTTCTGTCAAGTAAAGGAATTATGGCCTCCGGAGTTACGTCTTTATGAGACAATCCTGTTCCACCGGTTAGAATTATCAAATCTGTTTTGGCTTCATGCCATGAATTGACCTTGCTTTGAATAGTAGCGACCTCATCAGGAATAACAGCATAATTCGCAATACGTAAGCCTAATTTTTCAAGCTTTTCAACAATCACTTTTCCAGCACTGTCTTCCTTTTTTCCTGAAGAAACACTATCAGAACAAACCAAAACCGCAACATTAAGATTTAGCATTGACTTGGCAGCATAATCCGACTTCCCTCCTTTTTTATGCAGTAATTTTACTGTAGCAATTTCAACATTTTTATCAATTGGCTTTAACATATCATACATGGTCAAAGCCACTATTGACGCACCATGCATTGCCTCAACCTCAACTCCCGTCTTATAAATGGTTTTTACAGTCACTTCAATTTTGATGCTGTCATCCAAACATTCAAAGTGAATTCCAGTAAACTCAATAGGTATTGGATGGCAATCCGGAATGACACTTGACGTATTTTTAACAGCAAATAAGCCAGCCGTTCTCGATACTTCCAATACATCGCCTTTAGGAACTTTTTTATCAAGAATAGCTTTTATAGTATCATAAGAACCCACCTTTACAATAGCTTGAGCTACCGCGGTTCTTAGCGTTGTTATTTTATGAGTTATATCTACCATTTTATGTGTTTTTTTTCCAAGTATAGGTATCGTCTTCAAAGATTTCTTTGCCAAAAATGGCTGCCTTTTCTTTTATTGCTTCGACCAAAAATTCTAAAGCTTCATAAGTTACTTTACGTCTTGGTGCCGAAACAAAAACAAACAAGCAAATTTCACCTATTTTAACCAATCCTAAGCTGTGATATATATGCAGACAAGATAATTCATATCGAGCGAAAGCAGCTTCCCGAATTTCATACAAACTTTGCTCTGCCATTTCTTCATAAGCTGAATATTCTATAGCAACCACTGTTTTACTATCAATTACATCAGCTCGAACTTGCCCGAGGAAAATGTTATGAGCGCCAATAGTAGTTTTACTTTGATGCTTAGCAATAGCCTTACCAACAAACTCAGGAGGTATGGCACCCTGAATAAACGATGTTTTTTTGGGTTTATCTGACGTCATTACTGTTCATTGTTTTTTGAGATTCTATTCCGTTTTGCAAATGAAAAACCTTCTTAAATCCTTTTTTTAAGAGATAATCAACGGCTAATTCACTTCTATTTCCGTATTGGCAAACCAAAATTATTTCTTGATTTAAATCAACCTCCTTCATAAAATTTTCCAACTGAGACAAAGGTACATTTTTGCAATTTTCTAGATTTAATTTTGGTTCTTCATACGCTTCGCGAATGTCGATAATCAGAGAATAATTAGAAGTGCATAAATTCGTAACTATATTGCTCTTATCCCTAAATTTATATTTATTATTTAAATTTATATTTTTTTGTATTTCAATACTTTGAAAACTATTATCTAAACTATTATACAACATTAATACACCACTTAAAACATGTCCAATTCCTAGTATTATTTTCAACACTTCATTGGCTTGCATCGATCCTAAAAGGTTGGGAAGTACTCCCAAAACTCCAGCATCATTACAATTCGGAATAGCTTCTAAAGTTTCACTCTCGGGAAATACGCAACGATAGGTCGGACCGTTTTGATAATTAAAAACCGAAAGCTGTCCTTCAAACTTATGTATTGACCCATAAACCATTGGAATTCCTTTCATAATAGCCACGTCGTTAATTAAATAGCGCGTGGATATATTATCCGTGCAATCCACTATAAGGTGGTAATCAGAAATGATGGCAAGACAATTGTCTTTGGTAAAATATTCCGAATACTGAACTAATGCCACTTCTGGGTTTTGTTTGGATACCACCTCAGCTGCTACTGCCACTTTATTTCTTCCAACGTCATGTGAAGAATAGAGAAACTGTCGATTCAAATTGGTTTCCTCTACTACATCCCCGTCAACGATTCCAATTTTACCGACACCAGCAGCTACTAAATTTTGCAAAACAGGACAACCTAAACCACCCATGCCAATAATTAAAACCTTGGCTTCAGTTAGTTTTTGTTGGCCTAAAATTCCGATTTCAGGCAGCACTATTTGTCTTTCGTATCGCTTCATTGGGTTTGTTT
Source organism: Flavobacterium sp. N1994 (assembly GCF_025947145.1). Taxonomy (NCBI): domain Bacteria; kingdom Pseudomonadati; phylum Bacteroidota; class Flavobacteriia; order Flavobacteriales; family Flavobacteriaceae; genus Flavobacterium; species Flavobacterium sp. N1994. The sequence goes on from NZ_CP109999.1 coordinate 1,113,320, forward strand.
TTTAGCCTCCTGCAAAGGGCGGTAAAAAGGCTATTTCATCTTGGTTTTTTAGCAAAATATCATTTTGTAAGAATTTTTTATTTATAGCTATTGAATAATTAATAACCAGTATTTTAGGATATTTTATTTCAATTTTTAATTTTATATTATTTAAGGTAATTGACTCTTCGGCTATAAAAAATGATTCCTCTGTTTTCTGCGTAATATCAGCAATAATTCCGAAATATTTTAGTGTAACTTCCATCTTAAACTACGTTGTATACAATTTAAAAATAGCTATTAACAAGACCAAAGCCAATACCTTTTTTAGTAGTGCATTGTTCATCTTTTTACTCCCAAAATATCCTCCAAGAATACCTCCCATCAAAGCAACGGTAATTAATGAAACCGAAGCATTAGGCAAAGTCCCTCCTTTTGAAATAAACCCAAAAAGCCCTGAAATGGAATTCACCAAAATAAACAAAGCCGAGACCGCTGCACTCTTTTTGATATCCGCCCATCCCAAAAGTAAAATCACTGGACTCAAAATAATGCCTCCTCCTATGCCTATCAAGCCCGATAAAAATCCGATTACCGCTCCAATGAATAATGCTAACGGGAGGTTTATGGGATTTATTGCTGCTTTTTGCTTTCCAAACAACCCTAACAATCTGGCTACTGCGAATAACAAAACGGTGGCTAGAATTATTTTATAAACGTGGGTCTCAATGGTAATGCTTCCTCCCAAAAAGGAAAAAGGAACTGAGGTTATCGCAAACGGATAAAACAGGGTACCATCAAACTTTTTCTCTCGATAATAAAAATAAAACGAAATGCCCGAAACCAAGATATTCAACACCAAAGCCGTTGGTTTCATAAAGGTGATAGGGAATGCAAATAAGCTCATCAATGCCAAATAACCGCTTGCTCCTCCATGCCCAACACTGGCATACAAAAAGGCCACAACAAGCAATAAAATGAGTAATAAAGGAGACTGAATAAGTTCGCCAGCGAGCATATTTTTTAAAATTAACGAACTGTAAATATAAAGACAATTATGATTTTAGATGCGATAAACCAAAACTTTGTCACCTTTTAACAATTGATAAGTTCCCTCAGAAACATAAACCAAAGCATTCGCAAGCGCAAAGGAATTCAACATACCCGAATCCTGATGCGCAAGTACAGTAACCTCTTCCTCCGCTATCGAAGCTTTCAAAAACTGAGCTCTTGGATTATCTACTAAAAAATCATGAGCTAAATTCTTTTGCAACGACGAACCATAGGGCTGTTGTATTCCAGAAAGTCTTTGCAATCTTGGCAGTACATAAACATAGAAACAAGTAAGACTTGCCGCTGGATTTCCTGGTAAGGCAAAGATAATTTTATCGTTTTGTGTTCCAACGAATAGCGGTTTTCCTGGTTTTTGATTGACTTTGTAAAACAGCGTTTCAACTTTTAAGCTTTCCAAAGCTTTGCCCACAAAATCATAATCACCCACCGAAATACCACCTGAAACCAACACTACATCATTTTCCGCTATGGCTGTTTCAAGTGTGTTTTTCGTGTTTTCGAAATTATCATTTACTTTATAAAGTGCAATCGTATTGAAATTAGCCTCAAATAAAGCCGTTTGCAGCATGATTGTGTTGCTTTCGTATACTTTTCCATCTTGAAGGATTTCTCCAGCGGAGACAAGCTCATTTCCAGTCACTACAATTCCGATTTTTGGTTTTTGATAGACTTTCACTTTCGTAAATCCCAATCCAGTTAAAAAACCAACAGCAGCTGGATTTAGAAAAGTTCCTTCCGCTAAAGCCATTGCTCCTTTTGTTATCTGGGCTCCTAATTGACGGATATTGGTTTCTGGCTTACTTATTTCTTTCAAATGCAAAAAAGTCTCTACAACAATCACTTTCTCAATCTGAATCACTGCTTGCGCTGAATTAGGCACTGCGGCACCTGTGAATATTTTCACCGCTTGACCTGATTTTAATTGGGTATCCCAAAAATCGCCTGCTTTTACTTCACCAACAATTTCATACTCCAACGAATCGTGTAAAGCAATGGCAAACCCATCCATAGTAGCTTGACGAAAAGGCGGCATGTTAATAGGCGAATAAAGTGTTTCTGCTAAGACATGATTTCGGGCTTCCAACAAAGAAAGTGCCACTACTCTTTTGCGGCAATCGAGGTTTTCAAGTATCGAAAAGGCTTCGGAAGTGGAAATCATCTGTTATGGTTTTTAACTCTGATTAATTGTGCTGCAATACTTATCGCAATTTCCTGGGTAGTCTCGCTTTTGATTTGGATACCTATGGGAGCATAAACATTGGCAATTCGGTCTTTATCAAAGCCATCCTCTATCATATTTTGAAATAAGGTGGCAATCTTTTCTATGCTGCCTAACATTCCGATATACTTGAAATTTTTATTAATCAATCTTCTTATAATGATATCATCCGTTCGGTAACCAAAAGACATAATTACTACATAAATAGCTTCTCCTTCTGGAATATAAGCATCAATTTGTTCAAACTCGACAGTTTGTCTTGAATGCACAAAATGATTTTGCTCCATTGTATTCAGGTTTTCCCGATGATCTAGAATATGAATCTCAAAATCCATTCGGGAAAGCACTTCACTCAATGCCAACCCTACATGACCTCCTCCAATAATATAGACTTTTTGTGGTAGCGAATTGGTTTCAACAAAACTCCATTCAGGATTATCAGCTGCGGTATTGATTCCGAAATTAGTGTAGGTAATTTGAAAATTATCTTTGGTTAAAATTTGGTCAACCGAAGGAAGAAAATCAGTCGTAATATCATAAAAAGCAATGGTTTGTTGACCAGAGCAAATCATTCCCGATTGGTCTTTGGGTGCCGATTTATCATGAATCTGATGTTTTATAAAAGGTTCAAACGATGGTTTCTCTAAAAGTGATTGTGCAAACTCCACCAACTTATGCTCCATTATTCCACCTCCGATGGTGCCAGACATTTGGTTTTTGGCTACCACCATCTTAAAACCTTTCCGCCCAGGACTACTCCCTTCGTTGGCAATTACAACCATCAATACCAATCGCTTTTCGGATTGGAGAATCTGCTGAAGTTTCTTGTAGAAGTCTCGAGTCATTATTTAGCATATTCGATTTGTCAAAATTAACTTTTTATCCTTAAGTATTGACGTTAGTTTTTTGGGGAAATCGAAAAACTATACTAGTTAACTAAAGAAAAATAGAGTACCATTTGTTTTGAATAGACAATAATCAATAGTTGTTTTACATATGATTTTCTTCGAGGCTAGTCCATACCTAGTCCATAGCTAGTCCATAGCTAGTCCATAGTTTTGCAATAATTTATGGACTAGCTATGGATTTGATATGCTTAAGCTTTGGACTTGATAAGAAGATATTCCGTGTAAAGCCCCCAAGATAAATTAACTTTTTGCTTTAACTCTGCATTTCTAGTGCCTTGTACAAACCAAAAATTAGAAACAGAGAATATTTTAGTAAGCCTCCTATTCCGAAAGACTTTTGAATAAACAAATCATAAAATTTAACGCATTTTATCGATAAAAAAATAGTTTAAACTATTCGATTTTACCTTTTGTCTACACTTTTTGTTCATTCGACTTATTCAAGAGGTGAAAATTAATAACCTATAGATATTTGCTTTATCAAAACCCTAAAGTCTAATAAATACTTAATGTCATGATTCAAAAATTATCTAACCCTAAACTTACCCTAGAAAGCTTTAAACACTTTTACCTACTACTAATTCTAGTATTCGGGATTTCTGAAAGCACAAATGCTCAAATCACCTATACTTGGACAGGTTCCAGTAGTAGAGTATGGAATAATACGACCAACTGGAGTAAGACCAGCGGAACAAACTATCTAGGAACGTCGGCAACTGATATTGTTGTCGTCCCCACAGTAACTAATCAACCTAGACTTGGTGCGGTGCTCTCAGCTACTATACCCTCATTTACAATTTAAAATCCCCACAGTCAAATATAACTTTTCAAACTAAATACAGTACAATGACCACAACACACAATTTTTCGGCTATACCTAAAAATAGGATGCTTAGGATTTTATTTTTATTTCTTTTAGTTTTTAGTGCGCAAGGAATAAGTGCGCAGATTGCGTTAAGAGGAACGGCTACTACAGCCTCAGCAACTACCACATCAGTTACCATTAATGTACCAACAGGTGTTGTTGCGGGCGATGTGATGATTGCAAACTTTGCAACTTATAAGAGCCCTCAATCAGCCGCTGCTGTCACTAATGCGAGTTGGACGGCTATAAGTTCTGGTGCGCTGGGAGGTAATAACAAGCTATTTGGCACCTTGTTGTACAGGGTAGCCACTGCTGCGGAGCCTGCATCCTATACATTTTCTACAACGGCAGCAAATTCTTTTGTAGGTGCGATTGTTGCTTTTTCTGGAGTAAATACGGTAACCCCTTTTGATGTAACACCAACTAGTACATTTACTACTTCAGGTAATACCGCCTCAACCTCATTGGCTTCAATTACGGCTGTTACAACAGTAACTTCCAATGCGGCCGTATTAATGTTTGGAATGTCAAGTGGAGGTACCACCACCACCAATGCCAACTTTGGTGCTTTTACCACCACTTCTCCGGCATCATTATCTAATAGTTTATATGACTTTGGCCCTGGTACAGGAACTTCAGGTGCTGTTGGTGCAGCTTGGGCTACCAAGGCTACGGCTGGTTCAACTGGTGCCGGAAATATTGCAGGTGTTATTTCCTCTGGAATTGGGGGGCAAATAATTGCACTTAGGCCCGCAAAACAGTTTAGAAGTAATGCAACTACTTTTAATTGGGGCACAGCGGCTAGCTGGCAGGAATCTACCGACGGAGGACTTAACTGGGTAACGGCCACCAGCGTACCAAACAGTAGCGATGATTTGGTTACCATACGAAACGGTCATACGGTTACCTTAGCAGCCAATGCAACAGCAAGTGACTTGACCATTGATAGCGGAGGTACTTTAAATACCGGTGCCACTTTTACTTTTGGGGTAACCGGCGTCACTTCAGTAACCGGTACATTTACATTAGCTGGTACTGGTGCTAAAACTTTTACTGGAGATGTAGATATTAATGCAGGTGGCGTTTGGAATGAAACAGGCGTCTCTACTTATTCCTTTGCCGGCCATTTTACAAATGATGCCACTACTTTTACCGCCAATACTGGAACGCATACGTTTTCAGGAGCATCAAAAACAATCAGTGGGGCAACTGCGTTGGCAATTCCAACAGTGACGTTTACAGGCTCCTACACCAACAACGGCACAATAACGTCCAATACAACACTTACTTTAACTGCTGCTTTAACACAGGGTGCAACAGGGATATTAAATATCGGGGGGAGCGTAACTGGTTCGCTAACCGCTTCAGCTGCTGGTAATACAGTAAACTATACTGGCGCTGCACAAACCGGCTTGGTAACTACCTACAACAATCTTACTTTATCAGGGTCTTTAGCAAAAACATTTGCCACCACACCAACTGTGAACGGAATTTTATCTTTGGAAGGCACGGCAACGGTTTCTGTCACATCAGGAGTAGTTACTTATGGAGCAAATGCTACCCTTCAATACAATAAACCAGCTTCCTACACTGCAACTTCTAAAGAATGGATTACTCCTTTTGTTGCCACCGGAGGTATCATTATAAAAAATACGGGAGCTATCACTACTCCTGGAGCTGTACAGGTGGGTAACAATACCAACGTAGATTTGAATATCAACACGGGGGCTACATTAACGCCTGGTGCTAATCTTATTACACTTCATGGAGATTTTATCAACGGTGGAACATTAACAAGTGGTTCTGGCGGTGTAACCATTGCTGGGACATCGCTTACTCAATCCATAGACGGGTTCACCACTACAGGTACCGTTTCTATGACAAAGACAGCCGGAACAGCTACTTTTGCAGGTAATGTAAACGGTGGAGGGTTGACTATTAATGGAACAGGCGGCACTTTGAACCTGGGCGCAGGCTTATCACATACATTTACGGGAACTTGGACCAGAACAGCTGGAACGCTTAACGGAGGGTCGAGTACACTAACCCTTTCAGCAACTCCAACTCCGATTAGCGGAACAGGAGGGACATTTACAGCAGGCACAGGTACCGTAAATTATAATGCTGCAGGCAATCAAACGCTAGCAGTTATTACTTACAATAACCTAACCCTTTCTGGATCTGGAGCAAAAACCATAGGTACTGCAGCAAGTGGCACACTTACGTCAGGTAATCTTTCTATTGCGCCTACAGGGTCCGCTACAGCAAGTGTAACGAATGCTAATATTTCTGTAGGTAGTTTAACAGTTGGGGGGGTAGGAACTGTTAATGGTACTTGGGGGGCAGTTGCCGCTACAAGTGCAACAAACAAAACCAACACCTTCTTCACTACGGGTATAACAGGTAATGTAACAGCAGGTAGTGATACAAGAACTACTCCAACTATTACCACTGCGCCAACTGCCACAGCAATTACATATGGTCAAACGTTGGCAGCTTCAACTTTGAGTGGCGGTGTAGCAAGTGTGGCAGGAACATTTGCCTTAACCACACCATCCACTGCGCCAAATGCAGGAACAACAAGTCAATCAGTTACTTTCACACCAACAAATGCTGCGAATTATAGTACAGTTATAACCACAGTTAGTGTGATAGTTAACAGAATAGCATTAACAGTAACGGCTACAGGTCCATCCAAAACGTATGGTACTACCTTAACAGCGGGTGCTAGCACTACTAATTTTAGTGTTGCAGGAACCCTTGTCGGCTCAGAAACCCTCACCAGTGTAACGCTTACACCAGATTCAGCGGGACTTTCAGCAACTACTGCGGCAAACGCTGCCTATACCGTTACGCCATCTGTAGCAACTGGTACGGGAGGTTTTTTGGAAAGCAACTACAATATTTCTTATATAGATTACAGTGGCACAGTTGCTACAAAAGCACTGACCATTACAGCAAATAATCAAACGAATTGCGCTGGTATCCCATTTTCTTTTTCAGGTACCGAATTTTCGACAAGTGGATTGGTAAATGGGAATACTGTAAGCAGTGTTACTTTAACAAGTGCCGGATCTGCATCTTCTTCTAATGCAAGCACTTACCCTATTATTGCCGCTAATGCAACAGGTACGGGTTTGACCAACTACAACATTAGTTATGCAGATGGTTCCCTAACAGTCAATGCATCGCCGGATATATCCAATTTTAGTGTTGGGGTAACCAACCCCGTAGCCGGAGGTACCTCAACAGTAACCATCAATTCAACAAGTTTGGCTAACGGTACTTACACCGTTACCTATAATCTTACCGGTGATAACACAGCAACCGGTTCCACCGCAAGTGTTTCGATAGTAGCTGGTACAGGAACCTTTGCAACATCTGCATTGGCAACAGCAGGTTATACCACTATTACCATTACGGCCATAAAAAATGCAGCAACCTGCAGCAGCACGATTAGTAGCGGCAACACGGCTACTATTGTCATTGCAACTGAAGCAAGCACAACTATTACTGCTACAGGCTCCTGGACTGCACCAGTTGGTGTTACCAGTGTTACGGTAGAAGCCTGGGGTGCTGGAGGTGCTGGAGGTGGCGCTTCTTCTTTTATCTCAGCAGCTGGAGGTGGCGGAGCCGGAGGAGCTTATGTTAAAAATACTGCCATAACAGTTGTTCCTAATACAACCTACACAGTAACTGTAGGGGCAGGAGGAACTGGTAGTACAGGGACAGGAGGAACAGGAGGAGACAGTTGGTTTGGTTCCACCACGACCGTGTTAGCAAAAGGCGGCAACGGAGGTTTAAGCTCAAGTGGTAGCGGTGCAGCAGGTGCTTCAGCTATCAGTACTGGAAACGTTGGGGCTACTGCACCATTTTCCTATTACGGAGGGGCTGGAGGTAATGGAGGTACTTCTGGCGGAGGTGGCGGTAGTAGTGCAGGTACCGGTTCAAATGGTAACACTGCTACAGGAACTGCAGGCGGTGGCGCAGTTACCGGAGGAGGTGCTGGCGCTAACGGATCAACAAACAATGCAAACGGTGCTTCAGCAGCAGTCAATAGTGGCGGCGGCGGTGCCGGGGCAACTGCTAATTTTAGTACTAGATCAGGAGGTGCAGGCGGTAGTGGAAAAGTTGCTATAACCTATAAACAACTTACTTATAAAAGCCAGATTATATCAGCCAATTTAGGTTCAACCAGCTGGTGTTCAGGTGAAACAAGAAATATAACGGTAACAATCAAAAATATTGGAACAGCCACCTGGACGGATGGAACAAATGGTTCTGGTACGATTAACATTGGGGTAAAATGGAATACAAATAGCTCCAACTGGGCGGACTATAATGTGCGAACCAGTGCCAATAACTTGGCTCCGGGACAAACTGCTACCTATACTTTTACCATAACGGCATCCAATAATACAGGAAGTGCTTATACCACTGCTTTAGCTGCCGGAACCAATAACCTTACTTTTGATATAGTGTATGAAGGCATTTCCTGGTTTGGTAATAATGGCGGAGGCGTAGGTCCGGGAAATACCGTGTTTACTTCTGCTGCACAAACTATATTGGCATTACCAACAGTAACGTCAGCAACTGGTAATAGCAAAACCTATACAGGTATTGCTAATGCCACTACCGTTTCGGCAGTAGCGAGTGCTGGAGCTACCATAGATTGGTATGATGCTGCTACTGGAGGTACATTACTTGCATCGGGAACACTAACTTATGCACCGACAGGAATAAATGCTGGTACCTATACTGCTTATGCCCAAGCTAGAAATACTACTACCGGATGCACAAGTGCTGTCCGCACGAGCGCAACGCTTACCATCAATAAAGCCCCACTAACAATTACCGCTGTAAACCAAACTGTTTCTTATGGTACTGCTGTAGCAACCGTTACCGGTGCTGGTACTTATACAGCTACTGGTTTTGTGAATAGTGAAACATCCTCAGTAATAGGAGGTTTAGCAACTTACAGCACTACGTATACCCCTACTACAGCAGCAGCTACAGCTTCGGTAACTATTACACCATTAATTACTGGCTTAACCGCTACTAACTATAGTTTTAGTGCAGCCAATGGTGCTGTAACAATTACCACCGCGGCTTTAACGGTGACGGCAAACATAGCTACTCATATTTATGGAGCTACCTTAACGCCAGGCGCAGGTGCATCACCATTGAGTGTTACAGGCATGCAAAACTCAGAGACTTTAGCAGGAACAGTAACCCTTGCTTATACTAGTGGTAACATCGCCACATCAGCAGTAGGAACTTATACCGGAGCTGTATCGCCAAGTGTCTTTGTAAAAACAAGTGGAACAGCTACGTTGAGCAATTACACTATAAATTATGTTACTAATAATTTGAGTGTAACAACTGCATCATTAACCATTACAGCCAACAATGCTTCTAAATGTTTTGGTACAACTTATACTTTTGGAACTACTGCATTTACATCTTCTGGACTGCAAAATGGGGAAACAATAGGTAGTGTTACTTTAACGTCATTAGGAGCGAGTTCAGCCGCTGCCGCCGGCAGTTATAGTATAACACCATCAGCCGCAACAGGAGTATCATTTACTGCAGCCAATTATTCCATTTCTTATATTGATGGGGCATTAACAGTTACAGCGAATAATACTGCTGGCGCAGCTTCATCAACACCAACACTTTGTATCAATACAGCCTTAACAGCTATTACGCATACAACAACAGGTGCTACAGGCATTGGAACGGCTATTGGATTACCAGCGGGCGTAACGGCTGCGTGGGCTACCAACAGTATTACTATTAGTGGAACACCAACAGCTTCAGGTACATTTAGCTATACCATTCCTTTGACAGGAGGTTGTGGTACTGTAAATGCTACAGGAACTATCACAGTAACTCCGGCTATGACTGCTGGTGCTGCCTCAAGCACACCAACCTTATGTATCAGTACTGCTTTAACCGCTATCACTCATGCAACTACAGGAGCTACCGGAATTGGATCGGCTACCGGACTTCCAACAGGAGTGTCTGCGGCTTGGGCTACTAATACGATTACAATTAGTGGAACACCAACCGCTTCAGGGACATTTAACTATACTATTCCGGTAACAGGAGGTTGTGGTACTGTTAATGCTACAGGAACTATCACAGTAACTCCGGCTATGACTGCTGGTGCTGCCTCAAGCACACCAACCTTATGTATCAGTACTGCTTTAACCGCTATCACTCATACAACTTCAGGAGCAACAGGCATTGGTACTGCTACAGGTTTACCAACAGGTGTAACGGCTGCTTGGGCTACAAACACCATTACTATTAGTGGGACACCAACAGCTTCAGGGACATTTAACTATACTATTCCAGTAACTGGAGGTTGTGGTACTGTTAATGCTACAGGTACTATTACCGTAACACCAGCTAATACAGCAGGTGCAGCTTCAAGCACACCAACACTTTGTATCAATACGGCTTTAACAGCCATCACGCATGTAACAACAGGAGCTACCGGTATCGGAACCGCTACTGGTTTACCAGCGGGCGTAACGGCTGCTTGGGCTACAAACACCATTACTATTAGTGGTACACCAACCAATTCAGGGACATTTACCTATACTATTCCATTAACAGGAGGTTGTGGTACTGTAAACGCTACAGGAACCATTACCGTAACTCCGGCTATGACAGCTGGTGCAGCATCGTCTACACCAACCTTATGTATCAATACCGCTTTAACCGCTATCACTCATGCAACTACAGGAGCTACCGGAATTGGATCGGCTACAGGTTTACCAACAGGTGTAACTGCAGCTTGGGCTACTAATACGATTACAATTAGTGGTACACCAACCAATTCAGGGACATTTACCTATACTATTCCGGTAACAGGAGGTTGTGGTACTGTAAACGCTACAGGAACTATTACCGTAACTCCTAATAAAACAGCTGGTGCTGCATCGTCTACACCAACCTTATGTATCAATACCGCTTTAACCACTATAACTCATGCAACTACAGGAGCTACCGGAATTGGATCGGCTACAGGTTTACCAACAGGTGTAACTGCAGCTTGGGCTACTAATACGATTACTATCAGTGGTACACCAACCAATTCAGGGACATTTACCTATACTATTCCATTAACAGGAGGTTGTGGTACTGTAAATGCTACAGGAACTATTACCGTAACTCCGGCTATGACAGCTAGTGCTGCATCATCTACACCAACCTTATGTATCAATACCGCTTTAACCGCTATCACTCATGCAACTACAGGAGCTACCGGAATTGGATCGGCTACAGGTTTACCAACAGGTGTAACTGCAGCTTGGGCTACTAATACGATAACCATTAGTGGTACACCAACCAATTCAGGGACATTTACCTATACTATTCCATTAACTGGAGGTTGTGGTACTGTAAATGCTACAGGAACTATTACAGTAACTCCGGCTATGACAGCTAGTGCTGCATCGTCTACACCAACCTTATGTATCAATACAGCTTTAACCGCTATCACTCATGCAACTACAGGAGCTACCGGAATTGGATCGGCTACAGGTTTACCAACAGGTGTAACTGCAGCTTGGGCTACTAATACGATTACTATCAGTGGTACACCAACCAATTCAGGGACATTTACCTATACTATTCCATTAACAGGAGGTTGTGGTACTGTAAATGCTACAGGAACTATTACCGTAACTCCGGCTATGACAGCTAGTGCTGCATCATCTACACCAACCTTATGTATCAATACAGCTTTAACAGCTATCACTCATACAACAACAGGTGCTACAGGAATAGGAACCGCTACTGGTTTACCAGCAGGCGTAACGGCTGCTTGGGCTAGTAATACTATAACAATTAGTGGTACACCGGGTAACTCAGGAACCTTTAACTACACTATTCCATTAACAGGAGGTTGCGGAACTGTTAATGCTACAGGAACTATAACAGTAACAACAAACAAAACAGTTAGTGCTGCCTCAAGTTCACCTACCTTATGTATCAATACCGCTTTAACAGCGATTACTCATACAACTACTGGTGCAACCGGAATAGGAACTGCAACAGGTTTACCAACAGGTGTAACAGCAGCATTTGCAAATAACACTATAACGATTAGCGGTACGCCAAGTAACTCAGGAACATTTGCCTACACTATTCCATTAACTGGAGGTTGTGGCACTGTAAATGCAACTGGAACTATTACTGTTACACCAGCTAATACAGCAGGTGCAGCATCGTCTACTCCAACCTTATGTATCAATACAGCTTTAACAGCTATTACTCATGCAACAACAGGTGCTACAGGCATTGGAACGGCTACTGGTTTACCAGCGGGCGTAACAGCTGCTTGGGCTACAAACACCATTACTATTAGTGGGACACCAACAGCTTCAGGAACATTTGCCTACACTATTCCAGTAACTGGAGGTTGTGGTACAGTGAATGCTACAGGTACTATTACTGTTACACCAAACAAGACAGCAAGTGCTGCTTCAAGCACACCAACACTTTGTATCAATACAGCCTTAACAGCTATCACGCATACAACAACAGGTGCTACAGGAATAGGAACGGCTACTGGTTTACCAGCAGGCGTAACGGCTGCTTGGGCTACAAACACCATTACTATTAGTGGGACACCAACAGCTTCAGGAACATTTGCCTACACTATTCCATTAACTGGAGGTTGTGGCACTGTAAATGCAACTGGAACTATTACTGTTACACCAGCTAATACAGCAGGTGCAGCATCGTCTACTCCAACCTTATGTATCAATACAGCTTTAACAGCTATTACTCATACTACTACAGGAGCTACCGGAATCGGAACAGCTACAGGGCTTCCAACAGGCGTAACGGCTGCTTGGGCTACCAACACCATTACTATTAGTGGGACACCAACAGCTTCAGGAACATTTGCCTACACTATTCCAGTAACTGGAGGTTGCGGAACTGTAAATGCTACTGGAACTATTACAGTTACCTCAAACAAAACAGCAAGTGCTGGGTCAAGTACTCCAACATTGTGTATCAATACGGCTTTAACAGCGATTACTCATACCACTACTGGTGCAACAGGAATAGGAACTGCAACAGGTTTACCAACTGGAGTAACGGCAGCATGGGCTAGTAACACCATAACGATTAGCGGTACACCGAGTAACTCAGGAACTTTTAACTACAGTATTCCATTAACAGGTGGTTGTGGAACTGTAAATGCTACAGGTACTATTACGGTTAACCCAAACAAAACAGCAAGTGCAGGGTCAAGTACTCCAACATTGTGTATCAATACAGCTTTAACAGCAATTACACATACCACTACTGGTGCAACCGGAATAGGAACTGCAACAGGTTTACCAACCGGAGTGACAGCAGCATGGGCTAGTAATACAATTACAATTAGCGGTACGCCAAGTAACTCAGGAACCTTTAACTACAGTATTCCATTAACAGGAGGTTGTGGCACTGTAAATGCAACTGGAACTATTACTGTTAGGTCAGGCTCTACAGCAGCATCTATAACAGGCACTGCAGCTATTTGTTCCGCTAGTTCAACGAATTTACAAGTTACCATTACAGGAGGGACTTCTCCATACACTGTTGTTTATACTTCGGGAAGTGTAAGTAATTATACTAGTGGTTCCAATATTTCGATTTCTTCAACTAGTACTACCACGTATAACTTGATCTCTGTTACCGATGCTAATGGTTGTGTAGGAACTGGAAATACTGGTTCTGCTGTTGTTGTTATTGATGCTACTACCTCAACGGATGGAGGAATAACTTGGTCTAATGGAAGTCCGAGTATTTCAAAATCGGTTATTTTTGATGGTGCTACAGCCATAATAAATGCTGATTTTTCAGCTTGTTCACTTCGATTAATCAATAATGCAGTGGTGACAGTATCCCCTGGATTTGATGTTACGTTGAATGGTAAATTGACTGTTGATTCCGGAAGTACTTTTACCTTAAGTAATACGGCTAATTTAATACAAAATACTACAGTAGCCAATTCTGGCAATATTGTTGTTAAGCGTAACTCATCTGCTTTAAAACGTTTGGATTATACTTTATGGTCTTCTCCTGTTACTGGTCAGGGGCTGTATGCTTTTTCACCCTTTACATTGCCTAATCGTTTTTATTACTATGACACAGCTACTAATCAGTTAAATAACGCTGTCGGTTTTAATTTGACAGGATTGCAGTATCCTTCGCCATTGGTTTCTCCAAATGGAGTTAATGGAACAGATACTAACAATATTCAATTTGTCAATGGAAAAAGTTATTTAATAAGAGTGCCATGGGATCATCCTACAACAGCCACCGTTTGGAATGGAAGTTTTACGGGGATTCCTAACAATGGAGATATTACGTTTGGAACATCTTTTGGATATAATGCTGTTGGAAATCCTTATCCATCAAGACTTAATGTTAAAGACTTTATAGATGGAAATTCTAATATTAGTGGACCAATATATATCTGGAGAAAAACGAATGGTAATTCTAATGGTTCTTATTCTACACTCACAAAAACAGCTTTTGTTTCAAATGGGGACCCAAATAGTGTAACTAATGGGAATAATTATTTCAATCCAGGAAATGAAGCCAATTGGGCCCTTAATATTGGACAAGGATTTATTATAAGAACCACTAGTGGTTCGAACATAACCTTTACTAATAGTATGAGAAGAAGTTCTAATGGAGACCAATTTTTTAGAGCGTCACAACCTACTGTAGCTTCTTCAACTAATGGATTGTATTGGTTGAATTTGAATACCGATACAGGTGTTTTTAGTCAAATGGCTGTAGGCTATAGTTCAGAAGGAACATTGGCCGAGGATAGAGGTATTGATGGGAAAAATATCAATCCCGATTTTTATCTAACTAGTTTAATAGGAACCGATGAATATTCAATTCAAGGGCGACCAGATTTTCAAGATTCAGATATCGTTCCTTTATCTTATAAAGTTACCGTCGCGGGTAATTATACCATTACTATAGATCATACGGCAGGTTTGTTTAGTGGAGGAACACAATCTATCTATTTAAAAGATAACCTTACGAATACAATAAATAATTTAAGTACTGGGCCCTATGCTTTTACTTCAGATGTGGGAACTTTTACAAATCGTTTTGAAATTATTTACCAATCCACATTAGGAACACAACATGCTGTCTTTACGAGTAATAATGTGATTATCTATAATCAAAACAATGCATTAACAATTGATTCAGGAAGCACCATTATGTCATCTGTAAAAATATTTGATATTAGAGGTCGATTGATTGAAGAAAAAAAGGGGATTAACGCTAACCATACTACTATGAATGGAGGGGGTACCGATGAAGTTCTATTGGTTCAAATCACTTCAGAAGACGGTGCAATGGTAACTAAAAAGGTATTGTTCCAAAGAACGTCTCTAAAAATTGATAAAAAATTGAAAATAAAAACACAATTAGCTGAAGACGAATAAAAAATAAGAGTTTTTTTATTTAAGTTGTTTAAGCCTCTTTCGAAAGTTAGAGGCTTTTATTTTTTACTAAACATAACTAAAATCATCACTTCCTTATTTTCAATTTAAATCTATATTTGTAGGTTCGTAATTAAAAAAAGAAAGTCTTGCAAGAAAGAATACTATATAGCAAACGCGTTTGGGTTAACAATCAATTACAACCCGCTTCCATTTGTTTTGATAACGGAACCATTACTGCCATTCATTTGGAAAGGCTAGATACTGCTGAAGATTATGGCAATGCCGTAATTATGCCAGGTGTTATTGATGTACATGTTCATATCAACGAACCCGGAAGAACCGAATGGGAAGGTTTTGAAACAGCCACTCAAGCCGCAGCAGCCGGAGGTTCTACCACCATTATCGACATGCCTTTAAATGCGAGTCCGGTGACAACAACCTTAAATGCTTTTAATGAAAAGCTAGAGGCATCAAAAGGAAAAATGAATGTCAATGTGGGCTTTTATGCTGGATTGATTCCAGGTAATTCAGTTCATTTAGAAGATTTAATTCAAGCTGGTGTGGTAGGGGTTAAATGTTTTCTTACGCATTCGGGCATAGATGAATTTCCCAATGTGACCGAAAAAGATTTAGATGAGGCGATGCCCATTATTGCTAAACACAATATTCCGTTATTAGCACATTGCGAATTATACGATACTGAAATCGACTGTGATTTTGAAAATAATCCAACAAGCTACCAACATTATTTGGCGAGCCGACCTAAAAAATGGGAGAATGATGCAATTGACTTAATGATCAGAATGTGTCGAAAACACCACTGCCCTGTTCATATTGTTCATGTAGCCTCTGCGGAAGCATTAACCAAAATCGAAGCAGCCAAAAAAGAAGGGTTACCGATTACTGCCGAAACCTGTACGCAATATATTTTCTTTAATGCCGAAACTATTCCCAATGCCAATTGCATATACAAATGTGCCCCACCAATAAGAGAAAAGGCCAACAATGATCAATTGAAACAAGCTTTTGGTTCTGGTGTTTTAGATTTTATTACAACAGACCACTCACCTGCTCCACCCAACATAAAAGAAATGGAAAGTGGCAATCTGAAAAAAGCTTGGGGTGGCATTGCTGGTATTCAGTTTCTTTTGACGGGTTCTTGGACGGCTATGAAAGATACTGTGACATTGGAACAATTCATTCCTTTAGTAACCTCAAAACCAGCACATTTCATCAAATCTAAAAGCAAAGGAGAACTTAAAACAGGCTACGATGCTGATATTGTAATTTGGAATCCCAACGAAATCGATTTAGTAAAAGCTGAAGACGTATTTTTCAGATATAAAATAAGTCCATATATTGCACAAAACTTACACGGAAAAGTGCTAGAAACGATAGTAAATGGCACTACCGTTTTTCAAAATAAATCAATACAAAACAAAAATAAAGGACAATGGCTTTTGCAAAAGTAACCGAGATTATCAAAGAATCACCAGCATTTACAGCACTAACTGATTTAGCAGCAGAGCGCCTAGGTGGAAAAGTATTGTATGCTACCGATGATTTTTTTGCGGAAAAAGAAAACTTAATTCTACCCACACGAGGCATTTTTATTACCGATAAATACACAGACAGAGGCAAATGGATGGACGGCTGGGAAAGTAGACGGAAAAGAACTCCAGGACACGATTGGGCTGTTATTCAATTAGCCACTTCAGGAAAAATTAGGGGTTTTGATATTGATACCAATTTCTTTTTGGGCAATCATCCACCTCATGCTTCTATTGAAGCAGTTAATTTGGCTAATGCAGATGGAATAACCGATTGGGAAAATGTAGCTTGGAAAGAAATTCTACCAAAATCACATTTGGATGCAGGTTCTCAAAACTTTTACGAATGTCAAAGTGACGAAATCTTTACTCATTTACGTTTACACATATACCCTGATGGTGGTGTAGCAAGATTTAGAGTATACGGAGAAGTATTCAAAAATTGGAATGCAGTCTCTACTTCTGAAACACTAGATTTAGCAGCAGCTATTAATGGTGGTCAAGCGATTGCTTGTAATGACATGTTCTTTAGTGCTATGAGTAATTTGATTATGCCTAATCGTGGTGCCAATATGGGAGACGGCTGGGAAACCAAAAGAAATCGAACACCAAACAATCGCGACTGGGTGATTTTAAAATTAGCTCACAAAGGAACCGTCGAGAAAATTGTGGTGGACACTTGTCATTTCAAAGGCAATTATCCTGATAGTTGTTCGATAGAATTCTGCGTAAGCGACAATGATGCTGATGTTATCCATAATGGTAATTGGCAGACCTTGCTACCCCAACAAAAATTAAGTGCCGATAACGAGCACGAATATGTAAAAGAAATAAACACCCATCCTGCAATAACTCACGTTAGAATGAACATCTTCCCTGACGGAGGTATTAGTCGTTTGAGATTGTTTGGTAAAATCAGTTAACAAGTGGTCATCAATACCTTTATATTAATCGTTTTATATGTGATTTACTTCAGCGTATTGATTACGTTGGGCTACATCTCTTATAAAATGCCGAGCTTCCTCAAAGGAAAATCGCAGAAGAATCTGCAAGGCGATGAAGACATCAGAAACACTAGCTTGAATTATTGTTACGCTGGAATGTTGTTGATGATTGTCGGGATTTTGGTCAATACTTACATTTTAGTACAAGGCACTCCTTTGGAAAGTCATATGATGGAATGGCTGAATATCGTCATTCGGTTGATGCACATTACTTTCGGAATTGCTTGGATTGGGGCATCGTTCTATTTTGTATTCTTGGAAAATGCCTTGAACAGAACAGAAGATGTTCGCGACGAATTGGCTGGAAATCTTTGGGCGGTTCACGGAGGGGGTTTTTATTATTTAGAGAAATACAAAGTCGCGCCAAAAACAATTCCCAAACACTTACACTGGTTCAAATACGAAGCCTATTTTACTTGGCTTTCTGGTTTTTGCTTGTTGTTTGTAGTGTATTATTTCAATGCTTCTGCGTTCCTAATAGACAAGAATGTTTTAGACATTACCGCTTTACAAGGAATTCTAATTGGAGTAAGTTCGTTTGTAGTAGCATGGTTGATATACGACCGCATGTGTAAGTCTTCCTTAATCAAAAACCAATTGGCTTTTGCTTTAGTGGGATTTGCATTCCTAATATTCTTTGCGTGGTTTTATTGCCATGTGTTTAGTGCACGTGCCGCTTATATTCATTTTGGTGCGATGATTGGTGGCATTATGGTGGCCAATGTGTTCTTTGTGATTATTCCGGGACAAAAAGAAATGGTGCGTTGTGCCAAATTGGGTATTCCGTTAGACCCTAGTTTGGGTAAAAAAGCGTTAGCGCGTTCGTTACACAATAACTATTTTACGTTACCGGTATTATTCGTGATGGTGAGCAATCACTTTCCGTCTACATTTGGGTATGAGTATCCTTGGCTGATTTTGGGGATTATCTCCTTAGGTGCGGCTGGAGTGAAACACTATTTGAACTTAAAAGAAAAGAACCAACTCAACGTATGGATTTTGCCGGTTTCAGTTGTAATTCTTTTGGCAGCTTGCTTTATTTCGGCGCCCAGTACTAATCCTTATGAATGCAAAAAAGAAGTTAGTATTGCGGAAGTTCAGGAGATTGTTCAGAAACGTTGCGTGCAATGCCACTCCTCTAACCCTACGGATGATGTTTATAAAACGGCTCCGAATGGCGTGAAATACGATACACCTCAAGATATTTTCAATAAGAAAGATTTGATTATGCAACGCGTGGTCATTACCAAGACGATGCCTCAGAATAATAAAACCAACATTACTGAAGAAGAACGCAATATGATTCGGTGTTGGATTGAACAAGGTGCGAGCCTAAAATAAAACGTTATGAATTTAACTGCATTTAATAGTTTAGATAAAGAATCGGCTAGAAAAGAGCTATTCGCTTGTTGTGGTTCAAACCAATGGGCAGATGGAATGATGAAACATTTCCCTTTTGCTTCTGAAAAACAATTGGTGGATTTGTCTTCCCAAATATGGTATGACGAATGTACTGAAGCGGATTGGAGAGAATCGTTTACGCATCATCCGAAAATTGGCGATGTTAAAAGTCTTACTGAAAAGTTTGCTGGTAAAGAACAAGCTGGAGTAGCAGTGGCAACTCAGGAAACGATACAGCATTTGGCGAAAGCCAATTCCGATTATGAAACTAAAAACGGATTTATCTTCATTGTCTGTGCTACTGGAAAATCAGCTGATGAAATGTTAGCCTTATTAAATGACCGCTTGCAAAATACCGCCGAGGAAGAATTGCACATTGCTATGGGCGAACAACAAAAGATTTCCATCATCCGTTTCAAGAAGATGCTCCCTGATGGGGATTTCAGTTTCTTGAAGGTAAGCCAAATCACGACCCACGTTTTAGATACGGCAACGGGAATTCCAGGCAAAGACATTTCCATCAGATTACAAGCTTTTAGAAATACTATTTGGCAAACCATCGCGCAAGGGATTACTAATAATGACGGTAGAATTCCAGACTTATTGCCACAAGACAAAAATCTGAAACCTGATACCTATAAAATGGTTTTCGATACGGGAAGTTATTACGGAAAAACCAATACCAAAACCTTTTACCCAAAAGTAGAAATCATTTTCAGCACTTTTGATGAAACGCATTATCATGTGCCGCTTCTGCTTAATCCTTTTGGCTATAGTACGTACAGAGGCAGCTAATTCATTTAAAATTTATAATTCAAAATTTAAAATAATAGAGATGACTATTCCTAGTAATAAAAAAGAACAATTGTTCAACAGTTTAAGCAAAGCCAATTCGACTTTCAACGAAATATATCCAGGAGACCGAAGTGATCGTCAGCCGGTGCATACCCTTTATGGTGGTGCTAACCTTTTCAAATCGGACGCTCCTATCCTATTGGGTCAAAGAGCTTTGGAGATATTAGAAACCTATGCCCCTAACCACGAAGTTTTTGGAAAAGCTTTTGGATTAAATGGTGGCAATGATTTCAGTAAGAGAATTTATGATAAGGTCGTGGCCAAATTAAAATCGGAAGCCATTGAAGATTTCCGTATTGATTTTGAAGATGGTTACGGCAACCGAAGCAATGAAGAAGAAGATGCGACGGCTGAATCAACAGCCAAAGAAGTAGCAAAAGGAATGAAAGATAAAACGCTTTCTCCATTCATTGGTATTCGTATCAAACCTTTTACTGAAGAAATGAAAGAAAGAGGATTGCGAACCTTAGATATTTTTATTTCAACTTTAGTAAAAGAAACCGGAGGTAAATTACCAGACAATTTCGTCGTAATGTTACCCAAAGTGACTATCCCAGAGCAACCAGAAACACTAGCCAACTTCATGACTATTTTGGAAGAAGAATTAGGCTTAGCCAAAGGATCTCTGAAAATGGAAATGATGGTCGAAACCACACAAGCTATTATGGATATTGCGGGAACCAATCCGTTATACCGATTTATAAAAGCCGCTCAAGGAAGATGTATTGCGATGCATTTTGGAACCTATGATTATACAGCAAGTTGCAGTATTACGGCGAAATACCAAGAAATGGATCACCCTGTTTGCGATTTTGCTCATCACGTAACTAAAGTAGCTTTAGCACATACTGGCATCTGGTTAAGCGATGGTGCCACAAACACAATGCCTATCGGACCACATAGAGGAGACTTGACACCTCAACAAGAAAAAGAAAATAGAGAAGTGGTGCACAGAGCTTGGAAAAAAGGCTACGACCATATCCGTCATTCGTTATGGAATGGCTATTATCAGGGTTGGGATTTGAATCCGGCACAATTTCCTATGCGTTATGCAGCGGTGTATGCGTTCTTTTTGGAGAGTTATGATGATGCCGTTGACCGCTTAAAAACCTTTGTTGAAAAAGCAGCGCGTGCTACGCTAATCGGAGATGTATTTGATGATGCCGCTACAGGACAAGGATTATTAAACTATTTCCTTAGAGCCTTAAACAGCGGTGCAATTACCGAAGAAGAAGTATTGGCAACTGGACTGACTTTAGAGGAAATCAGAGGACGTTCTTTCAAGAAAATATTAGAAAATAGAGCTGGGAAATAGATAATTAGACTTATTAGATTTTTAGACTTATTAGACAAAAAAATAAAGCCGCATCAGACTGATGCGGCTTTTTATATAAATAAGGTTCAAAATTTGATTATTATTTTCGATACAAATCCATTAAAACTTTTTCTGGAGTATACGGTGCATTAACCACCAAATCAGCATTTGGATTGAAGGCTTTTACTGCATTTCGTATCGCAAAGTAAGCTCCAATACCATACATCAAGGGTGGTTCGCCTACTGCTTTTGATTTTTTGATGGCTAATTCGTGGCCTTCGGTTTCAAGATGTTGTATGTTGATTTGCTTTGGTACCGAATAAATATCAGGCACTTTATAAGTCGATAAGGCATTAGATAGTAATCTTCCTTGATCGTTATAGACAATTTCTTCTAACGTCATCCAGCCAATACCTTGTACTAATCCGCCTTCTATTTGACCGTTATCAATCGTTGGATTCATACTTTTCCCGAAGTCATGAACAATATTGATACTATCAAATTCGTAGGTTCCTTTAAGGCAATCGACAGTTACTTCGTGAATGGAAGTCCCGTAGACATGATAGGCAAACGGATGTCCTTTTTCTTTGGTTTTATCATAATGAATGGTAGGCGTGACATAATGAGCGTTTTCAGAAAGAGCGACACGTTGGGTGAAGGCTTTCAGAATTAAATCCTTCCAACTCATTTCCGTTTTGCTTTCATTAGCAAAAACCATTTCGTCTTTGAGCTCGATGATTTGATCGGTGTATTCTTTTTGAGCTACTGCTTTTAATCGTTCCAATAAATTGTTGCAAGCCATTTGTAGCGCTTTACCGTTTAGGTCGGCTCCAGCACTCGCGGCAGTTGGAGATGTATTGGCAACGCGTAAGGTGTTAGTAGATTCTATGCGGACTTTATCAGCGTTGATTCCGAAAGTCTGGACTACAATTTGTAGCATTTTGGTATTAACCCCTTGCCCCATTTCTACTGCACCCGTACTGACCACAACACTTCCATCGTGATAGATATGTACCAATGCTCTAGCGTGATTCATCATAGTATTGGTAAACGAAATTCCGAAACAAATCGGCTGAATCGCTAATCCTTTTTTGAATCGGGTATTGGATTTATTAAAGGCTTCTACCCTATTTTTTTGACCTTCATAATCATAGTTTTTCATGCAGGTTTCCCAGGCATTAGTAGCTTCTACTTGTTGTAAAATCTGTCCATACGATAACTCGTCACCATCCTTAACCAAGTTGGCTTTCTGAATCACAGCCGGACTAACTCCCAAAGACTCCGCTGCTTTTACAATAGCCGCTTCAATAGCAAACTTTCCTTGAGGTCCGCCAAATCCACGAAAAGCAGTATTGGGTGGCAAGTTGGTTTTACAACTGTAAGCTTTCGCAATCACATTCGGAACAAAATACGAATTGGTGGAATGGAATAAGGTTCTTTCCATAACTGCTGGAGACAAATCGGCTGCAGCTCCAGCGTTTTGGAAATGCGTTACTTCGTAGGCAATGATTTTATAGTTTTTATCCAAACCAATTTTAAAATCGGCAGAATACGGATGGCGTTTTCCTGTCATGCGCATATCGTCCATTCGGTGCATTGACATTTTTACCGGCTTATGCAGAATCTGGCAAGCTAAAGCTACCATTACTGCCCAAGGTGTCGCTTGGTCTTCTTTTCCACCAAAACCTCCGCCTAGTCGAACCGTATCGATTTCAACTTTGTGCATCGGGATTCCCAAAACCTGAGCCACCATTCTTTGAACGGCTGTTGGTCCTTGAGTTGAGGAAGATATGATAATGCTTCCGTCTTCTTTGGGTCGAGCGTAAGCACCTTGCGTTTCTATATATAAATGTTCTTGACCGTTGACATCGCTTCGGCCTTCAAAAATATGATCGCATTGAGACCAAGCGGATTCAGTATCTCCTAATTTAAATTGTCTTGGTGGTACGATTAATTTCCCTTTGGCTTGTGCTTCCCGTGGGTCAACAATGACTGGAAGTTCTTCGAATTCAACCTTAATCAATTTAGCTGCTTGTCGGCAATGATGTTCAGTAGATCCAACAATTAATGCAATTACTTGTCCACGAAAGTGCACCTCATCTTCGGCAAATAAAGGTTCGTCTGGAATAATACCTCCTATTTGGTTTAAACCGGTGACATCTTTGGCGGTTAGAATAGAAACGATTCCTTTGTGATTTAAAGCCGCTTCAAAATCAATGCTCTTAATCTTAGCATGAGCCACGGTTGAATCGAACGGAAGTGCATATAAAGTTCCGTTTACTTCCTGAATATCATCAAGGTAAATGGATTTTCCTTTTACGTGATTGTGTGCGTCTATGTTTATCATATCAGGTCGTCCATTTTAATGGTTTCAGGAAAAAGTGTGATGAAATGACTGAAGAACAATTGGCGTCCCAATAATCTTTTGTAGGCTTCCGTACCACGCGCGTCGCTTATTGGTGATAATTCGGTTTGGAGTACCTGCTCCGCTTCTTTTATAACTGAAACTGTGATAGTTTTGTTTGCCAAAAATTCACTGGTCTTCGCTAAATATTTCGGAATTGGTCCTACTCCACCCATAGAAACATGAGCTTCGGTAATACTATTTTCAAAACTGGATACTGTGATGGCCGAATTCACGCTGGCAATATCCAAATATTGTCTTTTACAGACTTTTTCGAAGTTGAATTTCGTTCCGTTAGTTGGTAATTTAAAAGCGATTTCACTGATGATTTCGTCTGCTTTCTTATCTAAAGTTTTGTAGCCTAGATAGAAATCTTTCAGCATCACCTTTCTGGTTTCATTAGCTTTATTGGTCAATGTTAATTGCGCTTTCATCGCTAAAAGAATAATCGTAAAGTCCCCAATTGGTGAACCGTTAGCAATATTTCCAGCAATGGTAGCAATGTTTCTAATGGGTGTCGATGACAATAATTTGAGGTAATGATACCAATTTGGAATAGCATCCAATAAGGTTTTATTCTCTATTAAATCGGTGACAGTTACTGATGATTTTAAAACGCAGGTATTTCCGTAGAAAGAAATTCCGTTAAGATGCTCTTTATCGAATAAATAATCCAAATCGACATTGTGCAATTCGTCATGCTTTTGAACATACAAATCAGTTCCTCCACCTATTGGTATTTGCCCATTCGACTTATATTCATTGGTTTGAATCGTCTTTATTCTCTCTTCAATATTCAAAAAATAATCAGGCACAAACTCATTGGCAACTAACCATGCCATTGGATTTTCTTGGTCTTTGGATTTTAGTTTCTCAGCTAGTTTTGCCGAAGCTCTTTCGATGGTTTTATAACCTGTGCATCTACAGATGTTTCCATCGATAGCACTGATGGCACTTTCTAAAGTTGATTCACCACAAGTCAAAGCATAACCACACATCGAATTGACAAAACCTGGTGTACAGAAACCGCATTGTGTCCCGGAGCAATCCACCATAGCTTGTTGAGCTTGGTTTAGCTTGTCAGGGAGATTCAACCCTTCTACAGTAACGACATGTTTCCCGTGAACATTTGGCAATGGAGTTAAGCAGGAAGTGGCGCTCATGTATTCAAGTTTTCCTTCTTTCATTGTCCCGATTAAAACAGTACAAGCTCCGCAATCCCCTTCACGACAACCGATTTTTGTACCGCGTAAGTTTTCCTCATAACGAACAAAATCCAGCAGAGTAGTACTTGCTGGCTTGTCGGTTTTGATGAGTTGGTTATTTAATATAAATTGAATCATAAAGATTTTTTAGCAATCAATATTCTATTTTATTGATGTTCTCTGACCATAGTTTGAAAGCTTCTAATGCTTCTTCATTCATCATTTGAATGGTTTCTAATTTTCTATTTTGATAAGGTAATTCTAATTCCTCATAAATGAATTGGTCATCGAAGTTGATATCAGCAGCATCTTTTTTGGTATTGGCAAAATACATTCTGTCTGGTCTCGCCCAATAAATAGCTCCTAAACACATAGGACAAGGTTCGCAACTGGTATATATTTCACAACCGTCTAATTGGAAGCTTCCTAATGCTGCACAAGCATTTCTTATCGCTACCACTTCGGCATGGGCTGTTGGGTCATTGGTTGATGTTACACTATTGGCTCCGTGTGCGATGATTTTTCCATCTTTAACGATAACTGCACCAAATGGTCCGCCTTTCCCTGATTTTACATTTTCTATAGAAAGCTGAATCGCTTCCGTCATAAATTCACTTTGTTTTGTTGAGCACATATTTTTATTCTACTATTTTATCTTTTCAAAATTTTGAAGCCAATAAAGATACGAATAGAAATGGTTTACAAAAAAGTTTTTTTGAAAACAGGATTTGGGAAAGCTTGATTTTATACCATAAAAAAAAGGAAAACTTTCGTTTTCCTTTTTTGGAGCCGGCGGAGGGACTCGAACCCACGACCTGCTGATTACAAATCAGCTGCTCTAGCCAACTGAGCTACGCTGGCGGCGTAATTGTTCTGCAAATATAGAAGTGAAAATTAATTCTCCAAAATATTTGTGAACTTTTTTCTGAAATTATTTTATTAAAGTGCGTTGATTTTTTCAACCAATTGATTAGCAGTTTGTTCTAAATCGGCATTGATTTGTTTGAAATGCGCTTTTTTATTTTCAACATTTTTAGCATTAACTTTAGCTATCAAACCGTCAAAAGAAGCGATAGCTTCATCAATAAGAGCATTTGTTTTATCAGATGGTTTTCCTGAAGTTGTCATTTCATAGATGTAAACTGCTTCAATAATATCACCTAATACGAAGTTAATATCTTTCTTTAAATTTTTAACACTTGGCATTTTCTTTTATTTTTAAAATTTGGTGCAAAATTACATTAAATCTTTAGAACTCCAACTACGAAATATAAATTTCTAAGATAGTAGCTAATCCAGAAAGCTCAAAATCAGTTAAAGAGGCTGGAATTAAAACCGTATCTCCTTTTTGATAGTGGAAAATTTGAGCATCAACAGTTAATTTAAAGCTTCCATCCACACACATATAAACTGTAAAAGATTGTTTGTTTTTTGTAACTGTTACCTTTCCGTCAAGCGGAATAACATTAGTCGTAAAATATTGGCAATTCACTACTTCATTGGAAACATTAGTCACTTTAGAGTAGGTTCGTTGCGCTTCAACTACATTATAATTCATAGCTTCTAAAGCCAAATCGATATGTAATTCCCGAGTATTTCCATTGGCATCTACTCTATCAAAATCATACACGCGATAAGTAATATCAGAGGTTTGTTGAATTTCTGCAATAACCGTTCCTGCTCCAATAGCGTGAATCGTTCCTGTGTTTAGCATAAAAGCATCTCCTTGTTTTACTTTTTTTGTGTCGAGAAGGCTCAATACAGTTTTATTGTTAAGATTTTGAATGAATTCCTCTGGGGATGATTTTTCTTTGAAACCTACAATTAATTTAGCATCAGCATCAGCTTGCATTACATACCACATTTCAGTTTTACCAAACGAATTGTGATGTTTTTTGGCTAATTCATCATTAGGATGCACTTGAATGGATAAATCTTCTCGAGCATCAAGATATTTAAATAACAATGGAAATTGTTTCCCGAATTGGGCATAAACTTTAGTTCCCAAAACAGCTTCAGGATAATCAGTAAGTATATCATTAAGAGATTTTCCTTTGCATGCTCCATTGGCAATAACACTAACATCATTTTGAACAGTAGAAATTTCCCAGCTTTCACCAGTAATATCAGAAGTGATAGGTTTGTTGAGATAAGTCTTTAATTTGGTTCCACCCCAAATTCTTTCTTTTAAGATGGGTTCAAATTGTAAAGGATATAATTTCATTGGGAATGATTTTCAGCAAACTTACATTCTTTTCAGAATTTCGAGTGCTTTTTCGATATGAATTTTAGACGAAGTACTATCAAAAATTAACTGAACAACACCATTTTTATCAATAACATAGGTGGCTCTTCCTGGAATTAACCCTAGAAAATCATTAGGAACGCCAAACTGTGTTCTTATTTTTTTGTCAAAATCAGAAAGTAAAATAAAAGGAAGCTTATATCGAGAAGCAAACTTTTGATGGGATGACAAACTATCACTACTAATACCAATAACTTCGGCTCCTAACGATTTGAAATCTTCATACTTATCCCGAAAAGTACAGGCTTGAATAGTGCAACCCGGCGTGTCATCTTTTGGATAAAAATAAATCACTATTGGTTTTCCTAAGTAATCTTTTATCTCAAATGAATCTCCTTTACTATCTATCGAAGTAAATGAAGGGATTTTGTCTCCAATTTTAAGTGCCATTAGTTGCCTTTGTAGGTTACAAAATTTCGGGGCGTTTCATATAAAACAACTTCCAACTCTTTATTGACATCAATATAGTTTCGAAGTTTTTGCCAAATAACGACCGCTATGTTTTCGGCAGTTGGATTTAAATCAGCAAATTCGGAAACATCTAGATTTAAATTTTTATGATCAAAAGCGTTTTCTATGTGTTCTTTGATTAAGTCGGATAGGATTTTCACATCTATAACAAAACCTGTTTCTTGGTCAATTTCTCCAGTTACCGAAACGATTAACTCGTAATTATGTCCGTGAAAATTGGGATTGTTGCACTTGCCAAAAACTTTGTCGTTTTGTTCCATCGACCAATCTTTGCGATACAAACGATGTGCTGCGTTAAAGTGTGCTTTTCTAGATACGGTTACTTTCATAATTAAAGTTTATGGTCTTCAAGGTAATGATAAAATTCGTCGAATATGATTTTAAACCAAACGGTGTATATGTTAGGATTCTGAATCATGTCAGTTTTCACGTCTTCAATTTTCATCCATTTCCAGCTTTCTACTTCTTCTTCGTTAATTATGGGTTCGTCATTATAGTACCCAATCATCACATGATCAAGTTCGTGTTCCGTCAAACCATTATCGAATGGGGCTTTATAGATAAAATGAAATAACTCTTTGAGTTCAGTTTTGAAACCCATTTCTTCAAACAAACGGCGTGTTCCAGCTTGAATATTAGTTTCTCCTTTTCTTTGGTGACTGCAACAAGTATTGGTCCATAATAAAGGGGAATGGTATTTATGATGGGCTCGTTGTTGTAACATGATTTCATTGCTACTATTTAAAACAAAAACAGAAAAGGCGCGATGCAAAACCGCTTTTTCATGTGCTTCGAGTTTATTCATCAACCCAATGGGTTCATCTTGTTCGTTGACCAAGATTACTTGTTCTTCTGTCATAGCTTTTATTAAACGCTCAAAAATACGAAAAAAAATAAGCCTTCTGTAGTATCCATTTTGAACAACCGTTAAACTTTCCTTAAATAGCGGTAATTTGTAATCTACTTGACATTTTGTCCCGTATATGTGGTGTAAATTTGTATCAGATTTAAAAACAAACACTATGCGAAAATCCATTGTAAACTATTTACTTTTGCTTCCGATGTTTATGTTAACAGCATGCGGACAAAACAATAAAACTCAAACTAAAACAACAAAAACCACTGCTATGGAAAATGTAATTTCTAAACCAAACAATCCTTATTATTCTAATACTGATACCAAAAAACTAAATGTATCTAATGCCGAATGGAAAAAAGTATTATCTCCTGATTTGTATGCTGTAGCTAGAGAAGCAGATACTGAAAGAGCTTTTACTGGAACCATGTGGAATTCAGAAACTAAAGGAACTTATTATTGTGCCGCTTGCGGATTGAGATTATTCAAATCGAACCAAAAATTTACTAGTAGTTGTGGATGGCCAAGTTTTTTTGAACAAGACAATAAAGAAAGTATTGTTTTTAAAAATGATAATTCTTTTGGGATGCAACGTACAGAAGCCCTTTGTGGAAGATGCAATAGTCATTTAGGCCATTTGTTTGATGATGGTCCTGAGCCTACAGGAAAACGCTATTGTATGAATGCCATTTCTTTAGATTTTGTTCCAGATGGAATTGTATCTATTGAAAGTAAAGGAAATACCGAAACCATAGTCCTTGGTGGGGGTTGCTACTGGTGTGTTGAAGCCGTATACGAACAATTAGATGGTGTTCAAAAAGTAGTTTCTGGATTTTCTGGCGGTACTGTCGAAAATCCGAGTTATGAAGAAGTTTGCACTGGAAGCACTGGCGCCGCTGAAGTAGTTCAAATTACTTATGATAAAACCAAAACGAATTTGGATGAAATCTTTCAAGTCTTTTTTACCGTTCATGATCCAACCACTTTGAATCGACAAGGTGCTGATGTGGGTACGCAATACCGTTCTGTGATTTTTTACAAAAACGAAGAACAAAAGAAAGCCGCTGAAAGTATCATCAACGAATTGAACTCAAAAAATGTTTATAGTAGCAAAATAGTTACTGTCGTTGAGCCGTTCAAAGCGTTTTATGCTGCAGCAGATTATCATCAAAACTATTATCAAAACAATAAAAATCAGCCGTATTGCCAAATGGTGATTCAGCCGAAGTTAGAGAAATTTGAGAAAGTCTTTAAAGAGAGATTGAAAAAGAAACACTAATAAAAAAGTCCCGATTGCTCGGGACTTTTTTTATAAAATATAATCGGTATTAATAAAGTTAGATTCTTTACTATTGAGTAGTTCTTGCAAAATGGAGTTGTTATACTCATTATCTTTAGAAGCGACAAAAGTTCTAATAGAAAACGAGCGTAAAGCATCATGAATACTTAAGGTTCCGACTGCTGAATCTTTTCTACCGGTAAACGGATAAACATCAGGACCGCGTTGACAAGAACTGTTTAAGTTTACTCGACAAACTAAATTGACCAAGGTATCAATCAGCGGAGCAATCGTTTTAATGTCTTTACCAAACAAACTCACTTGCTGACCATAATTCGATTCCGCCATATCATCTAGGGGTTCCTGAATATCTTTAAAGGTTAATATTGGAATTACTGGCCCGAATTGTTCTTCGTGGTACACCCGCATTTTTTTGTTTACAGGAAATAAAACAGCAGGAAAAATGTAATTCTCGGTTCGCTCCCCTCCTTTTGCATTTAAAATACTGGCACCATTAGCTTTGGCATCATCAATTAATTCCTGTAAGTAATTGGGTTTTTCTACCTCCGGTAACGGAGTTAAGGATACCCCTTTCTCCCATGGATTTCCAAAAGGTAAAGCATCTACTTTTTCAGCAAATCGTTTATTAAATTCTGCTGCAATAGATTCGTGTACATATAAAATTTTCAAAGCCGTACAACGCTGACCGTTAAAAGACAAGGTTCCCATAATGCATTCTTGAATCGCCAAATCTAAATCGGCATCCGGTAAAATAATCGCTGGGTTTTTGGCTTCTAATCCTAAGATTAAACGTAAACGGTTTTTATTGGGATGTTGGTCCTGCAAAGCGATGGCCGATTTACTATTGCCAATCAAAGCTAAAACATCCACTTTACCAGATTTCATTATGGGTGATGCTACATCTCTACCTCGCCCATAGACTATATTTACCACTCCTTTTGGGAAACTACTTCTAAAGGCTTCAAGCAAAGGAGTCATCAATAAAACACCATGTTTAGCGGGTTTAAAAATCACGGTATTTCCCATGATAATAGCTGGAATAAGCATGGCAAATGTTTCATTCAGCGGATAATTATAAGGTCCAAGACACAACACAACCCCTAAAGGGCCACGACGTACCATAGCATTTACCTCTTGACTTTTGGTAAAGCGAGCATTGTTGCGGTCAAGTTGTTTGTAATCTTCAATCGTATCGTAAATATATTCTACCGTTCTGTCAAATTCTTTTTCTGAATCGCCCAATGATTTTCCAATCTCCCACATTAAATACTTCACTACTTCGTTTCTAGTGGCTTTCATTTGGGTGACAAAATTTTGCATGCATTTAATACGATCTATGACTTTCATGGTAGGCCAAATTCCTTGCCCTTTATCATAAGCTGCCACAGCTGATTTCACAACCTCATCGGCCGCCTCTTCTCCCATAGTAGGAATAGAACCTAAAAGTGTAGGAGCATAATTTTGGGTAGAGGAAATGGTAGAATAAACTTCTGAGGTTTCCCCTGTCCATTTTTTTAATTCTCCATTTACTAAATAAGTATCTTGATGTAATAAAGTTGTAATTTGAAATTCAGCTGGAATTGTAGTCATAAAAAAGTGATTTTTTATAAAATTACAGTTTCTATGAAAACCATTTACATCCCTTTAGAAAAAGTAATTAACTAAAACGTTGTAATTGAATTTAGTAGATTCCGTTGGATTCAATTTCTTTTATTTCAAACACATAGTAACATAGTTTTTAAAAAAATATCAAGGCATTTTACTTTTCATAGTAAGATATAGCTCTGTGCTACCAAGAATTGGTCTAGGTCAATCTTTTTTCTATGTATCTATGTGTTTAATTTTTTGAACTGTTGAATTTATAATAATTACATCCAAAGAGTTTATTAAATTATTGCAAAGCCTCTGCAATCTTTAAAGCACATTTCTCACCATCAATAGCCGCTGAAATGATACCGCCAGCAAATCCAGCGCCTTCTCCACAAGGATAGAGTCCTTTTATTTGGAGATGTTCTAATGTTTCATTGTCACGTGGAATTCTTACTGGTGATGAAGTTCTACTTTCTGGAGCATGGAGTATGGCATCATTCGTCATGTAGCCTCGCATTGCTTTTCCGAATTCTACAAATCCTTCTCTCAATATTTGAGCTAAAAATCCAGGGAATACTTGTCCCATTTCTACAGAGGTTGTTCCTGGAACATAAGAGGTTTTTGGGATAGAGGTTGAAACTTTATTTTGAGTAAAATCGACCATTCGTTGTGCTGGCACTTTTTGAGTTTCTCCAGCTAGATGCCATGCTTTTTGTTCGATGCTTTTTTGGAATTCCATTCCGGCAAGTGCTCCAAATTTGGCAAAGGGTTTAAAATCTTCTAGTTTCAATTCAATCACAATTCCCGAATTGGCAGTAGCTTGATCACGTTTGGATGGCGACCAACCATTAGTAACCACTTCTCCTGGGCTAGTGGCACAAGGAGCAATTACACCTCCTGGACACATACAAAAAGAATACATCCCGCGACCATTAACTTGCTTCACTATCGAATAAGGTGCTGGAGGTAAATATTCGCCTCGAAAATCGCAACTGTACTGAATTCTATCAATCAATTCCTGAGGATGTTCAGCACGAACGCCTAGGGCAAAAGGTTTAGCTTCGATTAAGATTTTTTTTCTATCTAACAATTCAAAAATATCTCGAGCCGAATGTCCGGTTGCCAAAATCAATTTATTGGCTGCAATAGTATCGCCGTTTTGAGTAACGACACCCTGCATTTCGTTGTTTTTTATAATGAAATCTACAACGCGGGTTTCGAACAACACTTTGCCTCCACATTCTATAATTTTCTCCCGAATATCTTGAATAATTTGGGGTAATTTATTGGTTCCAATATGAGGATGCGCTTCAACCAAAATATCTGGTGTGGCACCAAAACCAACTAATAGCCGTAAAATTCTATCAACATCGCCTCGTTTTTTGGAACGAGTATATAGCTTTCCATCAGAATAAGTTCCAGCGCCTCCTTCTCCAAAACAATAATTGGAATCTTCGTTTACAATATGATCTACATTGATAGCTTTCAAATCACGACGGCGACCACGAACATCTTTTCCGCGTTCAATAACAATTGGTTTTAAACCTAATTCTATTAATTGCAAAGCAGCGAATAATCCGGCCGGACCTGCACCAACAATGATAACTTCTTGTTTGTTAGCAACATTTTGATAATCTGGAAGTTCGATTGGCTGTTCCTTATATTTTTCATCTATGAGATAGACCGAAACTTTAAGATTGACCTTAATTGCTTTTTGACGGGCATCAATGGAACGTTTGAGAATTACAACTTTATGCACCAATTTAGGAGAAACCCGAACTAATTGAGCCACCTGTTCGTATAATAACTGCTCATTAGCAGCTATTACGGGAGAAACCTGAAGTTGTAGTTCTTGTGGCATAGATTAGAATTTTGACAAAAGTAGCAATTTGAAAATTGTTATTGTAATTTTGCTTCAGAACAACCTATAAAAGTAATGTCAAGACAGATAAAATTAATTTGGGATTTTCGTGGAGAAGCATCAGCAAAAACGGCTGAGCATCATGAAATTCATTTGAAAGAATATATTACTATCGAAAAATTACCACTAAACATAACGGGGTTTGAGATAAAAAACGAAATGCACGCTATCGCCTTCATGGTGGTAACCGATGAGTATATGATTGCTGTTCGAGATGCCTTGAAGCCACATCGTGGAGAGTTATATCTATAGGATAAAAAAAAGAGAAGCATAAACTTCTCTAATCAATTAATTCGCTACATCACTTATAAATTTTATCCGCATTAATCGTAGTTCTTCGATATCGTAATCACCTTCAAATTCTTTTAAAGCGTCTTCTATTTTATCAGTTTCAGAATCCATAAAATACTCATGGATTTCTTCTTGTTGTTCTTCATCTAAAATCTCATTTACCCAGTAATTGATATTTAGTTTGGTTCCTGAATAAACGATTTGCTCCATTTCTTTGAGCAAAGCATCCATATTCATTCCTTTGGCTTTGGCTATATCATCAAGCGATAACTTTCGGTCAATGTTTTGAATAATATAGAGTTTGTTAGCTGAATTGGCACCTGTTGATTTAACCACCAAATCGTCTGGGCGAATGATGTCATTATCTTCAACATATCTTGCAATAAGAGCTATAAAATCATTTCCGTATTTTTTAGCTTTCCCTTCCCCAACACCATGAGTATTGGTTAATTCTTCCATGGTAATTGGATATTTCAAAGCCATATCCTCAAGCGATGGATCTTGAAAAACTACAAATGGTGGTACTCCCAATTTCTTGGCCACCTTTTTACGTAAATCTTTTAACATGGCCATCAATGCTTCATCTGCAGTTCCGCTAGCTTTTGCTGCTGTTACAATAGCATCATCTTCGGCTTCATTGTATTCATGGTCTTCCGACATCATAAAGGATGTTGGATTTTTAATAAAGTCATGACCCTTGTCAGATACTTTTAAAATACCATAGGTTTCAATATCTTTATTCAGAAGCCCATCTACTAATACTTGACGTATTAAAGCCATCCAATAACGTTCTTCAAACGCAGCACCTACTCCAAAGAAGTTTTGAGTATCTGTTCTATAGGCTTTTATAGTGGCGTTTACTCTTCCTATTAAAGTAAACACTATTTCTTTTGATTTGTATAAATGCTTGGTATCGCGAACGACTTCCAACAACATTTTTACTTGGTCTTTGGCTTCGACTTTGGTTTTTGGATTTCTAACATTATCATCCATATCGCCGCCTTCTCCTGTTTCATTATCAAATTCTTCACCAAAATAGTGTAATAAAAATTTACGTCTAGACATTGACGTTTCTGCGTAAGCTACCACTTCTTGCAACAAAGCAAATCCAATTTCTTGTTCAGCAACAGGCTTTCCAGACATGAATTTTTCTAACTTTTCTACATCCTTATAAGAGTAGTAAGCTAAACAATGTCCTTCGCCACCATCACGACCAGCACGACCTGTTTCTTGATAATAACTTTCTAATGATTTTGGAATATCATGATGAATTACAAAACGAACATCGGGTTTATCGATTCCCATCCCAAAAGCTATCGTAGCTACTACCACATCTACATCTTCCATCAAAAACATATCCTGATGTTTAGCTCTAGTTTTAGCATCTAACCCTGCGTGATACGGAACTGCTGAAATACCGTTAACTTGAAGTACCGTTGCAATTTCTTCCACCTTTTTACGGCTCAAGCAATAGATGATTCCCGATTTGCCTTTATGCTGTTTGATAAAACGAATAATATCCGCTTCGATATTTTTAGTCTTGGTACGTACTTCGTAAAATAAATTGGGACGATTAAAGGAAGCTTTAAAAGTAGTCGCATCAGACATATCCAAGTTCTTCAAAATATCTTCCTGAACTTTTGGTGTTGCGGTTGCTGTTAAACCTATAACAGGTACATCACCAATTA
This sequence comes from Flavobacterium sp. N1994, assembly GCF_025947145.1. Taxonomy (NCBI): domain Bacteria; kingdom Pseudomonadati; phylum Bacteroidota; class Flavobacteriia; order Flavobacteriales; family Flavobacteriaceae; genus Flavobacterium; species Flavobacterium sp. N1994. The sequence continues at coordinate 1,149,004 of NZ_CP109999.1, forward strand.
ATTTTATGATGGCTTTTAAATTTCTATATTCCGGTCTGAAATCGTGTCCCCATTCTGAGATACAATGTGCTTCATCAATAGCCACAAAAGAAATGGGCACACTCTGTAAAAACTCAACGTATTCTTCCTTTGTTAATGATTCAGGGGCTACATATAGCAGTTTGGTTATACCACTGGTAATATCTTTTTTAACTTGATTTATTTCAGTTTTGGTAAGGGATGAATTCAATACATGTGCAATGCCATTTTCAGAAGACAAACTTCGTATAGCATCCACTTGATTTTTCATTAAGGCAATTAAGGGAGAAACCACAATAGCGGTTCCGTTTTGAATTAGGGCTGGCAACTGGTAACACAATGATTTTCCGCCACCAGTAGGCATTATAACAAATGTATTATTTTGAGTAATAATACTTTTTATGACATGTTCTTGTAATCCTTTAAATTGGTTGAAACCAAAATACTTTTTTAATTCTTTATGAATGTCAATTTCGTTTAAATTCATTCTTGGTTAATGGTATTTTTACATAAATTTGCAAACATAAAGATACTATTTTCTTTTACACATACAAATTTTATATTTTTCAATTTTGATAAATAAAGATACCCTTTTAGCTTCTGCCAAAAAGACAATTTTGTCTGAAAGTGAATCTATTGCAAACCTAGTGACGCTTTTAGACGACAACTTTATAAAAACGGTAGAAATCATCCATAATTCAAAAGGACGTTTAGTGGTTACGGGAATTGGTAAAAGTGCTATCATCGCCCAAAAAATTGTAGCTACTTTAAACTCTACTGGAACCCCTTCCCTATTTCTGCATGCTTCTGAAGCGATACATGGTGATTTAGGCATGGTGCAACCCGGAGATGTCGTGATTTGCATTTCAAAAAGCGGAAACAGCCCAGAGATTAAAGTGTTAGTCCCTTTATTAAAACGATTTGGAAATAAACTAATCGCTATTACCGGAAACACCACTTCATTCCTTGGAAAAGAAGCGGATTATGTTTTGAATACTTATGTGGAGAAAGAAGCTTGTCCAATCAATTTAGCTCCAACCAATAGCACCACTGCACAGTTAGTCATGGGAGATGCCATTGCAGTTTGTTTGATGGAAATGAAAAATTTCACTGCAGAAGATTTTGCCAAATACCATCCTGGTGGTGCCTTAGGTAAAAAATTATTACTTCGTGTAAGCGAAATGCTTGATGCTACTCACAAACCAACAGTAGCTCCAGACTCAACGATTAAAAACGTGATTCATGAAATCTCTGAAAAACGTTTAGGAGTTACGGCTGTTATAGAAAATGATAAAGTAATCGGAATAATAACTGATGGTGATATCCGAAGAATGTTGAATAAAACAGAAAACATTTCCGGTTTAACGGCCAAAGACATAATGACGATAAATCCAAAGACCATAAAATCAACGGAGCTCGTAAGTGATGCTTTAAATATCCTTGAAGACTTTTCAATTACACAATTGATGGTTGTTGATAGTGGCGAGTACAAAGGTGTACTTCATTTACATGACATTTTAAAAGAAGGGATTCTATAATGGCAAAAAAGGAATTTAAAGAAATGTCATTTCTGGGGCATCTTGAAGAATTGAGATGGGTATTGGTAAGATGTTCGGCTGCAGTAGTACTCATGGCCGTTATATCTTATTTCTTTGCCGATTATATTTTTACTGATTTAATATTTGGACCAACTGATCCCAGTTTTATAACCTACCGTTTTTTTTGTGAAGCCTCTCATTACTTAGGCTTTGCTGATAGTATTTGTATAACCGAACTCAACTTCATTATCCAAAATACAGAAATGGAAGGCCAAGTCAATATATTTGTCTGGGTTTGTATTACGGCTGGATTTATTCTGGCTTTCCCATACATATTGTGGCAATTTTGGAAATTCATTAGCCCTGCACTATATGAGAAAGAAAGAAAAGGAGCGAAACTTTTTATTTTTGTAGCTTCTATTTTATTCTTTCTTGGAGTCCTTTTTGGCTATTATGTTATTGTACCAATGTCAGTTAATTTCTTGGCTACTTTTAGTATTAGTAGCGTAGTCAAAAATCAATTTAGTGTTGACTCTTATGTGAGTATGGTCAAAACAGCAGTTATTGCCAGTGGTTTGTATTTCGAATTGCCTATTATCATTTATTTCTTAACCAAATTAGGATTAGTAGGTCCTAGTTTCTTGAGAAAATATAGAAAATATGCCATCGTAATCATATTAATTATCGCAGCCATTGTTACACCTCCAGATGTGGTGAGTCAGATTACCGTAGCTGTGCCTATGTTGATTATTTATGAGGGATGTATTTGGATTTCAGCTGTTGTAGTAAAAAATAAAAAACGAGATGAGCAAATTAGTTGAAGAATTTAATGAGTATCGTTCTAAAATGAACGAGAAATTATTGGCCGACAATAATAAAATTGTAAAAAGAATTTTCAATCTAGATACCAATGCATATGCTGAAGGAGCGCTAGATGTTAAAACGAAAGAGCTTCTAGGATTAGTAGCATCAACCGTTTTGCGTTGTGATGATTGCATCAAATACCATTTAGAAACCAGCTACAAAGAAGGAATCACTAAAGAAGAAATGATGGAAGCCATGGGAATTGCCACATTAGTAGGCGGAACCATTGTAATTCCACATTTAAGAAGAGCTTACGAATTTTGGGAAGCACTAGAAGAAGACAAATAATTGTTAAAGAGTTAATTTGGTCGTTGGGTTATTCGTTTATTTGTCTAACAATCTAAGAATCTAAGAAGTCTATTATGAAGTTAAGAGCCGAAAATTTAGTCAAAACTTACAAAGGAAGAAGTGTCGTTAAAGGCATTTCAGTAGAAGTGAATCAAGGAGAAATCGTGGGCCTTTTAGGTCCAAATGGTGCCGGAAAAACAACTTCCTTTTATATGATTGTTGGATTAGTTAAACCTAATTCGGGAAAGATATTTTTGGATGATTTAGATATTACTGAATATCCTATGTACAAACGTGCTCAAAACGGCATCGGGTATTTGGCACAAGAAGCCTCAGTATTCAGAAAATTAAGCATCGAAGACAATATTCTTAGTGTTTTACAACTAACTAAGTTGAGCAAAGAAGAACAAGTGGCTAAAATGGAAAGTTTAATAGCCGAATTTAGTTTGGAACACATTCGAACTAATCGTGGTGATTTACTTTCGGGTGGTGAAAGAAGGAGAACAGAAATTGCTAGAGCATTGGCCACCGACCCAAAATTCATCTTACTTGACGAACCTTTTGCAGGCGTTGACCCAGTAGCCGTAGAAGATATCCAAAGAATTGTAGCCCAATTGAAAAATAAGAATATCGGAATCCTAATTACTGATCATAACGTTCAGGAAACATTGGCCATTACAGATAAAACTTATTTGATGTTTGAAGGAGGAATTCTAAAAGCTGGAATTCCAGAAGAACTAGCAGAAGACGAAATGGTTCGAAAAGTATATCTCGGTCAAAACTTTGAGCTTCGTAAAAAGAAACTACACTTTTAAGCCGTAGACTGCACTAAATTTTTGAAACATAGCATACTGCTACCGCCTTGTGCTCATAATTCTTAAAAACACAGCACACTACTGCCGCCTGGTGCCCTTAATTCTTAAAAACATAGCATACTGCTGCCGCCTTGTGCCCTTAATTCTTGAAAACAGAGCATACTACTGCTATTGTTTCTTAGTAATATGGAAATAATTATCGGCTACCGAAAGCAAAACATAAAGAATAATAATCAACGGAATCGCCAATATCTGAAGGAAGATGAGCACCAAAATAGATACTGCTAAAAAGGAAATCTGCAATTTATATTTGGCAAAACTAAAATTCTTGATCTTCAAAGAAAACAAAGGAATTTCGGCATTCATTACATAAGCACTTATTAATGTCAAAATAACCAAGAACCATTTATTATAAATTACTCCCGAGAAATTATCATCATAGAAAGCTATGTTAATCAAAGGCAAACTTGAGAAAAACAAAGCATTAGCAGGTGTTGGTAAACCAATAAAAGAATCGGATTGTCTTTCATCAATGTTAAATTTAGCCAAGCGATAACATGCCCCAAGAGTTATGATAAAACCTAAATAAGGTAAATAACTTTGTGTCCCAAAAGCATCATTATTACTCAATAATTTAAACATCACATAACCAGGAACCACTCCACTAGTAACCATATCTGCCAAGGAATCCAATTGAACACCTAATGGTCCGGCAACATTAAATTTACGTGCAAAAAAACCATCAAAGAAATCAAAGAAAATCCCAAGACAAACAAAGTAAAATGCTAAATCAAATCGCAAATCAGTTATCATTACCAAAGCTACACAACCACTAAATAAATTTAACATCGTAAATAAATTGGGAATCTGCGCTTTAATATTCATCTGTAATTGTTTAGTATTTTTAAAGAAATACAAATTTAATACAATAAGTTAAAGCTTTCTACGTTTTATTATAGAGATTTTTATTTGATATTTGTAAAAAGAAAAATTGCCTTGAAAAAAACAATTGCTATTCTATTCCTTTTTATTAGCACAATTACTCACGCTCAGTCGGTTAGAAAGTACTCCAATGAATTTATGAATATTGGAGTGGATGCTGCCGCATTAGGGATGTCTAATGCAGTAACGGCTTCTTCTGGAGATGTGAATTCGGGCTATTGGAACCCAGCAGGATTATTAAAAATTGAAGATAGCGAAGTTTCCCTGATGCATGCTAGTTATTTTGCCAATATTGCGGCTTATGATTACGCTGCTTATGCTAAAAAGATTGACGACCAAAGTGCTTGGGGGATTTCCTTAATTCGTTTTGGAGTGGATGATATCATGAACACTACCCAACTTATAGATGCTCAAGGAAATATTGATTACAATAGAATCAGCCTCTTTTCAACTGCCGATTATGGATTGACTTTTTCCTATGCTAGAAAGATGAAGTTTGACGGGTTACACTATGGTGTGAATGCCAAAGTAATTCGTAGAATCATTGGAGATTTTGCAAGTTCATGGGGATTTGGTTTTGATGCTGGAATTCAATATGACAAGGACGATTGGCATTATGGTTTGATGCTTCGAGACATTACTACTACATACAATGTTTGGGCTATTAATGAAGAAAAATACAATCAAATTAAAGATGCAGTAGCCGGACAAAACCAAGCATTACCAGAAAGTGTTGAAATTACCTTGCCAAAAGCCCAATTAGGTATCGCAAGAAAAATTGACTTCCATTATGATTATACCTTATTAGCCGCGCTCAATTTAAATATGCAATTTAACAGAACCAATGATGTCATTTCATCTGATGCCGTGAGTATAGATCCAGCATTAGGACTTGAATTTGGTTATACCGAATTGGTTTTTCTTAGAGCGGGTGTAGGTAACTTTCAAAATGTAGAACAAATTGACGGCAGTAAAAAAGTTAATTTCCAACCCAATATCGGTTTAGGTTTTAAATACAAAGGCATCCAAATAGACTATGCACTAACCGATTTAGGGGATCAAAGTGCAGCCTTATATTCTAATATTTTTTCAGTAAAAGTTGATCTCAGTATTTTTAGATAAAAAGTTATGCTCAAAAAAACAGTACTCCTATTACTTCTTTTAGTTAGTCTTACTGGATTCTCACAAGTTCCGAAGTTATCACCCAATACCGAAGTTAGTATTTTTACCTGTGGCAGAGGTCAAGAATTATATTCAACATTTGGACACACAGCACTCCGAATAAAAGACCCAGTAAACGAACTCGATGTAGTGTATAATTATGGCTACTTTGACTTTAGGACTGACAATTTCTATTTTAAATTTGTAAAAGGGGATTTACAATACTTTATGAATGTCACTTCCTACGAAGATTTTATTGTTGAATACCAAACAGATGAAAGAGAAGTAGTGGAGCAAACTTTAAATTTGTCTTTAGAAAAGAAACAGCAACTTTTTGATACTTTAAATTCGGCCTTACTTTCTAGTGAGAAGTTCTACACTTATAAATTTATTGATAGAAATTGTACCTCAATGATTGTCGATAAAATCAATGGTGTTTTAGGCAAAAAAGAAATTGAAAAAGTAGATGATAAATCGATAAGCTATAGAACACTTTTGTATCCTTATTTTGAGGATTTCTTTTGGTACAAATTGGGAATTAATATCATTTTTGGAGCGAAAACAGATGCCAAAGCTGAGAAATTATTTCTTCCTATAGAATTAGAAAACAGTTTAGATAAAGCTACCATTGATGGAAAACCATTAGTATCAAAAAAACAAACTGTTGTAGATGGTGACAAAACAGAACATGCTTTTTCTTTTTTAAACAGTATTTATTTCATTTGTGCATTACTACTAATCTTGCTAGTAATCAATAAAAGATTTTTGTTTGTTAGTTATCTTTTTGCAGCAGGGATTCTAGGAGCTTTTCTTTGCTTGGTTGGATTTTATTCAGAACATCAAGAATTACTTTGGAATTATAATGCTTTGTTATTCAACCCACTTTTTCTATTAATTCCTTTTGTTAAAAGTAATTTCCTGAAAAAATTGAATATAACATTATTGATAATGCTATTACTATATTGTATCATAATGGTAACAAAACCGCACTTGGTTATCCTGTTACCATTCATCATTACAAACCTGTATATCCTATTGAAATTAAATGGTAGTAATCCATTTAAACTATTGACCTCTGTAAAGTAAAACAGTACTTAGTGTTTTAAATATAATATTTACATCTAGAAAAAGGCTTCTGTGTTTGATGTAATACAAATCATATTGCAACTTAATTAAGCTATCGTCAATAGTTTCTCCGTAAGAGTAATTAACTTGAGCCCAGCCTGTTAATCCAGGTTTTATAACGTGACGTGTTTCATAAAAAGGCATTACTTCAGCAATTTCATCTACAAAAACTGGTCGTTCTGGTCTAGGTCCAATAACAGCCATATCTCCTTTCAAAATGTTGATGAATTGAGGAAATTCATCTATCCTAGATTTTCTCAAAATTTTACCAAATGGTGTAACTCTACTGTCATTCATAGTGGCAAAAACTGCGCCTCCTTTTTCGGCATTTTTAACCATAGTTCTAAATTTAACTATATTAAAAACCATTCCGTTCTTACCTACTCTTTCCTGAGTATAAAGCAGTTTCCCTCGGTTCCCAACTAGATTTCCAATTAGGATTAACGGGAGTATCATAACACCAATTAGCAAACCAATTAATGATATTACGATTTCAAAAAAACGAACCATAATTAAATAAAAGTGATTCTGATTGCTTCGGCTAAAAGGAAAATAACGATAAAAATCTCGAGACACGTATTGCACAGGAATTCTTTGGGTAAGATTTTCATAAACCTGAGTATATTCCCTGATGATGTAACCGTTTTCTAATAAATGTATTAATTGATTGTAAAGGTTGACTGTAATTCCGTCTGTTTTTTGAGAGGCAATCACAATTTCGGAAACGGCATTTTTATTGACAAAATCTTTGAGGTTGTTAATGTCAATATTCTTAATCTTTAAGTTATTACTCGTTTTGGTATTAGCACTATCCGAATTAACAAAACCTAAAACTCTATAATGTGGATCAGCACTTTCAAGTCCTTGAACTAGTTCTATCAGCTGTTCTTTATCACAAATTAGTATTACTTTTTTGGAAAATCTATTGGATGCAAAAAATCGGAGATAAGTCATTCTCCAAGTAAACAATGCTAAAAAAATAGCGATGAAAAAAATAAAGATTTGAATACGATTTGAAGGAAGTACTGGTGTATATAATGGAGTTAATAAATACACCAAAACCGTAATTGAGGTAGTTAGAATAATACTTTTTATAATTTGAAACTGATTACTAGCCACTTGCAAATTATACATTTCAAAAACAGAACCTATAAAATTTAAATAAATTCCTAAAACGATGGTCCAATAAAAATTGGTTTCAGAGATATTAAAATAATTAAATCTAAAAATAACACCAACCAAATACAATGAAAGTAATACAGAAACGACATCAAAAATCCTTAAAAGAATCTTTCTTTCTGAAACTTCAAAATGTATTCCTTTATGCTTATTCATGCTCTGATTGAAAACGTTTTTGAGGACGCAAGTTAATAAATATTAGTTATTAAATAGGTAATTGTATACATTGCTTTTTTTCTATCATCAATTCAAAACTCTTCAAAGATTCTTTTCTTTTGGAGAATAAATCAACTATCAAATCAAGTTTTGGAAAAGTCTGACACTTTGAATAGTAGCATGCAAATAACACTCTAAAGAAATTCATTAAAGTTATTATTCTAGTTTGGGAGCTTGTTTCATAGGCAATATAGCCCCATCATTTATATAAACTTTCAATAAAGAAAGAGAATATACAAAAGCTGGTGCTGCTATTCGCATTGCAGCGTGATTAATGGTCAATATCCAAAATAACAAAAAGCTAAACGTATAAATATTTTGTTTATTATCGAGGAATAAAAAAATTGGAGTGAAAAACACTATTAAAAGAGCAACTATTCCAACAGCTCCATGTTCCGCTAATGTTCTGGAGATTTCACTATGAGAAGCTATAATAGCTCCACCCGTTTTTACCTCCCTAACCTCTAGAGCTTTGGCAACACCTATACCAAATACTGGACTATCCAAAAAATCTTCAATTTCACTATCCCATATCTCTTCTCTACCGGTTAACTGACTTTCTTTTACTCTTCCTGCAGCATCTTTGTTCGCGTATCTTTTGTCAATTAATCCTCCTGTTTGATTAGAAGTATATAGCCATGTCACTAAAAAAGCGACCGACATAAAGGCTATTATTCGATACAAATTATATTTCCCTTGGCTTTTAGTTTTTATAAGTAAATAAAATAAAAATATAATTATCATTACAAATCCTGTAACCATCCCACCTCTTGAAAAGGTAACTAAACCTCTGTAGGTAATATTAAATAATATAATTAGATTGATGACAAACTGTACCTTTGATTTTGATTCAAGAATTAATCTAGAAAAGAAAACAAACATTCCAACTCCTAATAAAGTAGCTACCTGATTAGGCCCAAATCCACCGGAAGTCTCATTATTTGAGCCTGTCCCTACTAGGATTTCTTTTAAATCTGGAGTATATAAAATCAGATATATAGTAGTAGCAAAGACAGGCAAAGCCAAGGCTAACAAAATATCATTGACTTGTGAAAGTAAAATTTTCCGATTGTAACAATATATAGCCGAAACACCAAGACAAACTGGCCCCGAGATATTAAAAGCAATAGCTTTCCTAATTTCTGTGCTAAGATTTAAAGCATCTGTAGCCACTATTACACCTGGCAATAATAACAATAAATAAATCCAAAATGGAATCGTGTTTTTTGATAGTCCGCTGTAGTACATTCCGAGACCTAAAAAGATCATTACTCCATATTTTGAGGTTTCATATAACAAGTTCCCCCCTGTCATCCTCAAAAAAACCTCACTACCAACAATATAAGCAGAGATATACAAAACTTCATTATTTCTATTTCTACTTTTCATCACAAAATATACTCCATATGCCAGCATGGCAACACAGTATGCTTTTGACAATGGTCGAAATAAGTATATCAAAATTCCTATCAATATATGAAGAGAAACCAGTATAATATATTTTTTATCTTTCATATTTTATAAACTTAAAACCCAATTTAAATATTGAGTGATAACTCCTTTTTCTGTATGATTTTTGCTAATAGTCTCATAAAACGAATTCCCAAGTTTAGACCTTAATTCTTCATCTAATACAAGCTTGGATAACTTTTGACAAAACAAGTCTAAGTCATTTACATCAACCATAAAACCATCAATCCCATCTTTAATAATTAAAGGGATTTCACCAACTTTTGTAGTTAAAACTGGTTTTTTTGAAAGCCCATATTCAATAAAAGCAACAGGTAAGCCTTCCGATTTTGAGGTCAAAATGGCTATATCTATTTGATTTAAAATGTTTTTTATGTCTTTTTTTGAACCATAAACGAAAACATGATTCTCTAAATCTCCTTGCTTAATTAGATTTCTAATTTTTCTAGAATAGTCATCTCCAAAATCTTTTCCTACCAAATGGAATGACCAATCAGGAGCTGATACCATAAGCTTTTTAGCCACTTCTAATAAAAAAAAATGGTTTTTTTGTTCTCTCAAATTGGCCAAACACAAAATGCGTTTTCCTGAAGCTCCTTTTAAAACGGTTTCTTCATATGTTGAATCTTCAATGCTTGTAAAATTAGGCAAGTAAATTACATTTTTGCAGTTCAATTCCTTTTCTGCCCAAGCTTTAAGTTGATAATTTACAACTATAATTCCTTTGAAAAAAAATGAAGCTATTTTCAATGCAAAAGATTCCTTAGTACTTATACTTTCAATTAAACCATTGTGGTCATGCCAAATAATTTTTATTCTTGGATAAACCAATTTCACCAATAATGCGGTAAAATAAGAACTACTATGCGCTTGTAAATAATCAACTTTATTTTTTTTACAATAGTTGCTCAATCTAAAAACAGCTGGAATGTCAATCGTTCGTTTTCTTTTCAAAAAAATATAGGAGACATTATCAATCACCTCTGATTTTAAATTCCCTTCCTCTCTTGTCGCAACCAATCCAGAAAATTCAATTCTCTTAGAAAGACCATTAGCAAAATTAACAGCCATTTTTTCGGCTCCGCCAATTTCTAATGAATCAATGATTTGAACTATTCTCATGACTGTAAAAGCAGTTTAATTTCATTTTCAAATACATCCAAAGTATATTGTCTTGACCAATTGATTGCTTGACTAACTTTTTCTTGATATAAATTATTATCTATTAAAATAGATTCGATGTGATCAATATCTTGGTTTAATTTAAAGTCTAAAAGCAAACCTCTATTTCCATTTTGAAGCATATTGGGAACACATGAAACTCTTGATGCAATAGGCAAACAGCCCCAAAACATTCCTTCTGCAACCACTTTTGGCCAGCCTTCACTCAATGATGGTAAAACTACAAAATGATTTTCTAAATAGGCTTTTTTAATCGTTTCTTGGTTTTGATTTCCCATTAACTTTACGATATTTTCCAAATGATTATCTGAAATATATTTTTCTAAACTGGCTCTTTCACTTCCTTCACCATAAAGTAGTAACTGAACATCATTCCCTTTTTTATGAAGTAATTCTATGATTTGAATAGCATACAATGGTTGTTTACCATTGGATAATGTCCCAACAAAAACAAACGAAATTTTTCCAGATAGAGTTCTAGGTTTAACCTCTATTTTATCTTTTTCAAAATAACTAGCAGTAAAGAATGGTTTGATGTTACTTGAGCTATTTTCCCATTCCCCATAAACCAAAACTTTCATGTTTTTGGTCAAGAAGGTGTTGCTCAAAATCCATTTTTGCAAACGATAAGTAATGGGTTGTTTTGCATTTAAATCCCAATTACCTGCATACTTAGCGGTTTTAGGTTTTGAAGGGAAGAAAATTTGAACTAAACAACCTAACAAACCAATGTTTCCGGGACAGCGCAAATGAATATGGTCAGCTCTTTTCATAGTTTGATATATTTTCAAAACTATGGAAGGCATGACCATTAAGGAGTATAAAGTATTTTTTATATTGGAAATATCGAAGCTTTTAACTGGAGTAAATGCTATGCTATCATGAACATAAAACTCTTGAATAGGACTTTTGGGAATAGATTCAAGAGGCGCAACGATTAAAACTTCGGAGGCATTTTTTATCCATAAGTTCATTTCACGAACATAAGGTTCATAGCCAAAATACTTGTCTGAAATTTTACCATGAATAACATGAGTAATTATGGCAAATTTCATCTTACTTTATTTTTTTTGCATTAACATGGTCAAATGCATACATTTAAACAAATGACTATCTGATTTTGCAGATAAATCCCAATCTTTCTTATGCCATTTTTTTCCAATACTTTGCTTTTTCTCTTCTGAAAGGAAAGGCATAAAATTCATCACGAAATACCATTTGGCTTGACCTAAAAGACCATGGCGTTCAACAACTTTAAAGGTTTTAGCAAACTTAAAATAAGTCTTTTTAGTAAATGGCCATTCCCAATCTTTATCCGATTGAAAAGGACGATACATGACTCTCATTATTTTTATGGGTAAACTAGTTTCTAATGGATCATAGCTAATAATAACTCCGTTAGGTGCTAATTTCTCATCCAGTTTGGCAATTAAAACATCTGGATTTTGAAAATGATGTAAAACACCATAAGCATAAATAATATCAAAATCTTTTTCAGCAAATTGTTCCGAAAGAAAATCAGCTGCTAAAGCCTCTGCATTTGGAAAAGGTTTTAATCTTTCCGCTAATTGCTTAATGGCAACATCACTTAAATCTAATGCTATAAACTTTTTACTATGTTCTGCCAAATATAAACTCCAGTGATTTCCGGCAAAGCACCCTAAATCCAACACTTTTTTATTAGATAAATCGCCAAACCATGTTTTGTGTATTTCATAAGATTCGTTAAGAATACCAATATCTTTTCGGATTTTTTTTAACGTTTTTTCTCTGAAATAATACCAAATTTTGGTAGGCAAGTTTTTCTTATCACTTTTCAGATTATAAAAATCTTTTTGCTTCTTATTGATTTCAATAATTTCTTCTTGTGTTTTCATAGTTTTTTATAAAGTATTGTTTAAAGAATACAGAGAATAAACGCAATTCTTCTGGAGATTTCTTTTTTCTTTAACGGTCGTAAATATATTGCTAAATCTTATAAATGCCAACTATATTCATTTTTATAAAATGGCTTTGCTAAAATCTTCGCAATAGGTTTTGACACTAAATTTATCCATAAATGTTTTTCGGGCTTCAATACTCATTTGTTCATGGCAATCCTCAAATTTGGCTTCCACTTTCTCCAATAAAGAAATCATTGCATCAACATTGGCATCAAATTTAAAACAGTCCTTTCCGTCAACTAAATACTGTGTCAAACCTGTATTATTTGATATCAATATAGGAGTTTGATTCATTAAAGATTCTAGACCCACTGTTGGTAAATTATCAATCTTAGAAGGAATGATGCTAAAATGACTTTGATTAAAATAATCATCAACCTTATCGTAAGTCAGAGGTCCCACAAAGTTTATGGAGTCATTATCCTTGATTAATTCTTTTATTTCCGCCTCTAGTCGCCCAGAGCCTCCAATGTTTATGCTAATTTTTGAGCTAGGATTCTTTTGCTTGTACTTAAAGAAAGCCTCTATCAAATCAATAACACCTTTTGATGGATCTAATCTGCCTAAAAATGAAATGATTATCGAATCTTTAGAAATGGGTTTCTTGCTTTCAAATCTATCCACCATTGGACCTAATAAAACAAAACTGTTTTTTGCACCAAAAAAAGATTCTAAATCCTCTTTTCCTAATTGGGAAGTACAGATGATTTGGTCACAAAAAATGGGATAAAATAGTTTCCTTCTGAAAAATAAAAGCCTTTGTTTTAAAGACATTTTTTTTAAATCCGTCAAAATCTGATCCGATAGGGTATGATAATGTTCGTAGGTTTTTACTTTCCAAAAAGAAAGCAATTTTGAAACGATGAAACTGATATTCGTCCCTACGAAATGCCCGATTACTATATCTGGTTTATGCTCCCGATAAATTTTGGAAAACCAAATAAAATCAGCAATAGAAGTAGGTCTTTTTTCGGATGACCATGAATACAGATGGATTTCTCCTTTTTCTGTTTTTACCATCTGTTTCTCAGAAAAAAAAGGTTTATGCGATATAAAGATAACTTTATGTCCTGTGTCGGCCAAATGATGCGCAAAATAATAACTCATTGCTGAGAATGTGGTTACGCTATAATTATGGGCAATAAGTACTGTTTTCATAACTATCTATTGCTTTAATTATTAGATTTGGAACCAACAAAATGTATGGTTGAACCATTATATTTATTGAGCAACGCTTTGATAAATTCGATATAAAAATTTGTTTTCTTTAAACTGATATAGGGGAACTTTTTTACGCTTGCTTTACAATCTTTAAAATGATTTAGTTCGAAAACATTGATGATACTTTCCTTGGTAAAGAAATTTAAATGGATTGGCGGTAAATCCTGAAAAATAGCGTCTTTTTCTCTATTCGGAGTATTATAAATTTTATTATAGTTTGGTACAGAAAGAATTATTTTGCCTCCTTTATTTAACTTTTTATGCGCTAAGTCAAGAAATGATTTTAAATCCTGAAGATGTTCCAAAACTTCCCAAAGCATAATTACATCAAAGGTTTCTTCAATAGTATCCATAGCTTTGAAATCATTGTTTATAGTATTTAGACCTAATGTCTGCGATTTCTCAAATGCTTCTTTGTCAATTTCGATTCCTGTATAATTTACACTAGCATCATGTTGCCGAATATAAGAACCTATTAACCCTACTCCACTACCTATTTCGAGAACAGATTGACATTTTTTATTTAAAACATATTTTTTTAAAAGTTTTGCTCTGTGAAAACCAACTTTGATTGTTTTATTCTCAAGCAACATGTTATATTCAACAATAGAATGATACTTGTAATTTGCGTTTACCTTATTATACAACTCATCATAAACTTTGACAAATTCATCTTGAGAAAAAATAGTTAAACAAAAAATTAATTTACAAGAATCACATTGCCCTAAATTATATTTTTCGTTTACTACTTTGATGTTGCTTTCACAAACTTTGCAATTCTCGTATTGCGTCATATTAAATTATAGTTTTACTATTGCTGTTATTTTGGTTTATTAAACCACAAACTAAACCAACCCATTGTTCTGCCTAATGCTTCTGTAAATGCTTCTTTTCTTTTATGGGTTGCAAAGGTATTGCTAAATCTAATGATTGTCAAAAGTAGCGTAATCGAATGCCATTTAATGGTTGCATCCAAAAGTGGTTTCGGGTTTTTAGTTCTCCAAACATACCAACCATTTCGAACCACCATTTTACCATATTGATATTGATTAGGCCTTCCAGAAGCATCATGATAATGGTATAATTTTGCCGTAGTATTCAAATACAATTTTCCTGTTTTTGCCACTCTAATGGAAAAATCAGCATCTTCATAGAGCCCATACCCTTCGAAATAAGTCGAAAACTGCAAGCTCTCAAAAACCGATTTTTTAAATGAGGAAACTCCTCCCATTAGCAGTTCTACTTCATATACTTTGTCACTTGGAGGTAAAAAACCGACACTTCTTCCGTGTGAATATAAACTTGAAAATCCAGGTGGACAATCACTATCTAAACCAAATCTTTTTCGCATAATGAAACGACTTGCTTCTTTGCGTTTCCAACCATCAAAATAATATTCCTTGATAGTTGGTTTATAATTATCACCTACATATTCACAAGAAATATCATCCTCAACAATAAATCCTCCTACTCCTAAAGCATCCGGATAAGAGGTATAGGTATTTAGTAGATTTTCAAAATAAGTTGGAGTCAAAACTATATCATCATCTAGAAAACAAATGACTTCTGAAGTTTTTTCAACTCTAGCAATACCATAATTTCTTTGTTTGGTTAAACCACGATGTTCAGGTGGAACTGTAAAATACTTTAGGTTTTGAAATCTATTATTCTCTAAGACTATTTCCGTTTCATTGTTAGTTGACCCATCAATTATTAAAATTTCATTGGGATAAAGTGTTTGCTCCTTTACTGATTCTAATAAACTCAGTAAGGCAGTTGGACGCATGTAAGTACAAACAATTAACGTGAAATTCATGATTTTTGATTCTTTAAAACATTAGCCCAATAGACACTTCTACTCCATTTTTGCTTGAATGTTTTAGTATACTTGAAAGGGTTTAGGAGAACACTTTTATTCATATTTTTAAGAAAAATCATCGACTTATAATTAAAAATTTGCTCTTGGGTATCATGCGTTAATCTATATAACATTACTGTTGGTGAAGGTTTAGGCTGAATCTCATCGCTATGCCATCTTAAAACAGGCTTAGTTCTAAAACCACCCATTGGCGCTTTCAAGTGCAAAATCGTCGAGGTTGAAATATACAGAACATCAAAACCACTATTTCGTAATTGCATTCCAAAATCAGCATCTTCACCAAAACCAAATTCAAATCCCATATTAAATTTCAAATTCTTAATACATGAGGATTTAACAAAAGCATGTCCAGCTCCAAAAACAGGAAATTGAATTGGCAGTTGAGGAACAACCGTTTGTGATTTCGAATGACAGGCTATCAAAAAAACCTCATTCCCAGTGATTTGAACATTTCGAATCGCTTTTTCTAATAAATCATTTTGAAAAACGACATCATCGTCAGCCATAAAACAAAATTCACTTTCAATCAATGCTAAACCAATATTTCTTGCATTGCAGGCACCTGCTTGATGGGTAAAATGATGTTTGATAACAAAAGGCCATTTTTGATTCTGAATATAATCTAAATCTGATTGGCTATTGTCATCCGGATTCTGTTCAATTATGATGACATTTTTTGGCAAATAAGTTTGAGAAGCTAAATTATTTAGAACATTAAGCAAATAGTCTTTCCTCCCAATTGTTGGAATTAAAACATCAATGGTTTCTTTTTCCATTAATTTTTTAGAAGACTTTAAAGGAATTTTATTCAGTAAGGTTGGATTGAACTTGCGTTTGCTATAAAAAAAGGAAGCTAAAAACGGTAGCATTGGAAACTTCTTTTCAAAAAGTATCAGATTAAAAAACAAAAGAAACACCCAACGCATTCTATAATGCTGTTTTGTGAATTTAAAAAGTTGATAAATATTGGCTTTGTTGGCTTCTATGGGCAAACTTCTCTTTTGCAATAATTGAGGATTAGAATAGCATAACAATCCATGAGCCATAGCTCTTTTGGCAAAGGAATTTAGAAAATAATCAAAGTTAGACTCCACTTTCAAATCGTCTTTACATGCATTTAAAGCCGTTGCGTGAATGGCTCCCACATGACTACTCATTTGCCAAGTTCCATAGGTTACATCCTTGTTAACCTTGACATAAGGAGAATCTTCGAAGTATCCCAATCGTCTGTCAAAATAATTAGAAGCGTTATAAGAAAAAAGGAATTTATCGTGGTGAAATAAATCTGTTATAGCATCAATATTCAAGTTTTGCTTTTCACTATCATGACACCAAACCAAAATTTGATCTTTAAACTTATTGGCAAAATCAAACAAAACAGCCGTAATATTTCTATTGATGAAATTCGAAAAATGATCCGCTTCTGTTGAAACTATTTCGGTAATTTTATAGTTATTGTGGTAAAAAATAATCATTGATTTTTTTCTTTACTTATTTTTTGATAAAACTCGGCACTTTGCTTGGCTACCACTTCAATACTGAATTTTTGCTCCACCGTTTTTCGGGCTTCTACACCAAACTGATTTCTTAAGTTTTGATTATCTAGTAGTTCTAAAATTCTATCTGCAAACAAATTATGGTTTTTTGGATGCACTAAAAATCCGTTAACATTATCTTCAATAACTTCGGTGGCCCAACCAATATTGGATGCTACAATTGCTTTTTTCATTGCCATAGCTTCTATCCAAGAAACGGGTAAAGCCTCAGCAAATGTTGGAAAAATACAAACCGTTGCGGAACTAATATATTCTTTGATTTTATCATAAGGAACGCTTCCCAAATAATTCACATTTTGAAGAGCTTCTTTATCAAATAAAGATTGCATCATATCCCAAGTGGAGGCATTTCCTGAAATAATATCGGCTGAATCCCTACCAATTAAAATCAATTTTGCTTTACTATTTTTCTTGTAAATCTCATTAAAAATCAACGGTAATTCTAAAAGCCCTTTTTTTCTAATTAGGGTTCCAAAATAAAGAATGGTGTTTTCTTGAATCTCGATGGTATCCTCCAAAGAAAATTTTTCGATATCAATACTATTTGGAATAACCGTGAAATTACGATATAAAGAAAATAATTCTTTAGTTACATCAGCAGTGTATTGGCTAACTGAAAGTAGTGCATCAGCATTAAGCAACCCTTTTTTTTCGTGATGTTTATTTAAAAACTTTACTGGACGATTATCTAAGTGACAAAAATAAGTATCTGAGCCATTCAAACGAATCACTACGGGACATTTTGGATGCATATTAGACATGATTCCTGTCCAATCTGGAGCTTCTAAGATTTCTATTTTATTTTCTTTGACTAATCTATTGAGTAGTTTTTGTATTTTTTTTTGTGTCAAAAATCTTGAAAAGCCTTTTAGTTTTTTGTTCTTAATTCTATAAAAGGAGATATTGTTTTCTATGAAAAATTCATCTTCCTTTTGTCCATAAATTAGAATAGAAACTTCGTGTCCCGCTTCCGACAATCCTTTAGATAAATTTAGAATACTAGTGCCAATTCCGCCAGAAGAACCTGTTTTTGGATGCGGAAATTCAGAAGTTAGAAAAGCAATTTTCATAATTAAATGGGGCTATTATGAATGTAATAAGGAGATAAATCTTTCTCAATAACAATCATTTTTGAAGGCAAAATTGTTTTACCATCTCCTATGCTCTCTGTAACAACAGCATTGGCACCAATCGTGACATTATTACCTATAGATATGTTCCCAAAAACTCCAGCATTTGGACCAATGAAAACTCTATTCCCAATCGTTGGAACACCTTTCTTTTCTCCGTAATTATTTACTCCGATGGTCATTCCTTGAGAAATATTACAGTTTTCACCAATGATTGCGTCTCCATGAATAACAATGTTCCCAAAATGTCCGATATAAAAGCCTTTCCCAATTTGAGTTCTATAGGAAATATCAAAACCATATTTAAATTTTAACCGTCTAAGCCACCAAAAGAAAAAATAAAACAACAGTTTGTTTTTTCTTCTGTAATGTTGTGTTGCTCTAAAGATTGTCATGAATTTCAACCCAGGATTAGGATGAATATAAAACGTAGATAACAATACTCCTATTGATATTTTTTGGATACCACAGCGTTTAAAATCCGATAAAATATATTCTTTTAGCATTGCTTTTTACAAATTTCATCAATGACATTCCAAATCCTTTCTGAAGCCAATTGCGGTGGATGCTGATTTATTTTTTTAAACCACTCTTGAGCATTTTTAATAACTTTATTTGAATCCTTATCTAACATCTTTTCCATTACAGTTTCAAAATCTTTTGGATTATTTATCCAAAAAACAGCATCCTTGGAAGGCATTGATCTAAAATGAATAAAATTATAAATTTTTTTAACAGACCAATTAGGATTATCAAGATTTGGAACATCATAATTTATAAAGCCACAAGGCTTAGCAAATGCAACATAATCAAAAACCATTGAAGAACCCAGATTAATAACCAATTCCGAATGAAAAATGGTATTCATTTGAAGCACCAAATCTTCTTTTGTAGGCAAAATAGAATGCCAGGAATCTGCTTTTTTCTCCCATTTTGGATTAATACTAGTTATGGTATTGGCATACTTTTTCAAAACAGAGTCAAACCTATCTGAAAAATCAACAGGGCAACGACGAAAAATGATACCTAAGTTATTCCCTTTTTCATTTAATTTCATCACTGATTCCGCCAAATCCGTTAGATAAACAGGGTCATTAGGAGAAGTGGTTATGTCATCACCAGAAAAACAAATATATCTTTTACTTTCCTCTAATTGATTATCTCTAAAGAATGTGCTTTGGGGCACTAACAAATCTTCTTGAAAATGAGGCTCGAACTGTGGTGTCCCTGTTATTAGTATTTGATTTTCTTTAATATGGGGATAATAATAGAGTAATTCATTCTTCATGTGAGTACTCCAAACAAAATAAAAATCGGTTTCTAAAATTTTGGTTCCTTTAGGCAAATTATCCCATGAAAAAATGAATGTTGCAGTTGGAATTCCTAAATCTTGAGCCGCCAAAATGGGGGCAACTGCCAGCATTATTCTCTGGTTCGTGCAAAAAACAATGGCTGGATTTTCATTTTGAAGTGTTGTCAAACTATCAAAATAGAGCTTAGTTTTTCTTTCGTTTTTGGCAATATTTTCTCTAATTCTTTTTAATCCATTTTGAGAATTATTACAAAAAATTAGTGTTTTTATAATAACACTCTTTACAGTAGATTTTGCATCTCTATACGAAAATGGAAAACGATAAGAATTATAAACTTTATCTTTTGATCGCTTTATATTTTGAGATAATTCAATTTGTGTTTGTGCTCCTTTTAGCAAATCAGTTATAGGATGTGCTTTAGCTTTTTCAATTTTTATTTCCTTAATACCCAATTTTGACAAATCAAATTGCGTATTGTTCCAAAAAGTAATATCGTATTCTTTTTCTAATCCAAGCTTATGAAAATTAGTAAAGGCAAAATTTCTTAAGCCAATACCATCCGGGAGAAGTATGAATATTTTTTTGTTAGGCATTATCTAATTATCTAGTAACGTTTTTAAATTTATTTTTAATTCGATTCAAAAGAACATTCATTTTCCATAATTCTAAACGTAGCTTAATTCTGGGAGAAAGATATTTTTTATTGACATACACATCGTCAAAATCTAATTTATAAAGTTGAACAAAATTAAATCCAGAAAGAAATTCCTTGATTCTGTTGTCTTTGTAATTGTTTTCGATTACGATAGATTTTACATCCAATTTGTCAAAATCCATACTTGAAACTATGTCAAACTCATTCCCTTCAGTGTCGATTGATATAAAATCAATGGGTTGCGTTTTGAGTAATTCGATGCTATTAAGCGTTATCATTTCGACATCTATTTCATTTCTTTTTCCGCCATTTTTAGCTATATCGCGATCTATTCTTTGAATATGTCTTTCATCATAATTTTCAGAAATCCCGCTAAGCATTTCGGCATATCCTTCAATTTGTGTGAACTTAATTGATTTATTAGAGGCTCCAATACAAACATTCAGATTGGTTGATTTTCTAAACGAGTTTAATTTGGCGAAGACTGTTGGGTTGGGCTCGATGCATATTCCGTTCCAATTATTTTCAGACTCGAAAAACAGGGAATTACTATACGTTTTTCCATCATGAGCACCAATATCTATAAAGAAACCTTTTTTCTTATTATTAAAGATAACGGTATTCAAAAACTCATCTTGTCGGCATTGAGAATAATACATAGTGCTCATAATTTAATTTTTTTCTTAATCTTCATCATCCATTTTTCAATATCAACCGATATCGGATAATTATCAAAATAGTCGTTTCCGCCTTTAAAATGAAATACTTCTTTACGCGTGGCAACATTCACCTCTTTTTTGGCTTCTAGTGCTTTAATTTCATGGTGCAAGAAAGGAAATAATTGATATTCATTCAAAATTAAATCTCTTGCTTTTACAATAGCATCTAAATTTTCTTCCCATTGGTTTGAAGCTACAATTTCTTTTAAAAGTAAGTCCGAATGCTTATCTTTTGGATCAATTTGAATGAACGAATCTTTAGGAAAGAATTTTTCAATCGAATTACATCCATAGTATAATGGCATTGCAAAACTTAAATAACAATCCATTATTTTCTCAGTCCAATAATAATCATTTTGAAAATTCTCATAGGCAATGGCATATTTAGAAGTACTTATAACATCCCATTTATCGTCAATTGGCTTGATTCCTCTTCCGTATAATTCAACAAATGGTAACGTTTTAATGGCATCTAAAAAATCCATCCTTACGTTATGCCCTTTAGAAGATCTTTGATTACTAGTAACCCAAACAATCTTATTTTCTTTTGATAAATCTGCTACTTTAACATTTGACAAGAAATCATAACTTTTATTCACATGCCAAGGCAAAGCACCGTGAGACAAAACATTATTTCTTTTGATATCTAACTGATTGTAAATTAAGCTAACATTTTTGTTAGCATATTGTCTGTATTTTGAAATTTCATTGGGTGGTTCTAGGCAAATGTGGATGATATTATTTCTATTTACTTTAACCGAAAAATCAGTTTTGGGATAATCCAAAATTACTAAATAGTCACATTCCTCAACATCTTCATCAGTAAATGTAAAGCCTCCCCATTGCATTGCACTATTAGGAGTTTGCTTTTTTATATCAAAATGATGTTTGAAATAGCTTTCTATTTTAACAATCATAAAATAGTTTATTTTAGGTTTTGGTTAATCCCAATAGTCAATTCTCCCGATTCAAAGAAATCGAAATTATACTCTTTTAAAATTTTATAAATCGCTTCCCTGCAATCAAACTCATCGTGAATTTCAACAGCAATACATTTTGTTTTAGATAAAAAAGAAACATCCGCATTTAATCCGGTAAAGACTTCTTTTTCTGAGCCTTCAATATCTATTTTGAGTATATCAATCTGTTCAAATTTATATTCCTTCATCAAATAGTTTAATGAAAATGCTTTTAAATCGGCTTCTTCCTTTGTTTCTTCTACTCGTATTGACCATTCTTTTTTATCTCTAAAATCATTAACGATTTTTAGATTGGTGTTTTTACTCCAAATTCCACCTTTAATTTTAATAGCATTCTGAATTCCGTTACTCTCTAAATTGTAGCAAACACTTTCAAAATTGGATGTATCTGGTTCAATGGCAATAAAATTTGAACTCGGAAAATAATGCGATAAATAAACCGAGGTAAGCCCAATATTACTTCCAGCATCAATGATGTTTAGTTTTTTATCATTTGGAAAATGATTCTGATATGCTTCAACAACCGGCTTATATTCTTTGTATTGATATATTTGAGCAAATACATTCAAATCGCTTGAAGGTCTTTTTCTAAGTTTAATAGTATTCTCAAAATCAGGATAATTAAAAACAAAATCTTTACTATTTTCTTGCTTTAAAAAACCATTAAAGGCTATTAAATGGAAATAATATTCATTGATTTGCTTTTCTTCTTCTGTAGTTTTTAATTGAAAAATACGCTTTAAAAGATACTTTAAAACCAAAATTTGATTAGCGAAATTTAATCTGTATAAATGTAATAGTTTTTGCATTTGGTGGATAAAATGGTTCTAAAAATTGATGTTTTTAAACTTCTTCTGATGGCTTATTTCCCAAATTTTATCGGTCAATAAAGAATTTAAAAACAATTCGGCACTATTTCCTTTTCCAAAATCAGAATTAATTTGATTAATCTTATGGTTAGAGATAGATTGTAGTGCTTTTAGAATATTGTTTTTATTGTAATCAACATTAATAATATCTGCATTTAACGTTCTATTTTGCTGACGAGTTCCTATATTAATAATTGGAATTCCGTAATAGGGTGCTTCTCTAATTCCGGCACTGCTGTTTCCTATAATGAACTTAGCGTTTTTAAGTAACACCAAGAAATATTCAAATCGTAACGAAGGGAAAATTCTAAATCTAGGATTGTCTTTGATATTTTGATAGGCATCAATGATGTATTGGCTGCCTAAATCATTATTGGGATAAATGACCACAAAGTTTTCCTCATACTCTTGTAAACTTTTCACAAAATCATCAGCATATTGTTGCATCTGTTTTGCTTCAGTTGTCACCGGATGAAACATAACAACGGCATAGCGTTCAAAATCAATTTGATAATATTTTTTCACGCTTTCAAGACTGGGCAAATCATCCGAAAACATGATATCAACATCGGGTGAGCCTATTGTAAAAATAGAGGATTTTATTTCCCCCATTTGTAATAATCGTTTCGCAGCTTCTTCATTGGAAACAAAATGAATTTGACTCAATTTTGTAACACTGTGACGAATCAATTCATCAACTGTCCCTGATAACTCACCTCCTTCGATGTGAGCAACCAAAATATTATTAAGCGACCCAACAATGGCACCAGCTAAAGTTTCCACACGATCACCGTGAATAACAATCATGTCTGGCTCAATTTTTTTACAATAGCTCGAAAAACCTTCAATAGTTTTTGCTAAAGTTAAATCCATTGTAGTTTCGTGTGTATGATTTTCGAATGCGTGAACGTTCTTAAAATTACATCGCTCAATTTCAATAAGAGTAAATCCGTATTCCTTTTGCAAATGCATACCAGTAACAAAAACAAAAACTTCAAACTCTTGACTATTTTCAAGAATTGAAATCAGTGATTTTATTTTACCAAAATCGGCTCTAGTACCCGTAAGAAAAAGGATTTTCTTCATTTATTCAAAATCTTCACAAGGAATGCTACTGAAATTTATAGATTAATTTAAATAGTTTTTTTACCATTTTCCTTTTCAACTTAAAACCAAAAGTCTCCGAATTATTAACTGTATTTGGAGCAAAATTTTGCGATGGATTTGTAGTTATTGGCTGGGATAAATTAGCTTTTTGAATATCTGTCATCCAACTTTCAACTTTATTTCCCATATGAAATGCAAAGTTATGATAAGTTGACAATCTCATTTTACCCGATAAATCTATAGGCAAATCGACATATTCATATTCCGAATTATTGCCAACAAGTGTTAGTGATGGTTCAAATGGAATAGTTGAGAACAACAAATCCCTTTTTATAGTTAAAATTTGATGAGAACTTCCCATAATTGCCTTTTGATTTTTATAGGTAATAACAGGCCATTTCAATTTTGGGTCTTCTTCTTTTTCCCAATTAATACTTTCCAAAAATCTATTATAAGTATCAAAATTTTCTTCTATTGGTTCATATTTAAAATTCACTTGTTTCAGTAAAATCCGCTCCATTGTTGAGAATGTTGCATATCGGTGTGACTTTCTTACTGAAATTGGAGAAACTGAACCTACATTGGGAATCGAATTAAATAAGTTCTCAACATTTTCCTGCCATCCTTTTACAAATAAGATATCGATATCAGCCGTAGTTATAAATTCTTCTCTTGCTGTTCTCGCGGCTCCTATCAGAGCATCCATTTTCCCGATATTTTCTTTATGATGAATAACACAATTAATTATTCCTTCATCATATAATTGATTCAAATAATCAGTAACTATTTTACAGCTTCCGTTATTGACAAGTGTAATTTCGCAGTTGTTATTTTTGGTAGCAAAAGCGGAATTAACTGAAAGTTTTAAAACATCAAAAATATCGGCATAATATCCTTCAAGCTTTGGAATAAATACAACAATCACAATTCTGTGATTAGATTTTAAATCGATTTTCTTTTCCTGCTTTTGAGGATTCATTCCAACTCTCATATCGTACTAATTAAAATCTGAAAAGTCTAATTGTTCATCATTTTCTATATCCCGAACAGCAATTTTTCCTAATACATTATTAAAATGTTCAGCTAAAATTTTACCAGTTCCTGGTCGTTTCACCCAAATATTTTCTTTGGTTAAAACATCCCCTTTTTTAATTTTGGCAATAGAACAAACGGTTGCAAAAGCAAAATCAATAGTAACTTGCTCTTCTTTTGCAGGTTCTTTTTGTCCACCGCGCATTTGCCAAATTTCATTAGAAGAAACGATCAATTCCGAACAGGCATTTTCATCCATACTACAAACAATATCTGGTCCGGTTCTTTGCATATGATCCGTAAAATGACGTTCTAAAATACTCGCTCCAAGCGCAACTGCACCAAGACAAGCATTGTTATTTAATGTATGATCTGATAGTCCAAAAACCTTATCGGGAAAGGCTTCATGTAGTTGTGTCATCGCTCCAAAACGAACCAAATGTATTGGAGTCGGATATAAGTTGGTTGTATGCAAAAGTGCTACAGGAATTTTATGTTTATCAAAAATAGCAACGGCTTTTTGAACGCTTTCAATAGTATTCATTCCAGTACTCAAAATCACTGGCTTTCCAAAACTACAAATGTGTTCTAGCAATGGATAATTATTGCATTCGCCTGAACCAATTTTATAAGCTGGAATATCAAATTTTCTTAATCTTTCTGCTGCAGCACGAGAGAATGGTGTAGAGATAAAAATCATTCCTTTGCGTTCTACATAATTCTTAAGTTCCAATTCATCAGCTTCGTTCAAAGAACAACGCTCCATGATTTCATAGATGGAAACATCTGCGTTACCAGGAATTACTTTTTTAGCAGCGCCACTCATTTCATCAGCCACTATGTGCGTTTGATGTTTTACTACTTCAACTCCAGCGCGAAAAGCAGCATCAACCATTTCTTTAGCAACCGCAAGTGAACCTTCGTGATTAATTCCGATTTCAGCAATAACTAATGGTGGATAATCTAATCCTACTCTTCGATTTGCAATTTCAATATAAGGATTGCTCATTTATTTTTTACTATTAGTGTATTTATAAACTTCTTTTTTAGTAAACTTTTTTGTTGTTATTCGATTGTAAACCAATAATGTATCGTCTTCTACAAACTTTGAATTACTAAAACTTTTTGTGTCATCATAACGATTATACTTAATGGATGCCATGTCTGATATCGTATTAAACAAATTGTCATTCGTGGTGAGTTTATCTTTATTCTTTTTTAAATTTTCAATTAAATAGGGATTATCCTTGCCATATTTATCGGTATACATTACAAACATAGGGATATTAACTTCGCCTAAATATACTTGTTCTGAACCGTATCCAAATTTATTTTTTGCAGAATCATTATCGTAAAGTAAAGTTCCATGATCAGGAGTGAAATATAGAACCGCTGATTTATTGGTTTTCTTTATTTCGTTAAAAAGTTGAGAAAGAATAAAATCATGATATAAGATTAAATTATCATAATGATCTAACTCTTCTTCTTGCACCGAATTTAAATAACTAACTTTTTTGTACTGATTCGTTTTGAAGGTTTTAGGAATTTTACCATGCCCTCCTAATAAGTTTATCAATATGAATTTTGGGCCAGAATCTCCATTATCTATTATTTTATTAGCTTGATTAATGACTACATCATCAACAGTATTGCCATTAAAATTGCTAATTAAAGAATCTGGTTCCTTGTCGTTATAAAGGAAAAATACCCCCTGATTAGAAATCCAATATGTTTTATAGCCACATTCTTTGAATAAACTTATTATTGTTTTTTCTTCATAGGGTTTCATTGGTGTTTTTGGCGTGGCTTCGGTCAATAAGAAAGGAATTGAAGCCATGGTGGAATTACCATTTGAAAAATGTTTATTAAACGAAATTAGATTCGTTTCATTTTTCAAATAGGGATTGTTAGCTCTGTCATATCCATTGATTTCCCAATTCTTATATCGCATTCTTTCCCCGATAACTAAAATTACAATTTCGGGATTATTCTTTTTTTCTTGTTTCGCATTGAATGTAAATGCCTCTTGCTTTTTTAATAAAGGTGAAATTTTAGAAAGAAATTCATTCTGTAAAATCAACTGATGGTAAAAATTTAAAGGCGGTACATTTTTGGTGTTATGAAAAGTGAAATCGCTGTTTTGAAAAACAAAAAAATATTTATTGTAATGTGTCCGCACCTCTTTATACATGGGGATTGCAATTACAATATTAAATAGCAAGAAAACTAACACTCCACTAATTATGATTTTAATTTTATTACCAAGTTTGATTTTGTTTTCTATTTGTCTGAATGCTAAAACTATAAAAAACAAATACACTAAAAAAAGTGGTATTCCGATATAAAACTTTGAAACAAATTCTTTTATCTCATTCGAATTAGTGTTAATCATGGCAGCAATTGCCGATTGAGTGATAAAACCCCCAATCGAAATCAAAGTCATCTGCTCAAAAAAATTGGGAATTAAAATGAATAAGGAGAATAAAATCAGTGTTATCTTTTTATTAAAAAAAATATTTATAAAAAGAAGGATGCAAAGGTTGGCGCTAATATTCATTACGAATTGTGCCACTGGACTTGATGAAAAGCCTGAAACCAAAAATTTATTGATAAAAAAGAACTCCGAAATTATCAAAATATATACTATCCACAAGTATTCTTTGAGCAGGAATATAATTTTAGTAAACAGTGCTTTCATATTTAAAATTTATACTTCTTCGATACAAATTCAGCGTAATCAAAATCTTCTTGAGTATCAATGTCAATATTGGCAAAAATATGATTTACTTGATAAGGAAAGGCATTTTTTGTAATTATTGAATCCTCTAAAATAGCTTTGGTGTTTGTTATGTATAATAATCCGTTTTCAAAATAAAGAGGCTCTAAATCCTGGCTTCTTTGTCCGATTTCATAGTTAAAAGTAACAAATTTATTATCTGCAATTTTTCCAAATTTTTGATGATTTTCTGAAACGGTAAATAAACTATCGCAATTATTTTCAGTATAAAAACGGAACGCATCCTTAAGCAAATTTTCAGGACGCAATGGATTTGTGGGTTGCAACAAAATTATATTTTCAATAGCAGGATCATTGATAAATTCTAGACCGTGTTTTAATGCGCTAGCTGTAGGTTCTAAATCTCCTGATAATGATGCTGGTCTGTCAATAATCTGTGCGTCAAATTGAAGAGCAATTTCTTTAATTTTTTCGTCATCCGTAGAAACAAAAACTCCGTCTACTATCCCAGCATTTTTTTGGGCATAAAGAATACTATGTGCAATTAATGGAATACCGTCAAGAAGCAGTATGTTTTTGTTTGGCAATCTTTTTGAACCACCACGGGCGGGGATTATTACAATGTTTTTCATTAGCAAAACTAAGTCGTAAAAGTAACTTTTTTTAGAGTTTCCAATATATTTTTGCTTCGTTTAATTGCAAGTAAGCTTGATATTCTTTAGATGTTAAAGCATTTCGATGTTTTATAAGTTTTGGAAAGGCAATAATCAAATCTAAAATAGCTAAAAACAAGGGTTGAATTACTTTGAAATCACCTTTGAAAATCTTCGTTTTGAATTGCATCCAAATAGAATAGGCCATTTTTTTGGGAATCTTTAAAATTGGGGAAAACAAAAAATAAGTATACCAATCAGCACGAATAGCTCTACGGTATCGAAAGGCAAATACTGATTTCGATTTCGCTCTTTCTTTTAAATCAACGCGATGCTGAACAAAAAGTTCTGGAACATAATCCACTTTCCATTTTTTCTTAAATAATTGAAAAGAGGCAAAATTTTCTTCCCCATAAAACTCAAACCATTCAGGATAATTGGGGATACCTCGCCAAGCTGTCATTCGCCAAACGTGACCACAGCCTACAAAGCTTTTTACTTGTTGCGGAATTTCGTTGGTAGTACTATTTTGAAACGATTGTTTACTCCAAAATATTCGAGCTGCTATCAATCCGCAATCTCGATTTTTTTCAAAATAATCGATTATAATTTCAATTGGATTTTCAACTAAAAAATGAGCGTCGTCGTCAAGAGAAATGGCAAAATCAGCATCCGTTTCATTGAGCATTTTATTTCTGCAATAAATGTATCCTTTGGAAATGGGATTCCTTTTTAGTTCAACTTCTGGAAAAAGAGTCGCGATTTGCTTATAAGTATCGTCGTTTGAACCATCATCAAAAACAACACATCCAACATTGGGTCCAAGTAAATACTTTATTTTGTTGAGTGAATAAAGTAATTCATCACACCGATTTTTAGTTGAAATTAATATTGAGATTTTATAAACACTCTTCACGAATTCTGGAATTTTTTAATTTGTTCCAAATTTTGAAATCCTGTTTTTAAATCGGGCTCAAGGTAATTTCCTTCTGCCCATTCGTTCCATGCTTTAATGAAAATTATTTTCTCCTCGTCTTTGTAGTTTTTGATTCTTTCATAACAGTTCATTAAATTTTCATAAAACAATTCCGGTTCACTGTCAACTATAACTTGCCCTTTGTAAATACTTCTTGGCGTATGATCCCAATTGGGAACACAACTGGGAAAGAATTTTATGTCTTTAGGAACATTTGAATAATTGCTTGCAGCCACTATTTGTTTGTGAGTGTATATATTTTTGATTTTATAAGCACTATACTTAATCTGATTCCATTTTTTATCTAGAATCTTTTTGGTAAGCTTATCCAATATGCCATATTTAACCCTCATAAAAAGGTGACTTGGAGATGGCGGGGTCAACGCTTGAAATCCTTTTTCTTTATATGGAAAGTCAAAATGCTGATAGGCAATAAAATAAATTCCCTCTAAACCATTTTCTTTGGCCAATTTATTCCATAAGTCTATAAATTGATTGGAGTCTGGCAGTCCCGTTGGGTTGTATATAACAAAGATAGGTTTATTATCTATCCTCATATAACGTTCATCCTTAAAAGCTGGCAATAATTCGTTAAAGTGATTGATATAATCTTGTTCTCCAGGATAAGTTTGTTCCATTAAGATTCTCTCATACAAATCGCCATAAGCGACTCCACCCCATCTAATATTAACCCAAGCCAGACAAAATCCCAAATCTGGACTTTTGGTTTTCATAACTTCTTGAAAGGGCATTTCGAGTAATCGTTTTCCGTCACCAAACCAATAGTGCCAATAACAAAATCCATCAATGCCGTATTCTTTAGCCATTTTGGCTTGCTGTTCCCGAACTTCTGGAATTCTCAAATCATAATATCCTAAATCAGCTGGGACTTTTGGTTGATCATGGCCTTTAAATAAGGGTTTAGCTTTTCCAACATTCGTCCATTCTGTAAAACCTTTTCCCCACCACTCATCGTTTTCAGCAACGGGATGAAATTGTGGCAAATAATAAGCGATTACTCTAGCTTTACTCATTTTAATGATATAATGATTTGTATTTTTATTTAATGAATGATTTACTTTAGATTCTTGATCACTTTAGCTGGCATTCCGGCAGCAACAGAATTATCTGGGATATCTTTTGTGACAACGGCATTTGAACCAATAATACAGTTTTCTCCGATAGTGACACCTGGCATTATTACAACCCCTTCGCCAACCCAAACATTATTCTTGATTTTGACACTACCTTTACTTATTAGTGGTCTTTTGGAAGGTTGTAATTTAATCATGCCATCAGAAGTATCGCCGTGATGATGATCTGTAATATAAATTCGACTGGCAAATAGACAATTATCTCCAATTTCAACAGAATTGATACAGCCAATATGAATATCTGTATTAAAAATTACGTTGTTCCCTATTTTTATACTAGGTTGGAAAGTGTCATTTTCATATTTGTCCCAAGCTTCAATTCTGAATCTGTCTAGAGCGATAAAATTATCTCCAATTTCTATATACTTAGGATTAAATACTCTACTGTCTTTCCCAATAGTAAATTTAACGCCCACTTTTTTGAACTTTTGCTTTAATTCGTCTCTTTCATATTTAGCCTTTTCATGTATAATGAAATTGATGAATCTAATTAAAGGCCTTATAAAAAAAAGGATGATTTTTTTTACCATTTTATTTATTCTAAGCATTTAACTAATCGATTTATATCATTAATTTCTAATTCATAAAAAAATGGAAGCCTTACTAGACAATCTGAAAATCTATCAGTGTTGGGTAATATTCTGCCATCGTGTTTATCTTTATAATAATCGCTTGAATGCAATGAAATATAATGAAAAACCGAATGAAATCCATTTTCTTTTAAACGGGTAATCAAATCAGACCGTGATGCTAAATCGGGTAAAACCAAATAAAACATATGAGCATTATTGGTTGCATAATCTGGAAAAACTGGTAATTGAATACTACTGTTATTGAGCTTTTGAAAGGCATCCATATAAGTTTTCCACAAAAGTTTTCTTCGATTTTGGATGTCATTTAAGTTTTCTAATTGAGCCCATAAAAAAGCCGCAATAATTTCTGAAGGCAAAAAAGAGGACCCAATATCTATCCAACCGTATTTGTTCACTTCTCCTCTAAAAAACTCCGCTCTATTAGTTCCTTTTTCCCAAATAACTTCTGCTCTTTGCACAAATTTAGAATCGTTTATGGCTAATAATCCGCCTTCCCCTGAAATGATATTTTTTGTTTCATGAAAAGAAAATGCGGCCATATGACCAATACCTCCTAATGGTTTTTTTTCGCCATTACTACTGATGTAATAACTATCAATAGCTTGAGCGGCATCTTCAATAACCAGTAAATTATATTTATTGGCTAAAGTCATTATAGCATCCATATCACAAGCTACACCAGCGTAATGTACCGGAACAATTGCTTTAGTTTTGGAAGTAATTAGTTTTTCAATTTGGGTAACATCTAGGTTTGGATTTGATGCTTCTGAATCGGCAAATACAATTTTTGCTCCTTGTCTGATAAAAGCCAATGCTGTAGAAACAAACGTATAACTCGGAATAATTACTTCATCACCTTGCTTAATATCTGCTAAAATAGCACACATTTCAAGAGCATCTGTACACGAAGTGGTTAGCAAACACTTTTTAAAACCATATTTATTTTCAAAAAAATCCTGACACAGTTTAGTATACTTACCATTACCTGATATTTTACCAGTTCTTACGGCATCTTCAATATACAATGTTTCATTGCCTGATAGGTAAGGTTTATTAAAGGGAATCATAATTATTTAAATCTTAATTTAAATTTAGTCAAAGGAAATATACTTTTTTTAGTATCCTCATAAAATGCATCTGAAATTTTAATCAATCCCTCTCCGCAGACAATTACTGGTAAAGAGTCTTCTATAAAAATTACTTTTCCGGGTTGTCGATTTTCTATCACAACATCTTCCACTAGTAATGCATTTTCTATGATAACTATTTCATTATCTAATAAACATTTGGCACCAGTAAATGGAAAACCACAGGCATCAATTTTTCGAATTATTTTATCTGAGGATAAATTCCAATTTATAAAATAATCTTCATCATCCAACCACAAAGAATAAGTTGCTTCACTCTCATTTTGTTTATATGAAATTAGTGGAATTCCTGTTTCAATAGCGGTTGTTAATTTTAAAACTACACTAACATATAGTTTGCTAATAATGCTAATAGCTTCATTTATTTTTATTGGATATTGAATTTCAACATCTTCTTGAAATATCAATTCCCCCATATCATATTTTTCAGAAGCAAAAATGGACGAAACACCAATCTTTTTTTCGCCATTGATTAACATATTCACTAAAGGAGCAAACCCTCGATATTTAGGTAATAATGAATCATGAATTACAATTAAATTAGGCAAATCTAACATCCATTTCCATGATATGGCTATATAGTAATGACTTTTAAAAGTGGTAATATCTTTTTCTTCATTTCTAAAAAAATGAACAATATCATTTGCTGCACATAGTTCTTTGATCTGATTTGAAAAGTCATTTTTAACTTTATTATCAGTTCCTATGCAGATAAAGTCAATTAAGTTTAGCTTTTTATTGGCTATTAAACTTTCTACCACATTAAATCCTTTCTCGGACATTAAAAATAAACCTATCATTGAAGTAAATTTAATTTTAAAATAGAGTTTAAAGACGAATTTTCAGAAACTGATTTATAGCTATTATTAGAATAGGATTGATACTCTGATTTTGATAACTCAAAAATTTTCTTAATTCCAAATGCCAAATCTTCGCTGTCTTTTAGTGATGCCCTATACCCGTTATAGTTATCAATTACCATATTAGTAACGATTCCCATATCAAAACCAACCACCGGAGTACCACAAGCTAAAGCTTCAGAAACCATCATGGGTCCAGAATCTTCAATGGATGGATTTACAAAGACTTCTACTGCTTGATATAATAGAGATAAAAGTCTGTAATCATTGATATAATCAATGTTTTTCATTTCAAAAGTCAAATCCGATAATTCACTCTGAGTTTCTCTTGAAACATTTAAGATTACAATTTTATTCTTTTGCTCCTCAGTTAAATTATTTTCCAATATTTTTAATGCTTCCATAAAATACTGGAATCCTTTTCTTTTTGATTTCAAATTTTGAGAGCCACAGAGGATGTAAAATTTATCTTCGTCAAAGTCAAATACTTGTTTAGCAATATTCCTTTTATTCGGATTAAATTGATCAACATCAATTATGCTATTAATATTCTTAAACTCAATTTGATCTTTATATATTTTTGAATTTTTTGCTTGATTTAAAGTCCATTCCGACATAGAAATTATTTGAAAATTTCCTTTTTTAGCATTATGGAATTTAGTTTCAAAATTTAGCTTAGCCAAGCCCTTGTTTTTTGCATCAAGTATGGCTGGACAATTAGTACTACATCCGCTAACATAACCCTTACAATCCCATGCATAGTGGCATCCTCCAGTAAAATGGTTCATATCTACAGCAATCGTATAAACCTTTGATTTAGTTAATTGCTGAATATTTACTATATCCGTTGAATTCATAAACTTATCCGTCATCCCAACGAAAGTAATTTCAGGAATAAAACCAATTTGATTTAGTAAATGTGCAGGGTCAATATTTTTAGTTTGCTCGTCATCACTTATAAAATGATAATTAGGATCAACTTTATTATACTTTCTTAACTGACTTTTTACTATTTTTTGGAGACTGCTTATATACTTGTTTTTAAGTATGGGTTTGTACTTGATAATAAATGGGTCGCTTTTTGTTTTGTTTTTTACAAGCATGGCTACCTGATGCCCTTCTTCACTATATAATTTGGCTAGTCTGTATATTGCTTCATAAGCACCATTAACATCCCCTGTTGAAAGTAATAAAATGTTTTTTTTTACTTTTCCCATTCCATTGGTATTTTAAAGAATCCGTTTTCAACATCTCCTTTTTTAAATTCCTCCTGTCCGATATCTATTATTTTTAAATTCAATTTTTTGGCAGGAAAATCTAATAACTTAACCTTTGGAACATCAATTGCAAGTCCAATTACATAATTGTTGGCTATTAAAATATCTTTAGGAATTCTTATTATCCATGTATTAATTCCAACAAAATTTATTTCTCTTCTTTTAATAAAGATTACATTTTCAAATTTATCCAGTAATGAAAAATTCAATCTTAAATTTTCTTCTAGAAAATCATTTTTCAGTTTTAGATGAATAAATATTTCTTGATCTGTAAAAAACTCTGTTACTGCATTAGCTTCAGAATCTTTGATACTAACTTCTAAAATTTGTGATTTTTTGTTTTTATCCTCTTCAAATTGTATTTCTGATAAATCATCGTCAATTGAATTATTTCTCAGATAGTAGGTTAAAGAATCTTCTAAATCGCCTGAATGTTTTATTATTCCGTTTTCAAGCACCATTCCTTTGGAGCAAAAGCTTTTTACAGCTGCCATATTATGACTTACAAAAAGTACGGTTCTGCCCTGCCCTTTGCTGATATCTCCCATTTTGCCAAGGCATTTTTTTTGAAATTCGGCATCACCAACTGCTAATACTTCATCAACAATTAAAATTTCACTCTCTAAATGAGCCGCCACAGCAAAAGCTAAACGAACATACATTCCAGAGGAGTATCTTTTTACTGGAGTATCAATATATCTTTCAACTCCAGAAAAATCAATTATTTCTTCGAGCTTTCTTGTGATTTCTTTCTTTCGCATCCCAAGTATTGCCCCATTCAAATAGATATTTTCTTTTCCTGATAATTCAGGATGAAAACCAGTACCTACTTCGAGTAAACTGGCAATTCTTCCTTTTATTTTAATTTCACCAGTAGTTGGACTAGTAACTCTTGATAATAACTTGAGTAATGTACTTTTTCCAGCCCCATTTTTTCCTATAATCCCCACTGCATCACCTTGATTAATTTCAAAGTTGATATCTTTCAAAGACCAAACAATATCACTAGTTCCTTTACTACTTCTATCATTAGTTTCTCCAATTTTAAGAAAAGGATCTTCTTTTCCAAGTACTTTAGTTAACCAAAAACGCTCAATATCACGTGATATTGTTCCTGTTCCGATTTGTCCAATCTGATAGGCTTTTGATAAATTTTCAACATGTATAATTGGCTTACTCATTAGATGGTATCAACAAAGGTTTTCTCGGTTTTATTAAAAATAATGATACCGACAATTAAAATTAAAAAAGTAACTAATGCTGAACTTAATAAAGTCATGGCTGTAAACTCTCCTTTACCTAAAAAGGCATATCGGAAAGCTTCTATAATTCTAGTCATAGGGTTCAACTCAACTATCCATCCATATCCTTTTTCTCTGGCATAACTCAACGGATAAATAACGGTGGTTCCATACATAAGCAACTGAACTCCAAAGGTGACTAAAAATGTTAAATCACGATATTTAGTGGTCATAGCAGTAATAATCAAGCCAAGTCCTAATCCCAATAATGCCATTAATAACACCAAAATAGGAAATAAAAATATTCCTGATGTAACATGAAAACTCGTTCCCGGTATTGGTTTAAAGTAAAAATAAATCATCATGAAAATCATCAAAAGTAACTGAACTCCAAAACGGACTAAATTACTAACAACGATACTTAGTGGCATGATTAATCTTGGGAAGTATACTTTTCCGAAAATATTTGAATTATCTCTGAAAACGGTGCTAGTTTTGGTCAAACAATCAGAGAAATAATTCCATGAAGTAATTCCAGCTAGATAAAAAAGGTATTTTGGGATTCCATCAGTACTAATACCAGCTAAGTTTCCGAATACGAATGAAAACACAATAGTAGTAAAAATGGGTTGAATGAAAAACCAAAGTGGTCCAAGAATAGTTTGTTTATAGAAACTAACAAAGTCTCTTTTAACAAAAAGGAACAATAAATCCCTATAATGCCAAAGGTCTCTAAATTTTAAATCAAAAAGCGAAGTATGTCCTTTGATTATTAAATCCCAATTTTGAGATTGTCCATTATCTTTCATTACTGCTTTATGGAATTAAAAATATTTGTCATACTATGGTTGGCTACAAATATATAAATTTGAATAGGTGCAGAAAAAGAATTGAATTGATTTATTGGAGAAACTATTAACATTTAGATAAAGTACTTTTATTTGACTAATTTTGTAAACTAAAGACATCATTTTGCTACATTTCTTCAAACATAAAAAACCATTTTTAAAAGATTTAATTCCAGATAATTATATTGATATTCATTCTCATTTGTTACCTGGAATTGATGATGGGTCTACTTGTATTGAGGACACTACCAGTTATATAAATGGTTTGCAAGAAATTGGATTTAAAAAATTTATCACAACTCCTCACGTAATGGGTGATGTTTGGAAAAATACCAATGATCAAATTAACGAAAAATTATTGGCTACTATTGCTGAATTAAAGATTCCAAATATTGATAATCGCATGAAAACTGCAGCTGAATATATGATTGATTCAGAGTTTACTGCTTTATTCAAAAGTAAATCACTACTAACTCTAAAAGATAATTATGTCTTAGTTGAGATATCATACTTAAACCCGCCTATTCAATTATTTGAAATTTTATTCGATTTACAGGTAGCAGGCTATCGACCAATTTTAGCCCATCCAGAAAGATATAATTTTTATCATAGTTCCTTGGATGAATATAAAAAACTTAAAAATGCTGGATGTTTATTTCAACTTAATATGCTTTCTACAACAGGCTATTATGGTGAAAGAGTATCTAAAGCAGCTGATTTATTATTGAAAAATGGTTTAATCGATTTTATTGGTTCAGATGTTCATCACAATCGTCACATGGAATACATGCATAAAAGAATTATTTTGAAAAATTATGAATACTTAACTTCTGCTTTTCAAAATAATTCTCTTTTTGACTTTTAGTTTTTTACTTTTTAAAGAAAGATAAAAATCTTTTAACTAACGATTTTTTTGTTCCTAAATCTGAGTCATAACCATAACCGTATCCATAAGCGTAGTTATATTTATAATTATAACCATAACTAGAATAACCTTTATAATTGGCTCCAACATTATTTATAACATAAGCCATATTTCTTAATTTTCCCTTCTCACTTAAGTTAACAGAAAATTCTAATATTTTCTTAGGGGTATAATCGGCTCTAACAACATATAAAGTAGTATCAACTAAATGAGAAATAACGAGTGTATCAGTTACCAATAATGTTGGTGGAGTATCTACAATGACAAAATCGTATTCTTTTTTAGCTTCTGCAATCAATTTTTCTAATCTTCCGTTTGATAATAATTCTGCTGGATTTGGAGGTATCGTTCCTGACAAAATAATATCTAAATTAATATTATCTAAAGTATTTTTATTTACAGTACTGTGCCAATCAACAGAAATGTCATGTAAGTAATCTTGAAGTCCGTGTTGATTCTTTTTAATGTTTAAATAATTATGCAGTTGAGGGTTTCTCATATCTGCACCAATTAACAACACTTTTTTATTCATTATTGAAAATGAAATAGACAAATTCAGAGCTGTAAATGTTTTACCTTCTCCCTTTATAGTAGAGGTTATCATTATAGTTTGACCAACTTTTTCCTTTTGTAAAGGGAAAATATACGTTAAGTTGGTTCTTAATATTCTAAATGATTCACCAAGTATAGATCTGTCATTCAGTGCTGTTAATTTATCCTTAGTATTAATGTGTGGAACTTCTGAAAGAATAATTTTATTTCTTGTTAATTTTAAAATATCTTCTTTGGTATGAAGTTTATCATCAAGTAAGAACCCTAAATATAATATTAAAAATGGAATCAACAATCCAATAAGAATTGATACTAAATAATAGGTTCCTTTTTTAGGTGCTACTGGGCTAGAACTTGTCAAGGCGTAATCTACAATTTTTAAAGAAGAAGAAGTTATGGCTAAATTTATAGCAGCTTCTTCTCTTTTTTGTAAAAGCAAAAGATATAAAGTTTCTTTAATATTTTGTTGACGCTCAATTTTTCTCAATACTTTTTCATCATTTGGGATAGCACTAAATTTATCAATCGATGATTTTTTGATGTAGTCATTTTTAGAAAGAGAAACCTCTAATTCTTTTTGGTAAGCTTTAATAGACCCTATAATATTATCCTTAAGATTTGCCAGTTTAGCATTTAAAAGTTGAATATTTGGATTATTTACTCCACCACTTACTGCCAGTCTTTCACGTTGCAAAACCGCTACATTAAATTCGGAAATTAATTCATTTATTCCTTGATTAGTTAGCCCTAAATTGGCTGGTAACAATCCTAATTTTTTATCTTCTTTTACTGTTTGCTCTAAAATTTTTGCCAGTGCGATTTGAGTTTCGACTTGAAAGACATCATTAGAAGCAATTATTTTGTTTGAAGTTGCGCTTACGGCATCTTCATTTATAAAGGTTAATTCATTATTACGTTTAAAATTAGCTTTATTTGTTTCAACAGAGTCTAATTGTTTTTCTAATGATTTAAATCTTTCATTAACAAAATTAATGGTTCTTTTAGACACTAACCTTCTGTCATTCAAACCATCAGCATCAAATTGTTTTATGATTTCGTTTAGGATAACTTCAGACTTATCTCTATTGGCTCCAACTAAAGATAGTATTAGAATATCAGAATTTTTATTGCTATTTGAAATATTTAAACTTCCAGCTAAGCCTAGGACAACTGACTCAATTGTGGCATGAACAATCAAAAACTTTCTTGTGTTTAATGCTTTTAAGTTTGTCCCAACTTGAAGTGATAACCTGAAGGGAACTCCATTGACATATTGAACAGAATTAAAAGGATAAACTTTTGAAGAAGTACTCGATGAGGAATTAGCTATTCTATATCCTCCATTGGCTATTTCAATCTCAAAAGAAATAGATTTCTCATCCATTTTCGAAGAGTTATCCAACCATTCAATTGTAAAAGGTCTGTTTTTCCAAATCTCAATATTATTCAAATAACCAACATTGTAATATTGATTATTTAGATTTAAACTTTTACAAACTTGCTCAAGAATTCGATACGATTTTATAACTTCAATTTCATTATCCAAATTCACTTTACTTTTTCCAAATAAAGCTACTGGACTATTAGGCATTATGAAACTATTCTTAGAATCATCAATTATTTTAACTTTTGCTCTTGATTCATAAACTGAAACCGTGTGGTTTAAATAATATTTCACAACAAAAAAACAAACTACTACTGAAATTAAGAAATAATGCCAATAGCGTAAATAGAGAAAAAACTGTTCTATAAAGTCAAAATTATTATGCTTTTCTTGAAGATCAAGCTGGGAATTTTCCATTAAAACTATTTTTTTAATAATAAATACATTGTAGCAGCAAAAGTAAGTACTCCTAATACACTTCCAATATTACTTAAATATCCTGAATTCATAACTTTAGCTCCATTTGGATTTACAATTATGACATCATTTTGCTTTATATAGTAATATGGACTATTAAACCAACTTGAGGAAGTTAAATCCAATTTAGTATAAGTTCTTGTACCATTGCTCTCTCTTATTAATAGAACATCCTTTCTAATACCATTAATAGTTAAATCACCTGCATATCCAATAGCTTGATTAAGTGAAATGTTTTGTTCGTCAAAACTATAAGTTCCAGGTGCTTTAACTTCTCCCAAAATAGTTACTTTGCAATTAATCACTCTTACACTTACTATAGGATCTTTTAGATAACCTTTATTACTTAACATGTCTGCGATGATTTTTTGTACCTCCTCTGTACTTTTCCCTGCAACTTTGATATTACCTAATATAGGAAAAACAATTTCTCCCTCCTTTGAAACTAGATATCCTTGAACTTTCAAAGTTTGAATGTTTGATAGATTAGTGTATCTTTTATCTACATTAAAAGGCTCTGCTGATTCTAAAATCAATGAAGAAATGTTAATATATAAAATATCATTAATTTGGACTTCATTTGGGATGAATTGTATAGTGCTTTGTCCACTATTTTTGATGTCTTGGTAATATAAAACATCCTTTTTGCTGGCACAAGATGTGATAGTTAAAGCTAATACAAATAGTAATATTTTTTTTATCATTCTAATAATTTTAAGTAATTCAATTCTGGTGGATAGTTAAAAAAAGCAAATCTACAATTAGATTTTATATTTTTAATATGATTAAGAAGTTTTCATCAAAATAAATGAATAACAAATACTAATTTGCATCTAAGATTTGATATTCTGAATTCATACTTTTAAATTCTGGTATAATTTTCTTCATTTGAGCAACTACCTCTAAACTTGAATATTTCTTTGTTATTGTTATTAATTCCGTAATTGATTCTTTAACCTCATCAAAATCATCCCATTTCTCTTGAGCAATCATAATTTTAGTATTATGAGTAGGCAACGTTTTTGAAGAGTCATTTAATAATTCTTCAAATAATTTTTCACCAGGTCTTAAACCTATTATCTTAATATTTATGTCTTTATCCGGAATAAAGCCTGCCAAGCGTATCATTTTTTTAGCTAAGTCAATTATTTTTACAGGTTCCCCCATATCAAAAATATAAATCTCACCTCCATTGCCCATAGCTCCGGCCTCAAGCACTAATTGACAAGCTTCAGGTATCGTCATAAAATACCTTATAATCTCTGGATGCGTTATTGTAATTGGTCCCCCTTCTTGAATTTGTTTAGTAAATAATGGAACTATAGAACCATTAGAACCTAAAACATTTCCAAATCTTGTAGTGATAAACTTGGTAGGATTTTTTTTGTTTGAATTAACTAGATGATAATTTAAAGATTGAACGTATTTTTCAGCAATACGTTTACTTGCCCCCATAACACTACTAGGATTCACCGCTTTATCAGTAGATATCATTACAAATTTTTCAACCATATATTTCTTAGCTAAATCAGCTAAGTTTTTAGTTCCAAGCACGTTGGTTAAAATAGCCTGTAAAGGATTTTCTTCCATCAATGGAACATGTTTGTAAGCAGCTGCATGATAAACAAAATCGGGTTTGTATTTTTCAAAAACCATTTCAAGCACATTATTGTCTTTTATATCTGCCAAAACAGTTCTAATTTTTATGTCTTTTGAATTTTCTAAAATTTCAAGTTGTAAACTATGCAAAGGAGACTCTGCTTGATCTAGAATAATTATTTTATATGGATTAAAATTTAGTACTTGTCTAACTATTTCACTTCCAATAGATCCTGCTCCACCGGTAATCATAACGGTCTTTCCTTTAATTTGAGCTGAAATCTTTTCGTTATCTAAAACTATAGGTTTTCTATCTAATAAATCTTCAATAGCAAAATTCTTTAATTGATTGGATATTTGATTTTGATCCTCCCAATCTGTGATTAATGGTACTGTAAAGACTTTGAAATTATATTCTAAACATTCTTCAACCAATGTTCTAGTTTCCTCTTTAGTCAAACTTTTTTCAGCAATAATCAAAGCTTCAGCATTTACTGATTTTAGAATCACATGTATTCCTTTTTTTTGATTGATTATTGGTAAATTCAATATGCTTTTATTTGTTTTATTCTGTTCAAACTTATTTACAAAACCAACAACATTAAATCGCGCAGGTTTCTCTGTTTTTAATGCATTAGCCACTGATATAGCATTAGCATCAGCACCATAAATTAAAGCTTTGATTAATTGATTGGAATCAGCAACTTGAAGATAAGTTTCAAAAATATTTTTTACTAAAATTCTAAAGAGAAATAATAATAAAAATGAAATAACATAAGTAATAAATAAACCTGTTGACAATAATAACCTTTCTTTTAAAATAATTTGTAAGGTATAATTGAAAACCATTAATGATAAATAAGAAGCAGTTGTAGCAACTAAAAGCTTAACGCCATCAATAAAAGTAGAATGCCTTATTATACCACTGTAGGTTCTAAAGAAAATAAACGAAACGGCATTAATAAAAATTACAAAACCATATTGAAAAAACAGACTAAGATTTGGATAAAGCTTTACATTTAAACTCTGAATTATTATTTGTGTAATCACACAAGCCAAAGAAACTATAAAAACATCTATAGCAAAAATTATCCATCTTGGTAAATAACCAATGTTTTGGAATCTTTTGGTAGAGATGATTTTTCTCAAAAAATTAAATAAATACTCTTGCATTTAGAAACCCTATTTCTACAAATTTATACTAAAAAATCTTTTTAATACATCAGAAATTCTTTTTTTATCGAATTCTGTAAGATTAGAACCCGATGGTAAACACAATCCATTTTCAAAAAGGTGCCCTGAAACATTCCCCCCGTAATAAGGATATTTTTCAAATATAGGTTGCAAATGCATTGGTTTCCACAAAGGCCTGCATTCAATATTTTCTCTTTCCAAAAACAATCTTAACTCAGTACTTGTTTTGCCTAAAGTATTGGAATCAATTACAATACAGCTTAACCAATGATTTGAAAAAAAATCTGAATTTGGCTCTTGAAAAACAGTCACCTCACTTATATCTTTGAAAAAATCAAGATAAAATTCATG
Source organism: Flavobacterium sp. N1994 (assembly GCF_025947145.1). Taxonomy (NCBI): domain Bacteria; kingdom Pseudomonadati; phylum Bacteroidota; class Flavobacteriia; order Flavobacteriales; family Flavobacteriaceae; genus Flavobacterium; species Flavobacterium sp. N1994. The sequence goes on from NZ_CP109999.1 coordinate 1,192,175, forward strand.
CATTTGTCGTCTTAAATTAATATGTTTTTTTAAGACTTCCATCTGTCCTCTTCCAATTCCAGCACAAACATTACTCAATCTATAGTTGTACCCAATTTCTGAGTGTTGATAATGTGGCGCGTTATCTCGGGCCTGAGTTGCCAAGAAAACTGCTTTTTCTTTAACTTCCTTTGAATGTGAGACCAATGCTCCGCCTCCAGAAGTAGTAATGATTTTATTTCCGTTAAATGATAGAGCTGCAATATCTCCGAAAGTACCACATTTTCTGCCTTTATAAGTACTTCCCAAAGCTTCAGCGCTATCTTCCAAAATCGGGATTCCATATTTATCGGCAACAGCTCTAATCTCCTCTGCTTTAAATGGCATGCCGTACAAATGAACCGGAATAATAACTTTAGGTTTCTTTCCTTTTGAAATACAGTCAACAATAGCTTCTTCAAGCGCAATCGGACACATATTCCATGTTTCTGACTCGCTATCAACAAAAACAGGGGTGGCTCCCAAATACAATATCGGATTACAAGATGCGGAGAATGTAAAGCTCTGACAAATCACTTCATCTCCAGCCTGAACTCCCAATAAAACTAACCCCAAATGAATGGCAGCTGTTCCTGAACTTAAAGCGGCAACACATACTTCATCATTTAAAAACTGTTCTAAATCTTGTTCAAAACCAGTCACATTAGGCCCTAATGGCGCTACCCAATTGGTATCAAAAGCTTCATTTACAAATTGTTGCTCATTACCTCCCATATGTGGAGAGGACAGCCAAATTTTTGAATTATTCATTTTTATTAATTACCTTTTAAAATGGTTTTAATTATAATTTTTATGTCTAAAAAGATATTCTGATTGTGGTAGTAATCTAGATTCATCTTCACTTTATCCGGAAAAATAACCGTGTCATTGTAATATAAAGCATCCTTTTGCTGCTCTAGAATTTGTTCTTCATTGTAATATTTTATCGAAGCTTCGCTGGTAATTCCAGGTTTTAATTCCAATACTTTTCGTTCTTCGCCTTCCAGTTTATCATAGTATCCTTCAATATCGGGTCGTGGCCCAACTATGCTCATTTCGCCTATCAATACATTCAAAAACTGTGGCAGCTCATCTAGTTTATATTTTCTAAAAAAGAATCCGATTTTAGAAATATTTCCCGTTTTCGGATGCATCGTTTTTAACTTATAAATGGTAAACAGTTTACCGTATTGCCCTACTCTTCTTTGGAAAAACAATCCGTCAGATTGTGTGTCTACTATCAAAATCAACCAAGAAATTATAATAAATGGCAAAAAAATCATCAATGCAATGAACGAAACAACGAAATCGAAAACTCTCTTTACGATGGCTTTCATTTGATACTTTTAGCCGGAACTCCAACTACAACATCAGCATTAGAAACATTAGCAACCACCATGGCTTGTCCTCCAACAGTAGCATCATCAGCAATGATAACTCCTTGAACGGTGGATGAACCAATTCCCATTTCAACACAACATCCTATTGCCGTATTGCCACCTAAATTTACACCAGGTGCCAAGGATGAAAACGATTGTATCGAACAATTATGTCCCAAACTACAATTCATATTAATCACAACAAAATCAGCAATAACGGTTTCATAGTTAATAGTGGTTCCCGGATAAATAATACATCCTTTCCCAAAAGTCACTGCCTCTGAAACCCAAGCATCTTTGGCAATAAAATTGGGAAAATTAAAAGATAGGTTCTGATAGTTATCAAATAATTTTTTCTTAATTGATGGAAAAGCAATTCCCCAAACAATGGCCATATCTTTCCCTGAAAACTCCTGTAATTTATCAATCGCACCTAATACAGGAACACCGGCAATTATCGTATTATGTTTTGAAGCATCATCATCTAAAAAACCAATAATTTCAAAAGATTGATTAAACTGATTGATATTGTAAGCAACAAATTTACCAACACTTCCGGCACCAATTATAAGTAGTTTTTGCGTCATATCTTCTTAATTATTTCCGTTAAAGGGTTGCATCGGTCTATCTGTCGACTGATTTACGCCTTCGGTACGAATTACTTTTATAAACGTCAGCCACAAAATTTTGATATCCAACCCAAGTGACAAATGATCCACATAATAAATATCAAAATCAAATTTCTGTTTCCAGCTAATGGAATTTCTTCCGTTGACTTGTGCCCAACCTGTGATTCCGGGACGAACATCGTGTCGGCGTAATTGCTCTTCCGAGTACAACGGAATGTATTTAAACAATAAGGGTCGTGGCCCAATTAAACTCATATCTCCTTTGAGAACGTTTACCAACTGTGGCAATTCATCAATAGATAATCTTCGGATTATTTTTCCGGCCTTAGTTATTCTTTGATTGTCGGGCAATAACTTTCCGTCAGCATCTTTTTCATCGGTCATGGTTTTGAGCTTTACAATTTTAAAAGCTTTTTGCTTAAAACCCGGACGCTCCTGAAAGAAAAAAATCGACCCTTTATTCTGAAATCCTAAAATACAAAAAACAACAATCAGAATTGGTGAAGCAACAATCAATCCGATAGCAGCAACCAAAATATCCAAAAATCGTTTTAAAAACAGTCGATACATCTTATTTCAGAAAAGGTTCTAATTTCGATTTTAATCCTTGTTGAGCAGGCAATTGCCATAACAATTTACACCAATCATGATTACCTTCAATAAAGCCGGGACCATTCTCAGTAATAACAATATCCCAACCTATCGAACGATTTTCAGGATGTTCTTTTGCTGCTTTCTTAACCATAGCAACAGTTTCTTTCCAAAACGGAACCTGCAAACCTATAATTTCGATGCCCGTTATCGGATGTACTTTCTCTTGTGGCTTTGTGATATCACTGTAAATTCCGGGACCCGAAAGTTGTCCGGTGTTTTCGTCAATAGATGCGGCCATGTTACCCGCTGCCATATTATCTACTGAGGAGTTTACAGAGATTCTTTGTCTACAGCCTAATAAAACCACTTCATTGTTATCATCTAACTGAGTAAAAATCCGAACGGTATTTACGGCTGATGGCGATAATGCATTGAGAACCGAATGTTGCTGTATAAATTCTTCCACCAAATCAAACTGACTATTTTCCATAAAAGTGATGATACTTTTTTCGTCGAATTCCTTCGCGTCTTTTATCAAAACATCGATACCACAATTACCATCAGCCACCTTAAAAACTAATTTACCCGAAGGGGTTTGTAGTAGTTTTTTAAGCAATTCGGGATACGCTTTCAAATCGGCTATATCGGCAACATTATGTACAAAATAATCTTTATAGGAACGATAAAATTTCGTCTTATCATCCAGAATATCTCTAGAGTTTTTCGGATTCATTTTCAGTTGATACTCGAACATATATCCGGTTCCCGCCCAAGTTTTACGCTGCTCATTCGTTTGTTCAAAAAATCGAAATTGAAAATATTCTAAAAGCGAAATATTGTATTTAAACACACTAGAAACGGCATCCAAAACAAGACTGATTTTACTTTTACCAGAAAGTTTCAAAGCGTGATTCAGAAAAAGTTGAAACTTCTTCCAATCCATTTTTTTTAGATAATATCCTAAATAAAGTACCCTTTTAAACATGTTATTTATTTTTAAGATATGTTGCTAATTCATCGGCTGCCATAAACTCAACATCTGGCCATTTTTTTACAATTTCTTGCAATAGTCGTTTCAAACTGTCAAGACCTTTTTCACGGTTTTGAGGGTCAATATGTCCACAAAAATTCACACGATGTGAACTAATGATGGCAGGTTTATTCCAACGAAAAGCTGTTTCAATTTGCTTTATCGTATAATCTACCCAATCCATTCCTCTATCTTCAGTTGGTTCAAAAACCACATTTCTAACCATGATGGTCAAGCCTTCTTTAGTTTGCTTACCAATGTAATTGAATGATTTTTTATAAACATTCAAACCTTGGTGCTCATTTCGAAGCAAAGCTAAGTCTAAAAATTGTATTCCGTTGTCTTTTAACGTTTGAAACAATGAATGATGAATATTGAAAACTGGTGGTGTGAAATAATTGCTTTTATATCCGTAAACTTCTTCGAAAAGCTGTAAACCTTCTTTTAAAATTGGCTTTAAAGCTTCATTTTCGTTCACATCCCAAAAATCCAATTCGGCTGTACTCGACATCGTTGGATAGTCATCATCTGAAATGCTGGTGTAAGATTTATTTTTTAAGGCTGTCAACAACTGTGAATCTCTCTTTTTCAATTTGTCATTAAAAACAGTCAGATTCAAATGCTCTCTTCCGTGAAATTGTGGTTTTAGAAAACCTTTGGCGATTCCTTCTTTCCATAAATCCCAAGTTCCGGTGTAGGATTCAGGTTGTTCAAGGGCAAGTTTTTTATATGTATTGGGAAGCGTTTCAAAATAGAAATGGTGAAAATCATCTGCTTCCATTTTTTCGAAATCAATATTACAAGGCAAAGCAAATGGCGTAAAAACAGCATGTCTTCCGTTTTTATCTTTTACAGAGGACAAGGTTTCAAAAAGTTGTTCCAAATCTTGTGTAGTTTCCAAAGTATCTAAAGCATCGAAACGCGAGTAGATTTTCATTCCGGCTGCATCCATGTTTTTTCTGGCTTGCGCCGAATTTAATCGGACATTACCATAGTCATCTACTGAAAAAACAACAATTTTACGATGGGTTTTCCAACCGATGCTATTTTTTAGATTCGAAATAATAGTAGAAAGTATAGTTTTAATCATGTAGTGGATTCAAATAATAATCGACAAATTTATCAGCATTATCGCGTCTGAAAAGTTTCGCTGTGGCAATAGCATTGGCTGACATTTCATTCCATTTTTGTTTGTCTTTGCTTAAGTCGAGAATGAAGTCTTTGGCCAAATGCAAATCCTTTTCGGCAAAACATTCTGCGGCTTTGTATTTGTGTGCATACGTATTCAATTCTGAATCCTCACCTGCGATATATACTGATGGAATTCCATAACTCATTAAATTATATGACTTACTCGGAACACTTCCTTTGGAGGTCAATTCATCCAGAATCACAATCCCTAAATCGGCTGCGGATAACGAAAACGGAAACATTTCATCCGATTGAAACGGAAGAAAAGTACAATTCGGCAAATTCTTTTCTGCTACCATTCTTTGCAAAGCCGGAACTCGTGGACCACGTCCTATTATTTGGAAAATGATTTCTGTATTATCTTTTAAAAGTTCAGCCAGTTCTACCACAACCTCAACTTTGTGAGTCAAACCGATATTACCGGAATATTGAATTATGAATTTGTCTTGTAAATTATGTTCTTTTATAAATGGATTGTCTTCTTTGGCAACCCGTTCATTCGCATGAAAAATAGACCAAATTGGTTGAATGATGATTTTGGATTTTGAAGCATACACTTCTAAAAGCTCCGCCATTTTATCTCCAATGGTAAATAATCGGAAGGCATCTTTAAAAGATTTTCGGTTTAGAAATGCCCAAATTCTATAAACTGGATGCGTTTCTTTCATTCCAGTAATTTTGAACACATCGGGATAGACATCCCAAACCACCATGCTAAATCGGTTAGAAACCAAAAGATTCAACAAATAACCCATAGGCGGAATCGAAACAAAAAACACTTCGTGATTTCTGTATTTTGTCATCAATAGCCAATAGATTTTGAAACACGCCTTGATGTATGATAAGAACTTTTTACTGGCAGGACGCTCTACCCATTTGTTGATGTACGTGACTTCAACATTTGGAGAAAGTTCTTCGCCCTGAATGTGAATGCTTCCGGTAACCAAGGCAACATTCTCAAACCTATCTGCGAAAGCGTTACAAAAACCAACAGTTAGATAATTAGACGCCTGATTGACGACTACTATCTTTCTATCTTTTATTTTTTCCATTAAATGAAATTACAATTATTCTGCTTGACGTAAGATTTTATGTCCGCCTTCAGCTAAATGAATATCTCTTTGGAATAATTTTACGTCCGATGAAACCATTTCCTCAACAAGCATTTTAAGATCATATTTCGGTTGCCAACCCAATTTCGTTTTCGATTTGGTTGGATCTCCAATTAGTAAATCTACTTCAGTTGGACGGAAATAGCTTGGGTCTACTTTTACCAAAGTGCTTCCAATAGCAGGAATCTTGAATTCTTTTGTAGCAAACTCTTTTCCTAAAGCTGTATGATATCTTTCAGTATCAATTTCTTCTAAAATCCCAACTTCTTCTACGCCTTCTCCCTCAAATCTTAATTTGAAACCAACTTCTTGGAATGCCATTTTTATAAAATCACGAACTCTTGTTGTGATTCCTGTTGCAATTACATAATCTTCTGCGGTATCTTGTTGCAAGATTCTCCACATCGCTTCTACATAATCCTTAGCATGTCCCCAATCACGTTGTGCATCAAGGTTACCCATGTATAAATCGCTTTGTAATCCTAAAGCAATTTTGGCAACAGCACGGGTTATTTTTCGGGTTACGAAAGTTTCCCCACGCAAAGGTGATTCGTGATTGAACAGAATTCCGTTGCAGGCAAACATATTGTAGGCTTCGCGGTAATTTACGGTAATCCAATAGGCGTAAATTTTAGCAACAGCATAAGGTGAACGCGGATAAAAAGGAGTGGTTTCTGATTGTGGCACTTGTTGTACCAAACCGTATAACTCAGAAGTTGATGCCTGATAAATCTTAGTCTTGTTTTGCAATCCTAACAAGCGAACGGCTTCTAAAAGTCGAAGTGTTCCTATTCCGTCCGCGTTTGCGGTATATTCTGGTGTATCAAAACTCACTTTAACGTGAGACATTGCAGCCAGATTGTATATTTCATCCGGTTGTACTTCCTGAATGATTCGGGTGATATTCATCGAATCAGTCATATCACCATAATGCAATTTCAAACGAATTCCTTTAGCATGCGGGTCTTGATATAAATGGTCGATTCTATCTGTATTGAAAAGCGACGAACGTCTTTTGATACCATGAACCATATAGCCTTTTTCAAGAAGCAATTCTGCTAAATAAGCTCCGTCTTGTCCTGTAATTCCAGTAATTAATGCGGTTTTCATTAGTTTGATTTTTTTTTAAGTATATAATTATATTTTGATTTCTTTAAACGAATGTTCGTGTTCTAAAAACCAACTATAGGTTGATTTTATTCCTTCTTCCAAAGTGATTTTAGCTTTCCAGCCTTGATTTGCCATTTTGGAAACATCCATTAATTTTCTTGGCGTTCCATCAGGTTTTGAACTATCCCAAATGATTTCTCCTTTATGTCCGACTGTTCTCTGAATCATTTCAGCGAGCGATTTTATAGTCAAATCAACTCCAGTTCCAATATTGTACAAATTCTCTGCAAAGGGGTTCTCTAAAGCAAAAACTACAGCATCCGCCAAATCATGAACATGCAAGAACTCCCGCATTGGTGAACCCGAACCCCAAAGTGTAACTGCTTCGTTATTGTTCAATTTCGCTTCATGAAATTTACGCATCATCGCTGGTAAAACGTGTGACGTCTGCAAATCGAAATTATCGTTTGGTCCGTATAAATTGGTTGGCATCAAACTCACAAAATCTTTCCCGAATTGTTTTCTGATAGACTCACAAGCTTTCACTCCGGATATTTTGGCAATAGCATACCATTCGTTTGTAGGTTCTAATGACGAGGTCAACAGACATTCTTCTTTTAGAGGTTGTGGTGCTAGTTTTGGGTAAATGCAGGAACTTCCCAAAAAGATAAACTTATCTACATCTTGATTTAAAGAAGTATCAATTAGATTGTTTTGAATCTGCATGTTTTCCATCAGGAACGTAAACGGATAATTATTGTTG